>NZ_JAAMNH020000001.1:145000-1475644 GCF_011065935.2 Clostridium estertheticum | reverse complement strand
AGGCTTTCCTCTACACATCTAACAATCTCACCAATACTCTCTGGTATAATTTGATTTGTGTTCCTACAAAATTCTTTTACCTTCTCTGGCATATTTCCTGGTCCATAAAACAATTCATGATCAGGGTCTATAAATGATTTACCACCTTCTTCAGAGGCGCCTAAACTCACCAATTCTGGAAATCCAATAATTTTCCCTTGTTTTTCCCAATCTCTTTTACATTCTTGGAGAATCCATAAGCCCATAATATTTTTTAACAGTAAAACCTTATCATTTACTCCACCTTCATTTGTAAAATTGTATTTATATACTTTATCATTTATAATAGGTCTATCATTTTCTATGCCAAGCAAGGACCATGTACCGCTGCTTATGAATACGTGATTTTCTCCCACTGCTGGAACTGCAGCTACTGCTGACGCAGTATCATGCCCACCTACTGCAATAACTTTTATAGATGGAACATTCAATTCCCTACAAATATCTTCTTTTAAAGACCCCACAGTCATTCCTGGTTTTATAATCCCCGTAAATATATGCTTTGGAATATTTAATTTTTCTAAAATATTTTCTTTCCAACAAGATTTTGTATAATCATATAATTGTGTAGTTGTAACTTCTGTAAATTCCGATACCTTTTCTCCCGTTAGCATATAATTTATTAGATCCGGCATAAGTAAAAGTGTTTTGGCATCATAAAGTTTTTTGTCTCTCTTCTCGGCCATAGATAACAATTGGTAAATAGTATTATAGGATGCAAATTGGAGTCCTGTTTCTTTAAATAACTCTTCTTTGGGGATTTTTGTAAAACACTTTTCCATCATTCCCTGAGTTCTTTCATCTCTATAATGGTAAGAATTTCCCATTAATTCTCCCTCTTCATCTAACAGACCAAAATCTACACCCCAGGTATCTACTCCTATACTTCTTATATGGATTCCCTCATTTTTACATTTTAATATTCCTTGTTTCACTTCATGACAAAGTCTTAATATATCCCACTGTAGGTGTTTTGAAAATATTACTGGTTCATTTGAAAATCGGTGTATTTCTTTTAATGTTAGTTTGTTCTCTTTGATTTCGCCAAGAATAGCACGTCCACTACTTGCCCCAAAATCAAAAGCAAGAAATTGAGAAGCAGCAGTATTTGAATTTTCCATTTTCATCCCCTCCTTTTAATCTAATGTGTCTTTTTTAAGATTTTTCAAAGTCTTCATTACATTATTTTCTCCAAGTCCAAAATAATCATGAAGCTTTCTATACTCTATATACAGCTTTTTATATATCTGAACGTTGCTTGCAATTGGTTTATATACATTTTCTTTTAGCCTTGCCATATTTTTTGCTGCGTCGAAAATAGTATCATACCCTCCATTTTCTTTTCCAGCAGCCACTGCACCAAAAATTGCTGCACCCAGTGCTGGTGTTTGTGCTGAATCTGAGATTCGAATTTCCATATTTGTAACATCTGCATAAATTTGCATAAGCATCTTATTTTTTTCTGCCAAACCTCCACATGCATATAGTTCTTTTATTTCTACACCTCCATTATTAAAAGCCTCAACAATTCGATTAGTTCCAAAAGCTGTGGCTTCCACTAAAGCCCGATATACCTCCTCAGGTTTAGTAAGAATATTGTATCCAAGGATAATACCTGTCAAATCTGAGTCCATAAGAACAGATCTGCTTCCATTCCACCAATCTAATGCTAAAAGTCCACTTTGTCCTGGCTTTAACCTTGCTGCTTTTTCCTCAAGTAAACAATAAATATCTATTCCCTTATTTTCTGCTTCCTCAAAATATGCTTTTGGCATAGCATTTGCCACAAACCACTGAAAAATATCCCCAACCGCTGCTTGACCTGCTTCATAGCCATAATAATTCTGTATAATTCCATCAGCTACAACACCACAAACGCCTTCAATGAACTTTTCTTCCTTTCCAAGCACTAAATGGCAAGTAGATGTTCCCATAACCATCAGCATTTTACCTTCTTCTACAATATTCACTGCTGGTACTGCCACATGTGCATCCACATTTCCTACAGCCACAGCAATACCTTCTCTCAAGCCCATTTTTTTCGCCATTGCTGAAATTAAACTTCCAGCTTTACTTCCAATTGGTCTAATTTCAGCATTTAACTTATCCTCTATAATATTTTCCAATCTACTATCCACCGCTTTAAAAAAAAATTTATTTGGATATCCACTCTTTTTATTCCATAAACCTTTATATCCAGCGGTACAAGTGTTTCTTATATCAACGCCGGTTAGCTTCATTGTAATCCAGTCCGAGGCTTCCATAAATCTGTCTGTCACTTCATATATTTCTGGTGCTTCCTCAAGAATTTGATAAATTTTAGGCATCAACCATTCTGAGGACATTTTTCCTGCATAATATTGCATAAATTCTTCTTTTCTCATTTCTGCTATCTCATTTAATTTATTTGCTTGTCTTTGAGCTGCATGGTGTTTCCATAGTTTCACCCAAGCATGAGGATTTTTTCTATATTCGTCCTTCTGACACAATACTTGCCCATCCTTTGCTACAGGCATCATGGTGCAAGCTGTAAAGTCTATACCTATACCAATTATATCTTCTACCCTTACTTTTGACACTTCTAATAAACGAGGCACTGTATTGTATAAAACCTCCAAATAATCATCAGGATCCTGAAGTGCCCAATCCAATTGAAGTTTAATATCCGTTCCTGGCAAATATTCATCAATTACGCCATGACTATAGGCCATAATCGCTGTTGCAATCTCATCACCACTCTTTATTTCCACTAAAACTGCTCGTCCAGATTGAGTTCCATAATCTAATCCAATACTATATTTTTTACTCTTCATGGTTACCTCTCCCCATTTTTAATTTTCACAATAAAGTCTTGTTTTCACACTTATACTTTTACAAAAAAAGTACTGATAATATCAGTACTTTCTTATATATTATTTATATTAAAATAGTTTAAATTTACTAACTATATTATTTATTTTTTACCATAAAGCGGACCGAAGTTTTCACAAGCTCTAAAATCTGCTCCTTCTTTATCCTTTGTTCCAAATGCATTCCAAGTACTTGGCCTAAAGATTCTATCCTCAGAAACATTATGCATACAAACTGGAATTCTAAGCATGGCTGCAAGAGTGATAATATCTGACCCTATGTGTCCATAACTAATGGCTCCATGATTCGCACCCCAATTATTCATTACAGAATATACATCTTTAAATGCACCTTCGCCATTTAATATAGGTGCAAACCAAGTGGTAGGCCAAGATGGACTTGTACGTTTATTTAGTGCAGAATGTATTTCTTCTGGTAGCTCTACAGTATATCCTTCTGCAATTTGAATAACGGGTCCTAGGCCATCAATTAGATTTACTCTTGTCATTGTCACAGGCATATTACCTTCTGTTAAGAAGCAAGAAGAAAAACCGCCGCCTCTAAAATATTCAAACTCTGCTGCATCCCATTTTGTTGAATCTAGACATTTCTTCAATTCTGCTTCAGTAATTTCCCAAAATGGTTTCATTGCTGGTTTTCCGTCTTTAGATTGCTTTCCTGTGGCATCCAAAGTTGTAGCACCAGAATTGATTAAATGTATTATTCCATTTTTTGCAATACCTGTAAGTTCTTTTCCGGTTACTCTCTTTACAGCTTCTGGACTCCAATAAGTTCTGACATCCGAGAATATTTGAGCTGTATTGGTTAAAAGATGACCAAACAGCATAGATACTGCATTTAAACTATCATTTTCTGTTGCAACTACAAATGATTCTCTAATTCCATTCCAATCAAAAGAGGAACAAAGGATTGCTTCCATATAATCTCCATTTGGAAAATGGTCTGTCCAATGTCTTTGACCTTGGAACCCTGATGCTATTGCATTATGTCCTTCACTTTCTTCAACAAATCCAAGTTTTGCTAGCTTTGGATTTCCAACCATTAAATCTCTTGTAATCAGCGTCATTTTTACAACTGTTTCCCAATCTTTGTCCTTTTGTTCTCTATTCTTAACATATTCAACTTTATTTGTATCTTTTCCCTCTTTACAATTTTCTTTTGTCCACTTTAAAGCCTTTTCATATTCTTCTTTATCATATATACCTTCTTCAATTCTTCTTATAAATTCTGACATATCTACATATTCATTTCTCATTCCAAGATATTTTTGGAAGAAATTTGGTTCTACTACTGATCCTGCGATTCCCATTGAAACGCTGCCTAAAGATAAGTAAGATTTTCCCCTCATTAATGCAACCGCTAATCCTGCTTTTGTAAATTGTAAAAGTTTTATTTTTACATCCTCTGGAATTTCACTATCATTTACTTCTTGAACATCGTGGCCATATATTCCAAAAGCAGGTAGTCCCTTCTGACTATGTCCCGCAAGTGCAGCTGCCAAATACACAGCACCAGGTCTTTCTGTTCCATTAAATCCCCAAATTGCCTTTGGCATATAAGGATCCATATCCGTAGTTTCTGTTCCATAACACCAACTTGGAGTAACACTGATTGTAAGACCTACTCCCTGCCTTGCAAATTTTTCTGCACATCTTGCTGCCTCTGCAACTCCACCTATTGTACTATCAGCAATCACGCACTCTACAACTTCTCCACTAGGATACCTAAGATTTTCTTTTATAAGATTCTCTAGTGCCTTTGCCATACTCATTGTCTTCTCTTCTAGAGATTCTCTTACCCCTTTTCTACGGCCATCAAGAATTGGTCTTATTCCTACTTTTGGTAAACTTCCATTTAGTCTATTACTCATTATAAACTCCTCCTTTATACTACACCTTTTTTTAATATAATATTTGCATATAGAGCAGCTTCGCTAGTTGCGATTACTGCATATGCATTTTTAGCTCTCTCATAAAACTCAAAACGTTCTATAAATTCAAATTCTAAACCAGTTGGCTCCATTTTTTCAACAATATCCTTATACTCCTGCCATATAACTGGTTTTGTTATGTCTCCCTGTACAACCTGCATCAAGGAAACAGAATGCTCTGAATAAGTATCCAAAGGAAAAAACTCTAAAATTGCACTTAAAACTTCTGGAACCCCATGACCATCACATCTAATCAATCTTTTTCCACAGGTGCTTGCTGGAAAATTTCCATCTGCTATTACAATTTCATCGCTGTGACCCATTTCCAATAAAATTTTCATCAAATCTGGAGATAGTATTTTGGGAATATGCTTTAACATGTTTTAATTCCTCCCTATTTCTATATTGGTATTACTTTATTTTATAAATAATTTATGAAACGTTTCATATGTTAAGCATAAGTTTTGTGTTTTTGTAACACAAAACCTAACTAACCCATTAAATCAAAGACTTCACAGATTGTTGCAATAGAACTCTTGCTTTCAATCTCTCTATATGTGGAAAGCCATTGTAATCACCAGAAAGCCTTTTTAATAAAAGATTTGCTGAGGTTTCTGCAATTTGTTTCATTGGTTGTACTACAATAGATAAGGCTGGTTTGAAAATTCTAGCCATCTCAAGATTGTCGAATCCTATAATGGAGAGATCTTCCGGAATTCTCAGATTTTTTTCATTGATTGCTATCATTGCTCCTAGCGTCATATAATAATTAGTTACGTATACCGCTGTAGGAGGGAAATCCATAGATAAAAATTCAATCAATTTCTCATATCCGCTTTCCAATTTATAATCTCCATACTTAACCAACTCATCATCTATTTTCATAGAATAATCTTCATGCACCCTTACGTAGCCTTTTAGCCTCTCTTGAGCAGTATACACTTCCTTGGGTCCACTTATAATACCAATCCTTTTGTGTTCGTTTACAATAAGATGTTCCACAGCTTCATAGGATGCGTTCAAATTGTCTACTAATACCATATCGCACCGAGATAATTCTAACATTCTATCAATTAGAATAATAGGAATTTTACTTTGTATTATTTTTTCAATTTCCTCTTCAATTTCAGATAGCGGAACAATAATCATTCCATCCACTCTTTTATTCATTAAAAAATTAAGTTTTTCTTTTTCTAGAAGTAGATTATCTTGATAATCACATATAATCGTTGAATAGCCGTTTTTAAGAAGAATATTTTCTATATTAGATACAACACATGTACAAAAAATATTTTCAAGTGATGGAATTAAAACCCCTATTGTCATGGTTTTACTTGTCTTAAGTGCCCTAGCCAATTCATTTACTTTAAAATCCATTTTTTCAATTGCTTGTTGAATAATAATTTTATTTTTCTCAAGAACGGTTCCACCATTAATAAATTTTGAAATCGTGCCTAGAGATAACCCCGTACTTTTGGATATATCTTTAATTGTTGCTCCCATACTCTCACCTACACTTATCTATATAAATATAAAACGTTTCACTTTGATTATAGGATAGACTTTTATTGATTTTTAGTCAATACTTTTTTTTAGGTTTGCTTTTTGTGTGGATTTTCATTATTGTTTTATTTTCTATTTTTGAAAGAATTGCTTTAATTTCAGCTATGATTTCTTGAGTTTAATAAAAAAGAAGTAGCATAACCTTTATCTCTACTTCTTTTTTATATTTGTGCATTTTTACATATATTTATTATAATAAGATTAGTTATTAAGTATATCTTATATGATAAATATCAATTAATTATATAACAAAGCTTTTATGTCTTCATTATCTATGTTTTTCTTATCATACCAATGGAATCCAGTATCTATAGTTTTTTCTAACTTTTCGCCTTTGATTGCCTTTACAGCAGCTTCAACCGCTTTGAAACCAATACCAATCGGATCTTGTGTAATTGCACCTGCTTGAACTCCACTTTTAATGCCATCCATTTGAGGTTTACCAGAATCATAACCAACAATTACAACTTTATTTTCTTTCTTTAACTCTTTAACTGCATTCAAAACTCCCACTGCCGATCCTTCATTTGTTCCGAAAAATCCCTTTAAGTTTGGATGTGCTTGGAAAATTGTTTTTGCAAGATCTGTAGATTTAAGCTGGTCTCCATCACCGTATTGTATATCAACAATTTTAATATCAGGATATTTTGCTTTAATTTGATTTACAAATCCATCACGACGATCAACGCCTGTAGAACTTGTTTGACTATGAACAACCATAGCAATTTCACCTTTACCACCTATAAGTTCAGCCATTTTATCTGCTGCAACTGCTGATGCAGCTTTATTATCTGTAGCACAAGTTGTAACTGGAATTGTACTTTCTACGCCCGAATCAAAACCAATAACTGGAATGTTTTGTTCTTTTGCTTTCTCCAATAGTGGAATCAAAGCTTTACTGTCTAATGCAGCTAAACATATTGCGCTTGGTTTCTTTCCTAATGCCACCTGTAACATTTCTACTTGTTTATCAACCATAGTTTCTGTTTCTGGTCCCTCAAAAGTAATTTCCACATTGTATTGTTTTGCAGCCTTTTCAGCTCCTTGTTTTACAGCTTGCCAAAATTGATGTTGGAAGCCTTTTGAAATAACAGGAATATAAATTTTCTCAGTCTTTGCTGGTGTTTCTGAAGGTGTTGTTGTTGCCACCTCTGCTTGCTTTTGTCCACAGCCACTAAATATAGACGCCGCCATAACTAAACTTAAAGTAACAGAAAATAATTTCTTCATTTTTAATGTTCCCCCTTTAATTTTTAATATAATATATTACTCTGCCCTTTAGAATAAATCCCTCTAAGCAGTAGAAACCGGGTAGAAATAAGCTGTTAAATGTTTACATTTTATTTTCTTCGACGTTTAATGTCCATATAAACTGCCAAAATAACAATGCAACCAGTAATTACAGTTTGCCATTCCTGTGGAACAGACATTATTCTAAGCCCATTTGTAAGTACTGAGATAATAAATGCTCCAATTACTGTACCGAGTATAGTTCCTTCCCCACCACTAAGTGAAGTACCGCCTATAACTGCTGCTGCAATTGCATCCATTTCATAACCAGCTCCTAAAGCAGGTTGTGCTGAATTTAAACGAGCCGCCATTATAATTCCGGCTATTCCCGCAAAAATTCCACAAAGCGTATATATTATTATTTTCCATTTATCTACATTGATGCCAGATAATCTTGCTGCATCTTCATTGCTTCCAATTGCCACAGTATATCTACCAAGTACTGTTTTTGATAGGATTAAACTTGCTATTATAGCAACTACAAAGAATATTAAAACTGCATTTGGAATTCCAAAAACTGTCCCAGTAGAAATCTTTGTAAAAGCAGGTGTGTCATTAAAATATATTGGCCTTGCATTTGATAACACCAGTGAAAGACCCTTTGTTATCATCATCATGCCCAAAGTTGCAATAAAAGGTGGTATTTTTGCCTTCGCTATAGCTGTACCATTCAAGAACCCGCATAATCCACCAGCCGCTATGCCTCCTAGAACTCCTACAAAAATAGGAAGTTTCATATTAGTTATAAACAAACCAGCACAAACTGCTGAGAACGCCATTACCGTACCAATTGATAAATCAATACCACTAGTAATAACTACAAAAGTAATTCCAACAGCTAATATACCTGTAACTGCTGTTGCAAGCAGAATTCCAACTATATTATCAAACTTAGCAAAGTTTGGTGATACAACAGAAAATGCTATAAATATTGCAATTAAACTACCAAATGCCAGAAGCTTCTGTGTGGTAACGCCACCAGCTAGGATTTCTTTTCTAATAAATTTACTTTCAACTATTGTACTTTTCATATTTTAGCCCCCCTAGAGTCAATATTTTTTAAAACACTCAGCAGTGTTTTGTTACTCACGCTTTGTAGCATATTGCATAATAAGTTTTTGCGTAGCTTCTGCTGCAGTTAGCTCTCCTGTAATCCGCCCTTCACACATCACCATAATACGATGGCTCATACGCAATATTTCAGGTAACTCAGATGATATCATTATAATTGACTTGCCCTTAGCTACTAAGTCGTTAAGTAGCTTATAAATCTCGCTCTTTGCCCCTATATCAATACCACGGGTAGGTTCATCGAATATCAAAATTTCACTATCCCGGGTAAGCCACTTACCAATTACCACCTTTTGCTGATTTCCTCCGGATAAAAATTTTACTTTTTGCGAAATACTAGGTGTTTTAATCCCAAGATTTACAACCATTTCTTCTGCTATATCTTTAGTTTTAGAAGCATTTACCCAACCAAAAGGGCCTATAAATTTATTGAAAGTTGAAAGAACAATGTTAGATTCTACATCCATTCCAACAGTAAGACCATATCGTTTACGATCTTCTGAAAGATAACCTATTCCATGTTTAACTGCATCACCAGGTGACTTGATGTGAACTTTGTTACCTTTTATAAAAATTTCTCCTGACTCTATATTATCTGCGCCAAAAATCACACGTGCTACCTCTGTACGCCCAGACCCCATAAGACCTGAAAATCCTAATATTTCGCCTTTATTTAAATGAAAACTTACATTTTTAATCATACGACCTCTATTTAGATTTTTAACCTCTAATACAACTTCTGTACTACAATCACCTATGCAAGGTTTGACAGTATCATAAATTGCTCTACCTACCATCATATGAATAATTTGGTCTACAGTAACATCTTTCATTTTTACTGTATCTATATAACATCCATCACGCATAACAGTAACACGATCGCATATTTTTTTTAGTTCCTCCATTCGATGAGATATATATACAATTCCAACTCCACTATCACGGAGTTCATAAATCATGCGAAAGAGTTCTTCTATTTCTGAATCCGCCAAAGCTGCTGTTGGTTCGTCCATAATAATAACCTCTGCCTTAAAGGAAAGTGCCCTTGCAATTTCTACCATCTGTTGTTTTGCAACAGAAATATCTGCAACCTTCGTACGAGGATCTAAATCAAGATGCATTCGATCAAATAATTTCTGGGTCATTTCATTTATTCCCTTTTCATTTAATATGAACTTGGTTCCTTTTATGATTTCACGTCCTATGAAAATGTTTTGTGCTATAGTAAGATGTGGCATAAGATTCAATTCTTGATGAACAATTGCAATTCCTAACTCCTGCGCATCCTTTGGCCCCTGAATATCAACTTCCTTACCTTTATAAAAAATTGTACCATCATCTTTCCTATATACACCGGTCAAAATTTTCATCATGGTAGACTTACCCGCACCATTTTCTCCAAGCAATGCATGTACCTCTCCTGTTCGCAATTCAAATTTACATTGATTAAGTGCATGAACACCTGGAAAATATTTTTCTATCCCTTCCATTGAAACTATAACTTCACCCATGTAGTATCGCCTCCAATCTATTACAAGTTTTTATCTACTTCTAAAAACGTTTTCATCTAATATATACCTTGTACTTGCTTATATATTATCATCCAATCAATTTATTTATAATACAAAAATCAACTGAATTTTTAGAATATTCAACTATGTTGTAAATTTGTTAATAAATTCAAAAAAATAAAAGCTCCCTACAGGGAGCTAATTTCAATTTACAAAAGGAAAAAGTAACTTTTGATTTTCTGGCGTATACATGTTTTTTTTATCTATTACTTTTGAACCCGTATCCACATTTTTAGGAACCGACTTTTCATTTAAAACTTCTAAAACACTTTTCACCCCTAAATAGCCCATATTAAAGGGATTTTGTACTATTGTTGCTTGTATTACATCCGCTTCCATAAAGTCAATCTCTTCGTGAGTGCTGTCAAATCCAATCACTTTAACTTTTCCTTGCAAATTCATATTTTGTATCGCATCCGCTACCCCCATTGCAGCAGGACCATTCAGCGCTACTATTGCATCAATTTTATCATATTTTTTTATAACCATTTTTGTTTGCTCTCTTGCAATTTCTGCTTCTGAATAGCAATATTGTATATCCAATACCTTAATACCAGGATGTTTATTTATTACTTCAAAAAGACCTTTCTCCCTTTGGTTTGCAGTGGCTGTGCCTTTTACAAAACTCATAACTACTACATTACACTGTTCTCCAGCTATCTCTAAAAGCTTTTGTCCTGCTAGATTTCCTGCCTCCTTATTATCTGTTGCAATAAAGCTTGATATTTTAGAAGAATTGAGTTCTGAATCGATAATTACTACAGGTATCCCTTTGTCAATTGCTTTTTCTGTTACAGGGACAAGTTTTTCGTAATCACAGGCGGCAAGAACAATTGCGTCTACTTTTTTATTAATTACACGATTTACTTGTTCAATTTGCCCGTCTGCATCTTTTTCATTTGGCGGACAAGTAAACTCCACATTTACATCGAATTCCTTTGCAGCAGCTTCTGCTCCAAGCATTACAGTTTTCCAAAAATCGTTACCCTTAGTTTTTACAATCACTGCAATAGTTTTTTTCTTCTCCACGGTTGCTATATCTGTACTTACACACCCTACACTAAAAAACAAAACAAGAAATGTTTCTATTAATAAAATTATCTTAAACATGTATTTCAAGTTTTAGCCGCCTTCCTACTCTCCTATAAAAGGGAGCCATATTTTCACTGTAGTTCCCTCATCTACTTCACTGCTTATTTCCAGACCATACTCTAGTCCAAAATACAACTGGATTCTTTCATGAACATTTTTTACTCCTATACCTGAATGTCCCTCTACCTTTTGTTCCTTACGAAGTAATTTAGAAACCTTTTCTAGAGACATTCCAATTCCATTATCACTCACTGAAAGGCATATTTTATTTTCTATAACTTGTCCACTAATTCTAATATTTCCCTTATCCACCATTCGTTTTATGCCATGATTAATTGCATTTTCAATAATAGGCTGCAATATAATCTTTAATGTTTTATTTTGTAAGACAGATGCTGACATTTCTTCGATAATAAAATCAAATTTATCCCCATATCTAATTTGTTGTATGATTAAATAGCTCCTTGCATGTTGTAATTCCCCCTTAATATCAATAATATCTCCGTCCCTACTAATACTAATTCTAAAAAGATTAGCTAAGGCAGTAACCATTTTTATAACTCCTTCTTTTTCATTATTCTCTGCCATCCATACAATTGAATCCAAGGTGTTATATAGAAAATGAGGATTAATTTGAGCCTGCAATGCTTTTATTTCACTCTTTCTTTTTTCTTCCTGCTCATCAACAATTTGTTCCATAAGATCTCTGATTCGAAAAATCATTAAATTAAAGGTTTTCGATAGTTGCTTTACTTCCCTTTCTCCTTCTACCTCTGAATAAATATTAAGCTCGCCCTTTTCCACCCTGCTCATAAGTTTTTCAAGTTTCTTAATAGGACTAGAAATTCTTGCTGATATTAATATTGAAATAAAGCAAACACTAAAGATGCTCACAATCAATATAATGATAAAATAGGAATAAATGTCTTTTTTTGTTGTTATTATATCATTATAATAACTTATTCCAACTAGCTTCCATTCAGTGTATTTTACATTCTTTATACTCACAACAGCTTGCTCACCATTATAATTTTCAATGTAATTTCCTTCTTTATGATTCACTGCAAATTCTATGTTTTCTTTTTTAAGCCCAGCATAAATCATCTGCTGTTGAGGATGATATATTAGGTTACCATCCTTATCTATAATATACATATAGCCTCTTTTTCCAAGACTTACTTTGTGGCACAATTCATCACTTGCACTAAAATTCATATTTACAAGTAAAATACCTTTTTCAATAATACCTTTATAAATAACGTTTGTTTGTCTAGTTAGTGAAACTACCCATAAATGCTGTCCTGCAAATAAATTTTCCACATGTGGATATGAAAAATGAAACTGCTCCGGTTTCAGCTTCTCTTCTTTAAACCATTGTTCTTCTTGAACATTCAAACCTTTTTTTAACTTTCCACTAGAAGAAGTAGTTACCAGTTCTCCATTTTTAGAAAAAACCGCTAAAGTAACAATATCATTTCTTAGCTTTGTAGCCATTTTCAATACCTTGCTTATATCATTTCCCCTATTATATGCACTGTTATTTAATTCTGTATTTACTAAATTTGATACTTCATTCATTCCCTTAACGTAATATCCTAAATTTATATTTACCTGATCCATAATTTGAGAAGTACTTATAGCTGCATTTGTTTTTGTAGTCTGATAAAATTTATTGTAAAGGGTTATACTCATCAAAACCATTCCAGTCACAGTAATTAAAATAAAAGAAACCGTAATAATAGATTGTATACTGTTCACTTGAAATGCATTTCTAATCATTCTTACTATACTAGTAAACTTTTTTTTGATTTTTACATTCAAGCTTCGCAACTCCTTACTTTTGAAAACTTTTTCTAACTTCATTCGGTGAACTTTTAAAATACTTTTTAAAACAATGGCTAAAGTAATACTGATCAGATATCCCTACTTTTTCAGCTATCTGAAAATTTTTATAATTTGTAGAACATAAAATATTCTTGGCAGTTTCCATCCTGATTTGTAATAGATAATTTACAAATGTTTCGCCAACTTCATTTTTGAAGATAGTTCCAAGATAATTAGGACTAACATGAATAAAACTACTGACCTTATTTAAACTAAGTTCGCTATCTGTATAATTTTCCCTTATATACTCTTGTGCCTTATCTACAAGTATTTTTGCTGATTTTTCCCTTTTGCCTCCAATTGATTGCATAAGCTTTATACAGACCAACTCAAACCATTCTTTCACCTCACCTATTGTGTTAAATTTAAATATTTCAACAAAAATATTATAATTTGGTTCCAAAATTGACGAAAAATTTAGTGCAAGATCTTTTGACATCTTTGTGATTGCCGCGAGAATCTCTAAAAGATATATTTGGTAATCACTAAAAGAGGCTTTCACTTCTGTAATATCTTCAAATAAAATTTCAAGTGCACTATAAATATCTTCTTCCGTGCCAAATTTAATACTCGATAACAACATGTGTTCTTTATCATCATCAAAAACCATCTTTTTAGTCTTTTGTGGTTCTAAATCGTCAATGTAGATTAATTTATTATTCCCAGCAACAAATCTATACTCTAATGCAGCCAACCCACCAAAAAAAGACTCATCTATATTTTCAATACTTGTACACAAACTTCCTATTCCAATAGTAACTGTAAATTGCATATATTTTTCTATGCATTGCCTTGCTTCTTCTAGAGCCATAAATATTTTACTTACCATATATTCTTTGTTTTTTTCATCATTCTTCATTATAGCGATAATATAATCATAATGTGAGAATACAATCCCCAAGGAGTGCTTTAAAATCACCTCTTCAATTATATTAAATACACCGTATCTATTAAGTTCTGCCTCTTCTTGGCTAAAATTGTTATCATTAAACATATTTTTATCAATACTAACCACTGCACATGCAAACACTTCACCCAATAGGTCTATATTATAATAAAGGGCTTTGTTTAAAATACCTTCTTTGGGTTGCTTGCCAACCACAAGCGAACTCAAAAAGTTTCCTTTCATCACTGGTAAACTTTTTAAGTAATGTTCCTTTAATTCTTGTAGGTTTTCTTTTTTAAAAATTTCTTCATCTATTTGTACTTTGATTTTTACTAATGTTTTGATTAGCTCTTCTGATGAAATCGGTTTCAGTACATATTCTGCTACATTGAGTTCTATGGCCTGTTGTGCATATTTAAAATCATCAAACCCTGAGAGAATAACTATTTTTATCATTGGATATTTTTCTGTTACAATTTTTGATAGCTCCAGCCCATTCATAAAAGGCATATCTATATCTGTAATAATCACATCAGGATTCGTACAATCGATTACATCTATTGCATCTCTTCCATTCTCAGCCTCCCCGACAACACAAAACCCATACTTTTCCCATTCTATCTTTTTAATTATATTTTTTCTTAATATCAATTCATCTTCAATAATAATAAGCTTATACATGGTGTCCCCCTTTTATTGAAACGATTCATTTTATCTATAAACAATATATTATTTTTGCAATTTAATCATATCATAGGATAGAAAAAATGGATAGTGATATAAATATTGATTTTTCTTGCAATTCTTAACTATAAATGTATGCTGTTAGCATATGTTCTATTTAATAGTACATTAGGACATAGAGGTAGTGGTAACCCCTCTATAATAAGATGTGCTTTTATTGGTGGTGGAGATTAGGAAAAACTGTATAGTGAGATATCTAAGTTTGAAAAGCTGAATAATGTAAAAGTAGAAATAACCTTTAAATCAAATCATTTTGAATTAGATAAGAAACTTCGAATGGATTTTGAAGCAGGCACTGTAGCTTATGATATAATATCAAATCATTCCAGCTATTTCACACAATATATACCCTATCTAGAACCTTTAGATAAATAATTAGGAAAAAATATAATAAAGATCTGAAGGTGCCCGAAAATTGGGTTGATTTCGTTGACGTGGCTAAATTCTTTACGAAAGGAGAATCTCTTTATGGAACCGTATTTGCTGGAAAAGAAGAAGCTTTAACAGGAAGGTTTTATGAAATCTTAACCTCACTAGGTGGTAACTTTATATCAGCTAATAGCAAAAGTGATTTCAATAGCGAAAAGGGGGTTGAGGCAGTTTCAATTTTAAAGGAATTATATGGGTCCAACTCTATGCCCAAAGACATGATAAATTATCTTTGGGATGATGTTGCCCATAATTTTGTAGATGGACGCATTGCTTTTTATTTAGACTATTATAATTGGTATACATATAGCTGAATGGATACCTGCTTCTAACCTGCTTTTCCCCAAAATTCAATCTGTTATGTTTGGTGAAATAGACGCTAAGGAAGCCCTTGATGATGCAGCTATAGAAATAGATAAATTATTTGGAAAAACCAGTAGTAAATAATTATCAAATCTCCAATTTAAAAGGTGATAAGTTAGACGATAAATCTCCTCTTGCCACCTTTATATCTAATTATTCAAAATCAATTCCCACTATTTTTGAAGCTAGCTAACCAATAATGACTTTGCAACTTCAGCAGCTGTTGCAGCATCGGCTGTATAATGATCTGCTCCTATTTCTTTAGCAAAATTAGTTGTAATTGGAGCTCCACCTATCATGAATATGTATTTATCTCTAATTCCACGTTTAGTAAATTCGTCAATTACATCTTTCATGGAGGGCATTGTTGTTGTCAAAAGAGCTGATAAACAAACTATTTGTGCTCCTACCTCTTCAGCTTTATCTGCGAAGGCTTCTGGTGAAACATCTACCCCAATATCATAGACTTCTATACCACAACCTTTAAGCATCATTCTAACAAGGTTTTTACCTATATCATGCAAATCTCCTTTAACAGTTCCTATAACAGCAACGCCTATTGCTTTAACTCCAGCCGCTGTAAGAATTGGTTCAAGGATTTGCATTCCAGCATTCATAGCTCGAGCAGCAATTAACATTTCTGGAACATAAATTTCATTATTTTTAAATTTGATTCCAACTTCACCCATAGCTGATATTAGCCCTTCATTTAATATTTGCTCAGCATCAATTTTTTCTTCAAGAGCTATATTAACCAATTCTTTAACTTTTTTAGCATTGCCCTTTTGTACAAATAATGAAAGTTCTTTTAAATCCATATATAATTCCTCCCTAAACTTTTATATTTTATTATCATAATACAAATATAAACCTTTTCATAACTTCTGTATTGTAAAAAAGCATACTTTTTAGTAATATTTTATTAAATTTTAATTTTTATAACTTCCGTATTCTGATGCCATTCTTATCATTGTCTCAGCCGCATCAAAAGTTGCATTTGCTGGATATTCGCAACCTGTTGCAAGTATAAATCCTCCATCTTTTTTAAAGGCATCTATTACTTTCCTACATTCTGCCTCTATTTCTTCTGTTGAAGCACTTATTAGCCAAGTTGGAGAAATATTTCCAATTAAAGTTGTTTTATCTCCATACTTTGATTTTATATCTTCGAAAGAAGTACAATCATCTGGTATGTGAAGGAAGGATATGGCTTCTGGCTTCATTGCTTCTATTTGAACATCAAAATAGATTCCATTACCACAGTTATGAATCATAACCATGCAGCCGCGAGCGTGAACATGTTCTGCTAATTTTCTAACAAGTGGTCCTTCTGTTTGAACCCACATTTTCTTACTCATTATGGACTGAGATGCAAACAATGTGTCAAACATTATAGCGTGTACTCCTGTATCTATAAGTGCATCTACATAATCAAATAAAGTATCTGTTATGGCATCTAGAGGAGCTATAAGAGCTTCTGGTTCTTCTAGAATATCCATGAATAAATCCTGTTCGCCCCTTAGCATTCCAAGTATTCCAAGTGGACCAAATACAAAAGCTACAATTGGGACTTCTTGTGCCTTGGCTTTAACCAAAAGGTCACAAAGTTTTATATGCTCGCTCATTCTTGGAGTTTCCTTTGGATTTAATTTCTTAACAAGTGAATAGTCTTCTATAGACTTTATAAATCTATCTTTAAAATCAGGATGTGCTGCTTCACTTTCAGGATAAATAATTTTTTGCCCAAAGTCTGCTGCTTCCACTGAAAGATCTGTTAAAGTGACGATAACGTCTAAGCCAAATTGTTCTGTTACCTTAATATATGCATCCGCAGTAACCTGTGCATTATTTGCCCAAGTTTTATAGTCAGCACCTACCAGTCTTCTTGAAGCACCATTTAGTAATGGATAAACTGGTACCCTGTCAGCTTCCTTATGTTGTAATGATAATCCTACTCTTTCTATTGGTTTCATAATTTATACCTCCAACCATATTCTATTCTTTTATTTTTGCCTCCATTTTCTCTAGTAACCCGTTATATTACTTTATGTTATTCTGTAAGTTGGATTAGGCTTTCCTGGCTTAAAGCACTCCATGGTTAAATCTAGAATCTTCATATCCTCTGTGAAAGCTGCTTTTAAAAATATTTTTTCTGCTAAAGTTTGTATCAACTAATTCACTACCTTGGTCATTAGTAACTATACCCACTTTTTTCCCTGAACTGATAAGATATTTTGCTATACTTAGTATAGAAGTTGTCTTACCTGCACCTAAAAATCCGCCTACAACAATTAATTCAGCACTCACCATTCTCACTCTCCCACTCAACTTGAATTCATATATATATATTCCTCCTAAACTCTTATTATTGAATACTATGCTACAAATATAAACCTTTTCATAACTTCTGTATTGTAATAAAACTATACTTTTTAGTAATATTTTATTGTGATGTAATCAAAGGTAAGGGCTATATCACTTAATGTAATCTTTAAATCCGTCAAATATTTTTTACTTTCTTCCACTCTCACCATATTTAGATAGTCAATAAAACTTATGCCCATTTATTTTTTTGAAAAATCTACTAAAATAGGATGGGTTTTCATAAATATCCCTGAAGATATTTAAAAATACTGCGATTGTTTTTGTAACTTAATCATATCATAGCATTGAAAAATGGATAGTGATATAAGTACTGAAGCATCTATTTCAACGCTAACACTCTCCTAACCAAAAAAAAATCTAGGTACCAAACCTAGAATTCAATTTAGAAATAACTATTAAGTTTAATATTATAATATATGTTTTATTTCTCCCCCAGTATCAAAGGAAGTGCATCCATCAAATTTTTATATTGAGAATGAACTAATGGCTTAACACCACTTGATTCTATGTTTCCTCCATCAACTCCAATTGCTGCAAAACCAGCAAGTCTAATTGATACAATACCTGCTGAGGAGTCTTCTATTCCGATAACCTTATGTCTTCTAGCAGGGCTTATTCCAAGTCCTACTCTGGCAGTCTCCGCATAAAGCCATGGGTGGGGCTTAGGAGCAAGCTCTCCTAAGGTCCCTGTTTGCCCTTTTCTTATTGCACTTCCGGCAGTTATTATAGCATCATAAAAATCTAAAGGGTCTCCCATTTTTAGTGTTTTAAATGCCGATAATATTTCTGGCCATGCCTTTTCATAAAGACCTGAGGTTACAAGCCCTATTTTTATTTTATGTTCTTTTAATGTGTATAAAAATTCCTTTAAGTCTGGACTTGGAGTGAAGGCTCCTTCCCTTCCTCGTCCTGCCATAATCTGATTCATCTCATAACTGGTTATTTCATAATAATAATTTCTTGCTTGTTCAACACTCTTACTAGGACAATATGTGTCTATACAATATTGTAGATGCTCAGATACTGAATGTCCTGATACAAAAGGCTCATCAACTGTCTGAAGTTTAAATTTTGGTTTTCCCATAAGCCTAGCAATGGTTTGTTCAATAATCCACATCCAAAAGGCTTCACTATGAACACTAGTACCATCTAAATCCATAAGTACTGCTTCTGCAGGGCCTTCAAAACTAACCTCTTTAACTGGATAGATTGCTGGATATCCCATGGCAGATTTTATATAGGAAAGGGTTTTGTCAGAATATACTATGAATTCTACCTTCTTATCAGTAGGCGTTAATATTCTTTTTACTCCACCTTCTCCTACTTTAAAGATACCTTCTCCCCCTATCTTCAAATCTATAAAGCTACCTGCTTCAATACTACCTAGTCCAGGTATTATTTCTTTTACCATAATTGACTTTCCTCCAATGCTTTTAAAATACCATCTCTATTGTTACTATTTTATTTGGCTCTGCTATAATTTTAACCGTATGATTATTTTCAACTACTAAAGCTTCAAGTCTTTCTTCATTTAAATTTACTAAGTGTGCTTCTTTAATTGAAGCATAAATATTTACTCTTCCTTCAATAGTTCTTTCAGAAGGGTTAAATACTCTTAAAATAAAGGCGTCACTATCCTCAGCTTTTTTAAAGGTTGAAAGTACTAAAGCTTCATTATCAATACTGAAGAAGCTACATTCGAGTGGAAGCTCTCCACCTTCATTCCTTGAGGTTTGAATTAGTTTTATTGGAACATTCAAGCTTTCAGCTTCACTATACACAGCAGCAGACTCCCAATTTCCTTCATGTGGGTAAATAGAATATTCATATTCCAAAATACCCAGACTTTGTCCACCTTTCTGCTGTGGAAATGCTCCTGCAGAACGCATTTCCGTACATATTATATTTCTCACACCTCTTAGCAAAGTAAGAGCTAGGGTACTCTTTTCATTATCTATTACTTGATATTCAATGAGACAATTATTAACTACTGCCAAACCATTTTCCCCATTACTTACATCTACAAAGGTTTGTTGTGGAAGTGTCTCCATTTCAGGATAATACTCTCCATTTCTATCCAAAGCAGGTGTCACTGGTCTTCTGTCTACTGTGAAGTGACCTGCTGCATCTATATATTTAGTCTTTATACCTGTGTCAAACATAACTCTTAATCTATGATCTTCAATGGTATTGTCTACTTTAAGCCTTACATCAACCTTTTTTGAATTCTTCTTTAGTGTATAATAGCTTGTCATACTAACTACCTTTTCTTCATCACTTCTTTTACTTTCACCTTTTACACCATTTTCATGTCTAAAAGCATAAGCAGGTAAAGTCATCTTAACCTCTGATGCAATTGTCGCTGATAATAATCCATTATCCTCAAGCCAAATCCTTGCATTACACCCTTCACTGGAATAAGTTTTATTGTGATATGGAGGATAGTAAATCCAGTAATCTCCGCAATCTCCTGTATCTTCAAAATAATTTAAATTATTATAAATTTTATTATTATTTTTATCTAAAATATTTATTGTTCCATTATTTTGTACAGTAACCTTTAAATTTTCGTTTTCTAATATATTCGAAGCCTTACCTATCCCCTCACCTCTGCTGATTCTAGTATCTGGCCAAAACACTGCTTTTCTGTTAAAGTTTTTCTTCGGCACAACCTTTAAAACTTTATAGCCTCCTGCGGGTATATCCTCTGCATTCATATAAACACAGTGCCTGTCTATATAAAATGGCCATGGTCTTGCATGAAGGTCATTTACAGGAACAATTTCTTCTTTTCTGGAAATAAGCTGCTTATCAATATTTTTACCCATGGAGTCTATAATATCAAAATCCCATATATTCATATCTTGAGGAGTATCAATATATACCTTTACGACTTCATTTCTTTTAACTGGTGATGGATTAACAGCTATTAATACTATATCCTGGAGATCAAAGGAGCTTGTATCTATTTTCTTAATAATCTCTGCACAGACAGTATTAGTTATTACCTCGCTTATTTCCAATGCTTGATTCAGCATATACATCACATCATCTACAGTTTTATCCTGTGTTACTCCATTTATAGAATCATGAGGGTGTGACAGCATTATATATTTAATTGCTATATCTAAAAAATTTGAATCATACTTTTTACCAAGCATATGACTAGTTACTGATAATGGTTCAGCATATTTAACAAGCGCATTATGCAGTTTTTTGTTCAACATCTTGATGTTTGGTCTTGTCATTAGTGCATTTGCTGAACATGAGTTTGATGGGCCATCTCTAAGTTCTCCTTTTACAATCTTAAGCCTATCATAATCCACCAGTTCCTTAAGCTTATCAGTATATTCTTCCATAGTTGAAAGAATAAATTCCGTATCTTCAAATACCTCATTGGCCTTTTTTATAATTTCAGTGAGCATAGGCTGCGCTGTAGTAGAATCAGAGCCATTCATAATAACTCTATGTGATTTTACAGTAGTTTCTTCAGTAGCCTTCATTGCAATTTCCACAGCCTCTTTAAGAAATTCAGGATTATATTTTTCTGTGCTGGTAAGCTTTAAATAATCCTGATAGAAATTCTTTTCATCTGCCTGATGATACATAACTCCTGCATTTTCTACGCCAAGCTTATAGTCATCAGATAAAAAGTCCACACCATTCATTATCTTCAAATATGAATTCATAAAAAAGTTAGCTCTACCATGCTGTCCAAGTCTTGTGGAAAGTATTCTAGTTCCATCTGCCCCTTCCCACAAAAATTCACTTTCTGGAGCACGTTCTTTAGATACATTCTTTGCTACTATTGCTACATCTAGCCCAAAATTTTTATATATTTGAGGAAACTGTGATATCTGTCCCCAACCAAAGGATTCATAAGCTACATTTAAACATTTACCAAGACTTTTTGCACATCTAGTTCCCTTTAAAAGATTTCTAACAAGCCATTCTCCATCTAATGGATAAAGGTCAGGCAGAGTATACCATGGACCTACCTGTAGCTTTCCCTCTTTTATATACTTTTCAATTTTTTCTCTGTTTTCTGGTCTTACTTGTAAATAATCTTCTATAACAACTGTTTGCCCATCCAGTAAAAAGGATTTATAATTTGGGTTAGTATCCAATATATCAAGAAGCTCTTCCATAAGGTTGACTAAATACATCCTGTTTTCCCATAATGGGTAACGCCACTCCCTGTCCCAGTGTGTGTGAGTTACTACATAAGCTTTGTTTATCTTATCCATGTTTATTTATGCCTCCTATATCAAATAGAACTATATTTTATTGTAACCTCCATACTCATGGGCTGTCTTATACATTGCTAAGGCGTTCTCTGGCGGAATTGCATCTACCAAAATATTACATGTACTTAGAATAAAACCCCCACCCGGTGCTGCAATATCAATTGTCTTTTTTACTATGTCCTGAACCTCTTCTGGAGGTGCAAATGACATTACATAGTCCAGATCTATATTACCCATAATGCAAATTTTATCTCCATATTCTTTTTTGATTTTTGCAATATCCATGCCTGCCGATGGCTGAATTGACTGTAAACCATCAAAGCCCGCCTCTACTATATCATCCACAACCTTCATAATATTACCATCAGTATGAAGGAACACTGGAACATCTTTATATTTCTTTATTTCTCTAATTGCATGCTTGTATAGTGGGAAGGCTATTCTTCTCATTAACTCAGGATTAAAGAAAGTACCCAAATTGAAGGCCATATCATCAGCAATAAGAATTGCGTCGGCCTTTTTATCAATGAACAGTTTGGCCTTGGCAATCTCATACTCCATGATTTTCTCTCCGAGAGTAATGATCTCATCCGTATTTGTCAAGCAGTACACAAGATAGTCTTCCATACCTATCATTTCGTTTATCATGCTGATAGGTCCTCCTATTTGGGCCATAATAAACATGTCGGTATTGGATGCATATTCCTCTATAATCTTGCCTGTACACTTTTTAATATCAGGAACAAGGTATTTATCTACATCCTCAATATCATCAAAGGGAGGTTTTACAACGTGTTTGCTTTTGCCATTGAATATATACTCTTCGCCGTATACGCTTCTAAACTTCTTATATCCTTTCTCGTCGACACCTATTTCCTCACAGGGCCATTCTCCAAGATTTATAATATCTATATTAAGAAGGTCCCTTACTTCTAGATCCCTTTGCATATGAAAGTAGTCAAGTGGATATTCCTTACCTAGAAGCTTGTTTGCCAGAACCGGATCTATGTATAATTCTCCTTTTGGAACTCTGTCAGGCTCCATATGTCGTATTGTAGTAAAAACTCTTTCTTTTTTATTCATCTTTTATCTATCTCCAATCCAACTCAAACCATCTACATTCCATTGGTTCAAGAGTAATATTCATCTTGTTACCGTCTCCACAGTATACTTGGGTTTCCTGTTTTTCATAAGAATTATTTAAAATTGCATACTTCCTTGCTTTGAGGTATGCATGGCATTCAGTATTTATATTTGAGCAATGCCACTTTTTCATATCATCCTCTTTCCCAGCCGTCCAATAAATAGTTCTAAGAAGAAGGCGGTTGTTTTCCGTTCCATACTCAAACCCTGAAAAATATGTTGAACGGCCTTTGCCGTATGTATTTACAGCAACCTGAACATAATCTCCGTTCATGGAAAGTATTTTTCCATCTTTTCCATTTCCATATACCCACATTATTTCTTCACCGAAGTTGATTTTATCTGTAACATCTTCCATTATAAAATGCTCCTCAGTACTCAACTGGGCATATCTAGGATAATTAAGGTAATATCCTGATTCTCTCTCCACTCCAAGTATGTCAGATAATTGGAAGTACCTTCCTTGGTGCTGACACGCAGTGGGCTCACCAATACCAATAAATCCTCCACCGTTATTAACCCATTCCCTTATTCTCGAAACTACTGTCTCATCCATCCAGTTTGTCCCACCGCTCCATGCAGTATTAGCAGCACCTACATTGATTATTACTCCAATATCTTCAGGTATACCATTTTCTTTTATATCATCAAAACTTATATATTCCACTTCAAAGGGCATGCCGCATAAGGTTTCTTCCACCTGTCCGGTTGAATATATTGCTTTATAGCCTGAAGCGCGACCTGCACAGCCTGCATACCAGGAGCGCAGTTTACCCCAGCAGTTTAATACTGCCACCTTGAAGGGTGGGCTGTACGGTTTGTCTCCATTTATATTTGAGTAGATTTCCCTAAACTCATCACATATACTGCCTACTCTTTCTATAAATTCCGGAAATTTTAGAGCAAGTGACGGATAACCACCATATCCCATCCTGTCCACAGGCTTTCTCGCAATAGCCCTTCTTCCTGCCATCCAAGAAAAGTTAAGTTCCTTTAAAGGATTGCCACCTTCAAAGAATACATCTGGAAAGAAGTAAGGCATAAATCTAGCTTCTGTATATTTAAGCCCTGGTATTTCAGAAATCATCCTTATTTGTGCTCCATAGGAAACTGATCCAACCACTCCATCAAGACCTATTTTTTCAAAATGCTTACCAAAGGGTTCAGTACCTATCCAATTGTCACCAAGGAACATGATAGCTTCCCTGCCATGTTTGTGAGCAATATCAACGCATTCTTTTGCTGTAACTGCCACAAAACTCTGTATATAATCCATATAATCAAGAAATTGCCTTGATGGAATCCTGAAGGGATTATTATAATATCCTTCATCAATAATATCTTCAGGTCTCAGCTTATAGCCTTTTGATTTTTCAAATTCTTCCATCGTTAAAGGACTTACACTTGAACCATAGCCAAACCAGTCAAAAAACTTAGGCATACCCAGCTGATTGTAAATAAGTGTAAAATGATAGAAAAAGGTTGTAAATCTTACTACATCAGTATCTGGGTGTTCCTTAAGCCAACGCTCAAGGTATTCCAACATATTTTTTCTAGTTTCCGGATGGCAGACATCACTTGACACTTCATGAGGTCTGTCTCCCCAATTGTTTGTAATATGGTTGAACATTTGTGTAGGATCCCAGATCATGTATACAAGGAAGCCTACAGTATAGTTATGATACTTTTCAGTACTGCTAATTCTTACCTTTCCTGTTGCACTATGAAACTCCCAGCATGAAGGATCGATAATTTTCCCTGTTGTTCGATCTATTACCTCCCACCAGCTTTTGGGATCATGCACAGTGTCAATTTCAAATTGCTGGTCAAAATACCCTGCCATTATATCTATCTCTAGAATATCTAATATGGCAGTATTGTATTCCGACATAAGATATAACTCCTGAGCTTGGTCTTTATGCTGCCTTGCCCAAACTTGATCACCCCTTGTAGGGAAAAATGTAGAATACACTTTTTCAGCCAATTTCTTAATTTCATCGGGAAGCTTTGTGCCATCGCAATCTCTCACTGCATCGCAACCCCATTTTTCATAAAGCATTGCAATTTCTTTGTCTATACCGCTCTCTGTAGGTAGAGTAATTTGGCCTTTTAATTTCGGCAAATTTTCTTTCAATCATCTCATCCTTTCAAATAGTCTTATTTATTATTAAAATAATCTGAATAACTTCATGGTAGCATGATACTTGTATGAGGAAAACAATTATAAAAGAACAATTCTATAAATTTTAAAGAAAGTAAACTACAAAATTAATACTTTTCTTCGAAATATAGACCAAATAAAAATTCAATGCTAAATTAATACTAAATTAATAAAACCTTGAAACAAAAATTTCAGTTCCAAGGTTTTTATTACTTTGTAAATTTTATTTTTGTATTAATGAAGTTGCTATATCATTACTTATTATGCCTTCTCCACGTGGTACTACTGGCTTTCCCCGTATTTTATTTCTATGGAATGCAACTTACTTAACAGAAAATTTATATATAGTACTATGTTCATACTTCTGCTTTGCTTTAAGTATTGGTGAAGAAAAATTCTTGTGTTTAACCGAATTAGGAAAATACTGTGTTTCTAGACATAGCGCACCGTTTTTTATGTATTTAGCACCCCCTTTTCCTAGTTCTAAACCATCAAGAAAATTTGCTGAATAAAACTGCACTCCAGGTTTAGTTGTATAAACTTCCATGACACGCCCACTTTTCTCATCATAAACTTCAGCTGCCTTTACAAGTTTTTTACCACTATTATTAATTATCCAGTTATGATCATAACCACTCCCAAACACAATTTGTTCATAGCTACTTGAAATATTTTCTCCTATATAGGTAAGTTTTCGAAAATCCATTGGAGTATTGTTCACTTCAGCTATTTCACCAGTGGGGATAGAATATTTATCATTGATAGTAAATTTATCAGCATTAATCATAATTTTATGCTTTAAAATATCTCCTGACCCTTGTCCTGAAAGATTGAAATACGAATGATTAGTAATGTTCACTATAGTATCCTTGTCCGAAATAGCATAATAC
Organism: Clostridium estertheticum; assembly: GCF_011065935.2. NCBI lineage: Bacteria > Bacillati > Bacillota > Clostridia > Eubacteriales > Clostridiaceae > Clostridium > Clostridium estertheticum. The sequence goes on along the minus strand of NZ_JAAMNH020000001.1, from coordinate 1,449,085 downwards.
TCTATTTTCAATTCATTGTCTTCTGTAACGGTATACTTAACTCTTATATTAAGATTTCCAGGGTATCCTTCCTCTCCATCTATACTAAGGTAAGAAAATTCAATACTACTATTGGATTCTTTCTTTTGTGATTTTTCTTCCCAAACTACTTTGTCAAATCCCACTAATCCACCATGTAAATGATTTTCGCCATCATTTTTAGCTACATTATACTGGATTCCATTGAGCTCAAAACTTGAATTTTCGATTCTGTTAGCAAATCGCCCTATTGTTGCTCCAAAAAAGTATTTATACTTTAAGTAATCTTCCAATTTGTCGTACCCTAAAACTACATCATTAAACTCACCTTTATTATCTAGGACCTTTAGAGATACTAACGTAGATCCATAGTTAGTAATTTCTGCAACCATACCCTTTGAGTTTTTAATAGTGAAAAAATATACTGCCTTTCCATCTACAGTTCCAAAATCCTTTTTTATACTCATAATTCACCCACCATTCATTTTAATTTATTTTACCTTATTTAAATTAATAAATTCAGGCTTTAATGCTCCATATAGTTGTTTATAGATATCATGATATTTACTATACAATTTACTATTTTCTTTAATTGGTTTTTGAGAAGTAACCTTATGAATAATAGTATCACAAGCCTCCATTACAGATGGATAAACTCCCAGACCTACTAAAGCTAAAATTGCTACTCCTAGAGCAGGTCCTTCGCTAGAGTTAATAGTAACTACTTCAGAATTGAACATATCCGCTTGAATCTGTCTCCAAACTTCGCTTTTACCGCCACCGCCAGAAGCCCTTACTTCATTAACTGTTATACCCATTTCGTTAATTATATCCATACAATCCTTAAGGCTATAGCCTACCCCCTCCATAACAGATCTGAGCATATCATTTTTGTTATGCCTTGCAGTAAGACCAAAAAAAACCCCTCTTGCATAAGGGTCTAAATGTGGGGTTCTTTCTCCCATAAGGTAAGGTAAATACATTAAACCATCACAACCTGGTTTTACAGATTTAGCCTCGCAGTTTAGCTCCTGATATACATCAACACCTGATGAAGCTGAATTTTGGTTTTCCAGAACACACAAATTATCTTTAAACCATTTTAAAGACAATCCCGCTGCTTGAGTAACTCCCATTATGTGCCAAGCACCTGGTACCGCATGACAGAAGGTATGAACTCTACCTTTTTTATCTATAGTAATTTTATCAGTATGTGCAAATACTACCCCTGAGGTTCCTATTGTAGAAGAAACTACTCCTGGTCTTACAATGCCATTTCCTATGGCTCCAGCAGCTTGATCTCCTGCTCCCCCAACTACCTTAGTCCCTTCTTTAAGCCCTGTAAGTTTTGCAGCAGTTTTATTAACTGTTCCAGTAACTTCTTGTGATTCATAAACTTTCCCAAGTAAGTCTTTATTAATATGAAGTTTTTCTAATACTTCATCACTCCAATTTCTGTTAGGAACATCTAAAAGCTGCATTCCACTGGCATCTGATACTTCTGTACAAAATTCCCCAGTAAGCATAAATCTTATATAATCCTTTGGCAAAAGTATTTTATAAGTTTTTTCATAAAGTTCTGGTTCATGTTTTTTAACCCACATAATTTTAGATGCAGTAAAACCTGTTAATGCTGGGTTAGCTGTTATTTCAATTAATCTTTCAGCGCCCACTGCATTTGTTATTTCGTAGCATTCTTCAGAAGTTCTTTGATCACACCATATTATTGAAGGTCTTAAAACCAGTCCTTCTTTATCAATCATAACCAAACCATGCATCTGCCCTGATAAACCTATTCCTTTAATATCTTCAATGTTTACTCCACTTTCTTGTATTGCTGAACTTATTGTAACTACTACAGCTTCCCACCAATCTTCAGGTTTTTGTTCAGCCCATCCGATTTTGGGTTGATACAAAGGATAATCCTTGAACGCACTTGAAATATCTACACCTTTTTCATCAAACAATATAGTTTTTGTTCCGGTAGTTCCTATATCTATCCCTAAAACATAGGTCATTTAATCTCCTCCTAAATGATCTTTTCATTTATTGAAAATAATTTTTGTAAAGGTAGTAGCGCTGCACCTAAAATCGAAGAATCTTTTTTAAGTTTAGATGTAAATATTTTCAGATTAGTATCATCATAAAAGCTGTTTTCCACAAATATTTTTTCTTTTAAATCTTTAAGATAGTACTCTGAAAAATCACTTATTTCTCCACCTAAAACCACATAATGTGGATCAAGAATTAACAAAATATTTTGAATTCCTATAGCAAGAAAACTTAAATATTTTTCAAGTGCTAACATTGCAAGGTCTTCCTTTTGTTCCACTCTAGAGAAAAACTCATTTAAGGTGCTTACAGGCTTTGAGTTTTTATAATTATAATCTTCCATTAAAGATTTTATAGATGCATATTGCTCAAGGCATCCTTTTCTACCACAATTACAAAGTTTTCCATTAGGTACAATGGTCATATGTCCCAGTTCTCCAGCTCGTTTATTTTTCCCTTTGTATAGGCAATCTTGAATTACTATACCAGCTCCTATACCTTCATTAATAGAAAGATAAACTAAGTTTCTCATTTTTTTAGCAATACCTAGATTTAACTCACCAAAAGCGGCTGAATTAGCTTCATTCTCTATATATATAGGAAACTGTAACAGCTGAAAAAATCTTTTAAAGCTAACATTTTTCATACCTATATTTGGTGCTAACTCAAGAATTAAGCTTTCTTCATTAACTGTACCTGGAAGTGAAAAACCTATCCCAAGGATATCCTTATGACTAATTTTTTCTTCCCCTACCACATTATTAGTAATTTCATGAATTTTCTCAATAATGTCATCAATATTTTTAAAATCTGAAACTTTAAAACTAGCATCAAATTTTATTTCAGCATCAAGATTAATTAAAACAATTCTCACATTATTTAATGTGAATTCTACTCCAAACGAATACTTAGAGTCAGGTAAAAATCTAACAATAATAGGTTTTCTTCCACCTGTTGATCCTTCAACTCCTGCCTCTTCAACTAAACCTTCTTTTAGTAGCTCATTGATATTTGCAATTACGGTAGGAATACTTACCCCAATTTCTTTTGAAATATTTTGTTTTGTATACTCCCTTTTTTCAGCAATAAGATTAAGTATTTTCTTTCTATTTGAATTTTTTATTGATTCTTGATCTATATTACTTTTACTATTTAACATAATATTCACCACGTATCCTAATATTTAGAGCAGCAGTAATATACCGCTGCTCTATAAGTCATCAATATTATACCTCAAGAATATAATGATTCAAAATAGATTCTAACATTTCTTGTCTGCCAGACACATTTTTAATACTGCTATTATCTAAAGCGTACTTCTCTAATTCATTAAATCCAACTTTACCTTCAACAATGTCCTTACCTATTCCGTCCTTGAAGCTTTCGTATCTTGTAGCAACAAAATTTTCTAAAACTCTATCTTCAAGCAATTTATAAGCTATTTTAAAACCCTTTGCAAAAGTATCCATTCCAGCAATGTGAGAATAGAACAAATCTACTGCTTCAAAGGAAGCTCTTCTCGTTTTTGCATCAAAATTAAGTCCCCCTGAATGAAGTCCACCATTCTTTATTACTTCATACATCGCAAGGGTTGCTGACCGCAGATCTGTAGGAAATTGATCTGTGTCCCATCCAAGATTTGAATCTCCTTGGTTTGCATCTACACTTCCAAGCACACCATTTACTCTTGCTAAATGGAGTTCATGTTCAAAAGTATGGCCAGCTAAAGTAGCATGGTTTGCTTCTATGTTCATCTTAAAATACTTGTCCAAATCATATTTTCTTAAAAAGCCTAATACTGTAGCTACATCAAAATCATATTGGTGCTTTGTTGGTTCCTTTGGCTTAGGCTCAATTAAGAATTGACCAGTAAACCCAATTTCTTTTGCATAATCCACAGCCATATGGAAAAACCTAGCAAGATTATCCTGTTCTAATCCCATATCAGTGTTTAATAAAGTTTCATAACCTTCCCGTCCGCCCCAGAAAACATAATTCTGGCCACCTAATAATTTTGTTACTTCTAAAGCTTTCTTAGTTTGAGCTGCTGCATATGCAAAAACATCTGCATTTGAAGAAGAAGCTGCACCATGAACGAATCTAGGATTGCTAAATAGATTTGCAGTACCCCATAGAAGTTTTACTCCAGATTTTTCTGATAGTTCTTTTGCAAGTAAAACGATTTCATCTAAGTTATTGTTAGTTTCTGCTAAGTCTGCGCCTTCCGGTGCAATGTCTCTATCATGGAAGCAAAAATAACCTATTCCTAATTTTTCTGCAAACTCAAAGTTAGCATGAATTCTAGCTCTTGCAAGCTCCATTCCAGTTAAATTATCCCAATTTCTTTGCATAGTTGGCATTCCAAATGGATCATTTCCACCAGCTGTGAAAGTGTGCCAGTAAGCAACAGCAAAACGCAAATGCTCTTTCATTGTCTTTCCATCAATAACCTCATCTGCATTGTAATACTTATAGGCTAAAGGATTTTTAGAATCCTTGCCTTCATACTTTATTTTTTGGATATCGCTAAAAAATTCACTCATTTTACTACCTCCTAAATATTTCCTAAGTACATTATAACATTTTTTCAAACTTTTTAAAGTGGTTTTATAAAGTATTTTTATTATATTTTATTATCTTTAGAATTAAAAATTACTCACATTTTAACCATTACCTCAAATTAGAGGGTATATCTCCTTTTATTGCCTTGTATACCCTGTTAAAAGATCTAATACTATTAAACCCACATTCAAAAGCAATATCTGTGATAGGCATATTGCTTGTTTTTATCATGCTCTCTGCCTTATTGACCCTTACCCAATTTAAATAGGTTTTATAATTCATTCCAACAATATCCTTGAATACTCTAGAAAAATAAAACATACTTAAATTTGCCTTCTTAGCTATAGATTCAAGTGTTATATCTTCACTGTAATTATTCTCTATATAATGTATGGTCTTCTTCATGGCTTTAATTAAAGGAAGCTTTCTATTATCTATTTTTATATCTACTGAGCTCGCTGGTAAAAATCTGAGTATAATACCACAGAGTTCAAAAAGCTTACTCCTAACAAAATAGTTATAGTACTGATTTTCCTGTTGCATTTCCTCATATATACAATTAAGTAATTTAAGAATTTCATTAGAAACTTCAGGTAATTTAGTCCCTTTGAACTTTAGCTCACTCTCAATAAAGGGATATATAAATTTACCATTCTCAGGCCATCCACTCTTAAATCCAATAAGTCCTGGAGTAAATATTAATATGATACTAGAGCTTTCCATACCCTTACTATCATAATAGTGAATATCACCACTAGAGCAAATAGCTAATTCACCCTTTGTAAGTATTCTACTTTCATTATTTATCCCAACACGGAGGTTCCCTTCACAAACGTATATTATTTCAATATCAACATGCCAATGGGCTAAAAATTCTAAACTGTTACTTTTACTAATTGATAAATGAATACCTTCTCTGTATGATCTATTTTCATGAAATGCTTCCATCCTAAACCTCCTCAAAATAAGTTATATTTATAATATCAAACATAGCAAAAACTGTCTACTCAACCCACTAATTTGGCTAGTAATATATTTAATAAACATTATAATTATTACTATAATATAGTTAGCGATAAAGGGGGTTTTATTATAATGAAAGCATTAATTGTACAAGGTGGTTGGGGTGGTCATGAGCCCATTCAAGTTTCTAAGGTTTTTAAAAAATTATTATTTGAAAACGGCTTTGAAGTTGAGGTTTCTGATACATTAGACAGCTTTTTAGATGGTGAAAAATTGAAAAATTTGGACCTAATAGTTCCGGTTTGGACAATGGGTACTATAACAAATCAGCAGCTGACGCCCGTTATAGAAGCTGTTGCTTCTGGAGTTGGTCTTGCAGGATGTCATGGTGGAATGTGTGATTCTTTTAGAGATTCATGTGATTGGCAATTTATGACTGGTGGGCAATGGGTAGCTCATCCCGGAAATGATGGTGTAGAATATACTGTTAATATTAAAAATAGCACCAGCCCAATAGTTAAAGGACTGCAGGATTTTACTATTAAAAGCGAACAATATTATCTACATGTAGACCCAGCTATTAAAATTCTCGCTACTACCACTTTCCCAATTGTAGAAGGTTCACATTCTCCTAACGGCGTAGTAGAGATGCCAGTTGTTTGGACAAAAAAATGGAATAAGGGGCGTGTATTTTATAATTCTCTAGGTCATCATGCAGATATTTTTAATAATCCATCTGCCCTTGAAATTATGAGAAGAGGCTTTCTATGGGCTGCAGGTGGTAAAAATGAATAAAGTGAAGATTGGGATCATTGGTTGTGGTAATATTAGTTCAATTTATTTGACAAATTTATCTACTATGTTTGAAATAACCGAAGTTTCTGCTTGTGCAGACATCATTTTAGAAAATGCAGTTAAAAAGGCAGAAGAATTTAATATTAAAAAAGCCTGTTCAGTAGAAGAACTCCTTCGCGACCCAGATATTAAAATTGTGCTAAATCTTACTACTCCGAATTCCCACTTTGAAGTTTCTATGGCTGCACTTGAGGCTGGCAAAAATGTGTATGTAGAAAAGCCTTTAGCGCTCACAAGAGAACAGGGTATTAAATTAATTAATAAAGCCAAGGAAAAAGGTCTTTTAGTCGGAGGTGCTCCTGATACATTTTTGGGTGGAGGTTTACAAACCTGCCGTAAGTTAATAGATGAGGGCTGGATAGGTACACCAGTTGCCGCTACAGCTTTTATGACTTGTCACGGCCACGAAAGCTGGCATCCAGCTCCAGATTTTTACTATAAGGTAGGTGGTGGGCCTATGTTTGATATGGGCCCCTATTACTTAACTGCCCTTTTAAGTTTAATGGGTCCTGTAGCTGCAGTTTCAGGGATGACAAGAAAAACCTTTCCACAAAGGACTATTACTAGTGAACCTAATTATGGAAAGGTTATTGATGTAGAAGTACCCACTCATGTAACTGGTTTATTAGAATTTGCTAGTGGTGCAATAGGTACAATTATAACCAGCTTTGATGTGTGGGATGCAAATCTACCCTATATTGAAATATACGGAAGCTTGGGTTCCTTAAAGGTTCCTGATCCAAATACCTTTGGTGGTCCCGTTCTTATTAAAATAGCTGGTCAAGCTGAGTGGATGGAAATTCCTCTTACTCATGGGTATACTGGAAATAGCCGTGGAGTTGGAGTTGCAGATATGGCCTATGCGCTTCTCTCAGGTCGAGATCATAGAGCTAATGTAGCTTTAACTTACCATGTTTTAGATATAATGCATGCTATCGAGGATTCTTCAAAAGAAGGCAAGCATATTCAGCTTAGAAGTACTCTAATACGTCCTTCTGCTTTGCCTTTAGGGCTTCTTCCTGGAAAACTAGACAAGTAGTCTGTTAAATAAAAAGCATAGTTTGATTATTTAGAATCAAACTATGCCAATGGGGCTTTTTGTTCTAATTTTTTTTGTAAGTGATTGTGAATAATCCATATTCAACCCTCAATACACCATACCACTCGCTGGTATGATTAAAGTTTGTACTTCTGTTTGTATTACAGTTTTCTTATCCTTAAACTTAGGTTATAAATCTTTATATAATGATAGAAAGCAATTTTTATCGTGGACAGAGTCTTAAAACAAGAAAACATTACAAATCTCGAAATTACAAAAAAAACCTGCAGTTCAAATATGAACTGCAGGTTTTAATGCAACCTCTTTTAAAAATTCTGTTTATTTTAGTGTGAATTTTTCTAGAACATGTCTCACTCCATCTTAATCATTAGATTTGGTTACAAATTCAGCCACATCTTTTAAATAATCAGATGCATTTCCCATTGCAACTCCAAGGCCTGCATATTCTATCATATCCATATCATTAAAGTTATCTCCTATAGCAATCAAACCGTCCCTTTACACCTAAGTACTCTTCCTATATTGACCAGGAGAAATACCTTCGATTTTTTTAAATACCTTCGTATAATAACTCTGATCTGTAAATCCAACAGTACGAGCTATATCACTTAATGTGATCTTTAAATCCGTCAAATATTTTTTACTTTCTTCCACTCTCACCATATTTAGATAGTCAATAAAATTTATGCCCATTTCTTTTTTAAATAATCTACTAAAATAAGAGGAGCTTAAATAAACATATTCAGCTACACTATTTAAGGATATATTGTCACTAACATTATCATTAACATACTCCATAGATTTTTGTATAATATGAACATTATTAATATTCTCCACATTATACATACATTCACTAAATCTATCCAATACTTTTATTATCCACTGACAAAGTCTCTCAACGTTGTTTAATGAAGATACCTCACTTAAATATTTAAAATTAAGTCCAAAAACCATTTCCATGTTCCCTCCGCCCTCAACTGCGGCCCTAGAAAGTACGATCATAAGCTCTAGCACTCTGGCTCTAGTTATTTCAATGTTGCTACCATTGTTAAACAAAACATGTCCTAGAAGCTCATTTAATATGAGTTTTGCTCCTTTTTTATCCCCAATCTTAACTCTAGATAGCAGTTCTTTTTCCAGTTCTACAGGATAGTAATTTGAGATGTGTTCAGAATAGTCACTGTATTTTACATTTTGTATTTCCTCATTAATTGCCGCCTGCTCAGCGTAGAACTTTTTTCTTTCGGAAAGTATAATACTTTCCTCAAACATTATATCCTTTGAAATAATATCTAGTAATTTTGCCAAATACCTAACTCTTTCAGGTTCAACAATAGGTACATTTTTAACATAGTTTTGTAATATTTCCCTACTGTCTACATTAAAATTATATATTTTAACTAAATCCTCTACCGTAAAATCATCAGAGGTATTCATTTTTACAGGTCCTCCTATTAATGCTCCCTTAAAAACACCACCAATAACTATAGAAGTTGCAAAGTGCACTAATCCACTAGGACAAAAATATACATAGGGTTCACCAATTTTCTCTGATTGCTTGCTGGCATAAAGATGTGACTGGCTACAGGTACATTTTTCTCCACTTAGCTCTTTAAATTTAATACAAAACTGACAAGGTTCTCCCTCTGAATGAATTGTTTCGCCAAACTCATCAATATTAAAACATAGCACACCAGTACCCTTATTATAGGTTTTAAGATGATCTATTAAAGTTTCTTCATCTATACTATTCTTTTTTAGATACATTAATTTTTCCTCCTTGTAGGGAGCTTCAAAACATTATTGAATCCATAAAATGTTCTTGAAAATCTGGTCTATTTGATAATTCAATATACTTTGTAACCTTCTTTATTTGTATTTTTTTCTCCCTTTGCTCTTTTGATAATAAATACATCTTAGCACCGCTACCAGCACCATTACCTATTGAACAAACTTTACCTTCTAATTCCCTAGGAATCATTCCAATATTAATTGTACTATCTATATTCATAAAATTTCCGAAACCACCAGCTACATATATTTTTTCTATTTGTGAAAAATTACTACCTTTTTCATAAATTAATATTTTTATTGCTGCCTTTGCAAGTTGAACCTCACGGACGTATTTTGAGTAAAATATATAGGAAAATTATTCTTTCCTTTCTCTTCAATGAGAAATTGTTTCGTATATTTTCTCTTTTGAAATTCATTTACAGGCCAAGCTTTATCACCTGGGGATAACCTTTGGGTAATCCCCAGATTAGTCCCTTTTAGATTATCTACAAGACTACTCCAAAATATTTTATTTACCCCACAGATGTTGTCCTAATATTGTCTACAATCACGCCTTTAAAATAATCCCCAGGTTCCGAATCCTTATAGCCAAATAATCTTATTATTTCATTTTCTTCTATATTGAAATCAAATTCAGTTCTAATTCTCATTATATCAGCGCTTCGTCATTTTTTTATAACACATATATTCAATTATATTACAAATAGGTTCCTAAGTGTAATGATTATTTGAATATGGACAATAAAGTGCAAAATATATCATAAAAATAAACTATCCCCAATACTTTTGCAAAGAGGATAGTTTCCTTAATGTTAAAACATTATCATATAATTCTTGATTTCCCCTAAAAATTCTCTTCTATAAGCTCCCTTTCCCTCTTTGTTAATAACGTAAACTAACATTTAAGTTTACCTCCTTTCAGAGTTGTTAACCTTAGACAATGTTATTTAAACTTTTTACACTTAATACACTATTCCTCCCCTCAGAATTGTTTAATATTAAGCAATAGAGCTACAAACTAGGTTAAACATTTGTAGGTATTATGATTTAAATAACGTAGTAATTAAATACTTAGTCTAGTCAATCAAGGCTTAGAGGTTTATCCCCAAGCCTCCACTTCTACAAGTGGAGGTTATTGACTCAATCTTTCTCTTTCTTTGGAATTACTGTACTTTAAGTGTATATTCTTCTCCCTTTTGAACACTGATACTGAAAATATCTCCTGGTTTGCAATGAATCATCTGTTTACCCGAAGCATTTTCAACAACAATATCATCTTTTCCAAATCTATTCTGTATTCTGAAACAGCTTCCTTTTTCAATTTTCAGCTTTATGTATTCAACTTTTTCATTTTTTATTTCAGAAGAAATCAAAACTCCATTTTCACCTCTAAAGTTTCGGAATGAAACCCCTTCCTTTTTCCATGCACCAAGAATTGCAGGAAATACTCTAATAACTCCGTTACTTGTCTGCAAAAGCATCTCCTGCAGTGCATCTGCAGCACATATATTCGATTCCAGGGTAAAAGGTCTGTAATGAAAAGAAGATATCCCTCGCTTTTTAAAGTCCCCATTTAGATGAAATCCATTTTGTGAACAAAGATTGTCCCAGAAAAGCTTCAGCTGGTAAGCGGCACCCTCTCCATTACCCTGCAGCGCATAAAGCTCCGACATCCATGTAAATGAAAATCCAACCCAGTATCCTGTACCTAGCACTTCAAGATTTTCTACTGTAGCGTCAACAATCTGCCTGTCTCTATTACATCCGTTATAATCCATGAGATTAAGAGGGTGTATAGCCATTGCATGTGAAAAATGTCTATGGCTTTCAGTAAGAGATTCATCAGGGCTTAACATCAATACATTATGTTCATTTACTGCAAGTTCAGGCAATCTACTAAGTACCTCCTGCCACTTTTTTATGTCATCACTATTCAGTATACTAGACATTTCATGAAGATTTTTAAATAGGTATTTAAGCAATGCCAAGTCATAATTACTATTTGGAGTGAGCCAAGCCTTTAGGCTATTATCATGTATTTCTGGAGAGCTGGACAATGGCAATATCATTTTACCACTTTCGTCAGTTTCAAGCCATCTCAATATACAAAGGGCTGTCTCTTTGAAATAGGGATATGCCTTTTCCCTTAAAAACGCATCATCTCCTGTAAATTTCCAGTGCTTTTCAAAAGACTGACAAAGCCAAATTTGGTTTGTAAGATTTATGCTGTACATCGGCCAGCCTCCTAAAGCATTCCCATCAATACTCATAACAGAAGGCAGACAAAGCCCAGGAGCATCAAAAAATTTCTTTGCAAACTTTTGCGCCTGAGGCACAAGGTTCCATAAAAAATCAATAAAGCTTTCTCCTTCTTTCATATGATTCGCTTTAAGATAGTGATAATAGCTCATCTGAGTATTCAGGTCATTATGGTAATCTCCTTTCCATGGAGGGAGTTGTCCGTTATCAGCAGTCCATACCCCTTGCAGCGGCATTGGCGGCGCTCCTTTTCGCGAACATGAACCGAAAAGATAGTTTGTTAGATACCACTGTTTTTCAAACTCTTTATCAGGTAAGCAGATAGAGCTTTTCTGCCAAAAATTTTTCCACCATTTTTCATGCTCTTTAAGATTTTTATCAAAACCCTCTTCCAACGCATTCATAACTCTATTTTTTGCCTCTTCTAGCCAATCCTTGCTGCAATCATTATTTGAAGCGATATAATAGCACAGTTCAAGTCTATCGTCTATTTTCTTTTGTGCCAGAACTATACCATACTCAAGCCTTTCACTAGTCTTCTGTACAAACCAATTAAGATAACCTTCCTCTCCCCATTCCACTGGAGGGTACTTAAGCTGCTGAAGAGAGCCATTTGATATTCCTTTTTCAGAAAGAATATTATCAACTTCATTTTCTTTTTTTATCCCAAACTTGGGTGATTTAATTTTGACCTCCGGTATTACTGCATCCCCAGTTATAACTATATAGCCAACTGCTTTTGATGCATGAAGAAATGTTGTAATTCGGGAGCACTTTTCTCCAAAATTCAGTTTTACTTCAGTCAGAGCGCTACTAAGTGATAAGTGACTTTTTACCATATCAGCGGATGTTCCGTAACTTATCTCAAGTTTACCTGTTGGAATTTTTGTAGGTGTCACCCTAGAATAGCAGTCATCAAATTTTTTTCTTATTCCTTCATCATCTTGATTTTTTACTAATTTTATCAGCTCTTTATATGTAAAATCCGACTCAAGAGTTTCAGGTGCTGGTGTTGTATCCCATAAATCTCCTCTATCAAGACTTAAACTAATAGGATTCCCATTTCCCCATACAAGGCATCCTGTTAGTCCGTTTCCCAATGGCAGCGCTTCATCCCAGTTCATTATGGGACTCTCAAAAAATAAATCATGTCTTTTATTAGGTATTTCTATGCTTAATGATTCCATTTTCATTCCCCTTTACGTACTATAAATATTTATACTTTTTACTATAATCTGATGGACTGATTCCAGTATATTTTTTAAAAAGTCTAAAGAAATAAGATTCATTTTCAAATCCACTATCAAGCATTATTTCTTTCACGCTCTTGTCAGTTTCAATAAGCTGCCTTTTTGCATAGTTTATTTTACATTTGTTAATGTAGCTTATAGGTGTTTCACCTACTATTTCATTAAATATTCTACAAAAATGATATCTGCTTAAGCTGACCATGTCAGCAAGTTCATTAAGAGTAAATTGTAATTGTATATTATTTTCAATGTGTTCTTTTACTGAGATTATCTTTTGATAATTAGCCCTTAATGATCTACTTGAACTATTAAATCGATATTTTGACTCCCACTGTGTAAAAACATAATGAAGTATTTCCATAAGGTAGGTTTTAGTAATGAATTGACTTATAGCGCTTGGACTAATAAATTCGTTGTATAATTTAAAAAATAACTCTTCAATGTATGATATATTCTCAAAAACTATTACATCTGGTATATGTGATAATGATATATTTCTATTTACATCATTATTAAACATCTCCAACACTATAAAATAGCAATAATATGGCGTAATACCTTCCACTACCATTCCTGGTTTTCTGAAGAATAAGGTTCCTTTATTGGCCGGTATTTTCTTTCCTTCTGTTATAACATACCCCTCACCCCAGGTTATTAAATCAAGTTCATAATGTTTTACTACTCTTGGTCCAAATCTACTGCCAGCTAGAGGACAATTTAATTTATTAACACTGTTTACTCCTACTAGAGTTGGTTCAACTAAATTTAAAAATGAAATATCCATTTTTCTCTCCTGTCTAGATACAATATTTATAAAAAAAATTATATCACTTTCCAGCAATATAATACAGTAATTAGCAATATAACCTATTTTTTATTTATTTTTAGAACTATATAATTATCTTATAAATATCTAATTCATGATCTTAAATTCCTTTTAAAATATAAATTGAATTAAGAGGTTGGATATATTTAGAATAAAAATTAGTTAGGAGCTGTAAATATGAGTTTTAATCCATTAACTCGTGAAGTAGTAAAATCAGTAATTGAGGGTAGATCAACTGCCAATCGTGTACCTATGATATTTAATTTTTGGACAGACCCCCGTACCTTTAAAAGTAATGAGCATAAGGTAGCAGATTTACTAAGTAAATATCCAGAAGATGTTCAACAAATATGCTTTAATATGCCAGAAGTGTTCGATGCTCCCGAAGATGCTCCTGAGTACAGATGGGTTAATTATTCTAAACCCTCTAGTGAAGGAACTGTCGGCTTGGACGCTGTAATCGGAATTTCAGATTGGGATTCTCAGCTTCAAGGAATTTTAGATAATTTCCCTGATCCAAATTATAAAGGCATATTTCCTAATAATCCTGAAGATGATGGTCGTTATAGGATTGGATGCTGGTGTTTTTGGCTGTTCGAAAGATTTTGGAGCCTCCGTGGAATGACCGAAGCACTTATGGACTTCTATACTTACCCTGAGAATATACATCGTTTGTTTAGAGCACTTACTGATTTTTACATTGCTGTGCTTGAACGTGCAAAATGCGAACTAAACCTTGATGGTATATTTACAACTGATGATATAGGAACACAAATAGGTCCCTTCTTTTCACCTGAAATATTTAGAGAATTTTTTAAACCTTATTACAAAGAATTAGTAGATAAAGCCCATTCATTAGGTATGCATTTTTGGCTACATACCTGCGGTAATATTGAACTCTTTTTGCCTGAATTTATTGAAATAGGCATTGACGTTATACATCCTATTCAAAAATATACAATGGCTGAAAAAAACATAGTAGAGAAATTTGGAGGAAATATCTGCTTCTGGGCAGGCTTCGATGTACAACAAATAATTCCTTGGGGTACTCCGGACGAAGTAAGGCAGGAGGTACGCTTCTTAATGGATACCTATTACAGACCAGAAGGTAAGTTTATGATTACTGCAGGCAACGGATTAACCAACGATTGCAAATTAGAGAGTTTAGAGGCACTATTAGATGAATGCTACCATTATGGACTAAATAAGGGAACAATTCATTAAAAGATATCAACACACTATTCCTTTCAAAATATATATTCATTTACAAATAAGCAGTAAATAACTAAGCACTTAGTTATTTACCGCTTATTTTAAAGCTGTTTTTGAAGTTCAATTAGCACAACATCATGTGGTTTTATTAACATTCTATAATCACCTTCAAGTCCATCTGCAGCTATTTCCACAGAGAGATTTTTTTCATTAAATATTGAATATCTTTCATACTGAGTTAAAGCAGTAATCTCTATATGCTGTAACACAATTTCCATCTATATCTAATGGCCAGCTGTTGGGATATGGATGGGTTGATATAAAATCAGCTGGAATATTGTTTTTATCGCAGTAAGTTATAAAATTACAACAATATCTGAAAACCCATCAGTGGCATGACCAGGAGCTGCTGGTCGCCCTACCTTTATATTATTATTTATTGACTTAATTACACTAACTGTATATTCATACATTTTGCAATACTCTTCCAAGGTAGAGGACCAAAAGTTATCGTTAGGTTCATTCCAAACTTCAAAATACCATTTTAAGACTTCAGATATTCCATAATATTATTCTCACGATAAACCATCATATCCTCATGTAAAAGTCCATGGAACCTTATATATTCAAATCCAATTTCCCTTTGTAATTCCTTAAATTGAATTCTCCAAGCTTCTCTTAAACCTTCTGCTGCTCGCCCCGCACAAATAAGTTTGTGCCAATATGGAACAAAAACTTCTCCTGTTTGATTTGCATTAAAAGATATTTTAGTCATCGTTACCTCCAATAAATATTTTCATTGGGAGTTGAAGCCTGTATATTGTGAATAGTGTTAAACACAATCCCAACTCCCTTTAAAATATTTTTTATTTTATGAATCTCAAATCTTCAATTTGACAACACTATATATTTTTATAAAACGTCATAATTTCATTTGAATATGGATCTAGAATTACCCTCTGGCAATTAAGCATTGCATTCTGCCCTAACACTTTCTCCATATCCCAAGTATTTTCTGCCAAGAGCTTTACTTCCGCTGAAAATTTGGTAGTATTCTTTAATTCAACAACTAGCTTTTGCTCATTATTTTCAATTACTTCTGCTTCAATATGATCAATTACGCAAACATATCCAGTATCTTTCTGAATATATACTCCTGGAACCTCAACATATGTAAGCATATTAGAAACTTCACACCAGCATGAACCGCCGGGTATACCTCCGATATTTCCTCTTCCCTCCCAGTCGCTTATATTAACTCTTTCATTCATCCAGCCACTAGGTATGTAATTACCATTAGTACTAACATCACCATTATACTCATCATTGTCAAAACACCAAGAAATTCTCAAAGGCCTGTCTTCCCTTGATAGATATTGAGGAATGTTATGAGCAATTTCCTGTAGGAGTTCAAGATATAGACTGTTTCCTGTAGCTCTAAACAGCTTAAATAGTGAATCTCCGGACATTGTACAAATTCCTGGCGCAGCATGCTTATTTTGTACATTTGCCCAAACAGCCCCTGCGGAGTGTCTCCCTAGCTTTCCAAAGGCAGATTCTTCAGGAAACCTATAATCATAGGACATGCACCAAGTAGCACACTGGTTGGCTGCATCTTCTGCCATGTCTAGCCATTTTCTCTCTCCAGTTGTTTCATAAAGTATTATATAGGATTCAAGTAGTGCGAATGCAGATTCACTGTCAGGACACTGGCATATTTCTCCTGGAGCTCCGTTGGTGATTCCTTTTTTTGTGAAATTATCATAAAAGTACTGAGCAGATTGTTTTGCAACTTGTAAATATATGTCATTTTCTAAATAATGACTTGCTAAAGCAAGTGCTGCAGGTGCAATTCCTGCACTTGCAGTTCCACCTATAATAATTTCTTCTTTATAAATTTCAACAAATTGGCCGAATTGACCATATTTGTTCCACAGGCGTACAAACGCATCACAGGCCTTTTTAAGACCTTCCTTCCATGAATCAGAAATTTTACTTTCAAGGCCTTTGCTTTCCATCAACATAAACTGCTTAATAATGAAATATACTATATCCGCATTTTTTCTTAAAAGTGTAGTTGACTTATTCTCCAGATTATTAAAACCATCTCCATAAGGCTTTCCCTGATATACAATACCATAAAAGAATCCTGAAGTCGCCTGAGCTTTTCTAAAAGCAAAATCCAAATTTTTTATAGCCCTTTCTATTGAAAGTTCATTTCCTTCAAATAGCAATGGAAAAGAGTTCATTCCTCCACCTACCCATCCGGTTTGCCATTCTCCAAATATACATTCAGAAGTCGACACCCTATAAAACTCAAATTCTTTCTGCCAATTATCCTTGTTATACTTTGTTTGTTGTATGTCCCAAGCATTTGAAAAAGGTATTTCGTTATACATGGTAACTTTTCCAGTTAAATCCTTTCTTATTTTTATAAAATATTTAAACAAGTCAGGAATATTATCACAATCAAAAAAGTATACTCTGAACCTTAATGTAGCCTCATCATTTTCATGAAAGTCATATCCTCTATCATCCGATATTTCTTTAGTGGTACACATTCCATATTTATAATCTTTGCGAACTACAGGAGCTGAAAGCGATATTGTAGCCTGAGTTCTATCATCATTTTCCTCTATTGAAATTCCCAAATCTTCAATTGAGGTATTCTGAGTAGTCATCATGAAAAAACCCTTGTTCAGGCTTGCTACATGAAAACCTATGGCAGGGGTAGACATATCTCCAGTTCTAAGCTGAATTCTTGACATTCCATTAGCAACATTAAGCCTTGGTACATCGGTGATGGTAACAGGAATATCAACGCCTATATCCTCTTGCTTTGTGAGCATTGGCGGATATGGTATTTCAACTGATTTAAACCTATTTCCGTTATATACAGCAGCAGGTATCAATAGGTAGTTTTCTTTTGACCAGTTATTAACTAATATGTTAACAGACATATTAGCCTGCTCTAAATGCCCCTTTAGAAGCTTGAAAGTAATTTCTCCATCAATTGCAGCTTTATTATTTGGAACCTCAGTAAGTGAATAGCTAACCTCCCAGCTTGAATCTAAAAAAGAAACCTTCTGATTTTCGTCCAATTCATGTAAAGCTCTTTCACATGAATATATGGGGTGAGAACCAGCATACTTTGTTATGCTGATACCCAGACTAGAATTATTATCTTGAAACTTTTTTAAATATAAATTTGACATTTTTCGTACCTCCTCAGCTTATATTTTATTTTTCATATTTCTAGCCATGCCTTTTCATAAAGACCTACCGTCCATCAAAAAAGCTTTAAATTCAGAATCTTTTTCAAACAATTCAAAAAGGTGATAAAAAAATTTTATTACCTCTTTCTTATTTTATTGTCCTATCTTCCATGGTTACTCTGATTTTATTTGTTATAAGAACCATACTCTTGTGCTGTCTTATACATTGCTAAGGCATTTTCCGGTGGAATTACATCCACCAAAATATTACACGGTACCTATCCAATTGTCACCAAGGAACATGATAGCTTCCCTGCCATGTTTGTGAGCAATATCAACGCATTCTTTTGCTGTAACTGCCACAAAACCCTGTATATAATCCATATAATCAAGAAATTGCCTTGATGGAATCCTGAAGGGATTGTTATAATATCCTTCATCAATAATATCTTCAGGTCTCAGCTTATAGCCTTTTGATTTTTCAAATCCTTCCATTGTTAAAGGACTTACACTTGAACCATAGCCAAACCAGTACTTACTGATTACAAGATATAAAACCTCTACTATTTAACACTATTAGGTGAAACCAATATGATTCTTTTACCCTCTAATTCAACTTTTATTTTGTTTTTACCTTTTATCCCTATAGCTTCAATATATTCCTTTGGTATCTGCAGACGTCCCGACTTATCAATGACGGCTAATTCCTCATGAGTTTCCTCACCAGCATTAGCTACTATACCTTTTTCCAACTCTTCTAGTTCCTCTGCATAAGATTTTTTTCTTATGAATTCACTACTGGTTCGGCCATCTCTGATTGCTACAACCCTATCCACTTTCTTAGAAATAGTTCTGTCATGTGTAACAATTACAATGGTAAGTTTTTGAGTAGAATTTAAAACTCTAAAAAGGTCAAGTATCTGATCTGCAGTTTTAGTATCAACTGCACCCGTAGGTTCATCTGCCAAAAGTATTCTTGGATTGTTACTTAAAGCAATTGAAATTGCTATCCTCTGCTGCTCACCACCCGAAAGCTGGTTTAATTTATTGTTTTTTCTATGAGAAAGCTGCACCATTTCTAAAAGCTCTAATGCTCTTTTTTTATTTTTGTTACCTGCAATATTCATAGCAAGCTCTATATTTTCCAAAGCTGTAAGGTATGGAATTAAATTTCTTGCATTATTTTGCCATACAAATCCCACAGTATCTCTCTTATAAAAAGCCATTTGTTTTTCTGTAAGCTTAAATAAATCCTTGCCATCTACATATAGCTTTCCTGCAGATGGTCTGTCCAAAGCTCCAATCATATTTAGAAGTGTTGATTTTCCACTACCGCTATTCCCTATAATAGCCATTAGCTCCCCTTCTTCTACAATTAAATCAAGGCCTTGAAGTGCTACTACTTCTATTTCTTCAGTTTTATATATTTTTACTAAGTTTTCACATTCAATTATGGGCTTACTTTCATTATTCATTCATCATCTCTCCATCCTGAAGTGTAATAACCTGATCTGCTATTTCTATCATACTTGGATCATGTGTGGTCATAACAACAGTGGTGCCTTCTCTATCAATAATTTCTTTAAATGCTTTTACTATTTGAATACTCATAGATGAATCCAAGGCTGATGTAGGCTCATCAGCAAAAATAATTTTAGGTCTATGAGAAATTGCTCTAGCAATAGCTACCCTTTGTTGTTCACCACCTGACATTTCAGAAGGTCTGTGTTCCTTTCTTTTACTTAAGCCTACTATGGCAAGACATTCCTCAGCTCTAATTCCTCTTTCCTTAGTATTAAAACCTGCAATTCTAAGTGCAAAATCAACGTTTTCATACGCAGACATATAAGACATCAGTGCTCCTGACTGAAAAACAAATCCCATGCGCTTTCTTCTCAGCATATCTCTTTTTATTTCAGTCATGTTTGTAATATTTTCGCCATCAAAATATATTTCTCCATTACTTGGCATATCCATAGCACCCAACAGATTTATTAAAGTTGTTTTTCCAGAACCAGAGCGACCTCTAAGAATGGTTAAAGTTCCGCTCTTTACATTAAAGCTTATATTTTTTAGAGCTTGTATGGTTTCATTCCCCGATTTAAAATCACGACATATACCCTGTGTTTTTAATATTTCTGTCATTGTTATACCTCCAATACACAGCTTAATCTTCTCCCAGCTTAATTGCCTCATTAATTTTAATTTTTGATACAAATCTTCCTATTATAATTAAACCAGCCAATAAAATAATTCCTATTGTTGCATATATTTTAATATAATCTCCACCATAAGCGATAACTTTAAATGGTGGTATCTGCTCCGAAGTATTAAAAGCTACCTTAAGCATAGGTACAAAGATATCACTAACAACTCCACCAATAATTACTCCCATAAAAATTGCGGTAACAGATATAAGAAACTGCTCCCAAATAAGCATTTTTATTAACTCTTTGAAGGTAAACCCCATAGCTCTTAGTACACCAAATTGAAGTATTCTGCTCCTTATGGATATAATCCAATATATTAAAAATCCTACTGCTGTAATTGCCATGGTAACTAAAAAGCCTAAGGTTAATGCCCCATTTATTCCTTGAAGGATAGGATCATTTTTACTTTTTATAATCTCCTGACTTGTATCTTTTAGATTGTTAACTTTCAAATTCTTCTTTTTTATATCGTCATAAAGCTGCTGACTGGTAACATTATTTTGCTTTTTAATCCATACCTCATAGGGCGCTATAGGTAGATTTGCTTCCACATAATTAAAATTCCCAACTATTAAATCCTGCTGTAAATTTTCATCCTTAACTTGATGTGGATTGTAAGTAGGCCAATAATCAACAAAAGCATAAGCAATTCCACTTAAGGATCCTCTTTCCCCAAGAGTAACAGTTACCTCATCTCCCAACTTAATATTATACTTTTTTTGGAAAGAACGTGAAAGTAAAAAAGCTCTTGGATCCTTAGTCATTAGATTTAAATAATTATACCAATGATAAGTTAGTAAATCCGTTCTAAACCACGCAGTTTTACCAAATTCACTTGGGATAATACCCATAAAACAAACGTTTCTAGAGTCTTTATCACCCATAGTTATAGAGGCGTCATTTTTTGTATATACTTTTGTAGCGTAGGCTACCCCTGATAAACTTTCATATTGTTTATAGTCAGGCTCAGTATAAGTTACTACATAATCTGTAATAGGTGCTCCTGGCATGGGTCTTGGACGTTCGCCATTAATCCAATTTGCCATTATGGTAACATCTGCCCCTATAGAATACTTTATTTTCTCTTCATTATTTGTATTTATGGTCCTTGCAGCTTTTGCATTAAAAATACCTATAGAAAGAGTAAAAATCAAAAATAAAATTAAGAACTGATTCTTCCCTGTGGAACGTGATACAGACAAAAGGGAAGCATAAGCTGTGGGAGACCATGTTTTTTTTCCTATCCAAAACACTAATTTAATAATATGTGGGTAAATTCTAAGAAATAGTAGCCCCACACCTAAAATAAAAAAGGTAGATATTAAAAATAGTAAAGGATCGATAGGTAAGTCAGTTACACTTCCAGTATTGTAATTCATGATATTCTGTCTTACATTATAATTGTATATACCATAACTAGAAATACCGATAAACACAAAATCAATAAAGTATTTTTGCCAAATAGCTTTCTTATTAATTTTACTCTTTTCCTGTTTATAAAGAACAATAGTAGTTTTAGAAGCAAAAAATGCAGGAATAAGCATGGTTAAAATAAATAAACCTATTGCTATTAAAGCATATAAATATGCATTGTAATCTAAGTAGATTGGTAAACTTGTTCTTTGAACAAAATTTAAAAACCCGTTAGAGGCTCCAAGAAGTTTACATATCCACATACCAATTAAAGGTCCAAATATAATTGCTATACCACTTAAAATCAAACTTTCCGTAAGATAGCTTTTAAAAATTTGTACCCTAGTAGCTCCTCTACTCTTAAGTACAGCTATTTCATTTTTTTCTTCCTCCATAATAAGCTGAGAAACCATAAACAAATAAAATATCAGCATTAATATTACAGGAACCTGAAGCACCCACAAAAGTGTCTTCAACTGTTTTTGCCTTCCGTCATATTTTTTTAAAGTATCCAAGGAAGGTATATTAATATCTTTTGCTTGATTTGAGTTAAGCCATTTATACTGATTATCCAAATTTGTTGTAATATCACTTATATTACTTAACGTAATTTTATGGTAATCAAAGGCGGCATACCACTCAGCACTTGATACTTTACAATCATTACTTTTCATAAATTCATTACAGAAAAGTGAATAATCCATAAATAAACTATCAGAATATGAAGCTTTTCCTTGATACCAATAGGTATCATTAGTACTTTCAGGAGCAAAAACCCCTGCTATCTTTACATTGATAGGCTTAAAATTATCATCTATAGTATTTATTTTCTTTATATTATAGGTGGAATCCAGTTTTAAATCTAAATCATGCATTGCTGTTTCGCTAATCATAACCTCATAGACATCCCCACTTTTACTTTTGGAAGGATGATGCCCATGAAGCATTTTAATATGTTTATCCATATCAGACATAGCTTTAATCATAATATTCTCTGTTACTTTTTTATTTAAATATTCACTCATAAATTCAGTATTTAAATACTCAAAATTCAAGATATTTACCTTATATAGTGCGGGAATATTTATTGTTTTATAAAAATCATCCTTTATAATATTATTAAATTCATCATACTTGGATTTTCTTACATTAACATCATCGGAATAAAAATCATGTTTTAAGTAATAGGTACCTGGAAAAACATTATTTTTCACTTGATAATCTTCAAGATCCTTAGTGAGAACCTTCTGCAGTATTCCGCCTGTATATTCAGGAATACTACTCATCATAGCTGTGGCAATGATGACACCAATTAACAAACATAAAACCATCCATCTATTTTTTATCATTTTTCTTAAAACCATTTGCAGCATTTTTTCACCCTCTTTAACAGCTACTTTATTACTTTTTCACCCACATTAATTCCTTTAACAATCTCTACCTCAGTGGCATTCTGTAATCCAAGTTCTACATTTCGTTGAACCTTTAAGCCTTTATCTAGCATTTCAACATAGTTTCTTCCATTAGTACTATGTATACAATTTCTCGATAAGACTATAACATTTTCTTTCTTTTCAAGAATCATATTTATATCTATGCCGTCTCCAATTAATGCCTCTTTAGGGAGGTTGTCCACTTTAATTTGTACATATTTTTTAGCTTCTGTATTAGTAGAAAACGGCATACTGGAAGGGTTTGTTACTACAACGCCCTGATAATCCTTATAATTATACTTTAAATCAACTTTTTTGCCTAAATCAAAAACCTCTAATTTGTCTCCTGTATACTTAACTTGAAGCTTAGTGGGATCTGCCACTGTTACTAAAGTTTTAAAGGCATTTGCATAATCTCCAGCATTCATTGTATCAACATAAACCACTATCCCATCAAGGGTAGAAGTTAAGGTTGATTTCTGTTTCTCAAGCTGTAAATCATCCAGAGCCAACTTGTTTCTTTCAAAATCAAATTCTGCTCTTTTAACTTGAGAAGTGGATTTTCTAACTTGATCAATGAAATCTTGAAGCCTTGCTGCTTTTACCTCAGCCTCTTGATTTGGAGTCTTCCCTTGAGCTTTTGCAGCATTCACAGCATCCTGTGCTGCCTGCGCTGTGGCTTGATTATTCATATCCTCAGAAAGCTGCGCCTTAGCATCCTCCAATGTTAGCTGTGCCTCTTTATCTGAAAGCTCCTGCTGTTTTATTCTGCTATCTAAATTATCCGTGTCTAGTTCTGCCACTATAGCTCCCTTCTTAACCTTATCCCCTAGCTTTACATTAATGGATTTTAATGTACCACCTTTAAATTTGAAGAAAAGATTTTCTTGGTTTACAGAAACAAGAGTACCTGTCCCTGTTATCTTATTCTCAATATTTCCCTTAGTTACCGAGACTTCGTCATAAATAGGCTTGGGAGCTTCTACTAGTGGCGGCGCTAACATTTGTTCTTCCTTTGGATATAAGCTACAGGCCGTAAAATTTGATGCAATTAGGCTACTAACTAATGTAGCTAACACAATTTTAGAAATCATTTTCTTACTCTTCATATTATGTACCTCTCACCTTTTCACTTAAATATTATATTATATTCTATCGCTCCAAAATACTTATGAAGTTATCCATGTTGTATATATTTTGGAACATTTTTTATTTATGTCTAATTATTTTAAACAAGTTATGAATTTTTTTTATAGCTATTGACTTAAATATGCTGTTCTTATTGTTAAATCCCATTTCACAGGCCATGCCAGTCTCTTCCCATACAGTCCAGTTAATTGTTAATGTCCTTTTACCTTGGTTTTTTCTATAAGGGTATATACTGAATTTAGTGTAAAAAAATGGGAAGGAAAGCCTTACGACTACTGCTTTTCAATATATAGCAGAATTTAAAAAATGTAAACATCAAAAAACATACATTTATCCAAAAAACGTACATTTTTCCAAAAAGTAAACAAAACTCCTGTTTTTATATTTCATTTAAGGATAAATAATCAATTTAAAAACTAAGGTATCATTATAGCGAAGTAATTATATTTAATGGGAAAATGAATTTTACAGTTGGACTATGCGAGAGCATGGGTGTTCCTGATATTTTTAATAAATACTTAGATTCAGAATGTGGTAGAACATCTGATATCCCCTACGGAGTTTTAGCTGAAATGTTAATTGTTAATATTTGTAGCACACACCAGCCGTTGTATCACCTTAAAGAGTTTTATACCGCTGTTGACTTAGACGGTATTTTTCATTGTGAAATTGATCTAACCCATCTTTCCTATCTATATATATATATATAGCCTACCCCATTGATTAAAATGTACCCTATAGAGTAGACAATTAAAGAAAGTCTACTCTATAGGGTATTTTTGTGTATAATAAAACAAATGAAGATTGGAGTAGGTTAGATGAGCAATAAGATATTTACAAAAGAAGAAATTAATATACTATCAAATAACAAATATAGCTATTCGCAAAGCCAGCTGATATTTAACAGGTTATTATCCCGTTGAATCATTTCTTTGATGAGCTTATATTTGATGGATGGTGCCGCTTGTATTCCCAGTTCGCCTGTCGATCCATCTGAATATTTTTTTTAGAAATTCATTCTCTTGGTTTAAGTATGCAAGTTTCTGTTTCCGAGGGTTGCGTTTCAAGGTTTCCCTTGAAATACTTTTAGTTCATTCCTCCTACTTTTATGGTAGGAATTTTGTTTTTAATATATACAAAATGGGAATTTGTCAGGGTCAAATATATTTCTAATTTTCCTCGAAAACACTTGACTTTTTCAAAATGCCACCATAATTGCTAAAAAAGGTGTAAATTTTCCTTTTTGAATATTATGGGAGGTATTTATATGAACCCTGTACTAAATTCACATTCTATTTATCAAGATTCTGTTCTTGAACGTCTCCGAGTTCACTATTCTGGTGGCATCTTCGTTATCGTCAATAGTGACTGGCATCTTGTCGCAAAATTTTGGATGATTGACTTATCTTACCTGACTACTTTGCTTCAAGATTCTTATGACCCGAAGGGTCTGAAGCCTCGTGACCCAGCTTCAATGCTTCGTTCGTTTCTTCTTTTCCTCATGACCAACCCTGAAATAGGCATTACGGAATGGGTTAATCAAATGAAACGAGTACCATATTACGCTATTCTTAGTGGCTTTGAGCCTGGGCATATTCCTGGGGTTGGCACCTTCTACGACTTCTTTAAACGTCTTTGGGCATCTAATGATAAAAACTTTAAACCACAAAAACAGAAGAAACGTAAACACAAGGTTAAAAAAGGAAAAAAAGGTGAAAAAGCGCCAACTACAACTCCCGGCTTATTACCTTTTTTGCTACTGTGAAGTTTGTTATATTAAACTCTCCACTCTCCTTGTAATCTAAGGTATTATTATCATCTTCATAAAATGAATAGTTAGCCTTTTCGTCAAGGTAAGTATCAAGTATAAGGTTAGTTAGTGGTTTTTCATCTGTTTTCTGCTGAACTTCACGGGTAGGAATTATGGAATTCTCCTTAATATAAAGAGGCATAGTTCCTTCTGGATGTTTGTCCTTTTCTACGATTGGTGCTGACATAATTGAGCTTCCGAACATAAATTGGTCTATGTTGTGCTAATCCCTTCCCTCCCCCTACTTTCATAGGTTTCTATGGTACTATGAATTAGTCGGACTTCCTATAATACATTTGCTAGTCTTGCTCGTTCCCTTACTTGATTTTGCATACTGATTTATTTCAGACACTATAGGACCTCAGCTGTTCTATTAACACATTTATCATCAAACTCGCCAAGCACTCAGACTCCGGAAGAGTTATATAAATCTAACCACTACGATGTATATAATGTTGTCTGCTACCGTAAACACAGTATCGACCTCTTCATTTAGATAATAATTTTGTGGCTCAATAACCTCACTTTTGTTTCGGCTCGTTTGCTCCCTATCCTACGCTTAAATCTGACGTTACCGCTTCAACTCCAAGGACTTGGTACAGGCAGTTGGTTAGACCTTACCTGATAGGATTTTCCTACTATATGTTAATAACTTACTAATGAAAATAGATTTCTTCTACTTTTTAAGAGGAAACTTCACGCTTTCGCGTGCCGCTTCGCAGCTCGCACTTCTAACTATATTATACCATAAATGGACAATTATTGATAGTTTTCGCTCAGTCTGCCGGGGAATTTTTCGAAGGAGCTTGCGACCGAGGTTGCTTCTCATTTTTGAATTTTAAGCCGTCGTGCATTTGATTAAGCATTGACAATGTTGCTTTAGATATAAATAAGGATTAACATATATAGATGATAGGCTAATTAAATTAAACACTTCCCAAATTAAAAATCAATGTCTTTTCAGAATATTTTATTATATACTATTTAAAATGAAGGGATTACTGTTCCATCAAATCGTCCCACTCAACTAGGGTTTGAATTAAATTATCAATGCTAGGACTCTTGCCATTTCTCACATAATAGCCAGATGTTGCATTTGCTATATACATAGAACTTTCAAAATTTAAGCCTAATAATTGACCAAAGCAAAGCCCTGCATTAAAATTATCACCACCACCTGTGGACAACTTAGGCTTTTGTACAAATAAACTACTAATTTGACTTCTTCCGTCTTTATGCCAAGCAATAGAACTTTTATGAGTATGTACAACTAATGCATCAATTTTAAGCTCTTTGTACAATTCATCACCTATAGTCAATAAATCTTTATTCCCCCTTTCAGATTTAAGTGCTTTATAAACCAAATTAGTTTCATTTTCATTCAATCCAAGAATAACCTTAAAATAGTCTCCAAATTGTCTTATTAAATCTATTGCTTCACAAATATCTTCCTTGCTACGTTCTGAACAATCAGCTAAATCAAAAAAAATTACTTTCACTTTGCTTGGAGCACAAGTTGGTAAAACATCTTGTAATATCCCTCTAAAGATTGAATTTGATTGTTTTATTCCATTCCAATTTACAAGCCCTACTAAATCTCCCTTGCATATAAATTCATTTAATTTTTCCATTCCAAGTAAATTTTTTAAACTGCTCCATGTAATTTCTAATAGTTCTTCCCTTTGAGATAACATGATTTTGCCATCATTAAATTCTAATGCTGTGGTATATCCTGGGTTGGCAATAGTATGTAAAGTACAATTATAAGAAATTTCTTTAAAAATTGGTTGGATTTCCGGATAGCCCATTGCTGCCACACAATTAAGTTTTACACCTAAACTACCAAGTGCATTTGCCATTATAGGAGCATTTCCCCCTAGTTTCGTAAATCTTTCTCTAACTTCAATACCACAACTCATGCCCTTTTTAGTAATTAAATGTGCTCCAAATTCTCCAATATCATTAAAGAAAACACATTCCCTTTCTTCAGTTTGACTTTTTACAACCCTTTGAATTTTATCAATAAAAGCATCAATACCAATTGTAACTTGCTTTAAATTCAAATCTTGTACCCTATTTTTAATTTCATCAATAACTTTTGCTCTAGCATTACTCATATTTTCCACCCCTTATTTCTTAAAATAACCTAAATTCCACCTTGAATAATTACATTCATAAATCAATGTAATGTCATGAAGAATAGCTTTCATTTTTTCTTCCTTATATAAAATCATCAATGAATTGTGTGCTAATTTATAACAAATGCCTTTATCATACTTTATGCCATTCTATAAGTTGGATTAGGCTTTCCCGGCTTAAAGCATTCCATGCTTAACTCTACGCTCTTCATATTCTCTGTCTCAACTGCCCTAAAGAATATCTTTTCTAATGAAGACTTTAAAACCTCAGGCTTGGCATCAATTCTAGCATTGATTATAACATTCCATCTTGAAGAAGTTTTCTCAGCTTTTTTACTGAAGTCCAATTCCTCATGAATAGTGGTTATACTTGCCTTGCACCAATCATCTTCTGAAACTCCGTAGATTTTTAAATGAGCTATTTCAAAACTATTTTTTATGAACTCATCTTTCAACTCAATCATAACTTTTTCTATAAGCTTGCTTATATTAACATTTTCATCTGCAACTAAACTAGCTGTTAAGTTGAGCCATCCAAGCCTTGCCTCTGCATCTCCGTACATTGTGTAGTCAATATCTAAGGTTCTTGCTTTTGTGGCATTCACGTCGTAAATTGTGTTGATCCATCCATCTATGTTCAAATTATTTTTTGCCGAAACACAAACTATATCAGCAGATTTAAATTTAATTTTAATAAAATCTGTAATTTTTTTTATTTCTTCTTGGACTAAAGAATCAATTTTATTTAAAACAATTATATCCGCTTCCTCTAGCTGTTTTCTAAATAGATAATTTATTTCTGAATGAAAGCCTGAATTTTCTTCTATTAGAAGTCTTTTAATTCGCTTTGGATCTACCACTACGGAAAGAGGTCTTAGTATTACTTTTGTCATGTATTTTAGTTCTATCGGTTTGAAAATTGTTGAAATTAAGTCTGTGCAGCTACCCACTGGTTCAGCTAAAATCACATCTGGCATTTCATTTTCTGCTAAGGTTTGTACCTTATTTATAAACTCTTCAAAATTGCAACAGAAGCAGCCCCCAGTTACCTCAAGTACTGTCATGCCGGAAGCTTTTAAAAAATTTGTATCAACTAAGTCACTACCTTGGTCATTAGTAACTATACCAACTTTTTTCCCTGAACTGATAAGATATTTTGCTATACTTAGTATAGAAGTTGTTTTACCTGCACCTAAAAATCCGCCTACAACAATTAATTCAGCACTCACCATTCTCACTCTCCCACTCAATTCTTTTGATTATTTCTCTTTTATCTGGTATTGTTCCCGCGGTTATCTGCTCTCCATTTATAATTATAGCTGGAAAACTCTCTACCTCTAAGCCTTCTATACTGTGGAGATTTTTCAAGTTTTCAAGCCACCTATATTCAACATCAATAATTTCCATTTTCTTTTGCAGTTTATCAAACATTTCTCTCATAAGTCCACCTATAATAAAACAGGCAGAACATGGATCTTGCAGCAAAACTACAACTATTTTCACTCTCATGTTTCGCCTCCTATTCTACAATCCTTTTTTATTCAATACTTCCAATATAGACTTTCTTAATTCCTCTACAGATGGGATTATACTAATGTATTTAATCTCTCCATCAATACATATAGTAGGTATATTTTGAACACCAAGCTTAATCATTCTAACTACAGATTCTTTTTCCTTAATCTTGTATTCACTCCACTCTACCTTGTCCTCAAGTCCTTTAACCGCAGCCTTAACTGCTTCTACCATGTATTGGCATGGAGCACAAGAAGTTGAATCTAGAGTTATAACATCTAAAATTACTTTAAGTTCATTCTTATAGTCTGGAAGCTGCACATCTATATCTGCAAGACTTCCCTCTGCTCCTAGGAACTCTGAAACCTCCCCGTAAACTACACTAGTCACAGCCTTAACATTTTCAACCGGTGTGTTAAAAGGCATATCACAGCCTGGTGAAAGGATAAAACCCTTAGTTCCACCTATCTGTAAGCAGTTTTTTGCATCATTAATATTGTCCGTAGGAGTTCCAAACAGCATGGTAACTGTAAGCTTTATATTTCCGCCTAAAGATACACCGTACTTTGAACAGATTTCTTTAGCAAAATCAAGTGCAACGTTTTCATCAATAGAAATACTGTCAGACTTGCATTTACACATAGGTTCTATATTTCTTGTGGCGTTTCCGCATACAAAGTAAGAACTCAGCTTTTCATTTCCCTTTATATACTCAAACAAGGTGGTTATATATGGTGAAACAAATGATTCGAAATTTTCAGGAGATATCTGAGAAACCATAGGGTCTACTACTGCAATTACATCTACTCCTGCCTCCATATACATTCTTGCAGTATTTTTACAAACCTCCAGGCAAAAACCCATAAGCTCTTGAATATTTTCAGGCTCATCCATCATTTCGTAGAATATATCTGTACCTTTTAAATGCAGTGCCAAGGTAAAAGGTCCTGTTATAAGTCCATAGATAGCAATCTTATCACCTAAGGTGCTGCAAATTTTTCTTGTAGCTTCTAAAACTATTGGAAATCTTCCATCAAGTTCTGTTGGAATCTTCAAATCCTTTAACTCTATTCCATCTTCAAGAGGATGTGATGTAACTGCTGGTGGATTATTTTCTGAATATTGAAGCTTACAGCCCATAGCCTCCGCCTCAACCTGTAAATCAAATAATGCTGGAAGTCCATCTGGCCTGTATAGTTCATAAGCCTTAGTAACACCCCTAACCATATTATCCACTGACTTAAAATACTCCTCACAGTTTACTCCAATTAAACTTGCACCATGGCAACCTACAAAAGGCACCCAAGGAGCTCTTGTAACTTCTTCATTTTTCAACGCTCCTAAAACTAATTCTCTTGAATTCATATATATAATTCCTCCTAAACTCTTATTATTTATTACTATGATACAAATATAAACCTTTTCATAACTTCTGTATTGTAATATGACTATACTTTTTAGTAATATTTTATTGTGATGAAATTATTCAAAATCTATTTTGACTGGCTTAGGCAAAGCTAACCCACATGCTATCTCAATACCCTTTATTATTCCGGAAGGAACAGGACATGCAACATGCTTACTATACTTCTGTGCTGCATTATAAACTTTAGAATCTTGAAATTTCGCAAAACATTCTACAAAGCCGTCAATTTCTTGTATCTCCTTAGCCATTTCCATGATATATGGACATAGCGATTCAATTTTAATGATCACTTCCTGCATATCTTCAGTTTCTATAATAATTTTAGAGATTAGCCCACAAATACCTGGATTAATATTAACTACGCTCATATTTACCTCCTCCATTAATAGATATATTTATTAAGTCATCTTCCTATATTGACCTGGAGAAATCCCTTCAATTTTTTTAAATACTTTCGTATAATAGCTCTGATCTGTAAATCCAACAGTATGAGCTATATCACTTAATGCGCTCTTCAAATTCGTCAAATATTTCTTGCTTTCTTCAACTCTCACCATATTTAGATAATCAATAAAATTTATGCCCATTTCTTTTTTGAATAATCTACTAAAATAAGATGGGCTCAAATAAACATATTCAGCTACACTATTTAAGGATATATTGTCACTAACATTATCATTAATATACTCCATAGATTTTTGTATAATATGAACATTATTAATATTCTCCACATTATATATACATTCACTAAATGTATCCAATACTTTTATTATCCACTGACAAAGTCTCTCAACATTGTTTAATGAAGACACCTCACTTAAATATTTGAAATTAAGTCCAAAAACCATTTCCAGATTCCCTCCGCCCTCAACTGCGGCCCTAGAAAGTACGATCATAAGCTCTAACACTCTGGCTCTAGTTATTTCAATGTTGCTACCATCGTTAAACAAAACATGTCCTAGAAGCTCATTTAATATGAGTTTTGCTCCTTTTTTATCCCCAACTTTAACTCTAGATAGCAGTTCTTTTTCCAGTTCTACAGGATAGTAATTTGAGATGTGTTCAGAATAGTCTTTATATTTTACATTTTGTATTTCCTCATTAATTGCCGCCTGCTCAGCGTAGAACTTTTTTCTTTCGGAAAGTATAATACTTTCCTCAAACATTATATCCTTTGAAATAATATCTAGTAATTTTGCCAAATACCTAACTCTTCCAGGTTCAACAATAGGTACATTTTTAACATAGTTTTGTAATATTTCCCTACTATCCTCATAAAAATTGTATATTTTAACTAAATCCTCTACCATAAAATCATCAGAGGTGTTCATTCTTATAGGTCCACCTATTAATGCTCCCTTAAAAACCCCACCAATAACGATAGAAGTTGCAAAGTGGACTAATCCACTAGGACAAAAATATACATATGGCTCACCAATTTTCTCTGATTGCTTGCTGGCATAAAGATGTGACTGGCTACAGGTACATCTTTCTCGACTTAATTCTTTGAATTTAATACAAAACTGACAAGGTTCTCCCTCAGAATGAATTGTTTCACCAAATTCATCAATATTAAAACATAACACACCAGTACACTTATTATAGGTTTTAAGATGATCTATTAAAGTTTCTTTATCTAAACTACTCTTTTGTAGATACATTAAATTTTCCTCCTTAACCTGAGATTCCGGGTAAAAGGCTAATCACTCCACCTATATTAATATCAAGCTCATCTTCTTCAATAGTAAAATCAAAATCTATTTTGAAGTCAATTACATCCGCGCTCCTAACAATCTACGTACAATATAACCTATACTCATCACAATATATTACAAAATCCCTATATTGTTTTAGGGGTTTTTTTACTTTCATTTTTAATATAAATAGCTCTAACTTCATTGAGCTAAATGATAAAGTTACACCTTGTGTGAACAAAAATACAAGGGTCTTTGGGTAGAATGGAATTATGCCAGCGTAGTTCTACAAGCACCTAATATTATGCTGTTTTATTTTAAAATTTCTAAGTTTTACCTGTTAGTAATAATATAGCTGAGGAGTAAACATAGATAAGGCATACCCTGTGAACCGAATTTATATTCTTGGAACGCAGAGTATGCCTAGGTATATACAGTCCTGTTGACTGCGGCTTTAACAGCATTAATTAATTTGTTATTCTCCCCTAAGCTTCCTACCCATTTCTACCATTGCAAGATAACCTTCAACCGGTACATAATTAGGTATAGAATTCCCGCAGCCTAATGCAAAACCACCCTTGTTTATAGAATATCCTACTACTTCTTTTACTCGTTCTTTAATTGTATTTTGACTTTGCTGACAAAGAGTATCTGTATCAATACCTCCAAAATTTCCTATTCTATTACCGTATCTCTCTACCCATTCTGAAAATGGAGCTATCCCATCCTCATTAGAATGCTTTGCATCAATTTTAGCAATATTAATTATATCTTCCATTACGTCAAATATATTTCCACAAGAATGAAGCAGAAAAGGTTTATTATAGCTATGTACCATTTCAACTATAGATTTATATTGTGGTATTATATGGGTTTTAATATCCTCTGCGGATATTAATGTTGAAGTATTAAAGCCCAAGTCATCTCCAAATCTGCACACAGCGTATATATCTCCATATTTCCTCAAAAAAGTTGACCATATACTTCTCATTACTGATGCCACTTTTTCAAATAAATCTGCGTAAAGCTCAGGGTCATCAACTGATATATAACATAAATCCATGTATCCTACTAAATCCTGAACACATTCGAAAACTCCATTTCCAACACCTCCTATAGCCTTCATTCCATCCGGCATCACTTCTCCAAGTACTTCAAAATCTTCGCCAAAGGTATTGAAGTATATTTCATGCACTGATTCCCAGGGATATTTTTTAAAATCCTCTCTATTTTTAATTACACCAGGTTGCTGTCTTCCAAGTGCGCCACCCCCAGGTAATATCTCAGTAATACACCCCTCAAAACTCACAGTATCATATCCCATAGTCTTAAAAAAGTTAGTATAATTCCTGAAGAACTCTTTTTTTTCATCTCTATTACCCTTGAGCAAATCAGCAAAGTTTTTGCCTAATATTTTCTCCATTATCTCCACACATATAATATGTTCATATAATGGCATTCTGTCTGGTTTAATGTTCCGTGCGGCTTTAATCATATTGTTATAATCCGGCTTAAAATTCATCAAAATTCCTCCTGCAGTTTTTATTTTTAAATTAATGGTTTCTCATTTTTTTCCATACATTCAGCTAGTATCTATTTCTTTAAATATATTATAGAATAACTCTATATAATATTAGTTGATAAATAATGACATTTTATTAAGAAAAAATAACATTAGTGAGGGATATCATGAAAAAAAATCATAAAATACCTTGAAAATGTAAATTTAAATATAATGATAGGTTGTATTAACATTAATGTAATCAGTTTTGCAAAATTAGAGGCAGGCAGTGACTGGTCTGTTATGAATCACTGTCATTCGGGCTTTGATTTTCACATAATCCCTATTGGAAGGGGACATATAAATATTCAAGATACCGATCTCACAGTAAATAAAGGAGAGTTTTATATCACTGGTCCCTATGTAATGCACAGTCAGGTTTCTGATAGTGAAATGCCAATGGAGGAATCCACTTTTATACTTAATTATTCAAAATCACTCCTGACTGTTTTTGGCAAAGCTAACCCACATGTTCTCTCAATACGATTTAAACTACACTTTTTAATTTGGTGGAAATACCAATGAAATTAATGGTTTTACATTACAATACTCTGCTTGATTTTCTCCATTTGTAATGACATCCATAATATTTTTATTAACTATAGCAAGTCCTGGATAGGTCATAACTGTCATTATTAATCTTTCCTTCGAATTTGAACTAGCTAACCAATAATGACTTTGCAACTTCAGCAGCTGTTGCAGCATCTGCTGTATAATAATCTGCTCCTATTTTTTTAGCAAAATTAGTTGTGATTGGAGCTCCACCTATCATGAATACGTATTTTTCTCTAATTCCACGTTTAGTAAACTCGTCAATTATCTCTTTCATGGCAGGCATTGTTGTTGTCAAAAGAGCTGATAGACAAACAATTTGTGCCCCTACTTCCTCTGCTTTATCTGCAAAGGCTTCAGGTGTAACATCAGTACCTAAATCGTAAACCTCAATACCTGTTCCTTTAAGCATCATTCTAACAAGGTTTTTACCAATATCATGTAAATCTCCCTTAACAGTTCCTATCACTGCAACACCTATTGCTTTAATTCCAGCCGCTGCGAGAATTGGCTCAAGTATTTGCATTCCAGCATTCATAGCACGGGCAGCTATTAACATTTCTGGAACATAAATTTCATTATTCTTAAACTTTACACCAACTTCACCCATAGCTGATATTAAACCATCATTTAATATTTCCTCAACACTCATATTTTCTTCAAGACCTAAACTAACTAATTCCTTAACCTTTTTAGCATTACCCTTTTGTACGAATAATGAAAGTTCTTTTAAATCCATAACTAATTCCTCCTAAAATTTTAGTTTTATTACTATTATACAAATATAATCCTTTTTATAACTTCTGTATTGTAATAAACTTATACTTTTTAGTAATATTTTATTGTAATGTAGTTAAACCCTTAGTAAATTTATTCTCATCATCTAGAATTTCATCAAGTTGACCTTTATGTCAAGATATATATATATCCCGCGCATACTAGATTTAACGCAATCTTAACCACAGCAAGCATTTGACAATGCTTAATATATCTAATTATCAAGCAGGAAACGGATTCCTCTCCAATATTAATCTAACCCATAAAATTCATCAGTTAAAGCTTCTTTCAAAAATAGTTGCAAATGCAAAGTTAACTGTGGTGATTCAAGTGCAGAAAATAAAGAGTAAAATAAATAAAGAAGAAGCAAATGAAATTTGGTATGAGGAAGACAAAAAATTTGAAATGAAAACTTACAAAAAAGTTTCTAAATGTATAATGAAGAAAATCAATTAAGATTTCTAAAATTTATCAATAAGAAAAGTGAGAAATAATATTCTCAAATACTAATAATAACAACTGATTTTGAAATTTCTTTAAAATTATTGCATAAGATTATCTATTAATGTTTCTTCATCTAAATTACACTTTTGTAAGTACATTAAATTGTCCCCCTGTTAAAACATTATTGAATCCATAAAATACTCTTGAAAATCTGCCCTATTAGATAATTCTATATATATGGTAGCTTTTTTTATTTGTAATGCTTTTTCCTTTTGCTCCTGTGACAATAAATACATTCTAGCACCGCTGCCAGCGCTGTTACCAATAGAGTAGACTTTGTCTTCTAGCTCTTTAGGCAACATTCCAATGTTGGTTGTACTATTTATATCCATAAAGTTGCCAAAACCACCGGCTATATATATTTTTTCTATTTCCTTATAGCTTATGCCCTTCTCAGAAATTAATATTTTTATACCTGCACTTATTGCTGCCTTTGCAAGTTGTACCTCTCTAACATCCTTTTGAGTGAAATATATAGGATAATTATTCTTTCCATTCTCTGCAATAAGAAATTGTTTCATTCCCTCAATGGTAACTAGTCTTTTCCTTAAAATTGTATCTGTAATTTCTTCAGCATCAGCCATTCTACCAGTTTCATCAATAAGTCTATATTTAAGCAATTCAGAGACCACATCAAGTACCCCAGAACCACATATCCCTATGGGTAATTCATCTCCAATTGTTTTGTATATTTTCTCTTTTGAAAAATCAATTTTTGATACAGCACCCTTCACTCCACCTATACCATATGTAATATTGGCACCTTCAAAGGCCGGGCCTGCAGCTGTTGAACAGGCAACAATTCCTTTATTGTTTCCAAGCGCTATCTCACCATTCGTACCAAGATCCAAAAGAATGGTGTATTTTTCAGATTCTATCATTCCACTGGCTAATATTCCTGCTGTTATATCACTTCCAACATAACTTGAAATACCTGGTAAAATACTTGCTATACCACCTATATTAATTCCAATATCTTCACCATTAAAATCTATATTCTCTGTAAATGCGGAAATGTATGGTGCCATAGATATATTTATACAAGAAATTCCTAAAAGCATATGAATCATCACTGTATTTCCGGCTATTGTCATATTGTAGATATGTTCTTTTGCTAAATTATTATTTAAACATAGTGATTCTACCATTTCATTTATTTGATTTACTATTAAGCTTTTCAAAACTTGTACACCATTTGAATTCTCTATTGTAAAATTAATTCTTGAAATTACGTCCGCTCCGTAGGTTCTTTGTTTATTAACCTGGGAGGCTATATCTACAGTTCGTCCACTTACCATATCCACTAAATAACATGCTATTGTTGTGGTCCCAATATCTACTGCCATTCCATATAATATATCGGAAGTATCTCCACTTTCTAATGTCACTACTGTATTTTCATATATACAAGCTGTAACTTTAAAATCATCCCTTCTAATAATGTCACTTAAATTGCATATTGTTTTACTACTAATACTTATTTTCTTTAATTGCAGCTCATCCTTTAGTCTATACAAATCATCTTTTTGATCATTGATGCTAGGGGCCTTTAATTTTAAAAACTCTTTTTTAAAAGAAGGCTTAATCGCTACAGCAAAATCTTGCCCCGCTGTTAGTACATAGATATTTTCTTCCTTAGACATAACCGTTAGCTCTATATCATTAACTATTTTGTATGAGCATGCCAAATGGATACCTTTTTCTATCTCCTGAATGCTTAAATGAGCTGTCTCAGCTTTACTGGTTTGTCGAGTTCCATGAGTTATTAAAACCTTACATTTTCCACAGGTTCCTTTGCCATTGCAAGGATTTTGAACAATAATATTATTTTCAATAAGAGCTTTGAGTAAGTTTTGTCCTTTAAAAGCTTTTATGACACTAATGTTATTATCAGTTTTAATCCTTATTTCAATATTTTTATCCATCCTATAGCTACAGCTTTGCATGTTACATTCGGTGCAAATATGCTCTGATTTATTGATTCCAATTCCTTCACCAAATCCAAAAATTGCTGAGGTTGATTTAAAAGGAATCATCAACGAAGATTCTAATAATTCTACGTTGAGCTTTGTTTCCTTAAAGCAATCGAATATTTTCCTTTGCTCATTTACAGGCCAAGCTGTATCACCTGGGGATAACCTTTGGGTAATCCCCATATTAGTCCCTTTTAGATCATCCACAAGACTATTCCAAAACATTTTATTTATATACCCCACACAGGTTGTCCCAATATTGTCCACAATCATACCTTTTAAATAATCCTCATCATCAAAGGCATTTTGTATAACCTTATCAATTTCCACTCCAATAGTAGAAACTAAAACTATTATATAACTACAACCCTTTAGTTTATTAACAATAAATTCACCTTCAAAAACAATGGAATTATCTAATATAACTCTTTCTTTTTCTATACTCTTAATATTTATTTTTTCAGACCATATTTGAGATTTAATATAGGTTTTGCAATTTCTTATCTCTTCTCTTAAAGAATTTAAAACTTCTTCCCCAGGTTCCGAATCCTTATAGCCAAATAATCTTATTATTTCATCTTCTTCTATATTTAAATCAAATTCTGTTCTAATCCTCATTATATCAGCACTCCCTTAGCATCTATACAGCTTATACGCCATTTTTTTAATATCCTCTGCGTATATTCTCCTTTCTCACGACAATATCTAGACAACTCTATTTCTGACATTGTATAAGTCTTCAAATCCATTAGAATTTTTTTCTTTAGGACATAAACCGTTTTTCTTAATACTATTTTTAACGGTTTATGCATCTCACTCTATTATAACTTACTTATATTCAACAAAACTTTATTTTTTTCTGATTCTTCAATATTTATATACTGTGAATTAGCAGGACCTGTTTTGTTATTTTCTACAATTAGAACTCTAGCATCTTCACTCATAAGTATATTGTGCCAGGCATTCCTTTTAACGTTATAAACTATATCCTTTTCCATATATATTGTTTTTATATTAATTGGTAAATTTTCTATACCACCTATTATAAGATAAGCCTTTCCCTTTTGTAAAACAAATATTTCATCCGTAAGATTATGACGCTCTAATGTACTAAGTTTTAACTTATCCACCTGATCTTCATAATTTAAAATAGCTACAATCCAAGATTCAAAATTATGTATCGGATTATAACCTGGTTCTTTACAATCTAACAGTTCTAAATCATTGTCCATGTCAATCTCCCCTCAAAATAGACTTAATTAATTTGTGAAGTATCCCCATAAAGTTCTCTTCTTGAGACTTTCTAATTTACCAGTTATATCTGAAAATCCTACAAATCAGAAAATTTTGCTAGCTAACCAATAATGATTTTGCTACTTCCGAAGCAGTTGCAGCATCTGCTGTATAATGATCTGCCCCTATTTCTTTTGCATAATTAGTGGTAATTGGTGCTCCACCAATCATAAATATATATTTTTCTCTAATTCCACGTTTAGTAAACTCGTCAATTATCTCTTTCATGGCAGGCATAGTTGTTGTCAAAAGAGCTGAAAGACAAACTATTTGTGCCCCTACTTCCTCTGCTTTATTTGCAAAGGCTTCAGCCGTAACGTCAGTACCTAAATCATAAACCTCGATACCTGCTCCCTTAAACATCATTATTACTTAACCTTTTTAGCATTACCATTTTGTACAAATAGTGAAAGTTCTTTTAAATCCATGTCACTAATTCCTCCTAAAATCATATCTTTTATTACTATGATACAAATATAAACCTTTTCATAGCTTCTATATTGCAAAGAAAACATACTTTTTATTAATATTTTTTTCTAGAATCTTGAATTGTACAATGCCTCAATATTTTCCATTGGAACGTCTCCCTCAAACCACTGATTACTTGCTAATATATACCCTCCGTTAACATTAAGGGTATCTATATAGTATCTGGTTTCCTTTGCAACTTCTTCAGGTGTTCCAAAAGGCAAAATAGTTTGAGTATCTATTCCACCATGGAAAGCTATTTTATCTCCGAAGTCTTTCTTAAGACCCTCAGGTTCCAATCCTTTTACCTTTTGTAAAGGTTCTAATATATCAACTCCACAATCAATTAATGCAGGTATAACAGGTCTTACTGCACCACAAGAATGTTGTTGATAAAAGGCACCATATTTGTGTGCTAACTTAACAAGTTTTTTAGTATTTTCTTCAAAGTAATCTTTCCACATATCCATACCAAATAACAAGCTGATTTGTGTTCCATAATCATCATGTGGTCTCAAAATATCTATTTGCCCGTCCCCTGCTATAAGTATCCTTTCATAATACTCTAATTCAAATTCAACCAACCGGTCAAAAATTCTATGTGCAAACGTTGGGTTTAAAATCATATCCATGAATAGGTTTTCCATACTTCTTAAAAAAGTAGCAACTTGGAAAGGTCCTTCATGTCCAACTATTATTGCTTTATTTTTATGTTTCTCACATTGACGTTTTATACTTTCATAATCAAACCAATCTGCTGATGGCCATTTAAAGTTATTAATTTCTTCCACAGTTTCCATAGTATCAAAAGGATACAAGCAAGTTACTTCGTTATAATCTCTACCTGTCCAATGTGACTTAGTTTTAAAACCCAAGAAATTATCCTTAATTTCATATCCATTTCCTTTAACTACCTTTAGTTCAGGGCCAATATAAGTTGCCTCAATACTTCTCATATCGATATCAAATTTTTGGTATACCTGTTCACGATCGCTAAATCCATTATGTTTAAGTATCTTATTCATAACGAACTCTACACACTCAAAATTTGTAGGTACCCTATCTGGTTGCTGATGCATAATTGCTTTTCTAACTCTTTCTTTTGAATTCAAATTAATTCCCTCCTTGTATTAACAAAACATTTATCGTTTTCCTAAGGAAAAATCACCCATATAACTCTCATCTCAAAATAGATTTAATTAATCTTTCTTTGGAATTTGCATAGTATTAATAAGTACAGCTACAAGA
Source organism: Clostridium estertheticum (assembly GCF_011065935.2). Taxonomy (NCBI): domain Bacteria; kingdom Bacillati; phylum Bacillota; class Clostridia; order Eubacteriales; family Clostridiaceae; genus Clostridium; species Clostridium estertheticum. The sequence goes on along the minus strand of NZ_JAAMNH020000001.1, from coordinate 1,407,855 downwards.
ATTAAAAGTCCTCGAACAATGTATTGAACATATTCATTTATATTCATAAGTGTCATGGCATTAATTATAACACCAAGGAATATTAAGCCTATGAATGTACCCCAAACCTTACCAGTACCACCAAATAAACTGGCACCACCAATTATAACAGAAGATATAGCAGTCATTTCCCATCCTTTACCGAATGAAAAAGAGCCTGACATAACTTGTGAAGAAACTAATATACCACCTAATGCTGCACAAAGCTGTACTACTACCATAACAATAATTTTTACTTTTGTTACATTAATACCTGAAAGACGTGCTGATTCTGGGTTGCCACCAACTGCGTACACTGACCTTCCAAATACAGTATAATTCATTATAAAAAAGATAATTAAAAAAACAATAATAAGTATTATAGCTGGTATTGGAATTACTCCAAATACTTGACCAGCACCAAGTACATTATACCAATTTGGTAATGTAGTAATGGGAAAACCTTTAGATAGCACAGCGGCAAGTCCATACACAACATTCATCATTGCAAGCGTAATAATAAATGAAGGCATTTTAAATTTGGTGAGAAGCCAACCATTAAATAAACCAATTAAACCAGCTGATATAAAGGCTAATAGAATACCAACTATTACAGCTTGATTCATAGACATTATTCCTGCTTTACTTAATGATCCTGAAGTCATTCCAATAATAACTCCACTTAGAGCAACTGTGGATCCAATTGATAGATCTATTTCTCCTGCAATGATAACCATTGTCATTCCAAAAGCTATTACACCTTGTAATGACATATTTCTTAATATGTTTAATAAATTGCCTGCAGTTAAAAAGCCTGATGAAGCAAATGTCATTGCTATTATTATTACTAATAGTATAATCTCAAGCATATAATTATTTGTAATCTTTTTTATATTAATCCTATTTAATTTCAAATTATTCTCCCCCCATGCATAATGAATATAAATCTTCTATTTTTAGATCTTCAGGTTTGTATTCTTCTTTAACTCGTCCATCACTAATAATTATTATTCTATGACAGACTTCTAATAACTCCTCAAGTTCTGATGAAACCATAATACTAGATATTCCTTTACGCGACTGTTCCCATATTATTTCAAATACTTGTTGTTTAGCTTTAACATCTATGCCACGAGAAGGTTCATCAAATAACATTACCTTTGGACTTGTATTTAACCAATTTCCAACAACAACCTTTTGTTGGTTACCACCAGAAAGAGACGAAACTATATAGTCAACACTCGAAACTTTAATATCCAAATCGTCAACTTGTTTATTTACAAATTTATTTTGTATATGTTTATCTATAATATTCCGTTTTGATATTAAATCAAGACTTGCGACGCATAAATTATCCTTTATACTATGAATTTGAATAAGACCTTCTCTTTTACGGTCCTCTGGAGTTAATGCAAGACCTGCCTTTTTCATTTTTTTTGGTGTAGGATTTATTACTTGTTTACCATTACAATAAATTGCCCCACTATCAAACGGATCCGCTCCAAAAATTGATTTTAAAAGTTCAGTTCGACCGGAACCAAGCATACCTGCTATTCCAAGTATTTCACCTTTCTTTAGTTCAAAAGAAATATCTTCAAATTTATTTTTTCTACTAAGTTTTTCTACCTTAAGTACAATTTCATTGGAAACCTGTAAATCTTTTGGCCTTGTATGAACCTCTATGTCACCAAACATCATGTTTATTATTTCTTTATGACTGGTTTCACTCATTTGAACAGTATCCACAAAATTCCCATCACGTATCACAGTACATGTATCAGCTATTTTCCAAAGTTCATGAAGACGGTGGGATACATAAATAATAATAACATCCTTTTTCTTTAGGTCATGTATTATATTAAAAAGGGATTCAACTTCATGCCTTGCTAATGAGGATGTTGGTTCATCAAGTTGCAAGACTTTAGGTTTAAAGCTCATAGCTTTAGCAATTTCAATCATTTGACACTGTCCAACACTAAGATTGGAGATTAATTCCTTTGAAGAGAGTTTAATATTTAGTTCATTAAGAAGATCATCTGCCATAGAATAGGTTTTTGTCCAATCTACAAATTTTCCTTTCATTGGCAACCTACCTAAAAAAATATTTTCAGCTACAGATAAACCTGGTATAAGACTTAGTTCTTGATAAACAGTGGCTATACCATTTGAAAATGCCTCTCTCGGATCCTTAAATTTAACAGATACTCCATCAATTAACACTTCTCCATAAGTAGCCTCTATAGCCCCTGAAAAAATTTTTAATAATGTTGATTTTCCTGATCCATTCTTCCCAATTAGCGCATGCACTTTACCACTCTCAAATGAAACAGATACATTGTTTAAAGCAATAGTACCTGGATAATTTTTAGTAATATTTCGAGTTTCTAATATGCTCATATTTATCACCTCACATTTTTATTATAAATCACATAAAATAATCATAGTAATCACTAAGATCAGTTATCATTCTTTCCCTAGAAGGTATTGTTTTCATCATAACATCCCCTAATTTTACCAGCAGTTAAGTACAGTTTTTATATTTTCAAATGGCACATCTTTACCTATTTCGCTTTCCCCAATAAGACCACCATTTGAATAAAGACATTCTTTCATTATTTTAGCTTTTTCTATTATTTCTTCTGGCGTCCCTTTTGGGAGAGTTTCTTGCCTGCTGATTTCTCCCCAAAAGCAAATCTTACCCGCAAATTTTTCTGCAACAGTTTCAACTCCCATGCACCATAACTGAGAATTTATGCAATCAACACCCATATCTATAAATTCCTGATAGAGTTCCATAATATAACCATCACTGTGGAAAAAAATATATTTACCTTTTGCCTTAATTATATCAAATAATTCTTTATATACAGGTCTAAATATCTTTCTCCACGAATTAGGAGATATTAATAATGCTCTCTGACTACCCCAGTCATCGCCAAAGCAAATAGCATCCACATCATGTTCAAGCCACTGACTTAAATACTCTCTATAGTAATCTACAACAATATCTCGAAGAAGGTATAATTCATCGCTTTCTTCAGCTATATCTATATACAAATTTTCTGTTCCTCTTAAAAACTGCATTCTTTCAAAAATACTTATCCAACCACCTAAAATAAATTTATCACTGTGGCTTTTAATAAAATAGTCTGTTTCTTCAAAGCCACCTTTTAAGAGTCCTATCGGAGACTTATAATTTTTAAGGTTGTTGTAATCTGATAAGGGATATTCTTTTACTTCCCCTACTATTCCATTTTGCGCATTTTTCCATACTGAGCCCCAAACATCTTTATATGTGCCTATTTTATATATTCGTTCATCGTAAGTTGGATCATTATAAATAGCTCTTGCAAAATCTATGTCTTTTTCATCAATTAATCTTTGCAGCTTATCTCCATATTGTAAAAATGCAGCTGGCAAAACCCATAAATCTACAGGTATCTTATCAGGATTATTAAATTGAATTGTCCTTATAACTCTTTCTTTACTGTTCATTTTACTCCCCCTAATTATTAATTTTAGTGGTTTAATTAAGGCTTGAAATATACTCTAAAATGCTTATAAACAGGTAATTTCGTATCCTGTGGCCTAATGAACCAGAACCATTTCAAATATTTTTAAGTCAGTTTCCAATAGACTAATATTTACCACCTAACATCTTCTTTAATAACATAAAAGTTGCTACAGCTCACTAAGTTTGTAGCAACCTCATGTATTAAAATATATGAATTTATTTTTATTAATTATTTACTTGTTTTTGCTTTTAAATCAGCTTCAAACTTAGCTATACCGTCTGGATTATCACGACTTACAAGTAAACCGTCAATTATAACTAACTTACCTTTACTTGCACTTGTATCTTCACCTTTTAAATTTTTAATAAGTAATTCCATAGCTTTGTAACCGATATCATAAGGATCTTGGCCTGTTACTGCTTGCAAAATATTATTTGAATCCTTTAACATAGCTAATTGTTGATCTCCTACATCTATACCAAATACAAAACATTTTCCTGCTTTCCCTGCATTCTTCACAGCCATAGTTGCACCAATTGTACCACCATCATTTGCGCCAAATATAATGTTTACATCAGGATTAGCTGTCAAAATGTCACCAGCAGTTGCAACTGCTTTATCTTGAAGCCATGCATCTTGATCCGCAACAACTTGTACGTCTGGATTTACTTTTTTAATTTCATCAAGGAATCCGTTTACACGGTCAGCGCTTTGCTGCGCAAGCTGAGATTTAAATTGAAGAATAGCTATTTTAGCTTTTCCAGCAAATTTATCTTTTATGAACTTAGCAGCGGCTTTACCACTTGTTGCACCAAGGTTCTTATTTTCAGATGAGAATCCACCTACAACAAATGAAGCATTTGTTAACGGTAAGTTTGTTATAGATATTTTCATTCCTTGATCACTTGCCTTTTTTAGTGTTGCAATAGATGCGTCTGGATTTAGCGGAGAAATTGCAAGTCCGTCTACCTTTTGAGATACATAAGTATTAATAAGTTCAGCTTCTTTTGCTTGATCATTTGCTGTATTACCTGTTAAGCATTTTACCCCTGCTGCTTTTGCTGCATCTTGATATCCTAAAGATAACATCTTCATAAATTGATCTTCTTGGAAAACAACCCCTGCTACGGTAAGTGATTTTGGTGTAGTAACCTCTTTAGAAGCTTCACCTGCTGTAGGCTTTGCACCACATGCTGTTAGAGATATGACCATGCACAATGATAGTAAAATAGTAACTGCCTTTTTCATTTTCCATTCCCCCTAATATATTTTTAATTATTGGTAAGACCTTTCGGTCATTTCCACATTATAAGTTTTGGTACCAACAAGGATATCTTAAATGGTATAGAATTAGACCTTAAAATCACTATGTGAAACTTTTCTTTATTTTTAAATCATTCAATTCCATTATCTTTTCATAAGTTCCATATTTTGTTGCTGCTTTCACCATTGCTATAAAATTTTCAGGTTTTGTATTTGCACCTATTGCACATCCAGAGCTAAGAAATAGTCCCCTGCCTTTAGTTTGTTCTATTATCTTCTTAGCTTCTTTATCTACTTGCTGACTAGTACCAGAGAAAAGTGGATCACTTGGGTTAATGTTACCCATTATAACTGCCTTATCTCCCACTATTCCCTTAGCTAATTTCATATCTACCTTCCAATCAAGCTCTAAAATCTTTGCTCCAGTAGTAACAATATCCCCTACTATTTTTTGAGCATCACCACATATGTGAATAGAGTACGGAACTCCATGTTTTTGAATTTCTGAAACTATCCTGGTTTCGTGTTCTAAAGCAAATTCTCTATACATATTAGGTGAAATAAGGCTTGGTCCTGCAGAGGAATCTCCCATGGATGTAGCATTAGCTCCACATTGTATTTGTGCTAAAGCAAACCTTTCGCATACTTTGCTTGACCAGTTTAGAGCATTCCAAATAACTTCTTTATCTTCTGTAATTAAATCCATCATGAAATTTTGCATACCTCGTAGAAGACAAACTAAACTAAATGGCCCTTGATCTGCTCTTCCCATAATAAAAACATGATCACCTATTTCTTCTTTTAAAATTTTAGTAATCTCAAGCCATTGAGGAAGTCTACCATCTACATATGGATCTGGCATTTTCAAATTTTCAATATCTCTTAAATTTTTTAAGATTGGTTCGTTTTCATCAACACATGCTACGTTATTATCTCTATAGATAACTTTAGCACCACAAGCCTCTGCCAGTGTTGCATCATCAACATCAATAACACAACCATCATAACCATACTTTTCTTGACATACAATATGACTTTTAGCAAGTAGTTTAGAATTACGATTTATTTGCCCTATATCATAGCCTAAAGTCTTACTTGCAAATAGAAACGCTTGAGGGACAACAGGTATTCTATCTGGAATTTTTCCATCTAATACCGCTATACATCTTTCTAATGATGTCATTTTTTTCATTCTATACACCTCCTTTGAAATTTTTTGAAAGGGCTTTCATAAATAATAAAAATTAAAGATTAAAATATTTTCTTTACCGAGCCCCTTATTATTAATTTTGTTGGTAGAATTATTCTTTTAGGTATTTCTTCTGTTTCTTTGTCTCGCTGATTCCTATTTTTATTGATTTTGTTTATTAACAACTCAGCCGCGGTTTCTCCCATATAATAACTCGGTTGTGCAACCGTAGTTAATTTAGGACTAACAATTCTAGATATAACAATATTATCAAATCCAATAAGTGAGATATCCTCAGGAATTTTCACTCCTATTTTTTCAAAAGCAACCATAATTGAAATTGCTGTATTATCATTGATTGCAATAATTGCAGTTGGAATATCTTTTGACTCCATAAAATTAACAGCTGCAATATATACCTCAGCTTGTGTAAATCCACAATTTACAAGGTAGTTGTCCTTTAATGGAATATTGTGCTTTTCTAATGCGTTTTTATATCCTTCCATTCTTTGATTCAAAGAATGTACTCCTGATTGCCAACCAAAAAAAGCGATTTTCTTATGGCCATTACTAATAAGATACTCAGTAGCTTCAAACATAGCTAATTCATTTGTAATATCAACCATATCTACGCCCTTCAAAAAAGTTTCAATTGAAATAATACTTGTTTTCCTTTTAATATTATTTACTAATTCTTCACTTAAGTCAGTACTGACAACTATAACACCTTCCACTCTTTTTTTAATAATATGTTCAATATATTTTTTTTCTTTGCTTCTACTAAAATTAGTATTACAAAGCATTATGGAATAGTGATTATTATCAGCACTTATTATATCGTCAATCCCCTTAAATACTTCTGCAAAAAAAGGATTAGTTATATCTGGTATAATAACCGCTATCTCTTTAGACTTATTACTTGCTAAATTGCTAGCTAAGCTATTAATGTTATAGTCAAGTTCTTTTACTGCTTTTAGTACTAAAGATTTTTTAGTTTTACTAACTTTTGCACTATTGGTCAATACTCTTGATACTGTGCTCAGTGAAACTCCTGATATCTTAGCTACATCCTCCATAGTATATTGTTTATTCATAATGTATATTTAACCTCCTATGAAAGTGCTTTCATGATTTTATATTATTATCATATCAGTTAAATATTCCATTGTCAATATAAGGTTTTTCTAGTAATATTTACAAGTACCAAATCTTTAAAATATCGGATTGCCAACTCCTGCAGATTTACGACTGAAAAATATTTTTAACCGTAAATATATATTGAATACAAATGAAAAGTGAGCTATAATAAAGTTAATTCACACGTTTAATTAACTTTATTATACATAGGTAGGGGTTTAATATGAGCATTACAAATATAAATAATAAAAGAATGAAAAAAATAAATTCACTAAATGTATTAAAACTTATTTTCGAACAGGAGATCATCTCACGAAAAGAGCTTTCTAAATTCATTGGACTTACTCCCTCATCAATCACTAATATTGTAAAAGAATTAATGCATGATGGGTTTCTTATAGAAGAGGGCTTAGGTGACTCGTCAGGTGGACGTAAACCTATTATGATTAAAATTAATCCTAATGTTAAATATATTATAGGTATAGAGCTTAATGCCCAATATATTGAGGGCATTATGACAAACTTTATGGCAAAAATAATTAAAAAAATTATAATACCAATAGACTGCGAAAAAGATGAAGATAATATTATTGGTGCCATTCTTTCTATTATTTATCAGCTTATTGATGAATCTAAAATTCCTAAGGATAAAATTTTAGGTATAGGGGTAGCCGCTCCAGGACCATATGACCATGTAAAAGGTGTATTATTATCGCCTCCAAATTTGAAAAATCTAAGTAATACACCAATTTGTGAGATAATTAATAAAGCTACTAATATTCCTACATATTTAGAAAAAGATACTGTAGCTGCGGCTCTTGGCGAATACTTATTAGGAAAAGGTAAGAATATTCAAAGTCTATTTGTGGTTAATTCTATGATTATAGGTGTAGGTGGTTGTTTATTAATAGATGGTAAAATTTTTCATGGATTCAAAGATGGCGCAGGAGATTTAGGTCATATGTGCATAGACATTAATGGTCCCAAATGTAGCTGTGGAAGTTACGGTTGTTTAGAATCCCTTTCATCAGGTTTATATATAAAAAATACATTTTTATTTGAAGTAAAAAGTGGAGAATTATCAGAGCTTGCAAATAGCTTAAACAATATAGAAATGGTAGAAGTCAAAGATATTATGGAATACGGAGAGAAAGGAGATGCATTATGCCAAAGAATAATTGATAAAGCTTCACGAAATTTAGCAATTGGTATTTCAAACATTATTAATGTTATTAGCCCGGAGAAAATAATATTAGGAGGAGAGCTAATTACAAATTATCCCGTGTATGCAAAAAAGGTAATGAAGGCTTCAGTTCTTAAATCTTATCCAAATTATAATAAAAAAATAATCATAGCTGAAACATCCTTTGGCATTGATATGTGTGCAATTGGGGCCATAAGCTTAGTACTAAATGATTTTTTCACTAATCAAGATTTTAACTAATTTTTGTTTCTGTAAATTCAAGAGAAAAAATAAGTTTTGAGGAGAAGTGGTATTAATGATTTTAACATCTAGAGAAAGAGTAAGACTTGCAATGGACCATAAAGAGGCAGACATGATTCCAATTGACTTTGGTGGGATGAGATCCACAGGCATAAGTGCTATTGCATATAATAAACTAAAAGATTATCTAAGTATGCATAAGTATCCTACAAAAATGTATGATATCTTCCAACAACTTGCTGAGCCAGATTTAGATATTTTAAATTTCATGCATGGAGATGTTGTACAAGTTCATAGATATGAACCTGCCTTTGGAATTAATATTAATAAATGGAAACAGAGCATTCTTCAAGACGGTTCCCATTGCCTGGTTCCCTTTGATTATAATCCTATAAAAAATTCAAAAGGTGGCTTCGACATAATAAATAACAATCAGACCATAGCACGTATGCCTAAAGGCGGACTTTATTTTGATGTTATTACTCACCCTTATGAAAATGTCCAAACTTTAGATGACATAGATAAGATCCCGTTACCAAAATTATCTGACACTGAAATATTTTTTTTAATAAACGAGGCAAAGAATTTATATGAAAATACTTCTTACTCAATTCTTGGTAGCTTTGGCGGAAATGTAGTTGAAGATGGACAACTAGATTGGGGTTATGAAAAATTCTTTATGCAACTTGCTCTAGAACCGGATTTAATGCATTATTATTTTAATAGAAAAGTAGAAAATCATTTAAAAAATTTAAAAAAGTACATGGCAGCTGTAGGAAAATATGTTGACATAGTGCAATTTGGAGATGACCTTGGTACTCAGGAGAATTCTCAAATTTCAATAAATATGTATAAGGAAATGATTAAACCTTATCATAAAAAACAATACTCCTTTGTGAGAAATAATTATCCTAATGTAAAGGTTTTCCTTCATTCATGTGGTTCTATATACGACTTAATTCCTGAATTAATAGATGCAGGGGTACAAATTTTAAATCCTGTTCAAATATCTGCTAGAAGAATGAATCCATTAACTCTAAAAAATGAATTTGGCAAAGAGCTTACATTTTGGGGAGCTGGAGCTAGCACACAAACCACTGTTTCTTTCGGAACAATAAATGAAATAAAAAAAGAAGTAGAAGAACTCATCAAAATTTTTGCTCCCGGCGGTGGCTTTATATTTAGTCAAATTCATAACATTCAAGCAGATATATCCCCTGAGAAAATTATTGCAATATATGATACTGCAAATAGATTTAGGAAGTATCCAATATTATATTAATTACTTCGACTTCCGAGGTACTAACAAAAAACCGGAATTTTATGTTTACTAAATATGAAAAGCAAAAATAACTGGCTCTGGATCAATTCCAGAGCTAGTTATTTTTGGGCGTGACTAGTACAGTTGCATCATCAATATTTTTTATAATCTAGCTGCTATCAAAACTTCACACTGGTTAAGTCCTTGGGATGAAGCTTTAAATATTATATCGCCCTTATTTTCTAACGCCTGAACAATAACTAAGCAATATCCGTTGAAGGCCCTTCTCCTATTTGATTTATCAGGCTCATGGCTACTTGGATTTCCATTACCTACCCCAATAATCCTTCCTCCTCCTTCAATTGTAAAAACAACTTCATTATCTGCTATTGGTACGACTCTATCCATACTGTCTAGAATTTCTACTCTAATCATGGATACATCAACTCCATCTGCCTTGATTAGAGTTTTATGTGGTTCAAGCTTTATCTTTGCAGGTTGTCCTGTAGTTGTCATAGTATCTAGCACAACTTTAACACCTGATTTTTTGCCTATTGCAGTTAGTTCTCCTGAGACATACTCTACTTTCCATTCAAGATGGGAATTTGGTATCATTTCTTTCTCACCCAAGCTCTTACCATTGAGAAACAGCTCTACGGTTTGGCAGTTGCTGTAAACCCATACATCTATATTCTGTCCTTCCTTTCCTGTCCAGCTCCAATGAGGCATTATATGTACCATAGGTTCATCTGTCCATGCCGATTTTAGATAATAGTAGTTCTCCTTAGGGAAACCACAAGTATCCATAACCCCAAAATGAGAATTAATACATGGCCACTTATAAGGAGTAGGTTCCCCTCTGTAATCAAAGCCCGTCCATATGAAAACACCTGTAAGGAATGGATTATCAATAACATCTCTCCATGCCTTTTCAACGCTGCAGCTCCATTCTGGAATCAAAGTACCATACTCAGAGCAATAACCCCTTAAACTATCATTCTCATATATTCCTCTTGTAGTTGTACAACTAGCACTTTCGCTTCCAATCATCCTGCGATTTGGGTAGTTTTTATGGTCATTTGTATCTTGATTGTCCCTTTGTCCGTAATTATATCCTACAATATCTACAGCATCACTATATCCACCATCATTCCATCCATGGTTCATTGCTGCCGTTACTGGTCTTGTAGGATCTATTTTGTGAGCTATTCTTGCCAGCTTGTCTAAAATACGAGAACCCATAACAGTTCCTTCTAATATCTCTTCATTTTCCATGCTCCACATAATTATGCAAGGATGATTCCTATCCCTATACAACATACTTTTCAAATTTGCTATACCATCTGGTGAACTGTCCAGTTTTCGATTCTCATCCATCACCATAATTCCCATTCTGTCACATATATCTAATAGTTCAGGTGTAGGTGGATTATGAGCTGAACGATATGCATTACATCCCATTTCCTTCAATAACCCTATTTTATATTCAATTACAGAATCAGGCAGTGCCACCCCAACACCAGCAAAGTCTTGGTGACAGCACACTCCCTTAATAGGCATATGCTCTCCATTCAGAAAAAATCCTTTTTCAACAGTAAATTCTATTGTTCGTATACCGAAGGTTGTTTCATAAACATCTTTCAAGCTTCCATTTTCTTTTATTTCACTTACTACCTTATAAAGATAAGGTTTCTTAGGACACCATAGTTTAGGATTTTTTACAGTAGCTATTTGTTCAAATATCATATTATCAAAAGTATTCACTTTTTTTGATGTAGTTAAGGATGCAACTACTTCACCATATGCATCAACTATTTTCGAAACAAGTTCTACATTTTTATCATCAGGATATTCATTACCTACTGACGTAATAATTGTTACTTCTGCTTCTCTTTCATCAATCTTAGGAGTAGTAACATATGTACCAAACCGTTCTACATGAAGCCTATCTGTTTGGGTAAGCCAAACATGTCTGTATATTCCGCAGCCCTCATACCACCATCCCTCATAGGTGGTGGCATCAACTCTCACAAGAATAACATTATCCCCCTCATCACCATAGCGTACAACATCTGTTATATCATAATAGGAACCTGTATAGCCGCTGAAATGAGTCCCCATTAAATGACCATTAACCCAAACTGTACTGTTCCTCATTACTCCATCAAATTCAATACATATTTTTTTGCCTTTATCTTCCTCTGATATTTTAAACTCCTTGCGATAGTAGCCAATTCCTACTGGTAAGTACCCACTATTTCCAGGACCGCTTCCTAACTCCTTATCATTTACATAATTACCTTCTATACACCAATCATGTGGAATATCTATTTCAGCCCATTCATCTGACGTCATCACAGGGTTCGTTGTCTTATCCACAAAGGCTATTTCCATCCATTTTCCCTGTTTATATTCTCCATCATCGGTAAGTCCACCCGTCATACCAGCCTTTACTACATGTTGTATGAAAATATCCCCTTTATGAAATTGCCATTCGGAATCAAACTTCTCTTTTGCTCTTACTGTAGTATATTGCATTTTTTTCTCTCCTTTTAAACTTAGTTAGTAATTCTTTCAAAACATACCTTGGATGATAATGGAACCTCGGCTGTCCATTATTTATAGGTGTTCTGATCTTATTATTAATAAATTACTATTAAAACATTATGGTAAAACATATTAAAACTCAACAATAAAAAATGAATAGTTCTCTAATATTTAAAGATTTTTTTGTAAATACAATTCTCTCTTTTGAAAAAGGTTCTACAATAGCCTCTCCAGCTGTGCTAAGATTGTTGTCGTAAGAATAATATATGTTATTCTCGAACGGAGGATTGCTGATTATTTTATGACAAAAGAACTGAAAGAATATACTAAAGAAGAGAAAGATATTGTAGTGGCAAAATTGTTTCCAACAGGGAATATAGAAATCACCGTTATTTGTATACAGGCAGGAGGTTTTTAATTCTACCTCAAAACCTTCAATCCAGGATTCTAAACTCTGTTAAATAATCTTTTTTTCAAGTGCAACTAAAACTGCCCCATATGCAGGGTCATATAACTTTTTGCAAATTGTAATTTTATTCAACTTTTCACTAAGTAAGCTTTCAAATTTATTTCTCAAAATTGAGCAATTCTCTATTGTGGAACCTGTTAGTAAAAGCGCAGCCTTTTGGTTATAAAAAAGTTTTTTGTAAACTGCATTTACCATAGCATACAAATCTTCAGCTGCATTTTCTAAAACTACAATAGCCATTTTATCACCATCTAAGGCAGCCTTATCTACAATTTGTGATAAAGCTGCAATTTTATCTTTTTCGGGGGTTTTCATAACATAATCTATAAGTTCTATAGGTTCTCTTATTTGAAGTTTTTTGCAAAAATCTTCTGTCAACGATGTAAATTGCATTCTACTATCCGCGCTATGCAAAATAAGCCTCATTGCCTGCATTGCAATAAAATAAGCAGAACCCTCATCACCCAATAAATGTCCGTATCCTCCACAATGCATTGTTTCACCAGAAGAATTAATACCATAACAAATGGAACCTGTACCAGAAATTAGTACAATTCCTTCTGTATTGCCCAATCCACCGCATAATGCAATATGTGCATCATCTGTTATTGTTATGTTGCAACAAAATCCAAAATTTATTAATATATCCCTTAAAATATGACCTGAATTATTTTTGCATACTCCTGCAGAACCAACGGCTATACTTTTACAATTTTGGGTAGATAACTCCAAGACATCTAATGCTGAAAAAAGCAAGTCATGAAAGCACTTTATTAAATCTTCAACTTTATTTGTATAAATATTTCCCGAACTGCCAAAGCCCTCATATAATATTTGTTTGTCTAAAGAAGCAATCTTGATATGTGTCTTTGTTCCTCCGCTATCAATTCCAATTACATAATTCATTTATTGCACCCTTTCACCTACGGTTTTTGAAATAAATCCATCTGCTTTCTGGAGCATATCTATCGCCTGCTCTTTTGGAGTTCCAGTTAAAATCATTACTATTGCAACCTTGGCATTGTTACCTGATAAATCAAAGTATTTTTTAGAAGTATCGTAATCAACTCCTGTGACACTTTCTATTATACGAATTGCCCTATCTACTAGTTTTGCATTCACCGGCACTACATCAACCATATAATTTTTGTATATTTTACCTAGTTTTACCATACTACCCGTTGATAGCATATTTAAAACCATTTTTTGGGAAGTTCCAGATTTAAGACGTGTAGATCCGACTATAACTTCAGGACCAACAACCGGAGCAATCAATACATTGCAATAGTTGCCAAAGGAAGGCTCAGAGTTGTTGCACAAGCCTATTGTAAATAGACCTGTCTCTTGTGCCTTTTTTAAGGCTCCAACGACATACGGTGTTCTTCCACTTGCAGATATACCTACCAAAACATCTTTATCCGTCATTTTGTAGGTTGAAATTGTTTTTTCTCCGTCTTCATAGTTATCTTCCATTCCATCTAAAGAAGATGAATATAATGCTTTTTCTCCACCTGCCATAATACCTTGAATCATTTCATCAGAAACACCAAAAGTTGGTGGGCATTCTGAAGCATCTAAAACACCAAGACGGCCACTGGTACCTGCTCCCATGTAAAAAAGATGGCCACCTTTTGAAAGCTTGTCTGTAATCGAATTAATAGCCTCTGCAATTTGAGGTAATTGTGATCTTACAGCAGATACTGTATTTTCATCTTCTTCATTCATAATTTTAACGATTTCAATGGTTTCTAGTACATCAATATTTTCAGAACGTTTATTTACTTGTTCGGTTGTAAGTTTAAAAAGTTTTTCTTTCACATTAACACCTCATCTAATTTATTCGCTGCTATTGTCAATTGACATTTCCGGAGCTTTCACCTTTTTGAGGGTTCCACAATTATTCAAAAATTCATTGCATCTTCTGTTATATTCATGCTTAAATGCTTCAAGTACAAGTTTAAAGTTTAAAATTTGTACTTCCTCTCTTTTTTCATCATCGGTGATAAATGGCTCTCCTTCCTTAATAATCGGGCATCCTTTTTTGTCCACTCCTGTAAAACTGTTAGATGAACGGTAGCCTAGAAGCAATTCTTCAAAAGTATTTAAGTTTGCTTCTTCTTTTTCTTTCCAAGCAACATTAACAAAAGATACATCAGGACTAAGTGAAATGCAATCGCCATCTAATTCCCATTTTGTTGCGTCTGTGCTACAATCAATAAATTCTTTGAAATATGGTATTCTGATTTTAATAGCGGCTGGTAGCTTATGAAATTCATTACAAATTTCAATATGTGCCCCTGTATTGGTAAATATCATTCTTGCAGAAACATTCCCCATTTCTGTAGGTGCGTTTTTAAACGAAATCTCCTGATTGTCTTTTGCCCATTCAGGAGAAATTACGCTAAATAAGTATAAATCTCTATTTTTTGATTCTAGTCCTGAATCCCCACCATACTCTAAGACCAGCATATTACGAAGCAACAGGGCAACTTTTGCCGCTGCCCAAGCATGAGGTGTAGGGCATGTTGGATCAACATGGCGGTCTGTCCATGGAAATACCAGATTTTCAAACCCTTCGTGGGTTGATCCGCAATGTACTAATACATTATATAAATCAATCAAAGCCTTTTTTGATTGGCCCAATACAATATACTGTTCAATAAGATTTGTTGTAATATATTGGTGTAAGAACATACCATGCCTATAAGTCATTACCCCTTCTGCATAACCTTTTCTCATCTTACTTAATGTTGCTTCCACTCGCTTGTCACCAGGTTCTAGTATCTCAGTTGGATATACCAAAAGGATATTTTCCCAATCGCAATTTGTTTGAAATTCTTCAAATTCTTCCTTAGCAGCCTTCCCTGTTAAATATGAATAAAGTCCTGGTGGTATATAGCCATCATCACCACAGGTTGCATTTATAGCACTAATTAACGAATTTAAATACTCATCATGAAGTTTTTTCCACTCATTTGCATCTTCTTCCATTTCCAATTCCCTTGAAAGACAGATAGCAGCCCTAAGTCCTAGTATGGAGAGTAGGTTATGAGATGTATAATGACCGTTTATCATCTCTGCATCATATGGGTATGTCGGTGGCATTAAGCCATACTCATTTTCTTTTCTTGCCATCTCAATCCACTTAACAGCGTCTTTAATACTTTGATAAATTTCTCTTGCATAATTAAAATCCCTAGTTATCAAACAGTGATGTGCTAACGTATAGATCATATGCCCATGAGATGTCCAAAGTTTTTTTCCATGAGATAGGCTTGTATCGCAAAACAAACCATCATCCATCTGCCTTTTAAAAATCTGATCAAAACTCATTCTTGCTAAACTATGCCATCCTTTAAGTTCATAGGCCAATCTCATATCTAGAAAGTCAATCATAAAGAAATTTGGATAAGCCAATCCGCTTGTCTGAAAACGTTCACCATCTCTTGACCTTGTTGCAAGCAGCAAGTGGACAAGACTTGCAAGCTGTGCCTCTTGAACACGTTTTTCCGGAAATGAAAAACTTGCACCTTGATTCATCATATTTTCCCAATAACAAATTGTTTCATTTCGATAGAAATCGTAATCGGCCTTCTCAATTTTCTCAATAAATTCTGTTTCCGATAATCCTACAGGAACTCTTGGCATCTTAAAAATTAGTGCGATTTTTTCGCCTGGATTAAGTTCTTTTTCATAATGTGAAATACATACTGCTGACTCTTCTCTAATATCATACTCCTTACCACAAAACTCTCCTACATATAGTTTTCCTGGTATTGACTCGTTATAGGAATATGATGAAAAAGTATATACAACCTTATTATTACGAATAGCCTTATTATCATGGATTGCGTACATCCAATCTTTTGAAAATTCCATTTTTATATACTCGCCAGTGCTATAATCTAAGCCTTGAAATCTATAATCCTTTCCTGTGTTGCGCATAGCAGAAGCAAACACTGCTTTTTCTAAGTTCACGCCTTTGTTTTCAATAGTTATTCTAACAAAATTTAATGTATTACTCTCATCTTCACCCATAATTTTGGAAGCAAACATTTCTATATCATAGCACAAACTCTCATCAATCCAATCATAACGCACAATTGGAATCCAGCCTTTATAAAAGGTTTTCTGCCTAGCAAAAATAGGCTTAAGCGATTTACCGTAAAAAAAACATAACTCTGCATTTTTTGTGAATAATGCTCCATCGAAGGTTACCTGTGTTACATCAGGTTGAAATGGTACGCCGATTGTTGTTGTTGACTTTGCAAGATAGCACCATTCACGGTTATCATCTTCACCGGATGTGTCCATCATTGATTTTTTTAAAATTTCTCCCAGTTTCATCTTTATCCTCCTCGTGCCAGCGTTCCAAATAAATTAGCTAAGCACTATCTAAAATATTATTTTATGTAATAATTAAAACATATGTGAAGAAATGTTGCGTTTAATTTTTAACTTAATTAAAATTCAAACAATATATAGTTTTCAGTCTACGGCTGTATAATCCTTTCATTCCTGAATATGTTCGGACTAATCCCCGTAAATCGCTTGAAAACCGTCGAAAAATACTGACTTGAAGAAAATCCAAACATATGTGCTATATATGTTACACTGTAATCGTTCTTTAAAATTAAGTCCTTTGATATTTCTATTTTATTTCTCAAAATGTATTCATGTGGAGAAATCCCAGTTTTTTCTTTAAATAACTTTGCAAAATATGATTCTGACAGATGCATTATATCTGCTAAATCAGAAATCATTATTACATTAAAAATGTTTTTTTGTATTCCCTTTAGCGCATTTAGCAATTTCCCCCCATCTTCATTGAAGAATCCCATGAAGTTATTACTATCTTCTATATTTATCACAAAATAATAAAAAAGTGATTTATCCTCGAAATATGACCCGGAACTATGAGCTTCATTGGGAAAGACAATAAGGACCTCTCCATTGTTAAATTCATAATTTTTATTCTCTACTTCATATATTTGTCTTCCTTTTACAATGTAAGTAGCTTCAAATGAGCCTTTATGAACATGAGTTTCAATAGCTTGGAAGCCTTAAGGTGATTAATTTTGCCTAGTTTAAATTCAACAAACCCATTTTCTGACTTATACGTAAAATCTATTCTTTCTTGCTTGAACAAATCATTTTTATTAACTTTTTTCAATTTGGTTCACCTCGTTATAGCCTAAAAAAATTCCTTTTATTTAATGGGCGTCATTTTTATCTTTCCAAGATATCTCTAAGGTTGAAACATCAGTACTAAGTATGATGCAACCATCCTCCTGTTTGAAATCACTTGCGTCTGTAGTAAATCCTATTAGCTCCTTAAAATATGGAATGCGAATTTTCAAGGAGCGAGGAGGTCTATGAAAATCAGCCGCTATCCTTACATTTGCACCCATCTCAGTAAATTTCATACTTGCAGATATTAAACCCATTTCAGTAGGTGCATTCTGAACTGATAGTTCCTTACCAGCCATCGCCCATACCGGTGAAATCACAGAAAATAAGAAAAGATCTCGTTCCTCAGGAATCAGTCTTTCATCCATACAGCGATATCTTTCTCTTCCCCTAAAGTTCTAGCAAGCCGAATTGAACATCTTAGTCCCAAAAGTCCCAAATATTATTTGAGGTATAGTGTCCCTTAATCATCTCATTATCATAAGGATATGTTGGAGGAATTAACCCGTATTCATTTTCAGATATGCTTTTTTCAATATATTCTACAGCTTTTTTTAAACTTGGATAAACTTCTCTTGCAGTTTTATGTCTCCGCTAAAAATACAATACATCACTACAGAATACATAATATGTCCGTGAGCTGTTGGCATATTGCATTAAAAATACTCTGCTTTAAATATTCTACATGACCTGTACTCAAATATGCCATTGTCATTTGTGTCAAGGAAGTTAAAAAGAAATTCGGATATGGTAATCCATCCGTCTGTGATTTCATAGACCCAATTCTCTGAAAACTCAACTCCTTCAAATCTGTAATCCTTTCCTGTATGGCGCAGGGCTGCTTTAAATGATCCAGTTTCAATGAAGTTTCCACTATTTTTTATATTAACACGAATAAAATTAATCGTATTGCTTTCATCTTCGCCCTCCAACTGAGCAGCAAACATTTCTTCTCCTCGTTTCAATTTTATTAATTTATTTAGATTGTCATATCATTTTTCAGTATTTTCAAAGCATACCCCTAAATAGAAAATGGCGGATATGGACCGCCTCAATCCACATCCTTAAACCTTTATTTCATTTCTTTTTTAAGTTCGTTAATGTAATCCTGTACATTAATTATCTTACTCTCTAATCTAGACCTCTCCGCAGCTATAGACATTATATGGCTTTGAACAGATTCACTGGCAGAAGTCAAACCTTTCTTTTCTCCTTGATTCCTAACAAGCTCCACAAAATCTCTCATAATACCCAAATCTCCGCCACCATGCCCCCCTGAGGCAGTGTCTAAATGTATATCTTCCTTTTCTTTAGTAACAAAACTTCTTACTTCAATTTCATTTCTTTCCATGTCACATCTGATTTGTCCTTTTGTGCCCATTAGCTTTATTGATCTACCACCTTCGTAAGTGAAGGCACACATAGTAAATACAGCTGTAACCCCATTTTCAAACTCCATATTCACTACCTGATGATCAACAACATCATTATCGCAGTGGTACACGCATCTTCCATAAGGACCATCTTTAAGTGCTTTAATCATAGCCTCTTTGCTTGTATCTATACTAACAACTTTTCTTATTACATCAGCCTGCCAGTTATCTATCCAGTCAATATATATTTTAGGTGCATAATAAGGGCATTCATCTGCTGCAGGACATCCATCGAGACACCATTCAGATGCGCCTGCTGGTGCCTCTTCCTTTTTGAAATGTCCTAGAGAGCCGAAGGAAGAAATTTTACTGCAATTTGATCCAACCATCCATAATATAATATCCATATCATGACAGGATTTTGCTAAAATCATAGGGCTTGACTCTTTTGAATTTCTCCAATTCCCTCTCACAAAGCTGTGAGCCTGATGCCAGTATGCAACATTCTCTATTTGTTGTATTGACATAAGTTTTCCTATTCTGCCCTCATCCAATAATTTTTTAATAGTTTTGAAAAAAGGAGTATATCTCAATACATGACATATTGAAAACACCCTATTATACTTTTGGGCGTACTCACCCATCAAAACACATTCCTCTGGATCATAGGACATAGGCTTTTCCAGAAGCACATGATAGCCTTTCTCAAGTGCTTTAATTGTTGGCTTATAATGCATCCTGTCCTGAGTGCATATTAATATGGCATCAGCCAGCTTAGGTTCTTCCATTAATTCTTCCCAGCTTCTAAAGCAATACTTGTCCTCAATTTTATGTAACTCTTTAAACTCTTCTCTTCTTTCATCATCTGGTTCAGCTACTGCAATAATTTGAAACTCCTCTGGATATTCAAGTGCATATGGTGCATAAGCTCCTGCACCTCTTTGTCCTGCTCCTAATAAAGCTGCTGTTACTTTTTTCATATAAATCCTCCTATTGTTATCTAATGTATTAGTATAGCCTTCATTTTAAATGGCTGTTCTGCCGTTTAAACATGAAGGCTATACTTAATTGATTAATCTTTTAGAATATGATTATTTACCATTAGTTTTTTTCCAAGCATCTAATTGTACTTGCTTTTCTGCTATAACCTTGTCTAAACCAGCAGTCTTAAGCTTTGCAACTAATTCTGGCTGAAACTTGTCTGGATCAACAGTACCTGTACTAATAGCATAGTAGAGTTCTTCAATTACATTATTGCAATTTGCAACTTCTGTCTTTACGTTATCCATACTAAATACAAATCCTAATGCAGGTGATGGAGTTGCATTCTTATTTAAATCTTCCCACATCTTATTACCTATATCGTCCACCTCTGAGCCCTTTGGTGAACCCTCACTATACCATGAAAGACCCATGAACCCGAACTCCCATGGGGATTGAAGTCCATATCCGCTGTCTTTAATAGTTTCAATCTTGTTTGGTGCAACCTTCTTATAATCCTTACCCTCAATACCATCATTAATAGTATTTGCAATCTGTGCATCACTGTTAAGAAGCTCTATAAGCATCATTGATCTTTCAGGATTTTTAGAGCTAGCAGATATTGCCGTAAGTGATGCTGCTGCTTTATCAGTAGTAAGTACTGGTTCTACAAATTTCACATCATAAGATTCAATTCCTGATTTTGCGAACATTCTACCTTGAGAAGGCATACCTGCTTTTTCATAGTCTGTAGTTCCTAAATCAATCTGTCCAAACTGAACTGCATTCTTTCCAACCTTTCTATCAGCATCTGTATCTTTTAAGGAAGAAGCATCTTTTCTTAAATAGCCCTTTTGATACCAATCTCTCATGAGTTTGATATAATCCTTAAATTCTGGTGTATCATACTGGTTAACTACCTTTAAACTCTTGTCATTTAAATATATCCACCCTGGTGTTTTAGAATCACCAAGTGCCTCCATACCATATAAAATTGTACCGCATAAAAATGGATCGACATTCTTGTTATATTCAAAAGGTATTAGGTTTGGGTCGCCTTTTTTTACCTGTTCAAGTAACGGGGTAAGATCTGACCATTGTTTTGCAGCCTTCCAGTCAAATTTATATTTATCTGCAATAGGCTTTTGAACAGTATATCCAAATCCTGCAGTTGCACTTTGGAAGTTAGGTACAGCATAGGTTTTACCCTTAACCTTAGCTACTTGCCAGAAGGTATCAGGTACTACTGCTTTAGTCTTAGGAGCATACTGGTCAATAAGCTTATCAAGATCTTTAAATGCACCCTTTGCAACATTCTGATAAAAATTGTTTGCCCAAGTGGCTGTAAAACAGAGATCATATGAATCACCTCCAGCCATCATTACGTTCATCTTCTGGTCATATGTTCCCCAGTCTACAATATTAAGCTTTACTGTTGCGTTTATTTTCGCTTTAACTAATTTGTTGAACTCCACATTAACAGCTTCTATATTTTTCTGAGGTGTGTTTGGAAAGTAATAGCTTAGTTCTACCTCCTTCAATGCTTCCGATTTCGTTGCTTCCGATTTCGTCACTACAGCTTTTTTTGATCCACAGCCTGTAAACAAAGCTGAAGTTGCCATTACAAGCGCCATGGCAAGAGCAATGTTTTTTTTAGTTTTGTACATTAATATTCCCCCTAAAATTTATTATATATTTACTTATCTAGATTTCTCTAGGAAAAGTCTGTTAGGCTTTTACAGCTCCAAGTGTAAGTCCCTTTTCAAAATATTTTTGAAGGAAGGAATAAGCCAATATTATGGGGCCCATCGCAATAACACAGGTAGCCATCCTAGCAGTCTCATCAGGAAGGTTTTGCGCAATTTTTTCAGTCAATGGATTACCCTGTAGATAAGCAATATTATTCATAATGGACTGTAGAAGAAACTGTAAAGAATATAATTTAGTATTATCAATAAAGAGTGAGCAAGTCATCCAGTCATTCCAATAGAAAACAGCTATAAATAACCCGATGGTTGCAAATACTGGTTTCGAAATGGGGATGACTATCTTTAAAAAAGTACTATACTCCCCAGAACCATCAATTCTTGCCGCTTCAATAATAGACTCTGGTACCCCTTTGAAAAAATTCTTCATAATTAGTACATTAATAACAGAAACAAGATATGGAAAAATGAGAACAACTATCGAATTCTTCATATGAAGATATCTTGTCAGTAGTATATACCATGGAACAAGCCCTCCCGAAAAAAGAAGACAGAAAAATACGAAAAATGAAATTACCTTACTATATTTAACTTCCTTTCTTGAAAGACCATAAGCTAACATGGATGTTATATACAGATGTAATAAGGTTCCTACAACTGTCACTGTAATAGTAACCAAATATGCAGTTAAAACTGGTGAGCCTGCTGAAAAAATAAATTCATATGCTTTAAAACTGAATATTTTGGGAATAAGATGATACCCCTCTCTATAAACAGAACCCTCGTTAGTTAAAGAAATAGATACCACCAACAGCAATGGTAAAATACAAAATATGCTAACTAATATAAAAATTAAATGTACAATACCTGTTGAGATACTAAATTTTTTTTTCATTTATCCATCCTCCTAAAATAATGCGCTGTCAGGATCATATTTTTTCACAAGAAAATTAGCTACCAGGACAAGTACAAAACCTACTACAGACTGGTATAAACCAACAGCTGCAGTCATTCCCGCGTCGTTCATCTGTCTTAGTGACCTAAAAACATAGGTATCGATTACATCAGTTGTACTAAATAACATTCCTGATTCCCTTGGAAGATTATAAAATATTCCCCAGTCTCCCAAACCTCCAAAGAATATTTTACCTGCTTGAAGGAGAAACATTGTAATTACTACAGGCGCAATTAGAGGTAAGGTGATTTTAATCATTTTCTGAAAATTGGTTGCACCATCAATTTCAGCTGCTTCGTAGTACTCAGTTGAAATACCCGTTATTGCCGCTAAAAATATTATAGATAGATAACCGACATTTTTCCACATATAGGCAAGTGGTATTATAAATCTCCAATGCGAAGCTTCCATGTACCATTGTACAGGCTCTTTACCAAAGAATTGGAAAATATGGTTTACTAATCCCCTGTCTACACTCAAAAGTGAAAACAATAAATAGGACCCTACAACCCAGGAAATAAGATAAGGGAAAAATATTATGCTTTTATACACAGATGACAGAAACTTATTTTTAATTTCATTCAGCATCATTGCTGCGAAAACCGCCAATCCCAGTCCTCCAATTATAAAAATCGTATTATAAAATAAAGTATTAAAGGTAACGGTTAAGGCGGATTGAGATTTAAAAAAGAATTCAAAATTTTTAAAACCCACCCATTTACTTCCTAATATGCCTTGTATAGGGTTATAGTCTTTAAAAGCAATTACAATTCCAAACATCGGAGCATAATACACTAATAAAATATAAAGAATTCCTGGAAGCATCATTAAATAAAAAGTCTTGTTTTTTAAAATTTCTTTTATAAAACCTTTAGATAAAGATGGTTTATTTTTTTTAGATAGATTTGCATTCGTCAATCTAGTCATTTACTCATCCCTTTCGTAATTCTTATGATTCATTTTCTGCCACTAAAACCATCCTAGCATATACTTTCAAACAAACAAACAATAAAAACAATAGAAATCTTCAAAATATAGTAAAGAACAAACAACGAAATTTATACTTTTCTCTAAAAAATTGTTAGTATATTGTTATCTCCATGATAAAGCCTATGAAAATACTTGGTTTAACGATATTTTTAATATTACCTTGAAAACATCCCTCTTTTCTTTATTTTTATTTGTTACCATGCTATAATAATTTAAATATAACAAATAAAGGTACATGTTTTAAAATTATCCATATTAATTTTAATGGTATCAATAAAAATGTTAGGATGGTAATAATGATTATTAAAAAAGCACGTAAAAATAACAGCGTATACAAGAAACTGTTAATGTCTTTCTCCATAAGTATCTCTATATTAATAATGATATTATCCTTTGTATTATATTTTTATAATTCTAAATCAGCTATGGATAACCTTAGCAGTTCAAACACTACCTTTCTCTCTCAAACAAGCTATAGCTCTACATACATGGACAATATAGCAAATAATTTCTGTAAGTCTGTTTATTTAAACAATTACACTACAGCATTTATTAACAGTAATACTGAAGATTTAATAAGCATAGGTAATACCCTCCGTAATCTAGAAAACTTAACTTTACCTAATTTATATATACATTCACTTTATATTTACAATAGAAAGCTTGATACTTTTATTTCTACTGAAACCGGAACCTTTTACAGCAGTGATTATTTTTATGATCAGGAAATTGTTAAAATGGTGAAAAATAAGCCACAGAATATAAAATCTGATTTTGGACCTTTTCCTAGAATGGCTGCTATCCCTGGGGCTTATCATGAAAAGCCTACAAAATTTACTAATGTCTATACCTATTTAATGTATGATACCAGTGGTGGAGCTATCATTTTAAATATAAATACAGATTGGCTAAGAAATACAATATTGACATTATATGATAATTTATCACACAAGGGAAGCGAACTATTTGTTATTAATGAAAATGGAGTAGTAATGAGCCATTCAAAAATCGGAATGTTTATGAAAACAATTTCAAATGAAAAGTACATTAAGCATATTTTATCTTCAAAAGTTCCTTCTGGTTCTTTTATCGAAAGGATGGATGGGAAAAAATATGTTATTTCATATGTATCTTCAAATACTTTAAAGTGGAAGTTTATAAGTATGACACCATATAAATCGGCTTTTTCAAGTATTGATAAGATGAAGCTAGTTACTATCTGTTTCTCTATTTTAGTTTTACTTTTAGGATTGTTTTTTTCTTTTATTGCTTCCAAAAAGCTATATTATCCAATTGGTACCCTTACAAACAACGTAAGACAGAGCTTACGTATTTTTGGCACCTCTGAGAAAAATACTGATGAATTAAGCTTCCTTTCTAGTGCTTTTACTAAGATCTTCGACAAAGCAACCAAACTTGAGAGCTTCAATAATAATAATATTGAGAATCTGAAAAATATTTATCTCAAAGACCTACTAATGGGAAATGTGTCAGTATTAGAAAGCGATATTTCCAACACTGTAGAAGATCTAAACATTGACCTCAATTTTAAAAAAAGTATTTTTATGTTTATACTTAAGATTGATCACTACAAAAATTTTGTAGTTAAATACGATGATAAGGACAGGACACTTTATAAATATGCAATTTCAAATATAGCCATTGAAATTGTTTCTGAACATTATATCAATGAAATCGTAGATATAGGTACTGACCATTTCTCTGTTCTTATTAATATTAATGATGATGAGAAAAGTATTGAAACAATACATAGCACTGTTAAGACCATGGTTTCAAAAATTCAAGAATATGTGGATAAATACTTGCACATATCTCTTTCCTCTGCATTGGGATATCTGGTAAACGAGACAGAAAATATACCATTTTTATATAATAACACCTTAGATATTTCTATGTATAGATTAAAATATGGCCATAAATCCATTATTACTCCATCAGTTCTGGAAGCTATACACGTTGATGATTTTGTATTCCCCTTATCAAAAGGTAAAATTGTTCTTGATTCTTTAAATCTGTGTGATATTGAACGAGCCAAGGAAGCGTATTATGGTATTATATCAACTATTTCAAGCTATTCTTATGATAATATCATGGCTTCAATAATATATTTAATTTTTTCAATTTATAATGCCTCAAGTAACATAATAGAAAAAAGCTCTACAAATTTGTCACACACTTTTAGTGAATTTTTTAGTGAAGTGGGAAACTATGAGACCATAGACGAAATCAATCAAACCTTTATAAATATATTTGAGGAAATTGTAAAATCTGTAGATTCAACTAAACATACCAAATCCAGCACAATGATAAAAAATATTATTACTATTATTAATGAAAATTACCAGGATAAAAACCTATGTCTAAATAGTATTTCAGACACCCTTTTGATGTCTTCAGTCTATGTTGGTAGGTTATTCAAAAACTCCACAGGAAAGTCAGTCTCAGAATATATACTAGACATAAGAATGGAAAAGGTAAAGTACTACATGAATAAAACCAATATGTCAGTAAATGAAATTGTAGAAAAGGTAGGTTTGGAAAAAAACAACTATTTCTATACCACCTTCAAGAAATATTTTGGAATTTCATTAACAAATTATAAATTAGAGACAGCTAAAAAGAAAAGTTAAGAGACTGTTCATTACTTTTTTCTTCTTTGAAGAAAAGTAATGAACAGTCTCTTATTTAAGTTTCTTTAAATCTGTTATCATTTTATTAACTTTATCTTTTGATATTACAAAATCTGATTTACCGCTTCTGAATACAGCGTAGAACTGATCATTGTATGGCACATAATCTATTTTTTCTTGTTTTTTGCTTCCCTTATTAAGGTTAAAGGTAATACTGACTTCTGGCTTATCTTCAAGTTTTTTATCATTTTCCGAATCCACCGAAAGCCCTATCATTTCCTGGTAGAAGGATTTAAACTTTTCCTCTTCTATACTCTTGTCATTTACTTTATACTTAGTTACTACAGTATCTGGATCTCCGGACTTTTCAGATTTTTTAGTATTTCTGAAAAAATTTATTATATTGTTACTTCCATTTGCATCAACAGTAATCTTGTCTACATCATTAATATTTACTATATAAGCAAGCTTTATAACAATATCAAATGCTTTTAATTTAAACGCATCTGTTTGAATCTTATCCATAGTATATATTGTATTGCTGTCCATTGTTTTAAAATATACATTATTGTCATCTTTGTTTTTACCAACAATAAAGTGAAGATTATTTTTACTATCTTTTAAAGTAATGTCCAGGGTAGGGTTATTTAATCCATAAATACTTAAATCCTTAGGATTATCGTCAACTATTTCTCTAGCTTTTAAATTTGGAATTGCTGATGCCAAGGATTGAAGCCTCTGATCATCCGCTCCTGCCTCAACGCTATAGGGTTGAATCATCTTAAAAGCATTTATGCCGTTCTTTGCCTCAGTTTGGTTCTGTCCACTATTTGGTGTAAGCTCGATGGTTGGACTTCCTGCTTGAACAATTTTAATATATGAAAGTGTTTGTCCATCTATGGCGGTTATTGTTTTATCTCTAAGGTCTGCCTGTTTTACACCAAAATAGTCCACCGTAGAAGCAGCTATTAAGTATATTTTATTATCATCCTTTACAATTGCATAATAGCTATTTCCATCCGAGGTTTTGTCTCCAATATATAAATCTTTTTGTGAACCGTCCCCTAATACATTTGCGCTTATAGTAGTATTGTTCAAGCCGTACTTCTCTAAATCCTTAGGATCATTTTCAACTATACTACTAGCTGATAAATTTATTACATTATCAGTTATTGAATTAATAGCGTTTTGGTCAAGCTTATAATTATAGTTAGGAATGGTCCAGTTATTTCCACTTTTCACAAGTGTATTTTTAACCTTTCCAGATGTAAGGATTACCTTTGAGACCTTAGTGCTATCTATTTTCCATACCTGTACACTACTTGTTGAAGCGTTTGAAGTGCTTGCATTTTTGTTACTCTTAGCTGGATGGCTAGTTTTATAAAAATAAACTCCACCCAATAGTATTAAAATAACAATTAAAGCAATAATACTTTTAAGCTTCTTCATAGATGTCTCCTCCTTAACCAAACTATAACTCCTGCAATTAAAACTATTGCTGGTATCACTATTATAACAAAGCCTGAGTACCCTAAAGCTTGTGAGCTGGTAATTTTTAATGGTTCACTAGTAACATCTTTGGGTGAAATAGCAATATTACCTTTTAGATCTTGTACCCAATTCATACTATTCATGAAAAGATTTAAGTTTCCAGCTGTTGCACTAGAAAACTGTGAGCTTATGAATGCGGTGCTTGAGAAAACAACAACTTTCGCATTATTTTCAGGCTTGCTTGAATCTTGATTATCTGTTATAGCAACCGCAATATCAAAGGGACCAGCTATGTCTCCTGCTTCTTTTTCTATACTTTGACTACTCATATTTATCTTTCCCCATGACTTATCTGTAGTTGTAAGCAATGGTTCAATTTTCAGTGAAGACTTCTTAATCTTTAACTGTTGTATTGGTTGCCCATATGGGAAAAGGACTGGTATCTTAGCGGAAATCATAGGATTTACAATATCATGGCTATCCATATTAGGCACAACAAATAATGGCTTCTGCTGAAGACTATGTTGCGCATCCCCTTCTAATGCTATAGCTCTTTGAATTTCAATACCAAAAGTACTCATTAAAGTTTTAAAATTAGGTAGATCAGTCTTTGTTAAATCCATTAAAAATACTCCATGACCACCTTTTGAAAAATAGTCCTTTAACTTTGTTAATTCATCACTTGATAAATCTGTTGCTGAAGAACTTACAAGAAGCATGTCTCCAACTTGAGGTTTCCAATCACCTGTTAATAAATTCAAGGGCTTTAACTGGAAATTTTGATTATTCAAATCCGCCATAACCTCAGGTGCCAATGCCTGTTCATTATGTCCTTGTAACATATAAACCACTGAGTTCTTACTGTTTACTACATACATTATTGCTCCAGTAATTTTTTGTTCTACTGCAAGAGACTGCACAGAAGTTTGACCAGTAGTTTGATCTTGGGTTGTATTATATAAATCTGCTTCGTTTATAACCTTAAATTTGCTCCCACTCTCTACTACAATATTCCCCTCTGCAACAGAGCTTCCATCCTTGCTATATTTTTTTGATATCTGCGGGTTTGTAATAGGATCTACATATTTTAGTGTTACTTTCTTATTATGATCATGATATTTATTTAATATTTGAACAATCCCCTGATTTTCATTTCCAGCCTTATAAAAACTAATTATGTTAATATCCTGAGTTAATTTATCCATCACTTTATAGGATTGGTCTGATAATGAGTATAATTTATTTTTTGTCATGTCAAATTTAAAATCCATTTGATCAACCACTAGATTTGCAACTAATAGTATTATTAATACAATTGATGTTAGCAACGTAGCATATCCACCATATTTAAATTTATTATTCTTGAAAGACTTTTTTATTTCTAACTTTTTCATCTTTTCTCCCCCTTAGCTCCATCTTCTCTTATCAACTATTCTTATAGTTAAAAATACAAATGCCACACAAAAAGATAAGTAATATACTACTGAATTCAAACTTAATATCCCCTGTTGAAACATATTATAACGTTTTATAAGTGAAAACCAGCCAAAAACTTTCTGTAGTAGTCCATCAAAAACTTCTTTTTTTGCAATGTACAAACTAACTATAATTATCATACCAACCAGCGCCGTAATCGCCGATGTAATAATGCTCTTAGTTGAGAAATATACAATCAAAGCAAAGATTGCAGCTATAATAATCACAAAAATTATGCTTGCAGTTCTAGAGCTTGGAAGTCCCTGTTGTATAGAATCTATCATCCATATAAAAAGTAATGTTCCAAAGGTAATAACTGCCGAAACTACCTGATTTTCTGTTAAGCTAGAAATAAATACCCCTATAGCAATCAACGAAGCTCCTAGTAAAAAGAGTCCTATATAACCAGCAAAAACTTCTGGAGCCGAAACAGTTCCAAACATGCTCAAAATTAATGGATATAGAATAGTTATTATAAGTGATATTAAAAAAACAGCTACAGCTGCAAAGTATTTACCTAATATAATATCTGTAATTTTTAATGGTGAGGTAAATAATAATTGGTCTGTTTTAGTTTTAGTTTCTTCAGACATAATTTTCATAGTTAATACAGGAATTATAAATAAAAATACGGTAATTATGCTTGAAAGCACCCTATTATAAGATGGGTTACCCGGTAACAGATTTGAAAGCGCAAAAAAAATACCGGTAATTAAAAGAAAAATCCCTATAAAAATATACCCTATAGCTGATGTAAAATATGATCTAAACTCCTTTAAAAACACAGCTAGCATTATTTAATCCCTCCTTCATTGCGGGTATTAGTAACCTCTAAGAATATCTCTTCAAGATCTATATCTTTACCCTTCATCATTAAAATTGAGAAACCTGCATGGCTTAATGTAAGGAACAGTTTTTCTCTAATATCTATATCCGGCTTAGCTTCTACGAGAATGTCTACTGTGCCTTGTTCATGAACTCCCTGTTCCTTAACTAACTGAACCTCTTCCATTTCTCTAATTTTCTTATAAATCTCCAGTTTTGCCCCCTTGACTCTTAGAAGAATTTTATTTCTATTGTTTACTTTTCTGGATAATTCCTCAGGAGTACCACTTGCAACAATCTTACCTTTATTTATTATTAATACTCTATGACAAATAGCGCTTACCTCTGACAAAATGTGAGAACTTAATATAATTGTATGTGTTTTACCTATTTTCTGTATTAAATTTCTTATCTCAATTATCTGCTTAGGATCTAACCCTACGGTAGGTTCGTCCAATATAAGTACTTCTGGATCACCTACTATAGCTTGAGCTAATCCAACTCTTTGTCGATATCCTTTTGAAAGATTTTTTATAAGCCTCTTTCTTACATCAGTTATTTTTACTAAATCCATAATTCTTGCCATGCTTGGCTTAATTGCATCAGCCTTTACCTTTTTTATTCTATGAACAAACTTTAGGTACTCTTCTACAGTCATATCCAAGTAAAGAGGAGGTGTTTCAGGAAGATAGCCTATTTTTTTCTTTGCTTCTTCTGGACTCTGAAGTATATCAAATCCATCAATTTTTACACTTCCTTCTGTCGCAGAAATGTAACCTGTAAGTATGTTCATGGTTGTAGATTTACCGGCACCATTAGGTCCAAGAAACCCAAGTATTTCACCTTTTTTAACTGAGATGTTAATCCCGTCTAATGCCACTTGCTCGCCGTAACGTTTGGTTACGTTTTCAATTTCTATCAATTCCTTCACCCCTATAAGCATTATTTTTATGTAATAAATTCCTTTAAAGTATATAGTATCAATTTGTTATGTCAGTATTTGGTCTTTTTTGTGAACATTTTATGAACAAATGATCATATTAAATAACTCTGTAATATATAACAAAATTTATTAATGTTTTTTATAGATTCCGCCTATTCCCATTCCTTACAAATCGTGTTACAATTTAACTAATTATAAAATATTTTGCGTGCATGTTATAAATGCATTGGAGGAAAAAATGGCTAAAACTAAAAGCGAATTTGGCGAAGGACCTTTTTATACCATAACAAACTATATATTTTGGTTCTTTCTGGGGAATTTATACTTTTTACTTATGAATATACCATTGGTTTTTATACTATTAACTGTTTTATCTAATGGCACAAATCCACTTCCAGAAGGTTTAAGTGTTATTGCATTTATATGTTGTATTCCTATTGGGCCTGCTGCAACTGCACTTTTTAGTGTTATGGGTAAGCTTGTTAGGGAAAAAGATATAAATATTACTAACGACTTCTTTAAAGCTTATAAAGCGAACTTTATTCAGTCTCTATTTTTATGGACACTTGAAATGGTTTTAATAATCATACTATTTATTGATACACGATTTTTCATCTCTCAAAATTTTCCACCAATCCTTACAATTATTATGTATGTATTTATTGTTTTTATATTTATGATGGGACTTTATATCTTACCAATACTATCACGTTTTTATATGAAATCTAGTAATATTATTAAATTATCATCATATTACGCTTTTAGAAAGATTAATGTTACCTTCTTAAATTTGGCTAGCTTCCTTGTTGTAGGATTTATATTCTTTAAAGTCACCACCTTTATCTTAGTATTTATCTCAAGTATTGTTTGCTTTTTAATAATGTATTACGAACAGAAAATATTATTGGAAATAGAAGAAAAGTTGCAGGTTAATTCAGGTACGGTTCATCAAGAAAGTAATCCATCTTAATATAAATAAACCTTGTATTTTTTTATAAATACGTTCCAAATTAAACTGTCTCTAATTCTTAAAATATGAATTCTCCGAATTACACATAGTCAGTATCAACTAAGTTTCCTATTCTTCTTCCAATTTTCTCATGGAAATCTTCCTTCATTTCTTCTTTAATTATAAAAACAACCTTACCAAAACCAGCCCTGCTGATTCATTTTACAAAGATCCATGAACAAAACATCTCCATTTGATAAAATATGAAATTAAGGGTGCTTCATCCCGAAGCACCCTTGAAATAAGGTAAAATTAGTGAATAACCTTTATAGTGTCACTTCCTTCAAATGTCTTTCCATCACTTAATTTGCCGCTAATTGTAATACTTATATCTCCATTTACACTTCCCAATGCTGCAATGATTTCAGCTCTATCGAACTTCACCATAAGGTCCTTAACATTATCCATATCATAATCACCGAAGGCTAAAGGACTAGCTTTGGCATAAATCACTTTTTCATTTACACTTAACATCATTGAACCAAAATCAGCAAGTAATACATCATAGCCTTCAGGAAGCTCTATATAAGCAGTAAATGAGTTTTCCCCACCTTTACTCTTCAAGTTTAGGGTATTAGGATTAACATCTACTTTTGCTACTATGACGGTTTCAAATGTAACTGATTTCGAAGCTTTATTACCTGCATTATCAGTTGCAACTACGTTCAGGGTGTTTGTACCCCCAAGTGAGGCAAGGCTGATAACTTGGCCATTTGTGACCTTTATGCCGTTTAATGTTGCTTCTATACTGTTAACTCCAGACCCAATGTCAGTTGCACTATATTCTACAGTAAAAGTATCAGTAGTCTTACTCCCCAAAGGTGCGGCAACGCTGATAGTTGGTTCTGTTGAATCCACTACTATTACTTTCTGCATCGCAGTTACTGTATTGCCTCCTTTGTCTGTTGCAGTCCATATTACTGTTGTTGTTCCTATAGGATAATCTGCTGGAGCATTATTTGTAATGATTACATCAGGAACATTAGTAACTTCAGCTGTACCGATGTTTACCGGAGTTTTTACCCCAGTAGCTTCTACTGTTAAATCTGAAGGCACTTTTAATTCTGGTATAGCATATACATTTACACTAATGCTTGTTTGAAATGCTATACTGTTCGGATTTACCACACCTATTGGTAGAGCTACAGTTCCACTTACGATGAAGTTCTGCTCTGTTTTTGTTGATGGATCATAGCTTGAACCATCTACATTCCATGTCACATTGGCATTCACATTTCCAGCATCAGTAACCAGTGTTACTGTGGTAGGCAATCCAAGGGCCGCCGCTGTCTTTGCTGTTCCGTTTGCTAATCCTGTGATAGCTGTAGGTGTTGTGATGCTCTTTAGCGTTGCAGGCTTTGCCTCTACTGTTATCTCAGCAGCAGACGCCCAGCCATTAATCCCTTCAATAGCTTCAAGCATTATATATGCAGCTTTTACTGTTCCACTCATTGTTACAAAGGTTGCTGTCTTTTCCTTATTATCATTTGCCCATATTCCATTATCTATGACTTTTGTAAAATCAGTTCCGTTGATGCTTGCATACATATTGTAGCGGGTTATTCTTCCGTTGATTGCACCATCCTGCCTTGGAAGGTATTTAACTTGAGCAACATCATAAGTACCTCCAAGGTTTAAAGTGATTGATTGAGGAAGTTTGTCTGATTTATCCCATTTTGTATTCCATATCGTAGATGGGTTACCATCTATTGCATTGGATGCAGGTTCTTTTAAAGCTTCCTCGCTTGTAGCGGTTACTTTCATCTGTGATTGTGGTACTTCCATGAATATTTGTTGTTGCTGACCTTTATATACATTTATCTCAGCAGCAGAGCCCCAGCCGTTACCTGCTTCTACAGCTTCAAGCTTTACATATTTCGCATTTACTGAAGAAAATGCTGCTGTCTTTTTTGAACTATCTAGTTTCCATATACCATCGGCTACTATTTTAGTAAACGCCTGTCCATCAGTGCTTACATATAAATTGTATTTTGTAATAATTCCATTAATACCCCCGTCTTGCCTTGGAAGATATTCTACCTTGCTAATATCATAAGTACCTCCAAGGTTTAGGGTGATTGATTGTGCCAGTTTGTCCGATTTATCCCATTTTGTATTCCATATTGTAGATGGATCACCATCTATTGCATTGGATGCAGGATCCTTTCCAGCTTCCTCGCTTGTAGCGGTCGCTGTCATCTGCGATTGCGGTATGAGATTTGGATCAGTTGGTATTATCCTTGTTTTGCATAATCCTATATCATCCCCGAAAACAGTACCAGATCCTGTAGAATTTTTCCACATATATATTGTTGCACTTGTATTTGATTGTCCTGTTGTAAATTTTATTATTACATGCTTCCAACCAGTAGCTGTATCAGTAACTGCAGTGTGAGTATCTGCTCCTCCAAAGTCCTTTGCTCCCAGCCATGCTTCTTCACCTGCTGCTACCCTGGCCCATCCAGAATATGTATAGGAGGTGTTTGGAGTCAAACCTGTTACTTTCTGCTCGATACCATTTTGTCCATCGCCTAATTTTACTGAATAATCTGCTGATCTAGTGCTGTGATTCTGGTCGTTAAGTCTTATTATTACATCATGATTAAGTGTAGCATTGCTGTTTCCTGTCTTTGTCCATCCATCCATTGTGTTTTCAAATCCATAATTCAAGGACAAATTCCTGTATTCAGGCAGTTGAGCTGATCTTTGAAATACAGGGTTTGGCGGATTTTGAAAATTACATCCGGCAGTTCCAAACTTATTCTTGTCAAAGCCTGTTGTTACATTACCTTCTTGATATCCAGCTGGGCCTTCTGCAGCTCCATTTTCAAAAGAAACTCCACCTTGTACAATATTATTCAGAAACTGGTTATTATATTTATAGTCTGATGTATTAGCTATAGCTTTACTTGTTCCTTGGTTATCATAAAAAATAATATTGTCATCACGGCCTCCATAGTAAAAACTGTTGGAGTCACAATTCCATACTGTATTATGATGTACCAAAAAGGAATGCACATTGGAGTCAAAGTCTATTCCGCCTTGAATACCTCCATCCTGGTCAGTTGAGTCATGTACCAAGTTGTACCTTATCTCGGAATTTCCGCCATCTGTACGGCAGAAATACATAGCACCAAAGTCAAAGCTTAAACGACCAGGTTTTGAGATATCATTGTATTCAATAATGCTATCCCAGAAACCTGCTCCCTCAATAAGAATTCTTCCGGTATTATAAAGTGTATTGTGTGAAACTAGGTGCTGATTTCCTCCTGCCAAGGATACACATGCATTGTATGTCCCCATGTAGTCGGTTTCATGAATCTCATTGTTTATTACATTGTTATTGTTTCCTCTTACTACAACGCCATTTCCTGAGCTATATATTATTTGGCTATCTCTTATTGTATTGTAGCTTCCTGAAAGATCAATCCCTGTATCATCGTATGAATATGCGGTCTGAAGGTTTATTGTGTGTGACAGGTATTGTGCTTTAATGCCTATAATATTACAATGATTTGCATTATTCGTTGTTATGCTTGAACCCAAAATATTTACGTTCTCAATATTTATGTAAGAACGTCCGGTAAGGTCAAAAGCATACTTTCTCTTCTTTGCTTCAACCACCATTGTATTTGGGTCGCCTCCATTAGGAGTACGTAAATAAAGTGTGGATGTATTTTTGTCATAATACCATTCTCTATCCCTGTCAAGGAGGTCATACTTTCCACAAATGGTATACTTTGCACCAGCGCAAGGGTTAGTATATTGGTCTGACCATCCCAATGTCGAGAAATTCACTGTTGAACCTTTTGAAGACGTAACTATGGCAGATTGGGTACTCCACCACCCTTTCACTATTACAGTAGCTCCAACCCAGTAGTTGTCAGGCTTGTTTAGTTCGGCATCGGTAATGGAAGTAGCTGTACCGCTATCCATACGAGCAAAGCTTGTCAAATCAAAAACGCTTGTATCATTTGTCCAATTTGGGTATTGGGCAAGCTTCATCATAGTTCCATTTACAAAGACCTGATTTTCAGCCCCCATATCCCAGTTCATAGTGGCTTTGTAGGTGTTTCCTTGATCTAGTGTCCAGCCTGTTAAGGAATCGCAACCGCTTATGGTTACAGTCTCATTGGGATATGATTTATACGTAATGGGAGATCCTTCAGTGCCGCTATTTACAGGCGCCATACTCTCATGATAGTCTCCTCCACGAATTACACATGTATCCCCTGCTTTTAAAACACTGGATGCTTTAGAAATTGTCTTGAATGGTCTGTCTATGGTACCCGCATTAGAGTCATCACCTGTTGTTGCTACATAATAAATGCCGTCATATGCAGCCACCACCACATTACTAAAAATAGGAACTGTGCCAGTATATGCTCCAACGATAATGAATAAAGAAATACTTACAGCCGCTTTTCGCATTTTAGATAAAATCTTTACCATAATTTTAACTCCCTTTCTTTTTATTCTTTAATACAGGATGTGTCCTGAATTCTTCCTATGTCTACCTCATTTTAAATCTTCTCTAAAAATTACATTCCCCCCTATCTTTATTACTCTATTGCAGAACCATAAAAACCTTTATTTACATTTTCTCTGCAATGTATTTTCCCAATACCACCATTTTATCCCATTATTTCAACCAAAACAACTACAAAAACTATACATATCTTCAAAAAATATACTATCTACGCTACAAATTCTATACTTTATTAAGAAGGTAACAAGACGATTCACTTCTATAATTAAAGGGTGAAGGGTTTTTGATTTATTAAAGTTCTCAAACTCTGAGAATGCGGAATTCATTGATTTTCAGATATTGACAGTGAAGCGAATAATATCTGTTGCTACATCCAATATACCTTTTACTTTATAATTTTGTGTATTTATATAAATTTCTGTACAACCAAATAAAAAAAACAAATATAATAAAACCCGAAAATCTTTTATAGATTCTGCGGGTTAATTATATTAAGACTTAAATATTTTTATTTGAATATGACCATAATTATTATTCAACTTTATAACAATTCTAACCCGTCTCTAACTCAAAAATCTTTGCTTCTAAGTCTCTTTTTGTAGTTATACTAAGAGAATTAAATTTGCAATCTAATCCCTGTTTTAAAATTTCAACAGCCTTTTCTTCATTATTTTTATTTAGAAGTGTAAGAGCATAATAATAATATGGGGTAGCGAAAGTAGGCTTTTTAGAAATAACTTCATTATATAATTCAATAGCTTTATCATACTCTTCCAAGTAATAATAGGTCTGTGCTAAGTTGTCCATTATACCGGAATCAGAAGAGTTATAGTCTAATGCTTCAAGATTAAACTCTAAAGCTTTATTATAGTCTCCCTTTAATATTAAAAAATAACCTAAATTCTGATATATTAGTGTGTTTTTATTATCAGTATAGGATTTCGTTAATATATCTATAGCCTTATCTAAGTCATTTTTCTTCCACATAACTAATGAATAATTTAAGCTTAAATTTATTTTATCATTGTCATTCATTTCTTTTTTTAAAATTGATTTTATTAGCCCTTCCGCCTTATCCACTTGCCCCTGTATAAGCAAAAAATATGAGTAGGATATTCTTAACTTTGTAGGTGAATAAAAACATCTATCCACCCTATCAAAATATCTATTTGCTTCCTCAACCTTCTTTTGTGAATATTTAATACTAGCTATATAATATAATATAGTTGGATAATTTATAGCTATAATATAAAGAAATATAAAAGAAATTGCTATTATTGGTTTAGATACAGAAAACAACATTATGGTAATTAACAAAGCAACTATATGAAAATATTTTTTATTTTTCATCTAAAAACCACCTTAAATAAAGTTTTAATGACATATTATAATTATATCTAATTTAATTGTCACTATTTATAATGTTAAAAAAATTATACATCTTTATGTAGTATAGTCCTTTCACCGTTTTATTTGTTTAGATGTTTCAATTAATAGTATTATATCATTAATATGTTCAAAAATTCCAATAATCATTATCTTTTTATAGCTTGTATCAATTTGCACAAATTATGTTACATTTATACTGGTTGTAAAATATTTTAATTATTCAATCCATTTACTTACTTATATCTACTTAAATATTATATACTGTAATAATCCTTTGATGGTTATAACCCACTGAAAATAAAGAGTTAATAATTTTATTTATCGTCAATATGACATTGTCTCATTGAAAATTCACCTTAAAAATAATATGATGAAAGGGTGAAACTTAATGTATCACTAAATTTCATCAAATGTGCTGTAGTATGGCTAACCGAAATTTCATGTTAAATCTTTGAAATTCATATTAATATTCTATATAATTGAATAAGGACATACTTGTAATTTTATACGAACTAACAGTACTCCAATAATATGAGAAAAGTAGGTAAAGAAGAATGAAGAAGAATAGTGTTTCAAAATGGCAATGGTTCAGTGTAAAACTTATATTTGAAAATGTCATATCTGGAGAACCAGAACCAGATACGATAGATAATAACTATACAAATAACAATAAAACCTATGAAGAATCTATAGTCCTAATAAAGGCACAATCCTTTGACCATGCCTATAAGAGTGCTGAAAAGAAAGCAAGAGAAATGGAAATGGATTATACAAATCCTTATGGCGAATTGATTAATCATAAGTTCATTGAGGCTATTGACTGTTTTAGTATTATTGATGAACTATCTACGGGTGTGGAGATGTATTCACGCTTTTTAAGAGTTCCTAAATCTGTTGATACAGGAGATTTCATTGATAGATATTACCCAGATACAATAGAAGACAATAGTGGACTTGATTGTAATTTTGTTCTACGTAATAGAAATTTTAATAAGAAACCCAATTTTGATGATTAATGTTTAAGGTAAGACGCATTCTTCATAAATTCTTCGTCAATCGTAAATACACGATACTTGAACAATTGTATAATACTGTGGATTATCAGTAGAGGAGTTACGAGCATGAAAAAGAGAGAGCTGTTAAAGGTTTTGAGCGACTTGATTAACAGATATTTAATTTCTACTATAGATAAAAGTGAAATGATGGAGCAACTGATTGGAAAGATAAGTCCGAGTGATGTGACTGAATATGAAGATGAATTGCTAAATGAGAGTTTCTTCACTATATATCATATTAATGAAAATTATTGTGATGCTTCAAACTCTGAACTGTTATATTTAAGAGAGTGTTTACCTAATATGATTTGTTATTGGTTATTTACTATGGAAAAGAAAATGGTGCATAGAGATAAATAATATGAAGGAATGGGGGAGAAAAATGAGATGGGTGAATTTATTAGACAAGGTAGCTTTTATAATTTATTTAACTTCCTCTTTAGGTATGATATATAACATGATTAAAATAAATAAAAATAAGGAAATATTTTCAAAATATATACATGCTGAATATGGAGATAAAAATCCAAATGAAATTGTGTCTAACGAAGACGTAAAGAAAACTCAAAAAAAATATAATCAACTAATTAATACACATACTAAAATAGGCATAATCCTTGCTATTCTATCTATAATATCTGGTGCTATTTCTATTTTGTTACGATGAGTTGATTAGGATTTTGTGGAGGTCTTACTTCGAAATATTCATATAAAGCGAATGAATTAATAAAAATATATGTTATTTCAGGGATAATTATTATGTAGATTATTAAATGAAAAATATTTTTATTTCTATGCGAGACAATGCTATAAAAAGGCTTATTTAAGAAAAACTCTTAGATATGCCTTTATTTATGGGAGTTCCTATCATCAACGGTTATCTACAGTATATAACATAAATAGTAGCATTTCATAAATGAAATTGGAGAAAAAAATGGTTAAATCGAAAAGAGAGTTTGGTGAAGGACCTATTTACACAATAACTAATTATATACCACAAAAACAGCACTAATATTCACAGATATTAATGCTGTTTTTTCATATAGTTTTCTTTAATACTATCTAGTTTTATCATAGGGTTTAACTGATAGGGTATTGTTACATCACCACATTGTAGTAGAATACCTACAACTTGATGTCCATAAACCTGTGAAATTTGCTCACTTATAGAGCATTGAGCTTCAAAACATTATTGAATCCATAAAATGTTCTTGAAAATCAGGTCTATTTGATAATTCAATATATTTTGTAACCTTCTTTATTTGTACTGTGTTCTCCCTTTGCTCCTTTGATAATAAATACATCTTAGCACCGCTACCAGCACCATTACCTATTGAACAAACTTTACCTTCTAATTCCCTAGGAATCATTCCAATATTAATTGTACTATCTATATTCATAAAATTCCCGAAACCACCAGCCACATATATTTTTTCTATTTGTGAAAAATTAATACCTTTTTCAGAAATTAATATTTTTATTCCAGCACTAATTGCTGCCTTTGCAAGTTGAACCTCGCGGACGTCTTTTTGGGTAAAATATATAGGAAAATTATTCTTTCCTTTCTCTTCAATAAGAAATTGTTTCATTCCCTCAATAGTAACTAGTCTTTTTCTTAGCTTTGTATCTGTAATCTCTTCAGCATCCACCATTCTACCAGTTTCATCAATAATTTCATATTTTAAGAGCTCAGATACTACATCTAGTACACCCGAACCACAAATACCTATTGGTAATTCATCTCCAATTGTTTTATATATTTTTTCTTTTGAAAAATCAATTTTTGATACTGCTCCCTTTACTCCACCTATTCCATATTTAATATTGGCACCCTCAAAGGCAGGACCTGCGGCTGTTGAACAGGCTACTATTCCTTGCCTATTTCCAAAGGCTATTTCACCATTAGTGCCAAGGTCTAGAAGTATTGAATATTTATCTGATTCAATCATTCCACTGGCTAGTATTCCTGCAATTATATCACTTCCTACATAGCTTGAAATTCCGGGTAAAAGGCTAACCACTCCACCAATATTTATATGGAGATCCCCTCCCTTAAAATCCATGTCGTCAGTAAACACTGAGATGTATGGGGCCATGGATATATTTACACAAGAAATACCCAAAAGCATTTGAAGCATTATTGTATTGCCTGCAATAGTCATGTTATATATAAATTTTGGGGATATGCTATTTTTAAAGCAAATTACTTCTAGCATCTCATTTATTTGATTTATAATAGAGTTCTTTAAAACCTGAGTACCCTCTTTATTTTCAATTGTATAGTTGATTCTTGAGATAACATCTGCACCATATTTTCTCTGATTATTAACCTCAGAAATAATATCTACAGTCTCCCCATTTACCATATTAATTAGATAGGTGGCTATAGTTGTAGTTCCAATATCCATTGCTATTCCATAAAAATTCTTAGAAGTATCACCACTTTCAAGTGAAACTAATGTATTTTCATATGTACAAGCAGTAACACCAAAGCCCTCTTTTCTAATAATTTGGCTTAAATTAGAGAGAATTTTATATTCCATTCTCATGTCATTAAATTGTGAACCTCCAGCTATTTCATTCAATCCATCTTTCAATCTAGAAAGGTCATCCCTCTGATCATTAATATTTGGAGCTGCAAGATTAATAAAGTTCTTTTGGAAATAAGGGTTTATATTTATCCTAATCTCTTGAACCTTTGTTAATACATCTATACTATCATCTGTAGATAAAATACTTAACTCTATATCCTTCACTATTTTAAATTTACAAGCTAATCTTAATCCACTTTCTAAATCTAGCTGATTTAAATGCTCGGTTATATTTATATGTGCATCATCAGACACACAACTTTTCTCTATTCCTTTAGTTATTAAAACCTTACACTTTCCGCAGGTGCCTTTACCATCACAGGGATTTTGAATAAATATATTGTTTTCAACTAGAGCTTTTAGTAAATTTTGACCTTTAAAAGCCTTTATTATATATTGTTTATTATAAGTTTTAACTACAACCTCAATGCCATTATCCATTCTATAATTACAACTCTTCATGCTACATTCGCTACAAATGTGTTCTAGTTTTGTAATTCCGATACCTTCACCAAAACCAAATATTGTAGAAGTTGATTTAAATGGTACCATAAGACAAGATTGTAATAATTCCACACCAAGCCCTATCTCTTTCAAACAATCAAATATTTTCTTTTGTTCAAAAACAGGCCAAGCTGTGTCTCCAGGAGATAATCTTTGGGTAATTCCAACATTTGTGTTCTTTAAACCATCAACAAGGTTGTTCCAAAACACTTTATTTGTATACCCTACAGAGGTTGTCCCTATGTTATCTACAATCATTGCCTTTAAATAATCATCTTCATCAAAGGCTTCTTTAATAATCTTATCTATTTCTATTCCTATTGTAGAAACTATAGCAAATATATAACTACAACCCTTTAATTTTTTAACTATAAATTCCCCTTCAAAAACAATATCATTTTCAAGAACAACTTTGTCCTTTTCAATATTTCTTATAAATATCTTTTTATACCATACTTGGGGATTAAGATATCCTTTGGAAGCTTCTATCTCTTCTCTGATACTGTCTAAAATTCCTTCGTCAGGCTCTGAACCCTTATAGCCAAGCAGCCTTATTATTTCATCTTCTTCAATATTAAAATCAAAATCTATTTTGAAACCCATTACATCAGCTCCCCCAGAAATCTAGCTTAATTATAAACTAATTATATTATAAATATAAGCTAAGTGTGCTACTTATTTAAATCTGGACAATAAAATGCAAAATATAATGAATTTTCACAATTATTACAAGACTATGAATCAAATTTTAAACCTAGACTTATAGTCCAGGTTTTCATTTTCCTATCTGTCAAAATATTAAATTTTTGCGGATTCTCCATGTAATATCTTCAGTATATTATTTTCTAATTCAATAGTATATGTAGCCTTATATTTACTTAACTTAGTTGCGTCACCATTTTTTTCATTGGCACTTATAATAACAACTACCTTTATGGCATCTGAGCCTACAACACTGCTAATACTTTCAACGCCAACGGATAATGTATCTAAATATCCCTTTCTAAACTTATCATAGCTAGTTTTAGTTTGCCAATCCGATCCTAGAAGATAATATGCTGTTACATAATCTTGTGAATTTAAACTATTATAAAAATAAGAAACTATATATTCTGCATCTTCTTTTGATATATTTTGCTTAATATTAGTATTAGACTTTACGGAATTATTTGATACCTTTGATGGATTTGCTGCCCAACCATCAACTAAACTCAAAACTTGATTTATTGGAATACTAAAACCTATAGTCTCATCTCCAACCTTTGCTGAATTTATACCTAATACTTCCCCAGTTATTTTATCAAGTAAAGGTCCTCCACTATTTCCCGGTGATATTGGTGCTGAAATTTGATAAACCCCTTTATATTGATAATTTTCAATGTTAAAATCACGATTGACCCCACTTATAATACCGGTTGTTGCTGTGTTTTGAAGACCTAAAGGGCTACCAAGGGCAATAACCTCATCTCCAATTTCTAAATTTTTATCTTTTCTAACTTTAAAAGGATTTTTACCAGCGAGTTCTGGAACCCTTATTAAGGCTACATCTGTAGTATCACTTCTACCAATAACCGTTCCTTTATATACTGTAGTATCTGCCATTTTTATAGTAACACTAGAAGCATCACTTACTACATGACCGTTAGTAATGATATCCCCTTTATTATTATATAAAAAACCTGACCCTATTACACTACCACTATCTGTCTCTACCTCTATAGACACTACAAATTTTTGACTTTCATGTATTATTGTTTTTAAATCTTTATTTTTTTCGTTAATATTTTTTGCAACTTCCAAACTTTTTAATTTCGAAGTTTCATTAGACGCTTTCTTACTCATAGTAGTATGTATAAAATAAGCACTTATAAGTCCAGATACAATAATTACAAAAGATACTACTAAAGAAATAATTAAACTTTTGTTCTTTTGAAGCATTTAATCCCGCCCCCTTTATCTAATATACCAAGTAGTATTTGTAACTTTGATATGATCTGCATTTGGCATTCCATATTCAACAGTTTCAAAATTTCCAGTGCCATTTACCTCTAAATAATCTGGAGATATGTAAGCATAATCTGTACCCAGTTCATTATTATCAATATCATAAATTGTAAAATATATTTGTATAGAACTTATGGATTTTGTAGCTATATTTTTGGCTTGACCACTAATAACACAATCACCATATTCATCTAATATTGTTTTAGTTTCCAGGATTTCCAATGCATTCGTC
Source organism: Clostridium estertheticum (assembly GCF_011065935.2). NCBI lineage: Bacteria > Bacillati > Bacillota > Clostridia > Eubacteriales > Clostridiaceae > Clostridium > Clostridium estertheticum. The sequence continues at coordinate 1,363,158 of NZ_JAAMNH020000001.1, read as the reverse complement.
CTATTATTTTCATCTTCCTTTGCTGCTGACACCATAGCTTGTTCTATTCTGTTTTTCTCTTGCAATTCAAAATCTTGTTTATGTTTTTCGATGGAATCCTTAAAGGACAAAAGTTTTTTATTATTAGCATCATATTTTAATCCTTCATTTATTGCTGCCTGCGCATCTGAAAAACCATTTTTCTTCAGAAATTCATTAGCCTTATTATATGATATATCAACTATTTTTATCTTAATGGCTTCTGCTGTGTCTTTAGCTTCCACAACATTATAAATTGCAACCCTAACTAATAGGCTATTTAATTCATCTATGGAATTTTTATTATTCATTTCACTTTTTATTTGAAGAATTGTTACTCCTGTTCTTTTATTTTCTATATTACTATTTAGCATATCATAAAAACTTCCACTATTATTTACAATCTCTTTATTAGAAATATCTAATTCTGATAATGCTTTTGTATAGTCTTGCTTCTTTATGTAACTCTCCACATTAGTTATATGTACATCAACATTTTTTCCATCTTTAAGAACAATTTTATCTGATTGAAGTGTCTTGTTATTTGGTCTTAAAGCTAAAGCACTATCAATTAAATTAGCGGCTTCTGAAATTTTATCTTTTAATGCTAATTCTTCAGCTTGCTGCCGCATATTTTCAACCCTTGCTGTTACTTTACTTTCATAAACATAGCATAATAAATTAAATATAATTGCAAATATAAAACAAATAATTGGTATTATGAATTTAAACCTTTTGTTTATATGAGGACTATCTTTTCGAAATATTTCCTCATCCATACCCCCATCAACCTTAGTACCACATTTATAACAAAAAACAGTCTCGTCCTTAAGCTCCGTTCCACAATTATCACAAAACATATCCATCTCCCCCTACAATTTCCAATATGTTTATTATAGATTTTATAGAAGATTTTATCAAGATATATAAACTTATTATTAATTTATGATTTTTATATCTTATAACCTATAAAGTTTTAGTATAATAAATACTATACGCTTAGTGAGGAGACGATAATTTATGTATTGTTCTAAATGTGGCTATCAATTAGAAGATGGCACAAATTTTTGCAGAAAATGTGGTAGTAAAAATATATATAATAATTTAGTACCTAATGAAAAAAAATCAACTTTTAATTTGGACACTTCTTCAAAAGAAACTAATACTAAAGAAATTAAAGCTAAAGAAGTTAATTCTAAACAAGTTAATACTAAACAAGCTAATTCAAAAAAAATTAATAGTAAACAAACTAAACCTAAAGGCTTTATTATCCTTGGTATTTTAATACTATTATTATCTGTAGGCTTTGGTAGTTATTATCTTTCTATTTCAAAATTACTCTCCGATAATTCTAAAAAATCCGAAGAGACAACGCCAAAAAATAAGGTTGCACCTACTGATACTACCCCTAAAAAAGATGCTAATATAAAACCAGATGTTCCTGCATCTACAGCTAAAACTGATATTAGTAACATAAATTCACCTGATTACTATATTTTCCCTAAAAGCGGAAGTGAAAAGCTAATAGACGCTGATGTTTCTAAATTAATCAAAGAAAATTTAACCTTAGCTAGAAATGAAATCTATGCTAGACATGGGCTTGTATTTAAAGGTGAAACATTTAAGAGCTATTTTAGTAAAAAAACTTGGTATACACCAAATCCTAACTTTAAAGGCTCTGATGGAGAATTAAATGATGCAGAAAAATATAATATACAATTAATTTTAAAATATGAAAAATAACTAAGATATTTAAAGGGAGTTCATTTAATGAACTCCCTTTAAATATAATTTATTACTGAACCCAAATCTATAAACTTACCACTACCCTTTATTTTCCTCGTTAACGAAATCCTTTGCAAATTTCACTAAAATCTCTTTATATAATTCCACAGACTTAAACGTGACGTATTCATCATCGCCATGCCAATTTTCACCACAGGGTCCAAACTCAACAGCTGGAATATTAAATCTAGAGAAAAATTATAGGTCTCATTTATATCAGTTTTTACGGGATCTCCCTCTGAATAAATAGTTACCGATCAATATTCCCAAGTGTAGCCTTCACTAAAAGTTAACAAATTTGTCACTCCATTGTCATTAAAATATAATAGGCTATAAATACGGTATATTTATAAACTGAATATAAATTTCAGAGGTCACACAAAATATACATATTTGGAGGCAATAATGATGAAAAAGATAAAAAATGTTAAATTTAATAAAATTGCTGCATTAGCAATCATAGTATCTGTATCAGGTTCAGGTTCACCCGCTTACGCGCTTACTTTATCAAAAAATAAATCACCAAATAGCAATACCTCAAATTCGCAACATTATAAAAACAGTATGGATATTATAGGTAAATTAGATGATCTGGTTACTTCCGGCAGTATTAACCAAAAACAAAAGGCCGCTGTAATAAAATATCTTGTAACTTATAAACAACCTTTAACAAACTCAAATATTGATAAATTATCTTCTACTGGAACAGTTTCTAAAAAAGATGAAGCTATTATAGCCAAGCTTTTTACAACTTATAAGAATTCTATTTCAAAAGCCATTGTGGATAAGTTTAGCGCCAGGCTTGGGACCCTTGTAGACCTGGGAACTATTACTGAGTTCCAGCAAAAAGAAATTATGAATTTATATCCTATTTCTAATATCAACTCAGAAGACCTGATAGATATTAATGCCCTTGTTACAAGTAAAACTATAACTAAAGATCAAGAAATTACTATATTAAATAGCTTTGCCTATTGCAGCGAATCCACCTCTAAAGCTATTAATGACATTTTATTGTCCAAACTTGATAAGTTAATTTCAGATGGAACTATCAATGCTGATCAAAGGGCTGCTGTTATAAATCTTGCTAAAATTCCCAATGCTGATACACAAAAACTAGAATTACATAGAAGGCTTGATACCCTCGTTGCTGTAGGCACAATAACTAATGACAATGAAACCAAAATAATAAATGCATTACTTTAAATGGTATCATAGTGAATTTGTTGATAATACCTATGTGCTTTGAATCATAAAATTTATATGACTAAAATGTCTGATTTCATTAAAAAATTAAAAGTAGTACCAGAAAAATAGACCATACCTCTCCTATGTTGTTGTAAACACAGGAAATGTATGGTCTTTAACTTTTACTGAAGAAATAAATCTTTAAAATAAATGAAATAATGTATTGACATATATAGGTATAGATGATAATATAATTTATGTTGATGGAACGTTTTCATTAACCACGATCTATGCAGATGTGGCGGAATTGGCAGACGCACTAGACTTAGGATCTAGCGCTTTACGGCGTGCAGGTTCAATTCCTGTCATCTGCACCAAAAAAAGCATTCATTTTATGAATGCTTTTTTTATTTTGCTTTTTAATCTACGTATAAACAGGTATCCAGGGTTCTTACAACTTGCCACTTGCCACGTGGGTGGCACCATATTTTAGAAATCCCTTATCCATATTTAACTCTATCATTCCTGTTTCATTTAAATATTCAACATAGGACCTTAACATTCTTACTATTATGGTATATCTATATTTGCTTTTTACATGAATATTAAAATTTTCAATAACAGCCTTTAATATATCTTCCATTGTCATAGCACCTTCTATGACATTATATATTGTGGTCGCTCTACCTTTATAAAAATTTATATTATCAGTTATCAGTTCTGTAATATCATCATACATACCTTTGTGTGCCACTACATATTTGCTACATTTTAAGTCATAAAGCTTTACTTTACTTTTCAAATCCTCACTAAGGATATAAGCATAGGGCATTTTAGCACCCCTCATGACTTCATAGCTTATAAGGGCGTCTGCTATATATCCAACATCATCAGGAGTAGTGATACATATATGTGCTGGACTGTGCCCTGGAGTATGCAGAATCTTAAATTTAATGCCACGAACTGTTATGCTATCCTGGTTATCCAAAATCATAACGTCTGTTTCACAAACCATATGTCCAAAATGCTCTGTAACTTCGGATAATGTTTGACTATTATAATAAAGCTTGAGATTGACTGTGGAACTGCAAATAAGAGCTTCATAGGCTGGCATAGCTATAATGCAGTTATATTTTTTCTTCAAAAATGCATTATTTCCTACATGGTCAATATGAGCATGAGTACATATTATAGCAACTACCTTAAAATTATTTTTTTCCAGAAGTTTATCTATTCCTTCTCTTTCGCCTTCTGCCCATCCTGAATCCAACATAATAATTTCTTCATTATTTATTTTATAAAAAGGTATGTATGTCATACCAGTATCAATGCAAAATGTATTTCCCTTTATTGATTTTATTTCCATATATTAGTATGTCTCCTTTGGCGAGTTAAAATTTTAGGAACCTATATCCCAGGTTATAGACGCTTAGTATCAAATAATATTAAACTAAGACCTTAATTTGGAGTGGATTAATCCGTTAATTCGGACTAATCTTTTAATTTTTCAACCAATGATACCAACTCTTCCATGCTATCTACAACATAATCAGGTTCACATTTCATGAGAATATCCATAGGTAGTGCACTCCAACCCACAAGCACTGATGCAATGCCTGCATTTTTTCCGCATAAGATATCATAGGTACTATCCCCCACAAGCAATGTCTCCTCAGGTTTTCCTCCCAATTCTTTTAAAGCCATTAATGCTGGAGTAGGGTCTGGCTTATGTACATCTGTATTATCTGCTCCTACAATACTTTCAAAATAATCCGTAAGTCCGAAATGGTTTAATCCCCTCAAGGCGGAATCATTTAAACGAGAAGTTACAATTCCAAGCTTGTAGCCTTGCCTATGAAGCTCTATTACCCCTTCCTTTATCCCACTATGGATGGTAATTAGCTTTTCGAAGTTTACAACTTGGAAATCCCGATAGGTTTTAATACCTTCAGCGCCGGCCTCACCAAGTTCCCTATCTAAGGTGATTTTTAAGATTTCTCCAAAATTTTTGATAATTTCCACGTTATCCACTTTTTTGTTCAAGTGCTTTTGATAAGTATGTTTAAATGATTGTATAATTAATTCATTTGTATCCAACAAAGTCCCATCCAAATCAAATAAAATATTCCTAATAGCCATAAATTTTTCTCCTTCTTAACTCTAAAACAGAGTTACTATGATATTTTTCTATATTATTAATTCTCAATCATTTATTTACAATAGCTTAAAAATCCTTGTACGCCTTATATCCTTCAATAGGTTCTGCATCTTTAACCCCTCTTAATACTGCTTCTTCTACTACTCTTGCAGCTAATAATCCTACAAGATTTACATCCACTTCAATCTCACCTGTTCCAAGAGCAAATATAGTATCACCATCAAACATAGTATGGGAAGGTCTCATTGTTCTAGCATAACCATCCTGTGCCATAGATGCTATTTTCTTTGCCTGAGCTTTGGTAAACTTAGCGTTTGTCACAACAATACCAATGGTAGTATTCATTATAAATGGATTCTCTATTTCACCATACCCACCTATAAGCAATTCTTCTGAATTAACAAAACCATCCTTAGAATCATTTAAGGTTCCTGCAATTATTGCACCATTTTTTGGATCTACTACATCACCCATGCAATTAACAGCTACTACTGCTCCTACCTTTAAATCACGTACTTGCACGGCATAGGTTGCAAGGCCACCCTTCATAGAAAATTCTGCTCCACTATATTTCCCAACAGTTGCCCCAAGTCCAGCTCCTACATTCCCATATGATTCCACTTTATTTTCTGAATTCACACAGGCTTCATAGCCCATTTTTCTATCTGGCCTTACTTTACTATCTCCAATACTTAAGTCATACAACACCGCTCCTGTTACTATAGGGATCTTTGTTAATCCCGCCTTAAAACCAATATCCTTCTCTTCTAAATACTCCATTATTCCAGTTGCTACATCAAGTCCAAAGGCACTACCTCCTGAAATAAAAACTCCATGAACCACATCTACAAGATTAACTGGATCTAAAAGGTCTGTCTCTCTTGTACCTGGAGCCCCGCCTCTAACATCTACTCCTGCAGTTGCTCCCTCTTTTGAAATAACAACTGTACAACCTGTTACTGCTTTTTCATTTTTTGCGTGACCTAGTTTAAATCCCTCGATCTCATTAAAACTAATTTCTCTCAAATGAATACCACCTTTTCTTTAGAAATTCAGAAAACTATTTTAAACAGCAATTCTTATATTTCTTACCACTGCCACAGGGACAAGGATCATTTCTACCAATTTTATTATTTAAAGCCTGTGTAGTATTTGAAGTCTGTTTAGTATTATCTGGAACGGACTGCAGATGACTTTTTTCTGCATTACCTACCTGACTTGGACTATGCCCTTTTAAAACCCATTGTATAGAATTATTATAAACAGCAATAATTAGCTCTACCACTTCATTCAGCTGTTCTAGATCTTCTAACTCAAAATTTGATGAAAACTCTTTTACTATCTCATTAAAATCACGACCAATTTTAAAATTAAATTTAATGTCTTCAATGTATCCCATGACTTGTTCTTTTGAAATTTCAAAATTATCACACAGATAATTAATTAGTTTTCTATCATATTCATTCCACTCCACGAAATCAGATTTAGAGGCATCTATTACTTGCTTTTCAATAAGCGAAAGATAATCCAAATTGCTTTTCATTTTATGCTGAGAAATTAACTCATCTATATCCATAATATCTTCTAAATACCAGTGATCCTTATGAAAATACAGTTCATTATCTTTTATTGAACTTTCATATATAATATTAAAAATAGTAACCATACCCAAGTCTTTTTTAATATAATTAGTTATCATCTCATGTGCTTTATGGGAAGGTATTGCCCCATAATAAAATAAAAGACCCTTTAAAAGCACAGTTACCTTTTCATTTTGCTTTATTTCAGCCACAATAGTTATGTCGTTTATTAATGAATTAATACCTTCTAATATATCTTCAGGTATAAAAATATAATTTTGATCATTGCTATCTTTAAAACAGCCTATAATACCAAATCGTCTTAAGTAAGAGAATCCCTTAAATAATTCCTCTTTATATTTTAATATACCCTTATGTTTTACCATGTTTTTAACTAATTTATATTCAATATCCGTAAATTTTTTCAATATTTCGGGGAGTAATCTTTTAATATTAACCTCAAGAGCCTCAGCAAGCTTTTGCTTATTTAATGAGCTGATACCTGAAATATGTAAATCCTTCCTTATATCATCCAAATCATTTTTAGTATATGTAGCAAGTGTTTCATTTAATGACACCTGTTTGTTTAAGCTTGCAAAGCTTTTATAAAAGCTTTTAATTCTTAATTCTTCTAAATATTCAATAGAGTGCTCAAAGTTATTTATTAAATTGTTTAGTTGATTACGGTTCATTTTTATCACCACCAATTACTTTATTATATCGTTTTTTCTTACCTTATGCACTATTTACCTAAAAACTATAATTAGCATTCTATAAATTTAATTCGAAAACAACATTATTATTTTTGATTTTTTTAGTGTTCACACAATATTAATTATTATTTAAAAATAACTCTTTACAAATACATATTACCATGCTATTATGTATTTATAAACAAGATTTAAACCAATATAAAAAGTGGAAATGATTCCACTTAGATATTTACTTTCATTAGATAAACCAAATAATTTGCTAATAGAAAGGGGATAGTCCAATGGTTCAGATTAAATTTTTAGAGGGTAGTACAAATTTATAAGTAAGAGGTCTTTAAGATATGTAAAAGACATAGAACAATACTTTAATTAAAAAAATAATTACTATGCTCGACTTAGTTAAAAATTAAATATAATATATATTAAAAGGTAGTTCGTAAAATGAACTACCTTTTTTCATAAGCTTTTTCTACTCTAAATTATGCTTTAATCCAATCAATCCCATATTCATTCAAACTATTACCCCTCAAGTTTTTTGTTTCTTTTATTTTATTAGCCCTTCAACTTTTCTTTCATCATTTTTTCACTATTTTTCAAATTCAATTCATAATCTTCAATTGCTACTGTAACCTCTGTAATATATCTGCTGTCATCTTTTGTTGCAAGAATACTGACAATGTAATTCTCATAGCCTTTTCCGGTAATTGTAAAGCCTTTCGATTCTATATACTCACGTAGCTTCTCATAGGTGTCATCTAGTTCACAATATGAACCATAATGATAGGTACAAACATACCATCCTGCTGGTTTCAATTTAAAATATTGATCCTCTACCTTGGTATCAATTGCTGCAAACATTTCATCAGAATTAAAATCCGCAGATGAGTCAAGTGTTGATATACATCCTAAATCCCAAGAAAATACACTTAAATTATTTACTATGTATTCTGTTATTTTCGATATAGTTAAGGTGTAATTCGGCAATCCATTGAAATTTTGCACAGGCATCACAATCAAATACTGTTCCGGTAAATACTTTAGGCTATATTCGTCCCCCTCTTTTGAATTCTCTATCTGCTTTATGTGAACAAGGTTTTTGTGTAGGTTTTTGTCTATTGCTTGTAGATTCACAATTTTGTTTTTAATTTCAGCGATTTGACTTTCTAATATGGCAATAGTTTTCTCTGCTGTTCTACTTTCAAGATGTACGCTGATTTCCTTTAGTGGTATTCCTGTTTCTTTGAGTGATAAAATTAGGTATAAGAGGTCTAATTGCTCTAAGGCATAATATCTATATCCGTTATTTTCATCTACATATTTGGGTTTTAGAACACCCATTCTATCGTAAAAAAGCAGTGCTTGTTTAGTAATGTTGAACATTTTACAGACCTGTCCAGATGTAAATCGCAATTCCATTTCATTTCCTCCATAACTTCATAAACTCAGAATAAACTATATGCTTTATGCTGAATTATGTCAATATCACTATCTTTAATATAATCCTCAAGAAATACCATTGATTAGAGAAATTACTGCAATTGCTCTTGCCCATTTTCAACAATAAATGGAGGTACTTGATACCTATCATACAAGTTATTTAAGGATATTCAAAGTCCTACAGGATCTATGGAGTGGAACTTATGGGATATACTCCTTGGGGATGTATTGACACAATATCAGCATTAACTGGAGAAATGAAGAAAAGATATGGTTTCATTTATGTTGATAAAGATACTGAAGGAAATGGAACATTAAATAGAAGTAAAAAAAGAGTTTTTATTGGTATAAGCTGCCATAAAGAAAATATATTCTGAGGATGGAGCTGTGGTTGTGATTCTATTTGGTTTAGGTGCTTATATGAATGCAAAAATGGCAGTAGAAAGCAGTATTAATGGGAGTTTAGAAGATATAAAAATATACTTCTAAAGTTTTACAAAGTAAATTTACCTACAATTTTATCTAATACAACTACTAATTCTTTTAATTCTTCTGCGGTTTCTGATACAGTTTTAATTGCAGCTTCTTGCTGCTCCATAGTTGCAGCCACTTCCTGCGTAGATGCTGCAGCTTCCTCCGTTATTGCAGATATTCCTTGTATAGCGTCAACTATATCCTCTTTTCCACTATCTAATGTATTCATGCTAGACGCAATGCACTGTATTTTTGATTTAGTATTATATATTGCTTCTCCGATAACCTCAAAGGCTTCTGTAGATGTTATCATTACAATATTTGCTTGTTTAACAGTATTTTTAGCTTCATCCATATTGTGTTTGCCTAAACTTATTTCATCTTGAATTTGCTTTACTATATCATCTATTTCATGTGTAGATTTAGCTGTTTTTTCTGCTAGCTTTCTAATCTCCTCTGCTACAACTGCAAAGCCTTTCCCACTTTCACCTGCTCTTGCTGCTTCAATTGCAGCATTTAAAGCTAGTAGATTTGTCTGACTTGCAATAGATTGAATGGTACTTATAATTTTCCCTATTAAGCTTGATTTATCTGATAGTTCTTCTATATTATTCGCAACTTTTTCAGTAGCTTGTACATTTAATCCAAGCTTTACATTAAGTTCTTTAATTGCATTACTACCCTTCTCTTGCATTTTTTCCATTTCTATTGAATATTCTTTAAGATTAGTAATACTAACCACAACTTCTTCTATCTCGCCGGCAAGTATATTCAATTTATATGAGCCATCCTGAGCCTCTGCCGCTTGTTCAATAGCTCCCTTAGCTAATTCTTCAACAGTTTGCGCCACAACAGTAATAGAATATGTTGTTTCCTCCGCATTGACAGAAATAGTATTTGAATATTCTAATACCTCAGCAGAATCCTTCTTTAATTCTTCAACGACCTTTATTAATTCTTCCCTTAGTTCTATTAAACTATTTCCCATAAAGCCTATTTCATCTTTGCTGCATAGCATTTGGTTAAGATTCTTGTCATTATACGTTAAGTCTAGCTTAGCTAATTTACCTATAAACCTTGTTGCAACTTCTATTGGTCTAGATATTTTCCTGCCAATAACTAATGCAATAATTATTGAAATTATAAATCCTAGAGCTATAATTAAAACAATAATATATATTGAATTATTTAAATTCTTGAACACTTCTGAGCTAGGCACTTTCACTCCCATAATTTGACCATTATTCAAAGTATAATAACCTATCATCTGCTTATGTCCTTCAAAATTTGTCTCGAGCACCATTGATTTTTTATTTCTTAATTCATTAGTTATAAATTTATATTTTCCATTTTCTAAGGCATCTAGTTTATCAGTAGATTTTTTCTTTCCATCAACTATAAAATTATATTCCTTATCTAGCAAAAATGCAGAACCAGTATCATATATCTTTGTATTTAAAATTATCTCTCTCAAACTTTCAAAGGAAATATCCATACCTGTAACTCCAACTAATTCATTATTAGCATATACTGGCATGGTATAAGATATCACATTTATTTTACGTACTGGGTCTATACAAGGTTTTGACCACACTCCTAGTTTAGCCTTAATTGAGCTATAATACCAATCCATAGCGGCATTGCTTTCCTTAAAATCTTCTAAATTTAAACCATCATTAGCCATCCAGCTTTGCTTTTTCTGCTCCTCATAATTATAAGCTACATCATAAGTCTTACTTCCACCTGTAAATTTAGGATCAAAAATTATATATAGCGCTACAATCCCATTATTGCTATCACCTAAACTCTTCATTAAAGAACTTATCTGTTTTTCGTATGTGTTTATATAGCTCGGGTCTTTAACCTTAGAAACTTCTATTGTGTCTAAAACTAGTCCAGATAACTCCTTCACAGTGTTTTCCACTTTTGTAGTGTGTACTGTGTATTCATTTCCTCTACTAGAAGCTATATTTAATAGTTTCTCTGTGGCTTCCTGCTTAATTATACTTGTGGATTTAACAATGCTTGTAATTCCCACAATTGCTGATACTAAAATCGAACAACTCACTATAGCAATAACTATTTTAGTGCTAACTTTATTTTTCATTGAAATCCCCTCCTTGAAATAATTCCATTATCCTTTGAATATAGTCCGACAAAACACTGATTTGATTATCAGTTTTTAACGAAGATGTGTATATCGTAGATTACATTTCATAAAAATATAAAAAAACAATATTTAGAAAAAAGCCCCAAATAGGGGCTTAGATTCATATGTTGTTTTTTATGCTTTAAAAATAAAGTTTTTTAATTATGATACCCATGTATATAGATTAGCTTTTAAAGTAATGCACCTTTATTTACCTAACGCATGTTTCGCTGCATTTTCACCTGCTATACGGCCAGAATTATATGCAAATCCTAGAGTACCACCCTCAAACATACTATAGCTGTTTCCATACATTCCACCAGCATCTGATCCTGCAACCCAAAGTCCTGGAATAGGTTTATCCTTTGCATTAACTGCTTGAATATTTTCGTTAATCTTAACGCCACCTATAGTTCCAAGCATTCTTGTAGTAATCTTCATAGCATAATAAGGTCCTTTGTCCAATTTATATAGATACTTTGGATTTTTAAAGAATTGTGTGTCTTTTCCATTAGCAGTCATTTCAGTATATTTTTTTATTGATGTATCAAAGGTTTGTTTATCCATGCCCGCTTTTTGTCCTAATTCTTCAATTGAACTTCCTTTAACAACTTCCCCTGCTTTTACACCCTCTTCTAAGAATGGTTGTAAATCATATGGTGTCTCTTGCCACTTGTTTAGTATTTCTGTATCAACGGGTTCATTAAACTCCATATATTTTTGTGGTTTGTTTTTCCATTTTCCGTAAATATCTGCTAAAGCAATAAAACCCTTCTGTTTTACTGTATCAACAGTATCCTGATTAAATATTACCCATGCCATACCGCCGGGCTGCTCATATAAAACATTTCCTGCCACTGCATACTCAAAGGTAGCTTCCTCATTACAGAAACGATTTCCATCCTTATTCACCCATAAAAGTGGAGAACTTGCTAATGACCACACATCACCAGCTGTTTCCATAGTTTCTGCCTCAGGTCCTGCATTTATAAAGAAAAACTGACCTACATGACTCCCAGACTCCGCAGCGCCTGCCTTCCAAGCCATCTTGATACCATCACCTTTTGCAGAATTAATAGCACCTAATCTTGCTTTTTCACCAAAATTTTCCTTCATCATTTCAGCATTTCCGCCATAACCGCCTGTGGCAATAACAACAGATTTTGAAGAAATATTTAGTTTTGTACCATCTAACTGTTGTGCAATAACTCCCGTTACTTCACCTTGCTTGTTTTTTATAAGTTGCTCACCAGTTGTATCAAACAATATTTTTCCGCCTTTTTTCTCAATAGAAGCTTGCAAATTCATAATTCCTTTAGTTCCTCCATCTGTATATCCTACAAATGTTTTTGGATCATTTATATGAGTTGGTTGTCCACCTACCCCTGGATCTGCCATATTCAAATTGCAACCATTTTTAATAAGCCAATCCACAGTGGAACCAGATTTATCTATAATTGCTCTTACAAGATTACCATCTGCTCTACCGTTACTATTCTCCATATATTTTTTATATAGCCACTCTGAAGCATCTGGTATCCCAGCTGCTTTTTGCAATGAGTTACCATTTGAAAACATTCCTCCTGCCACAGTACCTGCACCTGCTGGTATAGATGTTTTCTCTAATACAAGTACCTTTGCTCCTGAATCAACTGCTGCAAGTGCTGCTGAAGTACCTGCTGCTCCTGCACCAACAACAACCACATCTACAGACATGTTCTCTGTTTTTCCAATATTGGGCTTGTCTCTTTTTATTTTGAGTTTCTGTGGATCTACCCCAGCTTGCTTTGAACAATCTGCAACAGCATTAAGAACAGCCTCACTTGCCTCCGATGCTCCTGATACCATATCCACTTCAAGGCTTTGATTTTCAACAATCTTTTTTGGCATTCGCTCATTTACAGCTTCCCCTATTCCGGCTGTTTCAGAACTCTCCAATACTTTTACTGATACAATCTTATCATCACTAAACTGTGTTTCAACCTTGACTGGCCCATTATGTCCTATTGCTGTACCCGTATATGTACCTGCTTTAAATTTGATTTCCGATTTGGATTTTGATGAACAACTGATCATAAAGACACTGCTCAGTATACATAACAAAAAACAAATCATTTTTTTACTTACATTCATTCGTATTTCCTCCCCCTTTTACTGCTAAATCCACAATATATTTACCTCTCCACTATAAACTATATAGTTAGAGTATAGTCAATAAGCAATTTGTAAAGTTATGGATGAAATATTAGTAGCAAATAGTTACTTTAAAAGTTTTGCAAAGATTATCAACTTTTATTATGCTCATTGTAAACATCTCCTTTTTCAAAAAAATAAAGCCTCAAAAACAAATCTCTAAATTGAGACTCGTCCTTCACGCTTTTTCCCTAAAAGTGTAGATATACTCCTGTATTTTCTAAATTGTTTTTATGCTTTAATCCAATCAATCCCATATTCATTCAAACTATTACCCCATTCATTAGGAGCCTCAACATCAGAAACTATTACATTAACATTTTCAATATCAGCTATTTTATAAAAATTTCTTACTCCAATTTTAGAGTGGTCCGCAACTATTATAACTTCCTTAGAATTTTCCATTATTTTTTTTGAAAGGTTAGACTCATTAACATCATAGCCCGTTAGTCCATTTTGAAGACTTACGCCACCAACTCCAATGAATGCCTTATCTACATAGAAATTCTTCAAAAGATTTTCACTTATAGGTCCAACGCAGGATAATTGATCAGAATTAATTTCCCCACCTAGAAAAATTATCTTTCCATCAAAAATTCCTTTATTTTTAAAGTCTATGATTATATTAAGTCCCGCTACTGTATTTAGTAAAATTGTTAGATTTCTCTTATTCTTTACATGATAAAGTATTTCACAGGTTGTAGTTCCAGCATCTATAGTTATTATATCATTATCATTTATTAAACTTGCTGCTTTCTGTCCTATTCTTTGTTTTTCTTCTCTATATACATTTCTTTTTTGAATATGAGAAGGTTCCTTTCTATCAAATGAAATTTTAATTGCTCCGCCATGAATTCTCTTTAATTTATATTCAGCCTCTAGTGTATCTAAATCTCGCCTAATAGTTTCTGTAGTAACTCCAAATTTCTTTGCAAGTTGTGTAACTGATACTTTTTCATAATTATCTAATTCATACAATATAAAATTTTTTCTTTCATCTAAAAAAACTGCCAATTTAATCACCTTTACCCAATTATTTTAATCCTATAAACTTTTCCTTTATCATTTTTTCACTAGGAGCTAGCCCTAACATTCTGCATATTGTTGGTGCAATTAATAGTTGATTTATTTCACAACAATCAGCATCAACAAATTGTTCTCCTATGGTCCACATTGGAACATGTCTTTCATCATCTTCTATCCCGCCATGATCACAATCAGAATTCATTCCATGATCCGCAGTAATTATGATTTGGTAACCCTGCTCCATCCAGGTTAGCACAAAATTTGATAATATACTATCAACCTCTAATGCTTTTTTTCTATACTCCTTAGACCCAGAAGAATATAAATGACCAAAGAAATCTATATTCATAGAATGTATAAATAAAAAGTCTGGATCACAAGTTTTTCTTATGTACTCACCATCTAAAAACAAATGACTATCTGGGTAAGCATCATCAAAGTAAAACATACCATTTTGAATATTCATTGTAGGATCATTTTGGATTCTATCATCCATATAATTAAAGGGTGATTTGTTGTAAAGCTCACTTACCCAATGGTATGCAGCTGCACCTGTCTTTAATTCTGATTTTTTTGCTATACTAAATATACTTTCTTCAATAGATCTTCTATTAACACTATTGTTAGTAATTCCATGCTCTATTGGGTTTGTTCCTGTTAATATAGTCTCATATAACGGTCTAGACAAACTGGGGAGTGCAGATACTACCTTGTATAATTGAGCCTTTTTCATTTCTACAAGATGATTCAAAAATCCCATTCTAGATCTGCCTGTGTCATAATTTAATCCATCTAGTAATACCAATATAACTTTATTCATTTTTGCCTCCTATTATTAAATAACTTGCTTTTATTTTATATCACTATATTGTTTCTCCACTATTTATGCTGTAAGAAATATACATTGCTTTTTAGGTACAAATATATTTACTTTATCTCCCAGGCTTATATCTAAAGTATCATAAATATCATTATTAATAACATCTATATTCATGGTAAGATTATCTTTTCTAGTTTCATATCTTATTACATTCCCTATTATTGAAACATCCGTGACGATGCAATCTTTTAAATTATATTCTACATCATTTCCCAGTTCTTCTTTGGTTATTTGTATTACTTCAGGTCTTATTGCAACTTCACTAGTATTTATATTTTTCTTGAAATATTGCTCAAAATCATCTTTACTAAGCACGTTATAATTCCCAATAAATCTCGCTATAAATGAAGTCTTAGGATTATTATATATTTCTTTAGGCATGCCGCTTTGTTCTATTATACCATTATTCATTACATGCACTTTATCAGAAATAATCATTGCTTCTTCTTGGTCGTGGGTTACAAATACACTTGTTATATCCAATTCTCTTTGGATTTTTTTAATTTGTATTTGTAAGGTTTTTCTAATTTTCCTATCTAATGCACTAAGAGGTTCATCAAAAAGTAGTATTTTAGGTTCTAATATTATGGAGCGTGCTAAAGCAACACGCTGCTGCTGACCACCTGACAGTTCATGCGTATATGAATATATTTTATCTTGCAGTTCAACTAATTTTAAAACTTCTTTAACTTTTTTATCTATATCATTTTTGTTCATTTTTCTTAGCTTTAAACCAAAAGCTACATTATCATAAACATTCATATTAGGGAAAAGGACATATTGTTGAAATACCATACCTACATCTCTATTTCTTGGCTCTTTGTTTGTTATATCCTCTCCATCAACTATAATGGAGCCGGAATCTATACTTTCAAGTCCCGCAATACTTTTAAGAAGAGTACTTTTACCACTTCCACTAGGACCGAGCAACGTAACTAATTGCCCTTTTTCAATACACAATGAAGTTTTCTTTAATACCTTTAGGTCTCCAAAACTCTTTTCAACATCCTTTATAATTAAAAAACTCATTTTATTCCACCTCTACCTTTGTACTTTTTGTGTTTGTATGCCTTTGCTTAAATTTAACCCAATATAAGATATTGCGAGGATAATTGAAAAATATGTTGTAACCAATGCACTGGAAATATGACCGGATTCCCTAAGCATTTTATATAGCATTATTTGTATTGTTTCATATCTTCCACCAATAAGAAGATTAATTAATGTAAATTCACCAAACAATGTTGAGAATGATAATAAAACGGAAACCTTTATTCCAGGCATTATGTTTGCAACAACTACTTTTGTAAAGGCTTTTATCTTTGTTGCTCCTAGTAGTTCACACGCTTCAACTAACTGTTTAACATTTATATTTCTTAAACTATTTCTAATTCCTTGATACATAAATGGTAGTATAAATACTGTATAAGCAAATATAAGCAGCCATACTGAATCACCAAAAGCATTGGAAAACAATTTAATTAAAGCAATTGCAAGTACTACTCCTGGGATTACATAAGGCAATAATACTATGGTCTGTAATATCTTTTCAACTTTTGGTAAATACACAGTTACTACAAAAAGTGCTAGAAGTATCGCAACCAAACTAATTATTACTGGAACTATAGACACAAACAGTGAACGTCCCATAGCATCCCAGAATCTCGTATCACTAAATAAACTTTTATACCAGTTTAGTGTATATGATGGAGGTAATATTGTCTTATACCATTCACTTGCTATAGAATATACAAAGGTTGCTATTATGGGAAGTAAAAGATAAATCATAAGTACCCCTATTATTGTTTTGTGCAACCACATTTTCTTTTTCATATATTATCCTCTCTTTATGTATTTACTCATTTTTTCATTTATTATCATCATACTTATCGTAGTTATTCCAAGGATTACTGCTAATGCACCAGCAAGCTGAGGCTCGGGCATTATATCACCAACTACCAAGGCACCGATTCTTATAGTTAATAAATTATAATTCCTTCCTACCAAAGCATATGCCGTAGCATAAGCACCCATAGCATTTGCAAATAAAATACTTAGTGTTCCTACTATACTTGGAAGTAATACTGGTATGCCGATTTTAGTCCAGAATTGAGTTGAATTTGCTCCAAGTAACATTGCAGATTGTCTCCATTCTTTTTTTATACCTAAGAATGATGGATATAAAACCATTATAGCTAGTGGTATTTGGAAATAAACATAGGTTATAATAAGCCCTATCCAGGAATATAAATTAAAATTATTTAATCCGTTTAATCCAAAATGTTTAAATAATAGAACAAACATACCTGTGTTTCCAAGAAGTACAATATATCCAAAAGCTAGTGGAACACCTGAATAATTTGAAGTCATATTTAATATTGTAATAATACTATTTTGTACTTTTTCACTAAAATTAGAAATAGAATAAGCACATACTAAAGCAATTATAAGCCCAATTAAACTAGAAATTAGTGATATTTGAATACTATTGCTTATTGCTTTTAAATAAAACATATTAGTAAGTGATGTTTTATAATTTTCTAAAGTAAAACTACCACTGCCACTCTTAAAGCTGTCTATAATCATCATAATACTTGGCAATAACAAGAATAACAAAGTTATTACCACAAAAGGTATTAAAGCTTGTACTATAAACAATAATGATTTTTTATTTTTAAACATTTACGCTACCTCTTTCTAATACAGTAATGGATATCTAACTTATTTAATGTTAACTAAAACTTGTTCTTGCCATAACTGTGGAAGATTTTTAACTGTTTTATTCCATGTATTATAATCTACTGATTTAACATTTTTATATTGATCAGTTGGTATTAACTTAGCTTTAACATCCTCTGGTAGCTTTACATCTTCACGTACAGGTTTTGCAAATCCCCTTGCTAAATTAATTTGTCCTTCATTACTAAATATATATTCACGAGTAAGCATTGCGGCATACGGATGCAGCGCGTATTTATTTATTATAGTTGAATATCCTGTACGAACACTTCCTTCACTTGGGATACATACATCAAATCTCTTTGGATCAATCTTTTCTCTATAACCTAATCCATTAAAATCCCAAACAAGAGTAACCTTAACTTCTCCTTTTTCAATACTTGCTAAATCATTTTTGTTAACAACTAGTCTCCCTTGCTTTGCAAGTTTTGCAAAGAAATCAAGACCTGGCTGAATATTAATTTCATCTCCTCCAAAAGCTTTAGCAGCTGCTAAAACAGCCATTTGTGATTGATTCCCCCCAGCAACATCATCAATAGTTACTTTATAATCTCCATTTAAAATATCTTTGAAAGATTTCGGAGGATTTTTAACTAAATCTTTATTCGTTAAAATAGACATTGTGCCTGTATAGGCTACCATCCAATTGCCCTCTTTATCCTTAGCCCAGTCTGGTACACTTTTCCAATATGAAGTCTTATATGGTAATGTCAACCCTTTTTCCACTGCTACAGGAGCAAACGCCGCACCTACATCACCAATATCAGCTGTTGGATTTTTCTTTTCAGCTTCAAATTTTGCAATCTCTTCAGCGCTTGATAAATCTGTATCTGAATGGTTAATTGAATATTTTACTTTTAAGTCGTTCCATGTACCCTTCCAGTTTGCCCAGCTATCTGGCATACCAACACTTACAACCTGTCCCTCACTCTTTGCCAATGTAGTTAATTCTGCCACACTAATGTTTTGTTTTATTGTTTTTTGTTCTACCTTTTTTCCACAGCCCACCATTGAAGTGGTTACAATAATTGATGCAAGCATTACCGTTAAAAGTTTTTTATAATTCATAATAAAACCTCCATAGTATGTAATTTGTATTATATTTTTATAAAATTTAGTTTTCTGTTTTTATATGTTGTAATTTCACTAAACCCAATTTCTTTAAGCTGCACTATTGCTTTATCAAAATCTGCATACAAATCCTTTAAAACATGAGCATCTGATCCTAATGTAATAATTTTTCCACCAAGTTCAAAATATCTTCTTAATATTTCCGGACTAGGATGCATGGAACTTAGCTTGTATCTTAATCCTGATGTATTAAGCTCAATACCTTTTCCCTTTTTTATTATCATTGACAATATCTCATCTAATATATCCTTATAATCTTCATATCTTATGGTCTTATTTTCAAAATCTCCATATCTAACTATAAAATCTAAATGTCCAATCACATCAAAATTATCAAAGTTCTCAATAGTATATTTAATGCTTTTAAAATATGCTCTGTAACCTTCTTCTTGACTTCGCCCTTTAAACAAATCACCCTTGTCGAGCTCTGCCCCATTCCAGGCATGTATTGAACATATTACAAAATCAAAGTCGTAAGAGTTTAATAATTCATTTATTCTTTCATTTAAACCTGGCTGATATCCCACTTCAATTCCTACAAGGATATCCATCTCACTATATTGAATTGCAAGTTTTTCAAGAACTTCTATGTACTTTTTATAATCTACTTCAAAACATATATCCACACTTGGATAATCAAAGTCCACATGGTCCGTAAACATTACTTCTTTTAATCCTAGCTGCGCAGCTCTATTAATAATACCATCCATGGGTGTACTGCAATCACCTGAAAATTCTGTATGAACATGATGATCTGTAATCTTCATTTGTTGCCTCCTTCTATTCAACTTACAATTACATTATAGGAATCCCATGTTAAATCAACATTAAGTAAATGTTTGTTTGTTGTTAAATCTTTGTTTTTATTATTACTTTGTGTCTTAATCCAAACATAAAAACAACATTCAACATATTTTTCTTTAAAAACCACATGTAGTCACAACCTATTTACTTAAAACAAAATATAAAAGCCTAAACCCCAATTCAAAGCGAATCAAGATTTAGGCTCATATTCTATTTAATTTAATTTTATAAGTTTCTCTACAAATTTATTTTATATCTCAGCCAATTGGTCCAAAAACTTTGGAATTCCCTCTTTAAGAATCTGATGATATACCTCTAAAATGTCATCCAATTCAGCGGGATTCGCACCGAGTAGAAGTTGCATTACAATGCCATCGATGGCTCCAATAAGTAAGGATGACAATGCCTTATTATATTTGGTTGGTGCTTTTCCATACATATGCTGCATTAACTCCTCTGTCCTACATACCCATTCTTGATATTTTTCCTTAAATTTTTCCTTAAGTTCAGAATTGCCTTGAATGGCTTCCTGAGCCAGATATAACTGAATACGATTTTCGTCAGTCTTTTCAAATCGTTTAACTATATTGTCAAAGATTTCTTCAACAAGCTCCTCACGACTGCGGTTTACTCCCTTACTTTCCTCAGCTATTCGCAGTGTTTCCGAAAGGCTCTCATCCATAACTTCATAGAGAATATCTTCCTTGCTGCTATAATAATGGTATATAGCCCCGGTGCTAAGACCTGCCTCTTCAGCAATGCCTCTCATGGTGGCGCCCGCTATACCACTTCGACTAATTACACTCTTCGCCGCCTGAATAATTCGTGATTTCCCCTCTATTGACATGCGTTTTCCACCTCCAAACCTATTGTTTTCACTCCCATTATAGCATATTGCTTACATTTTTCGACTATATTAAAATACAATACTTCCTCACATTTAATAATATAGAATTTTTTTACAGTTATATATTGACATTAACATTAAAAATGCTATAATAATTATTATACCGAACGCTTGTTATGTTTTCGTTTACATTTTAAGAAATACAACTATATTCATCTTACTTCGCAGAATACTAAATATTAGTATCCTGTGCATTTTGTGGTCTGTCAAAAAAAAGGGGGACATTATCATGAACATTCCTGTATGGAAGTATGTGCTTTCCATGGCTTCTTACTTTACACTACTCCTAGTTATAGTAGGTTGCATGCGCAAATACTATAAGTTTTCAAACTGGTTCTGGCTTGCATCATTATTAACTTTCCCGATCTGGCTTATGTCAGGAGGCGTAGTAGGCTGGTTTCGTTGGTTTAAAATCATAAGCGTTATCCTTCCCACCATCTTTTTAGGATTTTCTCGAGTTGCCGCCTATGAAAAAAGGCAAGGTAAGTTTTGGACAGCCCTTCAAAAGGACTGGGTGCTTGGTGTACTATTTGGCGTGCTATTCCTTAATATCATGGAAGCCACTGTAAAAGACTTGCAAACAGGCAACTACTTCAACTCACTCTGTGGTTTCCTACTTTGCGTAACCATGCCCTATGCTCCAAAATTTTGGAAGCTATCCACAGACCAGGGCGACCGTGGTGATCTACTGGCATACACTACAATTGCTTGGAACTTCCTATATACAACCTGGAATCTATGCTTCGTATATGGTGAAAGTCATAATTTCTTTGCAAGTTCAGTATGTATCCTTTTGGCGGCAGAAATATATCCACTTATCAAAGGACGTCCAGAACTTTATATTACTGCTAGGGTATACACACTCGCAACACACATGCTATTTCGTGCCTGCCTACCTAACCTGTTCCCTGCACTCATGGATTCTTCAGCGTGGTTTAACCCAAATGTCTTAAAATACTGGGGTTTCATAAACGCAATATTGATTATACCATATGTATTCTGGCACACTTGGCAGCTTCACACAGGAAAATCCGGGGCCAGCTTCCGTCGTGGCAAAGTTGAATCCATAAGTTCATAAGCTACTTATACTATTAGAATTTTAAATTGGGGGTTATGAGTTAAAAAAATTTGTTAATAAATAAAGGGGGGCGTTTTTCTATGAAAAAAATCAAAATGGCTGTTAAAACCTTTGTCATTAGTATCTTTTTATTTATGGTTATGGTGACTTCAGCATCTGCGAAACCTAGTAATGAGTTTACTGCTAATAATCATCCAAATCTAGGAACTTGGCAAGGAATTGTAGATGGGAAACAAGGAGAAGGGTCATTTTTTTATCGATTTAATTTTCGTGAGGATGGCACGGTTACAGTTATTAAGCAAAATGGCGGTCATGATGAAAAAGAAGATAAAACTTGGAAGAAAAGTGGAGATAATCTTAAAATAACTAGTGGTCCAAATGCCAATATAGTTGATTTTGATAAAGGTGAGCAGGTTTTATTTAAATTCATTGATGCTAAAACCATTGCATATAAAGATGGTTTTTACGAGACTGATTTTAAAGAACATAAAAATGGTATAGCATTTGTTCATTGGATATTAATCTTAGTAGTTTTAATGGCTCTTAATGAAATCTTTAGAAGATTTAAATTTCCAACTATAATATTCTACTTTATTTTACCCTTTGCACTAATACCCTTATGGGCTAGTCATGGAGTAAGTTATTGGTTTAAATGGGCGAAAGTATACTCTGTTGTAACGGCATGTATATGGTTTACATGTATGAGGTATACAAAACTGAGCAAAAGGGTATTTCCTAGATTAATCGCTGGAATGTTTATAGCACTAAATATTACTGAAGCTGTAACCCAGGATTTCTCACTAGGATTTGCACCAAATATTTTAAATGGAATTGCAGGTATTCTTTCTATTATCACACTCTTCTATGGATGGAAGGGCATACATATCGATAATAGCAAGGAGCATGACATGGTTTGGCCTAAGATGACTGTTTTGTGGATACTCGCTTATGATGTCTGGAACTTTGTTTTCGTATATCTAAACTTCCCAGGCTCTGCATCAGCACAGTTTATGGTAATTCTTTCTTGTACTATTCCATCACTCTTTATTAAAAAAGGTACTTGGCTCCAGGCTCGTGCCTTCACTTTAGCAGCATGGTTCATGTATTATTTCACAGCCCCTCGTTTTACAGAATCAATGGAGCTTCATGTACCCAGAAATGCCTCATTAAGCATGACAGTAGCACTGATTAGTATTACTTTAAATATTTTATGTGCTGTAGCCTTCTTTAGAAATATGCGTAATGATAAGAATGATTCTAAGGATAAACTGTTCGGTATTACTATGTAATTCATATGTAATAAATAGCAACAAAAACTATATGAGTTTTTGTTGCTATTTTATGATTTATTCCTTTAAATTCTTTATTTTGTTAATTGCTCCTTCTTTATGTATAATGATTAAATCTCCAAGAAGTGTTCCAAGCATAGAAATTAAGGTATATATAAAACACCAAATTAGAAAACTTGAATTATATATAGTAAATGCTACAATTGACCAAAACACAAAATTAATCAGTAAAATAACAAGCATTCTCCTAAAAATAAGTTGTAGTACTAAAGACGTTAGAATAATTAATAATGGGTATGTGAACAAAATCATTTCCATTGATTCATTGGTATAAATATTAAAGATGTCAAACATATCATTATCACCGCCTTCATTTATCTTTGTATTTAAAGTTTACTTATTTTTTTATATAATACAACGCATGAAACTCATAACGCATATTATAATGCATAAACGGAATATAAAAGGTAAAAAACTCTTAATTAAATATTAAATTGCAAAAAACTACAATTCCCATAATATCATACAGTAGATTTATTGTAGGGTCTCATTACTCTGCTTACCAAATATATTACGAAAGTAAATAAGATATTTGAATATTTTTATTGATTAAAAACAACTCTATATAATATATAGTAAATTTAAATTTGTGAGGTGCGTCCATATGATAACAAAAACTGATTCAACCTGCTTAACCTGGCATGAAGTTTTAATAAAGAGTGGAATTAATCCAGAAATATCAAAATCATTGATTGGATTTACATCATGGAACCAAAAGGAACTTCCTGATAAACTTGGTAAACATATTACAGATATTTTAAAAGAATATAGCGGAAAAGTAATTGTAAAAGATGTTATTGGTACTAAATATAACGATATGGGATTATTATTTTTAAATAATGATATGCCCGAAGATGTAGCAACTTATGTTTTTGATACAATTATGGCATATGAGCAAGAAGATGTTTATGATATTTAATAAATAAATTACGCAACTTAGGAACATGAAATAAACCAGTACACTTATACTGGTTTTTTATCTATCTTAAAATATAATAAGTTTCTGACAACATTTCCTGAAAAAACAAAATAGATAGTTAGGCTCACTATTGCATGTTTTTAAAAAAATATTTACATATCCACTTTACTTACAGTCCGAAGCCTTCCTTTGATAGGTTTATCTTGTAATTCCTCAAAAACCAATTCACCTTTATTATTTAATATTTCTACAAAAGTAGATATATCAACTATATTGATGATTCCTATATCATCCTTTGTCATGCCCTCAATACTGCAAAGAGTACCTACTATATCCATGGCCCTCATCTTTGTTTTCTTACCTGCATTAATATGTAATTTCATGATTTCTTTGCTTAGCTCCGCGCCTTTTGCTTCTTTAATTTCAGGTCTTGTATTCATCTTGTCTTCAAATTCTTCTTTGGCATCATCTACAGCTTCCACTTCTGGTTTTGTCTTAAGTGGAATCTCTTTACCGATATATTCCTCTATATCTTCTAGGAATCTACTTTCATTTCGGGTCACAAAAGTAATTGCATGACCGAGCTTTCCTATACGCCCAGTTCTCCCTATCCTATGAACATAGCTTTCTTTATCTTCAGGTATATCATAATTTATTACAAGAGTAATGTCATCTATATCTATCCCTCTAGCTGCGACATCCGTAGCTACTAAATATCTAAAATAACCACTCTTAAAATCATTCATTACTCTTAATCTATCACTTTGTTCCATACCGCCATGTATTTTCTTACAAGTATAATGAAGCTTTACCATCTCATTATAAACCTCATCTACCTTTATTTTTGTATTGCAAAATACCATACAGCTATCTGGGTTTTCTACTACTGTTATATCGCTTAAAAGCTTTATTTTACCCTGTTCATTTACGTCATATCTTTCTTGACATATTCTATCTGCCGCTTTATTTTGGTCCTCTATGTCAATGCGGATAGGGTCTTTCATGTATCTTCTGCATAAATTCTCTATATCTTTTGGCATTGTAGCTGACAATAACATGGTCACACGCTCTTTTGGAAGGCCCCTTATTATTGTTTCTATCTGATCTACAAATCCCATATTAAGCATTTCATCAGCTTCATCTATTACAAGATACTTTATATTTGATGTATCAAAGGTTCCTTTATCCAAATGGTCCATAATACGACCAGGTGTTCCAACTACTACATGTGTTTTTTGTGAAAGTTCTTTTTTCTGATTATAGAAAGGGGACTGCCCATAAATTGCAGCTACTTTAAGTCTCTTAAATCTACCTATATTAAAAATATCTTCTTTGACTTGGATAGCAAGTTCTCTTGTTGGTGTAATCACTATTGCTTGAGGTTTATTTTCTTCCCAATCTACAAGCTCACAAATAGGAATGCCATAGGCTGCAGTCTTACCGCTTCCTGTTTGAGACTTTACTACTACATCCTTTTTCGCCAGCACAGCAGGTATAACCTGCTGCTGGACTTTTGTTAAATCTTTGAAATTCAACATAGTAATTGCTTTTAATAAGTCACTGCTTAATTTATAATCCTCAAAATTTGCTTTTATCATTAGATCATCTCATTTCTTATATTTCCATTAATCTTAGAACCTCTAGATTGTTATTATTTTTTTCTTTGCTTCTTTTTAGTAGCTTTTACCTGCTTTTTATTTTTCTTATTTTTATTGTTTTTATTCATCTTGTTAATTCCTTGCATAAATTGTGATTTAGTCTCACTGCTCTTAGTAAAACATCTCCAGCACCCTAACTCTTCTATAGTATCCACAACAAATGAATATCCTTCATCTTTTAGTTTTGGGAATTTTGTTTTATCATGGATTTTAATAGCTCCATCTACTTCTTCTAAAGATATGCACTCCTCATCTATTAATTCATCTGCATAAGCTTTTTTTATGTGTTCATATAATTCACTAGGACCTACTTCACAAGAATCATATATAAGCTCATTCCAAACTTGTGAAAATTCCCTTTCAAGTTTTCCTTCAAATAAACTTTTGTAGTATTCAAGAACTTCATTTTGAGATATAACACCTTCTCCTAGTAGTACAATAAAGGATTTGATAGCAGCACATCTAACGTATTCATTAACTTCGCTATCTTCCACTAATTTTTTTATTGACTCCGTGTCTCCACCACAAACTGAGGCTAAAATTTTATGTAAATCCTCTGTAAGAAAATCACCGAAAATATCATCTGGGATTTCCTTTGGTAAACTGATTAAATCTATAATTGGCATAAAACTTTGCTTTTCTTTAAACTGTGCCAACAAGAAAGTGGCATATATATGTGCAAAATAATTGGGTTTTTCTAAAATCTCCTCATAATTTTCTTTGGCATTTATTAATATCTGAAGTAACTCAGGTATAAATTCTTCCCTGTGGTTTATTATTTCCTTTAATTGTACTTCTGGAAACTTCCCATTATTATACTCAATTTCTTTAATTAATTCATTCATTAAATAAAACTCCTTCTTCATTTGAATTTTTATTAAATTCCCCATTACTGATTCCAGGTTGGAACTTAACTTATGACTGTACTTTACACTTTATTATATCCTGTTTTCTTATATTGTGCACTATTTACCTAAACACTATAATTAACTTCTATAGATTTAATCAAAATATTTTTATTAATTTAGTGAACCTTTTATATTCACGTACGTAGTTAATAGTGAAAGGGGGCAAGGTTTTGGATGATAAGTTTATTTGGGAAATTTTTGATACTGATAAAAATCAAGGTCTCCACCTATTTATAGAAAAATATAAAACTCCTCTTTATAAGCTTTGTGTAAATTTGCATAAAAATAATACTAATGCTGAAGATTTATTTCAAGATACTTGGATAAAAACTTTTAAATATATGAATGACTTTGACAGAAGTAAGAATTTTGAACCTTGGCTCTTTACAATTGCTGTTAATCTATACAGGGATACTTATAGAAAGGTTAAAAGATGGTTTTCAAAATCTATAGATTTCTTTGATACTAATGAAAAAAACATTGTAATGGATAATATAAAGGCAACTACTTATCTTCCTGAGGAGTCTTATGATAACTTTCAAAATAAGCAGCAGTTACGAAATGCTATCAATAATTTAAAAGATGAATACAAAATGGTAATTATACTATTTTACTACAATGGACTAAAGCAAAATGAAATTTCAGAAATTCTTAAAATACCGGTAGGAACTGTAAAATCCAGATTAAATAAATCTAAAAAATTATTAAAACAATATATGGAGGGCAATAACTATGGAGGATAAATATTTAGAAGATCTTCTCTATGAGCTAGGTAATGAAGATATTAATCTTCCTATAAATTTAGTTCAAAATACCAAAGAAAAAATAAATAACAAGCACTTTTTATCTATACTATGTTTATCAATTTTTTTAAATCTTATTTCAACTATAAGTTTAATTGTTATCGTATATTTTAAGTTTAATTTTAAAGGTGTTATAGGCTTGTTTATTTTATGGAGTTTTATTTCAAGCTTATCTATATTACCTGTAGTATTTATTAATGGACAGTCCAAATTAAAATTCACAAGCAGTATACGAGGAGTGATTTAAATGAAAAATTCAAAAAAACTGTTTTTTGTTCTTATAACATTACTTTCCCTATTCATATTATCTATTGTTATTCTAGGAATATTTGGTGTAGCCTCAGATTATAATTATGCAAATGGAAATATTTCCGAAATAATTCCCCCACTTATAATACTACCTTTAATGTTTATATTATTCTTTGGAACAATTTTTTTAATTGGGCGTTTTGTATTTAAAGATTCAAAGCAAAGAGGTATGGATCCTTGGCTCTGGACCACAATAGCAATATTTGTTCCAAACCTCATAGGTTTAATAATATATCTAGTAGTAAGGACTTCCTACACTAAAAAAATCTGCACAAGCTGTGGAAAACCAGTAGATGAACACTTTATGAATTGCCCCTTCTGTGGATATAAACTTAAAGAGAATTGTAATTCCTGTGGAAGCGCTGTAGATCCAGAATGGAATGTTTGTCCCAAATGTGCCGCTAAATTAAAGTAAATATTAAAAAGGGGCTGTCTCAAAATGATTATAAAATCATTTGAAGAGGCAACCCCTTTTTCTAATTAATTCTTGCCACATTTCTATGAATTTTTAAACTTGCTAATATAGTTTTCTAATGTTAAAATTGTATTTTAAGTTAAAAAATGTATTTACAAGGAGATGTAACATGAAAAAAACAGTAATATTTAGTATCATTGCAATTTTATCCACGCCTCTATTTATCGGTTGTGGAGCTAAAAATAATGATAAGAGTTCCGTTGCTACTAATAATAAGGATTCCGTTGTTAATGCTGAAAATGAAAAATCAAAAGATGTAAATTCAAAAACTGATGCATTGTTTACTGATTTCTTTGGTGCAGGTAAATTCAGCGGGTATGTGTATATTACTAAAAATGACTCCATTATTCTAGACAAAGGTTATGGAAAGGCAGATTTTGAAAAGGGAATAAGCAATACAGCTCAAACTAAATTTGATTTAGCTTCTTTAACAAAGCAATTTACTGCACTTTCTATTATGCAGCTCCAAGAAAAAAAATTGCTTAACGTTAATGATAAAATTGATAAATATTTACCTCAGTTTCCACATGGAAATGAAATAACAATTCATCAATTATTAAATCATACTTCAGGATTGCCAGAACATCCTGAAAAATTTGATATAAGAAAATTTAGACCTTCAAATAAAATAGACAATGCTGCTGCGAAAAAAATGGAAGTAACTCTAGCCTTCACACCAGGCTCAAGTTTTAGTTATAGCAATACAGGATATATTTTATTAGGTTATATTATCGAAAAAACATCTGGTAAAACTTTAGATGCCTATTTTGCTGAAAATATTTTCAGCCCACTAGATATGAAAAATACAGGCTTTAAGAATGAAAATTCATCTATTGATAACTTGGCTGTAGGGTATTTATCTTATAAAAAAGATAAAGCAGAAACATCTTGGACTGAAACAAATGTTGGAGTAGTCCGTGGATCTTCAGGGCTCTGTTCTACTGTAGAAGATTTGATAAAATGGGATAAGGCTTTGACAAATAAAAAACTTATAAATAAAGAATCCTATGACAAAATGTATACACCTTATGAAAATAATTATGGCTATGGCTGGTATGTATATAAAGATTCAAATGAAAAGTGTTACTACGAGCATTACGGAGTAGGTACCGGATATAGAAGCTATATTCTTAGAAATGTAGAAGCAAATACTACAGCTATAATTGTAAGCAATTTCGGAGATGTGCCTTTTGGGGAGATAACCTCTTTATTAAAGGATTATATTAAATAAAAGGAGCTACCCCTAAATAGAAAATACTTTCTATTTAGAGATAGCTCCTTTTTTCTTACCTGGCGACGACCTACTCTCCCACAAGGTTGCCCCTGCAGTACCATTAGCGCATTGAAGCTTAACCTTCGTGTTCGGTATGGGAACGGGTGTTACCTTCATGCCATAATCACCAGATTGAGAAAATTATATTCTCTCAAAATTGCACAGTGAAATTTTCGCTTCATATATATATTAAGGTCAAGCCCTCGACTTATTAGTATTAGTCAGCTGAACATGTTACCATGCTTACACCTCTAACCTATCAACCTGGTGTTCTTCCAGGAGTCTTACTAACACCGTGCTTACGCACGAGTTATGGGAAATCTCATCTCAGGGTGGGCTTCACGCTTAGATGCTTTCAGCGTTTATCCCTTCCAAACATAGCTACCCAGCGATGCCACTGGCGTGACAACTGGTGCACCAGAGGTTTGTCCATCCCGGTCCTCTCGTACTAAGGACAGCTCCCTTCAAATTTCCTACGCCCGCGACGGATAGGGACCGAACTGTCTCACGACGTTCTGAACCCAGCTCGCGTGCCGCTTTAATGGGCGAACAGCCCAACCCTTGGGACCTACTTCAGCCCCAGGATGCGACGAGCCGACATCGAGGTGCCAAACCTCCCCGTCGATGTGGACTCTTGGGGGAGATCAGCCTGTTATCCCCGAGGTAGCTTTTATCCGTTGAGCGATGGCCCTCCCACGAGGTACCACCGGATCACTAAGTCCGACTTTCGTCCCTGCTCCACTTGTAGGTGTCGCAGTCAGGCTCCCTTCTGCCTTTGCACTCTTCGCGCGATTTCCAACCGCGCTGAGGGAACCTTTGAGCGCCTCCGTTACTTTTTTGGAGGCGACCGCCCCAGTCAAACTGCCCACCTAACAATGTCCTGTGACCAGATTCATGGCCTCCAGTTAGAACCTCAGTACTGTCAGGGTGGTATCCCAAGGATGACTCCACACAGGCTGACGCCCATGTTTCTCAGTCTCCCACCTATCCTGTACAGACAATACCGAAATTCAATGCTAAGCTACAGTAAAGCTCTACGGGGTCTTTCCGTCCAATCGCGGGTAGCCAGCATCTTCACTGGCACTACAATTTCGCCGGATGTGCTGTTGAGACAGTGCCCAAATCATTACGCCATTCGTGCGGGTCGGAACTTACCCGACAAGGAATTTCGCTACCTTAGGACCGTTATAGTTACGGCCGCCGTTTACTGGGGCTTAAGTTCATACCTTCGCTTGCGCTAAGTAATCCCCTTAACCTTCCAGCACCGGGCAGGCGTCAGCCCCTATACATCAGCTTTCGCTTTAGCAGAGACCTGTGTTTTTGCTAAACAGTTGCTTGGGCCTATTCTCTGCGACCTACTTTCGTAGGCACCCCTTCTCCCGAAGTTACGGGGTCAATTTGCCGAGTTCCTTAACAGCAATTCTTCCGATGGTCTTAGGATTCTCTCCTCACCTACCTGTGTCGGTTTGCGGTACGGGCACCAATATCCTCGATAGAGACTTTTCTTGGCAGCGTGGAATCAGATACTTCAGGAATAAATTCCCTTCCCCATCACATCTCAGCGTTAAGAGCAAACGGATTTGCCTGCTTGCTCCGCCTAAATGCTTAGACACACATCCAATAGTGTGCACATCTTATCCTCCTGCGTCATCCCATTTCTAATAACGTCCATTGGTGGTATCGGAATATCAACCGATTGTCCATCACCTACGCCTTTCGGCCTCGGCTTAGGTCCCGACTAACCCTGAGAGGACGAGCCTTCCTCAGGAAACCTTAGGTTTTCGACCGTTAAGATTCTCACTTAACTCTCGCTACTTATGCCAACATTCTCACTTCTGTACCGTCCACCACTCCTTACGGTATGACTTCAGCCAGTACAGAAAGCTCCTCTACCGCGTACACATAGTGTACACCCATAGCTTCGGTGGTAAGTTTTAGCCCCGGACATCTTCGGCGCAGGATCTCTTGACTAGTGAGCTATTACGCACTCTTTGAATGAGTGGCTGCTTCTGAGCCAACATCCTAGTTGTCTTAGAAATCCCACATCCTTTTCCACTTAACTTACACTTTGGGACCTTAGCTGATGGTCTGGGCTGTTTCCCTTTTGACTACGGATCTTATCATTCGCAGTCTGACTGCCGAAATAAAAGTATATGGCATTCGGAGTTTGATAGAGTTCAGTAACTGTTGTCAGCCCCTAGCTCATTCAGTGCTCTACCTCCATTACTCAATTAATCGACGCTAGCCCTAAAGCTATTTCGAGGAGAACCAGCTATCTCCGAGTTCGATTGGAATTTCTCCGCTATCCACAGCTCATCCCATGGTTTTTCAACACCAACGTGGTTCGGACCTCCACGGAATTTTACTTCCGCTTCATCCTGGCCATGGATAGGTCACCCGGTTTCGGGTCTACGACATGCAACTATACGCCCTATTCAGACTTGGTTTCCCTTCGGCTCCGTACCTTAAGTACTTAACCTCGCTACATATCGTAACTCGTTGGCTCGTTCTACAAAAAGCACGCCGTCACACATATAAAGTGCTCCGACCGGTTGTAGGCACACGGTTTCAGGTTCTATTTCACTCCCCTTCCGGGGTTCTTTTCACCTTTCCCTCACGGTACTTCTTCACTATCGGTCACTAGGTAGTATTTAGCCTTGGGAGGTGGTCCTCCCTGCTTCCCACAAGGTTTCACGTGTCTCGTGGTACTCTGGATTAGATCTGACTGTTTTTCCTTTTCATTTACAGGCCTATTACCTTCTGCGGAGCAGCTTTCCAGCTATCTTCAATTAAGGAATTGCAGTATTTATGATCTATCCTCAACCCCTAGGTCAAAGACCTAGGTTTGGGCTCTTTCCCTTTCGCTCGCCGCTACTTAGGAAATCGATGTTTCTTTCTCTTCCTCCGGGTACTTAGATGTTTCAGTTCCCCGGGTCTACCTCTGCATACCTATTTATTCAGTATGCAGTACATAGTTGTTACTATGTGGGTTCCCCCATTCGGAAATCTTTGGATCACAGGCTATTTGCGCCTACCCAAAGCTTATCGCAGCTTAACGCGTCCTTCTTCGGCTCCTAGTGCCAAGGCATTCGCCATGCGCCCTTTGTAGCTTAACCTTTATCTATTACCTACTTGCGTAGATAATTTCGTCTATTTACATAAACGTTTTAATTCATTTTGCGAAATTGTATTAAATCCATCTAACTACTTACGTAGTTTTAACTTATTAAAACAACTTTA
The DNA here is from genome assembly GCF_011065935.2 of Clostridium estertheticum. NCBI lineage: Bacteria > Bacillati > Bacillota > Clostridia > Eubacteriales > Clostridiaceae > Clostridium > Clostridium estertheticum. The sequence continues at coordinate 1,329,964 of NZ_JAAMNH020000001.1, read as the reverse complement.
ATTTCACTGTGCAATTTTCAAAGAACATTTTTAGAAAGATTAAATTTTTAGTTAACTCAGAAGAGTTAACTAAAATTAGTCTCTCAAAATTAAACAGAGAATAGGTTACGAGTAATTACAGTAGATGTTTTGCATTGACCGAAGTCTTTGCATCTACTCCCTAGAAAGGAGGTGATCCAGCCGCAGGTTCTCCTACGGCTACCTTGTTACGACTTCACCCCAATCATCAATCCCACCTTCGGCCGCTGGCTCCTTACGGTTACCTCACGGACTTCGGGTGTTACCAACTCTCATGGTGTGACGGGCGGTGTGTACAAGGCCCGGGAACGTATTCACCGCGACATGCTGATTCGCGATTACTAGCAACTCCGGCTTCATGTAGGCGAGTTGCAGCCTACAATCCGAACTGGGATGAGTTTTTGAGTTTGGCTCCACCTTGCGGTCTTGCATCTCTTTGTACTCACCATTGTAGCACGTGTGTAGCCCTAGACATAAGGGGCATGATGATTTGACGTCATCCCCACCTTCCTCCCGGTTAACCCGGGCAGTCTCACTAGAGTGCTCAACTTAATGGTAGCAACTAATGATAAGGGTTGCGCTCGTTGCGGGACTTAACCCAACATCTCACGACACGAGCTGACGACAACCATGCACCACCTGTCACCCTGTCCCGAAGGACTTCGCCCATCTCTGGGTTATGCAGGGGATGTCAAGTCTAGGTAAGGTTCTTCGCGTTGCTTCGAATTAAACCACATGCTCCGCTGCTTGTGCGGGCCCCCGTCAATTCCTTTGAGTTTTAATCTTGCGATCGTACTCCCCAGGCGGAATACTTATTGTGTTAACTGCGGCACCGAGGTTCGACCCCCGACACCTAGTATTCATCGTTTACGGCGTGGACTACCAGGGTATCTAATCCTGTTTGCTCCCCACGCTTTCATGCCTCAGCGTCAGTTACAGTCCAGTAAGTCGCCTTCGCCACTGGTGTTCTTCCTAATCTCTACGCATTTCACCGCTACACTAGGAATTCCACTTACCTCTCCTGCACTCTAGACACCCAGTTTCAAATGCAGCACCCAAGTTAAGCTCGGGTATTTCACATCTGACTTAAATGTCCGCCTACGCATCCTTTACGCCCAGTAAATCCGGACAACGCTTGCCACCTACGTATTACCGCGGCTGCTGGCACGTAGTTAGCCGTGGCTTCCTCCTCTGGTACCGTCATTATCGTCCCAGAAGACAGAACTTTACAACCCGAAGGCCTTCATCATTCACGCGGCGTTGCTGCGTCAGGGTTTCCCCCATTGCGCAATATTCCCCACTGCTGCCTCCCGTAGGAGTCTGGACCGTGTCTCAGTTCCAATGTGGCCGATCACCCTCTCAGGTCGGCTACGCATCGTTGCCTTGGTGGGCCGTTACCTCACCAACTAGCTAATGCGCCGCGGGTCCATCTCAAAGTGGAATTTTCCGAAGAAAAATCCTTTGATGTCTCGATCATGCGATCAAAACATATTATGCGGTATTAATCTCCCTTTCGGGAGGCTATTCCCCTCTTTGAGGCAGGTTACCCACGTGTTACTCACCCGTCCGCCGCTAATCCACCCCGAAGGGTTTCATCGCTCGACTTGCATGTGTTAGGCACGCCGCCAGCGTTCGTCCTGAGCCAGGATCAAACTCTCAATTTAAAAGTTTACACTTTTTATTTGAAATGAATAATCTGCGCCAACTGTTAAGCTGGTTAGCAAGCTCATTACATACTTTTTAGTCTTACGACTAATATTACTTTTTTATCTAAAGTAATTAACTGGTCTAACGAAATATTATTTCGCTATTTTACCTATTTCTCTGTTTAATTTTCAAAGACCAACTTGCTTGCCATCATGTGACGACAAGGAGTATTCTATCATATAAATAAGAGTACAATTTAAGCCAATATGCCCCCTAGCTTGATTATCTTCATATTCCTACATATAAGTACAAATAATTCTATTTTCCGCATTCCGATACGCAAGGCTAGATATTATAAAAACAATAGGTATATAAGATTGATAATGGGGGAAAGAGTGGATGAGTATGAAGGTTGAATCTTTAATAACTGGAGAAGAAAAAGAAAGATATATGCTCGTTAATACTATGGGGAACCAGTTGAAATAAGCATAGATTAGATCGCCTCAGATTGAGTGAATACCACCGTGTCAACAATTATAAAATTGTTGACATTATTAAAATCATTGCTGTTAAAGAATATTAGAATAAATATTCTTTTTTATAAAACGAAACTCATAATCTGTGAACTGTTTATTCTATATCTTCATTTTATTAAAGTGAATAGAAGACCTCTTTACCCTCTAAAAAATCTTTGCAAAGAGTGTCACATTTTTTTAGTGCACTAGTTTTAATCCAGGAATTTCTTTGATTATCTCTCATAAATAAAACATAACTTATAAAGGTATCCATGAATATTTGTCCTTCTATATATTTCAGGTCACCAAAAGAAAATGAAGCTTTAGATGAATACCCTTGTAAAAAGGTTTGTCTTAATTCACTAGGAAAAATAGTCGCAGCACTACCTAAATCGAATACATAGTATCCAAATCCGCAAAATCCCAAATCTATTAAACAGGGGTTATCATTGTTAACCACGATATTTCCCAATTGAAAGTCTGCATGAATGATACCGAATGCATCTTCTCTTAAATTGAGTTCATTAATTTGATTCTTAACTAAAATCAACACTCTTTTGATAATATCATAATGTTCCATACTAAATAGATTAACATCAACACAATATTTTAGTTCATCAATAGCAGTATCAATTCTATCAACGTCATATATTGGTCTTATGAAATCTTTTGATGGCTTAAATTCTTTTAAACATTTATGAAATAGTGCAAGATTCTGTCCAAGAGTAAAAGCGATTTCCTTAATATTATCCTCCTTAAGAGTGAGAGTACCACCTTCTATCCACTCTAAAATTGTGGCATAACAAGGATGATTAAAATTATCCAATTTATATTCAGTTATATACTCTCCGAGATTATTAGCGATAGGCTTTTGTGCATAAAGTAATCCTTTATGGTTAAGCTCTTGTAGAATCTTAATTTCAGATTTTATACCTTCCAATGTATGTTGTAGACCAAATAGACCTTCAGTGCTAGGTTTATGTATGCGTAATAAATAATTCTTATTGTTAACTCCATCAGTTATTTTAAAAGTAATATTTTCATTATGCCTGATAAATTGAATTCCCGGATCAGAAATAGAATATAATGTAAAAACTTCTTTAGCTATACTATTAGAATCCATATTTTTTCTCCTTTTCTTATAAGTTAAAATATTATTCAATGAAATATATAATTGGAATGTGTCGTCTTTTTCTACAAGTTCGACACAAAACATATATTTAATTGTACTATTATTACCTTAAACTGGATATAAAAATCAATAAATGATTTTTACTAAAACTGCATATTCATCTATAGAATACTTGAATACATTCCTATTTAGACAAATATATCCATTGTACAATTAATGGTACAACATTTAAAATTAAAACTCCTATTTTTTAGATTTCTTCTCATCCGACCACACCTACTGCTGTGATGTGTCGCAATCATCTAATTGACAAATAAAGAGCAAGGCTAACAACCTTACTCTTACACTTGATAAATCTTAAATTTTAATTACATTCCATCCATTTTTCCTTCTATATTTGCAAGTACTTCACAATCGCAATAACCACCATTTTCACTCATCCAATCTAATGAGTTTTCTTTTGGCAAGTTATTATTCTCTAAAAATTTAATTGTATACTTTAAAGTATCATCACAACCACAACCATCTTCACCTAATTTATCATCAAGATAATCAAATAAATTTTGAAACAACATTGTATTGAATGGTAGAGAATGCAAAAAATTTTTTTTCTGTTCCTGTGCGTATTTTTTCAAAAGTTCTTTCTTCTTATTTTTATCCATATATTATTTCCTCCAATATTATACTATATACAAAATGATTAAGAAAACTAATCCCACCAATCAACAGGGGTTTCCTCCTTCATCATACTTTCTGCAATGCATAACTCTTTTTCTAAGAAATCATCAAATGATATATATGTGCTTATGATTTCCCCATTTTCCCTTATTATATTGATACTACTGTCACCAAAAATAAAATAACCTACATTTTCATCAAAACTATATGCTCTACTCCCAAAATAAAAGCTACTCTTCTCAACATCATATCTATTAATCCAATATTCATTTGCTAAACCTAAATCATGACATTGGAGTTTGCTTCTATCAATTAATGGTATACTTGCTTGCATGGAAGGCATCAATCCAAATAAACTAATACCATAGCAAAAACAACCATTTAATGTCAATAGAAATTTTTGATATATTAATGGTATGGATTTCCCGTGTTTTTTTTTAAATTTAGATATCCATGCTTTCTTCGCAGGAGGGAATAAAGTAATTGCAAAGTTATACGGTGCAACCCATGGTCTATGACCTATTTGAATCTTATCATCTATATCTATAATTGAACAATATTGGGTATATTTTAGAGATTGTTCTTTTAACGGCTTAAATTCTATTGGTAAATCATTTAAAATATCGACTATTTTTACCTTTATAGGATTCATCTTTATCACCTCTCAATTTCTATTTTATAATACCATAATATGTACTATTTCATCTTGAGTATATACAATAATTACGCATTGATACCTGCTAAATATCAATATAAATCTGATATTGTAAATACCCATATCAATTAATGATATGGGTTTGCTTGTCACGACCTAAAAGAATATTGTGTATTATTTATATTCATTTATTACTTTTTAGCCTATCTGTTCTAACTTATTCATCCACCAATCTTTATCAAAATATAAAGGTCTAACTGGAACCATTTCGATGGATTTTTAAGATATTGCTCTGAAAATACCATTTCTCCAACTACTTTTGTCATAAGTAGGTAGTCATTCCCATGCTCTCTACATTTAGCAACAATTTTAGGGACAGGTAACCTTTTCTGTAGCCACTGCAATATTTTTTGTTCATGTTCAAATACAGCATTTGATTTTTCAACTTTTAGATAATAGTCTTTATTATTATTTGTATAGTGATAAAGACTTGCATTTGAACAACCTACTTCATATTTCTTTTATTTTTCATCTTCATGTTTAAAATCTTGGACTTTTATTCCTGAAGAATCTTCTGTTATAATCATGGTTTCTATTCCATATGGTGGGTTATGAGGTCCCACAAATGTTTCAACCCTGATTTTAAGTCTATACTTTCCATCTGACTTTTCAGTGCTTAAAATTCCTGCATTCATATACTGTCTAAATTCTCCGTAATATTGTTTTATAGATGATTCTATGTACGGAGAGAGTGTACTCAAAATAAACTCTTGGTTGAGTTTATCAGTAAAAATATAATTCGGTAATGGGTTTTTACTGAAATCTATATTTGTTAATGGTAATCCAGGTATACTTCTCAATGGACTTATGTCACTTATTTGATTATGTGATATATTCAAGGACTTCAAATTTGATAATGAACTTAGGGGACTTACACCACTTATTTTGTTATTACTCAAATTTATAGCAGATAAATTTTTAAGTGAGCTTAATTCTTCTAAGGAAGGTATTTCATTATATGACAATCCTATACTTTCCAAACTTTTTGCAGTACCTATCCCTTTAATATTATTAATCTTATTTCTATCCAAACTCACGGTTCTTAAATCCTCCAGTTTGCCCAATGCACCAATATCGGTAATCTCATTTTCTGATAAAAATAAATGTATTAGGCTTTTTAGAGTCTTTAACGGACTGATATTTTTAATTTGATTCCCATACAAATACAAGTCAGCTAATTTTGTCAAACCACTCAATGGCTTAATATCAGTAATTCTATTTTCACCTAATTGCAATATCTTTAATTCTTTCAAGTTTTTAAGAGAGCCAATATTAGTTATTTTATTCATTCCCAATGTCAGCTCAGTCAAATTTACTAAAGAGCTTAACGGCTCTATATCTTCAATTTTATTACCATATAAATCTAAGCCAACTAAATTAGTTAATCCCCTCAAAGGTCGTAAATTTGTTAATCTATTAAAAGATAAATCTAATATCTTTAGATTTATAAGATTGCCTAATGGGCTAATATCACTTATATTATTGCTCTGAAAATTTAATTCTTGCAAACCTGTTAAACTGCTTAGTGAGTTAATATCATTAATTTGGTTATATCCTAAATTCAAACTTACTAAATTTGTTAAGGAATTTAATGGACTTATATCACTAATCTTATTAAACATTAAATTTAATTTCTTAAGATTAATTAGATACTGAATCCCATCCATTGATGAAATATTCTTATGATTTAAAGTTAAGTCTTCTATAATCTTTACATCATCTTTAGTTATGTCTCCTTTAGGTTTATTTAATTTATCTCTTATTCCAGTTTCTAAATTTTTATCATTAAAATTAATTATTTTACTTTGTAGTGTTATAATAATATCCTGTCCTTGTACTTCCTTATATGGACAAATCATAGCCAAGAAAATAAGTATCATAATTGCTAACATATAATATTTCTTCAAGTTTATCCCTCCATCTAAAAGCTTTTGTATACTATAGGTTCTACATAATCTATACAATTAATGCTTATATGAGATAACTATTAAAATATTATCTATTACCCATCACATAACAATATTTACGTCCTTGTATACACTTCATCCCTTTTTTACCTATAGCATATCTCCAATGTCTCTGCCATAGGTTCTGCAATAATCTTTGCCGAGTTATGCACTGTAGACTTGACAAAACACAGGCTAAACATGACCCATTAATTAACTTGCTATTGCGTAAAATTATTACAATTATTCATCAATCGTATTTTTAGATTGATGAACAACAGATTAGTTCTTTCCGTATTTCTTCGAAAACTGTAATTAGCCCAGTTGTACAATTAATATTGTTTAATCCCCAATCACAAAATTTAATTCCTTCAGTAGATATATTTAAATATTTGTGTACTCTTGCAAGAGTCAATGCTAATCTCAAATCTAATGGTGCTCCTATTTCTTCTAACCTTGGAGATTCATTTACTATATCTTCTACTATAATAGAATCTAATGGTGCGGGGAAATCCTCAAATTGCTCAAAAAATGGTATACCAACTTCTCGAAAAGTTTTAACCATATGTTTTATGTCATTTATTGAATCTTGCTCACTTTTTCCATATTTCCACCAGTAGTCAATTCCTTTTGGTGAAAGTCTCTTATTGAATTCACAATCATATGCTGTTACCCTTGAAGGTAAATTTTTTTGCCCAAGTGAGTTTGGAATAAAGTCAATGTATACCCCCATTTCAATGCAGTAAGAACCGCCTTGTCTATTTGCTTGTACTGTTATGACATAAATATAATGGTTATTTGTTACTCTTCTAAAAGAAAATCCTGAACCTTTAAAACCAAATTCACGAAGAATCGGTGCAAAATTATTTTTTATTAATTTCTTCAATTCTATATCAGGCATAGTTTTCAACTCGTTCTACTAATAACATTAATTTATATATTTTATATTGGGTTACTGATGACGACATATTATACAATTACATCTTAACTTCATATATAATAATATCATTATTTACAACACTTCGGAATTATTTTTTTACAAATAAAGGCAGTACATTGTTTATATTTACGCAAAATAAAAACCACTAAGTTAAACTTAGTGGTTTTTTTGTTACCTGGCGACGACCTACTCTCCCACAAGGTTGCCCCTGCAGTACCATTAGCGCATTGAAGCTTAACCTTCGTGTTCGGTATGGGAACGGGTGTTACCTTCATGCCATAATCACCAGATTGAGAAAATTAATATTCTCTCAAAATTGCACAGTGAAATTTTCGCTTATATATATTAAGGTCAAGCCCTCGACTTATTAGTATTAGTCAGCTGAACATGTTACCATGCTTACACCTCTAACCTATCAACCTGGTGTTCTTCCAGGAGTCTTACTAACACCGTGCTTACGCACGAGTTATGGGAAATCTCATCTCAGGGTGGGCTTCACGCTTAGATGCTTTCAGCGTTTATCCCTTCCAAACATAGCTACCCAGCGATGCCACTGGCGTGACAACTGGTGCACCAGAGGTTTGTCCATCCCGGTCCTCTCGTACTAAGGACAGCTCCCTTCAAATTTCCTACGCCCGCGACGGATAGGGACCGAACTGTCTCACGACGTTCTGAACCCAGCTCGCGTGCCGCTTTAATGGGCGAACAGCCCAACCCTTGGGACCTACTTCAGCCCCAGGATGCGACGAGCCGACATCGAGGTGCCAAACCTCCCCGTCGATGTGGACTCTTGGGGGAGATCAGCCTGTTATCCCCGAGGTAGCTTTTATCCGTTGAGCGATGGCCCTCCCACGAGGTACCACCGGATCACTAAGTCCGACTTTCGTCCCTGCTCCACTTGTAGGTGTCGCAGTCAGGCTCCCTTCTGCCTTTGCACTCTTCGCGCGATTTCCAACCGCGCTGAGGGAACCTTTGAGCGCCTCCGTTACTTTTTTGGAGGCGACCGCCCCAGTCAAACTGCCCACCTAACAATGTCCTGTGACCAGATTCATGGCCTCCAGTTAGAACCTCAGTACTGTCAGGGTGGTATCCCAAGGATGACTCCACACAGGCTGACGCCCATGTTTCTCAGTCTCCCACCTATCCTGTACAGACAATACCGAAATTCAATGCTAAGCTACAGTAAAGCTCTACGGGGTCTTTCCGTCCAATCGCGGGTAGCCAGCATCTTCACTGGCACTACAATTTCGCCGGATGTGCTGTTGAGACAGTGCCCAAATCATTACGCCATTCGTGCGGGTCGGAACTTACCCGACAAGGAATTTCGCTACCTTAGGACCGTTATAGTTACGGCCGCCGTTTACTGGGGCTTAAGTTCATACCTTCGCTTGCGCTAAGTAATCCCCTTAACCTTCCAGCACCGGGCAGGCGTCAGCCCCTATACATCAGCTTTCGCTTTAGCAGAGACCTGTGTTTTTGCTAAACAGTTGCTTGGGCCTATTCTCTGCGACCTACTTTCGTAGGCACCCCTTCTCCCGAAGTTACGGGGTCAATTTGCCGAGTTCCTTAACAGCAATTCTTCCGATGGTCTTAGGATTCTCTCCTCACCTACCTGTGTCGGTTTGCGGTACGGGCACCAATATCCTCGATAGAGACTTTTCTTGGCAGCGTGGAATCAGATACTTCAGGAATAAATTCCCTTCCCCATCACATCTCAGCGTTAAGAGCAAACGGATTTGCCTGCTTGCTCCGCCTAAATGCTTAGACACACATCCAATAGTGTGCACATCTTATCCTCCTGCGTCATCCCATTTCTAATAACGTCCATTGGTGGTATCGGAATATCAACCGATTGTCCATCACCTACGCCTTTCGGCCTCGGCTTAGGTCCCGACTAACCCTGAGAGGACGAGCCTTCCTCAGGAAACCTTAGGTTTTCGACCGTTAAGATTCTCACTTAACTCTCGCTACTTATGCCAACATTCTCACTTCTGTACCGTCCACCACTCCTTACGGTATGACTTCAGCCAGTACAGAAAGCTCCTCTACCGCGTACACATAGTGTACACCCATAGCTTCGGTGGTAAGTTTTAGCCCCGGACATCTTCGGCGCAGGATCTCTTGACTAGTGAGCTATTACGCACTCTTTGAATGAGTGGCTGCTTCTGAGCCAACATCCTAGTTGTCTTAGAAATCCCACATCCTTTTCCACTTAACTTACACTTTGGGACCTTAGCTGATGGTCTGGGCTGTTTCCCTTTTGACTACGGATCTTATCATTCGCAGTCTGACTGCCGAAATAAAAGTATATGGCATTCGGAGTTTGATAGAGTTCAGTAACTGTTGTCAGCCCCTAGCTCATTCAGTGCTCTACCTCCATTACTCAATTAATCGACGCTAGCCCTAAAGCTATTTCGAGGAGAACCAGCTATCTCCGAGTTCGATTGGAATTTCTCCGCTATCCACAGCTCATCCCATGGTTTTTCAACACCAACGTGGTTCGGACCTCCACGGAATTTTACTTCCGCTTCATCCTGGCCATGGATAGGTCACCCGGTTTCGGGTCTACGACATGCAACTATACGCCCTATTCAGACTTGGTTTCCCTTCGGCTCCGTACCTTAAGTACTTAACCTCGCTACATATCGTAACTCGTTGGCTCGTTCTACAAAAAGCACGCCGTCACACATATAAAGTGCTCCGACCGGTTGTAGGCACACGGTTTCAGGTTCTATTTCACTCCCCTTCCGGGGTTCTTTTCACCTTTCCCTCACGGTACTTCTTCACTATCGGTCACTAGGTAGTATTTAGCCTTGGGAGGTGGTCCTCCCTGCTTCCCACAAGGTTTCACGTGTCTCGTGGTACTCTGGATTAGATCTGACTGTTTTTCCTTTTCATTTACAGGCCTATTACCTTCTGCGGAGCAGCTTTCCAGCTATCTTCAATTAAGGAATTGCAGTATTTATGATCTATCCTCAACCCCTAGGTCAAAGACCTAGGTTTGGGCTCTTTCCCTTTCGCTCGCCGCTACTTAGGAAATCGATGTTTCTTTCTCTTCCTCCGGGTACTTAGATGTTTCAGTTCCCCGGGTCTACCTCTGCATACCTATTTATTCAGTATGCAGTACATAGTTGTTACTATGTGGGTTCCCCCATTCGGAAATCTTTGGATCACAGGCTATTTGCGCCTACCCAAAGCTTATCGCAGCTTAACGCGTCCTTCTTCGGCTCCTAGTGCCAAGGCATTCGCCATGCGCCCTTTGTAGCTTAACCTTTATCTATTGTCTATTTGCATAAACAATCTTATCTATTTACATAGACGTTTAATTAATTTTGCGAAATTGTATTAAATCCATCCATAACTACTTACGTAGTTTTAAACTTATTAAAACAACTTTAATTTCACTGTGCAATTTTCAAAGAACATTTTTAGAAAGATTAAATTTTTAGTTAACTCAGAAGAGTTAACTAAAATTAGTCTCTCAAAATTAAACAGAGAATAGGTTACGAGTAATTACAGTAGATGTTTTGCATTGACCGAAGTCTTTGCATCTACTCCCTAGAAAGGAGGTGATCCAGCCGCAGGTTCTCCTACGGCTACCTTGTTACGACTTCACCCCAATCATCAATCCCACCTTCGGCCGCTGGCTCCTTACGGTTACCTCACGGACTTCGGGTGTTACCAACTCTCATGGTGTGACGGGCGGTGTGTACAAGGCCCGGGAACGTATTCACCGCGACATGCTGATTCGCGATTACTAGCAACTCCGGCTTCATGTAGGCGAGTTGCAGCCTACAATCCGAACTGGGATGAGTTTTTGAGTTTGGCTCCACCTTGCGGTCTTGCATCTCTTTGTACTCACCATTGTAGCACGTGTGTAGCCCTAGACATAAGGGGCATGATGATTTGACGTCATCCCCACCTTCCTCCCGGTTAACCCGGGCAGTCTCACTAGAGTGCTCAACTTAATGGTAGCAACTAATGATAAGGGTTGCGCTCGTTGCGGGACTTAACCCAACATCTCACGACACGAGCTGACGACAACCATGCACCACCTGTCACCCTGTCCCGAAGGACTTCGCCCATCTCTGGGTTATGCAGGGGATGTCAAGTCTAGGTAAGGTTCTTCGCGTTGCTTCGAATTAAACCACATGCTCCGCTGCTTGTGCGGGCCCCCGTCAATTCCTTTGAGTTTTAATCTTGCGATCGTACTCCCCAGGCGGAATACTTATTGTGTTAACTGCGGCACCGAGGTTCGACCCCCGACACCTAGTATTCATCGTTTACGGCGTGGACTACCAGGGTATCTAATCCTGTTTGCTCCCCACGCTTTCATGCCTCAGCGTCAGTTACAGTCCAGTAAGTCGCCTTCGCCACTGGTGTTCTTCCTAATCTCTACGCATTTCACCGCTACACTAGGAATTCCACTTACCTCTCCTGCACTCTAGACACCCAGTTTCAAATGCAGCACCCAAGTTAAGCTCGGGTATTTCACATCTGACTTAAATGTCCGCCTACGCATCCTTTACGCCCAGTAAATCCGGACAACGCTTGCCACCTACGTATTACCGCGGCTGCTGGCACGTAGTTAGCCGTGGCTTCCTCCTCTGGTACCGTCATTATCGTCCCAGAAGACAGAACTTTACAACCCGAAGGCCTTCATCATTCACGCGGCGTTGCTGCGTCAGGGTTTCCCCCATTGCGCAATATTCCCCACTGCTGCCTCCCGTAGGAGTCTGGACCGTGTCTCAGTTCCAATGTGGCCGATCACCCTCTCAGGTCGGCTACGCATCGTTGCCTTGGTGGGCCGTTACCTCACCAACTAGCTAATGCGCCGCGGGTCCATCTCAAAGTGGAATTTTCCGAAGAAAAATCCTTTGATGTCTCGATCATGCGATCAAAACATATTATGCGGTATTAATCTCCCTTTCGGGAGGCTATTCCCCTCTTTGAGGCAGGTTACCCACGTGTTACTCACCCGTCCGCCGCTAATCCACCCCGAAGGGTTTCATCGCTCGACTTGCATGTGTTAGGCACGCCGCCAGCGTTCGTCCTGAGCCAGGATCAAACTCTCAATTTAAAAGTTTACACTTTTTATTTGAAATGAATAATCTGCGCCAACTGTTAAGCTGGTTAGCAAGCTCATTACATACTTTTTAGTCTTACGACTAATATTACTTTTTTATCTAAAGTAATTAACTGGTCTAACGAAATATTATTTCGCTATTTTACCTATTTCTCTGTTTAATTTTCAAAGACCAACTTGCTTGCCATCTTGTGACGACAAGGAGTATTCTATCATATAAATAAGAGTACAATTTAAGCCAATATGCCCCCTAGCTTGATTATCTTCATATTCCTACATATAAGTGCAGATAATTCTATATTTCGCATTCCGATACGCAAGGCTAAGTATTATAAAAAAAATAAAGATACCATTTGGTATCCTTATTTTTCGATTCTTCCTATAACGGCGGATATAGCTACTGTTAAGTCAGCGATAGATTTATTGAGATCCTCAATTTTCTTCTCAAATCTTACTAGCAAATATATACTCACACCTATAGGGAAGCCAACTGTATTAACCAGTTTAACAAATGCATCATACATGAAGCATTACCTCCCTCACCGTTATAAATAATATATATGCTTATTCTAATTATTTTTCATGAGTTTTTTAAGTATATTTTTTTCCATTTACTTGCTATTAAAAAAACATCGAACTCCAGTTTGGAGTCCGATGTTTTTTACTTTTTAATATCCTACACCTCTATCTATACCCGTTTTTTTTATCTATTGACTCATCTCTCATTTCTGATTTCATACCATTAATAGCTTCTTGTCTTCTATCATTCTTTTCTTCTAGTGTTTTTTTGATTTTTCCATCGTCTGTTTCTTCAATAGCTTCTTCAGTAAGATGAAAGTTTTCAATTGTATTACTGATATTACGTTGTATTTTATTTGCGTTATCTGTTCTGTCATCTGGTTTATTTTTCATCATAATCTCATATCTCCTTTGTTTGATTTAATAATTCATCCATTATTATTATATCTACAAAAATATTTATTATGCACCAACTAAAAATACATAAATTTAAATAAATTATTACTATTGTGTGTTCTCGCTTTTGATTCCCTGCAACTGCTTTAATACTTCGTAATATTCCCTATCCAATTTCTCAAGATCATCCCTTCTAGATGGAATGGAAAGCTTACCAATAAGCTCTGATAGGCGGTTTTCAAGAACAAAAGTTTCTTCTTCGAAGTCTTCTGCTCTTACATCTATTTTATTGTCCTTTTTTTCTATATATTCTTCATAACTGCACCGAGCGGTGATCAATTTGTGTTTTTCTATGGATAATATACTATTTGCAATTGTACTTATAAATCTTCTATCGTGGGAGACAAATAGAAGTGTTCTCTCATAATCCACTAGTGCCGCTTCTACAGCCTCTAAGGAATATATATCCAGATAATTTGTTGGTTCATCCAAAATAAGCAGGTTAATATCACTCAAAAATACCTTTACAAAGGAAGCCTTTACTCTTTCCCCTCCACTTAGTACTTTAACCTTCTTATAGACCTCTTCTTTTTTAAATAGAAGTCTACTCAAAAGAATTCGTGCAAAGGTTTCATCGTAAATACTATTTTCCATTACATTTTCCAGGATGCTAAGCTCCTCATTAAGAATATTCATGTCCTGACTGAAGTAACCTATTTTTGCACCCTTAGCTGTTTTAATAGATATATCTCCTTCTAAAATCATCTTAATAAGAGTACTCTTCCCACTACCATTAGCACCAATAATCGCAGTTCTTGAGCGATTATAAATATCAAACTCCGTACTATTAAATATAATTTTATCTCCAAAAGACTTACTTATATTCTTTCCTGAAATAACTATTTTACTATAAAGCTCACCATTACCTAATGCATCTAGCTTTATATTTTGTATTATTTTCGGCTTTTCTTTTACCTCAAGGTGATCTATTCTAGCTTTCATGTTCGCAGCAGCTCTATCTAGGTTGGCCTTTGCCTTCTGGTTTCCCATTTTACTATGAAGTCTAGCTTCTGAATTTCCCATTCTTGCTGGAGCCTTTCTCATAATCTTTACCTTTTGTTTTGTATCATTTATGGCATCCTCAAGCTTTTTTTTATCTTTTCCATACTGCTGAAATTCAAATAATCCTCTTTCTATTTCTAAATCCTTTTGAAGCTTAAAGGCTGTATAATTACCCTTATATTCCTTCAGCTTGACCTCCTCTATATCTAGTATCTTATTGCATAACTTATCTAGAAACTCCCTGTCGTGCGATATGATTACAAGGGCGCCCTTATATTTATTAAACTTATTGCAAAGAAGCTCGATTCCCTCCATATCCAAATTACTTGTAGGCTCATCTGCAAATATTATGTCACTGCCACTATCAAAACATTTAGCCATTTTAAATCTTGTTTTCTCACCGCCACTTAAATAATTGTTCCAGTTATGCACAGTACCAAATTTATTAGCTGTTTTTTTGTCTATATCTTCATATTTCTTAGAACCAAGTTGATCTACCACACTATAACTTCCGTACCTTTTAACCAAACCTGTGTCAGGCTGTGCCTCTCCACAAAGTATATTAATAAGTGTAGTCTTCCCTGCACCATTAAGCCCCACAAGGCCAATCCTGTCCTCTGAATATATTTTTAAATTCTCTATATGAAGTATAAGTTTATCTCCATAATATTTCTTAATATTTGCACCTTCAATTAATAACATAAAAAAACCCCTCCTTTAATTTGGAGAGGATAATACTTTGCTTTAGTTTAATAATTATCATAAAAGTACCCTAAAGCATTACAAATAATACTCTTAGGAATCATATTTAAGGTAATATTCACATCAACAAGTTAATATCCACTCACAGTTTTAATAAAATGCACAACAAAAAAATCCTAAATGGGGAATTTTTTATCGTCTTATTAAAAAAATTCTTTAAGTGAATTATATTCTCATATCTCCAAATACCTTACCTTTCATAGATTATACCTAATTATAGAATTAAGAATAATTATTGTCAATGATAACTTGTGCATCATATAATCATTTCTGACAATACTGCATGGGAAGGATTTTCTTAGTCATATTCAGCAGAGCCCGTAAAGCGGGTGACATCCATTTGTCCTTATGGTAAATTACTTGAGTCAAGAATTCAAAAGGTGGGCCACACCAGCTCAATTCAACAAGCCGCCCTTTTGATAGTTCTTCTTCAACTGTAATTTTGGGAAGTATTATGATTCCTAAACCGCTAATTGCAAGCTGTTTCATAGATTGAATACTACCAATTTCCATAATTGATTTGGGAGTCAAACCGCAACCGCTGAGTATGGCCATTAGTGTTTTCCGATAGCTACAGTCTTGCTCTGCTAAAATAAGAGTATAGTTAACGATGTTTTCAGGATATACACCAAGGGACTTTGCAAGAGGATGGTTAGGTTCTGCCAGCAGTACTAAAGGTTCGGGGATCGCCAGTTCAACAATGAAATCCGAACTTGTTATCATACTCTCCAAACAAAAGGCCACATCAATCTGGTTATCAAGCAAGAGTTCTTGATACTCCGTAGATTTTATAGTTTTTAATATGATTTCAATGTCAGGAAACATACAATGGAATTCTTTGAGAAGGTTATCTATCCGTGTTGTGCATAATGATTCCCATGCGCCTATTGTCAAGACTCCTTTTGGAGCCTTATGATCTTTTATTGTATTTCTTGCCTCTTCACACAGAGCAACGATTTGCCTTGCATAAACAAGAAATTTTTTACCCTCATGAGTAAGTGAGATATTCTTCCTAATCCGTTCAAATAAACGAACTCCTAGGTCACTCTCTAGTAGTTGTATCTGAGATGTGACAGTAGGTTGAGTGTATCCAAGCATAGATGCTGCTTGAGTAAAACTATTGAGATCTGCTACAGCAATAAATGTACTAAGTTGACGAAATTCCATATTATTATCCTTTCTTCATCCATAAATTTTTACTATGATTATGATTGATTATATCAATTTTTCTTTTCTAATTCTATGAGTTAATATTAAATCAAACACATACCAAATTATAAATATAGGGGGAATTAATTATTATGATGAATGCAGTAGTAAAATGGGTTGGAGAAGGAGTAACATTTGAATGTACAACTCCAGATGGAGCAAAATTCCTGTTAGCTGGTCCCGCAGAAATGAATAACGGAAAAGTTCTAGGACCAAAGCCAATTGAAATACTTCTTCATGCGGTTGCAGCATGTACAAGTGTAGATATAGTTACAATGCTTAAGGCTAAAGGGGCTCAAATTTCAGGGTACGAAGTGGTTGTGAATGGCGAAAGAGGAACAGTGGCTCCAAAGCCTATCGAAAAAATCAATCTTTTATATAACATAAAAGGAAAAGGTATGACCCCTGAAATGATAGAAGTTGTGCTTAAAATTGCTTTTGAAGTTGAAAGTGGTGTTGCAAATACTTACAAATCAGATATTACCTGGTCTTTTAATCTTATTGAAGAATAATTTTACATTTGCCGTTATAAGACTTTAAAGATAAAATTAAAATTTCTTTTAAAACCGGTGTCTGTAGCAATGTAAGCAAAAGTGGATTCGTCGGAATCCACTTTTGTATTTAGAAAATAAATAATTATTTATTCTATTGAATTCTT
Organism: Clostridium estertheticum; assembly: GCF_011065935.2. Taxonomy (NCBI): domain Bacteria; kingdom Bacillati; phylum Bacillota; class Clostridia; order Eubacteriales; family Clostridiaceae; genus Clostridium; species Clostridium estertheticum. The sequence goes on along the minus strand of NZ_JAAMNH020000001.1, from coordinate 1,312,681 downwards.
ATTCATCGAATTAACGTTTCTTGTTGCCGACGTTCCTGAACCTTAGCGCGACCGCGCTTGGTGAAGGAATGTGCCTTGGCGATTGGTCATCGATTAACCTATATATAGATTACAAACCATAAAATTACATGTTACTATATAAAAAAAGCCACCAGCCAAGGCGAATGGCAACATTTTGTTATTTGATGTTTCAGGTCTTTTACTATCTACATGCATAAGTTTACCCCTGACCGAATCTCTTCTAATGTAATTTCTAAAATAAGAATAAAAAGGTACTAATATAATTTTTTGCTCATTAGCTTGATTTAAACTTAGAATTATCATAATTATATGGAATGCTTGTTCCTACAGCTACATCTTCAATTTTTTCGATGATTAGCCAGTCATCCATATTACTTTGACGATCAAATTCTAAAGGAGTAATTTCCTTAACATCTTTAAACTCAACTATGCATAAGCATTTTTTATGCCATCTTTCTTTTTGCTTACTAGATAGATTAAGCAGGCTTTGATTATCCTCAAGTATTTTTACAATTTCATCCTCTGTCAATTTAACATAGTTTTGAACACTTACTACCATAGCCATAGCAGAGACCTTTCCTGTTCCTTTTTTCATAAAGTACAACGTTTCACCTTTAAAAACTCTGCTATGTGGGATTTTCCTACCTGCCGCACCTCTTACAATCATAGTTTTGGTACCAGCAAGGATTTTCTCAAAAACCTTCTCTTTGTCATCACAATATACCAAATGTACCATTCTTTAATTACCCCCTTCATTTTATATAAATAATTTTTATTTCGTCTAAAAATACAATTGTAACTTATCCCTTATATCACTAAAAACAAATCACTTAATGCGTAAACATAAATTTCCTTAGATCTGAAATGTCACTAACTCTTAGGAGTGTTCCTGAAGTTGAGTGGATTATAAACTAGCCCCCTATTAGCCAAGAAACTGATTTAAACATTATAATCCTCAATTTCAGAAACACTTTAGTTGAACGATGCCGCCTTAGCACTCTAGTATCAACTTGACTGATCCTTAGGAGTAGTTCCTGCCAAGAAATCAGTATGCTTCACAATAATGTGAACTGCATGCTGATTTATAATTTTTGATAATAATTTAATAGATTCTCTATTTTTTCTTGAATAAGATGTTTTAGCGATTTAGGTTTTACTGATACAATGGAATTACCATATCTAATAAAATAATTTGCAATAAATTCTTCTTCGCCTAAATTATAGAACCCCCTTATAAGTGTCTTAGTCCCACTTTCTATTTTCATTGATGGATATTGCTCTTTATAAAAAATATCCTTTGCATGCTTTAAAATCTCCACTTCAAACTCAACACTTTTTTCAGATTGATAAAATTCTAAAGAACGGTTGATGAGTTCTTCAACAGAAAATTGTGTTTTATCATTATGAAATTCTAACAAAGTTATTCTATCACATCTGAAAACTTTATATTTATTTGTATTCATCTCTATTCCAGTAGCATACCACTGTCCAAACTTAGCAGAAATTTTAAAAAACTGAATATGGTAACTTACTTGTTTGTTATTTTTTAAATATTGAATCTTACAACTAATTTCATTAAGAATACTTTGTAAAATTTTATCTAAAAACTGACTAACATTATTATGCTGATTCGCTTCAAATTGTAAAACTTTTTTCATCTGATGAATTTGTTTTATTTGTTCTTTAGAAAGACAATTTTCAAATTTTTCATTTAGTTTATTAACACTTAAATGGAATGGCGTAGATTGATAAGACTCTAACGCCAACATTGCAAAATATAAAGCATACACTTCATCAAGAGTAAAGTTAATAGGTGATAATAACCTGTGTTTTAAGATACCATATCCTCCATGTCTGCCATACTCTGAAAAAATAGGCATACCTAATTCTTCTAATGAACTAATATCACGCAAAGATGTACTTTTTGAAATATTATATTTATCCATTAAATCACTCAAATTAAAGAACTCTCGATTATTTAAGTATCTTATCATGTCATTTAATCTTTCTGATTTTTTCATACAATCCCCCTATTAAAGGTGTCATATTTTGATACCTTTATATATTATAATAAATTTAAGGTAATATATCAATTTTATAAAATATATGCCTGAAAATCACTATAAAAAAGGAGATTAATACTATGAGTAAAACACTAGAGATTGCTATTTTTCTTTCAATGAATGGGAAAACACAAGAAGCTATAAATTTCTATAAAAAACATTTCAATGCAGAGGAATTATTACTGGTTACGTACCAAGATATGGCAAAGCGAGATAATACAATACAGATTACTGATGAAAATAAAAATTATATCTCTCACTCTATTTTATCAATTGGAAAAACTAAGGTAATGATTGCAGAAGATACAATGGATACTAATGAAAAATACAAAGTTGGTAATAACACATCATTATGTATTCAAAGTGCTGACTTAAACGAAATTGAAGATTTTTATAATAGCTTAATTACAGATAACAGAGTTAGAATCATCGTTCCATTATCTAATAATATGTTTAGTAAAGCATACGGGATTATTGAAGACCCATTTGGTATTCAAATTCAACTAATGTTTGATAATAGATTGAAATAAAGTTTCAGCATGCTACACATTTCAATGTGAGATGCATGCTGAAATTTTATTTCCTATTCAAATGCAATAACATGTCTTGTCATTTTTTAGAACATTACTCTAATATTTCTATCAATTAGCTGAGACCGTCATAGTTCTCTCTTTGTTAACAAGGTAGAAGTGATTTAATTAAATTTCACTTTATAATATGCATAAGCAGCAATATATGAAAAATCCCATTTACTAAGGTATTTTTAAAATAAATGGATTGAACCCTCCCCCACCTGTAGAGGAAGGGGATTCTTTTTTATAAAGAAGTTTGCTTTAACTTTGAACCTAATAAATTAGGCAGCCTTATTCTTTTTGGCGTGTCCAAGTACGCCCTATACTGTAAATATTTCTATTCCCAGCCTACATTTAAGCTATTCTTGTCCTTATGGGGTTTAAATACTCTTTATGATTTAAGTTAATTTGTTTTATGTTAGATTTTCTCATTATATTAAGTGAGCCATTTATATCAGCATTTAATATCAAGTCTTTAGATGATTTGTATTGTCCTCTTGATATTCTTTTACCACTAAATAAGTATCTTTTCTTATTCAAAGCACTATAAATAGGCATACTATCATTTGCTAAAAAATCAGCTTTTGAAGTATAGCTTTCTTCTTGTTCTATTAAATTAATATTATATCTTTGGCTCTGATAAGTCAGCCTTTCTCTTATATTACCAATTGGAATATTAACAAAGTTTTGATTATTGACTTTACCCAAATTTACTTTTCTTTGAATAGTTGGGTTATAACCAACTACAATACTACCTATATCGTTATTTAAACAATAATCAATAATTACCCTAACGGTCTTATTGAGATAATCATTAACTCTATTACTCCTTTTATTCCATAGTTTCTTCTGAGCTTTAGTGGTCGTTTTAATCTTTTGCTTATCTTTAATTGATTGGAGTCTACTATTTTCCTTATTAGCCCATTGATTAATGGATTTAAGTTTTTTTCCGTCAATTATAAATGCTTTACCATCATTAATAGTACAAGCACATAAATTATCTATTCCTAAATCAATAGCAAGTGTGTTGTTTTTATTTAAATTTCCTTTGAACTCATCAATTTCATATACCCATTGAATTTCAAAGAACCTTGCATCATTTTTAGGTAATATCCTAACTTCTTTAATTGCCTTACCTTTTAAATTTGAAGGTATGTTAATCTCAACCTTACCATAAAGCCTTTTGAAAGTAGTTGACATTGGTACTGAAAATTTATCTTTAGAAGAATTAAATTCATTAAAGATAAGATTAAAAAATCCATCTTTAGGTAAGTACCCAGGTAATTTAATATCTCTATATTGATATTCTCCTTTTTTAGCCATTTTTATTAAAGCAAAAAATGACTTGAAGTTTCTATCAGCAACTTTCAGCATTTGCTGTGCTGAATTACTATTAAGCATAGTGTAATTCTCATTATATTTACATAGGTGATAATTGCTGTTGTATCCAAGAAACTTCTTTTCAGTAAAATAATATTGTCTAATATTATATAAAGCTACGTTATACATATTTTTAGATAAAAAACATAGTCCTCTAAGAGCTTCATAATTGCTAGAATTTAAATGCTTAAGCTGTTGTTTTTGAACACCAAATAAGACTGATTTAGTAATTTTTTTAGTCATTATGAATCCTCCGCTCTTGAATATTCATAATAATATTATTTACTATATCTAAAAAAATATAACAATTTACTTTATTTATAAAAAAATAATAAAAGAGGTTACTACAAGGTTGGCTAACGCCAAATGAAAATTCACCACCCACTTATAGAAGATGGGTGTACTCTTTTCATAATACGATAGAATGTAATCGAATAATTTCAAGGTATTGTTAATACACTTATTATATATAAGTGTAGAGTTATTATGGCGAGAGCTTCTATTTATATTCTTTATCTGCCCTTGCTGGTGATGGACCAGAAATTGTGAGTTATGAAACATAGTATTTTAGATTGGAGATAATCTTATGAGTGGTGATGATGTTCTAAATAAAAATGATAATAATACACTAAAAGGAATTAGTGAAGAGGGTAACTCTAATGAAAAAACTAGAGAACAACGGATAAATACAATTATCAGTGATTTAAATGATTTAATCAATGATATTAGAAATTCAAGGCAAATAAGTGATGCGGTAGTTCAAAGTCAATCACTAAATTTAAATCAAGGGCCAACCGCAAGTCAGACGATAACTGATAGTGAAACTCCAACTCAAAGTCAATCGACACCCATAGGTCAAGGGTCAACTCAAAGTCAGGCACCTAGTGCTACTGCAAATGTAACTACAACTATTACTCAAACAGCTCAAACCTTGGTAGCATTAAATTCAATTAAAACTGAGTTGTGTAGATTACCCTTAGATTTTTGTGAAAGAGAATATATTGCTAACTGTGTTATTCCTTTAGAGACTGCGATGGAATTTATATCAAGAACAGGCTTTGAATTAGCAACTTCAGTAAGTATTTTAACTACTTCACCAATAGTTCCACGTAAAAAGGGAAAGCTAAAGGATACAATTCATACAATATATAGTATAAATGAAGAGGTTGAAGATATTTATAAGGTGTTGAGAAAGAGATTGAAAAAATTAACTCAGGAAGATAACTGCTGTACATTTCCATGAACTGCATGCAGCTAGTTATAGTAGAAATATTTTAGATAGGTGAGTAAATGAATTATGGATGAGAATAGCATATTATCATATCTTAATTTTGCAAGACAATTAAATGAATCATTAATAAAAGGTCAGACATCCCCCAAAAGTGACTTAAATATGGAAGTAACCGCAGCTATTAATAATACTGATGCATTGTTAACAGCTATTAATTCAATTAAGACAGAATTATGTAGATTACCTTTAAACTTTTGTGAAAGAGAATACATTGAAAATTGTGTTAATCCTATATTAATAGCATTATTCTTTCTGTCTTTTACATCATATGAACTGGCCTTTACTGTATCTATATTATCTTCTTCACCTATTGTTCCGCCTAAAAAATCAAAACTGAAGAAAACAATTCGCATAATATATAATATTAATGAAGAATGTGAAGAGCTATATAAGTTGTTGAAAAAGAGGTTAGAACCATTAATACAGGATAATATAAACTGTTGAAAATTTCCATAAGATATTTGATCAAGGGATTTCAACTATATTCCAAATACAAATTAATTAGTGTAAATATAAAAACAGCAATAATAATTATTTATCTTACTGCTGTTTTTATGTTTTTTATAAAACGCAAAAACTCTATTTTTTCAGTTTTCTATGTTTTTTAGACCTTGCAAAAAAAACACTTGATGAGGTTAATAATCGCCTTAGCAAAATAGATATTGATGGAGTGTTAGAGTCAAATTATATTGATGAACTAATTTGCGATTCTCCAATGTCAATACTTAAAACTGTTGGTAATTCTGTCCATGTTTGATACTATAAGAAATACTGTAAAGATTTCAGGTAAAAGATTGTTTTGGTCACACATGAAGGTATTAATAGTTGCCCTTGGAGTTGCCTCAACAGCGAAAGCTCTTTATATTACAAAGAAAGATACTATTGATTTGATAGATAAAGTCTGTGAAATTATTTAGAAGCTAGTATTACAGAGACCATTAAAACAGTTCAAGAAAAGACTGATACCAGTTGAATTTTACAATTCAAATAAAATTTTCAAATTTCTTGGAATTACTTCGTACCATTCATTTATTCCGAGCATGTATATTTTTGTTTTAAATTCCTTAGAAAAAGTATCAATAGGCTTTCCATCTAACAACATATTAGTTTCTTCTTCTGTAAATGATACACATTCAATAACATTATCTACCTGCTCATAATTCATAGGACAATTACGCTGACATATTAAACAATCATACAATGTGTGGTGTGCTGTTACAGGAATCCAGGCTGGAAATTCACCAGGAATCTCATTAATACATGATAAACATTTTTGATTATCTATTAAAAATCTATCCTTACGAATAGCCCCTGTCGGACAACTTTCAATACACAAATTACATTTATCGCAGGCCTCTGCATTCTTCACTTCACTCCAAGTGTCTTCCTTACACATCATATCTGAAAAATATGATGCATATGAAAAATTGCTTCCTAAACCGTCAATATACGTAATATTGTTCCGCCCATACTTTGCCAATCCACTATGGGTTCCTAATCTTTTCATTGGCAAATTCTTTGTTACCTCAATAAAATATCCTTTTTCCTCTACATATTTTCTTAAATATTCTTCAGTTTTATTAAAATCAGCACGTACCAAACTTAAAAAAGTCTTCTTTTTTCCTTCTTTAAGAAAATCGACTTTAGCATAAAATGGATGGTGAATTGCAATGAGTATAATCGAATTAACTTTAAAATCTTCTTCAAGTATCTCAAATTGGTACAATTCATTTATAATCCATTTTTGAAAACCATTAAGTTCTTCTTGATCCTTAAAATCTCCAATAATCTCCTTTAGTTCTTTTAAGTGTTCTATTGAAATAACTTTTAACCTATCGCCATGTTCAATCGCAACCTTTTCAAATCCACTTTTCATGTTAATTAACTCTCCCCCTTATATTGTAAAGAACATATTAACTTTTATTTATCCATTTTTACCATTTTGGCTCATTGTTGTATCACTAAAAATAAAATCACTATCATCCACTTATACAATATTTTTAAAGTAGCTCCGTAAAATTCACTTAGCCCTTTACTATTTCCTATTACTCCGTAATAGTTGAAATAGCCCCTGTACTTTGAATTCAACATTTCCACTATTTTTTTAATCTTTTACTACGATTTTCTTTACACCATAGGCTAAACGCCTTTATAGGATTCTTCTGTATTGACTTCCGTGACGTTAACCACGTCGTCATCTGCATTCTAAGTTTATGAGGCTGAATATTCTTCAGGAGTTACGGTTCTCTCTGTGGCCTATATAGTTCTCTGTGTACGCTTCGTCTTGCTGTTACCAGCTTCAACGCAACACTCGATATGAGTGGTTGGTTAGACCTTTCTCAACAAGGACTTTCACCTTGTAAGTAGATGCCAAGCTTTGCTTGGCGCACTAACGTTTCCCATTGCCGAAGCCTTTGAGCTTGACCCCAAAGGAATACTTCTTGGCGGAGCTTGTCTCCCAGCGAAAAGGTTTGGGTCGGAGCACAGCGGAGGCGGTAATGTACTGTTAGATGAAGGTTGTTTAGTTCCTTTTATTTGTATTTATAATCAGATATTAATCTCTTTATTTCAACTCTATTACTAATTGAACGGTGCATTATATCACTATCTTGTATAAAATTCTTTATTTTTGAAACATTTAAACCACACGCAAGTATTATTTTGAAATATAAACGTTTTCTAATTTCTTCTGCTATTGTTTTCTTAAAAGAGAGTCTGATAAAGAGTATTTCATACGCAGAAAGAACAGCTATACAGATTAAAAATGGTATGAATAATATGCTTAATACTGACCCCATCGACATAAGTATAAATAGCTTTTCGAAATTAAGTTCATTAAATTGTGAAACTATATGAGCAATTGAGTTCCACATCATACTAAGACCAATAATTATCAATATTGCATTTGAAAATGTAGCTACCTTTTTATATCCTCCTTTATCACGGTATTCAGCAATTACTATCATCATTGAAACAAACACAGTAATTGGAACAATAATTAGTTCGATTAACAAAGCAAAAGAATGCAAATTCATAATAAATTGAAATACAATTGTCACTTTTATATTTTGAATAATGATATTTATAAAGTATCTATTGTCATCAGCATCCCCAATAGCAAAAAAAAGCATTATAAAACCAACGAATAAAAGCCAAAGAATTGTTACTTTCAAATGAGTAATATTCCATAGACCAAGCTTTCTCATCAATAATATAATCAAAATATTATAACCTACTGCCGATAGCCAAATGATTAATAGTTTTCTTGAAAAGAACACTTTGAGCACATTGAAGAAAGAATTTTTAACCTTTTCTTCTCTTAGCAAAATTAAAATTGCAACAATTGACCAAATTAAAATCGCTAGTTGGCGGTTGCTCAGCATCAAATCGTTATTTAAAAAATATCCCTTGAATTTTATGAAGCTAACAAGTGCATTCTGATAAAAAAGCACCATATTGTTTGTTATGTTCTTTATCATCACCTCGATGGTATTTTTTGTATACATATAATTGAAATACAACTGGTAAAGCAGTACTGACTGTACTAAAACTACAACATGAATAAAAATCCTATATACTCTTTTCAATGTCTTTTCACCACCTTTGAATAAAAACAAGTGTATATTCAACTTTCATCTAACGTTCCGTGCTGCCGACGTTCCTGAACCTTAGCGCGACGCGCTTGGTGAAGGAATGTGCCTTGGCGTCCTTGCATATTTAACCTATATATTGATTATAAACCATAAACTTACACAATGCTTTATGAAAAAAGCCCACCAGCCAAGGCGGACGACAGCATCTTGTTATATGTAGTATAATTCCATTGCACTCGCCATTTCTATAATAGGTAATGAATCTTCTGTACCTACTATAAGTAAAGTTCTTTTTCTTATCTCAGAAAGTCTTTCTGATGCAAGAGGCTTTGCTATTTGTGCCAAGTCTTCTAATAACCATTCTAAGGATGTATCCTCAAACATATTCTTTAAGAGTTTTTGAGACTTTAAATCTCTTTGTCGCCACATTGGATTATTAAGCATAAACTCAATTGACTGATTGAAATTCGCATCTCTTTTTATTATAGACATTCCTGCCAAAGCCCTTTGAATGCTCGCTTCATCATTTTCATACGAATAACCATTTAGCGAAGAGCCACTTAATACCAAAAACTCAACTAAATCTGGATGTTGAAGTGTGAAATCTATAGCAATGCTTCCTCCCATAGATACTCCGACTATATGTGCCTTATCAATCTCTAAGTAGTTTAACAACTCTTTACGGTCTTCGACGAATGAGAATGGTGTACTTGGCTTGTCTGATTTACCAAACCCTCTTATATCAAATCTTATAACCTTAAAATGGTTTCCAAATAACGCAAATTGGTTATCCCAAAGTCTTAAATCAGTATATCCACTATGGATTAAAACAAGTGAGTCTCCTTTACCTGTCATCTCATAGTAGATTCGAGTACATTAACTTTTGCAAAGGAATTTATTTGCATCAACTTCATCTCCTTTATTACGATTAACTATGCTTATTATGCTTATTTAAAATACTCTTTTATCTTCTCATATGTTTAAAATCTAATAATTTCTTGAATTCTTATAATTTTATTATTTAACATTAATATTACCATAATATCCCATAAAAATCTATCCTCTCATACTGAAAGACAATAAAAACCGAGAGATTTTAGAAACATTATAATTAATATTAGTTCGCAAATTATTACAATTGTGTCTTAATAATATACTTAAAAATCTTTGAGCTGGCACTTTGTTATATGTAGTTTTAATCACTACACTTTGAATAATACCTATTTAATGATTATATTAAAATGTGAACAATAGCATGCATTACATCATATGATAAATATGAAAGACTTTGTATAGGAGCGAAATCATATGAGACAGTACCTACAATTTAGGCAATACGGGCCTCCGGATTATCCACCACCAACAACTATTCCACCAAAACCTAAAAATTCCTATATTATCGACTGCTTTTACTCATACACCTATGTGTGGCCTATAAATGGAAGACCCTTCTGGTTTTATCCCACAAGAATTGAGTATGGAGAAGTTTCGGGTTATAGGTGGACTGGAAGCTACTGGACATTCTATGGGTTTGATCCGGACCTCGTGGATGAGGTTGCATGTTATCCGGTTCCTACTCTTTACTAAAGCTGTATTAGAATAGTTAAAGTACTTTAAAAGGCCCTAAACCAGTTAATCACCTTGAGGGCCTTTTAGTACTATTTTTCAATTATTATCTTTATAGAATTGATGATACTTTTAAAGCTCTGTTGGTGAAAATATATCAATATTGTGCCTTAATAATATAGTTAAAGAACTTTGAGATGGCACTAAGTTATAAGAAATTACATAGTCACGGTAGAGACATGGATTGCTCCATACCCCCCCGCACAGATCCCGGCGTGCGGAACTACCGCACCGGGCTCTTCAAATATACTCGCTTCCGTACTTAAACAAAACATTCTTCAAATCTAATATGATTATCAGTCTTTTCAACTACTTTAGGCTTAATTAGACCATACCATTTCATCTTTTCACTAAACTCATCCCAATTAAAGCTTTTCCTTTGACTCCTACGATTCAGCCATTTATACAATATTTCCAAGGTTGAACTATAAAATTCACCTATACCTTTGCTATTTCAACTATTACTCCGTAATAGTTGAAATATCCCCTGTACTTTGAGTTTAGAGTTTCCACTATGTTTTTAATTCTTTTACTACGGTTTTCTTTGCACCACAGGCTAAACGCCTTTATAGATTTTCTTAATTTGCTCCTACTGGTTCTCCTTCTTATTACATCTTTACCTTTATTGGATACTGCCCAGCGAAATTCAAATCCAAGAAATTCAAAGCTTGTATTTTCATATTTTCTAAAGCGAGAGAAACTTATAATCTTAGTTTTCTCCTCGGCTAATTCTAATTTGAACTTACCAAGCCTTTTTCCTAGTACTTTGTAAAACTTTTCAGCATCTGCTTTATATCTGAATGCACATATAAAATCATCCGCTAGACGACATATATATGTTTCTCCTATACAAGCAGGTTTTACAATTTTCTCAAACCATAAATCTAAAGCATAATGTAAATAGATGTTAGTAAGTATCGGACTGACAGTTGAGCCTTGAGGACATCCAGTTATTGGGTTTATAACTTTCCCATCGGTATCTAATATTCCTGCTTTGAGCCACTTCTTTATTAACCTTAAAAATGCTTTATCTTTTATTCGTAACTCTAGCATCTTTAATAACCATTGATAGTCTATATTTCCGAAGAAGTTGCTTCCAATATATTAGCTACCGCTTTTTGTATTATTTTATCTCTCAATGTTGGGAGTCCTAATGGTCTTGTTTTTCCATTTCCCTTTGGTATATACACTCTTTTTACTAACTTTGCTTTGTACTTCTTGCCCTTAAGTTCTTCAACTAATTCTCCTAGATTTCCATCTAAATTATTTCCAAACTCTCTAGCTGTTTCTTTGTCTATTCCTGTTGCTGACTTCTTATTTATGTCTTTCCATGCTTGGTACAAAGCTTCTTTATTCAGCAATCCATATAGATTACCAAATTTGTAGTTTTTATTTTGTTTTGCTTTTGTTGCTATTCCCCTCAGTGATGTTTGCATTATTTCCTCCAGTCCTGCAGTCCGGATAATGTTTCATTTGCGGGCTACATATATCTGTTAATCTCTTCCCCATGTAGACGGCTCTCCCGCCCTCAGAGTACTATGAATTAATCCGAACTCCTATGCGCATTGGTCGTCCTCTTTTTTCGATTGGATAGACCTACCTGTCAAAGGAGCTATAGGATTCCTCCCAAGTTCCTAGCATCTCTCTCTATACATGCCACGTTCTTGGACCCCAGCAGACCCTCGAGAATCTCACCTTTTACGATTCTTCTGTACTGACTTCCGTGACGTTAACCACGTCGTCATCTGCATTCTAAGTTTATGAGGCTGAATATACTTCAGGAGATACGGTTCTCCTTGTGGCCTATATAGTTCTCTGTGTACGCTTCGTTTTGCTGTTACCAGCTTCAACGCAACACTCGATATGAGTGGTTGGTTAGACCTTTCTCAACAAGGACTTTCACCTTGCAAGTAGATGCCAAGCTTTGCTTGGCGCACCAACGTTCCTGAACCTTAGCCCGACGGGCTTGGTGAAGGAATGTGCCTTGGCGGTATCTTTTGATTTTCTTAGTTTGAAACATTACTTCCTGTTTAGCTTGTCCTCCCTAAAGGACTCTCCAGCCAAGGCGAACGGCAACATTTTGTTATGTGAAGTTTCAGGTCTTGCACTCTCTATGGTACGTGCGGTTTCCACTAATCTATTCATTATTTACTCCACTATAAATGAATATTACACATAACTGAGACTATTTTGAATTATTATTTATATATGTGTTGAGTGCTTGAATACCCTTGGATGATACACTAATAATTTCTATATAAGCCATTATTCTAAGTATATATTTAATAATAGATATGAAACCAATTGAACCCAATAAACCCATAAGATTACTCATTGAATTCTCCCCATTCAAATACTAATTTGCACTTTAAAAACCTGTGACATTATTCATATTCTTACTGATGAAGAATTCAAGAAAATTATGAACCTACAATTTGTTATTTGTCTTTTCATTAATATAAATATCAAGTGCTTTAATTCCTCTATTAGCAAGTTTTACAAATAACATAAACCCATAAATCCCTAATCCCAACAAACCTAAAATGATTATTAGATTTAAAGAACTTAATATACTAACAATTGCCATAAAACTTCCCCCTTTTTTTTAATAAAATTTACTTCACAATAATTATACAAATTGTATATATTGTATTTCTAGAATTTACATAACCTATAAGGATATAGTAAATTACTCATTGACCTTAATGAATTTTTTAATCAAAGTTTGCCCTATTATTAAGAATGGTACTGTGATACAAAGATATACCCAAAAATTTAAATGATATGCATTTTTTATAGTTAGCGCTATTGACAAGCCTAAAATAACCCATACAGAATTAATTGCAATTAATGTTCCTTTTGAAACGCCATTTTTTTTAGCCACCAAAACTCCCCCTTGTTAATTTACTATATTCCACCAATGTTAATTATCTTTTACATTGTAATAACTGAAAATCACTAGCTGTGTAAGAAAATTTAAGATAGGCCTGAAATGTCACATAACGCTTCTTGTTGCCGACGTTCCTGAGCCTTAGCCCGACGGGCTTGGTGAAGGGATATGCATTGGCGGTAGTAGAATGATAACCTATATATAGATTATAAACCATAAATTTACACATTGCTATATAAAAAGAGTCCACTAGTCAAGGAACGGCAACATTTTGTTATGTGATGTGCAGGTCTTGCACTCTCTATATAGTGGGCAATTTCCACTAATCCATTTATGATTTAATTCACTATTTAAGAAGAGTGTGAATTAATAGATTGTAAACAATGGTCATATAAAAAACATTATTTTCTTGCCAAATATAACTCTATCGTGTCATATACAGTTAAAACATTACTATTTTCCAGAATAGCATTTTCAATTTCACTGTATAATAATTGCTTTGTAGACGCTATCATACTTCTATGATCTGAATATGTATTTAATAGCGAAATATAACCTGAAGAGTTAAATACTCGTGTTTGATGATATAACTTTACTTCTAAGTCTCTAAAACCATATGATTGTATAGTTTTTGATATCTTATTATATCTTGCTGTATCATTTTCTATGAATTTAGCATTTGAAGGTCTATATTTTTGGTATATACTTTGAATTTTTTGATGCAATAAATCATCTTCTCGTTTTACAAATGGTTTATTCCAAAACAATGCTAATGTTCCATTATTCTTTAATACCTTTAATGCCTTTGGATAACCTATATCTTCGGGAATCCAATGAAATGCTGTTGCAGAGTAAAGAATATCAATACTATTATCATTACACTCAAAATCCTCAAATGAAGTATTGTATACACTAAAATTTTTATATTCTTTAAATTTTTCTTTCGCGTATTCTGCAAGGTCTTTTCCAAGTTCAATGGCTGTTACATCACATCCTGTCATCAGAAAAGGCATAGTTGCTTGACCAGTACCAATTCCAACTTCTACTGCTTTTTTATTTTGATTAAGTTCAGAATATTGAATAATATCATTGAATAATTCTTTACAATATGTTGGTCTCCATTTATCATAATTTTTAACATCTTCATTAAATGTAAAACGCTTGTCCATACTATACCTCCCAAATAAAATAGAAATAATTTTTATTCGTCTTAATTACCAGTGTGAATTACTTTTTATATTTGAATAGCTAGAAATCACTAACTGCGTAAGAAAATTTCAGATAGACCTGAAATGTCACATAACGTGCCTTACTCCCGACGTTTGCCAGCCTTAGATAGCTCCTATCTTAGGTTGGTAAATGTGCGTAGCGAATGGGAGTATTTTGTTATGAGATGTTTTAGGTCTTGCATTCTCTTTAAGGCGTGCAATTTTCACTAACATTTTCACTAATTAGTTCACAAAAAAGAAAGATGCGACTTAATACAAATCACTTTTTAGTTTCTTTTTTCAAAAGTATACAGTTTATATAATAAGATGCTATTAACATAATCAATCCAAAGAAATTTGGGATTATTAATTTAGTATTTTTAAATATATTTTCATAATGATATAAAGGTGTTAAATAAATTGCACCCCACATAGATATTATCATTCCAATAGCAGGTAGTATTATAACTAATTTTCTTATTCTTGCTAGTTCTGCACTAATGTAATAGAAAATCATACTGCATATCCAAAAATTTAACACAAGCCATGCGTGAGATAATCTAATATTAAATTTAGTTTTAAAGTAAGTAAGGGTTAAAATAAATATTATGAATAGAACAATTACAGGAGCAATTATAGTAAGTTTCAACATTGCGTCCAATCTCTTTTTTATTTTGAAATTAATTTCTTTATGATATCTATAAAAAATATTTTTTGAAAATATCATAAAAGAAACAATTAGTAAACTAACCCCTAAAATTAAGTATGCCATAAATGATTTCTCCTCCTTATAAAATATGATGTAAGATAATACTTCTAAGTCTTTTCAGTTAATTCATTGGCTTATACATGTCTACTAAATAGTAGTATTTTTTATATGAATGTAATAATATTAAAAAAACTTCTTCGATAGAATAACTTTCAATAGACCTAAAATGTCTCATAACGCTCCTTACTCCCGACATTAGCGAACGGGAGTATTTTGTTATACGTAGTTTTTGCCACTACACTCTAAGCTGAGCCTATTCTCCCTATCTTTATACTTGTTTCATGATATACGAAAAACTCGTGCTAAATATACACATTGCATAGGGTTATATTCATAGAGTTCAACTATGTTTTCTTAACAAAACATGGTTGGAAAAAGATATATTTTTATAATCGTCCATATCAGAAACCTTCATTTCAAGTTCAAACATCTTATCTTGCCAAATTGAGTCAAATCTTATTTCATTGATGTTTGCATTTAAAGCATAAAATGTTCTGATTCCAAGTACTTTTTCAATATTAATATCTTTATCACCAACCCAATCAATTATGTCGTTCATTGTATAATAATTTATCTGTCCAAAATAAGCCGCATTATTTACTCCACCATTAAGTAATGAGATTGCTTGGTCTAAATTGTTTTCAAAAGCAACCTTTTGCATTATCCTTCCATTGAGGTTATGTTTTACAATAGATATTATTCCATTAGGTTTAAGAACTCGGCAAAATTCTCTTAATATATCTTTTCGTTCTTCTGCATATTCCAAAACATTATGACATACTACTACATCAAAGGAATTATCTTCTTGTTGCTTTAATTGCTCTATATTCCCAATAATCTGATGGTAACTGTTTTCACATATTCTTTCTTCTTCTATTTCAACATTTGGTTCTATTGCAACCACATCATTGTTCTTTGCTAAATGATTTGCTGTAATTCCAAGTCCACTCCCGAAATCAAGAATTTTAGAATTTGTTATTTGAGACAGTTGTTCCCAAACCAATCTATAATACATTATGCTCCAGGGTTTTTTAGTATTTTCTAAATATATTTTTAAATCATTATTCATTATGTTCCCTCCATTTTTATAAATAATCGTTAGTTCGTAGTTTTCTACTATTGTATTTAATAAAACCAAATCCAAAACTTTTAAGATATCACTCTGTTTATCTAAAATTACGTATAACGTTTCGTGTTGCCAACGTTCCTGAACCTTAGCGCGACGCGCTTGGTGAAGGAATGTGCCTTGGCGTAGATTTATGATTTTCTTTATTTGAAAGGTACTCTTAGGCACTTAACTTTTTTCCATTAAGGTATTTTCCAGCCAAGGCTAGTGGCAACATTTTGTTATGCGGAGTTTTAGGCATAACACCTTGAAAAAAACATACTACAGTTCACCTTAAAATTAGTTGGCACTAAAAGAAAAATGTTAATTAGTTATTGTATTTCTCAAAAAATATATAAGGAACTATACTTACATATAATGCTAAAAAGAACCCGTCTGCCATATTATAATACTTTCCTGAAATACTTGTACTTCTGATAACTTTCATTGTAACTAAATAGAATGTAAAAATAATAAAAAGAGTAAATATGGTTCGCCAGGTCTTTTTATTTATCCACTTACTTATCCATCGTGTTAGTCCTGATTTTTTATAAAATGTAGAACAAGCAATAAATGTTAAAAAAAATATAATTCCATTTAATAAAATATTTGTCCAATCCATAAATTCTCACCTACTTTCTCTAATTCACACTTTCTTACAACTACGTCTCAATCGGGTTAAATTTAATAACTTATGAGCAATCACTTTTTTTGCCCTAAATTCCGTAGTCATGGTAGAGACATGGATCGCTCCATACCCCCTGCACAGATCCCGGCGTGCGGAACTACCGCACCGGGCTCTTCAAATATACTCGCTTCCATACTTAAACAAAACATACTTCAAATCTAATTTGATTATCAGTCTTTTCAACTACTTTAGGCTTAATTAGACCATACCATTCCATCTTTTCACTAAAATATCCCAATTAAAGCTTTTCCTTTGACTCCTACGATTCAGCCATTTATACAATATTTCCAAGGTTGAACTATAAAATTCACCTATACCTTTGCTATTTCCTATTACTCCGTAATAGTTGAAATATCCCCTGTACTTTGAGTTTAGAGTTTCCACTATGTTTTTAATTCTTTTACTACGGTTTTCTTTGCACCACAGGCTAAACGCCTTTATAGATTTTCTTAATTTGCTCCTACTGGTTCTCCTTCTTATTACATCTTTACCTTTATTGGATACTGCCCAGCGAAATTCAAATCCAAGAAATTCAAAGCTTGTATTTTCATATTTTCTAAAGCGAGAGAAACTTATAATCTTAGTTTTCTCCTCGGCTAATTCTAATTTGAACTTACCAAGCCTTTTTCCTAGTACTTTGTAAAACTTTTCAGCATCTGCTTTATATCTGAATGCACATATAAAATCATCCGCTAGACGACATATATATGTTTCTCCTATACAAGCAGGTTTTACAATTTTCTCAAACCATAAATCTAAAGCATAATGTAAATAGATGTTAGTAAGTATCGGACTGACAGTTGAGCCTTGAGGACATCCAGTTATTGGGTTTATAACTTTCCCATCGGTATCTAATATTCCTGCTTTGAGCCACTTCTTTATTAACCTTAAAAATGCTTTATCTTTTATTCGCAACTCTAGCATCTTTAATAACCATTGATGGTCTATATTTCCGAAGAAGTTTCTAATATCAGCTTCTACCACATAACTGTATTTTCCTCTTAATTCATCTGTAATGTCTCTAACAGCTTTTTGTGCCCCAACATTAGGTCTATACCCATAGCTACATTTTAGAAAATCTTGTTCATATATTGCTTCCAATATATTAGCTACAGCTTTTTGTATTATTTTATCTCTCAATGTTGGGAGTCCTAATGGTCTTGTTTTTCCATTTCCCTTTGGTATATACACTCTTTTTACTAACTTTGCTTTGTACTTCTTGCCCTTAAGTTCTTCAACTAATTCTTCTAGATTTCCATCTAAATTCTTTCCAAACTCTCTAGCAGTTTCCTTATCTATACCTACTGCTGACTTCGTATTTATGTCTTCCAGGCTTGGTACAATGCATCCTTATTCAACAGTCCATATAGATTACCAAATTTGTAGTCTTTATTTTGTTTTGCTTTTGTTGCTATTCCCCGCAGTGATGTTTGCATTATTTCCTCCAGTCCTGCAGTCCAGATAATGTTTCATTTGCGGGCAAATCCGTATGCTCTTTGAAAAATTATCTTATCATTTTGCTGTACTAACACTACTCCCGAAAATGGTTTTACTTTATTTATCTTATCAATTATTTTTTCAATATTAAGATTGTTCAAATCCAATTTATATTCCTCCTTGCCCCTTAAAGTAACTAAAAACTATAGTTCGCTTATATATGTCTATGAATGCACTAGTGCCAAACTAGAAGAGCATTTTTTCTAACGTTTATCCATTAAAGACGTTCTTGAGCCTTAGCGGGACCTCGCTTGGCAAAAGAATGTGCTTTGGCTTCTTCAAAGGCTTGGCCTAATTTAGCCAAAGCGAACTTTAATGAAGTGTTAGGCGTAGTCCACAATTATTTATTAGTAAATTCCTGATTTTTTTAAAATTTCTTCTGATGTCATATCTGTCAATTGTGAAAATGAAATATTTTCTTTTTCTATTAAATCTAAGATAAGCTTAGCTCCTAAGTAGTATAAACTTCTTTCGGGAATTCCATATTTCTGAACATGGCTACCACTAATTGCCCATTTGTATGTAGTTTCAATATCTTTACTTTCCAATTCTGATTTTAAGTTTCTCCACAGTTCAGCACTTCTTCTGCTAATTTCCTCATACTGTTCTTTCTTATAAAATAGCAGTTCTCTCAATCTATCAGCAGTAATTTTTTCTCCTTTAATTATTGACGGAGCTACAACTGCTAAACCTTCTTCAATTAAATTGAATTTCAATTTTGTATTATTAAATAAATCTAGTATTTCTTTACTAACAAAAGTATTTTCCAGCTTTGTACCAGTCATTTCTTCTAATATTTCTTTTTTATTTACTCTAATTACGTGATAAAATTCATGTAATAATAAATCTTCATATTTACTAACATTCGGATAATTTGCAACCTGTTCTAACCCAATAGCTAAAACAAATTTATTATTAACGCATGTACTACAGCCAGTCATAGTGTTATATCCAAAAACTAAATAGCATTCAATTAAAGTATTTTCAGATATTGAAAACATCTTTTCAGCCTTTTCTAAAATCTTTTGAGTTAAGTCAATAAAATCCTTATTGGAGAGCTTTTTATACTGGTCTTCATACGATTTAAAATCTAGTGAGCTTACAGTAGCATCTAATCCACTTATACCAGTGTATATATGTGTCATAGCTAACCCATCCAATATATCTTTATTAGGCTCATAATAATATTTCTTATACGCATCCAATTTATTCATATGTTCTTTATGTGCTAAAAATATTCCAAAATCTTTTCGAGTATCAATAACTTTTATCATAATGATTTCCCTCCTAGGTAAATTTTTTATGTTAGAAAGATTACGCCTAACGTCTCTAATTTCCGATGCCAAGAAGCTTAGAAAGCTCTTTTCTTAGCTTCGCAGGTATAGCTTGGCTGTCTTTTCAAGCCAAGCTGAACGGGAATTTTTTGTTATATGATGTTTTAAATCTTTTGCCGTCTATGTGCGGTGATTTTTTTCCTATAAAAGTTTCTTTCCAAGTAGTTCGTAATATCAGAAAGATACGAATTAAAACACAGTAAAATTCACTTCTGAAATAATACGATATTTTGGTTCCTTGACTTTATTTTCTCTCTACAATTTCACCATTATTTTTCAAAATACTCTTCTCTGGAATATAAC
Organism: Clostridium estertheticum; assembly: GCF_011065935.2. Lineage (NCBI taxonomy): Bacteria > Bacillati > Bacillota > Clostridia > Eubacteriales > Clostridiaceae > Clostridium > Clostridium estertheticum. The sequence continues at coordinate 1,292,341 of NZ_JAAMNH020000001.1, read as the reverse complement.
CTCTTACAGAACTTAATGGATAAACAATACTATCTTTTCCTATTATTGTCCCTGGGTTTAAAACTGAATTACATCCTACTTCCGATAAATCGCCTACAATTGCACCAAATTTCCTTAAACCAGTTTCAATATTATCTGTACCATATTTTACTTTTACTAATGTTCCATTGGACTTTAAATTGGAGATTATTACACCTGCCCCCAAATGGGCTTTATACCCTAATATTGAATCACCAACATAATTATAATGCGGAACCTGCACTTTATTAAAGAGGATTGAATTTTTAATTTCAGTTGAGTTTCCAACTACAACATCATTACCAATGATAACATTTTCTCTAATGTAAGCGGAATACCTGATTTCGCAATTGTAACCGATAATCGCTGGGCCTTTTATAAGAACACTTTTTTCGATAGTAGTGCCTTTGCCAACCCATACAAATTCCTCTATTCTTTCAAAATCGCCTGGCAGATTTTTTGCGTATTCAAAAATGAAATTCTTAATTTTTGTAAGGGCTTCCCAAGGGTACTTAACCCTTTCAAATATGGCCCTTGTATCTAATTCTTCAATGTTTAATAGTTCGTCAACGGAAATGTTCATCATAATCCTCCCCTAATTTATTTCGTCATTTGAATAGGTTTGGATTCAGATGTTGAGCCGATAAAAACTATCACCATAAGTATATACTTAAATGATGATAGCCACTAAAATTGCTCAATTTCTGAAACAAGCTTTAGAACGATGCCGCGTTTCTACTACTATGGGGATTCAATCTTCGCCCTCTTTCTGAAATTTGCTTTAATATCAATGTTTGTAACTATAATTTCCACAAATGTATCTATAATCCTTCTAATTCCTAATTGTTTTCTAAAAATAGACGTAATTCCCCCCTCCCCTAAATAAACACTTTATGCTATTTTATTTGTTTCTCCTGGCGGAGAATAGTTCTGGCGAATTAACTTCTCTTTTGTCATCATTTTACCTTTACCGCAGCAAGAACAAATATTTATATCTATTCCTGTGAGTTTAAGAAGAAGCTCTGATGCATTTAATTTAACCTCTGAATCTTGCTTTTTACTTTGCACTGCACCTGTAAGTTCTTTGCATTTCTGAAGCTTAGTTGACCTATTTCTGTTACTCAATATCCCATAGTGTCTAATTTTAACAAATTTTCTTGGTAGAACATGCATGATAAATCTTCTGATAAATTCATCTACAGTAAGAGTCATAAATTTTTCTTTATTATGTTCTTTATAATCTCTCCACTTAAATGTGACATAGCCATTTTCTAAATTTACAATCCTATGATTAGATATAGCTACTCTATGAGTGTATCTTCCAAGGTATTCAAGTACGTACTCCGCACTCCCAAAAGGAGGTCTACAGTATACAATCCATTCTTTCTTATATAATTTATCTATGAAGCCCTGAAATATATGCTTTTTTGTTAGCTCCTCAATTCCATTAGTATATTTAAGAGCATTACTATAATAAGCTCTTTTAAGGTAAAATAGAAATTTACCTCTAAATTTTCTTGATAGAACTTTCACTGGGATAAAGAAGTCTTTTTTTGAGTTTATCCATCGGTTGCCATCTAAAGTTAACCCACCACTTGGAACTATACAATGTATGTGTGGATGATTCACCAAATTCTGACCCCACGTATGCAAAATCGCCATAAACCCGATTTCAGCTCCTAAATATTTTTTATCAATTGAAAGTTCAAGTAGTGTTTCAGAAACAGATTTAAATAGAATAGAATACATTTCCTTTTGGTTTGTTAATGTTATATAATTAAGCTCTTCAGGAATAGTGAAAACTACATGAAAATACCCTACGGGTAATAAATCCTCTCTTCTTTTTTCAAGCCATCTTTCCTTGGCTAAAGTTTGGCATTTAGGACAATGCCTGTTCCTGCAAGAATTATAAGATACCCTCATGTGACCACATTCATCACACTCATCTACATGACCCCCAAGTTCCGCTGTTCTACAAGCTTCAATAGAAATCATAGTTTTTTGAATATGGAGAGGAAGCTTATGATTTTTTCTGTATTCATCACCAAATTGATTGAATATATCTTGAATCTCAATCATCTTGTTCACCTAAGAGGATGTCCAATGGACTCTTTATGTTAAGTAAATCCATCCTTCTAAGATGTAAATAAATAGTGGTAGTAGTTATTCGAGTATGTCCTAAAAGCCTTTGGATATAACAAATATCCGTACCAGCATCCAATAAATGAGTTGCAAAACTATGCCTAAGCGTATGTACAGTTGCATTTTTAGTGATTGCAGTCTTTTTTAAAGATTTTTCTAATATTCGTTGTACACTACGTGTAGTTATCGCATCTGTACGACCCCTTCCAGAAAACAAAAATTCTGTAGGGTGATATCTTTTCCAATATTCTCTGAGAATTTTAAGATTTGCTTTTGATAACAACGAATACCTATCTTTTTTACCTTTACCTTCTCTAATTAATATTTGCATATTTTTACTATCAATATCTGTTATTTTTAGATTACAAACTTCACTAACCCTTAATCCTGCGGAGTATACCGTCATAAGAATTGCCTTATGCTTAAGGTTTTCAGTAACATCAAAAATAGATTTAACTTCCTCGGGAGATAAAACAGCAGGTAATCTTCTTGGTTCTTTAATTCTAAATATTTTGTCCATATTCCAATATCTATTAAGCGTTTTAGTATAAAAAAACTTTAGACTTGCATTAATATAATTAACAGTACCTTCTCTTAACTTTCTTTCCGTGATACAATAATGTAGATATTCACGTATTTCTTTTTCTCTTAAAAGCTCTGGTGATTTGTTGTAATATTTAGCAAAGTTACTAACGTGACCGATATAGTTTTTTATGGTCCTTGGGCTATAGCCTTTTAGTTCCATATCCATTTTCATTTTTTCTCTTAATTCTGACATAAATAATAACACTCCCTTATTTTTTATTTCAACAATAAAAGTTTAAGGGAAGTGTATATTATAATAAAGAAGTATCTTAGTCAAATAGGATACTTCTTTCTAATTTATTTGAGTAAAAATTAAATTAATGGAATTAGCACTCGTCTGCCACCGTTTTTAGCGGTTTAGTTCTAAATTACAATTGTGACTCTTGATTATATATTTTGAATAAAAAAGTGTAATGCGTAAACATACACTTTATAAAATTTAAATGTCATATATAGGCATAGGTAAGGATTTGAAATTATCTCCGCCTTTTCCCCGCCTCTAAACCGGACATGCGACTTTCATCGCATCCAGCTAGCCAACGAATAAACTTACTTGCCTCCATCGGCTTTCAACACTTTGCAACCTTACGGTAACTTTGTGCATGAAATAAACTTTAAATTAGCTTAGCTTTATACTTTTCGATTTTCTTGATTATACTACTATTATTGCCTAACGACAGTTCATTTCCATGTACATATTTATCGCAATTTTTGCACAACCATGCTAGATTTGGCACTTTGTTTATTTTATTTAGCAATAAGCTTCCATCAATTCTATGACAGTGCCTGTTGTTTGAGTTTAAGTAACATCCACATATTTTACATTTACCCTTGTCCCTATTATAAGCATATTCCCTGTTCATGAAATACTCAAAATTACTTAGCATTTCATCTTTAAGATGCACTAATACTTCTACATCATAAAGTGGTGGTCTATCCATTGGAAGCTTTTTCTTCATTTTATATTTCTGCAAATATAGTTTCCTCCCTTCTTCTGTATATGGTGTAGCCTTTTGATCGAAGCAATATTGTTCCCATTGGCTATGTGTAAGAAATGCTTTTGTTATTCCAATATACATTCCTTCATGTTTAATTGCATAGGTTTTTGATTTATAGCCTTTGTGCCTTTGAGGTCTATTTGTTAATTTATCCAAAGGAACTCTATGTTGCTTATAATTTCTGTTATACTTTTTCTTAAAAACGGCGTTAGCACATTTAAATACTTTATCATCAATGTAGCTAAATGCCTTGCTGCATATTGCAGTTCTATGGTACTGAGTTAACCCTGTAATCATAGAATTTACTTTCTCAATATGCGTAGCTTGTTCTCGCGTAGTTTTCATGATTTTAAGTTTTCTAATTTCTTTATTTACTAGTTTAACCTTAGCTTTTATTTTGCTCATATCTGGATAGGGTTTGCCTACTATATTTTGCGGATTAGGGTTTTATGGAGTTTTCCTTGGTAATTCAGCTTTTATGAGAAAACCTAGAAACCTCGCCGGTTTAACCGTTAGGTTCGTTATTAGTGTTTTCTCCTTGGATAATTCTAGCTTTAGTTTATGTTTAAAATACTTGTTTAAGTATTTTAAAAGCCTAACGGCTTCTTGCTCTTTGGTTGTTAATATAATCCAATCGTCACAATATCGGATAAGAAATTTAGGTAGTACACCTCTGTTTTTCATCCTCCTTCTGTCGGATTCTAAATATTTGCAAGTTTGTTTAGGATAGTGATACATTTTACCTAACATCCAGTCAAAGGAATTTAGATATATATTCGCCAATAACGGCGAGATAATCCCACCTTGAATGGTGCCAGTATCAGTATTATGGTGTAGTTCGCTTTCAATATATCCTGCGGTAAGCATTTCTTTAATTATTGCAATAATTCTTTTATCATGAACACCTATTCTCCAAAGTTTCTTTAGGAGAATTTTATGATTAATATTATCAAAATAACCGCTAATGTCACCCTCAATTGCATGTATTGGTTTATTTTTCTTGCTTCCATTGATAAGAGTAGTTATATCCTTAACAGCATGTTTTGTTGCCCTATATGGTCTAAATCCATAACTATTCGGATAGAATTTAGCTTCCGCTATAGGCTCTAGGACTATTCTTATGCATTCTTGAATTATCCTATCAAGCATTGTAGGAATTCCGAGTGGACGCATTTTACCATTTAGAACCTTTATTGGATTTTATATTATGAATTGCGGTAATAATAGTTACTTCATTAAAAGCAACCTCTATAATCCCATGGAATGACTTACCCTCAGAACTTTTAAGATATATAAAATCAAGTTTATCTTTAAGTTCAGCTTCGCTCTTGAAGTTGTGTTTTAAATGCATAGGGTTACCTACGGTACACTACTTATATTTCAAAGACTCTAAACTTCAATGGAAATTTATTTCATATTTACCTGTCTGGTCTCCTTCGCCATGTACTTGGCTTTCCCAAGCTCGGACTACTACGATACCTCAGACTTCGCATAAAATTCATCATTCTGTCAAACTCCAATTATACGCTCTCCCGTGTTCCATCCTGCTTATCCTTTTATGTAAGGTTTAGGTGCCTGCTATACTCCGAGAAAACGTAGATATCTTTTGAGCTACAGTTATAAGATATCTTCTTAGATTATTTAAAATCTAAGAGTGTATGCTAAAACGTTAGTAGCATATACAGTTTTTCTAGAACTCCAGCTTTCACTGGCAGTGCGTAACGAAGCTTCAACCACAGATTCAGTTTCCTTCACCATGCCTTTCGGACATCCGCTCCATATAGACCATGCCAAAAGGTTTAGGTCATCAGGCTACGACTTCATCCCGCTTTATACCAAATACAATGACAGCTGTAGAAGCACAGGGAAGTATTAATGTTCATACTATCTACCTTTTAGTAAAGGATAAGATATTAACTCTGTATGTCAGAGGGATTTCACCTCTGAACTCAGCAGGATAGTTCAGCTAAAATTAGCTGACGCGTTTGTCTGAGTTACTAGCTCAGAACTTATGGCGTAACGCGGCGCACAACGTTTCGTACTCCAGACGCCGAGCCCCTTAGCGCGACGTCGCTTAGGGGCGCAGGTGTACTTTGCAGTCTTTTCATGCAAAGCGAACTGGAGTATTTTGTTATATGTAGTTTTTGCTACTACACTTTAAAGCTTTACCTAACCCGAAAGTCCTCATTATTTGTAAGATATGTTAGTTTGAGAATTTCTTAATAAGCCACTCAGCAAATTTTTCTTTTTCTTCAAATTGTGGATAATGCGCTGATTCCGAATATAGTATAAATTCTTTTTCAGGTGATGTAATAGAGTCAAAATAATTCTTTGCGGCTTTTGCTGAAGCCTTATAATCATACTGTCCCATATGGAAGTAACATGGTATTTCAAGTTTTTTAACAAGACTTGGCAAAGGATTCTGAAGTAAATCATCAATCATAACCACACTTTTTTTTACGCCTAGATTAAGACGACCTATGTCAAGTAAATTGTATTCCCGATTCGTAAGATAGCCTTTGGTATAAAGGCCATCCTCATCAATAAGGCGTGAGCCACCACCATATTTTCCTATGTACTTACGTGGAACGAAAGTATCTCCCTTTTCAACTTGGCTTCTTATTTTTTCAAGGTTTGCAATATCGTCTTTATTTCCTGCTTTGTTTGCCTCTTCAATACAATAATTTAAAGAATCTGTTTCACTTTCATTAAAATTTGATACTTGTCCAATTCCGATGTAGGCAATATAATTTTCTGGTGCTTTTGCAGCAGCCACCATTCCAATATAAGATCCAAAGGAATGACCAGCTAACAGCACCTTATCCTTTCCAAATCTTTTACGAATATATCTAGTTAGTGCTATTAAGTCATCTGTGAGTAATTCTGGAGATAAATTTGAGTAGTCCTTAAAAAAATGATATGATTTGCCAGTTCCACGTTGGTCGTAGTGAACTATGGTGAATTTCTGCTCCAAAATATCTTGATATTTTCTTACATATGGAATTTCCGAACACCCTGGCCCACCATGTACAAAAACTAAAATAGGGTTATTCTTATCTACACCTCGTATCATGAGTTGATGTTTAGCGCCGTTTATTGAAACTTGCTCATATACCCTAACACTATTTTTGAACTTAATAGCAGGTGTCCAACTTAGGAAAAGTGACCCTGTCAATATTAAGCAAAGTATTACTAAGATAAAATAAATTCCCATCTGATAACCTCCCTAAAATCTTTATTTGTTATTGATTAATAAGCTTCTTATGTATAACATTCCTTTTAAATCCCTAAAAACGATCCCAATTCCAATATTTCTACCAATGTACAATAATCTCTGCTACTTACTTCGAAGTTGTGTCGCTAAAATTTACAATTGTATTTCAAGAAAATAATTTTAAAACTTTTGAGCTGTCACTCTGTTTATACAAAATTACATATAACGTCTGGCTTGCCGAAGTGCCCCAGCGTTACAGGAGTTTAAGAAAGCTTACATAACTCTTATGTTGCTTTCTTAAACTCCGACTAGGTTAGCTGGGGCATTTGGATGGAGAGATAGCGAAATCGGCAAGGTGTTGTTAGTGGAAGTGGCATATTTGTACTACATTTTATTCGTTGACTATACACCTCAGCTCTTTTTGGTTTTGTTCGTTATATAAGAAATTGTGAATTAACTTAACGATAAATTGGAATTTATCGTTAATTACACTTTTTATAAAGAATAACTGTATTATTTGAAGAAGTTCCCACATATTGATACCCAACTTTTTCATATAAATGCCTATTTCGTGTACAGAAATATGGTGTTCCCAACGTCCAAATCTTGTTATTGGGATAAAGCTTTTCAATTAGTTTTAATACTTTAGTCCCATATCCTTTCCCTTGATATACTGGTAAAATACAAAAATCTTCTAACGCTAAAGAATCCTCTGTTTCATGATGTAGCCAAAAGATTCCTATTGGAGTCTCTTCCAACAAAATCATGTAGCAATAATAATTTTCGATTAATCTTGTTGCTTCAGTTTCATCAATTATTGCTAAACCCTGGTACCATTCGCCATTATACCAATCTGGTATATTATCCTCATCTGGCTTGCATTTTAATCGGTCGTCTGCATAAGCTTCTGCCTTAATATATGCAAATTTTTTTGCGTCTAATAAATCAGCTCTTCTTAAATTAATCTTACTTTGAATCATAATTTCTCCCCTTTAAATTCATTATTTATCTACATATTATATAATTTAACCTTACTGATTATTTTTTTAAAATCCACTATTAATTAATAAATTAGTGCGAAAATAAAACTTTAATTAATATGCCATTTCCACTAACGTCTCTGATAGAGACATTTAAGAGCCTTAGCTAGCTCCTAGCTTAGGCTCTTGAATGTGCTGTGATGACCTGCTTCAGAGCCACTCTTCAGCAGCGAACTCTAATCTTTTGTTATACGCAGTCATTAACGGCAGTAGCCGATACACTACATTATAATGCCTTTATTCTTTTTGTCATTTTATATGAATCGAAGCCCCTTGGACCATTTTCTTTAATCATAACTACTCTGAAGCCTTGTTTCTCATAAAATCCTCTTGCCTGAAATTCTACAGTGCCTGTACTAATGCTATAAATACCAAGCAATCTTGCTTTATCCTCAATGATATTCATAAGATTTGTACCGATTTGCTTGCCTCTATACTCTTCACTCACAACAAGTCGAGTAATGTACATAGAATCTTCAGTTATGCTTGCCTGAATTCCTCCAGCAAAAATATTATTATCTAATGCCACAAACATAATATTCTTTTCTTCTACATCCTGAATGTCATTTTCTTTATTAATCTTCTCCATCTGATTATGAAGAGTTAAATCATATTCAACAACTTTCTCAGTGGTTATAACAACTTCTAATTTAGCATTATTTTCTACAGTGAAATCGAGAGTCTTTAGATGAAAACTTCTTTTAGTCTTAGGAGTACCTTCCATCACTCCTATCAGCTCAAATCCTAACATCTGAAATTCCTTTGCACAAGATTCAATTTCTGTAATTAAATTTATTCCAACAGCTCGATTACTATAGTGAAGCCATATTTCCGAAATAAGTTTCTTTAAAACTTCAACATCTTCATAGAATATATTACCTATACTTACCCAATCCCAAAATAGATTAATATATATAGCCCCAACAAGCTTATCACCGTCAATTGCATAATAATACTCTATTGAGACCTCTCTATCACCAGTATGCTTATAATTGTAAGCTCTTAAATGCTTAACAAGGATATCATTATACTTAAAATCTCTATCTTCAATGTACCTCATTCTATTTCCCCCTTATATGTTTTTCATCTTTTTTTAATGCGTACCATAAAACAGACAAATACTTACTTTCTGACCGAAAAAAATCGACCCTTTGCCCACTAAAGCAATCAAATATTCTTAATTTCTAACCATTATATATAAATAAACAAATACAAAATCAATAAACTACAAAAGACATTTACTATATTTTAGCATAACAACCTCTATTTTAACAGTTATTCTTAAAAAAGGACCCACTTATCCCTTAGTATATTTACAATTTTTTAAAATTAAGCTGTAATTGCTTTTTTATTTGGTGGAGAGCATGAATGTGGAAATATAGTTTCCTTTAGTACCATATGTCATTTTCCACAGGAAGGACATATTCTAGTATCAACTTGACTGATCCTAAGGAGTAGTTCCTGCCAAGTTTCTTTAACTTTAGACTTTAGTTTATTTTGAGCAGGTAACCCAAGAAATTTTTTACACTTTGCTAACTTAGTTTTCCTATTTCTATTGCTTAAAATTCCATAGTGCCGTATTTTAACAAAGCCATTAGGTAGAACATGAAATAAAAATCTTCTAATAAATTCAAAAGCATCTAATGTCATTAATTTAGGTTTATTATCATCTTTGTAGTCTCTCCACTTAAATGTAACTTTGTCATCTTTCAAATCAGTTATTCTACTGTTGGATATTGCTACTCTATGAGTATAATTTCCTAGATATTTTAGCACATGTTCGGGACTTTTAAATGAAGGCTTGCTATAAACTACCCATTCTGTTTTATAAAGTTTATCTATAAGGATTTTAAATTCCTGTCTACTTCCTAATGTGCTAATTTGACCACTAAAATTTAGTTTATTAGAATAGTATGATTTTTTCAAGTAGTCTAAGAACTTCCCCCTAAATACTCGTGAAAGAACCTTAACGTGAATTAAAAAATCTTCTCTACATGATATCCACTTAGAAGAATCTAAGGATAAACCACCTCCTGTGACTATACAATGAACATGAGGGTGATCCATTAAATTCTGGCCCCAGGTATGTAACAAGGATATAAACCCTATTTCAGCACCTAGGTGCTTAGGATCTCTTGAAAGTTCGATAAGAGTTTCTGAACTTGCTCTTAACAATATTGAATATATAAGTTTTTTATTCTGAAGTGCTAACGCATTAAGTTCATTAGGAATAGTGAAAACTATGTGAAAATATTGAATCGGCATTAAATCTTTCATTCTAGCATCTAGCCAGCGTTCTTTTGAGAGATTCTGGCATTTAGGGCAGTGCCTGTTTCTACAAGAATTATAGGATATTTTTATATGCCTACATTTATCACATACATCAATATGTCCTCCTAGTTTTGCAGTGCGACAATCTTCAATTGCACTCATAACTTTTAAATGCTGCAGAGGGAGTTTGTATTTATTTCTGTAAGCTTCACCATATTCTTTGAAGATATCAGCAACTTCAATCATTGTTATCATCTCCGAGAGTATCTAGTGGGCTTTTGAAATTTATGGCATCCTTTCTAGCTAAATGAATATAAATACAAGTAGTTTTTGGACTAGTATGTCCCAAAAGAAGCTGAATATAGTTAATATCAACTCCTGACTCAAGCATATGAGTAGCAAAGCTGTGGCGAAGTGTATGAATTGAGGCATCCTTTTTTATTCCTGTTTTCTGTTTTTATTGTTCGAATATTCTTTCAATTGTCCGGGTGCTTAAGTGATTTACAGGATTGACACTTGGAAATAACCAAATTTCAGGTCTATATAACTTCCAATATTCTCGTAGTATCCTTAGATTAACTTTGGATAGAATTGTATACCTATCCTTATTTCCTTTTCCTAATCGAATATGGATTTGCATGTTTGCACTATCAATATCACCTGGTTTAAGATTTGCGACTTCACTAACCCTCAATCCACCACCATAGACTGTCATTAAAATAGCTTTATGTTTTAAATTAGTTGTTACATCAAATAATTTCTTGACTTCAATTTTTGACAGTACTGTAGGTAGCTTTTTCTCTCTTTTTACTCTAGGAATTTGTTTCATTTCCCACTCTCTATCGAGAGTAACAGTATAAAAAAATTTTAAAGCACTATACGTAGTATTAATATAAGATTTACTTAATTTTCTCTCCATAATTAGATAGTGTAAATATTGTTTAATCTCATTTGTTCCAAGTTTTTCTGGAGATTGTCCAAAATACTTTGCATAAGTTTTCACGTGAGATATATACGCCTTTTGTGTTTGCTCACTAAACCCCTTCAACTGTAAATCCATAATCATATTATCTTTTAATACAGACATAAAATCACTCCTTTATATGTTTTATCTAGCATTATTGCCAAAACATACAAAGGAGTTACTAAACTTTATATTAATTTTCATTTTTCATCTAAATTCTGGCTTTAGTCAAGACCTCGCCACCACTAGACAGCGGTTTAGTTCAACGTTTCGTGTTGCCGACATTCCTGAGCCTTAGCCCGATGGGATTGACGAGGGAATGTGCCTTGGCGTTTTTTTGATTTTCTTAGACTAAAACATATACTTCCCTGTATAGCTTGTCCCCCTTAAAGGAGTTTTCAGCCAAGGCGAACGGCAACATTTTGTTATGTGAAGTTTCTGGTCTTGCATTCTCTATGGTACGTGCGATTTCCACTAATCTATTCATTATCTACTTCAATATATAAGAAAAGTATGAATTAACTATAGTTACAGATTATACTTATTAACTTTATTGCTATTTCTTATTTTTGTTCACTATTTTCTTATCCATTGATGCTCCAATAGCAACCCCTAAAGTAAGACCAATAGCCAGATTATGTAATGCTACTCCAAATATAATACCTAAAGCAGTACCCGTAGCAAGGTATTTCCCTTTTTTAGAGGTATTTTTGTTTTTATTAATGTTTTTTCTATCGTTATTCTTTTCTAAATCAGTCATAATGGACTCCTCCCCATAAAATATAACTTAAACTTACTTTGCATAAAAATATCAATGTGAATTATCTTTTATATTTGAATAGCTAAAAATCACTAACTACGTAAGAAAATTTCAGTTAGACCTGAAATGTCACATAACGGTTCTTACTCCCGACGTTTTCCAGCCTTAGATAGCTCCTATCTTAGGCTGGAAAATGTGCGTAGCGAACGGGAGTATTTTGTTATGTGATGTTTCAGCTCTTACGCTCTCCATTAGGCGTGCTCCTTCAACTAATTTCTTCATTATTTATTTCACTATATAAAAACAACAATAAATATTTGTTTAATATTTATTACATAGGAAACTTATACTGAAATCATAAAGCTTATTTCTATTGGAGCAAAAAAGGAAAATAATATGTTTTACACTTTTTATAAAGCTCAAATCCACATTTTTCTGCAGTTAGCTGGGAGCCCATATTATCTTCATCAGTTCCCCAATATGGCATACTTCTATTTGAAGTACAATAATCTATAAATGCTCTAGATACAAAAGTGGCAAATCCTTTTCTTTTATTCTCTTCTCCATAAGTTCTAATAACCATTTCATGAATATTTCCACTCACATATCCAGTAAAACAGTTACTAATAATCTTATTGCCTTTTAGGATGCAAAAGCCAATACCCTTGTCCAAAAATTCATCAACAGAAGTCCAAAAATCGCCTAAAATATCATCTACAATTAAGTTTTCTACATCATTGTCAATCATGGCTTTATCAATACTTTTTATTGTATATCCTTCTGGCAACCGATTTTGTAAATTTCTTAGATTGTTATACTTTTCTTCATTAAAAATATAACAATATTTATTTTCTATGTATGGATTTCTATGCTTAAAAATACTATCAAGTTTACATTCCCACTTGTCTTCATAAAGAGTAACTCCAAAATGAGTTCCACCACAAGTAGCTAAACTATCTGGTCCAAGTACATCTGTTATATAGCTATCTAAAGAATTATTAAAGTCTTCGTTATCTGAATCACCAATGATGAAATATATGCACCCTATAGCCCACACAATTGCGGTTTCAGGCTTATGCAAATTATCAACCCATACTTTCCCTCGATTAGTTCCATCAACAATTGCATTTAATGAGACATTCATATCTGTTCTCCCATTTATCAAAGGTCTTATTTTATAATATTCATTTTCATTAAGTTCATAAATCATTTAGCTATCATCCTCTCTATCTTGTTTAATAATACCATGGTGGAGTAATCTTAAGATTTACATTGCTAAAAATCATTACTTGTGTACTTTAATCTTTCATATACCTGAAATGTCACATAACGTTTCGTGTTGCCGGCGTTTCCCAGCCTTAGTGCGACCGCACTTAGGCTGGGAAATGTGCCTTGGCGTTGGGAAAGCAACTAGCCTATATATAGATTATAAGTCATAAATTTACATAGTACTATATAAAATTGGTCCACCAGCCAAGGCGAACGGCAACATTTTGTTATACGGAGTTTAGCCAGTAGAATTTGAGCAAGACATATCCTTGAATATGATTTATACTACATAATAATCCTGGTGTAACATAAGAAAAGTGTGGCTTATGCTTGTTATTTTTTCTAATGCTTTTTTACCTCTAAAAGTGCACTTTCGACGAGACTGTCAATACTATAAATAGTATCTAATATTTTTTCATTTTTTAAAGAGTCAGTTTTTAAATCTTTATAATGCAGTTTTAATTCTCTAAAATCAGTTATTAAGTTATTAGGTTGAGGATTATGTCTTCTCATGTCAAATCTTTCAGCCCATATCTTTTCATCACTACATATACACAATAAAGGCACAAATATAGCATTTTTATTTAAAACCCAAGTCTTGAATTGTAATGCTTGCTCTAAATAATGGAAGCCAGCATCAACTATTACATCCAAATTATTTAATATATTAGTTTCAACAATCTTATAAAGAGTATTATAACAGGCTTTATTCCTGAGTTCATGGTTATCTATATAATTAGCAATTGAATCATAAATATCGTCTTTTCTAATTATAGGTATATTTAAAATTCTCCCTATCTCATTTGAAATAGTGGTTTTTCCTACTCCTGCCTTACCTCTAAAAACAATAACCTTTCCCATTCCTATCTCCTTTTCTAAAGTTATAATAAATTAAAATAATGTTTTGGTAAACACTTAAATTAACTGTTATGGCATAATAATCTACAACTACATCTCAATTAGGTCAAACCCAATAACTTATGAACAATTACTTTTTGTTCTAAATTCCGTATATCGTTCCTTGTTGCCGGCGTTTCGCAGTCCTAGTGCGACTGCACTTGTGCTAGGGAATGTGCCTTGGCGATGGGGTGTCATTAACCTATATATAGATTATAAGCCATAAATTTACACATTGCTATATAAAAATAGTCCACCAGTCAAGGCGGACGGCAACATTTTGTTATACGGAGTTTAGCCACTACACTTTGATCAAGCTACTCCAGTTATCATTGCTTATGATTCATACTACATAATAATTGTGGTGCATTATAAGATGATTGTGACATAAATGTGAATGGAAATAATGTTCATAATCTTCGCAAACCATTAAGTCTTATATCATTAAGCTCGTCTGCGGTTAATGTTTCTGCATCATACAATCTTAAGTATTCCTTAGATATATCGCTATCAAAGATAAGTATATCATCAGAATTGAGAGTTACATCAACTCCGTAACGATAAAGTTTCCTAATAGGATGTGTTTTTAATTCTTGAACTCTGCCTAGTTTGACATTACTTGTAGGTGTAATATTTAACCGAATATGATTATCTATTAAAAACTGAATCACCTCTGCTGAACTGACCGCAGCAATTCCGTGCTGAACTTCATCAAGTTCCAATAATTCAACTCCTCTTTTCACATCATCAGCAGTTCCCCACTCTCCAATATGGGCTTTAAGCCTCAATCCTTCATTTTTAGCTTTCTTATAAATCGGGATAAAATTTTCAATTGGTTGTGTGAATTCATCACCATACAAATCAATCGAATAAAAAATATTATGTCCCCAAAAAGGTTCTAAACACCTTAATAAGTAATTTGCATCACAATGTCTTGATAATCCTATTTGCAACCGCAATTCAACTTCTGGTGCTATCCTTTGGTTAGCATCTTCAAATACATGAATTAACTCTTCTATGTTATTTTCAAAAAATTCTCCTAACCCCCAAACGTCCTCGCCAATCTCAAGAATTTTAATTCCATCTTCTTTCGCTTGAACAAAAGTCGCATCAATTAGCAGTTTTCGCATTTCTTTAGTATTAAATCTTTCGCCAATATACATGTTATTCCAATCATGCATATCTTGCATGGTAGATAAAACTCCTTTAAAAAAAGGAATTTCTATTCCGGTTTGAAGTTGAATGTACTCTCTACTTCCACCTAATACAAAATGATTGTGCAAATCTGATTTTGGAATTGTTCTTAATTTATCTATGTCATGTTTTTTTAGTGATTCAATGAATTTATCTGAATAGAAGTCTTTCATTTTTATTTCCTCCAATAGGGGATGATATTAATAATCTTTCTTCGCTTTTTTTATACAACTACGTCTCAATCAGGTCAAACCAAATAACTTATGATCAATCACTCTTTTATTCTAAATTTCGTATAACGTACCTTGTTGCCGGCGTTTCCCAGCCCTAGTGCGACCGCACTTGGGCTGGGGAATGTGCCTTGGCGAGGGGTTAACTACTAACCTATATATAGATTATAAGTCATAATTTTACACATTACTATAAAAAAATAGTCCACCAGCCAAGGCGGACGGCAACATTTTGTTATACGGAGTTTAGCCACTACACTTTGAGCAAGCCCTACCCCAGTTATCCTTGAATATGATTCATACTACATAATAATTGCGGTGCATTAAAAGAAGATTACGAACTATCCGTTTGCAAGTACATATTGTTTTAATGTTGTTTGATTATACTAATGTCCAAAAGAACTTATTAGCCAAGGTGAATTTTTGTCTTTTCTGATTAAAGTATAACTAAATTTATCCGGCCCACTATCACTGGGACCTATTCCCTCTTTCTTATATTTAACTACAAAATCCACATTAAAAATAGTTACATTTTCTAATTCTGATTTTTCTTTTTCCATATCTATTATCTGACCCCTTTTCATCTGTCGTAGATAGACTTCCTTATTTGTTTTATTAGTATCTTCAATTATATTGATAACTTTAATATATTCTAAATTATCAAATTCCCAATTTAATTGATTTTTTTCAGTTGTTAATGTATTCATACCTTCCAAATTCTTTTGGTTATAATATTTAAAAAATCCTTCTATAACCTCCTTTGGCGTTAATAAAGCCACGTCAAACTTTTTATCCTTTGAATTATGGGTTGCACATCCTGTTAAAATCATTAACAAATATAAAATTGTTAATCCAATTTTCTTTTTAATAATAACCGCCACCCTTTTAAATATCTATTTATAATTCAATATGTAATTTTTTACAAGATGAATTATGTTGGCTAAAAATCATACTCATATCTTTAAACTGTTTTTATTGTTTTTTGAACAAATCTTTACCTATTACTATTTTTGTCTTTCCTTTTTTCACTATCTTTCTAATTTTTTTACCAGTTTTCTCTTCAATGAATTTAAGGGTTGCTTCGTCTGGATTACCGATTATTCCAATTGAAGAAGCGTTATTTCTTCTAATCATTATTTCACCTCAATTAATAATAAATGATTTTTCTTCACAATATTTTACAACTACTTCTCAATCAAATCAAAGGAAATTAATTATGATCAATCACTCTTTTGTTCTAAATTCCGTAGTCACGGTAGAGACATGGATTGCTCCATACCCCCCGCACAGATCCCGGCGTGCGGAACTACCGCACCGGGCTCTTCAAATATACTCGCTTCCGTACTTAAACAAAACATTCTTCAAATCTAATTTGATTATCAGTCTTTTCAACTACTTTAGGCTTAATTAGACCATACCATTCCATCTTTTCACTAAACTCATCCCAATTAAAGCTTTTCCTTTGACTCCTACGATTCAGCCATTTATACAATATTTCCAAGGTTGAACTATAAAATTCACCTATACCTTTGCTATTTCCTATTACTCCGTAATAGTTGAAATATCCCCTGTACTTTGAGTTTAGAGTTTCCACTATGTTTTTAATTCTTTTACTACGGTTTTCTTTGCACCACAGGCTAAACGCCTTTATAGATTTTCTTAATTTGCTCCTACTGGTTCTCCTTCTTATTACATCTTTACCTTTATTGGATACTGCCCAGCGAAATTCAAATCCAAGAAATTCAAAGCTTATATTTTCATATTTTCTAAAGCGAGAGAAACTTATAATCTTAGTTTTCTCCTCGGCTAATTCTAATTTGAACTTACCAAGCCTTTTTCCTAGTACTTTGTAAAACTTTTTAGCATCTGCTTTATATCTGAATGCACATATAAAATCATCCGCTAGACGACATATATATGTTTCTCCTATACAGGCAGGTTTTACAATTTTCTCAAACCATAAATCTAAAGCATAATGTAAATAGATGTTAGCAAGTATCGGACTGACAGTTGAACCTTGAGGACATCCAGTTATTGGGTTTATAACTTTCCCATCGGTATCTAATATTCCTGCTTTGAGCCACTTCTTTATTAACCTTAAAAATGCTTTATCTTTTATTCGTAATTCTAGCATCTTTAATAACCATTGATGGTCTATATTTCCGAAGAAGTTTCTAATATCAGCTTCTACCACATATCTGTATTTTCCTCTTAATTCATCTGTAATGTCTCTAACAGCTTTTTGTATTATTTTATCTCTCAATGTTGGGAGTCCTAATGGTCTTGTTTTTCCATTTACCCTTGGTATATACACTCTTTTTACTAACTTTGCTTTGTACTTCTTGCCCTTAAGTTCTTCAACTAATTCTTCTAGATTTCCATCTAAATTCTTTCCAAACTCTCTAGCAGTTTCCTTGTCTATACCTGTTGCTGACTTCTTATTTATGTCTTTCCAGGCTTGGTACAATGCATCCTTATTCAACAGTCCATATAGATTACCAAATTTGTAGTCTTTATTATGTTTTGCTTTTGTTGCTATTCCCCGCAGTGATGTTTGCATTATTTCCTCCAGTCCTACAGTCCAGATAATGTTTCATTTGCGGGCTGCATATATCTGTTAATCCCTTCCCCGTGTAAACGGCTCTCCCGTTCTCAGAGTACTATGAATTAATCCGAACTCCTATGCGCATTGGTCGTCCTCTTTTTTCGATTGGATAGACCTACCTGTACTAAAGGAGCTATAGGATTCCTCCCAAGGCATCTCTCTCTATACATGCCACGTTCTTTGACCCCAGCAGACCCTCGAGAATCTCACCATTTACGATTCTTCTGTATTGACTTCCGTGACGTTAACCACGTCGTCATCTGCATTCTAAGTTTATGAGGCTGAATATTCTTCAGGAGTTACGGTTCTCCCTGTGGCCTATATAGTTCTCTGTGTACGCTTCGTCTTGCTGTTACCAGCTTCAACGCAACACTCGATATGAGTGGTTGGTTAGACCTTTCTCAACAAGGACTTTCACCTTGTAAGTAGATGCCAAGCTTTGCTTGGCGCACTAACGTTTCGTGTTGCCGACGTTCCTGAACCTTAGCCCGACGGGCTTGGTGAAGGAATGTGCCTTGGCGAGGGATTAATTACTAACCTATATATAGATTATAAGTAATAAATTTACACATTGCTATATAAAAATAGTCCACCAGCCAAGGTGGACGGCAACATTTTGTTATCTGATGTTTTAAATCCCTTGCTATCTACGTGCGTGGAATTCTCCCTCTCACAATTTCCTTCCCTGTAGTTTATTAAAAAGAAGATTGTGAATTAGATCATTTTCACATTACGATAATTCTTTAGCGTCATTTAATCCAATAATATATTTACCTACTACTGCTGAAGCCAAAAACAACACCACAACATCTAATCCACTTCGTAATAACATTTGAGGCATAGCACCTTTCATTATTAAGCCAATAAAGCTATTAAAAATCATCCAATTCACACCAATAGTTGCTACGAACCTTAATGGTATACCAATACCACACTGTTTTTTTTCGAATACTAACAAAGGATATAAAATCACATAAATATAACCCATCAGTATTCCAAAGAAACCTGTCCACATATAGCACGGAACTGAGTATGTAGCACTGTCACTGCTTATAAGACCGCTTTCATAACCAATTGTTCTCTCCATTAAGATAGCAATTGCAATAATAGCAATGGTTTTTATGCATTTTGTCATTTGTAATTTATTAATTGGTTTAATTTTCTCACTGTCACTTAATGTAAAATAAGCAATTGCCAAACATAACAATATTGCAGGTATCCCATCTCCTATTCCCATTATAAGCTGATACTTAACAAACCCGAGTCCCCAATTTGAAAAAGGAGACCCCTCAACCACTACCTCTTGCATTCCGAATAAGTAAATCATTGTGAAGGCTATCCCAAATCGAATTCCGATTTGGGCTTTAGGCGCATCTGCTTTCAATCCTATATAACTTACTACCATTGCGCACTGTATAAATAGCAGGATGAAATAAAATACTGCTACAGCAGGAAAACCAAACCACTTAACAAAAATACTATCAAACTGCGCAACATCTACAGACGTAGGCAGAAGCGCATGAACAATAATCGCAAAAATTGCAGAAAATATAACAAAAACAGTATTTATTATAATTACCCGCTTTGTACTTATACATTTTGTAGCCATATACATCCCCCGTATCCACATAAATAGTCCTAACTTTGTGCTTTTCTACAATTACAATTCATCAATTTCACTTTTTAAGATAATAAAATTTGATGCGTAACATAAATTTTCTTAGATTTAAAATATCAGATAACGTTTCGTGTTGCCGACGTTCCTGAACCTAGCCAGACTTGGCTTGGTGAAGGAATGTGCCTTGGCGCTGTTTTTTTAATTTTCTTAACTTAAAAGATACACTTGCATGTATAACTTATCCCGCCTCGAAGGACTATCCAGTCAAGGCGAACGGCAACATTTTGTTATGTGATGTTTAAAGCCTTGCGCTCTCTATTGAGCGCGGGATTTCCAATAATCCATTCATAATTTAATTAACGATATAAGAATATTACGAACCAATAATCATAATATTGTAGTCCTATATAGACTATTAATCAATTATGATTATGATAATACAATGCCTTTTTCTATTTTATTTCCTTTTAAAAATTCTTTTACCTCAAGAGGTTTCCCCCCTGGAAACTGTAATATTTCTATAATCAGAATACCGTTATTGGTGGTGACTGTAATCCCTTCATTATTTGCATCTATGATATAACCAGGTGGTTTAATAATATTTGCCTCTAATGACTTGGATTTAAATATTTTAATTGGAATATCTTTATAATAAGTATGAGCAGTTGGCCATGAGTTTATATTTTTATATGGCCAAGAACTCAATCCTCTTATTAAATTATGTATGTTAATACTACTGTCATTCCAATTAATCTTTGCCATTTGCTTGTTTAACATCTGTACATAAGAACTTCTATCACTCTGTTGTTTTACCCCACAAATTTTACCTGTGATAATTCCATTTATTGTTTCCTCTAATAGTTCAGCACCGTTTATTTTTAATAATTTGTACAATTCTCCTGCTGTCATAGATTCAGATATGTCAAACTCACTTCTCATAAGCATATCACCCGTATCTATACCAGTATCCATTAGTATAGTTGTATTTCCAGTTGTTATTTCCCCATTTATTAAACTCCAATTTATTGGTGATGACCCCCTATACATTGGGAGGAGAGATGCATGTAGATTAATACATCCGAGTCTTGGTATGTCAAGTATATGCTTAGTTATGATTTGACCATATGCTACAACAATAATAAAATCAGGTTTTATTTCTTTTAATTTATCAATAATTACAGAGTCTGTTTTTATTTTTTCGGGCTGAAAAATTGGAATTTGATTCGATAGTCCGACCTCTTTGATTGGTGAGATTGCTACCTTTTTTCCTCTTCCACTTGGTTTATCAGGTTGTGTTACAATCGCACTTACATTATATTTCTCTATCATTTTCTTCAATGAGGGAACTGCAAAATCAGGAGTTCCCATAAAAACTATTTTCATTATTGATACCTCCCTTTGATACTACAAAATATATTTTGTAGTTATTCATTAGTTACACAATATAATACCAATGTGGCTTATCATTTATATTGAAATAGCTAAAAATCACTAACTACGTAAGATAATTTCAGATAGACTTTAAATGTTACATAACGTCTCGCATTCAAGACGTTCCTGAACCCAGCCAGACCTGGCTTGGTGAAGGAATGTGCTTTGGCAGTCTTTTTTATGCCAAAGCGAACTTGAATGTTTTGTTAGATGTAGTTTTAGTCACTACACTTTAAGCTGAGTCTATTCTTTTAACTTTAAATTTAATTTGCACTAAAAGATTAAAGTGAACTAGCTTAACACTTTAATATGTTCATTTTCTGCAAACACAATGAAGTATCGGACCATCTTCTTCTTTATAAACTATACCTCTTTTACACTCTACAACTGAAAATCCTGTCTTTTGAGCCAAATCTATCATTTCATCAGTGGTAAATGCTTTCCAATAACAATCTGTATCCGCATAGGGAAAGAACTTCTTACCATCAAGATATTGTGAATATTTTGCTTTCAAAAATTCTTTATCATGTCCAGAAAAACTTAGTATTCCATTACTTTTCAAAACCCGACTGCATTCTTTTAAAATATGTATTTTATTCTCCTCCTCGTAAAAAAGACCGAAAGTCTGTGACCACATTATTACAACATCAAAAGTATTACTTTCAAAAGGTAAGTCTAATCCATCAGTTAACAAAAATTCAATATCCCGTTTGCTTTCTAAAGCAAATTGCTTTGCAGGTTCTATAACCTTTTCAGAAATGTCAATAGCAGTAATTCGAAATCCCCTATCATACAAGCAAAACGCTTCTCTACCCATGCCACAACCTATATCGAGAATCCATGATTTAACTGAAAAATGAGAAACTACTTCATTTTCCCAAATTTTTAATTTTTTATTAGTATAATCTCGCATATCCTTTAATGCAGGTTCCTCAGAATATAATTTTTTTACAATTTCTATATTGTTACTCATGCACATCCCCCCAATGATATTCACAATCTTCTATTAACATTATTTTACAATTACGTCTTGAAAAAACAAAGAAATTTTAAGCTGTCGCTCTGTTAATCTAAAATTACATCTAACGTTCCTTACTCCCGACATTTGCCAGCCTTAGATAACTCCTATCTTAGGCTGGCAAATGTGCGCAGCGAACGGGAGTATTTTGTTATACGTAGTTTAGGCACTACACTTTAAGCTGAGTCTACCCTACCTATCTTTATTCCTGTTCCGTGATATAGGAAGATGGCGTAATAATTAGCTCATTTTCTGCACTCACAGTGAAGGACTACTCCATCCTCGGGACGATAAATTTCCCCTCTTTCACATTCCAATACGGTAAATTCCGCTTTCTGTGCCAAATCTGTCAACTCTTCAATGGTGAACATCTCCCAATATATCTCGGAGTTTGCAAATGGAAAGAATTTTTTTCCATCTATAATGTGAGAATAGTTTTTTCCTAAATACTCTCGGTCATGACCTGAAAAACTGATTATGCCATTTCCCTTCAACACACGTCGGCATTCATGAAGAACAGACAACTGCTGCTTTGTACCATACATGATTCCAAAGGTCTGGGCCCAAATGATGACGACATCAAATGTATTATCTTCAAATGGCAAATCTGTTCCGTTTGTGTGCATAAACTTGATGTTTCGATTGGATTCTAATGCAAATTGTTTTGCCTCTTTGATAGCTTTTTCAGATATATCGACACCTGTTATTGTAAAACCCATGTCATATAATGCAAAAGCCTCCCTACCCATACCACAGCCAACATCAAGTATTCTTGCATTTGGTAGGAAATAACTTGAAGCCACACCTTCCTCCCATATCTTTAAGGGATTACGTGTACCTTCTTTCATTTCAACTAAATTCTTATCGTCTGAATACCATTTGACAACCATATTATTGTTTTCACTCATTTTATTCACCTCTCATTGTATCAATAATAGTTAGTTCGCAGTTTCTTACTTTTGCGTTTAATAAAACCAAATCTAAAAACTTCTAAGCTATCACTCTGTTTATCTAAAATTACGTATAACTAGTGTCACCCCGACACCAATGTCTGGCTATTCCTAAAATATAGGCAGATTCCCGACATTGGTGTCGTGTAATACAACTCTATCTGAATTTTTCACCACCCTTCTTTTATTATTTCTTCATTAGTTTATCAAGCGGACTTTGTATATTACTAATGCTCTTTTGTGTAACGTGAGTATAAATTTCTGTAGTTTTGGAGCTTGAATGTCCTAATAGCTCCTGTATATACCTTAGATCTATTCCACCTTCAAGTAAGTGGATCGCAAAAGAATGTCTTAATGTGTGCAAAGTTGCTTTTTTTGTTATTTTTGCTGAAATACATGCATTTTCAAATATTCTCTGAACCGTTCTTTCTGTAATATATTCTTTGCTATTCTGACCTGGGAAAAGCCACGTTTCAGGCCTATCTATCCTATAATATTTTCTAAGCTGCTCCAGTGCAATCTCTGATAAAACTGTGTAGCGATCTTTTTTACCTTTTCCTTGTACAACATGAATAAGCATTCTTTGGCTATCTATATCTTGAGATTGGAGTTTTATAACTTCTCCAACTCTCAAACCAGCGGAGTATGTCAAAAATAGAATTATTTTATGCTTTTCATTTTTAGAGCAACTAATATTTTTGTTACATCTTGATTTACTATTACTATTTCATCCAAATTTTTATTTATAAAACTTGAAAATCTTTTTATATGCGACATATAAGATTTTTTTGTTTTAAAACTATAGCCCTTGAGTTTTATTTCCTCTTCCATAAATTTATATAGATCTTTATTTCGTGAATTTTTTTCAATATCGATATTTTTTTGTTCATTTTTAAATAATTCTTTGAGCATTGCAAGGTTTTCTTCTGTAAATGGTATAATCCATGTTTTATCCTTTGCATTCCATTTATGCCCTTTTATACTTTTGATTTTAGCTATTCTTTCCTGTGAATAATCGAATGATACAGCTAATTCACTTTCATGTTTTGATATATTTATAGTCATGGCACTACCTTTTTTCCATATTTCAAGAACGTATGTTCTTATAATAGTCATTACCATAACATAAGCATATTATACCATTATTTTCATTTTATGTGTATTAATTAATATTAGATAATTCAGTACTGGTTTAATCTTCCCTTAGCACTACCAGCCATCCTAAAAATAATTGAATATACCGAAATTATTAATCTAAACGAACTGATGACTTAGATTATAGGCTCTATGTCCCACCTATAATCTAATCAATGGAGAACCGGAGGCATTATTGATGGTGTTTATGGAAATGAAACTGTAAGACTTGTTAAGGAATATCAGAAAAATAATAAATTAGTGCTGGATGGAATTGTAGGTATAGATACCTGGCAAAGCTTACTCTTGTGATAAAAACCCCCACATCTTTATTGATGTAGGGGTTTAATTGCATTTACTATTATTTATGTTGTTTCTAATTCGCCTTTTTTTACTATATTGTTCGTATAATCCCAGCCAATCGCAATTTACATAGCACTATAATAGGTTAAATACAAAGCGGTGTAATATGCTAATATTAACTTTAATTGGCTTAGTATAATATTTTATACTGTTATACTAGCTGTCAGATTCTTTTAAGTTTTAAACCTCATACTTTTTATTTCTATAATACAATATAAGATCCACGAGTACCATTAGTAAATTTATAATATATAATATCAATATTATATCTCTACTATATAATATTTTGTGTATAATCCCGAATATATATCCCACTATTACTATTATCAAAAATGTTGAACTTTTCCCCTTAGTGGAACGCGATTTTATAGATTTATAAATATTAGCTGGCCAAGCTAGTCCAAAGCAAATTAGCATGCCCGCTTCAAAAATACTCAATTAATTCATCCTTCCTTCGTATCAATTTTAGTATCCAACAATTTCTTTACCTTATAGCTCTACCCAGTACCTCTGAACGAGATTTCCATCCTCCTCCATTAGCTCATTTTCAAGAACTCCACCATTTGCAATTATAGTTTTTGCCGAAGCAATATTAACTTTATTGCAGGTTATAAGAACTTGTTTCATGTTCCGGCTTTTGCAATTTTCAAGAGCCATTTTTAACATTGACTTTGCATATCCCTTTCTTCTTTCAGAGGGAATAATTCCATAACCTATATGTCCTCCAAACTTAAGAAGTTCTTCATTTAAGCAATGCCTTATACTAATTGCTCCAAATATTCTGTTGTATTTATTTACTAAAAAATATGTATCTGAGGGCGCTAAATGTGATGGACACGTTTCACTACTTCTATATGTTTCTAAATTTTTTAACCAGTCCTTATAATCCATTCCTCTTGGTCTTATTGCTCCTGGATATATAGAATCTTCTGCTTTTTCAAATTCTAATATCATTTCCTTATATGATTCTTTATGTTCCATTGAAGGAGTTACTAAATAAACTTCATCTAAAGTAATCCACCTATCTCTAAAAGTTCTTTCAATGAACCCTTTTTTACATAAGTATTCTCTTAAGGTATCTCGTAAATATTCACTGTTATATCTTACATTTCTATTGTTTTTTAGTGAAGCATATCCTGTTCCTCTCTGAAGATAATCTGAAGAAGCAACGCTATACCATCTCGTATCTAAAAGATCTTCGCCATTAATAATAATATTACTTATTCTTCTTCCATCATGCTCACTTAGTGCATTAGATACATGAAGTCTTCCTAAATACTTACCTCTAAACCCAGGTCCCCTACCATCCATAAAGCAAAACTCACTATCTAAGGAATTTTGCAGAGCTTCCTTAAGATCTTTACCTTGCAACTCAAAATATGTTGGGTTTAATGGTGAGTTACATATCTCTATAAGTTTTTTACGAGAAACTCCACCAACTCTTATTCCACCATTTATCACCCCGCTATTTATTAACCCAATATCAGTTTTAAAAATATCTACCAGTGCATCTGCCAGTAAATTAGTAATTGGATTTTCCTCAACTACATCATGCCATAAATCAACATCAATATTATATAAATTTTTACTTAGACTTACTATTGCTTTTTCTTTGTTTTCTTTTAATATGTCAATAATTTTTTCATGGTTAGGACATTCCTCTATTCTAATATTTTTATCCTCTAGTAATTCTACTTTCGAGTTATTAATCTCAATTTTTAGAAGTCCCAAGTGCTCTCCAAAACCTCCTGAAGTATGGATTATAGTATTATTAATAATTTCAGGCTTGTCCATCAGTAAATGAGTGTGACCACCTATTATCACATTAACCTCATCTATTTCTGCTATTTCTCTATCCTTACTAATTCCTGAATGAGATAACACAACACACAAATCATACTTATCTTTATTTAGCATTATTTCTTTTTTTATTGATTCTAAATGGTCTTTGATGTCAAAACCTAATAGCCCATTAAATGGTCCCAAATTCGGTGATGTTCCTATAATTAAAATTCTTAAATTATTTTTATGTATTATGATACTTTTTTTTACACCTTCAATTTCAGTATTTCCAAGCTTATTTAAATTACAGCTTAAAAATGGAACCTTTGATTTTGTAGCCATATTAACTAATGTGTCATACCCATTAAAGGTTTCGTTGTTACCTATAGCTATGGCATCATACCCCACATACTCTAATAGCTCTATAGCTGCAAGCCCATCTGTTCCCTGAAGTTCTAGTCTTTTAAAATCCGCAAAATCCCCTGCGTCCAATATTATTGTATTTTCATCTTTTAATTCGCTTATTTTACTTACTATCTAAGAAAAATTCTCGTAATTACTGTGAATATCATTGGTATGAAGTATATTTAGCTTCATTTTATATCCCCCACTCTTATGAAATATTTATCTTTTTATGATAATTATACCACATAAGGTTTTATTAAAGTGAATCATTCTCTTAATATAGTGCTATCCATCCTACACCTGAAGTAGTGGCTTGCCGCACAAAAATTGTAAAATCCATTTTTACAATTGAATAAACTTAAAATGCGCAATTTAGATACACAAGATTACAATATAGTAGAAATATTTTAATCTAAACCGAGAATCTTCTAATATAATAATATTTATCATATAAAAATAACTCTTTACAAACATCTATTACTATGTTATTATCATTTTATAAACAAAGTAACAAAATTTAAATAAGTACAAGGAGTGGAAGTAGTTCCACTTAGATATTAACTTTCATTAGAAAAATAAAAGACTTGCTAATAGAAAGGGGATAGTCCGATGGCTAAAATTAAATTTTCAGGGTTTATAGAGGATAGTACGATTTTATAAGTAAGAGGTCTTTAATATATGTAAAAGACAAAGAAAAATACTTTAGTTAAAAATAATGACTATACTCTAATTAATTTAAAATTAAATATATGTATATATTAAAAGGGAGTTCATAAAGTAAATTGAACTCCTTTTTTTCAGTTTTTTAAACTAGTTGTTGTCTCTGTATTATGCCTTCCATTCATCCTTCAATATGGCATATATACAATCATCAAGCCACACATCACCCATTTTAAAGCTCTTTATAAAGTGACCTTCCTTTCTCATTCCTAATTTTTCTAAAAGTCTAATTGATTTTGTATTATTGGGATCAACAGATGCAGTAATCCTATGTTTCTTCAGCTCAAAGAATAAATAATTAATCACAGCTTTTAACGCTTCTATCGCGTACCCCTGGCCTTGGTATCTTGGCGCTAATGTATACCCTACCTCAACCTGAGCATTATCCTCTAAAAAATGAATTCCTATATCGCCTATAAGCATATCTTCATTCTTGTTAACAATGGCTAATTGGAACCAAGTATTAGGAATGTTGGGATTGCTAGGAATATCGCTTATAAAATCATCAATTGCGTTCATGTTCTTAGGTATAAATGACTGATATTTATAAACCTCAGGCAATGAACGGTATCTGAAAAATTCAACCCTATCATTTAATTCAAGTTTTTTTATTAATAATCTATCAGTTGTTATATTTATCGATAATACATTCACTTAGACACCCTCCTGATTTTGTTAGTAGTTTAATTACATAATTATATTATCATTATTTTTTTCCTGCTTGTTTAACCGTGACTCTTAGGCTTTCAACAATGTCCATAATATATAAATACGTTTTAAGCAAACCGATAATATGTGATTGTTCTAAAATAGTGATGTTTTTACCATCCATATGACCATCGCTTATTAAATATGCGGCAGCCGAAAGAGAGGCTATACCACCCCCAAAAAACTCAGTGTTTTCTCTTTATTTTATATTCCATGCTTGATTCTTTACTTATGCAATACATCTTCATAATCATTATTC
Organism: Clostridium estertheticum; assembly: GCF_011065935.2. Taxonomy (NCBI): domain Bacteria; kingdom Bacillati; phylum Bacillota; class Clostridia; order Eubacteriales; family Clostridiaceae; genus Clostridium; species Clostridium estertheticum. Next base: position 1,263,766 of record NZ_JAAMNH020000001.1, on the reverse strand, counting down.
TTATTCAATTCTGCTTTAGCAAAAGTACAGATAGGAATTATCTTTTTATTTTTTTCTCTTGCAAAATCAACAACCGTTTTAAGCAATTGTCTTGCTACATTTTGACCTCTTAACTGCTCAGATACAAATGTATGCTCAATTGTTATATCATCTCCATTATGCACCAATTCTATCTTAGCTAATGAGTCTTCTTCATTATCACCTACATAAAAACTCTTTTTTCCTTTTTTTATTTCTATCAAAGTAAAGCCTCCTATACAGTTAATTTAATTTAAATAACTATACCATCGAATATTATCATCTAATTTTTTACATATAATATGAATAGTTAAAATAAACAATAAACATAAAATTGCTACATAGTATCCGTTAATTAATAAATCACAATATTTTATTATCAATAATTCTAATGGAACAAGACACACTATAGATGCTAAAAATATTAAAACAATTAACTTAATTTTATTTTTTAATCCTTTAAATTTCAACATAATTTCTTATAAAAAAAATGAAGTATATATTTATATAGAAATATCATCAGTATTATTAGACAATATTGAGGATAAAAGAATATATAATTGGCTTGTCATAAATAGACAAGCCAATAAACTTTTCTCTGATTATTAAAGTATCGTAAATTTATGATTTATAACTATATAAATATCTCTAATTAACCCTTCAAAAACCTCTAATCTACTTTTTTAAACTCTATACTCCAATGTATTCCAGTTCCGATGCTATAAGCCTTAGCAAAGTTCCCTTGGTTTATTGCAACCGCCATACGGTATACGGAGTTAACATAAATTAACTGCTCACTAACGTATACGTCTGCAAATGATTTCCCATAAACTATACGATTGTTGTATACACGAGTTGGTCCATTGTAAATTATAACTTCAACTCTGTCCCCTACATTAAATCCAATTTCTAAAAAATCTTCTCTTGTGATATCAGTCCATAAGCTACCAAAACGTACATCTAGAATATCAATGCTACCTTTTACACTTTTTTCGGTTTTTACTATTTTACCTATTTCAAGCTCCACTATATTCTCTACTGATAATAATGCACCCACCTCTTCAAATGTAATTTTGCCTGCAGCAATCTTTGCTCCTGTATAAGCGTAAACATCACGACCGTGGAAGGTAAAGGAACTTTCAGTGTCTTGTCGACGGTGCTTTGATTCTTCAATTTCTCTAATTTCAGTTATACCTACATATTTTTTAAGATGTGTTAAGGTGCCGTTATCAGGGGTTACAATGTAGTGACCAGATTCAGTTAATGCTACTACACTCTTACGGCTTGACCCAACCCCTGGGTCTACCACTGAAATAAAAACCGTGCCTTTAGGCCAATATTCTACTGATTGAAAAAGACGGTAAGATGCCTCCCATATGTTATAAGGTGTAATATCATGTGTTAAGTTATAAAGCTTTAAATTTTCCTCTACTTCATGAGCCACGCCATACATAGCTGCAACAGCACCATCCACTAAACCAAAATCGCTTTGAAATACCAGTAATTTTTTCATATTATTTCCTCCCTAAAATTGCCCAATTGTCAATATTTCGGAATCCTAACTTGTGATAAATCTCGCCAGCTTCCGGATTATCAAAGAATAGACATGCTGATTTCCCTTTAAGAAATAAGTTTTGACACAAAGCAGAAATTATCTTACTTGAAAGGCCTTGTTTTCTATATGCTGGAATAGTTAAAATACCTCCCACCATAGCGCTAACACTTGTTTCAGCAGTGGTATTGCCGTGGCTTACAATTTTACCATCTTTCTTTATAAACATATGCACTCCTTCTTTTGTTTTAATTCTGCTTGCAATCTGTTTATAACGGCTATCTATTCCAGAAGAATATAAACCTGAAAATTCTTCTATCTGTTCATAGGCGAGTGAAATCTCCATTGCATCTATGCTTTCTGCAGTTTCAACTTCTGATGTATCCTCAATGAGTTTTGAAATATCTAGAAGCTGGCAAAAATACATATCTCTTTTTGAATATTTACTTTTCACCACTGGGTAAAATAAATCTATTACCGTAAGTTTTCCACTAATTATGTTTACATCTCTTGTGCTTAATAAGATTTCTATTTCATTAATTTCTAAATCTAAATCCTTACTATAAATAATAAAATTATCATGGTATCGTAGCACAACCCCCACTAGTTTATGACCTAACGTTTGAATCCAGACCTCCTGAAAATCAGTTTCGAATCCAAAATTTTCTATATCACCTATTATAAATAAGTTTATATTAGGCTCAGCTAAACAGTAATTCATTATTAACTCTCTGTGTTTTTCCGTTGCCTTAGTTAGCATAATTCACTCCTATTTTTCAAATTCAACTGTCCATTCTAAGCCAAAGTTTAAATTATATTTTTCGCATAGATTTCCTTGTGTAATTGCCATTGCTACCTTCATAAGCTCGTTATTATAAATCATAACAGCTCCTTTTTCTGCAAAACCAAAGGATTTATGGAACAGTACCTTATCCTTGTACATTTCTTTTCCTTGATGTTTTATATTTACATTAAGATAGTCACCATAATTAAAGCCAGCCTCTGTAAACATAGATAATGGAATATTTGTCCATAGGTTTCCAAAGTTAGGATCACTAATTTCAAAATTTCCGCAAACCTTATTAGCCTTTATGAAAGGCTCCGGAATAGTGAATTCTACAATTTCATTTATACTATATGCCTTACCTACCTCCTCATAAGAAATTATCCCACTAGCAAGTTTTGCAGCACAATATCCAAATAGATCGCGACCATGAAAAATACTTACACCTTCAGTATTTTTACCACGTAAGCGGTTTTTTGTTTCATCTATTTCCCTAACTTCTGTAATTCCTACCCATTTTTTTAGGTGAGTTAACGCACCATTATCTGGGGTAACCACATAGTATCCATCCACAGTTTTTGCAACACAAGCTCTTCTGTGAGTTCCAACGCCTGGATCTACAACAGAAACAAAAATTGTGCCTTCTGGCCAAAATCTCATAGACTGAAATAGTCTGTAGGATGCACTCTGAATATCGTACTGTGGAATTTCGTGGGAACCATCCATAATCTCCAGTTCTCTATCAACGGTTTTAACCACCCCATACATTGCGCATACTGCGCCTTCTTTATAAGTGAAATCTGTTTGAAAAACTAATATTGGTTTCATTACTTTATTCCTCCTATATAAATGGATTGTAAAAACGACTCTTATTTATAAAAACTGAAACTAAAATTGTTCCAATAAAGATTAATGCTGAAATTGTAATAGCCGTGTAATCTTCAACTGTAAGTTTTTTCTTGTTATACCAAGTACGACTCTTGCTTTTACCAAAGCCGCGTAAATCCATAGCATTACTGATAAGTTCTATTTTATCTAATGTAGAGAAAATTAATGGTATAATTATCAAAAGTGCATTTTTAAATCTATCTGAAAATTTTGCCTTACGTGATAAATCTAAACCTCTCGCCTGCTGTGAAAGGCTAATTTCTTGATATTCCCTCTGTATGTCCGGGAAATATCGTAAGGTTAGCGAAACTGCAACTGCGGCTTTATAGTTAACTCCAATACCACTTAAAGCAGCTGCAAATTCACTTGGATTGGTAGTTAAAAGAAATATTATTCCAAGTGGAATAACGGAAGCATATTTAAAAAACTTAGTGCCTTGGTAAAACAACTGTTCTAAGGTTAATGTATATCTCCCAAAAATAGAAAGGATTTCGTGACGGGTACCATAAATTCCAACTCCTCGTTCTGGGGAAAATAAATAGGTTATAACTGCATTTGTAATAAGAAATATTAAAACGTAAATTATCATTACTCGTATTTGGGAGTATTTTATTTTAGAAACTCTTAACATTACAAAAGAAAAAGCCATTATTAAAAGAATACTCCTTATGTCATACGAAAACATTACCGAAAAGGTTAAGAATAAAAAGCAAATTAGTTTAGTTAGTCCAGAAAGTCTATGAATATAGGTATCAATTGAGTTATATGAAAATAGCTTCATCTTCACTTGTTTCGCATCCCCCTCTCATATTCTATAAAACTTTGAACAAATGACGTTCCATCACTTATACCTGTGATTTGAGCAAGGTTATAAAGAGAGGTTTCTTTTAAGTTTGCTTCTTTTATGACATCAACATCGGTTAAAATTATAGCGGCCTGCGTATCTGCAATTTTCTTTCCACCAGCTAAAACTATTCCTCGGTGGGTGTATTGAAGCATAAGGTGCATGTCATGTGTAATCATAATAATTGTTACCCCTAATTTATTTATTTCTAGTAAAAACCTCATTATTTCACTGTAATGACGGTAATCTTGCCCGGCGGTTGGTTCGTCAAGAATTAAAATCTTAGGATTTAACACTAAAATAGAAGCTATAGTTACCCTCTTCTTTTGTCCATAACTTAGTGCTGATATAGGCCATTCTCTAAAGGGAGCAAGTCCACAAATCTTTAAAATCTTATCAACTCGCTCCTTTATCTCTTCTTCCTTAACCTTTCTTAAACGAAGACCTAAAGCAATCTCATCATATATCATAGGCTTTGAAATCATTTGATTTGGATTTTGCATTACAACACCCACAATTTCAGCCCGTTCTCTTATGGTTTTATCCTTAATATTTTCATCATAATAATAAACATTACCTGTATCTTCTTTTTCAAATCCGCATATTATCTTTGAAAGGGTTGACTTACCTGCCCCGTTTTTACCAACGATTGACACCATTTCTCCTTCTTTAATATCAATGCTAACATTATCTAGTATTTTATGAATCCCATTATAGGAAAAAGACACCTCGCAAAGCCTAAGTATAGATGGCTTATGACTTTCAATTTTCTGTGGTGAAATGGATTTATCCCAAGCTTTTAAAATGTCTTTTACAGTTTGTACATCTAATGTATTGATGTGACCAGGATGCATTTCAGTGGTAACTTTTATGCCAGCATATTTTAATGCTGTAATATAAAGGGGCTCCCTTATGCCATTTTCAATTAAAATTTCCGAAGAAACTAATTGATCAGCGTTCATATCTGCAATAATTCTCCCCTCATTCATAACAATAATCCTATCAATGTCACAATGTAGAACATCCTCTAGCCTATGTTCAATAATAATAATAGTTTTATTTGCTTCTTTGTGAATATTTTCTATTATTTCTATGGCAGTCTTACCAGTGGCAGGATCTAGATTGGCTAGTGGCTCATCAAAGAGTAATATATCTACGTCATCGATCATAACACCAGCAAGAGCAGACCTTTGTTTTTGACCTCCAGATAGTTCGAAAGGTGATGAAGTAAGCCACTTTTCCATATCTACCATACTTGCTACATTTTTCACTCTGACCTGCATTTCTGTAGCTTTAACATTATCATTTTCTAAAGCAAAAGCTATATCTTCACCAACAGTTAACCCAACAAACTGTCCATCAGAGTCTTGCAAAACTGTACCTATCATTTTAGATAATTTAAAAATGTTTTGCTCCTTTGTTTCTAAATCCTTAATCTTTAAACTTCCATTAATCTCACCTTTATATGAAAAAGGAATTAGTCCATTTAAACAGTTACCCAGTGTGCTTTTGCCACTACCACTAGGACCCACTATTAATATTTTTTCTCCTGGATAGATTTCTAAATTAATATCATTTAAGGTTGGCTTCGCTTGGCTGAAATACTGAAAATTAAAATTTTCAAATTTTATAATTGGCTTCTTCATCATCGTTCACTTCCCCATTTATTTTACTAATTATAATTATAATTATAATTATAATAATGTGGTTATTTCATATTTAGGCTACCTTTTTTTGTCCTTGTGGCTGCATAAGAAATTAAAAGCAATGTACCTATAACTCCTGCACTAATTGAGTTCAGTAAAGCTGCAATGGCACCTTGCGTAAAAACTAGGTTAGCAGGCTCACTGTAAATAACAATATCTAGTATTGGAGCAACAACTATCCAAGCTAAAATATTTCCAAGAATTTGAATGGTGTTAAAGATAAGGATGTCCTTTATTTTAAATTCTCCTTCTTCAACCTTTGTTCTTTTGTAAGAAAATCCAAATATTACTCCGGAAACTCCACTACCAATAACCCAACTCCACCATGGTGAACCATACTGGATAGCATCACTTAAGGAGTGCCCAATAAAAGCTATTAAACCTCCTGCAATAGGTCCAAATAGTGCTGCAAAGAAGGCACTTAGGCCATAAGCTGTTTGAAAACTTGTTTCTGGAATTGGAGATGGCACCTTAATATACATGAATAAAAGCATGAAAACTGCAGCACCTAGACCTGTGGCAACAATAGTTTTTGTGGTTACTTTGAAATAATCTTTCATAATTTTTCCCCCTTTTATGTTAATATATGGATATCGTTTTATAGGTTAAACTTTAAATGATAAATCATATTTATCAGGAATAAAATAAAACTTACACCTTGCTATTCCTTCACGCTGCTGATTGTACAAAATCTCTTCAATATAAATAATCGGCTCATTATCAAGAATTTCAAGGAAGGATGTAATATTCTCTTCAGCATGCACAATCTTCACATGAATCTTAGCATATGTAGCAAGTTCAAATATAGTTTTGTTAATTAAATTGGAGACTTCCTCTTCAGAATTTAGGTTTACATTACTATTATTAATATACTTCACTGGAATTTGTATAAAAGAGTGTGCCACAGGAATTTTGTCTATCAAATATACATTGTTACTTGCCATAACAATCTCGCTCGCACTAATATTAAGCTTTTGCTGAGCAATATCCGTGGGTGGTCCGTAATTATAAGAAACACGAATTTCATCAATTTCCTCTTTGCAGCACTGAATTATTGGATTTTCAAGGTTGCTATTTGAGACTTCTTCTGTTTCTTCGTCTTCTCCCTTATAGGTAACAAAGGTGCCTTTACCCTGATGCTTTGAAATTATTCCATCTTCATTTAAAATCGTTAGAGCTTGTCTTAATGTGTTTCTACTTACTTCATACCTTTCTGAAAGAACAGTTTCGCTAGGAAGTTGCGTTCCATTTTTATAGAGGCCGTTTATAATATCAGAATAAAGCATATTATAAATAGCTACATATGATGGTATTTTTTCATTGGACACACTTGTAATTTTTCTATTTCTCATTTTGCATACCCCATATCATTTTATAATTATCTATAATAGACTCCAGACTATGTTTTAATTAATTGAACTTGTTCAACAATTATCAACTTGTTCAACAAGTTAATACAATTATATCCTTTTATTTTAATCTTGTCAATATTGTGAATATTTAATTTTTTCCACCTTTAAGTTCATTGCATTTTAGTTCTGTAAAGCAAAAAGAAAAACCCATTTCAAGTTAATTGCATCTTGAAATGGGTTTCTGCGCTAATAATCTATATTATCTATATTTCTTTACAACTTTCTCTAATTATAAACTTAGCCGGTATTGTGATTTTTTTACATATTTCTCTTCCAGATATTAACCGTTCTATAAGTAAATCTACAGCAGTTTCTCCCATAAATTCAATGTGCAGCTTTATTGTAGTTAGTGGCGGCGTCATATACTGTGCGCTAGAAATGTCATTAAAGCCAACTATGCTCATATCATCAGGTATCTTTAATTTTTTTTCATATATAGCCTTATAGCAACCTATTGCAATTGAATCGTTAGCTACAAAAGTAGCGGTAGGTATAGTATCGGCTTCTAGAATTTCCTTCATCAACTTGTAACCGTCTCTTGGTGTATAATTACCAACTTTTATAAGATTTTCATTATACGACCCTTTTTCTTTCATATATTTACAATATGTATCTTCTCTTAAATCTATAAACCTATCCCCATTAATATCTAAATCTATTCCACCTATATAGGCTATCTTATTATGTCCTAATGAAAATAAGTAATCAAGAGCATTTCTTACGGACTTTGAAAAATTAATTATCACAGAATCAAACAAATCCTCATCTTGCGCCGTATCTACAAAAACCACGGGCCTTATAAACTTTTTTATTCTTTCAACATCGTTGATATTAAAGGTCCCAAGAGCAATAATACCATCAATATTCTTAAGTTTTTCAAGATCATCATTTTTGCTTATTCTAAATATCTTAGCTCCCTCTGCCACAAGTCTTTTTTCTATTGATACCCTTATAGACAGGTAATAAGTATCTTCAAGTTCCTCTTCAAGAGAATAGGAATAAAGAAGACCTATTTTGAATTTTTTTCTGCTTTTTTTACGTTTTGGAGGTGTATATTCAAGCTCCTGAGCAGCTTCAAATACTCTCTGTCTTGTTTCAGCTGATACACTTAATGTTTCATCATAATTTAAAACTCTTGATACTGTAGCAATTGACACTCTAGCCCTCTCAGCAATATCTTTTATAATAGCCATCCTCTTTATCACCACTTCTATAAATTTCTATTTTTAACACTTTAAACTTATTCAATTCTATCATATTTAATATGGTTTTCCTAATAATACTTTATTTTAATGCTTTACTTTTTCTAAAAAAAGAAAATTTTGTTTCTGAGGTAATAATAGCAACAAATATTAACAAGCATCCTATTAATATTTTTAAAGTCATCTGCTCTCCTAGAAATATAACCGATGCTAGAGCTCCAAACACAGATTCCGTAGAAAGTATAATAGCTGCTCTGGTTCCTGTTGTATACCTCTGCGAAACATTTTGCAGAAGAAACGCTAGCGCCGTACTAAAGATACCAAGATATGATACTGCGAGTACTCCCTGTGAATTCAGGTGAATATTTGTTTGTCCCATAACAATAATTGCTATTAACGACAGTATGAAAGCAACAGCAAGTTGAATAATAGTAATCATAATAGCATCATATTTTTTCACATATTCGCCTACAAAAAATATGTGAAAAGCAAAGCCGAGGGCACATATTATTGTGAGCATATCCCCTGTATTTATCTTAAAACTTCCATTTAGAGTTAAAATTCCTGCACCAGTACACGCAAGCAGTGCTCCTATTATCCCAAATTTGTCTACAGGTTTCTTAAACAACATTGTACCTATAAAAGGTACCATAACCACATTTATAGAAGTTAAAAATGCATTCTTTGAAGGCGTTGTATACTGAAGACCCTCAGTCTGAAAAGCAAAGGCCAGAAAAAGAAAGAAACCTAAAATTATTCCAGCCTTTAAAGAGCCACTATTAATTTTTTTAAGATTTTTTCTGTATATTACTGCCATAAGCACTGTAGAAATAAAAAACCTGAGAGTCATAATTTGAAATGGAGTAAGCTTTGAATCTAAGGATACACGGGATGCTACAAACCCCATACCCCATATTATTGCAACAGATAAAAGCCCAAGCTCTCCAATATACTTTTTCATAAACACATTTCCTCCAATTATAAATACTCCTTGGCCAGCATTAAAAACACGCTGGATGTCCATGTAAAAGCAGGGTCTACCAGGCCTTTACCTGTAAAAGGATCAAAATTTTCAGCCATGCCTCCTGTAATGGTTGCATTGCAGAAACGCTGGGCATAATCCTTAGCAATTGATGAATACCCCAAAGAATTTAATGCATCAATTATCAGATACATAACAGGAGCCCAAACAGGTCCAAGCCAATAGCCATCCTCCTTATACAGGGGACTTTTATAAGATTCCGTAGCAAGACCAAAGGTGCTTTCAAAATCATCTTTAAGACTGGTTACAATACTAGCTGTTATCTCAGTTGGAAACCTATACCCAATAACAATAGGAAGCCTTAATAAAAGACTAGTTCTATAGGGTATTTCTCTCTCCTGGGCCGCATGTACAATAGCTGAAAAACCATTTCCACTCCATAGACGTTTCATTAAAAGCTCATACATATCATCTGCTTCTTTTCTCCATCTGTCCTTATCTTCCATCTTACCTAGTTCATCTGCCATTTCGGATAAAATATCCATCTGTCTTATAAGATGAGCTGCTAGGTCAGGAGACTCCACGGGAATACCCATATGGAAAACAGAAGCATTATCCCACCCTGAATCATTGCCATGGTTATACAGGGGAAGAGTATTTTTGTTTTTCCTTCTATACACTAGCCAGTACTCTGTTGCTCTTGATAAGGATTCATACATAGTTTCCACAACATCTCTAGTGTTAAAAAAGTTGTTGTTTTTTCTTATTTTACTAAAGGCCCATGCATGAATAGGTGGCTTACAGCAGCTAAAGGAGGAATACCTGTCATTTATAAAATCCGGGTATATTCCACACTCATCCTGATTATCTACAAATAACAAAAGCTGGTCTAAAGCAAGTCCCGGATGATTTAAACTTAACATCATTGCATTAAAACAGTTATCCCAACTCCATATGTTGTTCATTGAATTTTTTGACATATACATGGCATAACGTGTTAATTTATCCTGAGGATGAACAACACAGGACCAAGTTATATAGCTTGCAAGCTCCCTTGAGGCCTTGTACCTCTCTAGAACTTCAGGCATGGATTTAATCCAATCTCCATAGCATTCGTCCACCTTTTTTTGAGCCATTTCATAACTTTCAAAGTTTTTACATTTCCACACGGTCTTATAACTCTCTATAACAAGATGCATATAGTCTTCTTTAGTTTCAACATCCATAGCTATGCTTTCATTCCCTACAATCTTCCAGGGTGCATTTAATGCTACATTCCCCTCTATCAAGGAAAACATCATTTTAATTTCCTTGGAATAAAAATGATATTCCCACTTATCTAAATCATACTGGAGTACATTATCATATCTTGTTTTAACTGCATTAAACCGAAGTCCAATGCCTCTCGCTTCAATATGAATCATATCCTCTTCACTAATACAAATATTAATTTCATCCTGGGGATTTTCAGCTCCCATTAAAGTTAGCTTTGTTTCACTAACTTTAATACTGTATGGGACTGGGTTTCCATTTTTTATTACTTCTATTTTAAAAATTGTGCTTTCGGATTCATCTCCTCCATGCACATCTCTTAAAAGCAATTCTCCAGACTCTAAATCTGTAGAAAAAACAAGATATGATCCGTACCGACTAAAGGGTACATCACTTATATTAAATTCCATACTATCACCTCTTAAATATTATTTAAGTTAAACTATTTTTCATATAAAATTTTACTGTATTTTACAAGGTCTATATTTTCTTCATTATAAAATGACAGCTCAACTTCAAAATTAAATTCCCCAGGACTTAGCTTATACTTCGGAAGTTGATCCTGACCACAGCTAGCGCTTCCAAGTCCATTTTGTCTATAGTCAATATCTAACACCATAAAATCAGCTTTTTTTATTTCATGCTGGTGCCTAGCAGTTTCTAACATTTCTTTTGTATAGTCGTGAACAGTAAAATCAAAGGTGCTGCTAGACTTTACAAAAATCCCAGTATTTAAATCCTTTACGCTCATCCAATATACATCTGTATGATTTCCATTTTCTTGTGGATATATATAGGGCGTGTGCATATTTTCTACTTTATTTCTATATACCCCAGTAGTAGATGCGAGCTTACTATCACTATAGGATTCACCAGGACCTTTTCCATACCACGCTGCACTGCTAAGTTCCTTATTTACAAATAGTTCAAGCCCTATTTTCGGGATTATACTTGGCATATTTAGTTCTTTCCTAAAAGGATGTCCTTCTACCTTTATCACTATATCACCATTAGAGTGTATGGTGTAATTATATACTGCTTTAAAGGCCCATCCTTGATTTGGTGGGGCAATATGAACACCTATTTTTACACAAACAAAAGAACTATGTTTTTCATATTCAATATATTCTAATATCTCCTGCATCATGTGAAGGAAATATTTTTCTTTCCAATCCTTCAAAAGGTACATGTCATTATCAATAGGAGCGCGCCAAAAGTTTAAGCTAGGCCCTTTCTCTATTATCCTCCTGCCTTTGTATTTATACTCCTCAAGGCATCCAAAAATTTTATTAAAAATAACCTCGAAATCACTTCCCACTATAATAATTTTTCCGCCATTTTCTTTTACCTCTAGTTCTCTATTAACAGGACGTATATACTTATTTGATTCAAAAATTGGAAGCTTGAACTGCTCAAATGTTATCTCATGCCCAGCTTTTGCCCACAACTCATCTCTATTTAAAACATATTTTATATTAATCCAGTAATCTGTATTTTCAATTACCTTTTGTATATTAATCGGGATTTTAATTTCCTTTTCCTCTCCTGGATTAACATCACTAAGGTGTATAACTCCAGAATCCAATAGGTTTTCATCAAAGCTAACATTCCATTTTATATCAACATGTGATAAATCAATAAAATCGTACAAATTTTTAACTTTAATTATTCCTCTTTCAAGATCCAAAGCATAGGTACTAATAGGCTCAATAACCTTCTTATACTCTAAAAGACCTGGTGATGGCTCTCTACTCGGAAATATAAGTCCATCTATGCAGAAGTTACCATTATGTGGATAATCACCAAATTCTCCTCCATAAGCATAGTGCTCCTGTCCCTCTTGGTTTTTTTGCTTTATACCGTGATCAAACCATTCCCATATAAATCCGCCCTGAAGCCTTTTATATTTTCTAAACATTTCCTGATATTCCTTAAGACCTCCAGGTCCATTCCCCATGGCATGTCCATATTCACAAAGTATATGTGGCTTTTTCCCTTCCTCATCTTTTCCGATTTCTTCAAGCTTGTGGAGCCTTGTATACATAGTACTAAATACGTCGCTTATAACTGCTTCTCTATCGCCTTCATAGTGTATAAGTCTTGTATTATCGATACTGCGGCATGCCTGTGCCATAGCAGTAAAGTTGCTTCCGAATCCTGATTCATTTCCCAATGACCACATAATAATTGAGGGATGGTTCCTATCCCTTTTCACCATCCGTACAGCCCTATCTACATATGCCTTTTCCCATCTGTTATTATCACTTATCCAATTATAATTTCCCGTAAGCTCAAAGCCATGGCACTCAATATCGGTCTCATCTATTACATACAAACCATAAATATCACATAGTTCATAAAAATAAGGGTGGTTTGGATAATGAGAGGTTCTAACCGCGTTTATGTTATGTTTCTTCATTAAAAGCACATCATCTAACATATTTTTTCTTGTTACAGTTCTTCCCGTTTCAGGGTTGAAATCGTGCCTATTCACTCCATTTAACATTATTATTTTTCCATTTACAGTGAAATTCCCATCTTTAACCTCTATTTTTCTAAAGCCAATTTTAAGAGGTACAGAGTAAAAAGTTTCTCCTGCTGAATCCTCTAATTCCACTATAAGTGTATATAAATAAGGAGTTTCAGCTGTCCACTTGTTTGGGGATAATATTTTTTTCTCTAGTAATATTTTAATACAATTCTCTTTTTCTATGGCAATATCACTATATTCAAATTCACATATATCTCTATTGCTCATATCAAATAAACTGCATTTCACACTAAATCCCTTAATGCCTACAGTGTTGTAGTTTGAGCAGAGTATATCAAGCTTTAGGGTTGAGTCATTGTAATTCTCATCAAAGTCAGTTACAACATAAATGTCGTCTATACAAGCATAGGGCTCGTTTATTAATTCCACACTTCTGAAGATTCCACTGAGCCACCACATATCCTGGTCTTCAAGGTATGTACCGTCAGACCACTGATAAACCCTTACTGTAATTTCATTTTCTCCCTGATTAACAAAAGAGGTTATATCAAATTCTGAGGTTAATCTGCTTCCCTTGCCATAACCTGCAGGCTGTCCATTTACCCAGATATTAAAGGCACTATCTACACCATGAAATTTTAGCATAGTACGATTTCCTAACCATTTACTGTCCAGCTTAAAACTACGTTTATAAATTCCTGTAGGATTTTCTGTAGGCACATATGGTGGATTGATAGGGAATGGGTAATATACATCAGTATAGTGCATCTTTCCATAGCCCTGAAGCTGCCAATTTCCTGGGACCACAATATCATTCCAGTTTGAAGCATCATATTCAATACTATTAAAGTTATCAGGGGACAATTCCGGCGCTTTTAGAAACATAAATTTCCATAATCCATCAAGTGTTATTTTTCCAAAGCTTTTAACCTCATCATAGGTTAAAGCATCCTCCATGGAATTATATCCATTAAAATCTGCCCGACTATCTTTTCTGTTTACATGGAGTAAATCAATATTTTCCCAATCCTTTATCTTTCGCTGCATAAAAATGCTCCTTTCATTATTGTTTTATACCACCGCTCATACCTTCTACAATATACTTTTGTGCAAAGGCAAAAACAATAATAGGTGGTATTATCATAAGAATCGTAATGGCCATTATAGGTATTATTTGCATGTTGTGGACTCCCTTAAATGATGCAAGTCCCAGTGCTAAAGTATATTTTGTTCTATCCTGTAGGAAAATAAGAGGACCAAGATAATCATTCCATACAAGAAGGATATTAAGTACGCCTATAAGTATTAAAGGTGCCCTCATAATAGGAACAAATATCTTTGAAAAAATCTGAAAATCATTTGCTCCATCAATTTTTGCAGCTTCTTCAAAATCCCTTGGGATTCCCATTAAAAACTGTCTTAAGAGAAATACACTATACGCTGATGCAAAAAACGAGGGTACAATCAGAGGTTTTAATGTATTTATCCATTTAAAAGCATTAAATTCCATATAAAGGGGTATCATTGTTACATCCCAAGGAATCATCATAGTAGAAAGCAGTAAAACAAAGAGTATATTCTTTCCCTTGAAATTGTATCTTGCAAAACCATAGGCCACAAGTGAACAAGAAATAACCTGACCTATTGTAGTAAGCACAGTTACAATTACAGAGTTTTTTAAGTACACATAGAAGGGTTGCGAATTCCAAGCTTTTATAAAATTGTCAAAGTGCCATACACTAGGCATTATCTTAGGTGGAAATGAAAAGGCTTCCCCTTCTGTTTTAAATGCTGTAAGAATCATCCATACAAAAGGAAATAAAAAATAAATTGTAAATATACCTAAAAATATATATATTATTATCTTTTCCGTTTTGCTTATCTTCACTTTTTATTACCTCCTTTTTTGTTAACAGCCAATTCGTTTTCGTAGAATACCCAGGTGTCAGAGGATTTAAATATAACAGCTGTCAAAATTAATATTACAACAAACATAAACCACGCATTTGCACTGGCATATCCAAGTTTGAACTGCTTAAAGGCATTGTTATACACATAAAGCCCATAAAAATAAGTTGATTTCATAGGTCCCCCATTTGTTAATAATAGCGCCAAAGTAAGCTGCTGCAACGCAGTGATAGTTGATGTAATAAGATTAAATAAAAGTGTTGGAGTAATAAGTGGCAGTGTAATGGCAAAGAAGGATCGCACAGGCGATGCACCATCTATATAAGCTGCTTCGTACACATCTTTTGGAATGCTACTTATTGCTGTATAGAATATAAGCATCATTGTACCTACTCCCCAAGCACTTGCAATAACAATAGCTGTAATAGCCACTTTGGGGTCTGTGAGCCACTTTGGGCCTGTAAGCCCTATAAGGGATAAAAAATGATTTAAAATTCCATATTGAGAATTTAAAATCCATCCCCAAATAATTGAAATTGCCACACCCGATACTACAGTAGGTATATAGAAAATAGTTCTGAAGAACTTTACTCCCTTTACTGGCCTAGTTATAAGAAGTGCAAGAATAAGAGCTAAAATAAGATTTAAAGGTACAAAAATTAAGGCAAATTTTAGTGTTATAGCAAGTGATTTAAAAAACTGAGTATCAGTCTTAAACATATTTATGTAATTGCCCAGGCCTACAAATTCCCGTGTTCCTATAACCGGCCAATTGTAAAAACTCATTATCAATGAGAAAACCAGCGGCACTAGAGTGAATACAAGAAATCCTATTATCCATGGTGATATAAAAAGATAAGGTGTAATATTACTCATAAACTTCTTCTTTTTTATTTTTATCTCCTTGTTCTGTTCCATATGAAAACCTCCTATATTTAATTTAAGGAATTATCCCGATTTTAACGGGATAATTCTTTAAAAAGTACTATTTCACAGCTTCATCAAGAGCCTGTTTAGGATTCTTATAGCTACTTGAATTAAATACCTGTTCGAAGACAAGTGATAATTTATCAGATATCTGACTCCATTTATCTATTTTGAATGATGAAGGTGTATACCCTTCACTCTGGCTGAGCATAGTATAGAATACTGAATATGTGCTATCATTTAAAAGATTTTCTGATTTTGCCACGGATTTTAATACTGGAATTTCATATCCAATACGAGCCTTATTTACTTCCTCAGATGTCCAGTATTTCATAAACTTCCATGCAGCTTCCTTATTCTTTGAGGTCTTTGATATAGAAACTCCTGAAGAACTTATAATACTTACGGATTTCTTGCCTTTCTCAAATACTGGCAGTGTTGCAACACCGAATTTTATACCAGCGCTTTTTAAAGTATCCAACGACCATGACCCGTTTATAAACATTGCAGCCTTTCCGGTTTTCATTTCATCTAAACCAGAGCCCTCAGAGGCAATTGCAATGCCATCTTTTTCCATGTTTTGGAACATACTAAGAGTTTCCACAGCCTTATTGCTATTTAGATTTCCCTCAAGTTTTGAATCAGCTCCTGCATATTTAGTGCTATTGTTCCATAGATACATCTCAAAATCATAGGGATCCGGCTTGCCAGAAAAAGCAAATCCATATACCTTTTCACTTTTACTTGTCAGCTTCTTTGCTGTTTCTGTAAGTTCCTGCCAAGTCCAGCCAGCTGTTGGATATGGAATACCAGCTTTATCAAAGAGTGCTTTATTGTAGTAAACTACATGAGTTGTGTAACCTACAGGCATGCCAAGAACTTTTCCCTTTATAGAATTATAGTTCCATAATGCTTCATAGAAGTTATCCTTATAAGGTTGTCCTTCTTTTTGAATATAACTATCAAGAGGTTCAAGGGCACCTCCATATTGAGGATAATTCCACATATACATTACATCAGGAGCATCATTTGCGCCTATGCCTGCAGCAATCTTAGTATCATAGTCATTACCATATCCCTCTAGAACTACATTCACATCCTTGTTTTCACTGTTGAACTTATCAACTAGTTTCTGCTGCAATGTAAGAGTTTCATCAGAGTCCCATGTTGCAAATCTTATGTTTGCCTTTTGTTTAGGTTTTTCTGTAGTATTGCTGCTTGATTTACTTGCACAACCAGCAAACATGCTTAGAGTTAAAGTCATTGCAATTAATAATGTTAATACTTTTTTTGTTTTCATCATTTTGCCCCCTTAATAATAAATGTGTAAGTTTATCTCAAACCCATGAAAATTTATATTTTATGAGTTTTCAAACATTTATCTGTAATATGTTCTTCACTAAGATTTGGTTTAAATCTAAAAAACCATAATGTCTGTAGTTGCTACTTCTATAGCTTGTTTATAAATTTCATATGCAAGTTGTAAAACGTTTACTTTAATTAATAATATACAATGCTTTTTAGTAAAAGTCAATAAATAAAGTAGTAAAAACATCTGTTTTTACTACTTTACTTATTCGTTAATATTATTGATAATATTTCTTTTCACTACGATTTCTCTTTTAAGTATTTTAAATAGGTATCAGAGTCGCCATTACTAGTAAATGTTACAATTAATAACATCTTTTTAATATCAAGAGTTTTTTAATTTTTATATTAATTTATTTAGTAAAACTTAATAATTTTTACTAAGTGTATTTATGAAAACAGCTAAAGCCGAGCTAAAACATAAATAAGTGTTTCTGAGGGAACAATCCAAATGCTCCTCCGGTATGAATAAATAGGATGTTTTTACAGTTTTTAAATGTTCCCTTTTTAATTTCTTCTACCAATCCATACATTGCTTTACCAGTATATACAGGATCTAAAATAATTCCCTCTAGTTTTGCAAAGTCATGAATAAAGTTAAGCTCTTCTGGCCTGCTCAGTGCATATCCTCTTCCCACATATCCATCCATAATATGAATTTCATCTTTTGAAATGTGTAAATCCACATCGAGGTACTGCATACTTTCATGCAATATTTTATAAATCTCATTTTTGAAGTGCTGCGCGTCATCACAAACGTTGAACCCATAGATTTCACCAGTATACTCCAGTGTTTTGCTTGCTAGAAATAGTCCAGAATGAGTTCCACCAGATCCTACTGCCAGTACAATTCCATCGAAATGCACATCCATTTCCTTTTCCTGGCAAATGATTTCCTCCATGGCATTATAGTACCCAAATCCACCAATTCCATTAGAAGCACCTTCTGGTATAATATAAGGCTTACATCCCTGTTTCTCTAATTGCGCCTTGATTTGTTCCATAATTTCAGCTTTATTATTTTTATATTCTTCTGGAGTAATAAAGCGAATTTCCGCTCCCAAAAGCTTATCTATAAGCAAGTTTCCATCTACTTCTGTCTCTGAATCACCTCTTAAAACAAGTACTGATTTCATTCCAAGCCTTGAAGCTACTGCCGCCGTAGCTCTGCAGTGATTAGATTGAATTCCTCCACAGGTAATAAGTACATCTGCGCCTTGATTAAGAGCTTCTCTTACAGAAAATTCAAGTTTTCTTATCTTATTACCGGAGACTTCTGTTCCTGTTTGATCATCTCTTTTTATATAGATATTAGGTCCACCCAGTTTTTGCGACAGCCGTTCTAGTTTTTCTATCCTTGTTGGTAGGTTTGCAAATATTATTTTTTCTGGAATTTTAATCATTGAAAAATCTCCTTTTTATATAAGCGCTACAGCTTCTATTTCAAGTATTCCATCCTTAGGCAGTTTTGCCACTTGAACACATGAACGTGCTGGTTGATTTGAAGTAAAATATTTTTCGTATACCTCATTTACTATGGCAAAATCATTCATATCTTAACTGCCTGAGAGTATGGCCCAATTGCTGCAGGTGATTTTTTAGTTGAAATAATTTCTTTTATCATATTATTCTCCTCCTTGCTACTTTATAAAACTATATCTTGGTTTTCAGCGTCTTTTTTATTTTTTTTATTGTAATAATAATATACAGGTAACCCTATTAACGTGAGTCCTGTTCCAACAATAGCACTAATAGGTGAATCTTTGATAGTTGCAAATATTAAATACATTCCTCCTACTGCTCCAATTATTGGTGTAATTGGGTATAATGGTACATGATAAAGTTCGGGGTTATGTACCACCCTCTTTCTTAGAATAAATACTCCAATGATACCCAATGTATAGAAAATCCATAATACAAATACGACCATGTCAGTTATTGAATTAAATGTACCAGTTACTACATATAAAATTGCAACTATGGATTCTAGTAATATTGCATTAATTGGAGTTCCCTGTTTAGAGTTTACTTCACTTAAAGCCTTTGATCCAGGCAATTGTTTACGTTGTCCCATTGCGTAGGCATACCTGGAACCACAGGCGAGTAACCCGTTCATACATCCAAATACTGAAAGCATCATTCCAATAGTTATAAAAATTGCACCACTTTTTCCAAATAGGATTGTACTTACATCTACACCAATTTTACTTGAATTTACTGCTACATTACCTGGCAATACATGAAATATAGCCAAATTAAAAGTAACATATACAACCATAACAAGTCCTATTCCTATAATTATTGCCTTTGGTAAATCCTTCGCAGGTCTTTTCATATCATCAGCTAAAGAACATACACTTAACCAACCATCATATGCCCATAATACACCCAGTAAGGCAACTGCAGGAGAGCCATTTTTAAGATCCCCAACTAATTCCATATTTATATGAGAGGTTGTACCATGTAGTAAGCCAAAAATGACTATTAATGCCATTGGAAGTAATTTACCTATTGTTGCTACTGTCTGCAGCCAAACTCCATATCTAGTTGAAATTATTTGCGCTACTGCTAATAAAACAACTAATGAGACTGCTAAAATTTTCTGCTGCATACCAGTTAAAGGTATAAAGAACGTTGAAAATATTGCAAAAGCTATGGCATTTGCTGCAACTGATGCTGGCATATTTATAAAAGTGCTTATCCAACCAAATAAGAAACTAATTTTATCATTATATAATTCTGCTAAATAGGCAATCATTCCTCCTACTTTAGGTATATACCCAGTGATTTCTGCTACAGTAAGAGCTGCCGCTGTAGTAATAACACCACCAACAATCCATATCAATATTGAGCTACCTGTAGAACCCATATTTTTTAGAACTACTGCTGGCTTTAAGAACACGCCTGATCCAATAACCAACCCAATAACAAACATCATACCTTCAAACGTATTCATGCTTCTTTTCAGTTTCTCTGTTTTTTCCTTACTCATATAATTTCCCCCCCAATTTTATTAATTAGTAGACGAATGTGAAATACCATACTCTCATAAGTTCGATTACAACTTATCTATAGCTGTCTTTAATCTTATTAATGCTTGCTCAACTACTGATCTAGGACATGCAACATTCATTCTTACATACCCTTCGCTCTCTTTTCCATACCATAAGCCAAATGCTACTTTAACCTCATTATTCATAAAATCTTCTAGTTCCTTAGCGCTCATTTCAAGTTCTTTGCAGTCTATCCAAGCAAAATATGTTCCTTCGGGAGTATAAGTTTTTAGTTTCGGTATATTTAATTTAATGTAATCATTTACAAAATCTAGATTACCCTTTAAATATTCCAATAGCTGTTTAAGCCATTCTTCTCCATACCTGTATGCAGCTTCAGTGGCAACCAAGCTAAAACAATTATTTCTTTTTATATCTTGTATTTGTAAAAGATGATTATATGTTTCCAGTTGCTGTTTATCTCCAAAAATTAGTATAGATGATTGTAGCCCCGCTAAATTGAAGGTCTTACTTGGTGAAATACAGGTTATAGAATTTTCAAAAAATTCTTCTGAAATGGATGCAAATGGAGTATATTTATTATTTCCATACACTAGCTCGCAATGTATTTCATCTGCTATAACTTGTATTCCGTACTTCAGACAAATATCTCCAAGCTTTATTAATTCCTCTTTTGTCCATACTCGTCCAACTGGATTATGTGGATTGCAAAGGAAAAACATTTTAGCTCCTGCTTTTGCTTTTTGTTCCAAGTCATCATAATCCATTTCATATCGACCATTTACAATTTTTAATGGATTTACAACCAATTCTCTATCATGATCCTCTACAATATCAAAGAATTCGTTATAAACTGGTGATTGAATTATTATTTTATCTTTGGGTTTAGTAAATTCTTTGATCATCATAACCATTCCCGGAATTACCCCATGGCTGTGAGCCATCCATTCACTTTTGAGATTCCATCCATATTTCTTTTTATACCATTCACAAGCTGATTCAAAATATGAATCTGGTCTTGAAACATATCCAAATATTCCTTGCTCTGCTCTATTTATTATTGCATCAATAATCGGTTTTGCAGTTTTAAAGTCCATATCTGCAATCCACATCGGTATTAAATCATCACGTCCAAACTTAGGTTTCAATTCATCATATTTAGCAGAAAAATTCACTTTCCTATTGTTAATTTCATCAAAATTATATTTCATTTTTAATCTCCTTTTTATTTTAGATTTATGTTAATAAACACGTTGTTTCTTTTCCATGCTTTACTCTTTGGTAATTGCATTAATTATTGTTTTTGCTGTTCTAAAGTCCATATGTTGTTATTATCGTATTTGCAAATACAATATACTAATAAGCAATAACTATGCCAATGTTAATATAATACCGTTTACAGTAGAATTCATAATAGCTCTTCATAAATAACCATATTATATAAAATAAATGGGTTAAATAGATTTATTATTAATCTATTTAACCCATTTATAAGCTATTGTAGAAATTTTAGACCTAAATCAGTTATTTTACTTCCACCTCTACCTTTAGATATTATTATCATTTTATATTTTTCCAAGTTCACAAATATTGTCCTTATTTCTGGTTCAGTTAAAAATATGTTTTTCTCGCATGCAATCTTAGCGATTGCCCTGCGCCCTATTCCAACTCGATTTTTGTAGCAAATGGCTAACTGTTCTAATACTAATAAATAATCGCTAAGCCTCTCCCCTACCATATTTATAAAATCTTTAAATTCTGTATTTTCATAGATGTTTATTACAGTTGTATTTCTTGTTGAATTGCATAAATTAAATGGAAGATCTTCAACAGCTATTTCTCCCTCTGAAATACATGTTAAGTATTCGATATAATTTCGAAGCTCTCTTATATTTCCTTCCCATGTATAATCTAAAAATATTTTTTTAATTTCATCTGAAAGTTGAAACTTACTTTCTAGATCCTGTTTTAGCTTTTCCATGATAAGTAGTATATCTTGTCCCCTATCTCTTAGAGGTGGAATATTTAATGGTAGAACATTCAACCTATAATATAGATCCTTCCTGAAATTACCCTTGCATACAAGTTCCTTTATATCTTCATTTGTAGCAGCAATAATTCTTACATCCACATTGATAACCCTATCTCCACCTATACGAGTAACTTCCTTCTCCTGCAAAATCCTCAATAGTTTTGATTGAAGGTTAAAACTCATTTCTTCTATCTCGTCCAAAAACAAAGTACCCATATGTGCGAATTCAAATAAACCAAGCTTCCCTCCTTTTTTTGCTCCAGTAAAAGCACCTTCCTCATATCCGAAAAGTTCACTTTCTAGTAAACTTTCAGGAATAGCAGCACAATTAACTGCAACAAAAGGAAATTCTTTCCTTAAGGAACTCATATGAAGCGCTTGGGCAAAAAGCTCTTTCCCCGTACCACTTTCTCCTGTAATCAAAACAGGCGAACTTGCTTTAGCCATTTTTTCTGCTATATGTTTTGTTTTTACAATTATTGGACTTTCACCAACTATGTCTTCAAAAGAGTACTTTGCTCTATATCCCCTATTTAATAACTGTAATCTTAATTTTTGCTGCCGATATTCGGCATCCTTAAACTTTTTTATTATAGCAAATGCACCAATTGATTTATTCTTACTAATAACGGGTACAAGGTTTAAATCAATATAAACATCATTTATTTTTATCAATTTAGACTTAATAGGTTCTAATGTATTTATAACAGTATTAAAAGGAATGTCGGAAATAATTTCTATTACTGGCTTTCCAAGAACTTCATCTTTCCTTTTCCCAATAATTCTTTCTGCACTATTATTAAAGGCAAAAATAATTCCATTAGCATTAACCCCAATTATACCCTCATCTAATACTTTTAACAGAATATCAAACTGGCTTTCAAGTTTATTTGTCTTACCTGCTAATTCTTCTAAACTATAGCCATTTGATGCAACCCTATCAGAATACTCTATAAACTTGTCTTCTTTTAATAAATATTCAAGTTTTAACTTTAGTACAATCTCAATTATAGTACTAGTATCTAAAATTCTATCTCCAATATCCATAACCTTCTTAACATTCTTGGGAACAAATTTTGATTCTCCAGGTGTTATTGCAAAATCAAGCTCTTGAATTTCATTGATTCCTGGGTATACAGGAATTAATTCTAAATGATTTATTCCCAATTGACTAAACAAAGAAATAGTATCAATGCACATATCTGCACTGGAATTAACAAGCATACACTTTGTTCCACTCGGTATTTTTTTAATTTGTTTAAGTACAATTTTGGATAAAGTTAAATTTGGAATTACAATTTCACATTCATCTGAAATATTCTTTTTTACTGTTTCATAAATTGAATATGTTGATACCATTACTACATCAGCATTTATTATTTTATTAATTGAATTATCTTCAAATGAAAACAACTTAACATCAATACTATCTCCAAATAGCTCTTTTAATTGCCCTTCATAAAATTTTGCAGCTGAAACAACGAATGTAACAATTGCTACTACTTTAACCATAATCTTACCCCCTAGCAAAAAGTATAAGTGCTTATTATATTCTACAGGTTTATTTTTATTGCTTTACTTTTGTATTTTAACATAAATGTCAAACATAAATTGAAATATAATAATTATATATAAAAATAAACCTTGCTCATAAAAAATGAGCAAGGTTTATTTTTTGTGTTGCTAAATTTCATTAGCTATTTACTGCAATTTGATCCATTGATTCTATATACTCATTTCCTTTTATAGGGTTATATTGGCCCTCCCATTTGGATATAACTACACAAGCGAGAGAATTACCAACTACATTTACAGCAGTTCTTGCCATATCTAAGATACGATCTATACCTGCTATGAAGGCTAATCCTTCTATTGGAATCCCTACAGAACCTAATGTGGCTAAAAGAACTACAAAGGAGACTCCTGGAACCCCTGCTATACCTTTTGAAGTAAGCATTAATACAACCATTAGATTGATTTGTGTAAGCAATGGTAAGTGAATTCCATATAGTTGCGCAATGAAAAGCGCTGCTATGGCTTGATATAAAGTGGAACCATCTAGATTAAATGAATATCCTGTTGGTATAACAAAGGATGCTATTGCCTTTGGACAACCGAACTTCTCCATTTTCTGCATTAGTTTTGGTAAAACTGCTTCAGAACTAGCAGTACTATATGCCAGTATTAGTTCCTCCTTTAAAAGTTTTATAAAGGAAAATATATTTACATTAACCATTCTAGCCACTGATCCCAATATAACTATTACAAAGAATATCATAGCACCGTATGTGGTTATAGCTAATTTGGCAAGTGGAATTAAAGCAGCAATACCAAATTTGGAAACTGTTATACCTATTAATGCGAATACACCAAAGGGCGCAACCTTCATTATTTGGTTAGTTACCCAGAACATTGCCTGCGCGATACCTTCACAAAGTCGAAGAACTGGTTTGCCTTTTTCTCCAATTGCCCCAATTCCGAGTCCGAACATAATTGAGAAGAAAATAATTGAAAGCATATCTCCGTCAGCTAAGGATTTAACAATATTAGTTGGAACAATATTTACAAAGGTATCTGCGAAAGTGTGATGTTGAACAGTTGATGCAGTATCAACATAACTTGAAATACTTGTTTTAACAAGAGAATGCATATCTATACCAGTTCCTGGGTGAAATACATTTCCTATTAATAAACCCAGAACTATTGCAACAGTAGTTATAACTTCAAAATATAGAAGTGTCTTACCACCAAGTTTTCCAACTTTCTTTATATCTCCTACACCAGCTATACCTACAACTAATGATGAGAAAACAATTGGTACAACTATCATTTTAATTAACCTTAAAAAGATATCGCCCATAGGTTTAAGGAAAGTTGACACTGCTGGGTTACCATAAAATACCGCTCCTACAATAACACCTAAAATAAGACCAATAAGAATTTGCATAGCTAAGGTAAATTTAATTTTCTTCATGAACATTCCATCCCCTTCTTGAATAAATATATTATTTCAAACTTTCATCTATTTTTTATCTTGATATGATTGTATAATTAAAACTACATAATCTTACACAAAGCTACAAAATAAATATTCCGACTTTTTAAAAAAATAAATTTCATCAAGGAGTGTAATTCATTTGAAAGATAATTATTTTACTCTGATTTTTATAGCAATCATTGTAACTTTAGCCGGTGAACTCAAGTTTTATCCCTTTCATGGCAGTTTTAGAATAGGACTGGGCATACCAATATTTTTCTTGTTTCTGCTTTGGACTCGTAAAATTCCTGCAATTCTAGCAGGTTTTCTAGTAGGAATTTTCGTTGTTGCCTTTCGTATTACTTTAGATTCCTATTTTAATGGCAGTTTTCATTTTAGTTCTGAATTGGTATTACACTTTTCTTCCCTATTTTATTATGTAACTTACTCTTTGCTTTTTTATTTAGCAAAGATAAATAAAATTCATCATCGTCCTCTATTAATTGGTTTTTTTGCAGTTTTAATAGAAATGACTGCTAGCATGATGGAACTTTTAGTTAGACATTTGATTTTAGGAAACACAATAAATTTCACTATGATTAGCGAAATTATTATAATATCCTTTATAAGAAGCTTTTTCACCCTAAGTTTCTTTTATATCGTTATGCTTAACAGAGCAAAACATTTAGCAGAAAAGCAGCTAAGGCAAAACTCTCATATGATATTATTAATTTCTAATTTATATGAGGAATCAGTTCAATTAAGAAAATCACTACAAAATGCTGAAGATATCACTAGAGATTGTTATACTCTCTACCAAAATCTATTAAATACGGATACTATTTTAAATGTTAAAGAATTAAGCCAAAAATTATTGGGTATTACAGGTCAGGTACATGAAATAAAAAAAGATAACCAAAGAATTTATGCAGGATTATCCAAGATGATAGCTGATGGTAATTCTACTGATTATATGACAATTGATGAAATAATTAGCATCATTCTTGAAACAAATAAAAAATATTCTTACTCATTACATAAAAATATTGAATTCAATTCAGTAATTAATGATGTTTATCCTCCAATGCATGTCTACACAGTACTTTCTATTATTAATAATTTAGTGTCAAATTCTGTAGAAGCAATAAAGATTGACGGATCAATAAATCTCTCTATAAGTAAAACTCGTGAATTAATTGAGTTTATAGTTGCAGATGATGCTGGTGGCATACCTAATAATAAAAAAGAGCTTATATTTAAACCAGGCTACACCACTAAATATGATAATTCTGGGAAGCCATCCACAGGCATGGGCCTGCCCTATATAAAAGATGTAGTAAATAACCTTAAAGGTACTATAGTAGCACGAGATAATAGCGAAAACCTTGGAACAATATTTGTTATTCAATTACCAATAAGCAATTTAATTCAGAAAGGGTGATAATATGCGATTTTTTATAATTGATGATGACCAGGTTGTTCGTTCTATTTTAAGTGAAATCATAGAAGATTTTGATCTTGGAGAAGTGGTGGGAGAGGCTGATAATGGTTCTACTGTAGATTCTGATCTCCTTTCATATAAAAAAGTAGATATACTTATTATTGATTTGTTAATGCCTATTAAAGATGGGCTAAATACTGTAAAAGATTTAGGCTCAGAATTTAAAGGAAAAATAATAATGATCTCCCAGGTGGAAAATAAAGAAATGATAGGAAACGCCTATGCCCTTGGGGTTGAATATTATATTACTAAACCTATTAATAGACTTGAATTCATTGGAATTACTAAAAAAGTAGTTGCACACATGCAGCTACAAAAATCCATTAATGATATTAAAGAGACCTTAAGTGTTTTAGGAACTGGAACACAAATAAACAAAAACTTGCCTACCTCTTCCGAAAAAAATATTCTTACTGCTGGACAGTTTCTCTTAACTGAGATAGGCCTAATAAGTGAAAGTGGCAGTAAAGATATATTAAATATTTTAGAATACTTATTTGAGCTTGAAAAGGATACACCCCTTGGACATGAATTTCCTTCATTAAAAGATATTTTTATAAATTTAGCTACAAAAAAGAATAGTGTTTCTGGAAATCAAGATGATATAAAAAAGGAAATGAAAGCTTCTGAACAAAGGATTAGACGGGCAATTTTTCAATCCCTAAACCATTTAGCTTCCCTAGGACTCACAGACTATTCAAATCCTAAATTCGAAGAATATGCCTCAAAATATTTCCACTTTGCAGAAGTTAGAAAAAAAATGATGGAGCTTGCAAATGATGATCTCTGTATGTCTCCTACACGCATTAACATTAAAAAATTTATTAAGACCCTTTATATTGAGGCTAAAAAACTAATTTAAAACTGCTGTTCTAGAAATTGGAGGAGGAATCCAAGCAATCTATGGAGTAAATACCATTCTTTAAATTGTAATTAAGGAAACCCATTTTTGGGTTCCCTTAATCCTATACAAGTATCAACACTATTCTTAAACATAACCTGTTATTTTTATACCCACCACTCAAAGCCATGTTCTTCAGGCTTTGGATAATTAAACTTTAGTCTAAAACATTCTCGTGTTAATAATCCTTTTTCTAAAGAAAAATCCACTACTTCTTCTAAAATACCAGCTATCTTTTCCTTTTCTGAATCAGGGATATCTAATTTCACACCATATCTATATTTATTCTCTTCAGCTTTTGCTCTCCAGAGCGCATAACCTTTAGCATAAATTTTTATATCAGCAATAACTATACTAAATTCTAAAAGTGTATCCACATCCATTGGTACTTCGATGTCAGTAATAAATTGAATACCATCTTGTGAGATATTATCTATTAATATAGTGACCCACTGCCATATGCCAGATTTATTACTAATTTTGTATACTTTCATTTTTGCAACAAAATTATTATTAAGCTTATATCTTTTATATAGTCTTTTATTAAATTTCCCCTTATATTTTCTAATACAATCTGCTCCATCACATGAGCAAAGTGCAGAATTGCTTAAAATCCCCTCTTTATTTAACTGACTAAGCTTGCTTATGAACTGTTCATGATCATTATCAGCCTTATTAACAAACTGAACTCCATATCTATATATACCCCTATCAATTTCTTCTTTTCTCACAATATTACCATAAAAAGCAGTGCTCATATCTTCAATGATCACCTTAAACTCAATAACCATAATATCACTTACTGGTAGGTTTAAACTATACAGAAACTTAAGACCACCAGAGCTGATATTTTCCACACAAATATTTCCCGTTCCAGTAGTGACCGTTTTATTATTAAATTTAACAATAGAAATTTGTGTACAAATTGGTGTTTTACACTCAATTCTAAAAAATTTTCTAATATCTCTTGTTTCCATAAAAAACCCTCCTTCCTTAATGAAAATATATTATAACTTTAGTTTGTTTTATTATCGTACAATTTCATCAAGTTCTGAACTATGGAAACCTTTTTTTTATTTTTTCATACCTGTGTAAATGAGAACTGCATCTCTTAAAAAAGCTGCCGTACCAGGTTGTTCTTTATCATAGTACGCTGTGAATCTTTCATCATCAACATACATTTGAGCAAGCCCAGCATGTGCCTCCTTGCTATACTCACTCCAATAATAGGTAAGCCATTTTTTGTGCAAGTCCGCTGCCTATGGGGAGTGCTTTCTAGTATTAAAGAAGCTATCTACGAACCTATCGGAATGTGGATGCCTGAGAACTTAATTAAAACAGGCACCTCATCATATACTTAAGGCGTAGAAGTTCCCGTAAGTTACGCAGGAGAAGTCCCAGAAGGATTTGATTTAATAGACCTTCCCCCCTGCAAAATGATGATATTTCAAGGGCAGCCTTATGATGACGAAAAATTTGATGAAGCAATAAACGAACTATGGGATACTATGAAAAATTATAATCCCGAGCTTTATGGCTTTAAATGGGCGGATGAAGATGGCCCGAGATTTCAATTGGCTCCTATGGGATATAGAGGATATATTGAGGCAAGGCCAGTAAAACAGTTAAATATAAAATAAGTATTATAGATGGAAATGGTAACTTCCCAACTAATAGTTTCAATATTCAAAGGGAGTTCATAATGCGAACTCCCTTTAAACATTTCCATTAATTTATTCCATAGGATATTTTAATCCCCATTGTTTCCTTAATCCATCCATAATCTTTATAATTTTTAACGACTCGTTAAGTGACATTATTTCACTTTCACGCCTCTGCATTTTATTGCTATAGACTCCTAAATATCTAAATTTATATAAATAATTCTGGTTCTCTTCGATAACCGCAACCAATTTCTAATTCATATTTATGTCTTAAATAATCTTCATCATCATAATACTTTGCATTCATTGGACATTTTTTAACACACGCCCCACATTTAATACACATTCCATTTAACTTAGATACATCTTCAAAATCTATAGAACCCATAGGACATATATTTGCACAAATTTTACAGTCATTGCAATTGCTATTTGTTTTTGGAGTAACCTTTCTAATGTCAACCGCAATACCCTGTTCATTTTTAGGAATATAATGTTTTCTATAAGGTTTGTTTCCTTTTATAAATATAGCTTGAATTTTATCTTGAATTGTTATTTTTGTGTGTATTTGATTAGCAAAGTCATTTACTATGTCCATATCTTCTGCATCTGGTCGGTTTTTAGCTAACGTTTTAGAAAATGCGTGTTCTCCAATAAATGCACCCCCAGCAATAACACTAAAACCGTTTAGTTCAAGTATTTCTTTTAATTCTATTAAAGCATCATCATAATTTCTGTTTCCATAAACAACTACAGGAATTGCTAATGCGCCATTACCTTTAATCGAGTTTAAATATTTTAATAATACATTAGGGACTCTTCCTGCATAGACCGGAACACCTATAATGACAACATCTTCTTCTTTAAAAGATACTGTTTCTTGCCTAACTCCCGGTAATGTAAAATCAACATTATTTGAAATCATTTCTTTACCAATATCTCCTAATATTTTTTCTACTATACCACATACTACTTTTTTAGTTGTACCTGTGGCACTGAAATACATAGCATTAATTTTTTTATCCATAATAATTCCTGGTTTCTTATATCTAAACATATCTAACCATTTAAATTTAAAACCAGTATTCACCTCACTTTCTATTTTTTGAATTTATAAAAATCTTATACTATTCGGTCTTGAAATAAGATTAAGACTTTTTAACCCGTACCTTTTAAGTACAATATCATCTTTGGTTGTCATATTAAACTGTTTTTTATCTGGATATAATGCTGTTATATATCCAATATAACATAAGCCATTTCGCTTGGTATATTTAACATAATCTCTTAATCTAAATCCATCAACAATTTTATCTATATCACCCTTTGATTTTCTGCGTAAAGGTTTTATATGCCATTCTTTAATGTTGATATCCTTAGTTTTAATTTCAGTGCCACAAACTACTAAAGCATCATTAGAATGACTTTTTTCTATATTCCAGTCTATTCTATGATTTGCAGTATCTGCGCCTGTAGTCAAAGATAGTGGCGCTATTTTCCCAAGTTCCACTTGCAGATATTTTTTACCTTGCATAACATGCATTGGATGCCTAATATACAAATTCTTACCTTTAATTTTAGTTAAATATCTATCCATCATGTTAGAGTTACAATCTACGCACTTAAAGTTATCTCTCATAAATACAGCTAATCTAATATTATTATCAAGTCTATTTGACTTTTGATACTGCCATTTGTATAGCTTTTTGCCTTCAATCATAGCCCTTATGTCTATAAGAACATCTTCAAGATATATAGCATCTATCTTAGTCCATTTTAACAGTTTACTTACAACCCTTAATATAGACTGTTTCTTTTGTAGTATAGTTGGCGCAAGTCTATTCTTGCGTTTAGACGCGCGTCTGTTGTCAAACCTCTTTTCACGATATCTTTTATGGTACCTATGATATGTTCTATGGCCCTTTCTTACAGTCATTTTTGTGGAAACATCTTGCCTTAATTCTATAGTTCCTTTGAAAACTGTTTTAACCTTTGTGTTACATTGTTGAATTATTCCCAGGCCCACATTTTTACTTCCATCATCAATTCCAAGATAATTTTTAACATCATCAATATTATCATCCTCAACTATTTTTTGTAGCTGTATTACCATTGGAAATTTATTAAGCATTTTAGCTTTGTTTTTCCGAATAAGATAATATGCTTTGTTTTTGTTGCATGGACTTAATCTGTTGCCAGATAAGTCCACTACAAAAGAATATTCGACCATCTCTAGTCATCCTCCTAATGGGTATTTTTCTTCTTGCCAATGTCAAATGGTGGTGTATTGAGTTTTGATGTGTCTAACCATAGCAATTGCCTTAGGTTCGTTTCTTTCTAACTATCGTAGGGCTTCAGACTGAAGTACATCTAAAGGTACGTCTTTAACCAATCATCTAACGTAGTTCATTGTGCTATTTCTTTTTCAAGAAACTACACTCACTTAGGCTTGAAAGCAACCTTTTGATTAACCAATGCACGCTTTACTTTTTCTGTCATTATAGAATCATTAAGTCCTTATTAAATGGCGGCTTCCTCTAATAGAAATACAATTTTAAACCTCATATTTTTTATTTTTATAATACAATATAAGATCCACTAATACCATTAGAAAATTTATAAGATATAATATCATTATTATATCTCTGCTATATAATATTTTGTGTATAATTCCGAATATATACCCCACTATTACTATAATCAAAAACATTGCACTTTTTCCCTTTGTGGAACGTGATTTTATAGATTTATAAATGTTTGCTGGCTAAGCTAATCCAAAGCAAATTAACATGCCGGTTTCAAAAATACTCAAGTAACTCATCCTTCCTTTGTGTCAATTCTAGTAGTCAACAATTTTACCTTATAACTCTACCCAATACCTCTGAACGAGATTTCCATCGTCCTCCATCAACTAAAAGGATGCCAAATAGGCACCCTTTTACAAAAAAAAATATTTTTCAATTAATGCTGCAACCTTTGAGGTAATAACAGCTTTTTTATTATTTTTTCATACCTGTGTAGATGAGAACTGCATCTCTTAAAAAAGCTGCCGTACCAGGTTGTTCTTTATCATAGTACGCTGTGAATCTTTCATCATCAACATACATTTGAGCGAGCCCAGCATGTGCCTCCTTGCTATACTCACTCCAATAGTAGGTAAGCCATTTTTTGTGCAAGTCCGCTGCCTCTTGTGCTATATCACTTGCAGGGTCGCCATTTTTAAAAGCTTCAGCTAGGGTGATTGTCACCTGGCTCGCAAGCTTTGTCACCTCATCGTACTGCTTCTGTGTCATGTTCATTGCCTTTGCATTTGATTTTTCAATTGTATCCTTGCCATACTTTTCTCTTATTTCACTACCATACTTTTTCTCATTATCATCAATCATGTTTTTCTTAAAGCCTTCAAATTTTTCTTTATCACTCATTTTAATTTCCCCTCCAGTTATTGCTATTGTTTTATCTACATTTGCTATTAAAGTATCCAATTGATTTCTTTTTTCCAGGAGCTTTTCACGATGTTCTATAAGTGCATTAGCTGCATTAAAGGAAGGTGCAGTTACTATTTCCTTTATACTATCTAAACTCACACCGAGTTCTCTGTAAAACAGTATTTGCTGTAACCTATCAACCTCTTTTTCACCATAAATTCGATATCCTGACGAATTAATTCTTGCCGGCTTCAGAATTCCTATTTCATCATAATACCTAAGTGTTCTGGTGCTCACACCTGCGAGCTTTCCTAACTTTTGCACTGTATATTCCATACGCTCATCTCCTTACAAGATTATTGTACACATTTACGTAGCGTTAATGTCAATAGATATTTTTAATAATATTTTCTTTGAAAACTACTTTTAGCAAAATAATATGATGTATAATTGAATAATAAAACAATTGTACAATATTATGTGTTTAGGTTTCGCTTAATAGGGTATAAATGCGCTTAAACCCATTTCTTTTCCAGCACAGTTTATTGTAATACCATATAATTGATGTAAAAATATATATATCTTTTCTATATTATAGGAGGAGTGTTATAAATGGAATTAATTGAAACTATAAAATCTAGAAGAAGTATAAGAAAATTTAAACCTGATCCTATTCCTGATCAATATATAACAGAACTCATTGAAGCCGGACGACTTGCACCATCAGGAAGCAACTTGCAGGCTACCCGTTATGTAATAATTAAAAGTCTGGAGGCTAGATCAAAACTTGCGCAGTGTACTCCATTACCTTTTGTAACAAGGGCACCATTAATTATAGTGTGTTGTATAGACAAACAAGTTTTAACTACAACAAATGCTCGAACAAAGGAATTAATTGAAGCAAATGCTTTTATAGATACACCACTTGCTAACATGAGTAAAGATTCAGATGCTTTAGAAAAAAGAAAAAAAGAAATGGATGAAGAAAGCCTAAAATCATATTTGTTTTTAAATGCAACAATAGCACTAGAACACATAGCTTTGAGGGCTGTAGACTTAGGTCTTGGAAGTTGTTGGATAATGATGTTTAACAGTAAAAAAGCAAAGGAAATTCTTGAGCTTGATGAAAGATATGATGTGGTAGCATTATTACCTATAGGGTACCCCGACCAAAACCCATCACAAAGACCAAGATTACAATTAGAGGAATTAATAATTCAAACAATTTAAAATTCACTTTCTCTTAAAAAGGTTCTTTGCTAAAATTACATTAGAAATAATATCAATCTGACTACCCCGTATTGTTTTACTTGCAATCATAAATTGTCCATTTACATTACTTTTTAAGCGTATATTTTAAACTACCATTTACTAATACAAAAGAAGAATGTAGCTAGATTTGGTTATACAAATCAAGCTACATTCCCCTCATATTTCAGTTTTAGTTGTTAATGTTTGAGCACTTACACCAATTGGTATTATTATTATTGAATAATCATGTGAAATTATGTGAAATTGAGGAAGCTTATTATACCCCTACTTATACATTTCTTTAACTGCTTCTCTTGTTTCAATTAATTTTTCCTCTACTTCTTTTATATTATTTCTAACCATTCCTATAAATAACATGTCTATTATTGCTAGCTGTGATATTCTCGAGTTCATTGCACCTTCCCTCAAAGATTTTTCTACTGCTGGCACACGTAACACCACATCTGAGAGATCAGCTATCTTATTATTTACACTAGCCTTTGTTATTGCTATTACTGGAACTTTCCTTTTTTTTGCATTCTCTACACATTTGATAACTTCCCTTGTTTCACCTGAATAGGATATTGCTATTGCTACATCACCTGGTTCCATTAATATAGATGTTGTTATTTGCAAATGGGTATCTGTATGTGATATGCATCTCTTATTTATTCTGCTTAACTTATAATAAAAATCTTGACCTACTAAAGCTGATACTCCTACACTAAAGATATATATGTTTTTTGCATTTATAAGCAGTTCTATTGCCTTATCTAGGTCTTCTTCACTTAACAAATTAACTGTCTCCTGCATAATAGAATCTATTGAATTTTTTATTGTATAAATTATATTTTTTGTTCCTAAATCTTTATCTAGATATTGAAACTCAGTAGCTTGATCCATCTTATCTAAACTTATATATAATTTAAGCCTCATTTCATTTAAGCTGTTGAACCCTATTTTTTTAGCAAACCTAACAACTGTTGGAGCCGATGTTTTTGTAATACACGCTATATCCTTAGCGGACATTGTTATAATACTTTCCTTAGTTTCTAATAAATAATCTGCTATTAATTTTTCACTATCTGTAAAGCTATCGTAATTTTGCTTTATATACTGTAATACATTCATAATCTCGCATCCCTATTAAATTAGATTTTAACTCTATTTATTATATTAAAGTAAAATTTCTTACCACCCTTTATATATTTTAATAGATAAATATCCTTTTGTAAAACAGAAGCTACAACATTTGTCCTATAATCACCCTTTTGGCTGCATTTTAATATTTGCAATTCCCCCATATATCTCATGTAATTTTCGTTATCTATAGTGATATCTCCATAATTCTTATCTACTGTATTTAATGCCTTTATTTTATCTCCCTTAAGAAGTAATCTACTTTCACTAGCTCTTATAGCGTCTCTAGCCTCATCTGTTCTATTGGTGTAAGTTTCATTAAGTAATCTTAGGGTTACACTATCATATTCTTTTAATTCTATACAAAGCTCTACTGCATCTGGACTTAGAGCTGATAAATCCTCTAATTCTCTTTTGCTTGGTAGTGAATCTCCAATAAATATAGATTTATTTCCCAGGATATATAAATGATTTGCAGCTTCTCGTACCTCTATACCTCTATGATCTTCTAAGCTAGGCAATCCATCACGTACAGGACCTCTTTTTCTATTATTGGATCCTACAAAAGCAGAAGCTCTAATTCCTCTTTTACTTAAAATAGTATTTTTCTCTTTCATACATTCTTCTGAAATACCCGTACCTACTCTAGGGTAAAAATTATGTAATGCATCAACATTTTTATAGTTAGGCGAATATATATCTAGATTTTCAAAAAACTCTTCAGTTATTGTGGATGCATTTAGTTGAATTTTAATACCATAAGGATTTTGGGTCATTTTAGATATTTCTTCTACTGTATATCCAAAATCTATTCTTATAGTCTTAACCCCCATATAGCCGAGTCCCTTCAAATCCATATCATTCAAGTCTAAAAACTTAAAAGTATTAGGAGAAATATCACTTATTATATCCATATTATATTTTTTAGCTAACTTAAAAAATTCACGCGCCTCAGTCTTTAAGATGCTATAATCTGCCTCCGGTACATGAAGTGAGGTAAATATTCTAGTAAACCCCAGTTCATGAGCATCCTTTAACAACTTTATATTTTCTTCCCTTGTATTGTCCAGCCCAAAATAAATTGAAATACCGTAACTCATAAAAATTCCTCCTTAAAATCATTATTAACTTTAATTTATAAAAAGACCCTTTCGGGTCTTTTTATAAACTCTCTAACCTTTTAATCCACTGGATCTTCAAAGCCTAATATGCTAGTAAAGAAATATCCACCTGCATATGATACTAATACTCCTATTAAAAATACTCCCATTTTTCCATTTGCAATTAATAATGCCAGTGGTAATCCTGATACACCAATTGCAACGGCTCCTACCTTAAATAATGCCATCACCGCTCCACCTACTGCTGCTCCAAGACAAGCCCCAAGAAATGGCTTTCCAAGTGGTAATGTTACACCATATATTAATGGTTCTCCTATTCCTAAAAACCCCGGTACTAATCCATTTTTAGCTACCTTCTTTAATCTTTCATTTTTCGTTTTTCGGAGTACTGCGATCGTTGCTCCTACTTGTGCCATTCCAGCTGTTGCGAGTATTGGAAGTAATACTGTAAATCCAACATTAGCTATTAAATCTGCATGTATTGGAGTTAACGCTTGGTGCATTCCAGTCATAACCAGTGGTAAAAATAGCCCTCCCGATATTGCTCCTGATATAACTGATATTAATATATTATCTGATGCTATTGTTTGTTTTACTACGAGTCCTATACTATCTGAAATAAATCCACCTATTGGTTGAAGTATTAATAATGCTACTAAAACTGAAATTGTAAGTGTAACCAGTGGTGTAACGAATAAATCTAATACATCTGGCACAAATTTTCTACAAGCCTTTTCAATATAACAAGCTAAAAGCACTACTAGTATTACTGAAATAATTCCCCCACGTCCTGGAGTTAATGCTTTTCCAAAAAGGGTTATCTTTGCAAGTGCTGTTGATGAAAGAATTCCACCTAATACTCCACCCATCATTGGCATTTGTGAGCCGAATTCCTTAGCTGCATTTACTCCAACTAAAATTGATAGAATAGAGAATACACCATTCCCTATAAGTCCTATTATTTGAGCTGCTGTTGTGGCTTTATACGCATTACCAAAGTAAACTCCTGCTATATTATTTACTGCAAGGACTAGTCCACAGGCAACGAATAATGGTATTAATGGAATAAATATACTTCCTAATCTTTTAAGCATATTTTTAAACTTAGTATTATTCTTTTGTTTTAATTTAGTTTTAGTTTCTGCTACTGCATCTTCCCCTATAACTATATTTTTTCCAAGTATTTTACTTACCTCTTCAGTTACCTTATTTACCTTTCCTGGTCCATAAATAACTTGTAGCTGTCCCTCGTCTTCAACTACCCCAAGAGCTCCTTCAGATTTTTTTATTTCTTCTATTTTTGCCTTTGAATAATCTTTAAGTTCTAGTCTACAACGGGTCATACAATGTGTAACAGATTTTATATTACTTTTTCCTCCAACCAGCTCCACTAAATTTTTAGCAATATCTATATTTGTCATAATATTTTCCTCCTTTTTAAATGTTTTTTAGCGCTTTTGCTATATATCCATTATTTTGATCTAATGTAATTTTCGCTTCCTTTTTATTAAGCTTTGATAATATCATGAATATTGCTAGCTTAACATCAAAATCTGTTTCATTTAATACTTCTGTTGCTTCTTCAATATCTATTCCCGTTGCTTCGCAAACTATTAGCTTAGCTCTCTGCGTTAATTTCTCATTTGTTGATTTTACATCTACCATAAGGTTGCCATATACTTTTCCTAGCTTTATCATAGCTCCTGTTGATAACATATTTAATACTAGTTTTTGAGCTGTTCCTGATTTGAGTCTTGTGGATCCTGTTACAACTTCTGCTCCAACTACCGGTGCTATTGATATTTTTGCGGTCTTTGAAACTTGTGAATTAGCATTACAAGTAACTGAAATTGTTAATGCTCCTATTTCATTTGCATACTCCAGGCCCCCTATAACATATGGGGTTCTACCAGATGCTGCAAGTCCTACTATTGTATCATTCTCTGTGATATTTTTATCCTTTAAATCTTTTACTGCCAATTCCTTGGAATCCTCAGCACCTTCCTTTGCTCTAAATATGGCTTCTGTACCTCCTGCGATAATACCTTGTACTATTTCTTCTGAAATTCCAAAAGTAGGTGGACACTCCGATGCATCCAAAATTCCAAGTCTTCCGGAAGTTCCTGCGCCTATATAAATTAATCTCCCACCTTTATTCATTCTTAAAGTTATACAATCTATGGCTTCTGCTATTTTAGGAAGTTCCACTTCTACAGCTTCAGCTACCTTTTTATCTTCATTATTTATTACTTTTACCATTTCTAAAGTTGAAATTCTATCTATGTCCATGGTATTTTCATTTCTACTTTCTGTAGTTAGTTTTTTTAAGTTTAATTTGTCCATATTTTACCTCCTATATTACTTATCATTTGTTTTTTGAAAACGTTTTATATTATATTCTTATATTAACATGTTTGAAATTGCGTTTCAAGCATTTTCGTAAAATATTTAATTTCATTTCATTTTATTTATTTTTAATTAGACCAAAATGGCCACATAGTGGATATTAACTCCATTACGTGGCCGATTGTGTCATAATTATTTTATTTTTTATATATACAATTTGAACTTATAGAATTCAAATCCTAAATCAAATTATTAATCTTTAATGTATTTATTAATTGTAACTGCCCCTTCTTCATTTGCATGATAGTAAACCCTTAAGACATTGGCTTTATCCATTTCAAACCTAGTTTCTTCAAGGAGACCATTAGCTTCAGCTGTCATTAATGCTGTGATTACATCATCTCTGTTAAGGGCTTTGAAATTACAATATTCGCCTTTTAAAACTTCAATAACGTCTTCAGCGCAAGCTTCTTTAACTTTTGTAAAATGCTTCAAAATCGCATAGTTAAGCGCTTTCATACATATTTACCTCCTTTTTTTTGAACAAATCCATTGGATTCATAGAGATTACTAAGATACCAAATACCATTAATAAAGCAGCAACCCAAGCGATAGGAGGTAATGACCAGCCTTTCATACCGTTGAATACACCAAGTATTATCCAGCAGCAGAATGGTCCCCAGAATGAGTATGTACCATTACACGCCATTCCGAGAGCGGCACCGCACATACTGTTACCCTTATACCAGCTCATATATGAAACGAATGCACAAAGACCACTTAAGGCAAACCAAATCATAGCAGGACCACTTGTAAAGGCCTGAACAACAAGGCCTGTTGAAAGCTTAGTACTACCTGCCATCATACCAAAAATAGGGATTAAAATAATTAAGTTTGAAATACCTGATATTGTCTGACGTATAGTAATACCAATCTCAGAGTCAATCATAGATGTACCGTAACCAGCTACACAACCTTCAAAACCCCAACCAAGAGCAGCGATGAAAGCAATACAAACACCCAGGAACATACCTTTTGGTGCATCTCCAGCAATGCTTGTACTTCCAATCATAAAACTAGCAATAACACAAATAGCAATACCTAACATCATACGCTTGTTTAATTTTTGTTTGTATAATATTCTACCTAAAATAGCACCAATAGCTGGGCAAAGGGCAGTAATAGGAATAACAATTGATCCAGCCATCTGAAGACCAACAACATATGCTGTGCTGGAAATAGGACCTCCTATAAGAGCTGCTAAAATCATTACACGACCTGGGGTAGTATTAATACATCTAAAGAAATCCCCAAGCTTACCTTTAAACCCTGCATAAAGTAATGCCCAAACAGCACTACAAGTATCATTTACCGCACTACCAATTGCACCTAGTAAATATGTGATAGCAAAAGCAGATAAACCGGCTGTGTTAAGACCATACCAGTCACCCCAAACCCCTTTAGACATACCTAAGGTCAAAAATGCTGAATAGAATCCATACATAAGACCTGAGAATAAAGCGATTGAGATACCCTTTTTGTAAAATTGTGATGTTAACTTCTTTTTAGCAGCAACTGCAGACGCATTAACTGCTACTGTCACTTCGCTCATAAACAAAACCCCCTTCTTTTAAATACTTTTAATTTAATATCATTAAATTATAATTTGTAATGACCATTTTTATAATTTCTTTCATTTCATAAAAATGCTCCTCCATTATTTTCACATAGTCATTAGAAATTTTTTTGCAGAGTTTATTTAACCTTATTGAACAAAAAATCAGAAACCGTTTTCTTTAGCAATATTTTGCCACCTGTAGCTTACTATTACACCCTATTATTAATATAGCTTAATAATCATTTTTTTCATGGCATAAAGTGCAATATTTTAATGCATTATATCCGCCAGTTTTTTGAGGTTTTTGTACTATCGTTACTTTATTGCACTAATAGTTTTAATCAAGTCGCTATAAGAGGAAATCATCTCCATTGTTGTTTGTTTAGCAAAAAAAAATCACCCCATTGAATGGACACAACTCTTTCTCAGTTGTATCTATTCAATGGGGTACAGTTCAGATATAAAAACAAACTTTCAAAAACAACCGTTATGGCTTTCTAATTCTTTACCATATCGGCAATGGAATAATCTGACGAAACAGTGATTGCCCTTATATTCTTCTGAAAACGTTCGTATCTGACACTGCAGTAGTCGAGAAAATCGTCGCCGCTGTAATGTCTAATCATGGCCCATACCATCCAAAGCAAATCCTGCGCCATCATAAAGCATTTTATTTTTAATACTTCTTCTGACGTCAAAAGTTGGCCATAGTAGTCCAAAAGAAAATATTGAATTGCCTCTTCGGTCAATCTTGATTCAAGAATATATGCAGCCACATCCCAGCTTGGGTCGTTCATTCCAGAATATTCCCAGTCTACTAGGTAAGTTCTGCCATTGTCACCCACCACAAAGTTTTCAGGTACTGTGTCGTTATGACAGGGAACAGATATTGTATTTTTAATATTCTTTTTCATAAAATCAAGCAATTGCTTTTTCAATTCAGCGTAGTCAAAGAAAAAACCTCCATTAAGCTCTTGAATAATCTGTTCATATTTAGTAAGCTCCATTTGCCAATCAAAGGTATTTGGAAAATGATTTGGGTTGAAATGGCTTTTTTTAAGCAGACCAGAAACAGCTCTCAAATTTGTGATAGAGCACGGATCCGAAATCGCAATGTTTTTGCTATTTTTAATGTATACACTGATTTTAATCCCGCTTACCTCATCAAAATAAACGCACTCAGAATTCAAACCAAACTCCGTGGCCATGCGATTGTTGATCTTTTCAATTTTTCGGTCGATCATCTCATTGGTCATGCCGCCCGGTTGCCTTACAACATATTCTATCCCCTTAATATTCATAAGATAGTTATAATTGGTAAGTCCGCCAGCAAAACGTGATTTGTCGAATATAATGCTATCATCATTAAAAACCAGTTGCAGTTTTTTTTGTACTAATTCTTCCATTTTCATTAATAATTCCACCACTCATATATCTATTTATTACTTTATAATAGTCTATTACACAGATTCATACTTGTAAAGGGTATTTTAGCAGAATAAATGCTTAATATTTTATTATTATAGCATATTTATATCTCAAAAAAGAAAAAACGGAAAAATTACAACTTTAAAGTAGCAATTGTACAATAAAATCAATATTGTACAATTGCTACTTTTAACTGGATACAATAGTGCTAAAACTATATATTGAATCTGCAATAAACTAATTGTTTTGCATGATATCATATATTATCGGTAATTTAGATTAATAAAAATAAGGCTTACTATAGTAGCAAAAAATAGGAGGTAAAAATCATGGAAGACAATTTTAAACTGAAATCCAAGGTTTATTTTAATAAACAATCCATACAGGTTTTAGAACAGATTACTGGCTCCCGAGCATTTATTGTTTCAGATTCCATAATGGAAAAGCTAGGATATCTTCAAAATGTGGTAGATTACCTGTTAAAAGCTGGAATAAGCTCTGTTGTTTTTTTTGGGGTGCGCCCTGATCCTGATGTCAATGTAATTGCGGAGGGACTTAAGCTATACGGAGAAAGCGATGCTGATGTCCTAGTTGCAATGGGCGGAGGCTCAGCTATTGATACTGCCAAGGGAATTCTGTATTTTTCGTGGAAGTTAGAGAGCTCCGCGGGTCGTGAAATGAAAAAACCACTATTTATTGCGATTCCCTCTACAAGTGGAACGGGCTCGGAAGTAACGGACTTCGCCGTTATTACTTCCGGTGTGGAAAAGGTAGTCATCGTAGACGAGTTTATCGCACCAGACATTGCCATACTTGACTCTACCTGTATTCAGCATGTTCCTACTCGGGTGGTGGTGGATACGGGCATAGATGTTCTGGTTCATGCCATCGAGGCCTATGTTTCTACAAACGCA
The DNA here is from genome assembly GCF_011065935.2 of Clostridium estertheticum. NCBI lineage: Bacteria > Bacillati > Bacillota > Clostridia > Eubacteriales > Clostridiaceae > Clostridium > Clostridium estertheticum. The sequence continues at coordinate 1,221,077 of NZ_JAAMNH020000001.1, read as the reverse complement.
ACGGACTTTACAGATGCTCTTGCAGAAAAGGCAGTCAAACTGATCTTCGAGAACATTGAGAAACTTTATAAAGACGTGAAGGATTCCGATGCCAGAGATCGTGTTCAAAACGCTTCCTGCATGGCAGGAATGGCATTTACAAATTCGAATCTTGGCATCAACCACAGTCTATCCCACGCCATAGGTGCAACTTTTCACATTGCGCACGGTCGCTCCAATGCGCTATTACTTAATGCGGTGATGGAATACAACGCCGACTTAAGGGGAAGTGCCAACGATTATGCTACGATCAGATACGCAAAACTGGCAACGATTCTGCAACTTCCGGCCCGGACTCACCGTGAAGGAGCTGTTAATTTCATACAAGCTGTAGGTAGACTGAAAAAAGCACTTGGGGTGGAAGATAATATTCGTGCTCTTGGAATTGATCAAAAGGAGTTTGAAAGCGCTCTGGATCATATGGCCGAAACAGCCTTGCTTGATAGGTGTACTCCCACGAGTCCCAGACAGCCTTCTAAGGAAGATCTGATTAGTATTTATAAAAAGTGTTATTGACAAATATTGAGGGAAAATAAAAAAAGGCAAAAACCTAAGTTTTACCCTCTCTTTTTTTCGACAAAATAATCCAAAATAACATAGGATTAGTTATTTACTTTTATACTATTGTACATTATACTAATAATAATTAAAAAGCCATACCCAGATTCAAAAGAGATTTTCCTGCCTATAGAACTTCACATAATTTACTTCTTTTGAATATAAATTACATGGCGGAAAAGGTGTGCTGAAAGCATGAATAAAACTAATAATCTGCTGGAAAAATTAATAGCCTCCAATAACTTATATACACGCTATATGAGTATTTTATCACTGTCAGATCTTCCAGTGTTTTTGATAGATACAAATGGCGATATTTTATTTGAGTTTATTCCATCTCCCCATTTTTGTACCTATATGTGCCAGGAAAGTATAGGTCAGGTATGCACCGACTACAGATGTAGGCTTAAGCCTAACGCCCAGGATAGATTCGTTTGTAGGCATGGGCTTGAAAACATCCTTTACCCAATAATGGTTCAGGATGAGATTTTGGGTTATGTAGCTGGAGTACAATCATATTTGCAAGGTAACGAATATCAAAAACTCATGATTAATGTCCAGTCCCTAGAAGAGGCAAAAGGTCCGGAATTGGAGTTTATCGCCAAATCGATTTCCTCGCTTAAAACCGTGGAATCAAATAAAATTCAAATACATGAGCAGTTGTGCGGTCATATTGCTAAAAATATTTCTCTCGACTTATCCCAAAGCATAAGTCATGCAAATCTAGATGTAAGGTTATCTATTGAAAGGGAAATACTAGAGAAAAAGATTAACGATCTAGAAGCGAAAAACATGTCTCTGATGGTTAATCCACATTTTTTGTTTAATACCTTGAACTGTATCGCCCGCATTGCGTATTTTGAGCATTCCCAAACGGAGGAGCTTATCTATTGCCTTTCCGATTTGCTCAGGTACAATTTAAAGCAAGATAACCAGCTTCATACCATCGGTGCCGAAATTGACAACATGACAAAATATCTGTATATCCAAAAGGTAAGATTTAAAAACCGTCTGGTGTATGACACCGACATCCCTGAGAATATTAAGTCTTACAGAATCCCCAACATGGTGATTCAGCCCATTGTTGAAAACGCTGTAATCCACGGCATCACTCCCAAGCGTGACGGAGGCAAAATTAGTATTTACGCGGAAATATATAAAAACGAGATCGTTATTTCTATTATGGATAATGGAAACGGTTTTCCAAAGGATTTTTTGCAGAACACGCAACAATTAGAAAATAAATCGGGTTTAGGGTTTTGGAATACAGACAAGCGTTTAAAACAATATTACGGAGAACAATATGGACTTAAAATAGTAAAGTCTGATTATAGTGGAAGTACCGTTACCATAACTATTCCCACCCAGCCTATTGGGAGGTTAACGCCATGAGTGTGGTCTTGATTGTAGAAGATGAAATGCTTGAACAAGATTTCCTCAAAACAGTTGTGCTTGAGGAACTTTTACCGGAGGATAAACTACTGACCTGTGAAAGCGGAGTTGAGGCCGTAAGGCTTGCAAAGCAGTATCGACCGGATATTATCATAATGGATGTGATGATTCCTGAAATGGATGGTCTAAGCGCCATTGAGGAAATCAGAAAATTTCTACCTAACGCTTGTATTACCATTTTGTCCGCATACTCGGACTTCCCCTATGCACAGAAAGCCATTAAACTTCGGGTTTTTGAATACCAATTAAAGCCTATCAAACCCACCATCTTCAAAGAGATTTTCCGCAAAATGCTGGACTCGGCAGGCGAATGTCATGTGCTGTTGGATGAAATTCCTGAAGAAAAGATCACAGAACGTAAGGAATATCTTCATAGCTTTATAGAGGAATCTGTAAAATATATTAAAGAGCATTTTAGGGAAAGATTGACTTTGGAAATGCTTGCATCTAAGGCTTTTATGAATCCAAAATATTTCAGCCATGTTTTTAAAAAGGATACAGATGTGGCATTTACAGATTATGTTAATAATCTGAAAATTCAATATGCTTGCAGGTTACTGGAGACAACTAATTATCCGGCTTATCGTATTTCAATTGAATGTGGCTTCTCGGATCCATCTTATTTTAACAGGGTATTCTGTGCGAAGATGAACATGACACCCAATACCTATAGAAAATGTGAATGTGCGTCAAAATCCAAGGATTGAATGTGATAGTATAATTATATGAAACATCTATAAACACAAATAAGGCTTGTATAAGCCTTATTTGTGTATTTTAATGTGCCTCAATAAAGTCTTCCATCTGTTTGTGCCAACCCTGAGTTTCATAATTATCTGTTAGTGTATCTTCGCTAAACAACAAATCAATAATAAATCGTGGTTTTTTGCCTCCAATATACATGGATTTGATGCAGGAAACACAAGAAACCACAACTTCCTCACAAGGCATTTGCTGTGCACGTTTTTTCATAAACTCATTGACTTGTTCTACAGGCAACTTTCCATAAAAATTGTCCCCACAACAAATTGATTTGGCTCGTGTTAATTCAGGCTCAATAATTTTTATATTCATTCTCGCTAACAATTTGCGAATGGCGTTCAGGTATCTTTCCTCTGTGCGACTGTAACAAGTATCTTGTACAGCCATTTCTACGCCTTTATAGTCAGGAAAATTAAAAGTCACACTATCGGCCAGTACCTCCCAAAATAATACCGTTGTGATTCCTTCATATAATTCTCTATAACTTTTGTCACAGGCTGAACATACAGTAATTACTCGTGTACCGTGCTCCAATTTAGCATCGTGAAAACAACAAGTCAAAAGCGTGGGCATCTCGCCAAACTCTGAGACTATAACCATTTTAAGTTTATCTACAAGTACCGGTTTGTATAACATCAAAGTGCAGCCTGGTGCAAATACTTGATTCATAATTTTGCTCTCCTTTAATTTGGAACTTGCAGTCCTTTTAGGACGCTCATTTTACTTTTGACAAAAAAATCAGGGCTGTTACAGCCTAAAAAGTTTTAGTGTTGTAACAGTCCCACAGTTAATAACTAGCCATTATTTTAATAATGGCGTTTAAATGACGATCTTTAATCTATTTTACATCTTCTTCTCTCTTTGTTGTTTTAGGAAGTATAGCTTCAACTTCAGCATGTGGACGAGGGATAACATGAACAGAAATCAGTTCGCCTACGCGCTGAGCTGCAGCAGCACCAGCATCAGTTGCTGCCTTTACAGCACCTACGTCACCTCTAACCATTACTGTTACTAGACCACCACCAACAAATTCCTTACCAACTAGGTAAACATTTGCAGCTTTCACCATCGCATCTGCAGCTTCAATAGCTCCAACTAAACCCTTTGTTTCAATCATTCCTAATGCATCATATTTCATTTTTATTTCCTCCTAATTTTTTATTTATATTTATAATTTTTTACAGTAGAAAATTACACCACTATTATTCCAATATAATTTATATGAGTTACTCTAATGATGGTCAGAATCTATTTTGCCTCTTCTTCCATCTTTACCATTTTAGGAAGAATACCTTCAACTTCAACATGTGGACGAGGGATAACATGAACAGAAACCAGTTCTCCAACACGCTGAGCTGCAGCAGCACCAGCATCAGTTGCTGCCTTTACGGCACCTACGTCGCCTCTTACCATTACTGTTACTAGACCACCACCGACAAATTCTTTACCAACTAAGTAAACATTTGCAGCTTTCACCATTGCATCCGCAGCTTCAATAGCTCCAACTAAACCCTTTGTTTCAATCATTCCTAATGCATCATATTTCATTTTTATTTCCTCCTAATTTTTTATTTTGTAATTGTAATTTTTGATAAGGAATTAAGACTCATAGCATTTGCTTCTTCTGTGTCAATATGACATTCTAGTGCAGAAGCATCATTTGCTCTAACGACAACATTATTGTAAATACCACCGCGTGGTCCATTAATCTGAATGGATACCATCTGTCCGTCATGCACGCCGAAACGCTTAGCGTCTTCAATGGTCATATGAATGTGTCTTTGTGCAACAATCAAACCTTCTGTAGTCTGAACAGATCCCTTGGGACCAATTAGCGTAATTCCGGGTGTTCCCTGTAAATTCCCTGATAGCCTTGCTTGTGAAACGGTGCCAAGTTTAAAGGAATCTCCTGTCAAAACTTCCACCTGCGTCTTACTACGCACTGGACCAAGAATTCTAACTTTCTCAATGGCGCCCTTTGGACCGCAGATTGTCACTGTTTCTTTACATGCATACTGTCCAGGCTGTGACAAATCTTTACTTTTTGTCAACTGATATCCTTCCCCGAACAGACTGTTTACATCTGCCTGCGAGAGGTGAATATGGCGATTGGAAACCCCAACTGGTATTTCATACATATGCTCTTTCACATCAGCAAAATTCAAGTTAGATTGAGCCGCCTCCAGTAAAAGCTTCAGGACAGCATCATACTTTTCCATTTTAGTTGGCTCCCTTCATTGCATTTACTAGTTCATTTACCAGCTTCAAAAGCTTTTCATTATCAGTGCAATCGTTCTTAGATGCAGCTGCATATGAGTCAGGACTTATAGAACCGCATGCTACGGCATTCTGAACTCCACAACTACCAGAGAATTCAGGGTGATTAAAAGTCGGATCTGCGGAAGCTAATGTACTGCAATCCCTAATGCCATATGCAACTCTTTTTATATTAATCAAATGCATTGGAGTAACATTTTCTGAAACAGAACTTCCTCCCCATGTACCGCAACCTAGTGTAAATGAAGGTATAAGTCCTGTGCTTGCACCGGTACCACCTTGGGTTCCACCAGTATTGACTAAAATACGAGCTGCTGGTTTTTTAGCAAACTTCATTACAATATCTCTGTCTTCTGTATGAATACTCATAGTGTGTCCGATTCCGTTCTGAAGTAATTTGATGCTAAGCTCGCATGCCTCGTGCCAATCTTTCACTGTATAAAAAGCTAATACCGTTGTGAGTTTTTCGAAGGACAGCGGATAAGCCTCACCAACATCTTGCTGCTCACCTATAAGAACCTTAGTTCCCTCAGGAATGGAAATACCTGCAGAAGTCGCAATAACCTGAGGAGATCTTCCTACGAATTTGGCACTCATAGTGTGTCCATTCTTAAATAACAAAGCACAAACTTTTGCAGTTTCTTCAGCTGTCATAAAATAACCGCCCTGCTTCTTAAGTTCAGCCACTACTTGATCATGGTTGCACTCTTCAACAATTATAGACTGTTCAGATGCACAAATAGTTCCATAGTCAAAAGTCTTACTTGCCATAATATTCCTAACTGCTTGCGCAACATTAGCAGTTTTCTCAATATAAGCCGGAGAGTTACCAGCACCAACACCCAATGCAGGTTTACCCGCACTATAAGCGGCCTTTACCATTCCTGGGCCACCAGTTGCAATAATTAGAGCAACTTCTTTACATTTCATTAACTCATTTGTAGCCCCAATAGATAGGGTAGAAAGACTACTGATAATATTGGCAGGCGCTCCTGCCGCTACTGCAGCGTCATTCATAAGGTTTATTGCCTTCATTGTACATTTTAGTGCAGCAGGATGTGGTGAAAACACAATTGCATTACGTGACTTAACTGCAATTATTGCTTTGAAAATAGCAGTTGATGTTGGATTTGTAGAAGGTACAATTCCCATTATCAAACCAACTGGCTCAGCAATATCAATTACCTTTTCAACCTCATCTTCGCGAATAACACCAATGGTCTTCATATCTTTAATGGCATTATACACCAAAGTAGAAGCCATATGATTTTTATAAGTCTTATCCTCAACTTTTCCAAAACCAGTTTCTTCAACGGCCATCTTGGCTAGACAAACTGAATTTTCTTCTGCTACCTTTACCATATTGCACAAAATCCTATTTATTTGCTCTTCGGTATAATCAGCAATCTGCTCTGCCGCAATTTTTCCGAGTCTTGCCAGATTTCTTGCTTCTTGTACGGAACGTAAATCATAATCCATATTCTCCAATTAATACCCCTCCATTCTTTTTCTCATAAAGTTCTATAACTACCTTAATTATTTCCGTAATATTTTCTGAACTCTGTAAGCAGGAGTATTTTATTAGCCTTAGAAACTCTCCTTCCTGCGATACCAAAGTTTTTATATTGACGGGCTAAATTTCGAAGTTCTATCACTTTAAACTTGCTCAGAATCTTAATAGCTTCTTCCAAACCGTATTCAAGTACCATCTTATCTACAGCTTCCTTATTATACAACTCACACAAATCCACTTCTAAAGAAGTAGCTGTTTTTTCTGCTAAGAATTCCGTACCTTCTGAATCTTCCACTACTAAATTTTCAAATACTATTTCTTCACCTTCAACAGGAACCTCTACAGTGTCTTCTTCAATGATTTCAACTTTTACTTCCTCTTCGGATTCAGTTTTTGCTGACACATCAGTTGAGATTTCTACATTTTTCAGCGGTGCTGCGGGTATAATCATCTTTTCCAATTCCTCATGAGGACGGGGAATCACATGCTCTGAAACCAGAAGTGCGCTATTTATTTTTCTAACTGCTGCTCCACCAGCCTCTACAGCTGCTTTCACCGCACCTACATCTCCAGTTACAATAATTGAAACAAGACCTCCACCTACATATGTCTTTTCCAAGAGATTCACATCCGCCGCCTTGAGCATAGCATCTGCACTCTCAATAGCTGCAATGAGTCCTTTTGTTTCTATTAACCCAAGTGCCTGCATTCCTAACCCTCCTTACCTTCCATCAAACTTTCTAATGCGTAGCATAGAATGCTTTCATCTTGTCAGGTGAACCAAATGCTAATTTAGCTCCCTTAGGGAAGAATACTGAGTCACCAGGTTGTGCAGTATAAACCTTTCCGTCAACTGTTACTACCAATGTACCTTCCACAACGTGGTAAAGCTCTTCGCAAGTTGTTTCCCAGTCGAAGCTGCAACCTTCAATTGTAATAAATCCTGCATTCATTGAACAACCGTCTTCGGCATTGATAATTTCCTGATAGACTACTTTGTCATTAGGATTTCCAGTATCAAAAACATCCATCCTTACTGACTTACCACGAACGATTTTCAAACCACCACAATCCTTCTCAGAAATATATGGCTTGTCAGACACTGCATCAAAGATTCCACTTAAAAGTCCTTTATCCATCATAGCCTTGAATACCTTATATATCATATCTTTGTCCAGTTCACCCTCACTGACTTTTGCCGGCTCAGACACTTTTACTTCACAAGAACTCTTTACCTCACATACATGAGCTTCCGTAGAAAACTCTATTCCACAATCTCTTGCTGCGTCTTTTGCTGCTGGAGTAATAATTGTATTACTATCAATATAAAATACCTTTTGTCCTTGCTTTTCAACATCATGAATATCTTTTACACAAATTAATTTTTTCATTCTTTCACATCCTTACATTTATTGGTATAGTCATTTAAAACATCTTCTTATATATATAAGTTCTGATATATTAGAACAAAGATGACAATAATCTGTCAGAGGGTGAAGCTATAACCTCTGCATTTACAAGCAGTCCTTTCTCTATTGCAATAGCCTTTCCTGTTTCAATACCGGTTTCAACCGCAGCCACATCTCCGGTAAAAGTAAAGAATGACTTACCGCCTAGTCCATTTCCAAGTCGTAGCTCTAGCGGCTGTATATCAGCAGCTTTCAAGATTGCATCAGCTGCGATAACCATGGTTGAAAGGGAGAAAGACTCCATAATTCCTAGTGCTTGAATTTCATCTGGCATGGTTGCACCTGTTATTGCCGGGAAAACTAAAGGACTGACATTTGGTATAACAATAGAATCAACCAAAAATTCTTCTGCCATTTTTTCACCAACACTCACTGAATCTTGAACTGATGCAACATCTCCCTGGACAATAACTATATACTTTCCGGGGCAAACAGAACTGGCTGTAACTATTTCTACATCAGCAATTTTTAACATCTGATCTGCTGCATATATACCACGTGCAATACTTGTAAATTCAACCATCCCTATTGCTATGGACATATTAATCCCTCCTTATTACAATAAAATCATTTCCACACTCCACAATGGTTCCTGAAATGCTTGCATGAATTGCAGCACCTAAACTACCTTCAGGAATTTTGCCGATTAGCTGTCCCATTTGCACATGATCGCCAAGATTAACAAGGTTCAATGCAGGTGCCCCTACATGTTGTCTTGTTGCAATATGTACTAATTCAGGTTTTATTTCAACTTCCGTCATAGGAGCCGGCTTGTCAAAATCATGCAAACCTAGTCTTGCAATAAGACGCTTACTTGGAACCAAACGATACTCACGGCTTTTTCGGGAAGTGAATTCTGACTGCATTGGCTTATACCTTATATTCTGCAGGGCTAATTTCTCTTTAAAATAGAGATTTGCAGATTTCGGATAAAGTCCTACTGGGCAAGAGAACAATTCACATAAATTACACTGACAGCATAGCTGTGCGCTCTTCTGACCTTCAACATCTGTTAATGCATAATTTAAAGCTGTCATCATCTTGTGTGGTTGCACATTATGTCCAATAAGAAAGCGAGGACACATATCCGTACACATACGGCACTGCTCACAGGAAGCTCTATTCACTCTTCTTGCCTGTTCTATATTCATAGATTTCTTGCGAATCAGAGCATGCTGTTTTTTCAAAATTACAAATCCCTTATTTTTCTTTGTAATATATCCATCAATATTACTCATAACAGGACCCATCATAGGACCGCCATCAATAATGGCATAACCTTCAAAATTTTCTATACCACTTTGCCTTAGCACATCTATAATAGGTGTGCCAACTGGCACTTTTATGGTCAAACTTTTAGGTATATCTCCTGCAACTGTGATATATTTTTCTGTAACTGGCTCTCCCATAGAAGCATTGTAAATATTTAATACCGTTTCTGTATTTACTACTACACATCCAACCTGAATTGGGATACCCATTTCAGGAACAACTCTTCCTGTAAGTTCATAAACAAGAACTTGCTCATCACCTACAGGGTAAATATCCGGAAGCTCTTTCACTTCAACGAAATCACCTACCTGCAACGTCTCAATCCTATCTCTCAAAATAGAAATCGCTTCTTTATGCTTTCCTTTAACACCTATAAGAGCTTTACTAGCGCCAATAAACTTTCCAGCTGCAACAAATCCTTTAATTATTTCATCGGGAAATAGTTTCATCAACTGCTGGTCCACCCTCAGTAGCGGTTCACATTCAGCTCCGTTAAGAAGAATATATTCAGACTTTGATGCTAGTTTTACATGGGTAGGGAATCCTGCACCCCCTGCACCAATAACACCAGCTTCTCTAACCATATCAAGAAGACTCATTCTAACCCCTCCTATACAACTTTGCAATCATCATCAACGATTCCGATAACAACTGCATCAACTGGGATATCATCATCACCGAGCATTCGGCGAGCCGATGAGCCTGTGCATACAATAACCCTGTCTCCAATACCGGCACTGATGATATCTACAACAATCAACCGCTGACCAGCACTTGTGCCGCCAATTACTTCCGCCAGCATAAACTTTAGTCCATTAAGTGATTCTGCTTTTCTTGTTGCCCAAACACTATCAATCAGTTTCGCTATTAACATAAATCTTTCTCCTTTTCTAGCTTTCGTTTAATCTCCACAATGGCAGACTCAACAGATGCAGTATCGCCAAAAATCGCAATCATTATCATGTTCTGAGGACAACTTCCTCTAATATCTTCTACTGTGACACCAACTGCCTTTTCAGCAATATCAGCTGCGCAAATCATCTCTATCATTCTCCCCTGCACAAGACCAACTGCATCAACACAAATCTTTTCTTTGTCGACGCCTGTCCCCATTCGGCGCATAAGAATATCTATAGTACCTGGTGTTGGGGATTTAATAATTCGAAACTCCATATCTAAGCCTCCCCCCTAAACTATACTTTCCTGAGTGCAACTAAGTGCTATTCCTAAAGGAGTTACAAACATAGGATTTTGAGGCTTGTGAGTAAAAATACCTGTTTGCTTCTCTATAATTTTTTCAATACCTGTTAGGCAGCATGTTCCGCCTACCAAACATATTTCCTTTACATCATACCCTTTGATATGCTGATTAATAATAGATGCAATTTTTTCAACTACAGGTTTAAGTACTGGTAAAAGTTCTTTGTGTTTTTGAGGATCACGCTTATATAATTCGCCCTGTGCAAAAGACATTTTATATGCACCCGAAACAACCAAGGAAAAATGGGTACCTCCTGTTGGCTCATCCGCAACGTAAACAACTTCTCCATCCTTTAGAATCGAAATTCCTGTTGTTCCACCGCCCACATCTACAACTGCACCATCCTGAATTTTAAGCACATTATTGGCAGCCGTAGATTCATCAAGCACGTTTGTAATTTCAAACCCAGCAGCCTGAACCACATTCTTAACTGCTCCTGAATCCAAAGCATCAGTCCCGGGAGGAATTGCAGCAGCTGCATAAATCAATTCTGTCCCTAATTTCTCCTCAATCTCTTGCTTTAGTTCTCTAACAATTTTAATTGCACCCATATAATCCACAACCATACCATCTCGAACTACATCTGCATATCTATAAGCACCTGCCACCGGTTTGTAGTTTTCATCTAAAACCGCTAAAACAACACATGCCGTTCCCAAATCAACTCCTGTATAGTAAACAGAAGATTTACCCACAATGGGATGTTTCACTACATCTTCAAAATCCCGAACAAGCCCATCACAGTATTCAAAATTTAACTTTTTCTCTGGCATTCTTTACCTCCTAAAACCGAGCAAATAATTTGTGACAAGGTATTAATAATCTGATTAACCTTGCTGATAACTTCACTACACAGGTCTTTATCTTTATCACTGCCCTCATATACTTCTAAAACAACCGGTTCAATTTCGCGAAGATCACACCTTAGTCTATGCAAAATTATAATCTTCCTTCCTTGCTTAAGCTGCATATGGGACTCTGTGATTTCAAAGCAATCATCCAAATCATCAGAAAAATTATCCACCTTTATCCCTGTGCACTCCGTGAGATTTAGGTTTTCCACAGGACCTTTCCCATCCACATGATTTTTAATGCAGGAGAACTGTTTACCTAAATTAATAACACTCTGGGCCAAAGAAGCATCCCCACTCAAAAGCTCTTCTTCATAAAGAAGGAACAATGCTTCCGTGGACTTCATCTTGCTACGGAGTTTCTTCTTTTTCCAAGTGTTCACTATCTCCGGTATTGCTGGTGCCTGTTTTACATTTACAGTGTTTTTCTTTGTATAAGGATCATTGTCATACATATTGATCCCCCGATCTGACAAGAACTGACGCGCTCCAGGCGTAAGTCTTGCTCCCGGTTCTATTTCATAGTTTGTAAAAGGTTCTTTTCTATTTAAATCCCGTAAATCATTTTCGGTAATAAATTTCATCTTACTCCCCCTTTACCCTTTTTTTTCAACATTAAATAAATATTCTTTCAAAGCACCGGTGCCCACCCCACTAGAAGCACTAATCTTATAATAAGGCTCAGATACTCCAATGCTTGCAAGCTGCCTCAAACACAATTCCTCATTTTCCGGCATTAAATCAATTTTCGTTATTACACCAATTACAGGACATCTAAATGCTTTAGCAAAGCCAGGGGAATACATATTACCGCACCTTGACTGATCAACTAAAATCAAAACATGGGATGCATCCTGCGCGGCTGCAATTAAATGTTTGTACATCCACGGGTTTTCAATATAAGAACCTGGAACATCTATAGTATTCACTCCATAAATCATATCTTGTGTTTTCCTGAGTGGTCCATCATAATCATTAAGGATATTAACCAATGTGGTCTTCCCACAACGTGAGGGTCCTATAACCATTACACGCTTCTTTCTCATGTTCTTGTAATAGGAGCTATTGTAAAGTCCAACAAATTTTTCAATGTATCATTTACCGCATTAAGTGCTGTTTCAACGCTCTGAACATCACCGGTAAGAATTAAAGAGCCAGTAAAACGATCTAGAAATCCAATTTCAACATTCGCTGCCTTTGTTGCAACATCAGCTGCAATAATAGCCGCTTCATATGGTGTTATAGTTAAAATTCCAATTGATCCTTTATCGTCTATCCCCAAGCGCTCATAAATGTCTGGCATGGGTGAGGCAATAACATGAGCGATTGTAACCTGCTTTCCAGGTACTGATTCTTCTATGACACGTTGTATACCTTTTTCACCAACTGTTCCCATAAAAGTTACCTCTCAATCTATTTTCTATTCTAATAATCATTTATTAATGTTTCATAACCACAACTGGAAAATCATATTTTTTAATCCAGCTCTCAATCCTGTTAAGGTCTTCACTGCTTAAGCTTGGATCTCCCTGTATTGGATACTCCATTTCTAATTGTGTGTACTTATTTACACCCATTTTATGATAAGGAAGCAAATCTATCCCTTTAAAGTTTTTGTAATCACGGAAAGGCATCAAAAATTCAATTACCTTCTCAATTTCATCCTGATTATCATTTATGCCTTTGAGCAAGGGCATTCTGACTTTAACATTGTACCTTCGCCTCAGAAGTTCCGTAAGGTTATCTAGTATTCGCTCATTGTGCACTCCTGTAAGCTTATAGTGACGCTGGGCATCAATGTGCTTTATATCAAAAAGGAATAAATCCGTGAACTCAGCAACCTGAAGTATTGATTCCAGTTTTGCATAGCCAGATGTTTCAATGGCAGTATTGATGCCTTCTTGCTTACATGCCATAAGTAAATTTGCTGCGAATTCAGGTTGCATAAGTACCTCACCGCCACCTAATGTAACGCCGCCACCTGAAACATCATAAAACACAACATCTTCTTCAATAATTTCCATAAGCTCGGAAACAGTTTTTACCTCTCCAACAATGGATATTGCAGACTCAGTACAAACTTCCTCACATTTTCGGCAACCTATACAATCAATGCTATGGTTTATCTCATGTTTTAGCTCTTTTGACATAGTATGTATGGAAACCGGACAAACCGTAGCGCAGGCACCGCAGTCAATGCAGGAGTCTTTTTTGAACATAACTTGATGTTTTCGTTCAAGTCCTTCAGGATTAGCACACCATTTGCAACGCAATGGGCATCCTTTAAAGAACACCAGTGTCCTTACTCCTGGTCCATCATACATATTGTATTTTTGCACATTGAAAATCAATGCTTTTCTTTCAATTACAGCTACCTTAGTATTGCTCATAACATCTAATCTCCTGTTCTAATAAATAATTCAACTGTGCCCAATTCTCTAGCATGCTGCGAAGCATAAGAGAATCGGGCCTCAGCTAAATCATTTTAAAGTCAATGGAATACCCTAATTAGAAATGTGTCAGCATAGTTCTACTGATAATTTCATCCTGAACATCCTTGCATAGTTCAACAAAGAATGCACTGTAACCTGCTACACGAACAATCAGATCACGATACTGCTGTGGATTCTTTTGTGCTGCAATCAATGTATCATTATCAAGGTAATTGAACTGCATCTCTCCATTGCCAAATACGCATGCAGTACGAAGTAATGTAAGAATACCTTCTTCGCCTTCTGGTGTATCAAGTAGTCCAGCCATAAGCTTAAAGTTATGAACCATTCCTATATTCATAGTGTCACAAGCCATCTTGGAAACAGATTTTATAATAGCAGTTGGTCCTTTATAATCCGCACCTTGAGTTGGACTGATACCATCAGATAATGGTGTCCAAGCATCACGGCCGTTAGCAGATGCACCAAGTAACTGACCAAAAGGTGTATTGTTTGAGATAGACAAAGTACCATGGCTTAGTACAGAATAAAGAGTCTTGTACTTTCTATGTTCTCTCTCTGTGAAGTTAATCAAATCAGAAGCAATCAAATCTACATAATCATCATCATTACCGTACTTAGGAGCTTTCAGGCAATCGCTTTTCATCTGTTCATATCCAACAAATTCAGCTTTTAATCCTTCATTTAGTTGCTTCAAAGTATATTTCTTCTCATCGAATACTAACTTCTTGATAGCAGCCATAGAGTCTGTATGAGTAGCAAGTCCTGACCATATAACACCAGGTCCGAAGTTGTACATAGCGCCACCAGCAGAAACATCCCTACCACTCTCCATGGTGCCCTCATACATTATGGACATAAGAGGCTTTGGAGCAAGTTCTCTGTGGACACGTTGAGAAATAACAGTAGCAACACTTGACCACTTTGTAATATATTTGATTTGTTCCTTAACAGCATTGTCGAACTGTTCATAAGTTTTGAAATTATCCAAGTCTCCCATATCAGGACAAACCTGCTTCTTATACCATAGTGGAACACCGTGGTTTAGAACTAATTCAATACATATTGGCCACTGGGTATAAGCAGTTGAAGTCCACTGATACAAACGACCTGATTTCTGAGGTTCAACACAACCCATAAGACAATAGTCCCTAGCATCTTCCATAGAAACACCTTTTGACAGCATCATCTTAATATGTGCATCATCAAAATGGCAAGCTGGGAATCCCATACCAGCACGAACAACGTCAACAATCTTCTTTAAATACTTCTTAGGTGACTTGTTGTGAATACGTGTAGCTAGGGATGGTTGATAAATTTTAACATGACGAACAGCATCCATCAGTAGGTAAGTTAGGTCATTTGTTGCATCAAGACCCTCACGAGTAACACCGCCAACACACATGTTTACAAATGGCTGATACCCTGCAAAGAACTTAGAACCGCCTTCACTTGTAACCCACATCATCTCAGACATTTTAATAAGCATACTACCAGCTAGTTCAAAGGCTTCAAACTCACTCATACGCCCTTGCTCTATATCTGCCTTGTAGAATGGATACATATATTGATCAACACGACCGATAGACATACCAGTTTGGTTCTCCTCAACTAGAAGCAATGACTCAATAGTCCAAACAGACTGAATTGCTTCCCAGAAAGTACGAGGCTTATGTGCAGGAACCCATGCATTTACTTCAGAAATCTTAAGTAACTCTGCTTTACGCTTAGGGTTTGTTTCCTTTGCAGCTAGCTGCGCCGCATGATCAGATAAACGCTTAGCATAAATCATAACTCCTTCAGTAGTGTCAATAACAGATTTATAGTAATAAATCTGTTCGATATCTTCTGGATTTTGGTAATCTAGTTTTTCCAAATGATCCTTTGCTTCCTTCTGAATATCTAGCATTCCCTTCTCCATAAGGATTACATCATATCCAGGGTTTGAATCTCCACCACCATTTATTGCATGGTAAGAGCAATCTGAAACATAAGATTCGCCAGATAGTTCCCAAAGGCCTGCCTCACGATACTGATCTTCACAGTATTCATCAACAGATTTTCCTTTCCAGAAAGGGAAAAGTTCTTCACGCATAAACTTTTTATCCTCTTCAGATATATAAAAAGGATCTTGAGAACGAGTTCCAATAGTATCAAGTTCATCTTCCATCCATCTCCATGCAATATCAGGAGAACAAGCTCCAGCACGAGGTGCGCCGCAAGGTGCCCCTACAATTAGTTCATCCTCTTGAATTACCAAAGGTGCTGTTTCACAAGAATATTTGAAGCTTTTGCCACGGAATATACTTTTAGGCATTCCAGGGTTTTCCTTTGCTATCTTAGTAATGGCACGAGCACGATGAGTTGTGATTGTAGGCGTCCATTTCATATAGTTATCTTTCAGTTTTTGCAGACGCTCTGTAATTCCATTTGGAACTTTTCCATCATTATCAGAAGTTGCTACATAAGTCATAGCATCTACTTTATCTGGTTTTGTAATTTCTTTTGAAACCCCTTCAAACATCTTCATTAAAGATGCTCGTTCTTCTGTAGACATATTTTTAGTCGCTTCTGCAAATTTATTTGAAAATTCACGAATATCCATAATTCTTACCCCTCATTCTTTCATAATTATTTCAATTTTTTTTATACATCTATAAGTCTATTTAATCTCTTGGAGAGCTTTTTTTAAAATATTCTGCAACATCTGTATATCATCTGAATTATACTCCGGCTGCTCTTTCGCGGCAGGCAATTGAGTTTTTTCCTCTGCATGCACCCTATGGATAATATCCTCTATCTTCCGAACACCATATCCTACTTTTCGTATATAAATAAGATTCATTGGAGAAACATTATCGGAAGTCATACCTAGCCCCGCCGATCCGCTACCCAGAGTCAAAGAAGGAAACAAATTAGTTGTAGCACCCATGCTGCCAAAGGAAGCAGGTGTATTAACAAGTACTCTTCCCACCGGTTTTTTTAATGCAAACATGCGAATTACCTCTTCATCTTTTGAATGCATAACAAGCGTGTGTCCGTGCCTCTCGGTTAAGAGCAGCTCAATGCACTTTTCACAAGCATGCATCCAATCATCTTCGATGTAATAAGCCAATACTGGGCAAAGCTTTTCTTTGGAATAAGGATTACTCTCAGAAACATATTTCTGCTCTGAAATCAGAAGTACTGTACTACTAGGAACATCAAAGCTTGCTATCTTAGCCAATTCCTGTGCGGATTTCCCTACCACTTCTGAGTCCAAACTCCCATCAGAAAGGTAAAAGAGAGAACCAAGTTTTTCTGCTTCTTCCTCTGTCATAAAATATGCACCATTACTTTGTAGCTCCCGTTTTACATCAGCTTCAATACAGCCGTCTACAACAATAGATTGTTCCGCCCCTGATACAATTCCATTATCAAAGGTTTTACTAGCAATAATATCCCGCACCGCTTGCACAATATCAGCTGTGCGTTCAATAAATGCAGGTCCATTGCCTGTTCCTCCATAAATCACAGGTTTTCCAGATTTATATGCTGCTTTAAGCATTCCAGGTACACCCGTATTCATAATAAGGGACGTTGCCTTATGATTCATTAACTGGCTTGTCCCAGAAGGTGTCACAGTATGTAAATATGCAAGCGCTCCTGCTGGAAGTCCAAACCCTTCTGCTGCGAGAATCATAATATCAAGTGCCTTGCAAATTGTCTTCTTCGCTCTAGGATGCGGAGAAAAGATAATCGCATTTCCGGACTTGATTGCAATTAATGCCTTATAGATTGTTGTTGAAACAGGACTAGTTGCAGGACATAATGCAATAATTACACCCATAGGTACACCAATATCCATGGTTTTATTCTGGATGTCCTCGTCAATAATACCTACACAACGCATTCCTCGAAGCTTAACTAGCAAATGCTCAGAGGCAAATTTATTCTTAATATATTTATCCTGCCATTTGCCATAATCAGTTTCATCATGTGACATCTTTGCAAGCTCAATGGCATGTTTGCCGATTTCTTCTGCCATGCGCTCAACAATCTCATCTAGTTTTTCCTGTGGAAAAGCTGCTAGGAGTTTTTGTGCTTCACTTGCATTTTCGGCAAGGATTCGAGATTCTTGTATGGAGAGCAAATCATTGTCAATAATATTCATTCCTGACTCCTCTTTTCATTTTCATTAACTAAGTGTCGTAATTTCAGCCACACATTAAGGATTCAAGGTTTCAAGTGAATAAAGTCCAATAATCTTTTCAAGGTCTTGATGTGGACTTGCAATAACAACTGAGCTATAAACTTCAGCTCCCATATCTGCTACAGCTTTAATACCTGTCTCTACAGATGCTTTACATGCCCCTACATCTCCACGAACCAATACAGAAATATATCCAGAAGCTACATTTTCGAAACCAATTAATTCAACATCTGCAGCTTTACACATTGCATCTGCAGCCTCTAAAGCAAAAACTATACCAAATGTTTCTATTAAACCTAAAGCTCTGTATTTTCCATTGGGTGATATTTCCTCTGTATCCATGATTTGATATACTGAAACAATGTCTCCAATATCTTTAATGGGACGTGGCATAACATTTTGTGCTGTTAATGTACCTATTGCGCTAGCCGCCGCTGCTCCCGCTTCCACAGACGCCTTAACTGCACCAACATCACCCTTTACCATAATTGTAACAAGAGTGGAACCTATGTTTTCATATGCTACCAATTCAACATTAGCAGCCTTCAGCATTTTATCTGCCGCCTCAATTGCAGGAACCATACCTAATGTTTCGATAACCCCTAACGCTTCTTCTCCATAATACCTCACTACATATTCCTCCTTTTTTTCTTCGCATAATCATTAGAAATTTCTATACTTACAAGACATTATAAAACGTTTTCTTAACAATATATTGTGGCCTTGAACTACTATTTGACTTTATGTTAATAATAACTGAACAAGGCATTTTTTCATGGCATAAAGTGCGCTATTTTACCGCATTATATCCACCAGTTATTTTGAAGTTTTTGTACTATCGTTACATTCTTGCACTAATAGAATTAATTTTATCTCAAATCATTAATCCTTAATGTAGTTATTAATTGTAGCTGCGCCTTCATCATTTGCATGATAGTAAATCCTTAAATTACCTGACTTATCCATATCAAAACTTTTTTCTTCAAGAAGACCATTGGTTTCAGCTGTCATTAAAGCTGACATAACAGTATTTTTATTAAAAGCTTTGAAGTTACCATATTCACCTTTTAAAGCTTCAATAACGTCGTCTGCACATGCTCCTTTAATTTTTGTAAAATGTTTTAAAATAGCATAATTAAGTGGTTTCATACAATTACACCTCCCCTTTTTTAAATAAATCCATTGGATTCATTGCGATTAGCAAAATACCAATTGCCATTAATACAGCACAAACCCAAGATATAGGAGAGAGTGTCCAACCTTTTATCCCGAAACCCACACCAAGTATTATCCAGCAGCAGAACGGTCCGAAGAAAGAGTAAGTACCATTTGTTGCCATACCAAGCGCAACACCAGTCATACTAGAGCCCTTATACCAAGACATAAATGAAAGATAAGCACAAAGACCACTAACAGCAAACCAAATCATAGCAGGACCGCTTGTAAATGCTTGACCAATAACATGGAATGAAAGACCTGCATTACCTCCTACAATAGCTATGATAGGAACAAATATAATTAAATTTGCAAGGCCTGATGTTGTCTGACGAATAGCAATACCAATCTCTGAATCTACCATCGATGTACTATAGCCAGCTATACAACCTTCAATACCCCAGCCAATAGCAGCTATAATAGCAGCTATAATACCTATCACTACACCTTTTTGTGCACCTCCAGTAATACTTGAGATACCAATCAAAGCACTTGCAGAAACACAGATAACAATACCTAAAATCATACGTTTTGTTAATGCTTGTTTGTATAAAATTCTGCCTAAAATAGCGCCAATAGCTGGGCAAAGGGCAGAAATTGGAACAATAATTGAACCAGCCGATGCAAGACCAATAACATAAGCTGAATTGGCAATAGGGCCTCCCATAAGTGCAGCTAACATAATCATGCGGCCCGGTTTAGTATTAAGAGTTCTAAAGAAATCTCCAAGTTTACCTCTAATACCTGCCATAACTAATGCCCAAACTGCACTACAAGTATCATTTACGCCACAACCAAGTGCACCAATCACATATATAAGCGCAAATGAAGATAAACCAGCTGTATTTGTACCATACCAATCGGCCCAAACACCCTTTGTCATAGCAAATGCCAAAAATGCTGAAAATAATCCATATGAAAATCCTGAGAATAAACCAATTGCAATTCCTTTTCTATAAAATCCTGATAATAACTTTTTTTAGCAACGACTGCAGTCGTATTAGCTACTGCTTCTGACATAATATTACCTCCAATATTTTTGTTGTTTTGCCAAAAGACCTCATTTTAATAAAGTCTTTCAGACCTTTACGTGTATTCTAGAACACGTATGATCATCTTACCTATGAATTTAATAATAGCTGTAGGTCCTTACGTCACAGCTCCCTGAGTAGGATTTAACTTTACATAATCAAGACATAATATATCGTTTTCATAACAATATATTACCGCGTCGAACTATTATTTTGCTTTATTTTAATAATAACTGAATAATGTATTTTTTCATGGCATAAATTTCAATGTTTTAATGCATTATATCCGCCAGTTTTATGAAATTTTTGTACTATCGTTACTTTATTGCACTAATAGTGTCGAATTTTGTTTTTTAATCAATGCAATATAAGATATTTTTCTCGTCATGCTTTGTTTTTGACGCAAATGCACATTATCTATTCCGTGGTCAATAAAAAGCCACATTCCTTTTGAATATAGGAATGTGGCTTAGAACTAACTAGATTTATTTATACGTTCCACTTAAAGTTATAATTTTCTGGCTTTGAATAATACTATGAACTCCCTATTTGAGGATCCAATATAGGCTGTAGTAACCTTTACAGATTTTGAGAGACACCTTATACAGTTACATCATTAGTTCCTTTTTCTTCCCATTCTGCAATTTGTTTTAACCTATCTATTATAGGAAGGTGTTGGGTGCATTCTTCAAGGCATTTGCCACACTTAACACATTCAGCAGCAAATTTCTTATTACTCATAGAATAATTCCAATATTCTAAGCCATAAACAGACTGAATCATTTCTTCATCACTTTTCTTAAACATTTGTTTTTCATTATAAAACAACATGTACCCTGGTATATTAATTCCCTTTGGACAAACTTTACAATATCCACAGCCTGTACAAATCTCATTCATATTTTCGCCTAATGCATTTCTTAGCTTATTAATATCTCCCTCAGTAAAAGGCTTTGATTCATCAGCTATCCTGCAAGCTTCATCAATATCATGCTTGCTTCCAAACCCAACTAAAGTTATTGTAATTTCAGGACTAGATATGTTAAATCTCAAGGCTACTTCTGTGGCTGTTTCTCCGTCTTTTGTTAAAAAAGCCAATTCTTTTTCATGATTAGGAATAGAACCTCCACTTAAGGGATTCATTGCCACAACACCATATCCATTTTTATAAGCATGGGTTACTCCCTTCCATCTATACGGGAAGTTAAGTAAATTAATTCCCATGGTAACTCCTTCAAACTTATTTTCATCTAGCACCTTTATTACTTGATCACCTGGTTGATGAGAGGAAAATACAATATGATCTATCAAACCCTCCTCTTTACATTTAAGTAATCCCTCGTATTGCCCTCCTTTTTTCATGCACAATTCATAGTGCTCCATCTTTCTTATACACCAAACATGATAAAAATGAATTTTAGGAACTCCTAATCTCTTTAAAGAGGTCTTTACAGCATTAACTGCCTTTTCTGCGGTATCATATACCTTAGGTTTTCCCTTAGTAGAAACAATAAAATCTGATTTTCCTTCTTTTATCATTTCTCTAAAAGCAACACCAAATATATTCTCGCTTCTATCATCACAATATCCGGGAGCAGTATCAAAATAGTTTATTCCTTTACTATAGGCATATTTAATTAATTCTGCATTTTCCTCATCACTTTTACTTAAATCAAATCTTAACCCTCCAAAGCCAACTACAGAAACTTTTTTTTGGGTTTTTCCATATTCAGTATACTTCACATCCGTACCCTCCTTTTAAATATAAAACATAATTATATTTTACCTACGATTACATTACGTTAAGGTCAACTATACTCATCCTCAGACTTAGCCAATGCTCAATTTATCAACAGCTTGTTTTTCATTTGACAAGAAAAATATATTTTTCCCTTTGTTACTCTCATAGATGAAATCCTTCAAACTCTTACTTGAATACACAGAAAAATCACCAACTATAGCGATTTTTATTTGATAATTAATAAACTTTTGTAATATTTCTCCTGCAAGCCGTGTTCTTAAGTTGAAAAAGTCCTCACATATTGAAGATTTATTTAAAATTATACGATCACAACCTACTTCATAATTTACTGTTGCCATAAAATCTAATGATGACTGAACATCAGTTATTAGTATCTCACTACTGCTTACAACAGCAATTTCTACGTCATTCTGATTAATTTTAGTTATTTTCATAATTATCCTCCAATGATAGACTTGATTTTATATATTGATTAATGGCTTCCACGTTGTAATTTTACCATCTTCTATATCTCCTGGCACATAAATTATTCCGTTTGTTTTTACTACTATATTTCCACTAACTTTTATTATATCGTACCCATCTCCTGTTAATTCATCTGTATAAGTTTCTATAATCTGTTCTATTTCGCCTCTATTAACATACTATTTCCTCCTTATATATTTTTTATCATCTATCTCCACTAAACTAGAACTTTATCGCACCTATAAACCCATTTGTTTTCATTTTTGTAATTTGCTCTTTATCATCAGACTCAACAATTGTTTTTTAGTGTAGCCTGATCTAATAGTATTATATCATAGAATTATTAACCATTTAGCAAATTCGCTTCACTCATAAACACCCCCGAAGGCGCTTCAAGAAATTGGAATGTAGTGAGGATTTCTTGTTGCTAACAGTGATTTTTACAACAAAAAAACTATGCTAAATAACTTAATTAGCATAGTTTTTATCATATAATTATTTAATTTTAATGAAGTATAAGAAAAATGTGAGTTTTTTCTTTTATTTTTCTTTTAAAAGAACCTGATTTTTGCTTCTTATATACACCTCGCCAAGAATCTCTTTAATCTCATATTCAGACGGTGAGAGGTTTTTTTCAATAAATGGGATAACTTCATTTTGCTTTAAATCGTACATTTCTTCAATTTCCCTAGAAAATAATTTCGTATTATTTTCTAAAAGTGTTGATAGTGATGGCTGAGGAAGTGGCTTAAGTTCTTCTTTTTCAGTAAAAAGCTGTGAAAGTCCATCCACGTAGCTATTGAAAGAGCGGGCACCTACAATTTTAATGGCTTTACTTTCCTTGTTAACCATAATAATTGTTGGAAATACTTCTGCTCCGAGTTTTCTACCAAAGGCAAAGTCTTCTTCTAAAAGCTCTTGGCTCTTTGAAAGAGTTGATTCCTTAACTACTTCCTCTCCATTCATTCCTAGATTATTCACAATTTCAATTAGCACTTTTTCTTCTCCAATGTTTTGGTTAAAAGGAAAAACTGCCTCTCTTGCTTTGCGTAAAAATACTTTAGCTAGTTTCTCATTCTTTTGATTAATTACTTTAAATACGCGGGAAACAGGATAGGAGGACACAATTGGGTTGTCAAACCATAAGGAACCATCAATAGGCATACGAGTATGCTCACCAACTTCTCTCCAATGGGAAGCAACGTCTGATGGAACAGAAATACCATTAGCTGAGTCTGAAAAGCCATCCCAGTTTTTCAATAATCCACCCATAAAAGTACTGAAATTAAAGTAATGGCCATATTGTGCCTTAAAACGTCTTATTACAGGTTCAAATGCCCAGCAATGAGAGCACATTGGGTCAGTAAAATAATAAAGATCTATCTTATTTTTAGGGATATTTAAGTTAGTTAACTCCATTTCTTTTTCACTATCTATTCCGCATGAAACTGCGTCGATGTCACAAAACATATTATTATTATTATTCATTTTTGTCCCCTTTCATCTGGTTTGCAAAGCAATCTGTATCTTTATATTTTATCGTCCATTGTTGAATAAGCTTAAGAGCAGTGCCTAAGGAGGAACTTTCAAATGAGTTTTTCAATTACCAAAGTTCGCATCAGCATATTTCACACAAGATTTGATGTTATTACATTTGATAGATAACTATAAAATTTATTTGCATGCAAACTAATTTTGGTATAAAATATATATAGAGGTGTTAAATATGTATCATAATTCAGAGGCATTTAATATTGTTATGCTTATAAAAGAAATCAGTTCTAGAACCATGAGTGTTATCAGTAACAGTCTTCGCGATAGTGGTCTGACTCATCAGCAGATAATAGTAATAAAACTATTAGCTCATAAAAAAGAAATTACTATTTCTGAAATTTGTGAGGAAATGAGCTTGTCTAAGGGAACCGTTTCTGGAATTGTTCAAAGACTTACAAAAGTAGGCTATGTAAAAAAGGAAAAGCATGAAGATGACAAAAGAAATACTTATGTTACCTTTTCTGAAAAGGGAATTGATTTTGCTAATGATTTTTTGGTCACTATAAATGAGAGCTTTGATAGCATATTTAAAGATTGTACCAGAGAAGAATTGGAACAAATGACAACTAATTTAAAAAATATATTAAAGAAAATATAAAAAACTTTTGTCCTCTAAAAATTAGAGGACAAAAGTTTTTTTAACTTGCTTTAGAACGTGCTATTTTTGGGATAATTGTTCCATCCTTTACCTCTATTATCCTATCTGTTTTCTCTGCAATTCTATTGTCGTGCGTAATTATTAAGAAGGTTGTGTTAAACTTTTTATTTATATCTCTCAAAAGCTCGTACACCTCTTCGGTGGTGTCAGAATCTAGGTTTCCTGTAGGCTCATCGGCTAATACGATTTTAGGATTATTGATTAAAGCCCTAGCTACGGCTGTTCTTTGTTGTTGTCCACCTGAAAGATCTGTAGCCATATTATTTTTAACCTTTGATAAACCAACAATACTTAGGAGCTCCTCTGCCCGCTTAAGTACTTCTTTAGTTATTTTTTTAGAAGAGAGCATGTATGGCATTAAAACATTTTCCATAACGGTAAATTCAGGCAGCAAATAGTGAAATTGAAATATAAAACCTAACTCCTGATTTCGTAATTCTGCAAGATTGTTCTGACTCATATTATTTATATTTATACCGTTTATTATTACGTCTCCACTGGTCGGGGTATCTAGTGTGCCTATTATATTAAGTAATGTACTTTTCCCACTACCACTTTGTCCTATAATTGATATAAATTCGCCTTGTTCTACACTTAAGTTAATATCAAATAACACCTGGTTTTTAATCTTAGTACCATATATTTTATTTATATTTCTAATTTCTAATGCTTTCATATAAAGTCCTCCTTGTATAATTTAGTTATTTCTTATTACTTCCATTGGGTTTAACTTTAAGGATTTTCTAGCGGCAACCCCTGCTGCAACTACTGAAGCTGTTATAGATAAAACTACCGAAATTGCTATGAAATCCATGTATATGTTTCCTGACATTAGGGGTTTACCCTCTGAGGTTTTTACTAACATATTGAATATGTTGAACAAGCCTATTCCTAAACCAGTACCAACTATTGCGCCGATGATGCCAAGTAACAAACCTTGTATCAAGAATATACTGGCAGCAGAACTATTTTTAATCCCCATTGCTTTTAAAATTCCTATTTGTTTTGATTTTTGCATTACTGATATAGCAAGGACACTTGATATGCCCATGGTTACAGAGATTATTATAAATATTTGAATGGTTAGGCTAGAGGATTTTTGTCCGCTAAGGGCATTTAATAAGCTTTCATTATTACCCTTCCAATTTTCTACCTTTAAAGTAGAAGGTATCACTTGGGACAAGTTATTAGCAAATTCATCTGTAGAAAATATGTCGCCCTTATCAACTTTCATTTCTATGGAACTGAGTTTTCCTTCTTCTTTAAAAAGCTTTTGTGCAAAGCTTAGGCTTGTTACTGCCCAGGTATTATTTAGCTCTTTGACCTTGAAATCAGCTATCCCACTAACCTTCAGCTCAAGATTTCTCTTGTCAGGGGTTGAAATTTTTATTGTATCACCCACCTGTAGGTTAATATCTGTTTTTAAGCCCTTCCCAATTAATATTTCATTCTCGCTACTCGGAAAGCTTCCAGCTATAATTTTATTTTTTAAATCATATATATCCTGGTTTTTTGAATAGTCCATACCGCGAACTATAATGGATTGACTTGAATCTCCTACTTGAATTAAAGCTGGAGAGTCTAAGACACCCATGACCTGTTTAATTTTATTTCCATTGGCTGCTTTAATGTCTTTTGTAATTGAGTCATAGTCTGTAAAGAGTTTGTCTTTTTTATCCTTTGCCATTACAGTAATTTGTGAAGTATTACCTATTGTGTTGTTAACAAGGTCATCATTCAGGTTTTTTATAAGTAGCCCTAAAAAGATTTGAACTGATATACCTATGGCAATACCCATTGTTATAAGAATTGTTTGACCTTTGTTAGATTTTAAAAATCTATAAGCTATTTTAAAGTTTGTTTTCATAAATTTGCTCCTCCAATTAATCATACTTTATATAAAAAGCCTGCTTCTGCAGAAGCTAGGATTTTTATATGGTTCTCATGCGAACTATTAATTAGTTCCTATGCAAACTATTATAGACACTAATAAATTAAAAGTCAACAACAATATACATACTTATTTAATACTTCACAATTTATTGATAAATATATAGGTTGAACCATAAAAGAGGCAAAGGAACAGAGAGAGCCAAAAATAAAACATTGTTTCATTTGTCGATAAATTAATTCAAAAGGCCGATGCTGACTTTAGTACAGCATCGACCTTTTAATTACTTCTATGAATTTTTTTATTTTTTATTTAATGCTTTATTTGATGAAAACGCTTTAGTTTTTTAATAAATTCTCAATATCAGCCTTTATTTTTGGTAGAGATACTGTAGGACCATATCTCTTAATTACCTTCCCCTCAGAATCTATTAAAAACTTAGTAAAGTTCCCCTTTATTTCCTTACTTACAAGACCTTTTGCCTCACCCTTTAAATATTTAAATAATGGATGTTCTGTTTCTCCATTCACATCTATGTTTTCAAACATAGTAAAAGAGACTCCATAGCCTGATTGACAAAACTCTTGCATACCTGCACTGCTTGCTGAAAATTGCTTTGGGAATTGAGTACATGGAAATCCTAAGATCTCTAAACCTTCTTCTTTGTATTCCCTATTTAATTCTTCTAGATCTTCAAACTGAGGTGTTAATCCACATCTACTTGCAGTATTTACAACTAAAACCACTTTACCTTTGTATTCTTCCATCTTTATTTCTTGTCCATTATTTTTTTTTGCTAAAAAATCATAAAAACCCATATATATTCCACCCTTTCATTTTGAATTTTAAATAATTTTCATTAACAGTGCATCTAAGGAATTTTTTAAAAGCTTAAATTCCTCCACAGTTAATCCAACTTTAGAATATATTTGTTCTGGAACTTCAAGTATTTCATCTTTTAGGATTCTACCCTTTTGTTCCAATTCAACTACTACTACTCTATCATCTTTAGCATATCTCCTTCTTATTATTAATTCCATACCCTCTAGCTTTTTTAGTACCGCAGAAAGAGTTCCTGAATCCAAGTGCAATTTTTCACCAATTTCCTTAACTGTTATTTTTTCTTTTTCCCATAATACTAACATTGTCACATACTGTGTATAAGTTAGCTTATATTTATCAAGAAGTGGTTTATATAACTTTATTACTTCTCTCGATGTTGCATATAATGAAAAACACAACTGATTATCTAGTTTAATATTTTCGTATTTATCCATGATTAGCCTCTTCTACAAATATAGTTTGATTCAATTCAATTGAATTCAACTTAATAATTCGTTAAGGTAATTGTACATTTTATTTTCCTCTCCGTCAACAATATATTTCAATTTATTACTCCATCTTGTAATTCACACAAACTATAAAGCCTTATATATCAATGAACTAAGCTAATTACATATCTAATATTTAGTTACAAGGTTACAATAATTGGAGGGCAATAGCCCTTTCCTTGCCATAGACTTTAATAGGCCTTCCATATATTTTTTAGCTCAGTAACACCCCTTTTGCTCAGTCTGTCGGGAGTCTTTGTAAAAAAATTGGTATAGCATAGCGGAGACCATTTTTTCACTTGCTAATTAAGTTAATATAGCGTTATAATGAAAAATATCTTAGCTTATGTGCTTGTATTTTATTAATAAAAAGTGAAGGTGTTAAAATGGATTATGTGCAAAATTCAATATTTGATAAGATGTTACATAAGGCTCCACTGGCTGATAGAGTCCGTCCTAGAACTCTTCAGGAATATGTGGGTCAGGAGCATATTATAGGAAATGGCAAGGTTTTGAGAAATATTATACAATCTGATAATGTTTCTTCCATGATTTTATGGGGTCCCCCTGGGGTTGGAAAAACTACTCTTGCTATGATTATTGCAGAAATTACCTGTGCTAATTTCATAACCTTTAGTGCAGCTACCTCAGGAATAAAAGAAATTAAAGAAGTCATGACAAAAGCAAAAGAAAATCGACAACAAGGTATCCGAACTATTTTATTTATTGATGAGATTCATCGCTTCAATAAGTCTCAACAAGATGCTTTTCTTCCCCATGTAGAAAAAGGTAATATAGTTCTCATTGGTGCGACCACTGAAAATCCCTCCTTCGAGGTTAACTCGGCCTTATTATCACGCTCTAGAGTA
This sequence comes from Clostridium estertheticum, assembly GCF_011065935.2. Lineage (NCBI taxonomy): Bacteria > Bacillati > Bacillota > Clostridia > Eubacteriales > Clostridiaceae > Clostridium > Clostridium estertheticum. Next base: position 1,192,202 of record NZ_JAAMNH020000001.1, on the reverse strand, counting down.
TTTGTTTTGAACCCTCCAGATATTAATGACATAATCAAGGTTTTAAAAAATGCACTATTGGACCAAAGAGGGTATGCGGGGCTACCAATATTTGTTGACAGTTCTCTCCTTGAGATTATAGCGGTTTTTTCAAACGGAGATGCCAGAACAGCGCTCAATCTGTTGGAATTGGCAATTAGTAGTACGCCTATGGAGTCAGGAAAACTAAATTTAACTAAAAAAATAATTGAAGAATGTCTGAACAAAAAAACCCTCCTTTATGATAAAAAAGGAGACCAACATTACAATATAATCTCAGCTCTCCATAAGTCTATGAGAAACAGTGACCCAAATGCCTCTGTTTACTGGCTTGCCCGCATGTTAGAGGGTGGAGAAGATCCCTTGTATGTTGCGAGAAGATTAATTCGATTTGCTTCTGAAGATGTTGGACTTGCGGACCCTAATGCTCTTCAAATTACAGTCTTAGCCTATGAAGCATCTCACTATATTGGAATGCCAGAATGTACAGTAAATCTTACCCAAGCTGTAGTTTACCTTGCAATGGCGCCAAAATCCAATGCTCTTTTTACTGCTTATGAAAGTGCAAAAGAAGATGCCTTAAATACCATTGCCGAGGGTGTACCTCTTCAGTTAAGAAATGCCCCTACAAAACTTATGGATTCCCTTGGCTATGGAAAGGACTACAAGTACGCTCATAGCACAGATGAAAAACTTACTAACATGCAGTGCCTGCCTGATAATTTGAAACACCGACAGTATTATAAGCCCACCCAAGAGGGTCTTGAAAAGAAAGTTTATGAAAAGTTAGAATATATAAACACTGTTAAAGCAAAGCTATAGTTAATTAGCGGGTCATTAAGCTGGCTCTAAACAGCACCAGCTAATCTAGTCCAGGCAGCATTAACTGCTCATGCTCAAATTTTTCCTCAAATTTATGAAGATAATTGAAGCATTCTTCAATATCACACAATATACCATGGGATTTACAGGTTGTTTTCATCATATTCATCAACCTGTCGTTATTAGGACTTGGTAACTGATATGCATAGTTATATCTTTCTATATATCGAGTCTTAATTCCTGGAAAATGCTCATCCAGCATTTTATAGAAATATTCCCTGTTTCCTTCTCTTAAGGTTAATCCCATGCCAAAACAAATAATGCCATGTACCTTCGCTTCTATACAATAATCCAGAATTCCCCGTATATTTTCCTCTGTATCATTGATAAATGGTAAAATAGGACTGAGCCAAACTACCGTAGGAATTCCGTTATCACGCATTATCTTTAACACCTCAAACCGTTCTCTTGTAGTGCTGACATTGGGTTCTATAATTTTACACAAAGCTTCATCATAAGTAGTAAGGGTCATCTGAACTACACACTTTGTGTTCTCATTAATTTTTTTGAGCAAATCCAGATCCCTTAAAACTCTTGCAGACTTGGTCTGAATAGCCAGTCCAAATCCGTAGGAATGAATAAGTTCAATACACTTTCTGGTGTTCCCCAGTTTTTCTTCCAAGTGAATGTATGGATCACTCATTGCCCCAGTGCCTATCATACATTTCTTCCTTTTCCTTCGGAGGCCATCCTCTAAAACATTCGGTGCATTAAGCTTTACCTCTATATCTTCAAAATCATGATGCATCTGATAGCATTTGCTTCTTGAATCGCAATAAATGCAGCCATGAGTACAGCCACGGTATATATTTATCCCATTTTGAGCTGATAAGATACCTTTTACCTCTGTTTCATGCATAATATTCTCCTTGTTGTTGAAATACTTTTTGTTGCTTAATAATAATGTGTTTGTTTTAGAGTCTTACTTTTACATTTTTTAGGCATTTATAATACCAAGTCCATTTTTACTTTCCATAATAACCTCGATAAAGGAATCAACAATGTCTTTATCGAACTGAGTACCACTGCATCTCTTAATCTCATCAACAGCTTCTTGATAAGTTTTTCTTTTATTGTAAGGTCTGCTAGACGTCATAGCATCGAAGCAGTCCACTACTGTTAAGATCCTCACAAGATAAGGTATATTATCTCCATATAAATTATCAGGATATCCTTTGCCATCATATCTTTCATGATGATGTAATATTAGAGGGGCAATTTCCTTAAGTGATTCAACCGATTTTATAATCTCTACTCCATTTACTGAATGTTGTTTCATTATTTCCCATTCTTCTGGGGTTAATGGCATATTTTTATTTAATATTTCCTTTGGAATATTTATTTTTCCAATGTCATGCATATAAGCACCATATATTAATTCTTTTTTATTTTTTTCATTTAGTTCAAGTTTATCCGCTAATAATCTACTATAAATAACTACCCTTTCTACATGACCATATGTATATTTATCCTTAGCATTAATGACACTTATCAGAGTTTTTATTGTTGTAATAATATCTATATGTTCATCTTCTGTATCAATTTTTAATTCATCTAATATAGAAGTATAACTTTCTACCCTATTTTTTTCAAAAAACTTTGCCCTATAAAGTGCATCATCTGCACTTTTAAAAAGTTCAATAGCATTTTTAGCTTTACCTGGATAAATTGATATTCCTATTGAAACAGTCACATTACCATTTGGCTGGTTTTCTTCACCACGAAAATAAGTTTTTTCTATCTTACTTCTTAATTCTTCTGCAAGCTTTATAGCCTCTGCCTCAGATGTATTTGGAAGAATTATTGCAAATTCTTCTCCACCATATCTTGACACTACATCGCCTTTTCTAAAACTATTCTTTAGTATAAACCCAATTGTTCTAAGAACTTCATCACCCATTTGATGTCCATTAAGATCGTTGTAGATTTTAAAATAATCTATATCTAATAACATCATCGAAACTAAACTATTTTCTTTTTCGCTTATTTTCATTATTTCCCCTAAAGCATCATAAAAAAACCTATGATTATAAAGTCCTGTGAGTCCATCTTCATTTGCTAGCCCCTCAAGTTTTCTTATATGTTCATTTTCAAGCTTTACATAAAACCCCAATGGCCATGCAGTGAGAATGAAAACTCCAGCTAAAATCAGATCATTTTCAAAGTACTGATTAATTTGTACATTAGGAGCCATAAACAGGTCTAATGCTAATATAAAAGATGAAGAAATAAATGCCACTATCATACCTTGTTTCATGCCTTGTTGCAGCGTTGAGGTTATTATAATAAATAAAAATATAAATTTATAGTCACTTGCATTTTTTCCTGAATAAAATATAACAGTAATAAAAAATAGAATAAATGCAATATTTTCGATTAATTGTACAATGTTAATATATTTATAATTTATTTTTTCAACAGTTGAAAATGACCATATAAAATATATTGACAATAATATTAATATTAATACAAAAAATGAAATAAAACTATAACTAGTAACTTCTTCTATGCTACTGCCATTGAAGAAATATCTTAGAAATGCTATTCCTGAAAATAATAATGAAACTAATTTTACTATTGATACTATTTCGCCAATTTTTTTCTGCTTGTCATCTTTTAAATTACCCATATTATCACTACCTCATTAAATTAATTGTAATAAATAAAAAAGGTCAGTAAACTGACCTCATCTACTTATTATTTTTCTCTTAGGCATTTTGGTTCTTCAGGCTGATAAGAAGCCCACCAACATGCTGAAGAAGCTACAGAAGTTGCTACAAGAGTTGTTACTACTGCAATTAAAGTAAATAAATGTTTTTTTACAAATTTCATACTATTTTACCCCCATTTCTTAATATATATGATTTAAAAAGGTATCTACTTTGCCTACTAATAAGTGGCCTAAGGTCGTAAGTGTAAAACCTTGCCATAATATACCAGAATATAAGCATAAAGCATAAAAAATAAGTTTACTTTCACCACTACTCAAATACAACAGGATAAAAACTACTGCTATAATTAAATATATACTTAAAAGTATTATAGATCCTTTCTTCATCCGCCTTCTTTTTTCTTCTTTTACTATAGGTTTTGAAGCGCTATCCACTGGTGCTAATTTATAAATTATGTAATAGGCCCATATAAAAATCATAACTCCCAGTACTATAGTTAATTTTAAATTAACCACAGGTCGTATTAATAGTGATATTAATAACGCTTGTCCTACACATACTATTGTGCCTATGAAAGTGCAATTTCCTGGCGAACTTGCATGAACCCCTCCAGAATACTTTCTGAGAAAAGCAGCTGTAAAAGAAATTATTAGAGCTTCAAAAGCTACATGAAACAACAATCCAAATAGAAATACAAAAATTATAGAAACAAACATCTGCATTAAAGCAAAAGTTCCATAGGCAATTACCTCTCTATTATCATGATCAAGAGATAACTCTAATGCTACTTTATTAGCAATATTATTAGATAATTTCTCCATTTATTACCTCGTTCAACTTTTTTCTTCTAGCTAAATAGAAGTAATATGTAAATACCGTAGCTGCAAAAATAACCAATGATGGAATGCCATCTAATATTTTTTCTGACGTATTAGATAATATATTAATCACATTCACTTTAAATATATATTTAATTATAATCATATTAATTCCTTCACAAATAAATAATAGAATCAATGCCATAATGCTTGCTTGTATGGATTTAATTATAACAATTTTATTTATATTAGCAGTTAATACAATAATCATTATAATATTAAGAATAGTATGTACCCCATATTGAATTGGTAATGACCTTATTAAATAAAGGGAAATAACATAAAGTATACTTGATATTATATATCTTTTTACATTAATAACAGTCTTAGAAAACGCATAAACTGCGAAAATAACTAAAAACGATTCTGGCAGAGCTCTTAAAAACACTTCTAATAAAGACAATTTTAACATCTTTTATTCCTCTCTTAACAATCCTATGAATATTTTTGCATATAACAACAATTATATCATTAATGTTACAAAATAGGATATATTTATTTGTATATTAATTAATTTTAAATACTATTCATGTGAGTTTTATCCTTTATTATCTTTGTTTCATTAATGACTTTTATTGTATTAAATATAATGATAAATGCAAAAACTCTTATACATATATCTCCAATACTCATAACACAGTATCCCACATCAATTATATCTGTTAAAAATTTAAGTTTAGTTACTGAACTTCCTAAAATGTGTATATCTTTAACCTTCATAAAAGAATCTGGCTTTGCATAGCCAGTTAAGTATGATAAGGTTGGGAATACTGGCATTTTCCCATTATTAGCTGCTATTGCTATATTATTTAAAGCACTTCCAATAAAAATAAATATTGACCCTATAATTGCGCTAATATTAAGTTTATATTTGATAATCAAAATCAAAAATGTTAAAAGATAAAGATAATGAAAAATACTGGTATACTTTATAAATGTATAATTGTTATTAAATATCATAACCTCTAAAATTAAATATATTAGTATAAATATAAATACTGGGTATATTGCCCATATTTTAAAAAGTGGTCTTACTTTGTACCCTTTTATTTTCGCAAAAAAAAGTGCTAGGAGTATTGGTTCGATCATATATGTTCCTCACATTCAAAATTTGAGTATTAAACTATTTCTATTTAGATATTTTCAACGGCTATCCCAACTACCTTCAGAAAATGAGTACCAGCAGTAATATATTAAATTATCGTAATAATCTTATAAAACTTAAGGGTAACACAATTATTTCTTCTCATGTTACCCTTAAGTTTTGTCTATAACTTTGAACTTAAGTCTGTAGATGAATAAGGCGATGACTGGATGTCATCGCCTTGCTAAAAATTATGTATGTGGTTTGTTACTAGTACTATTGCATTAGCTCCTGCTGCAATTTTTTTGCTCATAATAGACTCTAATTTATCAATGGTTTTTATCTTATACAATTAAACCAACAACAGTTGCTGTTAATATACTTACTAAGGTTGCCCCAAATAGTAGTTTAAGTCCAAACCGAGCAACGACATTCCCTTGATTTTCATTGAGTCCTTTTACTGCCCCTGCAATAATTCCAATCGATGAAAAGTTTGCAAAAGAAACTAAAAATACAGAAACAATAGCTGTTGTTCGTGCGGTTAAATGCATATTAGCCAAATTAGTCATTGCAACAAATTCATTGGATACTAATTTTGTTGCCATTATACTTGCAGCTGGTATTGCTTCTTTGAAAGGTACACCCATTAAAATAGCAAATGGTGAGAATACATATCCAAGTAAATTTTGAAAAGATATACCAAAAACACCCTTGAAGGCCATATTAATCATAGCAATTATGGCTACAAATCCAACTAGCATTGCTCCAACTATGACAGCTACTTTGAACCCATCCATAATATATTCGCCAAGCATTTCAAAGAATGATTGCTTTTTTTCTTCTTTAATTTCTAAAATATCTTCCTCTGCTGTTACTGTATATGGATTTATAATTGAAGTTATAATAAATCCACCAAATAAATTTAAAATTAGTGCTGTTACAACATATCTAGGTTTTAAAAGAACCATATAAGAACCAACTATTGACATAGATACAGTTGACATAGCTGATGCACAAAGAGTATAAAGACGATGTTCTGGCAATAGACCAAGTTCTTTTTTTAATGAAATAAATACTTCTGATTGACCAAGAATAGCTGCTGCTACTCCATTATAAGATTCTAGTTTGCCCATACCATTAATTTTACTTAAGCCTAAACCGAGATACTTAACTATAAACGGTAGTATCTTCCAATGCTGTAGAATTCCAATCAAAGCAGAAATAAATACGATTGGCAAAAGGACACTTATAAAAAAAGTAAATTGATTAGCGTTAACTAATCCACCAAATACAAAATTTACACCTTCTGCAGCACATTTAAGCAATAATTCAAAGCCATCCGCTATTCCACATATTAAAACATTACCAACCTCAGTATTTAGTAAAATAAATCCTAATATGAATTGTAAAATAATCATTCTAACAATAGGTCGGTATTTCACCTTTTTTTTATCAGTACTAGTAATCCATGCGAGCCCTAAGACAACAATTAATCCGATAATTCCAATAATATATTTCATCTTAATGCTCCTCCTTAAATAGTATAAGTTTTATCTTATGTTAATTCATTTCTCTCTCTTAAGAAATTATAGAAATACCAGAGCTTATCCCTATTCGAGTAGCCCCAGCTTCAATCATTTTTGTAGCTTCCACGGTCCATGATGTAGTCCTCACACAACGCTTTTGTAGGACATGAATCCACGGAAGAAGGTATACATAGCGTAAAAAAATAAAAGTTGCTTTCATCTAAGCAACTCCATTTCGGGGTCAGACCCCTTACAAAAACTGGAACAATTTTTATAACCAAATTTGGATATATTCTTATCGTTGCCAGTTTTTGCTAACATATCTGAGCTATTAACAGAAATTGGATGTGTTAGCAAACTGTTTCTGTTTTCTAATTATATAAACATACTCATAAACATATATATAACTGCAGCTAATGTTGCTGATATTGGAAGTGTTATAAACCAGGTAATTATCATTTTTTTCCCTGTATTCCACTTTACTCCCTTTACTCTATAAGATGTACCTACTCCCATTATTGCAGATGATATAACATGGGTTGTACTAACTGGAAGGCCAAATTTAGATGCTCCAAATATTATTAAAGCGGATGACAAATCTGCTGCCACACCGTTAACAGGTCTTATTTTCATAATTTGTGTTCCAACTGTCTTTATTATTCTCCAGCCTCCTATGGAAGTACCCAGTGCCATCGATGCAGCACAAGATACTTGTACCCATAAGGGTATATTTCCCGGCTTTATCAAATTGTTGCTTACAAGAGCCATTGTTATTATTCCCATGGATTTTTGAGCATCGTTTGTTCCATGAGCAAAGGACTGAACCGCAGCTGTAATAGCCTGAAGCCTTCTAAATCTTATATTGGTTTTTGAAAGGTTTAAGTTTTTAAATACATGTTTAAAAATAGTGAACACAATATAGCCTACTACAAAGGCAAGTATGGGTGATATGAGTAATGACTTTATTATTGATACAAAGCCTTTATAGTTTATGGATGAAATCCCTGCAGATGTAATGGCCGCACCCGCAATTGAACCTATAAGTGCATGGGATGAACTGCTTGGTATCCCAAGGTACCATGTAATAAGGTTCCATGCTATAGCAGAAACAAGTGCTGCAAGTATAACTACAGCTCCATTAGGTATTAAGTTTAGGTTTACTATATCCTTAGAGATGGTTTTTGCAACCCCAGTGAAGGCTACTGCTCCAAGAAAATTCATTAAAGCGGCAATCATAATTGCACGTCTTGGACTTAATGCCTTTGTTGATACAGCTGTTGCAATTGCATTTGCAGTATCATGAAAACCATTAATAAAGTCGAAGCAAAGTGCAAGAATAACGGTTAAACTAATCATAAAATATGATGTACTCATCTCAGTTCTCCTTACGCATTCTTCATTACTACCGTCTCAAGTACTTTACCAACCTTTTGGCATTCATCAGCGGTATTTTCAAGAAGTTTATATATATCCTTATATTGAATGAGTCTGACTATGTCCTTCTCTTTTTCAAAAAGTTCCTTTATTGCTCTTCTTTCAAGAATATCGCACTTTTCCTCATATTCTTTTATTTTAACTGAATGCTGTCTTATTTGTGTAAGCTTCTTCTGTGAAAGCAAATCAACAGCACTATGTATTTCAACTATGCATTTGTTTAATAAATCACTAAACTCCACCATATAATTGTCTATTTCATATATGTTATACATATAGAAATGAGCTGCACATTCCTCAAGTCCATCAAGAATTTCATCCATATGTAGCGCAAGTTCCATTGCATCTTCACGCTCAATTGGAGTAATAAAGGTATTATTTAAATCCTTTATTATTTCATCAACAAAGCTATCCCCCTTATGCTCATACTCCTTCATTTTCTTTTGAAATTCATCAAGATGCTTTTCTTCCTTAATTTTAAAATCAAGAAAATACTGGCCTCCCTCTTTTAAGTTGGCAGAAATGTCTAAAAGCATTAAAAACAACTTATCTTTCTTTCGTGTGTAACCTTTCATTGATCGTATCTCCCTTCTGCGCACTATCTTTAATAATGGTCCATAAATATTCTATCACTAATTGTCATACTTTGAAATAAGATAATTAATTTTCAATGTTTTTCCTTAGTTAGTCTGCGATATTTATTCTCATACACTATATACTGCTCAGCGCAGGCAAGAAGGACGCCACCCTCCCCCAGTGTTCTTGGATTGCAATTTTTTGAGTCAAAAACATCATACCATCTTTTATAATCTGCAGGGAATATAATCACAAAGTAATTGATAACTGAATTTCGTAGCGGAGAGCAATTTTTACTTCAGTTTTTTAATACAGAGAAGGATACTGTAAAAACCAAATATTTAATCATGTTAAATATTTGAATAATTACATTAATATGTTGTATAATTAAATAAGGACACAATAGTATTTTTGTGAATTTTAAATTGGTTTATTATGAAGGTTTATTTTGTTTATTTAGATTTTACTCTACGTAAAACTTAAAATAGTTTTAAAAATTAATGAAAGGAGGGAGGAATATGCTAATTTTCACATTAATACTTTTGGGTGTATCCATGACAATGGGAATATATTCAATTATATATCCAAAAAAAGTTTTTGGTTTTCAAGTTTTTTGGAATTTAAGACGAGACGCTAATCCAATTGAAAGGGAAGGTGCAATAGATTTCATTAGAATTAAAGCAATAATTGGCGTAATAATTACCATTATTCTGTTACTGGCTGTACTTACACAATATTAAATAAGGAAAGGAATATAAATTGAATTTATATTCCTTTCCTTATTTAATATAGACCAGTTATTTAAATTGCTCCTAAATATTATATTGAAAATGAAGGTGATACTCAAATTATAGGACATATTGTTACGGAGGAAGGGGTTATAGGCGAGACAACATGTAGCTACACCTTAGATATCCTTTGAGGGAGACGTAATAACACTTGGCTAGATTGGTTATTATAAATCCTCATATCTTGGAGTATGGGAATTACTACTACAGCAATTCCCATACTAATTTTATTAATTTTATTAATTAATAAAATTACACTTTAATTAATTTTAAGACATCATGAGCCTTAATTTCAGATGATGATTCTAATTTATTTAAATGCTTTAATACCTCTGCACTTATTTCTATTTTTCCTGAATAATTATTTATCTTCTGAATAAGTTTATTCGCTTTATCAGTTTTAATTTTATAGTTAAAAACTGCGAGTATCTTTAAATTAAACAACTCTAAATAAATATCTTTAATTGTTTGCCACTGTTCATATGAATTTATATTTGTACATATTATTTTAATAACTTCATTTACAACTTCATTTATTGCATCTATATTATAGTCGTATATAAATTTTATGGAATCAATATTTTTAAAGCTGTAAGCTATTTGCTTCATTATAGAATCTACTATTTCATATACTTCTTCTTTTTCGAAACATAAATATAAATTTAAAAAGCTTTTATTATCATAGAATCTATTCCTAAGGAAGCTTATGAACGTTTCGAAGTCTTCAGCATTATTTTCAAATTCTATTTCAAATAATATTCTAAAAAATAAATTAAACTGAAAGTCACTATTAATTGAATCTAGTATTGTGTTTCCGATAATGCTCGAAAACTCATCATCCAATAAAATTTCTCTCTCAAATTTTATCTTACTATTGAAGTTCATTTCATTTTTAGAAAGGTCATTAAGTCTTGAAATTGTTTTTGTTATTGTGTTAGTATAATCATCTAAGTTTTCAGCATTATTTGTTCTGAAAATATATTTCATTATTGTCTCACAAGATTCTCCGAAATCCACAATCATCCCAATACTGTTTTTCATTCTTTTTGAGAAAATTTCATAAATGAGTTTAGAAAGTAACATCTCTAACTGTATTTTCCTAGCCTCTGGATTAATTGCATCTTCCTCATTGAATTGATTATATATTAAAAGAAGTTGATTATCTATCATAGAGAGATTTTTCTTAATAGAACCCATTATATCACTTAAAAAATTATGCATTACCATATATGTGTTATTCTTATAAATTATTTTGTGTTCAATCTCTCCCCAAAATATATTTACAAGGGATTTAATTTGAAGTTCAAATTTTATGACAGAATTACTGTGGCGATAAACTCCATCTATTCTAAATATTTCAAATCCGTTTCTCTGTCTCTGAGGTTGCTTATCTGACAAATCTAACCTTATATTTTCATTTAAATTATTGTAATTATATCCATCAGAATATATTTTATTAAAATGCTTTTTCAATACCTTATATATTTTAGTTTCATCTTCAACAAATCTGCATTCAATTCTAATGCCTATTAAATCTGAAAGATTTGAAATAAGTTGTTCAGGGGTTTTATATTTTTTATAATAATTATTTCTAAGTATTTTTTCTCTTAAACTTGAACCTGATTTTACTCTTGAATTTATATTTAAATATTCTTCATTGTTGGACAATATAAGTTCTTCAAAATATATTTCTATATCCTTTGATACAATTTCCAAATCACTTTTTATACTTTCTAAATATTCTGTCACATCATCAATGAAGCTAAACATTTTAAGTTCCACTGGATTCCTCCTAATATTATTATATGAATTTATTATTTGTTGTTTTTAATAGTTTAGACACATGAAAATACTAACGAACTTGTAGCAAATATTATAAATAAAATATGCTAGAGTTATTTGTGAAATACCACAAGTATATAGAAAGAGTATTTGATTTTTATAATATTGTCAATAGTTATTAGCATATTCGCTTCGCTCATAACCCCCCCATAGCCATCAACCTAATAATGTTAATAAAATCAATTTAAGTAATATAGTATGGCAGCTAATAATGAACTTTTAAGAAATATCGACTATGATGCAGTGATAGATTTAGGTGGAGATTTTGTGCTTCGCCTTAACTATACATCCTTTTATGATAGGTTTGTAAAGTACTGTAGAGAGCATAATGTGACTCATGAAGTGTTGCCACTGAGTAGTTTCAAAAAACAATTAAGTAATATGCAGTATTGCAAATGCTACAGTAAGCCTGTGAATTTTTCAGTGAGACAAGAAAATCCAAAGAATAAAAAGACTTTTAGGTGTGCAGTGGTTTATATTAGTAAGCTTCGGGAGAAGAATGTTGATGTGGATTTTATTGCGGATGATAATGTGGTGGATTGAAGAATGTAATGAGTTAGGCGATGACTGGGTGTCATCGCCTAACTAGAATTTAATTGCTATGCTCATAAGTATCTTGACTTTGCAAGACATACTTAACACCATCGAATTTGAATATTGATACAATAGTTGTCGGCTTTGCCATTGGTGTATTTGTGCTTATTTTAGTACTATATTTCGTTGTCCACGCATATAGTCTTGAATCATCGCTATTAATTTGATACCCCCCCATCTTTAAATTGAGAATATCTTGAAATGCCGTTCTTTCCTTTAACGTTCCCATCCATGCCTCAACGAACTTGGAATCTTTCAAATACCATACATGACCATAAAAAATATCCATACCAGATCCACCGGCACGAGTTGTCATTTCATATGCTTTATTGTCTCCCTTAAGATTGTACCAGTATTCCAAGTCCCATTTTTCTACTTTCCAATCTTTTTCTGCTACAAGAGAATATTCACCTTGGCTATTCTTGTCAAATATAAAGAAATAACCTACATGAACCCCTCCATCAATTTTTGCAACAATCTCAAAATCATTATCTTTATCGATATTAGCTACCTTATAGGAAAGTCCCTCGAAATAATAAGGGCCTTTTGTTCCTTGTGTCTTTATTAGTTTTATTACTTCCTCCTTAGCTATTGTTGATAAACTACTTCCAATATCAATTACTGCTGCTTCTACTATTTCTCCAATAATTACACTGCAGTTTAGAATTATTGAAAATAACAATATTAAGAGTAACTTTTTAGGAATTAATCTGATTAATGCAGACTTTATATTTGGCATTCACTACACCTCACACTTTAAATAATTATATCTATTATGTGTCTCTGCAGATTTAATATGTAGATATAATAAAATTAGGTTTACCCTTTAGAGTAAGCCTTTTACTTATAACACATTATCAGTCTATAATGAGTCCAACTTAATTCTTGACGCATTGCGTCAACACTGTTTAACAGCACTTCATAGCTAGCTGTTCATAATTTTCTTCAAGCTCTCGCTCTCTTGTTTTAACTGCAAAATATGTCTGACCAAGAGCAATTACTTCTTTTCTTGGATCGCTATTTTGAACAATTAAATAACATGCATATCTTGAGAGCATAATATCTTCAACATTTCTTTGAGCACCAGATCCTAATTCAACCATATTGCTGACGTCATCAAAATGGTCTAGCACATTATTATTACAATGGTACATAATGGTATAATTGACCATCTTCTCACTTGCTAATTAAGTTAATATAGCGTTATAATGAAAAATAACTTAGCTTATGTGCTTGTATTTTATTAATAAAAAGTGAAGGTGTTAAAATGGATTATGTGCAAAATTCAATATTTGATAAGATGTTACAAAAGGCTCCACTGGCTGATAGAGTCCGTCCTAGAACTCTTCAGGAATATGTGGGTCAGGAGCATATTATAGGAAATGGCAAGGTTTTGAGAAATATTATACAATCTGATAATGTTTCTTCCATGATTTTATGGGGTCCCCCTGGGGTTGGAAAAACTACTCTTGCTATGATTATTGCAGAAATTACCTGTGCTAATTTCATAACCTTTAGTGCGGCTACTTCAGGAATAAAAGAAATTAAAGAAGTCATGACAAAAGCAAAAGAAAATCGACAACAAGGTATCCGAACTATTTTGTTTATTGATGAGATTCATCGCTTCAATAAGTCTCAACAAGATGCTTTTCTTCCCCATGTAGAAAAAGGTAATATAGTTCTCATTGGTGCGACCACTGAAAATCCCTCCTTTGAGGTTAACTCAGCCTTATTATCACGCTCTAGAGTATTTGTTTTGAACCCTCTAGACATTAATGACATAATCAAGGTTTTAAAAAATGCACTATTGGACCAAAGAGGGTATGCGGGGCTACCAATATTTGTTGAGAGTTCTCTCCTTGAGATTATAGCGGTTTTTTCAAATGGAGATGCTAGAACAGCGCTCAATCTGTTGGAATTGGCAATTAGTAGTACGCCTATGGAGTCAGGTAAACTAAATTTAACTAAAAAAATAATTGAAGAATGTCTGAACAAAAAAACTCTCCTTTATGATAAAAAAGGAGACCAACACTACAATATAATCTCAGCTCTCCATAAGTCTATGAGAAACAGTGACCCAAATGCCTCTGTTTACTGGCTTGCCCGCATGTTAGAGGGCGGAGAAGATCCCTTGTATGTTGCGAGAAGATTAATTCGATTTGCTTCTGAAGATGTTGGACTTGCAGACCCTAATGCTCTTCAAATTACAGTCTTAGCCTATGAAGCTTCCCACTATATTGGAATGCCAGAATGTACAGTAAATCTTACCCAAGCTGTAGTTTACCTTGCAATGGCGCCAAAATCCAATGCCCTTTATACTGCTTATGAAAGTGCAAAAGAAGATGCCTTAAATACCATTGCCGAGGGTGTACCTCTTCAGTTAAGAAACGCCCCTACAAAACTTATGGATTCCCTTGGCTATGGAAAGGACTACAAGTACGCTCATAGCACAGATGAAAAACTTACTAACATGCAGTGTCTGCCTGATAATTTGAAACACCGACAGTATTATAAGCCCACCCAAGAGGGTCTTGAAAAGAAAGTTTATGAAAAGTTAGAATATATAAATGCTGTTAAAGCAAAGCTGTAGTTTTTTCATTAGCTTGCACGGTAACTTGCATGGTCAGATGAATAATCACTGATTACCCCTCAGCTGTTCTATCTTCGATGACATTTTGTAGTTGGAACCATAAAAGAGGCAGGAATACCTGCCTCAGAATAGAATATCTTGAATTTCACTTCTGCTTCTAGCTGTTTTACAAACCTCCAATTTTTTTTTGGTACTATCCTCAGCAAGTTCACCAGCTTGAGATATCACTGGAATCATCCTTCTAAAAACATCGCCTTCCATAAATTGAGGTGCTGCTCCTGAGTGTTTCCATTTGGTAAAATTTGATTTTACCCCAAACAGTTGCCAAGGGTCCTACATAGGTTGTACCAACACCAATACCGCGATAATTTAATATAATTATTTTTTCTGCATCTATTCTTATCTCTATGGGTTCTCTTACTTCGTAACTTCTATGATATACAGCATTAACTATAGCTTCTTCCAAAGCAGCATAAGGATAATTAAAGACCCTAATAGACGATAACATGGTAGATTGAACAAAATAACAACACATCAATGAGCTAGGCGATGACTGGATGTCATCGCCTAGCTAGAAATTATTTGAATATGAAGTATTATCTTTTTTATTTTCATCATAATTGTGTTTTACTGAATAAATAAAAGAGTTACTATGGAATGTGCTTTTAGAATATATTTAACAAACTCACCTTTTATTTCTACTTGGAAACTCTCGTCTTTACCTGTTTCATTCATAACTATTAAAGCTATAGATCCATCTTCGTTAATAAAGCCTACATTTTTAATTGTTGTAATACCCTGTAACTTGACCTCCACCCTTTTAGCTCCTGGCTTAACATATTTGCTGAAATGACCTATATAGTAATATGAACTGTTATAGTGAATCTTTCCGGTTTTTGTATCAGCCACAATAGGAGCATCACAATAGTTCCCTACATGATTAGGTCCACCAGTTTCATCTAAAATTAAATTCCAATCCAGCCAGCCTTCTTGCCAATTGTTAAAGTCACCAATCATGTTTCTAGCATATCTTTCTCCTGTAAGCCAAGACCCAAGATGTAATCCACCCTCCTGACAACCTTCACTAAATAAAATGTGCTTATCTGGGTACATTTCGTGAACTTTAGATAGATTTTCAAAGGCTTCAGATACATACCAATGATTAGCAACCCCATATATATATTTTGCGGCTTCTGGATCTTGCATCACACCCTTTGCACGTTCTACTATAATGTCTCTATTATGATCCCAAATATATATTTTCACATCTGACAATCCTTCTTTTTCTAGTACCGGACCTAGAAAGTCGCGAACAAAAATCCCCTCATCTTCTGCTGAATAAATACAAGAATCCCAAGTTTGAACCGCTGCAGGCTCATTTTGTACTGTGATTGCAAATATATCAAAACCTTCTAACCTCATAGCTTTAATATATTTAGCATAATACTGCGCCCAAGTTTTTCTATATTTTTGAATAAGCTGTCCTCCATTATTCATCTCACCATTAGTTTTCATCCAAGCGGGTGGACTCCATGGTGAAGCCAGTAGAGATATTTTCCCATTTGCAGCTTTCATTGCTTCATTTATAAAAGGAAATACCCATTTTTTCTCATGTGATATATCAAAGGTTTTTAGCTCTGTATCATTTTCCTCAACATACGTATAATTACCAAGTGCAAAGTCACAGCTATGAATGTGAACTCTTCCCAAGTTATATCCTAATCCTTCTACAGGATCAAAGTATTTTTTTACTATTTCTTGTCTTTTTTCTGGTTCCATCCTTGCCAAAGTATAGGCCGCTGATTCAGTAAATGCACCGCCGAAACCAATAATTTCCTGGAACGTTTCGTCAGTATTGATTGTCAAAGTTACATTTTCGCTATTTTTAGGAGCAAGTGATAAAGATTGTTTTTCTGTTAGCCTGTCTCCCGTTGTTTTACATGTTTGTATTACCCTTACTAAATGCATAACTACACCCCTCTTTAAAATGATTTCCATGCCGACATTAACCTTTTACAGCACCAGCCGCAATCCCCTTAACAATATTCTTTTGTAAAATGACGTAAAATATTATAACCGGAATCATTGAACATACTAAGGCTGCCAAAATACTTGGCCAATCTATAATATACTGACTAACAAACATTCTTGCTTTAAGTACTATAGTGTAATTTTTTGTATCTGAAATCATTACAAGCGGAAGCATAAAGTCATTCCAAATCCAAAGAACATCAAGGATAGCTATAGTTGCAGAAATGGGCCTTAATAGAGGAAAAATTATTTTATAAAACATTTCAAATTCATTGCATCCGTCAATTAATGCTGCTTCCTCAATCTCATTTGGAATTCCCTTTGAAAATCCATGATAAAGAAATATTGCCATATTTATACCAAGTCCCATATAAATTACAGTAAGCCCTGTTTTTGTTCCCGACAAACCTATAGTCTTTGCTAATTTATAAAGTGGCAACATTACAGATTGAAATGGTACTAACATGGAAGATGTAAATAATAAAAATATAAAAGCACTTAATTTCCCTGATGTCTTAGCTAATTTATACCCAGCTAATGAACTAACGGCAATTATACCTACAACTGAAATCAATGTAATATAAAAAGTATTATAAACAACTCTTAGATAGTCCATTTTACCTAAGGCTGATGTGTAGTTAGAAAAATTAAAGTTTTTAGGTAATGATAAAACCGATATTCCTATTTCCGCCTGAGTTTTAAATGAATTAAGAACTGCTATAAATACAGGAAAAAGTGTAAACACCGCTATTATACATAAAGCTATAGTTGTTAAAATGGTGGAAATTTTAATCTTTTTCATTATGCCTCAACCTCCCTCTTCTTTAGAACACCAAGTTGCACAAGAGTAACGATCAAGATAATCAAAAATAAGATTATTGACTTTGCGCTTGCATATCCAAATCTCATATTACCCATAAAAGCCTCTTGGTATATGTTTAATCCCATAACCTCAGTAGCCCTTACTGGTCCACCAGCCGTCAATGCAAAGACGATATCAAAAGCCTTAAATGCACCTGCAAGAGTTAAAAATGTACATATGGTTATCGAATGCATGATCATCGGTAAAATCACCTTAAAGAAGATTTGAACTACATTCGCTCCATCTATTACTGCTGCTTCTTTTAATTCCTGTGGTACTCCTTGGAGTGCAGCTAGATATATAAGCATCATATATCCTACACCTGCCCACAACGTTACAACTACAATCGCGAAGAAAGCAAGCTTCGCATCCCCAAACCAAGACTGATCTAGAAATTTAAAAGGTGTCACAGCTGCGATTTGTGTAAAAACTTTTGAAAATATAAATACCCATACAAATGAGGCAATAACCATACTTATCATATTAGGCATAAACAATATTGTTCTAAAAAATCCAGTGCTCTTTTTCTTAGAATCAATCATTAAAGCAAGTCCTAATGCAAAAATATTTTGAAATATAACAATAATAACTGCAAATTTAAATGTAAAAATAATTGAAGCAATAAAATCTTTATCCTCTTTAAAAGCTTCTACGAAATTACTAATTCCTACAAAGTTATATGACCTAGCTAGTCCATTCCAATTGGTTAAACTATACCAGAATCCACTTATTAGGGGTATAACTAAAAATATAATATACAAAATCAAGGCTGGCGCTACGAAAGCTAGCAATGATATATTTTTCTTACTTAGGAAATTCTTGGACTTAAGTGTCTTGCTTTTAATTGTTCTATTTTCTAATATCACTCTATTTCCCAATGCCTTTCACCCCCCAAATTATAATAATCACTCTCAATTATTCAACATATATACTTAATAACAATAGTATTAAGCTATTCTTACTGATAGCTTAATACTAAGCTCTACTTAGAATTTATTCATTTAGCTTAAACTACTTGCTGCTTTTTATAGAATTTGCCCAAGTTTTATCTAAAGTTTTAATAATCTCATCTTTTGTAAGAGATTTTAAGTAATAACCTTGAAATTGTTTGCCAAGTTCATCCTTAACAGCTTGTGGCATTGCAGGATCAAGATATGCCTTACCAGCTTTAACATAAACCGTTGCATCTTCTACCCATGATGAAGCTTTTATAGTTTGATTAGTTGCAACTGCAGCAAATCCACAGCTATTATAGAAATCACTTGCAGTAGCATCTTCTAAGAAGTAGTTTAAAAGTGATTTAGCAACCTCTTTATTTTTACTTGTCTTTGAAAGAGCTAAAGTAGTAGAAACACCTAAATTAATTAACGTTTGATTAGGATCATCACTTATAGGAAGCGCTGCAACCCCAAGCTGAAAATCTTTGTTTGCCTTTAGAATTGCATCTGAATTCCATGGTCCTTGAAGCCACATAGCAGCTTTTCCATTAGCGAAATCAGCAGAACCTTGATCATTACCAATATCTAATGGTTTAGCAGTACCATTGGCATTTATCTCATCCATAATATCAAACATACCTGGAATTGATTTATATGACCCTGTTCCTTTATTCATGTCATTAATAAATTCTTTTGCACTTGTTTGCAAAGTAGCACCAACAGCAAGCGAATTAACTAACTGAGGAACCCATGACTCTTTATATGCTAATAACCATGGTGTTATTTTTGCAGCTTTTAATTTTGCATCAACAGCTTTCATTTCAGAAAGGGTTGTAGGAGGCGTTATTTTATTTTCAGCAAATATCTTCTTATTGTAAATATATCCCCAACTCATACTTTCGAGTGGCATTCCAACTACCTTATCTTCGTAGGAGATTGCAGTTTTAACACTAGGTAAAACTTTTGATACAAATGGTTCAGCGCTTAAATCTTCTAAATATCCTGCCTTTCCATATACCGGAATATCATTCATAGCATGAATAGCGAAAATATCCATCTCATCTTCTGCAGCTAATCTTGTCTTTAGAAGTTGTTGGTCTGTTGTTGAGTCCGGCATTTCCATTTCATAAGTAACCTTCACGTTTTTATCTTTAAGATATGTTACAGTCCATTGATCAATAAATTTTGTATACTGTTCTTTGAATCTTGCTTGTGATTGACCAAGAAATAATTTTAAATGTACCTCTTTTGGCGCTGTAGTTGTAGGTTCAGTTTTAGTAGCAGTAGGGGCTGAACTTCCACATCCCGCAAGCAAGGTTGTTAACATGAAGCTACATGTGATTATTGAAAGTATTTTTTTGGTTTTCATAGATTTTTTCCCCCTTAAATATTTAATAACTATTCTTTACTGGAGCATAATCACATTATAAACGTTTTCATACTAATTATAATTGATTATAATTAGTGTTACTTATTGTATAATATTAAACTTCCCTTCTCATATCTCCTGGGGAGACAGCATAATAACTTTTAAAAACATGGTAAAAATGAGTTATATCATCATATCCAACAGATTCTGCTACACTTTTTATACTAATATCTTTATCTTCAAGCATTAATTTTGCTTTCTTCATCCTAAGCTCTATAATATAATTCATTAAATTCTTTTGATATTTCGTTTTAAAGGCTCTAGATAAATATTCTTTACTAATAAAAAATAAATTTGAGAGCTTCTCAAGAGAAATATGCTCTATATAGTGTAATTCTATATATGTCTTTACTTGAGCCAAAGTATTGCTGTTTTTATTCTTGGTATTTTCGGCTATAGCCTTTAGTGCTTTGTCAAAGCTGTCCTCAATAAAATTAATATCCAAAAGCAAAGATTTCTTTTCAATCTGATTATCCCTAAACTCAAGCTTCATATCTGTAAGTACCGAACTCTCAGTTATAAGAAGATGCTCCTCTATCATTTCACAAAATACTTTTTTAATCACCCCGCCTACAATTATTTCATTTATTTTATATTTAATAATATTGTTATAAAGCCTATTTAAGGTATTCTTAATTCCCAGTAGGTTTCCTTCAATAAAAAGCCGTTGAATAACCTTCTTTTCATCAATTATAAGCCTTATAATATTTTTATCTAAAACTTTAGCTAAATCATATATTGATTTATCCTGTTTGAAATACAGTTTATTGATTTCATTAACACACTTTTCAATGGCAAAATTTAATTCCTGCTCGTCAATAGGTTTTAAGATATAATCTATAGCATTTGACTTTATAGCCTGTTTTGTAAACTCGAAACCATCATAACCACTAACAACTATTATTTTTATCTGAGGGTAATCCTCCCTTAATATTTTAAGTAGTCCTATTCCATTCATTCCAGGCATATTCATATCCGTAATAACAATTTGAGGACAACTTTGTTTAATTAAACGTAACCCTTCTACTCCATCACTAGCCTCTTCAATTACAGTTATTCCATGCTTGTCCCAGTCACCAAACGCTTTTATTATATTCCTTGTCCATATTTCATCATCAATTAGTAATAATTTTATCATTTTATATCTCCTTCGAGTAATGCTTTAAAAACCATTATTACCGTTGTACCTGTCATATCATTGCTTTTGATATCTATTCCACATTCATTTCCAAAATACAGCTTTAGCCTTGCATCGACATTCTTAAGTCCCATACTTTGGTGTGTATCAAATACATTGTTAAGATTATTCAAAAGCTCACTGTTAATTTGGTTAAGTTTATTTTCATCAATACCTACCCCATTATCGTAAACTATGATATTTATGTTATCATCACTTCTTATAACATTTATACTTAATTTCCACAAACCTATCTTTTTCTCTAGGCCATGCCTAAAAGCATTTTCCACTATTGGCTGAATAGTTAATTTTGGTAGAACATATTGGTCCAAGCTTTCATCAATATTTAATTGGATATCAATTCTATCCGTAAATCTTAACTGCTGAATTAATAAATAATCTTTAATGTGTAGTATTTCTCGATTAATTGGTACTAGCTCCTCACTAATTTTAATTGAGTAAAGAAACATATTACTTATCGCTTTTATTATTGTGTAAATTTCAGGGACATTTTTAGCAATAGCTATCCCTCCGATAAGTTGTAATGAATTGTTTAAAAAGTGAGGGTTAATTTGTGCTTGTAGTGCCTTAAGTTGCGCAGTTCTTTTCTCCATCTTAATTTTATACTCATTTTCTATAAGATCTTTAATCTTCTCAATCATAAATGAATAGCTTTGTTCTAGTACCCCGATTTCATCTAATCTTCCAGTGGGAGTAAAACTCATCAATTGATTATCCTTTACTTTTTTCATAGAATTTGAAAGCCTTCTAATTGGTTTTGTTGTTCCATAAGCTATAGCATTTGCTATTAGGACACATAAAATTAAAGATATTAACATAATTAAAATACTAACATTTAAGGTACTCCTAGCACCTTTAACAATAAATTCATTAGGTATAATTTTAAAAGTAAGCATCGTACCTTTAGCAATTTTGTAATAAAAAATAGAATACTTATTTGTCTTTATATATGAGTTACCTTTAATATTATCTTTCTTTATTAAATTTATGGCTTCTTTAATTTCCGGTTTGTCTACGTTAGTTCCATAAGGATTATAGGATATATTTCCTTCTAAATCCGTTATCAGTATATCACTTTCATCCTGTGTTTTTAAAATTTCTAATATATCGTTCATTATTTTCCACTTAACATTTAAAAAGATGACGCCATTAAAATCATTTGTAAATTCAGTAATTCTCCTAAAAACATAAAAACTTTTATCCTTTTGATTCATGACAAAACTAAGCTCTGTAGGTATAAATTTAGAATTGTTTATAATAGTTCCCATAAACTCTTTTGTAGAAGAAGAATACCAAATCTTATCATGAGGTATGTACTCCGATAAATAATTTTTCATTTCATCTGTAACATAGAATAACTGGGTTTTACTTTCATTAAAAAGTAAAAGTCCATTATAATTATTATTTGAATAAAGTAGTGATGACATCTTACCAATTACATAATTTTTAGAATCTACTTGAATTCTATAATTATTGTCTTCAGTTCTATCCACATTTGAAGATAGATTCTCATCGACTAAAAAAGTAAATAGCGCATCGCTTTGTTGCGCTATAGTTTTATCAATATATTTACCAGCCCAATTAATGGATTTGGTGTTAGACTTTATAATTTCTTCTTCCATCGAATTGCTTGAACGTGTATAGGATAGATAAGTTACTATGGTTAATGGAATAATTAAGGAAAGGGTAATTGAGATAATCATCCTATTTTTAATACTCTTTCGAAAATACGAGTTAAAATATTTAAATATTAAACCAATATATTTTTTAATCATTCTTTATCCCTCCATATTTTTGGGCTAAATACTTAAATCCGTTGTTACCAGGCACCCATAGTATTGATGCGCTTTGCACTAAAAACAACCTACCTAGCTATAAATGGGTCAATGATCATTTTGGGAGCTATGAAAATTTAAAAATCCATTTAAAAAATTTCATTGACACCGAGATCTAATATTTAAACCATTTTATCCACAATGAAATGATAAAATAGCATACTTTTTCACAAATTAATAACTTAAATCCATTTTCCCCTAAAACCTTCGGTGCATTTAATGATATTCTATTTTCATGACTAAACTCCTTTATTAAGTTAAAAATTTATGGCAACTTGCATGGTCAACCGAATAATCAATGATTGCACATCAGCCGTTCTTTGTTCGATGCCATTCGGAAAATTTCTCCTTCCTCCGAAGAGTTAGGCGATGACTGGATGTCAAAGCTTTGCTAAACCCTATCAATTGAATTCTTAATTGAATTAATTCTAATATTTACATGACTCGGGTGGGTTATCAGCGAAGTCAATTAAAAAGCCTTAGAATCTAAAATTAAAGTTCTAATGCCTGGCAGGGCGCCTTGAGTAGACAAAACCGATGTCATTGAACATGTTAACCCCTTGTTTTATGATATTTTTCCTATAAAAAATGGTATTTAAATCAGTATTTCTTAACTTAAGTCAATGACACTATATTTGTTCCCTGCTACAATAAGCTTATCAAACCTAGGAGGTGAGTATATGTTAGTCTTTAAAACAGAAAAATTAACACAAAGAAAAGTGGCTATCATTGCCGGTCTATTCATTATTGTTATGGCGATTTGTGCAGGATTTTCGTATGGATTTGTACACTCTAGTCTAGTAGTAAAAGGGGATGCAACCGCTACACTGAATAACATTTCAGGGTCCATTGGCCTTTTTCGAGCAGAAATTTTGGGTTGGTTAATAGTACTTCTATTAGATATTTTGGTTTCATGGGCACTTTATGTCTTTTTAAAGCAAATTGACAACAGTTTGGCATTGTTAGCAGCATGGCTTCGATTATCGTATACAGCTATTTTAGGAATAGCTATTACACATTTAATATCTATAACAGTATTGTTCAATGGAGATGATTATTTGCTGTCTATACCACTGGACCAATTGAAAGTTCAATTGATGTATCATATCAATGCATTTGATAAAATATGGTCGTTTGGGTTAGTTATATTCGGTTTTCATCTATTAATATTAGGCTATATTATTTTAAAATCAGACTTCATCCCCAAAATAGTAGGAATACTCGTAATAATTGCCTCATTATGCTACGTACTAATTCACTCATTACATTTGTTTTTGCCACAAATTGAAAATAAAACTTTAGTTTTAGAAAGCATACTCAGTCTTCCAATGGCTGTCGGAGAATTAGTTCTTGGCATATGGTTATTAGTAAAAGGTGGTAGAACTACAAAAATAAAAAATTAAATTCACAAAGTGCTTTCTTTGGATAGCCTTTAAATAATTTTGTGTAAACAGAATAAAAAAGTACTCTTTCTTGGCAGAAATTGAGATAAGTTAATTATCCAAATATTGCAAGGAAGAGTATTTTTATGTCAGATCATTTTTTTTGCCTAAGAGAGAGAATACACAAAATTATCTACACACCTTCTTTGGAAACCCTTTTCTTTATTCTACTCAAAGATTCCGGAGTCATCCCGAGATAGCTTGCTAATTGATGTTGTGGAACACGCTCTATAAGACTCGGTCTTTGTTGCACTATGTTACGATAACGCTCTTCAGGTGTAGAACTCATAAATACTGCACTTGCATCTTGAGTTTCACCGAAGCTTAGTTCTAACATTGATCTTGTTATTTTGTCAAGTTCAGGAAATTTATGATACATATTTTCTTCTGTTGCAAAATCTCCAACAAGTAAGATAGACTCTTCCACACAAGATAAAGAATAATCTGAGGCCACCCTTTGTTTACAGCTTTTGAACATGACAACAGCTTGCTCCTCGGTTAAGAAATTATTTGTTATTTCTTTCCCGTCTTTACCGAAACTATATTGCCTTATACAACCCTTTAATACAAAATAGCACTTATTTGAAATGTCTCCTTGTCTAAGTAGTATGGTTCCTTTTTTATAAGTTTCTATCAGCATATCGCGCATAATCTCTTCTAATACTTCTTTACTAAAAGAAGTATTCTTTTTCATAAATTCAATTAAATACTGATTCATAGTTGGTCCCCCTCTTTTTATTTTCCTCCAGTCATAAGGTCTTATTCTTCTTATTTCTTCTGCAAAAGACAAATGCTTTCACAGTGCGTGGAGGAAACAGGATAGATGTCCTGAGTTAATTTTATAAACCTACGTTCTTGGGAACAAATCAACGGTTTTTTGGCTGTTTTTCGGTAAATGCATTTCAAGGAAACATATCGACCATCAATGTTTATGTTCATAATGGAAATACATCTATTTTCCCTCGCTTACTAGAAAGCAATACCAGTTTATTCTGCATTTAATGATATTCTATTTTCATGACTAAACTCCTTTATTAAGTTAAAAATTAATTATTCGTAAGGCCTCCATCTTTATATTAGTATTAAAAAGCCTTAGAACCTAAAATTAAAGTTCTAAGGACTAATTAATCTTAGTGTTCACATGGCTCGGGGTTCATAATAAAAAAATGGATGTAGCGCAGAGGAATCCATTTTTTCACTTGCTAATCTATCTCAAAATAAGAAATTAATGCTCTAATTTTAATTGGTAATTTAACTTGCTATATATTTAGTAGCTTTTCCTATTGTTACATTTTTGTGCATATGTAATCTACAAACCTATCAAAATCTGATAAGAAGTTCTGAATCTTTTCATTGCTTTCAAATTTCATAGCCTTTTAAGCCCCCATTCTTCAATTTTATTCTATTTGTGCTCCAATTACTTTTAATACAACGTAATTCACTACGCAGTGCGTAACGATTGTTAAATGTTAAATAACTAGCATTTTATAGCTGGAACCATAAAAAAGGCAGAAATACCTGCCTCAGAATAGAATATGTTGATTTACCTACCCGTTTTATCACTATAATATTTTTGATTTGGACTTGTAGGTTTATTAGGTATTGATAACTTTAATAAGCCACCTTTAAGCAAAGGGTTTAATATTCTTATTCGAAAACCTTTCCTATCTTTAAGTCCTATATAATCTTGTATCTCATTCCTGCTTCTAGCAACTTTACAAAACTCCAATATTTCACTTGTTCTATCGTTATCTTCGTTTAGCTCAGCTTGGGGTGTAGCTTGAGGTGTAGCTTGAGGTATCAATGGAATCATCGTTCTAAAAACATCACCTTCCATAAATTCAGGTGCTGCTCCTGAGTATATTTTATTGTACTTATATATATTTCTAACACCAGAACCAAGTTCTTCCACCCTGCCTATTTCTTTAAAGAATTTTGCTACTTTGGGATTTTTAGGATATGGCGAAAAATTATTCGGATCAATTACACCATTACCATGTGGCTTATTACTATTTTCAGTAAAAACCCTATCAATTTCAATCACGAGCTTTGCGGGAAATGGGTTCAAAAATTCTCTATGAATTAGAATATTCGAGACCACTTCTCTGAATATCTTATCTCTCAAACTTATTCTTTGGTCCTTTTCCAGATAAAACTTGTCATTTAAATGCTTTGCTATAAACTGCATAAGCCTTTCATAGCTATCAATTAAATTGGTTCTAATATCATCCCTGTCATCATATCTGTCAGTATCTTCTCTACGTAAAATAGCATCTGTTTTAAAGTGAGGAAGAGCATTCAAAATAAGTTCATCGTTACCAAACAACAGTATTCCCGCTAAGGTGATTCCTTCTTTCCCACTTTGTAAATCTTTAAGATATAATCCGGCACTCTTTAGAAGTTCCATATCATCCATTAGAAGCCATGGGTGATCGGCCCTTTGATTCACCGCCAGTTTTCTGACCTTCGCAAAGAGATCACTCCGCAAGTCTGACATTTGAGTAAACGGATAAATTCGATTTTCAGTATACGTTCCTTGCTTCCTCATATACATTTCTGAAACTTGATTTGTATTATCAGTAATATCCATATCTCCATCTTCATTTCGATCATATATTTTCCCATTACATCTATGGACTTGAGAGCTCTCAGGAACATAAATGTATAGAATTGTTTTTTCATCAACTTTAATGTCTTCAACCGACAAATAAAATGTTGGGTTTAACTTTTGAATATTGTTTATAGATGTCACAAATTCCTTTTTAACCTTGTTTATAGCTTCATCATCAATTCCAACAGCATTACCAACATCATTTACGCCAAGAAATAAGTGCCCTCCATTACGATTCAAAAATGCACATAAGGATTCAAAAACATCTTTATTTAATTTATTCTTACTTTGCTTAAATTCAACGGTTAGACTTTCCCCACCATTGAGAATTTCTTTTATTCTTTCAATATTCATATATATCAACTTCCACTCTATATTTAAATTTATTTAAACTTTGTAACTATATCATATATTATATTTTATCTAATTTGAAACAAAGCATACAACTTTTGCTTTAATAATTCCTAACCTAACCCGTGACCTTTATAAAACTTATAATGTGCCAATTTTTAAATTATCATGCTTTCTTGCTCCAAAGTGACTTTGTTTTCTATGACAAAGCTAATTAAATCATGTAATTCTTTAATAGTCTCATCCTCTAACAGTTTTTTAAGCTTAAGAATATACTTGTTATCTTCAATAAATTCCCAATATTCGCTATATTCTTTCATAATTTGTATATTCATTAAATAGGGTTTAACATTATAAAAAATAAAGCTCTTTATATTTCTATAAATGTTAACCCCCCCTAAATCTATATCACCCCAATGATAAAACTCAATGCATTTGTCACAATTGATTAATTTCTTGTATAATCTGTTTAGAAACCTTTTTTGTACTGGAGTATAAAATCCACCGGTAAAAATGATCAATGATTCTTTTTCTTTTGCACAAAGATAATTGAAGTTTGCTTTATTTTCTACTGATATAACTTTATCAAATCTATAATTCTGTAGTTTTAATTCTTTTATAGTATGAGAATTTAGAGCTACTCCATAAGAAAAACATGCTAATTTAATATTATTTTCCTTTAACTTAAATTCAATATTACCTTTTAGATGAAGTTCACTAGTTGTCTTTTCTATGCCTACTACTTTCAGCACTTCATCCTCATCCATATTATTATCTACTTCATTAAAATATTTTCTAAGTAAAGAAATTACTGTTCCTCTAAGTTGCTTTTCAAAAATCTTGCTATTTCCTAAATATCTTTTGCTAAATACTCTTTCATATATCGTATCATTATTTTTTAGAAGCTCATCTATACCTTTCAGTGCATTTACAATAAGTTCTCTTTTGTCTTTATCTTCAATTATTTTAGGAATTCTATGTTTTTCTAAAAGATGCATCTTCCAATCACTAAAAATGTGCTTTATACTATAATTAGTAATATAATCATCATATACTTTCAATTGACCTTCAATATCCAGTAAAATATCTTTTTTATCTGTTATTCCCGCAAGTCTATAAAATATATCCATATCTTTCAAATTAAAAAATAATCTATCAATTATGTTATCTTTACTAACCCATTTTATTTTTATTAATCCCTTATCCTCAAGCTCATTAGCTACAGTATTAATATGGATTCTATACTTATAATTTGAGTCATTATTATACTCTTTAAAAGAAGTAAAATTCACTGACATATTTCCTTCTTTTAAACCGCTATCACTTTTATTACTACTTTCATATCGCTGAATGATTTTTGTAGTTATTATTTTTTCCATATCATCACCTTATAACCCGCCATTTATTAGTTTTTCAATTTCTTTGTCTTCAAATTCGGCTATAGCTATCTTTCTTTTATTTTCATTTTTCACATAAAGAATTTTATCAACACAAGGACCTATCACAGGAATTTTATCATCTGGTGCAGCAATAATTGCTTGAAATCCAAGCTTCCTTAAGAGTTCAATACTAATCATCGCATGTTCTTCGTCCATCTTACTAAATGCCTCATCAAATATAATAAGCCTCATAGTGTTATTGTCTTTAGAATTATATATTCTATAATGATTTGCAAAAGCTGCTAATACTGCAATGAAGAATGGGCTCTGTGTCTCTCCCCCAGAATTTTTTCTTAATATTTTTGAAAGATCAGATTTATCTGTCCCTATTATTTGCTCCATATCAAATTCCAAATAAGTCTTATAATCTGTATATATGTCAATCTGCTTTCGTAATTGCTCCATGTCACTACCAGTAATATTTTCCGTAGTATTTACTATAAGGTTAAATAAAAATTCTATTTGATCTTTATATTGGTCTTCAAAAAGGTTTGCCGTTAAATCCATTCCCAAAAATTCATTTTTAAGCATATTATAGAAATCAATATACTTGCCCTTAGGTCTTACTATAAATTTATATCTTTTCTCTCCAAATCTCATTTTTTCAAGAGATCTATTAATAAAGGTTACCTGTTCCTCAGTTTTATCTATTGCATCCTTTAGCCTAGATAATAAATCAGTTTTAAATGCAGTATAAGCCTTTTCCTTTTGTATATTAATCTTCTCAATATATTGTGGCAATTTTGTTTCCACTAATAAGTTCAACTGTCCTATATATTTTTCATTATCTTCAGCATGAGTATCCCAAGTCAATGAGTTTTTAATGCAATATTCTCTTCTTTGCTTTGCTACATTTTGAAATTGAGTTGTTTTTTTCTTATCAATATCGTCATATTTTTCTTTATAGGTTGTTAAAATGGCATTGTAATTTTTAAATCTATCAACCACATCTTTGAAGCACTTCTCACCCGAATTAATTATCCAACCACTGTCAAAGTTTTCATATATTTTTTTTTCTATATCTTGTTGTTTTTCTTGTTGGTCAATTACCTTTTGTATCCCACCTTCAATAACATATCCTTTCTTAATAATTTCATTATTTAACTTCTTTGCTAATTGTTCTAACTCATTTTTTCCACCTATCAGTTGATTATAGATTTCCTTAAGCTTTTCAACATACAACAAATCTACTTTTGAAAGTTCAATTTCTTTCTCCTGCTTTTCACTTTGTAATATACTGATTTCATTGATTTTCACTTGTTCAGTAAGTCTAACAGTTACTTCCTCTTTGCTATAAATCTTAAGATTAATAAAGCCTCCTAACTTCCTTTTGACTTCATCTAACTCAGAAATTCGCAGCTCTAAATTGGTTAGATTTATAGTTAATCCTTGTATACGTAATTTTCTAGATTCAGCTCCTATACAACGATTTTTTAAATATAAATCTGGGTGCAACCTCCTGGCTATGTACCCTTTATAAAGAAAGCAATCCTTGGTTATAGCTGTTTTATGCTTTCTAATGTCATTAAAATCATCACATTTAATTACTCTCCCAAGAAGATAGTCTATATAAACTCTCGCATATTTGTTATCAGTAACAATTTCTTCCGCTAGTGAATTCTTAACTACTGTATATTTATCTTCTGATATTTTTTCAACATCTACTATACCAGCATCATAGAACTGACGTTTATCTAACCTTTTATAAATATTAATTGCTTCCTGATAGTATTGTGGCTCTATAATCAAATAAAACTTCTGCCAGTTCATGTAACCTTCTAAAGCGTCTATCCACTCCTTATCATTAACCTCAATTAAATCAGCTACTATTTCAACTTTTGTATTGATGCCATAAATTTCGAATAGGCTACTTTCAAGAATATCTTTCAAATTACCAGTAGACATTGGATAAACTATACCTTTAAGCAATCTATCAAGTTCTTCTTTAATAGTTTCTCTGTCATCGTTATATTTTGAGAGTTGTGTTGCTACATTTGTATATTTGTCTGTTATTATCTTAGCTATATCAGATAAATTACGATTCAGTTCAAGAAAACTTTCTTCACTAATATTATATAGCTTCATTTGAGAAATTTCCTTTACGTAATATTCTAAATCAATACTTGAATTATCATTCATTAAATCTAAATATTGTAAGCAATTAACCCATCTTTCAAATCTTATGGCCTCTGCTGTAAAGGAGTTTTGTATACTTTTAAATTCAGTTATCTTAATAGTTAATTCCTCTATTTCCTTACATAAAATTATCTCTTGTGAGTTTTGTATTTTATCTTTTAGTGTGGTTATTTCCTCTACAAGACCGTTAACTTTATTCTCTGCTTCCTCCATCCTATTACTTTCTATTTCAATGAATTGCTTTGCATCACTTATTTCTTGCTGCAATTTTATATACTCTATATTTTCTAACTCTAATTCACTTTTATCATATATGAATTTACTAATCTTATATTGCTCTCTAATATCTTCAAGTTTTTCATATTCTTTAGATATGACTTGCAGGCTTTTTATTTGATCCTCTACACCCTCAGCCTCTTTTTCTATTTTTTTATAAATTCTAATGGGTGTAACCATAGCTTCTACATCTATTTTTATATCATCACAAATAAATTCCTGTATAAATTGCTCTATGCTAGCAGGTGGTTTAAAAGCTACAGACTTTTTAAAAACATCAAAAAAACTACTCTTTAATTTACCCATATATTCATGTAAAAAATGTTCATTATACTCCTCAGTAGAATGGGGTCTTAATAAGCTACCATACTCTTCTTTTAAATTTTTTATTGATAATGGAGTATTATGTTTTATAAATCCTGTTTCAGGTAAAATACCTTTTAATCTAAAAAACATGTGGTCATAATCATTAATTTCCTTCCTTACTTCAAAAACTACACCTAAACAGAACACTTCTTTTGTCTCTGTATTCAGTACTTCTATGACAATATAGCTATTAAAATCCATATTATCTCTTAAGCACTTTTTCCCTTCATCATTGCTATCCTGAATCATTCCCCTTAAGTATTCTATTAATTTCCTTTGAGAGTTCTCACTAGCCGCTTTATTAAAATAGTGCCCTCTCAGATCTCCTAGAATAATCAGTTGAAGAGCATCAAGTATAGTAGACTTACCAGCACCAGTTTCTCCAGTTAGAAAATTTATACCTTGAGCCAAATCTATTGTTCTGTATTGAATGTAATGCCAGTTTACTAAATGTAGCTTAGTTAAATATCTCATCTAACTCCTCCCCCATATCACTAATTTCCTGAAAGTTGTTATGATTCCCCTTAAATTCCTCCAGGATGTTTCTTACAATATTACCATCTATGCAATGGAGTATTGAAGGGTATATTACATACATGGTAGAAGGATCCGTATATGCTCCATCAATTTTTTCTATGAAATTATATTTAGAAAGCACTCTTAATGCTTCTATTTGTTTAGTTTCATGCAATAAATTTGTTGAAAGATGAAATACATCAATTTTATTTAATAGTTCTGATAACTGAAATGTAGTAAATAAACCAATATTGACTGATTCTTGTTTTTCCTCATATAGCAGTCTAGCTAGCAATAAAAAAATAGTAGTAAGTTTTGAAAAATTTAAATTATTATTAAAATCTTCACTCTCAATATAGTAAACTCCATTATTACTATCGTTTATCAAGTCAAACCCACTAAGTTTTAAATATTCCTTAACCATAGATTCATACTCTTCTGTAAATGAATAAAGTGGATCTCTATACAAATTTTTATCCCTATGATAACGTTTTTCAAGAATATAAGTCACGCTTAGGAACTTCTGAATGGTCTTTTTAAATAATTCTTGTGCTTCCTCTGTTAAGCTATCTAATTGAAGTATTTCCATTCTCTTTCCTCCTAAATTCTATATTAGGCAATCTCCACCTACCATAATCCATTATTTTTTCACTAATAATTTGAGATTTGTATTTGCATCTCTTCTTCTGAGTTAACTTATAGGCAATAATAAATTTCATAAATTCCTCATTATCCTGAATAAGAAAATCCTTAGTGCAGATACAATCTTTATTCCCCATATTTATTTTAATAAAATCTTCTATGACGGAATCTCTAAACTTATAGATCATTTTCCTCATGTTACCTGTTATAATAGAGTCCTTTTGAGCTTGATCATTTTTATTACTATCATTAAATTTTTCATTTATACCTTGTCCTTGAAAAGGAGGTTTTTTAGTTTTTTCCTTATATATAGACTTTTGAGCGTATATTTTAAAGTTATATACACGCTTATAATTATTTATTATATCTATCATCTGATCACTTTTGTCCTCTGTGATAGCTTTTAGTATATTAATGATATTACCCTTAAAATCTTCATCTCTATTCTTTAAATGATTAATCCTATCAAGGGTAGCTGCTAAATATTGATTATGCCTTTTATTAACTAAATTTTGCTTTTTATCAACGTCTTCTAATGTAGTTTTTATTCTATCTAAAAACAACAAGACCTCATCTTCTGCATCAGTTTCTTTTATTTTCTTCTTAGTAGAAAGCTGTTTTGATATAATATTTATCAACTTATCATCATTTGTAATATTATTTATTATTGAAATAATTTCGTATCTATATTTGTAGACATTATCATCAGTCTTCAGTGAGAAATATTTATTAAAAAGTGCTGAAGCAGTATAGTTATCAAAATGTTCTTCAATTAAATTTGAAATAGTGCTTTTTTCCAAAAGCTTATTATAGTAAATTTTCATATTAAATATCATTTCTTGATATAACCTCTCAAGTTCTAAGTTACTATCATAAGCATTTTGCAGGTTAATCCATGATATAATATTATCCGCTGCTATAGCCTTAATATTTACATATATATTAGTAATGCATTTTTCAGTTTGAAAAGTTGCAGGATTTATTATATTTTTAATTGCTTCAACAAATTGAATGGAATAGGAAGGTATAGATATGTATATGTTCTTTTCTTCAAATGAGATGCTATCTTCGAGCCAGCCATAATAAACAAGACTTTTCACTATCTTTTTAGCATAAAATTCAATTACTTTTTCATCTGATACCTCATTATCGAAAAGTTCAGATTTATACTTAAAAATTTTATCATCATGATAATTACTAAGAATACTTAAACATTGATTTTTTGTTAAATCATAGCTATTATTTTTTGTTTCATTATATATCTCTAGCATTGATTGTATATATAATTCCCTATTATCAGACAAAAATAAATTAAAAAAATTATTGGGTATAATCTGAAATAGTTCCATGCTACGCCTCCCATAACTTAATCATATTTACTAAATTCTTCACACTTGCATAAATCCCTTTATTTTAATAATAAAGGGATTTATGCTTTATATTATGCAATCTTAATATTTTTATCACCTTTCTTATTACTTATTAATGCTTCTCTAATATCATCAAATTTAATCCATAAATTTGAACTATATATACCATAAACATGAGATAAGGTTGTATAAGATTTATTTAATTCTTTATCTGTCCATTCTCCACCATCCTGCTCTAAGTTTTTTTCGTAATCATACATGGCACCTAAAAAAATATCTTCGCTTTCTAATGAAGTTCTATTATGATTTACACAATACTCCAAAGCTTTATCAATAATTGCTGTTTTTTCACAATTTATTCTTCCTGATACTTGTGAATATAGGTCATTGTGCTTTTCATATGTGGACAGTTCATCAATGCAATCATAATAGTCTTTCTCTAATATTAAGGATACTAAGTTAGCATTTGTTCCTTTACTTTTTATAATGCTTTGAATCACTTTAGAATTCCTTATTACCTTACTAAAGAAAAGTTTGTAGTTAGCAGGATTATCACATCTATATGCAAATTCCTCTACCTCCATCAAAGTTCTTCTTGCCCCTTCAGATAATGAGATATTAAACAACATTAGGTACTCCCCCAGGTCCGCAATAACCATACTTGGTTTGATTTTCATAATATAAGAACTCCTTTAAAATTTATTTATAATTATAGCTTGTCCACAAATTTCCTTTTCATTCATATCCATATAAAAATCGTATAATTTGTTTTTTCTTTAATTACAAAAAAATCCAGCAGCAATATATGCTATTGGATTATATTATTTTAATTTTTCAAAATATTATGCAGCTTCATATAACACCATATTTTATAAAGCATCCAAAGTTTTTATGAAATATATCATAATTATCCTCACATAGAGTAAGCCCTTTTTTCAAAAGCATATTATTATTATAATAAACCTGTTTATATCCAGGAGTCATCTGTTTTAATTGGAATTATATTTACATTATCCCCGGAAAGAAGCGAAGCCATCTTCATAAAGAATGAATTCTTTATGAAGTTATTCTCCAAAATTTCACACTGAACATCCTCATCAGAAAAATCATATTTCAAACCTCTATAATCTTCTAAATCAACCTTTATAAATTCAATAGTATTTATTTCCCTTATACCCTTCTTCACCTAAGTTATTATTCTTAAATATGAAATTCTTACCAATTAATGTGCTATTATTATAACATATTATTTTTACTAATTAGTAAACCCAAGGAGTGATCATATAATGGAATTTAAAACCGAAAAAGATTTATTAGAGTATACTAAGAATATCATTGGAAAAACATTCAAAGAGCTAGACACACTCAACCTTTTATCTAAAGGAATTAAGGACAAGGGGGTTTTAGGTAAGATTGTTGAAACTGGTTTTTATAAGTATCCTCTTAATAATACTGCAAAAGCAGATTTTCCTGATTTAGGAATCGAATTAAAGGTTACTGGATTTGTATGTAATAAAAATAAAACTCTCTCAGCTAAAGAACGACTATCATTAAGTAAAATTGACTATTTTGAAATAATTAATGAAAAATTTGAATTTAGTAAGTTAATTTCAAAAAATAAAAAACTATTAGTAATCTGGTATGAATATAAAAAAGAAAATTCTACTAACTATGGCGATTTTGTAATTCATAATTTCCAGCTATATAATATGAAGATAGATGAAGATATTTTTAGAAATGATTTTAACATTATAAGAAATAAAGTAATTCTAGGACAAGCCCATAAATTATCAGAAGGTGATACTTCTTATTTAGGGGCAGCTACAAAGGGACAAGGACCTAACCTTGTTAAACAACCTAATTCAAAAATTGATGCTAAATCTCGAGGATTTTCTTTAAAAAACTCATATATGACTGGTATTTTAAGAAATTTAAATTTCAAACAATTAAACACTACTAAATTTAAAACAGTAACCGAATATATAAGCACAATTTTATTTCCCTACAATGGTATGACACAAATTGATATATGGGAAAAGTTAACTGGAGAAAAACGTTCTTTGCCAGTACCTAAGAATTTTAATAAAATGATTTCAGATAAGTTATTGGGGAAAGATTCCGATTTGCCAAGTAAAGATGAATTATTTAATAAGACTACCTATATAATAAAAAATACAAGTTTTGATAAGAAAGGGTATCCTTTAGAAAGACTATCCTTTAGAAATTTAACACTATCTGAGTTTGATTTAGAATGGGAAGACTCTGATTGGAAAATTTTTTTTGAAGAAGTTACAATTATTGCAATATGCTATGAAGGTAACAAAGGTGAAAAACAAGGATTTAGAATACTAAATTCTATTGCAAAAATTACATTTACTTCAAATGACATAGACTTATTTGAAAAGTCATATAATCGCATTAGAGAATCAATTCAGAAAAGGGATTCACTTTTGTTACCATTTCCAAAGTCTTTTGAAAATCAGGTTTTAGAAATAGCTCCTAAAGGCGGCAAAGACGCTAATGCTTATAATACTTTTTTTGATATTGATACTACAAAAACTTGCTTTATGCTTTCTAAAGATTTTCTATTTTCAAAACTACATAAATAATTTACAAACTTATAACTAATGAAAATCTGCATAAATTTATAAGTTTTAATTTTCTATATTTAAATTTGCAATTTGATCTTCACATAAGGTTATAAATGTAGTATAATTTATAGGTTGAACAAAGGAGGGTTATATTGTGAATAAAACTTTATGTGAATTATTTGCCGGTGTGGGAGGCTTTAGAGTTGGCTTTGAAAATGCTTCTAAAGACTGGACTACTGTTTGGGCAAATCAATGGGAACCAGGCAAAAAAATTCAGCATGCATTTGAATGTTATAAATCTCACTTTGAAAAGCACGGTGGAATTAACGAATATAGTAACACTAATATTTCCGAGGTTCCAGCTGAAATGATACCAGAACATTCTGTTCTGGTGGGCGGATTTCCCTGTCAAGATTACTCTGTCGCTTCTACTGGTGCCTTAGGTATTCATGGTAAAAAAGGTGTTCTATGGTGGGAAATTGAAAGAATACTAAAAGAAAAAACACCTCCATTTGTTTTACTTGAAAATGTTGATAGACTTTTAAAATCACCAACCGCTCAACGTGGTCGTGATTTTGGTATAATACTCGCTTGTTTGAATAATTTAGGATATTATGTTGAGTGGAGAGTGATAAATGCTGCTGAATACGGATTTCAACAGCGTAGAAGACGAACATTTATATTTGCAGCGCGTAAAAACACTAAATATTATCTTACAAGAAAAAAAGATGTTAAGTCTATATTGCAATCTGAGGGCTTCTTTAGCTCGACATTTAATGTTAGTAATTTTACTGAAGGAGAAATTTCTCATAAAGAGATGAATTGTTTATATCCTTCAGATATATTAGATATTTTAGATATATCTAATAATTTTAATTTTGAGTTTAGAAACTCTGGTGTTTGCTTTGATGGTAAAATATTTACAGCTCAAACTACACCAAATAAATTAATAAAAGATCCACCTCTAACATTATTTAATTTGCTTGAAAAATCAGTTGATGAAAAATACTACCTTTCAGAAGAAGATTTTGAAAAATGGAACTTCATGAAAGGTGCAAAAGCGATAGAAAGAACCTCTAAAACAGGGCATAAATATACTTTTAGAGAGGGTGCTTTATCATTCCCTGATTCTATTAATAAGCCTGCAAGAACCATGCTTACTAGCGAAGCAAGCAAAAATCGTAGTACCCATGTTGTAGCAGATTTAACTACTAAAAAATTACGTCTGTTAACGCCTATTGAATGCGAAAAAATTAATGGGTTCCCTGCTGATTGGACCAATACAGGCATGACTCATTCATTTAGATATTTCTGTATGGGTAATGCTTTAGTTGTCGATATAGTTACATTACTGGCTAAAACTCTAGATAATATTATAGAAAAAGAAGACTAGATTTTATTTTCTAGCCTTCTTTTTCTATTTGTCGTTTTATATAACTTGCATTTAACCAAAAACATTTTTTTCTTTCATATGTACCTTGAGGAGTTAACATAACATCATTACTATCTTTTCCTTTAGGTCTTATGTGTGCAATTTGCTTGTCACTTATTTTAATAAAACTGTTATACTCGCCTGCTGATATTTTATCTACAGTATTTTCCCATACATAGTACATACTACCTTCTAAATCTGTAATTGGCATATTCCAAAACATAACATTATCTACTACTATTTCATCTAAACTTAACTCTGATTGTTTCTCAAAGTTTCTTGTAGCTTTAAATATAATCCATAGATGCTTTTTATTCTCGAATTTATCTCTAATAGATGATTCTTCCCATGATTCACTATTAATACCACAGTAATCTATCTGTTCAAATGACATAGATTCCTTAGGCATTCCACTAGGTTTAAGAAGTATTGTTTTAACCTCAATATTAGCCTTTTTTAATTCTTCTAAGTTATCTAATTTATCGCCAAAAGTTTTTTTACAAATGTCATCTACAATTAGCCTATTAAAATTTTTAGCTTTTCTCGCTCTTATAATATCATATTTAGTAATAATTTTTGCTAGTGAACATCCTTTTAACTCTTTAAATAAATCAAGTATAACTTCATCAAAAGATACACCTTTAACTATAGCACTTATTGCTTTTGCCTTTTGATTTGTAAAATATACTTCCCTTTGCAAAAGCTCTTCTATTATAGAATCAACATATGATCTTTTTAATGAAAATGCTCTTTGTGGTGCTAATATTTCTGAATATGGCTGTGATCTTTTACTTTTTGCTGCTGTACTTCCCTTAGTACATGCGCCTAAGTACATTGTATCCCCTTCTGAAATTTCATGAGCCTTTCCAGCATTAATTTTATTAATAATTGTTTCCCAATCTTTTTTAATTACTATAAAATCTTCTTCTGAAGGACTCCAAACATTAATTATCTTAAATATTAATTCTTCAATGGGTTTATCTTTTTCATTAAGGTAAAACATCAGTAATAGTTGTCCACATTTATCAAATAATGAATTAAGAGTCCATTGTTCTTTATGAATTTCCATAAAATTTATAATTGATAAAACAATTCTTTCCTTAGCTGAAATGCCTTGTTTTTCTCTTAAAGAATCAGAACTTTCTTTAGGTTTTATCTCTTTTAATGGTGCAACTTTAAGTTCTATTCCAGCTTCTTTAAAATCAGCTTCCTTTCTAGAATTAACTTTATATCCAAAATACTCTTCTTCTACAACTTGTCCTAATCTACCCTTCGATGCTTTATTATTGAATCTATGAATAAGCTTAGGCTCTAAAACATTAGATAGATTTTTATCTAATAATAGTCTTGCATACTCCTCAATTGATTCTTTATTACTTGCATTATAATCCATTATCACACCTCTAATTTATCTTTTTCTATTATATAAATGCATATCTTTTAAAAGCAACTTAATATCACCTGCTACTTTAATATTACCTTACTGTAAACAAATTCTATAATTTAATACTAACAAATTACTAATTAATCCTATTATGTCTATTTAATTATAACATTATATTCCAAAATTCGAATGCTTTTTATTATATTATTCTATACTTATGTTTTGTTGTATAGTAAATATCTAGGTAGTTAGTATTAATTAATACAAACTATAATAGCACAAGGATTAATAACTCATGTTTTTCTTGAATTCTAAGTATAAATCTTTAGCTGCCTTAAACCTTGATGCCCCATAGTTCTCTGAGTTTATAGTTCCATCCATGTTTTTTAAATTTATAACCATCTTATAGAAATAATATAATTAATTTTAGTAACTTATTGGAGATATAAATAGTATAAGAAACAAAGATTTCTAATTTTTTCAATTAACCAACATTAATGTAATATTTTCATGTAATTGTTTAAAACAATTAGTAAAAGCTTATTACATAGATTCCTCTATAAAATAAGCTTTTATTGTAGAATATCATTTTTCCAGTAAAATCCTATAAATAAATTAGCGTTCCTTTAATAAATTAATAAAAGGCAATAATTTCTTCCTATCTAACTTGTATTACATTTTTCGTTTAATGAGCGAAGTGAATTTGCTATCCTCTTAGTGAAACAGCTTTCCAAATATCAAGTCCAAATCCTCTTCTGATGTAGTAACTTCCCCCAACTCGTTATTATCAATTGCATCCAACATTATTTTTTCTTTTTCCATCAACCGATTATATACTTTTTCATCTATTGAAAATTCTTTTCCATCATATTCAAATAAATCTTGCATAAAGAAGTATTGCGTATACTGATTTTCTGGCAACCCTAATCTATGAATACGATCTTTAGATTGAAGTAAATGCACTAAATTATAACTATACTCAAAGTATACCGCATCATGGCAAGCAGAATGTAGCGATACTGATTCTGCAAGTGTGTGTGGATTTGTAATTAAAACTTCAAACCTTCCATTTTTAAATTCATTAATAATAGTAATTCTATCATTTAATTCTACCTCACCATATATGCAACGTGTTTTAATACCACAATTATCCAAAAGCGATTGCATACTTCTTATTGAGTCCTTAAATACACACCATGTAATTACTTTTTAACCCTGCTCAACAAGTTTCTGAATCTGTTTAATACATGCACTCATTCTCGGGGGACGTAACAATAACTGGAAGTTATTGTTTGCCCAATATTCCCTTTGACCTTGAAGAAGTACACCTCAATCATATACTACAAAAACAAACTGATTCAGCCACAAGTTCATTAAATAGAGACATTGCTTTCGGAAGACAAAATGAGCTGGAAACCTTCTCTGGACAATTACTTAAATCAGCATCAAGCTGTGGCTTGAAAATTCCTATGACTGAATTTTTTTATGACAAATTAAAGAAAGTTACTAAATAGCTTGCTTACTCAACATTAATTAACGATAAAAAGAACCACCAAATATATTTCAGCAGTTCTCATCTATGGTTTTCGTCAAGCGCTTGGGGTACTATACCACACCGGATATGTCATCTATAAATACTAATGTCATTAAATATATGGATAAAGAGGGTAACTACTATGTTTAATTACACCACAGCCTATTCGTTTACCAGAGGCACCAGATGGCTGGGTACGATAGTCGTCTGGGTTTTCATGAATAACCACAGCTTTGTCAATTATACCTATAACTTTAAATTTATTAGTGAAAAATATGGTTCTAGCATAGCCGTTGTTAGAAAATAACACTGGAAAATCTCCCGAATGGTTTCCATGTGGCTGATTTGTAGGATTCCAATGACCCTTTGCACTCGCAAATGGATTAGTTGGGTCGCCCATCTCACAATTTCCAGTTTCATGTATATGAAATCCATGAGGACCAACGGGTGGAACTTTATCTGTTCCTGGTTTATATAATGGTAACCCTTTCACTTCCACATAAATATCTACACCGCCTGGAACATCCATAAAATAAACCATACCAGTAAGGTTTGGTGCTAAAGAACTTCCTTTTATATGTGCCATAGCATACATTTTATACCTCCACAAAATAGATTTGGTATTATAATATGCGAGAGTAAAGTATATGTTACCTTATTTCCATTCCTCTCTTGTTACCATGTAAAACATATCCTTTTTATTATTTATACTGCTTCTCAAACCTAGTAATTACTTTAAGTTTAAGCTATATTAATATTTTTCTTCTCCTAAAATTATAAAATCAGCCCTATCCTGAGGTTTTTGTTCGTGAAGATATTTATCCTCTCCACTCATCCACTGTCCCCAAAAGCCTAAAGCGCTTTCTCCATCTCTCTCTAATCCTCTCTTTAAACGAAGTTTTCTATCGCATTCTACAAATATCTTAATGTCGTATTTACTATATAACTCATCACTTATAGAGTAGACCCCTTCAAATATAATTAACCCTTTAGGCTGAACAGTATGCCATTCTGATAAATCATCTAATATCCAATCATACCTTTGATATTCTGCTTCCTTTCCACTAATAGCAAACATAAACTTCCAGTTTATGTAACGACCTCGGGGGACGTAACAATAACTGGAAGTTATTGTTTGCTATGTCACGACCTCAGGGGACGTCTGGAAGTTATTGTTTGCTAATGATTAGAGAAATAAAAATAAAGTGGCAAGAAATATACTATCCATCGGGACCACTTAAATACGAAGGATTTACTAAAATAGATTCAAAATAAATGAATTAATACCCTATGGTCAAGGAATAAAATATTTCGAAGATGGTAAAATGGTGTGGAGTTTAACAATGATGGGACTATAAAACAAAATTATTTCTCTAAATACTGGAAAACTCACTCCGTTCATTAGCAAGTAGAAAATTGGCCCCGCTCATAAACCCCCGGGGGACATGAACAAATTGCAATAAATTTGTTTTATGCTTGCTATACACTATAATCAATATGTATGTTTTTAAGACTGTTTAGCAAAATTGATTGTACACATTCCTTTTCTTTGGATTTATATTATACCTATCGCAAGTGCTTTCAAGTAGAAAACAGAAGTTGTCCATTTCATCCCCATCTTCTGTCAGCTCCCTCAAACTTTTAGGAGGTGACTGGAAGTTGCCTTCCTGCTAATACCATTAGCATTACTTATAATATAACTTGTATGGTTAACTAATGCACTACTTTAATGCATTATTACCCCTTTATCAAATCTTTTTATATATTTTTTTTAATTTATTTTTTTTAATATATATTTTTAAGGCTTGTACAATTAAATATAATACGTATAAAAGTATACCATAAAATATAAAAGTATAAAAAAAAATACTAAAAGCCGAAATCTCTATAATTATTAAATTTATAAAAAAATCACCCTAAATTAATAGGATGATAATTGTACAACTTATTTTTTGCTATTTTCAGAACACACTTTTTATTGAATCCAATAAATTAGAAAACATTCTTGATAATTTAGCAAAGAAACCTTTAGCTTCAGTACTACTTAATTTATCTTTTAATTGATTAGTTACATCATTTAATTGGTCTTTTAAGTTATTGTAGTTAAGGTCTAATGAATTTATTTTGCTCATTACATCTTTTATGTTAGTTACATCTTGATCTGATAATTTACCTTTATATTCTTTAATAGCCGTATCTACTATTTTATTTATTTCTTGGTCTGTTTTAGGTTTTTCTTTTATTACATCTTTTTTTATATCATTCATTAAGTTAGAAGCATCATTTTGTCCTATTTTTTCAGCAATATCTCCAGTAGTAACTAATTCTTTATTGGCAGCTTCTTTTTTATTTTCATCAATCTTTTTTCCTGCGCTACTGCTTTCAAAGCCTTTTAATATTCCAGCAAGAGCAGCAGTTCCTGACACTTCAAATGGTGCAGATGCTTTAACATTAGCATTTTCAATACCAGCTGTAATTAATGCATTTTTTATCATTCCATCATTAACCCAAGTAAGATTATTAGTAACTACCTTTAATCCACCTTTTTCTGTTGGCTCAATATAAGAACATGATATTGATTTATTACCAAGTTGAGCTTCTGATGCAATTTTTCCTAAGTATGTATGCTCTTCTTTTGAAGTAATTTCTAATATATTGGCATCATTTTTAGTTACTTCAAAGTATTTTAACATTTCATTTTTTTGAGTATCGCTTAAATCAACACCTAGAGTAACAGACTTAAATGAATCTGCAAATACTGAAACACCAGGATATGATGTAAAAATAACACCTAATGCTAATGATGCAATGAGTACTTTTGATATAAATGATTTAATTTTCATAATTTTCATTCTCCTTTATCATACTTAAACTGATTGTAAAAAATTTGATTTTATTATTTATTCTACATTATAGCACAAAAATTATGTTAGGACCTCCGAGTTCTTAGTAAAAACTGGTATTTTACAAAGACCACGGTGGCAACCCGAAGAAAGTCGAGTATTTGATATCCACTGAATTTCTTCATTCTGTTAAAATCTTTTAAGGATGGTATTGAGTAATAAAAGCAAAAAGATTAAAACATTAATGCCTTAATCCTTTTCTTTTCATTTACGGGTTTCTGTG
This sequence comes from Clostridium estertheticum, assembly GCF_011065935.2. Lineage (NCBI taxonomy): Bacteria > Bacillati > Bacillota > Clostridia > Eubacteriales > Clostridiaceae > Clostridium > Clostridium estertheticum. The sequence continues at coordinate 1,147,809 of NZ_JAAMNH020000001.1, read as the reverse complement.
TGACCTATATTAATAATTAATATCTCTTATTTATCGCTTAAAGCTTTTTTAAGGGCTTTAATTTCATCTTGGTGTATTTGCTTACTTTTGCTATCTCTTTTCTTATCATCTATAACTAATTGGGCCTGCAAGGTTTTAATTTGTCGTTTTATTTCGTCTTTATCTTTTGAAATTTCTAATTTTGACATATATTTGACCTCCTCTAAATAATCTTATATATATCTATTCTGCATTTGAAAGTTATTTCCTTGTAAATAGTCATTTTTTATTAAATAAATATAATAAGTAAATAATTAAAGTGAACTACTCATATTTTATATATAATATATCTTTTACTTTTTAAAACCTACCGAATCTCTTTCCACCACTCTAACACTCATGATTATATTTTCATTCATATCACTTTTGCAAAGTAAAAACTTCCAGTTTTTACTACGACCTCGGGGGACGTTACAATAACTGGAAGTTATTGTTTGCTACTAGGATTGTACAAGCTCCTATAGGTCGGCGTTAAATCATTTATAGGTTTTATAAGTTTTTTGAAAATCGTACAAGGCTTATAATTTTGCCAACAAGACCTACTGATTACGAATGTAAAGATTATCCTTTTTTATATTTAGGCAATTTATATTAGGTGTTAATATACCTTTATCTTCTATTATTTTTCATTAATTTTGGGCACTGTTTATTATTGTTAGAACCCATATAGTACTCAATGGGTTCTGAGTAATATATATTTTTCTATTTATATAGAAAAACCTATTAAAGCTATGTATCTCAATAGCTTTAGGGGTTAAGTTATTTTTAATCGTGCATTAGAAAAAAATCAAGCTTTCGACTAACTGATTCGTAGTTATTTCCCTTAAGAATTTCAAAAGATTTACTAAAATCGTATAAGCCCATAAAGGCTTGCTATTAAAATATTTATAGCTTTTATAAATTTTCTAAAAATAATTTAATTCTTATAATTTTGCCAACAAATCTGAAAACAAGAATTAATATAATCTGCTTACCTTTCAATAGCTGATTCTATTTTATTGATGTTACCATCTTTTACAAATTACCTACAAATAACTTTGCTCTAGTACTCCCAAGAGGTATAATACAGCATAAATTGCGATGTCTTACAATGTCATAAAAAACTATACAAGGTATTCATATTACTTGATTTAGTACCATATTAAAATTATATACAACAATTCTTTTTTACTCTAACCTTGGAGAATAATCCCCTTGAAATTTAAAAACCACCTAAGGCTATACAGTTCAATAGCCCAAGAGGTTATATACAGCTCTATAAGATTATATCATTGGCTTATTTCTTAAGAATATAAGCACGAATAGTAATAGAGCCAATCTTAGAGATATACCTTACTATCTTCTACTCTGTACCCGACAAATCGTATAGTTGTTCAGCGCAATTCTGGTTAGATCCTTCTGTTGAAGAATAGGAAACAAGTTTTTCATTTCCCGCAAATCCACCTAAGTATCCAACGTACAAGTCAGTATTTGAGGTAAGGTTCTCGGAGGTATTTGCTAAAGTAACTATACCTTGACCGTTTCCACATCCAGGACCTCCTCCTGAAAAAATTCTTGAAGCCTTATATATTAAAAAGTTTCTTTAAGTGTGGTATTTTAAATCTCCCTATGTTCCAAAGTTTCGATTTTCACTCCTCTAGGTAGAGCCCTCATAACCACCTTTTCCCATGGGGTTCCTATTACTTGGTCCATGACAGCTATTGCTCCACGGTCATCCTTTGTTCTAATTAATCTGCCACAACCTTGTTTTAACTTCAATCCCATTTCAGGGTAATCAACTGTTATAAGTGGGTTCATCCCCTCTTCTTCTGCTTCTTTGCGCCTCATTTCAATCAAAGGGTCTAGGGACGGAAAGGGAAGCTGCCAAACTACAACGAGAGATAAAGACTCCCCGGGCACATCAATTCCCTCCCAAAAGGTAGAACCTACTAATACAGATGTAACTTCCGTAAGAAACTTTTGGACAAGGTATCCTCGCTCACCTTTATCCTCCCATAAAACTTCAAAAGGTAGCTCATAGCCACTAATTTCTTTTCTTATTTTCCTGACTTCCTTCAAAGAGTTAACAAGTATCAGCGCTCTTCCTCCATTTTCTTTCAGCAACCATAGTAATTGTTTAATTTTGCGTGAAAACTTGGCACTGTCAGTGTCCTCAAAGGATGGCTGTTGTAAATAAACCACCACCTGTTCCTCAATATCAAAGGGACTTCCAACCGTTGATATTGCTGGATCTTTTAAACCAAGAGTCCTCATAAGATAACCAAAATCCCCCTCATCACTTAAAGTTCCTGAAGTAAACACCACAGGCAATTTTTTCAAAAATAAATGTTTATCTAGCATATTGCTCAAATTCCTAGGAACTACCCAAAAGCTGCCGTCTGCCCTATCTACCCAAGTAATAACCTCTCTACCTTTATTCCTACCAAACCTAGCTAAGGCTGTAATTGATAGTTCTATTTGAATTTCAAAGGTATGTAACGTGCTTTCCGGTAGCGCGTCTATGTATAGCTCTTCCTCAATTTGTATCTCTAAGAGCAACCGATCTAGTGCCTTATGAAAAGTATCAGCTGCTTTCAGAAGTATATCATCGGTGCGAACCGCCAGACGCTCTGATTGCTCATCATCTATTACGTTTTGATTAAGTTTTTCGAAAAAGTTAGAAGTGGCCTGGTCCAAGGCATTTGCAATTACAACCAGTGAAGTTCTTGCTCCCTGGATTTCCTCTATGGAAAGGATAATATTATCAATATCCTCTTTATGAATTTGTCTTCCAGCACCCATGGCTGCCGGCAGTATGACTTTATGCCCTTCATCAAAAATCACCAGCGAGTAATCTGGAATCATAGGCATTTTACCGTCTGCAATTCTTTCATCCCTTGTCCACAGGTCCTGAAAAAAGATACTATGATCTGCGATAATTAAATCCTTGGAAGATCTGTAATGTTCCCTTACCTTAACAAGCTTACAAAAGCCTCTTCTGGGACAGGCACCACAGGGCATAGTCTCATCCCATCCAATCTGTCTCCATACACTATCGGATATATGCGGCATTTCTGAGCGTTCACCTTTTGTAGTCCTGGCTAACCATTGATTAATCTCATCAGAGGCTGTCGCATCGCCAAACACTCCCCCTATTCCACTAACTCTCTCATCACAAACATACTGACGAGGATCCTTTGCCATTGGCGCATCTATTTCTAATCCCAGTATTCGGGAAAGTGTTTGAATATCTCCCTTTGGCCCTGCCAGCTGTTCCTGAAGTGCTGTTGAGGCACATGCAATTACTACAGGTTTTCCGCTAAAACCAGCGTAGGCAATTGCAGTGAGTAAGTAGGCGAAGGTCTTTCCGGTACCTACCTCAGCCTCAGCCAGATGAACTTTTTTATTACAAACTGCATCAGCAAGCTGAAAAGCAGTATATATTTGCTCATCACGTATCTCATATCCGTGTTTCGGAAGAATATCGTAAAAAACATCGCCAATCCAATCCATCAACTTACTTGGAAACTCTTTTTTTGTTTTATAATCAAAAGGGACCCCTATTTTCTTATACAAAATTTTATCCTCCTGTTAACCTATGGAATACCATAGAAAATATTATTCGAAAAGTTACTGTCAGTTATGTACATGCACATAGTTTTTCTTTATATACTAAGCATAAACACCCTTACACTCTAAACTTTTCAATAAGTATTATAACATTAACAATGGAGAAAAAAATTACATCTTTTAATAAGGTAACTGTGACTTGGTAAAAACAGTAAATATATTCTATGGACATATGCTCACCCTGAATCTCACATGACTGAAGTCACGTGGTTCTTATCTTCTTAAACTTCCATAATACTCTCATTTATAGGGATAATATTTCACCTATATCTTACAACATATAATGACTCATTTAATTATAATAAGACTTTTACTACCAAAGACTACAATTAGCCTATTCGCGATAGTATAATGGCTCGGTTCAAAACCATATTTTTTTATATTTATATCCCCATACTAGATATCAGTTTAATACCATTTTCTTTTAAGGATTTAAGTCTATTAATTTCATCATCATATAATTGCTTGAAATTATCATAGGTTTCAAAACATAATTCTCTATTAATTTTTTCTAAATCATTACTAACATTCATTATTAAAAATGCAGAATAACAGTCCCTTTGAATTCCAGTAGACACATCCCATCTATCTTTTAATTCTTTTTTAGTGTATTTATCCGTAAAATGATTGTACATACTAGCCTTAACTTTATGTGTATTTATTTTTAAGATTTCCAGTTCCTTATATTTAAGTTTTCTATTAATTATCTCTATTAATTTAGAAGGTGCTCTACTCGCTAAGGATTTACCAAATCTTTTCTTCTTATTAAATTTACCAGTACTCGCATTAATGGTGGTTTTCTTGCTTCTTTTTTGTAGTCCCTTAAAATTCATGTTTTCAACTAATATTCTATCACCTAATGAAATTATATAATTTGCCAACTTCTCGTGGGATTGTTTTCTAACATCAGTTTGTTTCCTTTGAACATCCCTTAATTCCATTTGAGTTTTAATATATTTATTAGACTTAACCCATATTAATTTCTCTTTCTTTCCATTACTTATAATACCAAATTTTATAGTTCCATCACTATTATAGTTATTTGGATTATTTGCACGTCTTTGTCTATCTAATTTTCTTGACAATTTAGTTTTTATATCCTGAATGTTATTAATTTCAGGACATAACTCTAATAATTTAACATCATACTTACTCGATATTGCAATTGTTTGAGTTCCTATATCTATTCCAACATTACCTATCCCCATACTTCTTTTTATATTACCATTTTCTTTATTATATTTTACTGGCGGTATACCCTCCATTATGAATTGCACATAGTACTTATATTTACCACGAATAAATTTTCTTACTATTCTACAATATTTAATTTTATCTTGAATAGCTATTTGAGCATAAAAATCATTAGATTTTATAATTACTGGAATCTTTAATCCGTTCCATTTAATAATCCCGTCTCTATAAGTTATACCACTTTTATTCCATTTACCTTCAACACTTTTTAATTCATCATATCTAATAAAATTAACCTTTTGCGCTTCCTTAAATATTAATTTTTCTAAAGCTTTCCACGCCCTACTTGCTAATACTTGAGCAGTTTTATTATCTATATTTTTATTAAATGGTTTATACATTGGTGTCATTTTATTTATAAGTGAATACTCATTAATGCCGTATTCTCCTAATAAATCAGTTAACTCTTTATATTTTTCTTTCCTTAGTTCATCATTTATTTTAGATTTTTTACTCTCTTCATCTTTAAAGTATAATTTATTGATTTCTGCTAATTCTTTTCTTAGTTTTTTGTAAACCTTTAATTCGATTAAAGCATTAAATTTCTTTAACCCTGTTCCTAAAATTGCATTGTAAAGTTTTCTACATATTTCAAATCTTTTATTTAATGTTGATTCATCTCTATTATTAGTATCTAATTTAAGAGTTAAAACATAAGTAGGAGTTGTTTTTCTTGGCATGAATATTCACCTCCATTTCTACTTTTACTATACTATTATTATTTCCTATACATACATTTATTATAACAAAATTCATGCGAACTTACATTCTATTTATAAGTTATAAAGATGCTCTTACTATCGTAAAAGAACCACTAACTCACGACTGAAGTCCCAAGTGTGCGTGGTTCAGTTGTGAACCTCCCATCACTGAAGTGACGGGCTTCTATCATTACTAATAAAGTTTACCACATCATTGTCCTCGTAACCTATGAGCTTCATGGGCGTTATACTTCGGATAAGTTCCTACCCTACATTTCCTCTATATAAATTTTTATAATCTATTATATAGCTACTTCGAAACCTAATTCTTTTATTCCTTGTTTTAGAATGTTTTTTGATGTGTTTTCATCCCTATCATTAATGTTTTTGCATTCTTCACAAGTCCACTCTCTTATTGATAGCAGCTTAACCTTCTTATTTACTGCTCCACAATCAGAGCAAATCTGAGAACTAGCGAACCATGGACTTATTTTATGATATGTTCTCCCATACCAATTTACTTTATATTCTAGTTGTCTTGTAAACTCTGACCATGATACATCTTGAATACTTTTTGCCAAATTATGATTTTTTATCATATTAGAAACTTGTAAGTCTTCTGAAATTATTACTTGGTTATCGTTAATAATTTGCGATGACAACTTATTTGAAAAATCATTTCTAATATTTGGTCTTTCTATATGGTTATTGTTTGTATCTATAAGAAATTCTTTGAGACCTAAGTCAAATCCTATCATATTATTATTTATGGACAACTTGAAATTTTCAGTTTCTACATTAAAACTAACAAAATACTTACCGCTTGGCACTTTACTAACAGTAGCAAATAGTATTTTCCCTTTAAATTCTCTGTGTAATTTAGCTTTTACTTTACCTAGTTTAGGTAATTGAACTAAATTGTTATGAAATAAAACCTTGATATTGTTATTTGTAAAGTTAGTAGTGTAAGAATAATTATGATCATGTTTTGATTTCAATTTAGGAAAACCACTATGTTCTATAAAAAATTTTTGATAAGCATTATCTAAATTATAAATAGAATTAGTTAAAGCAAATTTATCTACATCTTTAAGCCAAAGGTATTCTTTTTTTAATTCTCTATTGCAGTAATTGTTACAGTCAGTTTTTGATAAACTCTTTTTAACAGTTTCATATAATTTTATTTTTTTAGCTAACATTTTATTATAAATAAACCTTACGCAACCAAATGTCTTAGCTAATTGTGTTTCTTGTTCCACTGTTGGATAAATACGATATTTAAATCCTTTTACCATAGATAAATTCACCTGCCTTTCTACTTTTATTTTTTGCTATTAATATAATTTCTATACTAGAAGTTATAACTTTATATCTATATTTAACACACCAAACAATATGCTATTCTATTAAATAAACATAGCCACGTCCATAATATACTTGAGCCATTACTTTCACCTCTAAATATAAATTAACATATGCAAGTCGACCTAACTCATGGCTGAAGCCACGAGAGTGCGTCGAGACCTTTCAATATTAACAGGTTGCAATATTAGAAAGTAAAAACTTCAAGTTTTTACTACGACCTCGGGTGACGTTACAATAACTAGAAGTTATTGTTTGATATTATGATGCAGGTGAATACCTTGCCGGAAAATCAACTAGCATTATATATAAAAGTGATGTAGACTTAAAATTCATACTAGCATTATTAAATAGATTGCAAAAGCAAATCACAATATATCTAAAATCTTATTAACTACCCAATGGCAATATTATTCCAGAGTATGATTTGTTGCACCTGAAAATGAAGAGACATCTGACAAACTTGAACTACTATAGTAAAATAAATATGAAACTTAAATTGAAATAATTTATATGCAAAGGAAGTATACAATGAGAGAAAATATAAAAATGCGATATCCAAGATATCTTAAAGAATTTAAATGTATAGGTGGGAAATGCACAGATAGCTGTTGTATTGGATGGGATATAGATATTGATGAGGTCACCTTCAGGCAGTATTATAAAGTTCAAGACAAAGAAATTAAGCTCATGTTACAGAAAAATGTACATATTAATGATTATTACCTAAGCCCTGATATAGATTATGGAAAAATAAAATTAAAAAGTGGGAAACGGTGTGCCTTTTTAGATGAAGAAAATTACTGTATAATTCATTCTAAAATTGGAGAGAAATATCTTTCAAATGTTTGCACATCTTTTCCTAGAATAACAAATAAAGTAGATAGGTATTATGAAATATCCCTTGATGTAGCATGTCCCGAAGCTGCAAGAATTCTTTTATTAAAAGAAGAAGGAATTGAATTTACGGAAAGTTACGAGCCTTTAGAAAAACATATATTATCAAGTGATATTGAAACTACATCTACAGAATATAATAACTCACCCGTTAAATATTTTAAAGAAATTAGAGATTTGAGTATTAAAATAATACAAAACAGAGAATTTAATTTAAGTGAAAGACTGTACATATTAGGTGATTTTATAAATACAGTAGAAAAAGAACTTAAACATAAGTATAATGATGTACCTACATTTATTAAACAATATAATATGAATTCAGTTAATGATTCTTATGAAAAAAATCAATCAAGTTATATTATGCAGATGGATTTTTTCAAAAAGATGATGGGTTTCTTAAATGTATCTAAAGAAGTTGAAAGTCCTTCTTTTAAGGAATGTACCAAGCAAATTATAAGTGGATTCAAGTTTGATGAAGGAGAAGACATTAGCAAATACTCTGAATTGTATATAAAAGCATTTGAATATTATACTGAAAATTTTATAAATAATAATAGCTATATTTTCGAAAATTATTTAGTAAATTTTATGTATAACTATATGTTCCCATTTACTGAATCGGAATCAATATTTGATGAATATATTTTGCTTTTAGTAAGATATTCATTTATTAGATTTTATTTAGTCGGGAAATATCTATGTACTAAGCAAGATAACAAAGAAGATATAGTTGAATTTATCCAATCTTTCTCAAAGACCATAGAACATCATAGAACATATTTAGTTGATTCACTAAATTATATAAAAGAAAACAAATTGGATAATATGGAATTTGCTAAAAAACTTCTATAAAAAAGACTAGTGAACAGCTACCCCTATACCTCCTGATGTTAATTCTATTATACAAAAAAATACCTATAGGCTAAACACTTTTTTAAAAATGTTTAGTCTATAGGTACCATTATAAACAGCTATCTACCTTTTTTCTATATGACTATCCCATCACAATGGTCTACTTCATGTTGAATAATTTGAGCAATCCATCCTGAGTATTTTCCCCTTCGCTTCTTAAATCCCGAATCAAAATACTCTACTTCTATCTCTTGAAATCTATTAGTTTTTCTAACACCTATAAGTGAAAGACATCCTTCTTCTGTTTCATATTGACCCGATTTATTCACTATCATAGGATTAATCATCGGAACGTTCATATCGCCCATACTGATCACAATAATTCTTTTTTTGACACCAATCATATTAGCTGCCATTCCTACACAGCCTTCTTCATTTGCTTTAAGTGTATCAAGCAAATCCTGTATCACCTGAGCATCTGCTTTTGTAGCAAGTTCTGATTTTTGATTAAGAAAAAATATGTCTTTCATAATTGTTCTAACCATATGTTATACTGCTACTTAAAATATGGACAAACATATCCATACCAAGAAAATTCCTTTTTCATTGTGTCTGTCCTCATATCATTACTGATACTACTAACATTTGATATAACACTCCAAAGGCTTAAATTCCCGATTAGCCATCGGTACACATATACAATAGCTTGATTATGCCACTTTGTATATTTTAGCATTTGCAAGGTTTACACTAGCATTTTTATCCCTATCAATTATAAGTCCACATACTGGACATACATACATTCTATCTGAAAGTTTTAAATCTTTATTAATGCTTTCACAATTAGAACACGTTTTACTTGATGGATACCATCTATCAACAATTCTTAGTTCTATATTATTAAGCTTACATTTGAAAGCAAGTTTAACTCTAAAGTCGTAAAAATTTTGTTGTGCTACTGCCTTTGCTAAATGCTTATTTTTCATCATTCCTCTTACGTTTAAATCTTCAATTGTTATATAAGACGGTTTGGTTTTTACTATCTCATTAATTACTTGATTAACATAATTGGTTCTAATATTAGAAAGTTTTTGATGAAGTTTTTGTACAATGGCTATTTTCTTGGATATATTGTGTCTAGTAGCATTTCCTCCTTCTTTTTTTATTTTTTTATTTCTTGCTTTTAAACTTTCATATTTCCTTGAAAGCTTTCTTTGTTCTCTTTTTAACTTTTTTTCTAATTTTTTAACTTCTTTAGTCTTATTTATATTTTTAAATGGTTTCTCTATTGTATTAACTATTGCCAAGTCTTTTATTCCCAAATCTATTCCTATTCCTTGATTCTCAGAAGTGGAATAATCATTGGTGTCTTGAACATCAATTAAAACAGAAACATAATACCTACTTGCTTTAAAGCTTACAGTCCCACTAGTCACTTTCAAATTAATTGGAATATATCCTTTTTCTTTTAGTTGTACCCAACCAAGACTCGGAACTTTAATTCTGTGTCTTTCTACTGTCCAATCGCCTTTATTATTTTTAGGAAAATACATTTTAACATCTTGATTCTTCTTTTTCTTGAAGTTAGGGAATTTACTTTGTCCTTTAAAAAACCTTTTAAATGCAGTTTCAGCATTACAAATAGCCTTTTTTCTAGCTTTAGAACCACATTCATTAATCCATGCAAATTCTTCTTGTGTTTTAATTGCATGATTTATAAATATATCAAAATTATTAGCACTCATAAAAGCTTGTTTTTTATCTATTAATCCATTTTTAAATTGATTATATAATTCTTTATTTTCAGCTAAATAAAAGTTGTATAAATACCTACAAACACCAATGCTTTGACGAGTCTGTCGTCTTTGTTCCCCTGTTGGGTTTATTTCTGTTTTATATGTTCTTAGCAATTTCCTTATCCTCCTTGACCTTTTTTTTATACTTTCTAAGTCTATAAATTATGCAACTGAACACATGTATAATGTTAACTAAGTCATGAACCATTTCAGCTTCGGGGGATAAGGCCTCATTATTGACAACTATAATTTCTACACCATTATCCTTCTCTTTGTATTTTACCGTAGTTACTTTCATATACAGCAACTGTTTGATTCACTCCAACATTGAGCATAAACTTACCCCATTGTCTCTCATTCATATCCATAACTGCCTCATATGGAAATTCTACCTTTTCAAAAAACTCAGAAACCCTCTTCACCTTTTCTGTCATAATGCCTGGTTCTCGTTCCCCAAAGCAGAGCATTCCCTTATTATGATATGTTAATTCATTTCCTTCTTTAACTGCATCCCTGCCTTGTGCAACGCAATATAAAATTTTATCCATTCCATAAGTTTCAGAAATAATAGCTTCACTTGAAATTCCATTTAATGCTGATAAAATAATAGTGTGTTCTCCTATTTGATTAGATGCATCTTTTATAGCATTATTCAATGCACTATATTTAACAGCAAAAATAATTAAGTCTACAGGTTTGTATAACTCTTCTGGTGTCACATAATTGAACTTACAAAGTTCACCATTACAATACACATGGCTATTTTCATATTTTTTTATTCTATCCTTATCAGCAATAATCCTCAAAGTGAATTGAAAAGTTTAAGCAAGTGGGAAGCAACCTCCCCACAAGGGTGACTGTCACTTGTCGAAAGGTGTAAATTTAGGACAAAACCCACTATTAACTTTAATTTTTTTTTCACCTAAGGTCTTGTGAATTGCTTTTATGTCCTTAGCTAAAAGTAATGCCTTTTCAGCTTTAACTGAATTTATTTTTTTCTTACTTTGTATTAGTTTTATAAATGCTATAGAATTGGCATCACTTACTTTATACTTCATTGCATTCATTAACATTTCTGCCTTTTCTTCAATCTCTGTTAAAATGTTATCCACAGCGGTTTCCGCAAGCTGTTTCCTATATATAAAAAATGCCTCCGGATAAAATAGTTAATAAGGTTGTTCTAAATCAAATTTTCTATACCATTAACCCTAGTTTGTTCATTGTCATTAATAGGAATAACTATGCATTTTTGGCCATCAATTATTTGAGATTTTATTTGAGAAACTTTTTCGGGTTTTACTTGTAGTATAACATCATAATGAGGGGTAACATTATTCTCTTCTGAATATGCATCTGGAACTTTCTCTAAATTAGTTTCTAAAGTTTCTTCTAAATCAGTTGTAGAGGCTTCTTCTAAAACCACATTATCATCATTAACTTCTGTAGACAGGAGAGTTTCATTATCTATAGTATTCTCTTGTTTAACTTGATCAAGTCTAGCTTGAAGTATTTCCACTTGTTTGTGGAGGTGTTCTTCCTTTTTTCTTTGCACATTTGCCTTAAGAGCCTTTGCGTCAATTAAATTCTTTGCTAAAGTGATATCATCACCAAAGTTCTCTACATAGGAGTTTTGAATCAAAGTAGTAATTTCCTGCGGAACTTCACTTTCTATTAAAAGGTTTTGTATATCCTTCTTTGTTAAGCTTATAGGTTCACAATCTGCATCATCATTTATAGCATTGTATTCTTCTATCATAGTACTTAGGTTTTCTTGTATATCCATAAAAATTTTATCAGCTTTATTTTCATCTAAGCTAAAAGAATCTTTAATAATTGATTGAAATGTTTCCTTTTGCACCGTAGCCGTTTGTACTGAATGACAACCTAGCACATTTTCCATTAATTCAGTATGTGTATCCTTTGCATTTTTTGTATAATACATAATAGAGTTAACATCTGAACTACGATCAATAAAAGCTGGAAACACAAAGCCATTAGTTGGGGGCTCGACTATCCAATCTCTAATACGTGCTTTTATTTCGTTTTGCTGTTCAAAGTATCTAAGACCAGGTTCTGAAAGTGAAACTGGACATATTGCACATAACACATATTCATATACTTCTTCAGATTCATCTATCCGAATATTATCTTTGGTTTTGCTAATAACATCATAAGCATCATGAAAAAAGAGTATTAAAAAATTACCAGTGTAATCATAATTAGCTATAATCAAATCATAAAGGTTACCTACAAGAGCATCATCTTTTAATTGACTGTTTTTAAGCTGCATAAGCGAAATCTGTCTTTCATTTGTAAAATCTTCATTAGCTTCAAAGTTAAGTTCTAAAATATTATTCCCAATAGTTCCAGACAGTACTTTTTTAGCAATTTCTAAGTATTTAAAGTATTCAGCCTCATCTAAATTTAGAAAGCTTTCTCTAAATTTTAAAATGGTATATTGACCTGAGAACTTAGTAACACTATTAGAGATTTTAGATTTGAGAACATTTTTGCAATAAAAAATAGTGCCTTTTCACAGGCACTATTTTTCTAAGCTACATCAACTTATGGATGAAGTGAGTAATACCAGTCATAAGAATTTTCTTCTTAGGACTTACATCTTAATTTAATTAGTTTGTTATCACAGTTCCTGCCGTTCCACCTATCGCTTCCCTAGCTTTCTCAAGGGATGTTATAATTGCTTTTCTACCTTTTTTTGCTTCAACGAAAGTAAGCGCCGCTTTTATTTTTGGAAGCATAGAGCCAGGAGCAAAATGTCCTTCTTCAATGTATGTCTTAGCCTCTTCTACCGTTATTCTTGAAAGATTCTTTTGATCAGGCTTTCCAAAGTTAATAGCAACTTGTTCAACTGCTGTAAGTACAACCAATGCATCAGCATTTAGAAGTTCTGCTATTTTACCAGAAGCAAAATCCTTATCTATTACTGCTGGTACTCCTTCAAGGTTTCCGTTTCCCTTGTCAATTACAGGTATACCGCCTCCACCAACAGTTATAACAACATGTCCAGCTTCAACTAATGTTTTAATAATAGGTTCTTCAACTATAGCCTTTGGAAGAGGTGACGCAACTACTCGTCTCCAGCCTCTATTGGAATCTTCCTTCATTATGTATCCCTTTTCAGTCATTAGTTTCTTAGCCTGCTGCTCTGTAAAGAAAGAACCTACTGGTTTAGTTGGATTCTTAAATCCTGGATCATTAGGGTCTACTATTACTTGAGTAACTACTGTTGCAACTTGTTTATTTATCCCTCTTTTTCCCATCTCCGCCTTAATACTTTGTTGCAGATGATACCCTATATAGCCTTGACTCATAGCACCACATTCAGGAAACGGCATTATTGGGTTATTTTCATTAATTAATGTTGCTGCTTCATAGGTAGCTACAAGTTGACCTACTTGAGGTCCATTACCATGGGCAACTATTACCTCATGACCCTCTTCAATTAAATCTACAATAGCCTCTGAAGTTTCTCTTGCAGTTACTAACTGTGCTTCTGCTGTAGTATCCTTTGGATTTGCTTGAAGGGCATTCCCACCAAGCGCTATTACTATTCTCGCCATATTAATTTCTCCTTTTATATTATATATAAAATATAATTTTTTTTATTTAACAGATTAAAGCTATTCTATAAAATTTCACTAAAATAATATTTAAAGTTGAATTTTACCAATTGCAAGCAGTATAATCATCAAGATTGCTCCTATCATAATCGCTGCCATTCCTATTTTCTCATTTAAACTAACAACTTCGTTCTTTTCTTTTCTAGCCTTTAGATATACAAATATACCAATTGCATACAGTATTACTGCTGTTCCTAAATATTTCATTCCTACTGCATAAATTACATATAATGAATAAATACAGGCTAATATAGAAACTACCTTATCTTTAACTCCTAGTCCATCTGCTAATGAAACCTTAACTGCATATAATGATGAAAGCAAATATGGAATCAAAATACATGTTGTAGAAATTAAAAACACACTATTGTAGGCAGTTTGAAGTGCTGGTAAAAGTAGGGAAAGTAAAAATATTTGAGTTAATCCATCCGTTAGCAATAATGAATTTACTGTAGCACCATTGTTATTTTGTTTCATAAACCATTTAGGCATTGTACCGCCTTTTGCCGCAACATAAGGAATTTCTGCTGCAAGCATAATCCAACTAATTAGGCAGCCTACAAGTGAAACTATTAAACCAACTTTAACAATTAAAGCTCCAACACTTCCAATTACCGTACTTGCTAGTACATCGGCTAGTGGTGTAGCTGATCCTGCAAGAGCTTTAGCTGGAATTACGCCCATAGCTGTTGTTGAAACCAGTGCATAAAGTATTAAAGTTACAATTAAACTTATTATTGTAGCTGTTCCAACAATCTTTTGAGATTTTGCTCTCTCAGAAAGTACCGTTGCAGCTTCAATACCAATAAAGCACCACAAAATTGTACCCATTGCTCCTTTAACCTGCGCAAATACTGTAGCAGAATCTCCAGTAGCTGCTAATGCTGTTTTCCAATTTGACACATTAAAAGTTCCAAATTTAAATATTGCAAGTCCAAATACAACTACCATTAATAATGGAATAATTTTCGCCACTGTAGCAACAGCGTTTATTATTCCAGCGTTTTTAATTCCACTCATTTGTATATAATGAATTCCCCATAATAGTGCAGACGCTAATATAAATGATATTATAGGACTCATGTCACCTACTAAACTATTAAAAGTTTTAAATATAAGAATAAAAAATGCCACATTTCCAAGCCAAGCACTTAACCAATATCCCCAGGCTGAATTGAATCCAATAAACTCTCCAAAGCCTTCCTTTGCATAAGTAAAAATTCCCCCTGTAAGCTCAGGCCTTCTGTTTGCAAGCATTTGAAATACTAGTGCTAAAAATGCCACACCAAGTCCACCAACTGCCCATGCAATAAGTACTGATTGAGGATTTGCTTTACCTATAAGATCAGTTGGGCTATTGAAAATTCCGCCTCCGATCATGGAACCAACACCAAGAGCCACTAATAGTGACAAGCCTAACTTCTTTTCTTTTTCCATTTTATATTCTCCTTCTGCTCAGTGCATTCGCAATATTTTCAATTAGTGAGGGCGATAATATTACCCTCACTAATTAACCTTATACTTATAAATTACTTTAGCTTAGTCACCAAGTGTAGCAACCATAACTGCTTTGATTGTATGCATTCTGTTTTCTGCTTCATCAAATACTATTGAAGCCTCACTTTCAAATACTTCATCTGTAACTTCAACACCATTCATTCCAAATTTTTCAAATACTTCTCTACCAACTCCAGTTTTTAAATCATGATATGCTGGCAGACAATGCATAAATTTAGTATCTTTATTACCAGTTAACTTCATCATTTCTTTATTAACTTGATATGGTTTTAATATACTAATCCTTTGTTCCCAAACTTCATCTGCTTCTCCCATGGATACCCAAACGTCAGTGTATATAACATCTGCATCTTTTACTCCCTGCGCTACGTCACCCGTAATAGTGATTTTTGCTCCTGTATCCTTAGCTACTTCTCTACATTTATTAACTAGTGCATCTTCAGGAAATAATGAATTTGGAGCAACTATTCTAAAGTCCATACCCATCTTGGCAGCTCCTATCATAAGGGCATTTGCCATATTATTTCTTCCATCACCAGCATAAACAAATTTAATTTCATTTAATGGTTTAGAAAAATGTTCTTTTATAGTTAAGAAGTCTGCAAGGATTTGTGTTGGATGGTCTTCAGTTGTTAATCCGTTCCATACAGGCACTCCTGCATATTTAGCTAGTTCTTCAACTACTTCTTGTCCATATCCTCTGTATTCTATTCCATCATACATTCTTCCAAGAACCCTTGCTGTATCTGCTACAGATTCTTTTTTGCCAATTTGAGTTCCTGTAGGTCCTAGGTATGTTACATGTGCTCCTTGATCTAATGCGCCTACTTCAAAAGCACACCTTGTTCTTGTAGAACTTTTTTCAAATATTAACGCAATGTTTTTACCTTTTAATGTTTGCTGTTCTGTACCTGCATACTTAGCCCTTTTTAAATCTCTAGCTAAATCTAAAAAGTAGTTTATTTCCTTTGGAGTAAAGTCCATCAGAGTTAAAAAGTTTCTGTTTCTTAAGTTAAACATAATAAATTCCTCCTAATATTTTGTTATTTTTTTGTTGTTTTTATAAGTTATCTCTATTTAGAGGCATACTCATACATCTTGGACCGCCTCTTCCTCTCGAAAGTTCAGCACTTGGCATTGTTAACACTGTTATACCTCGTTTTGATAAAATATCATTTGTAACATAATTTCTTTCATAAGTTATAACCTTTCCAGGTGCAATTGCAAGAGTATTTGATCCATCATTCCATTGTTCTCTTGCTGCTACAATAGAGTCTCCACCGCCACATCTTATTAACTCAACTGAAGGTAAGCCTAATGCGAATTTTAATATATTTTGTAATATATCTTTCTCATGTTTAATATTTAATTCTCCATTGACGCCTTTTGTAATTTCAAAAACATTAAGAGGTCCTTCTATAGCAGGGTGTATTGTGAATTTATCATAATCCACCATAGTAAATACAGTATCAAGATGCATAAATGCTCTACAGGCTGGGATCTCCAACACTAATACTTTTGTGAAAGAAGTATGTTTTTGGAACAAATTCCTTGCTACAACTTCTATAGCCTCTGGTGAAGTCCTTTGACTACATCCTATTGCAAGAGTTGTGGCAGATAATATAAGCTCGTCCCCACCTTCGATATTATTTGGAAGGCTTCTATCATACCAAAGTGGCACTTCATATTTTTTAAAAGAGCTATGATATTCATGAATGAATTTCAAGAACATAGTCTCACGCCTTCTAGCTTCAGTTTGCATAGTATTTATAGTAATACCATTTCCAATTGAAGCACCTGGATCTCTAGTAAAGTAAAGATTAGGCATAGGGTCCAAGTAGAAAGGATACTGGTTTCCTATTAATCCTCTTAGAGATTGCATTTCCTTAACCTCTATCTCATTTTTTCTAACTCCAGCCATAAGGATATCAATCATTTCTCTTGTTGACTTTGACATTAAATAAGTATAAAGGGATTCATATATCTCTTTATTACTAATATGGCTTTCTTGCAAAAATTGTTGTAAAAATATTTTTTTTGTTTTATCCTCATTCAAAGCCTCGGTAGCAAGTTCTTCTAAATAAAAAACCTCCACATCATTTTCCTTTAATATTTTTGCAAATATATCATGCTCTTTTCTAGCAACCTCTAAATAAGGAATATCATCAAAAAGTAATCTTTCAAGAAGCTCTGGCACTAAATTTTCTATCTCTCTTCCAGGTCTATGTAGCATTACTTTATTAAGTTTTCCTATTTCAGAAGTTACATTTATAAATGACTTCATTTAATTTTCCCCCCTGTTGTTTCTTGTTGATGCCATCATTATAGAGTATACGATTTCATAAGGAAAACTGAATATTTTACTGTAATTACATATATATCATGCCTATTATTATTTTTATTAATTTAACACCGCATTCCTTACCCTAAGCTCTATTTTACGTAATAATGCTATGTATGTTTCCATTTGACAATTAGGAATGTTAAATTGTTTGCATATATATTCACAATCTTTTAATTTACTGTGTATAATGAAAAAAACAAGGTATAAACATTCAATAAACTTTTTTTTGAATGTTTATACCTATAAATGTATATTATTATCTATCAAAAAGTGACATAGCTTGTATGTTTGTGATTTTATTGCCCATTATTGTACATATTAACTCATTTTCATCCATTATATTGCATTAAAATCATTGATGATATCTTATTGTTAACAAACCGTTCATAGTTTCGCCACTTAAAAAGTCTCTATGAGAGCTACTCATAAAATAAACTTTAAATGAAATACAAACTAACTGAAGTGAACCCTGAAGCTTTTTTTATATAAACAGTAACCATTATTGTCTACCTTACAGATACCATTCAGTATTTATTCTAGAAATTCTTTGATAGGCCTATAGCCTTATCTTTTACTTCTTTCACTATTGCGTCAACGTCAATACCTTGCACATTACAGTTTTCTACTGCAATGGTTTGGAATTCTCTAATTCCAAAGAATCCAAAAATGGTTCTTAAATAACGATCGCCCATTTCAAAATTCGCCATAGACCCTTCAGAGTAAGCTCCTCCACGCGATACGATATTAACAGCTTTTTTATTTTCCAATAAACCCACTGCTCCCTCAGCTGTATATTTAAAAGTAATACCAGGAACACTAACATAATCGATATATGCTTTTAAAATGGCTGGGAAAGCTAGGTTCCACATTGGAGCTGCAATAGCATACTTATCTGCGCTAGCAAATTGATAAGCATATTTTAAAATAGGGTGTTCACTACTAGTTGTGTCTTTAGGTCCAAAAACACATCTTTGGCGTCATTTGCCCAATTAGGATTTATAAGAAATCCTTTAGCAATATCTACAATGTCTACATTTGTTTGATTTAATATTTCTTCTGCAATCTCCGCTGAGTTAATTCCGTTAACTGCAAATACTGGAATTGAAACTTCTTGTTTAATCCTTTGCGCTGCATAAACAGCATTAGAGTATTTATACTCTTTATTTACGTGCATTTCTTGTTCACTTATAAATCCATAAGAAATATCTAGGAAATCTATTCCGTTTTTTTCTAATACTTTAGCATAGTGTATTCCATCTTCTATTGTAGGTAAATTTTTCGGCTGGCTCCATTTCAGCTCTTATTTATATCTTGTTTTTTATTTTTATAGATAATATTATTTATGGCGTGATTTATCAAAAAACTAAGAATATTTACTCGTGCACTATTTCACATTTTTTAGCAAATGTCATTGGGACATCTATTCTTTTACTTATTTGATTAAACATAAGGAGTATGAGAAAATCTGCATTAAGTTGAAATATAAGACATAATATTCTTATATCATGCAACATTATAATATTAAAAATAGAAGGAGGATAATTTTCCCTCCTTCTATTTTTTACGTATTAACCTTCACATAATTGTAGACAGATTTTTATGAAATTATGCTGAATTATCCTTCAATTATCATTAAGTTTCACGTTAATAATCACATAAAGAATCACACTGTTAAATAAATTTATAAACAGTGTGATTCTTTATGTGAAAACATATGATAATATACATATATAATGTAATAAAACTACTCTGAATATAAAATTGTTAAATAACCAATTCATTGGTACTTATATATTACTTTTTATTATTTAGAATACTGTTTGAATTAATAATATAACAACTGCAAGTGCTCCAATATAACCCATTAATGGCATTATAAATTTTAACCATTTATCATAAGTTACATCTACCATTGCTAAAGTAGCTAAAATAAGTCCTGTTGGAGTTATAAATGATATTAGCCCTTGTCCATATTGATATGCACTTACTATTATATCTCTTGGCAATCCTACAGTGTCCGCAAGTGGTGCTATAATTGGTATTGACAATACTGCGAGTCCTGAAGATGAAGGGATAAAAAACCCAAGGAGTATAAATAATAAAAGAATTACAATTATAAATACTTTTGAATTCATTCCTTGAACTGATCCTGATGCCATATTAAGAATTGAATCAGAAATTACTCCATTTTCCATAATCAAATTAATTGATCTTGCAACTCCAATAACTAATGCAACACCGACTAAATCAGAGGCCCCAATAATAAATCTGTTAACAAATTCTTTTTCTCCAAGTCCTGAAATTACACCAAGCCCTATGCCTACAACTAAAAATAGTGCAGTCATTTCAGTGAACCACCATTCCTGAGTGGAAACTCCCCAAATCATTACAGCAAAAGTTAACGCAAATATAATTAACATTAATTTACGCCTAAAAGTAAATTCTGGTACTTCTTTATCGTTATAACCCTTTAAAAATCTATCTTCAATTTCTTCTTTTTGGCTGTATATTAAAGATTTAGTTGGATCATTTTTTATTTTTTTAGCATACTTCATAATATAAATAATAGTTATTATTGTTGCAATTACTAAACCTACAGCCCTCATTCCTAACCCTTGTGTAAAGGTTATTCCTGCTGCATTTGAACCAATAACTGATGAAAATGGATTTACAGTGGAAAACATCGTACCAATGGATGATCCCATATAAAGTGCAGCAATACATACTATTGCATCATAGCCTGCTGCCATAAATACTGGAACAAGTATTGGATATAGGGCAATGGTTTCTTCTGCTAATCCAAAAGTGGTTCCTCCTATAGAAATCAATATTGTAACTACAATAATTAAAATAAATTCTTTTCCTTTGGTAATACGTGAAAGACTTGCAATACCTGCATCAAAAGCTCCACTGCTATTTAATACACCAATACATCCACCAATTATGAATACAAACATAATAATATCAATGGTGTCATATACTCCTTTTATCGGAGCTTGAATTATATTAGCTAAACCTTGAGGGTTTTGCTTTACCTTCTCATAAGTGTCTGGAATTGCCACAGGTTTGCTAATACTTCCATCCTTAAATTTTTGTATGTCTATCTTGATTTTTAGTTTATTTAGTGTATCTTGTGTTCCAGGCAATTCCTTTACAGAGGCATCTGGTTTTATTACAGCGAAAATGTTTTTTTCATTATCATACTTTAATTTTGCATATGAACCTGCTGGTACCACATAGGTAAGTACAGCTGCAAAAATTAGAACTATAAATAGCACAGTAAATGCTGTAGGAAAGCTTTTTTTCTTTTTACTCATTTTATTTCCCCCTAAATTAATTTAATTTTGTAATTACAATTACATTATACAAGTTTTACGACATTTTTCAATAAAATTTTACAAAATTACTAAATATTCATTCTTATGTATATTCATTTATAATTTAACTCACAATAGTAGAAATTATAGAGGACAATCAGAAATACAAACTCATTTTAGAAAAATTGGATAATATTGTCCGGCAGCAACAGTTAATGAAAAAAAACAGCCGTTTGATATTATTTACCTTTAAATAGTGTCACATAAGTCCCCATATTACCAAAACACCGATATATTCAAAAATTTATTTGAATATATCGGTGTTTTAATTACTCTAAAATATATTTTAAACATATTTCTTAAAAATGAAAAAGGTAGGACATGGGTCACACTATTAGAATATTCCCTCTTGTAAACTATATATAATCAACCACTTCTTTAATTAAACATAATATTTATTATAATTAAAATTATCTATTTTCCATTTCTTTTATCGTTGATACTGAACTTTTTGTGAAAAACTTAAGATATTCTATAGCCTGTTCATTTTCTTCTCTTTCTGAAAGTACACACTCATTTAATATAGTAACTAAAATATCTCTATTGAATGCATCAACAGCTGTAAATCTAATACAAACATCTGTTGCATACCCCGCTATATATATGTGTTCAATTTCATTTTCATGTAAATAATCTCCAAGATTCGTATTGTAAAAACCGCTAAACCTACTTTTATCAATAATACATTCATCCATTAGTGGTATTAACTCATCAATAAATTCACTTTCCCAACAATCCTCTTCACACCACATTTTTTTGTAATGCATTCTAACTCTTGACCAATTACTCTTATCTTTTTTATATACTGTTCTAATGTGTATAATGGTCATATTTTTATTTCTAGCAATTTTTAATGCTTTCTCTGTATTAGGTACTAGTACATTTTCAAAATCTGATTGCATTAAGCTTTTAAATAATTTTTGCATATCAATTATTAACAATGCTGATTTCATCTCATAACCTCCTAATTAATCTATACTACTTATAACATACTTAATTACAGATCATATCATGATGAAAAGCAGTAATATGCCTTTTAAAAAAAAATTATTTTCGGTGGATTATGATTGACGGCTTTTTTATCGTCGCATTACCTTTTTAAATCTACCTATTTCTGCATCAACTAACACATGGCACACTCACAATAAGGCATTATAAATGAAAATCCAAACAAAAAAAGCTCTCACCCCCAAGATTCTATAATCTTAGGGGCGAGAGCAATCTTCGCGGTGCCACCCTAGTTCGTTAATATGTTAGCATATTAACCTCATCAAGTACGTTATCACTTATACTCTAGTTCTGTAACGTGAACATACGTCACTGCCTCCCTTAAAAAAGATTCGGAGTGAAGCTCAAAGGCTTGTTTCACTAAATAATTCTTTACTCCATTTCAGCTATCAAAGCTCTCTTTAAAAGAATTTATTTAATTACTCTTCTTATCATAGCAATATTTGTATTATTTTTTATAATTATTTTACATAATAATACAATACAAATTTAAAATCAATATAAAAATAGATAAAGTGAGACTTTTGAAAAAGATTTTTGCCAGCGTAGAGCCAGACGTATAAGGTGTATATTGTTATTTAATGTGTACAGTATGCCTGTTTTTCACTAAGTTTTGTACATAAGGTAACAAGTGTATTATTCGCAACCTCTACATCCATAAAGTAGCATAAGCAAACGAATTCCCATACGCGAGTTTTACTTTTCTTTTCACAAAACCTGTCTCTCTCGACTTCTTCAATCTCTTCTTTTGAAAAACAGGGTTTAAGTTCATTTGCAAAAAGCTTTATATCTCCATCCAGTTTTAAATTTTTCCTTCTGTCATTTCTAATTCCCCCAGGGTGTCTTTTTACTGTCTCTCTAATAATAACATTTTTACAACTGGGGGGATTTATTTTTATAGAGCTTTCTTAGCTTGATGGCTATGGGGGCTCGCCAACATTTATCTGAATCACACCAAAAGGAAATCTCCGAGCGGATATGAAACGAAAGTTAGAGTATATGAATGTGAAAATTGCGAAGACTGCCAATACAAACCTCGATGCACTAAAGCGCAAGGAAATAAGAAAATTTCATTCTCACAAACCTTTGCGACAAAGAGACAACAGTCCCTTGAGAACATTACCAGCCCGCTTGGAATTGTCTTGCGAATGAATCGATCAATCCAAGTGGAAGGTGTATTCGGAGTTTTGAAGGAAATTACGGATTTTGAAGATTTTTAACAAGAGGGAAACAAAGTGTAGAGGCTGTCTCAATTTTCATTTGAGACAGCCCCTTTTTATGATTAGGATATGCGATTTCGCATTCACCGTCCGCATTAACAAATAACTTTGATAGTTCCTGTATTTACAAACAAATGCCTGTTATGCTTTTGGAGGTGTTCCTTCAGCGTTTGATACAACTACATCGATTTGGACTAAAGCATCTTTAAGTAAAGCTGATACGCCAACTGTTCTTCGTGCAGGAACACCGCTTGGGAAGAATGTTGTGTAAACTTCGTCTACAGCATCAATATCTGCGATATTTTTAAGGAAGATATTCACTTTAACCACATCGTCCATAACGTGATCGACACTTTCTACAATTGCCTTGATATTTTTTAAGCACTGTCCAGCCTGTTCTTTTACACCACCAGCTACCATTTCACCAGTTTTTGGGTCTAAAGGTAATTGAGCTGAAATATGATTGTAATGAGAAAAAGCTACAGTTTGTGTATATAGAGAACTTTTTGGTGCATTTTCCGTATTGTTTGCTTCTATGATGAGTCCATGCCTGTCTTCAACAACTTGTGGGGGTGTACCATCTCCGTGTGACACCACTGCTTCAATTTGTACCAAAGCATCCATAAGTAAAGCTGAAGCTGCAACTGTTGTCCGTGCAGGGACATAGGCTACGGCCCTGGCGATAGCCGAGTCTGGGAAAAATGTTGTATAAACTTCGTTTACGGCTTCAATATCCGAAAGGTTTTTAAGGAATATATTAATTTTAACAATATCGTCAAAAGGAACGTCGATACTTTCTAAAATTGCCTTGATATTCTTTAAGCACTGTCCAGCCTGCTCTTTTACACCACCAGCTACCACTCTACCAGATTTTGGATCGATAGGTAATTGAGCTGAAAGATTATTGTAATGAGAAAAAGCTACAGCTTGCGTAGATAGAGGATTTGTTGGCGCATTTGCCGTGTTATTTGTAAGCTTTATGAGGTCACCTGCTTGTGGTGCGTTTGGAATTGTACCTTCACCGTTTGAAAGAAGTGCTTCAATTTGCACCAAAGCATCCATAGGCAAAGCTGCAACTGCGACTATAGTCCGTGTAGGAAGATAGCTTTGGAAGAATGTTTTATAAACTTCGTCTACAGCGTCAATATCTTTGATATTCTTAACGAATACAGTGATTCTAACAACATCGCTCATAACATGGTCGATGCTATCTACA
Organism: Clostridium estertheticum; assembly: GCF_011065935.2. Classification (NCBI taxonomy): domain Bacteria; kingdom Bacillati; phylum Bacillota; class Clostridia; order Eubacteriales; family Clostridiaceae; genus Clostridium; species Clostridium estertheticum. The sequence continues at coordinate 1,122,972 of NZ_JAAMNH020000001.1, read as the reverse complement.
ATTGCCTTGATATTTTTAAAGCACTGCTTCGCCTGCTCTTTTACACCACCAGCTACCAATTTACCAGATTTTGGATCGATAGGTAATTGAGCTGAAAGATTATTGTAATGAGAGTAAGCTACAGTTTGTGAATATGGACCGATACCTTTTGGAGCATTTTCCGTATTTCTTGCTAATACTGCGTTATAGTCGCTCATAATAGTATTCCCCTTTTGTAATATTTATTGATAGAATCATTAAAATTCATCTAAGTAAATCATAAACCTTGGACTACCTCTAATGTCAATAGGTATTATTATTATTTTAAAAATAAAGAGAAATCACGAGAAAAACTTAAAGATACATTAAGAAATTTGATTTTGATAAATGATATAAATTTGTATAGATAAAAGGCCGTCTAATCAGTCTAAAAGATCTATCTAGTTTCATTGTAAGAATCGCTTAAACAATAAGTACAATTTCCCTTAAGTTCTTTATCTGCTTACACTGATTTATTGTTAATTGAAGAATGTAAAAAAAGAAATGTGGGACTAATCGCAATGAAGGCTCTTTCTGGTGGTCTAATAACTAATGCTGCCTCAGTCTTTTCATTTCTAAGGCAATTTGATAATGTTGTACCAATATGGGAAATACAAAGAGAAACTGGGTTAGATGAATTTATTTCTTTGGAGAAAAAACCACCACTATTGGATGAAACAATGTGGTCTATCATTAACAAGGATCGTACTGAACTTTCAGGAGATTTTTGTCGTGCTTGTGGATATTGTCTTCCATGCCCTGTTGGAATTGAAATCCCTACATCTGCACGAATGTCACTTCTTCTTAAAAGAGCTCCTTATCAAGGATTTTCAGAGGATATCTTTAAAGAAAAGATGGAACTCACAAATTATTGCATTGACTGTGGGCATTGTAAAAATCACTGTCCTTATAAGCTCAATACTCCAAGTCTTTTTAGTAAAACTCTATAAAATAGAGTATAAACCTTAGAGCAGGTCTAATGTCAATATGTTACATTCATATTTTTTAATAGCTTTAATGTTACTTAGTGGTTTATAATAATAGTGATAAATAGTTTAATATTTATAGAATGGAGGTGACATAATTATGAAGGATACTTTTTTAATTGGTGAATTAGCCAAGCTTTTTAATATAAGCACAGATACCTTAAGGCATTATGACAAAATCGATCTTTTAAAACCTAATTGTGATGTTGTAAATAAATACAGATTCTATAGTGTTCGAAATTTTTTCAAACTAAGCAGAATCCTATTTTTTAAAAATCTTGATATTTCATTACAGGATATTAAAAAATATATGAATAATAAAAATACAAATAACTTAATGACCTTACTAAAAAATAAGGAAGAGGAAATTGATGTAAAAATAAATAAGTTAGTCAATTTAAAAAACAAAATAAATACAAAACTTGAGCTACTTGGAAATATAAAACATGAGCTGAATATTGTAAAGATAAAGCGCTTGCCTCAAAGAATTGGAGTGCTTTTAGACATTAAAGATAGTAAAAACGAGTACGAACTTAAAGAGTCCGTTAAAAAAAACGAAAAATATTTAAAGCTCAGTTCCTGGCTAATTGAAGGTCAAGTATACACTTCTCTTTCAAGAGAAAACATGACAAGTGGAAATTTTAACAAATTTAAATATTTTATCGAAATCTTGTCAACTGAAAATATAATAGAGTTGGATTTGATAACGATTCCAGAAAATGAGTTTGCTTATGTTGTTTTTTTAGGACCCTATAAAGATATCGAAAATCACTATACCGTTCTTATTGAATGGATTGAAGAAAATGGATACGAAATATTGGGAGACTCTATCGAAAAAAATATAGTAGATTATGACTTTTCAGATTCTGAAAATGAATATGTATCTGAAATACAAATACCTATTAGAAAACTGTTATAACTAGAAGTTACATTCTTGCTAATAACATAGGATTTAAATCCTCATAGTCTCGCTAATAAATTCAGGTGTGGACAACAACTCTTATTCTAGAGTATGTTAACCATCCCTTATAATTTATATCTTTAAAAATAAAATTTACTTCATATAAACTTCAACTAACTCATAGCATCTCTTTTTTGTGGTTTCTTCTAATGACATACTGTACTCTAGACTTTCCATTGTCCCACCTTCAAATTTTTACGAATCAGTCTTTGCTTTATCATCTCTGTATTTTATCCATTTAATTTGTTTTTCCCTTAATAAACTCATTTCATTTGGAGATAATTGTTTCTTTAATAATCCGTAAATATCATTCAAGGCATCATCCCACCTTTTGTAAGCTACTGATGCTGCTTGTATCATTTCTATTGTTGACCCATCTAATTCTGGTAAGCCTTTTTCAATATTATTAAGTTTTTGTATATATTCGCTCTTTTTAGAAAGCTCAGCCAAGGCCTCACACGGGAGACGTAACAATAACTAGAAGTTGTTGTTTGCTACGGAATATGAAGTAACTAAGGCTCATATATATCAGCATTACACTCATCACATCTGCCGTCATTACGCTTATATTCCTCTTCTAATATTTCAGTTTCACAAGTGTCACAGGCAAATATTTCTTCCCCTTTATATTCAAAGTTTCTTAGGAATTGCTCATTATCCTCCTCTTCCTCATGTTGATAATTTACTTTTGTTTTATTTGCCATCTTAATTCCACCTTTCTAAATTTTGGTTTTAGTGCCTCGGATTATTCTCATATTGTACCTTTAAAGTTAATTATATCTTACAACAGTCCTTCAAACCAATGAAGATTTACTAAATGATGAGAAAGTGAATTTTCCAACATTTTTCTAAAATAAGTAGGGATAGTTTCATTATGCTCTAGAGATTGTTGTAATAAAAAAATTTTCTGTTTAGTTTGTTCCATTTGTATTTCTATTAGTTTTATTAGTTCCTCGCTGTTATATTCATTAGCAAATAGCATTGCTGCATAAAAAGATAAATTTATATACTCTGTCTTAGAGCCATACTTGAACATCAATTTTTCAAATTCTTTATCTCCTAGTTCAGTTATGATATAATTATGCGTCTCTCTAGTATTGTCTACTTGGTCAACTTTTATAATGTATTGTTTTTCTTCTAATTGCTGAAGATTATAATAGAATGACCCTTTAGTGAAATTTACTATATATTTATGGTGTCTCTCTTCCATTAAGGCTAATAATTCGTATCCGTAAGAACCTGGGTTTTGTTTTAATAAACCTAAAATTAGTAATGGTATCAAAAAAACACTTCCTTTATATTCTTCGTCAAAATTATGCTAATAGTTATCCTTATTTATAAAGTTTACCCATTGTTGATTTGTATGAATTGATATTCGAATTCATCATATGATATTTTTCCTAATGACAAATCCATAATTTTTATGTATATCTTTTCTGCTTTGGTATGTGTTCTAGCATGATTAAGATTTATCAACTCATTTTCATTAATTAATGGCTTCAGTACATGTTGCTTATTAGAAAAGGCTTCAAAATATCGTAAACCAAATTTTCTTTGAGAAATTGCATCAATATGAATACAATCTGGATTAGAAGTTAAACCTGAGGCTGTGACAAAGTAACAATTATCTTGTTCAAAAGCAATTTTTTGTAACTCCTCATTAATAAAGTTATATTCAGTACAGTTTTTTCCAAATCCTTGTTTGCCTAAAAAATCTCCTAAGCCGCCAATAATGAGAGGAATATCTGGAGCATTCAACTCCTTTCTAAGAGCCTCAATAATTAAAAGTAATTTTTTGTAATAGACTTTGTAGTTACCATTGATACTATCACTTTCTCCTTGATGCCATAGAATTCCTGTTAACTCACTTCTTTGCATAGCAAATTTAGCTTCAGTTATTGCATGTCTAAAAAGTGTTTGGTCTACAGCCCATTCATCCAGTGAACTTCCACCTTCTGCACAAGGAATTAAGCCAATAGTATCTTCTTGATTTTGACGACACCATGCATCTGCAAAAGAACCGGCAAGACTTATTCCTGAAACAGGACGGTCATAATTGATGGGCTCAGTCATCATTTGCCATCTACCATTACGCAACATTTGTATTCTTTCATTATAAATCGGCGTTACTTCATGAATAAACCCTCGTCCAGCCATATTCGACTGTCCTAACATTAAAAACGATTTAACCATTTTTTTCATCTTCTGACCACCTTCTAAATAGTGCGTTATTATTAAATCATTGCTTCAGTAGATTTTCCTAGATATCAAAAACCACTAAATTTATTATTAGTCTAATTAGACTAATAACATTTAAATATTATAGTCTAATTAGACTAATTGTCAACTATATTTTTTCTGAAGTACCGCTGATTTTAGTTATTATGAGGACAAACTAAAATTTGCTACAATGCGTGATGCAAAATATGTTGTAAAACTTTATCGCGAAAATTTTAATGATATTTTTAAGGTATCTTTTCTTTTCCTTACTGAGGAACAATTAGAGGAGCTGGATTGTTGTACTTACTGCATTGATATTTTAAGCTTTATCACCGTGTTGTATGTGGAGGGTGGGAGCCATGGGAACGCTTTACGTATTAGCAAGGTGGCCCGTTGGTCCGCCAATGACCCCTAGGGGTAAGCTAAATATGTCGAATAGAAAGAGGGTTCCTTCGTTCCCCTATAATACCTCCCAAGGCTATAGGTTATTGAGTATTGATGGAACAATATTAGAAATCAGTAATACTGAAAATTTAAGGAATGAATTTGGTTATATTGAAAATCAAAGTATGAAAGTTGCTCGCGCTAGAGCAGCTGGATTGTATGATGTTGAAAATGATATGATTATAACTGCTGTATTAAGAATAGCTATTACTATTGAATGCAATCTAACCTTGCTTCCTCAATGATACTACACACCTTTATTTATACATAATATCATTAAGCATCATGTTAAAACATGCAATTTAATATTTATCCAGTTGTATCAAAAAAAACAGTAGATATCTCAAGCCATTGAGGTACCTACTGTTTTTATGTTGCGTGGGAAAGGAGTCCAAACCTGCGACCAACTGGTTCGTAAAATGACGTTTTAAGCGATTTCAAATAGTCCTCAAGACGGTTTAAATACTCACTTTGTTTTTTAAACTATGCTTGTCTATCCCTATTTATTTTAAACTATAAGGGGCAAAAAAAGGGGCAAAATTAAAACAGCATCATAATGGAATAAAAAAAGAGTTTCAGCTCTGATTTATGTTATTTATTATTTTTAGAGTATGGAATATTTTTAATATTCCATTCATATACTATAATATAGCGTACGAATAAAGTATGCGACAGTTAATAGCCATTCTCTTGAAGAGAGTGGCTATTTTTATGGCATTTTATTATAATAGCTTCAAATACTTTTATTACTTGAAAGGTAATAAAAATTATTACTTTTATTACTTTTTAAATATACTTCAATTTTTACATTAATGTAAACATTAAATAATTAAGTTATAATCATAGTTATATTTTGTTTACATTAAATGGAATAGTCATGTGAGAGGTACCAGAAGCCCACTTTTTAGAAATACGATTTCCTTTTAGTAAAAAAAAACTGTCTTATAAAGAAGTATCTTTCTATTGCCGTCTACTCTTGCCTAATCCTATGAAAATAAATTCTTTTTTACTTATTACCTTGGATAATCCCCTCCCCGTTTTTAGCGGTTTAGTTATTTAAGCAAGTTATTAATAAACATCTGAAAATTCCACTCGTATATTTTGATTTTGACTCTTAACTTCGTTATTATATAGTATACTTTCATGAAGTACCTTTTTTGAAGGAAGCCTAACAGTAAACTTACTTCCCTTCCCACATTCACTTTCAACATATATACTACCACCGTGTAATTCTACAATTGATTTAACTAAACTTAAACCAACACCCGTACCTTCTGTATTTCTTGATAGGGATTTATCCACCTGCTTAAATCTATCAAATATCATACTAAGGTTCTTGTCTTCAATACCAATGCCATTATCTTTGACTGAGATTTCAATAAATTCACTCTTATCCTTAATATCTACAAATATTTCATCACCATCATCTGAAAATTTTATCGCATTTGACATAAGATTTAATACTATTCTCTCTATTTTTTCTGTGTCACAAGCAATAATTTTTTCTTCTATATCCGTATCAAAAATAATTTGTAAACCATTACATTCAGTTAAAGTAGTTACAGACATCACTATATCTTCTACAACTTGGACTATATTGTTATTTGATAAGTTCAATTTAAAGAATCCCGCTTCAATTTTTGATATATCAACTATATTATTAATAAGTTTTGATAATCTATATGAATTTAGTTTCATAGACTCAATATACCTAATAATTGACTCCTTCTTATCGTCGAGTGATCCACTCTTGCAATACATATCAAATAATTGAGCTGTTGAAAAAATAACATTTAATGGTGTTTTAAGTTCATGAGATATATTAACAAGAAATTCTCCTTGTTCCTTATTAGCAATGATTAACGCTTTATTAGCAATGATTAACGCTTTATTAACAATAATTAAATCTGCTACCCTGCCTGCTTTCTCTTTATTAGCAACGATTATCTCTTTTACCCTAGATATATTTTTCATATTACATAATCCCCCATTTGCGATAATGAATTAATGAATTAATGAATTAAACTATAATGTATATTCAATTCCATTAGAATATACGTTTATAATTGGAATTTTAAGGGGTAATAATATAATTAAATACTATTTTAAGAAATATTATTTAATTAGGACAATACAGTTAGTGATATATTTATAGGTGCAAATTCTTTTGTCCAATTGGGATTTCCAATAAAATTATCATCAATAAACATTATGTGTCTTGTATTTATTGCATTTATGTCTTTAATTACATCGTCTACAGGTCTATTAATATAAGTTTTAAGTACATTTTTGCAACTATTATAGCAAAAATCACATTGAAAAGGACATCCCCTGCTTGTACTAATTATATTAGTATATAATTATTTACTTCTATCAATTATGTCATAGTCAGGTGATACTATTTCTTCTCCAGTAATATTCTCCATATCATAATATATCTTTTTAAGTGAATTATTTTCTTTATCCTTAAGGATTTTTGTCCAAACTTTCTCAGCCATTCCTACACTTATTGCATCAAAACTATTAACAGTTCCCTCTGGATCTGCTGTTATATGTATACCTCCTGCAATTACTGTTTAATATAAAAAAAATTTCATCCTCTTCTTTATATTTTCATATAATTTCTACTATCCACATCCACTTGACAGGGAGTTTTCCAGTGATTCTTAGTAACTATTTAATAAAGTAAAGAATAGAATAATAAAGAAGATTTATTAATTAGGAGAGGAGCTTCATGATAACTTATAAAGTTCAATATGGAGATACGCTATATACAATAGCGCATCGTTTCGGAATTTGTACTCAAATGCTTGCAATGACCAATAATATATTTTGGCCACATCAAATATTTGAAGGGAAAGAACTATTAGTTCCTATTCCAATATCAAATAAGGCTTTAAATTTTAGAAATCAAAGGTCGGAATATGATTTAGAGAACATAAAAAAGATCTTTTCCGAGGAAGGTACTACCGCAGGAGGAGTTTTTAAGTTTACTTTTCCACGTTTTGACTTAATGGTCAGAATAGGTGACACTATAATAGAACCCGGCCTTGCGCTCACTTCCTGGGTAGCATTTAATCAATTAGGAAATCACAGTATGCTGATGGGGGATTTGGTTTTACTACAAAGCGAGGTTGGTCCTGTCATGTCCAGTCTATTTGAAAATGGAATTGAAGTAACAGCGCTTCATAATCATCTACTGTATGAATCACCAAGAATTATGTATCTACACATTAATGGAGAAGGAAATCCAATTAAACTTGCTCAAAGTGTAAGAAATGCACTTTCTCTAACAACAACTCCATTTAAAGTAAAACAACAACTTCCCTCTCAAATAGATTGGAGTTTAATAGAAAATATTTTGGGACACAAAGGTTCCCATAAAGGTAATGTGCTGCAGCTATCATTTCCAAGAGCCACAATAATTTCAGAGGATGGTCATCAATTATCACCAGCTATGGGAATATCACATGGTATTAACTTTCAATCTTTGGGAGAGAAAGTGGCTACCACTGGTGATTTTGTTTTATTTGCAGATGAAGTCAATCCAATTGCAAGCCTCCTTAAGAAGAATAATATTGCTGTAACTGCTATTCACAATCATATGCTAACTGAAATCCCACGACTATTCTTCATGCACTTCTGGGCAGTAGACAAATCAGAATATATAGCACAAACTTTCAAGTCTGTTCTTGATTTAGCGAAATAACTCTTTTGAAATTCAACATCATTGAAAAGCATCAGTGCTATTACTGATGCTTAAAATTTATACAACCAGGTTTTAAGTAAAATCATACATTCATTTAGGCCGTAGTTTATGAAAATTGTGATTACTCTCATAACTTTTTACATCTAATTAAACTTGGTATTATAAAGATTTTTCATATACTTCGACTAACTTATATAAAATTATTGGCTGAAGTAAAATTAATTATAATTTAATGAGCATGACCATGATGAATATCTTGAGTGTGTTTATGTGAATGAGTATATACCTCATGAGCATGAATATGATTATGCTTTCCAATAACAGTTTTATCGTGAATATGGCTATGATGATCATCATTATGTCTATGTCTATGCTCATGAGTTATTACTGTATGCCTATGATTATGATTATGAACTTCTGTTGAGGCAAAATACGTCCCTATAATCATAATGACTAAAGCGATAACAAATGAGAATGTTGGTATTTCTCTAAACATTAACAATGATAACCCCACCCCAATAAATGGTGCTATAGCGTAATAGGCGCTTGTTCTTGCTGCTCCTAAGTCTCTTTGAGCATAGATATAAAAGAATATACTTAATCCATAAGCAAAGAATCCTAATAGGAGGGCTGCTAAAATATAGGGGAAATTATTTGTTTGTTCACCTAATGTAAGTGCAATTAGTAAAGACCCAATTCCAGAACCAAATCCTTTAATGACAACAATTTCTAATGGATCTTTTACAGATAACTTTCTTGTACAGTTATTTTCAAATCCCCAACAAATACATCCTAACAAGACAAGGATTGAACCAAATGAAAAGGAAAAACTGCTTATATCTTTTACAGATATAATAATAATTGATAAAGTAATTAAAGAAATAGCGCCCCATAGTCGTTTGCTGATATACTCCTTAAAGATTAATAAAGCAATCACAGAGGTTGCAACAATTTCAAAATTGTTAAGTAATGATGCATTAGCAGAAGTTGTCATGGTAAGCCCAAACATCAAAAATATAGGTGCTGCAATATCTAATACAATCATTCCAATTGTAAATGGAATATCTTGTTTAGTAAGCTTTGCTTCAGTTTTCTCCTTGTATATCTTATTCTTAATCAATCCAACAATGGACATCCCCAGTCCTGATCCTAGATAGAGAAATGATGCCATTAATGTAGGGGGAATTTCTTTTAACAGTAGTTTTGATACAGGCAAACTAATTGCATATAATGCTGCTGATAGTAATGCAAAATAAATTGACTTATATTGTTTAATTATCATTTTGAATACCTCTCAAATATTATTTTATAAATTTATCAATAGCACTATTCAAATCTTCTAGTACCCTTTTATCTCCAGTTTCTACTGCATTTACAACACAGGTATTAATATGGTCTTGTAAAATAATTTTTCCAATGTTATTAACTGCAGATTTTACTGCTGCAATTTGAATAAGAACCTCACTGCAATCTCTACCATTCTCTACCATCTTTTTAACAGATTCTAAATGTCCTATGGCTTTAGATAGCCTATTGATAACTGCTTTAGTATTTTCATGTTCGTGATTATGTTGTTCAACCATGGTTAAGCCTCCATTCGCTATCCCCCAGAGGGGGTTAATAAAATTATAACATTATTTTGTTTGGATTCCAATATTAATGTTAAATGTTAAAACTACATTTTATATAAATATCTAATTACAGATTTAAAAATAATAGGGTATAAATAGCATATTTACTATTTGCCCCCTATTGTTTTGCTATATTAATATCTAATAGTCCTGGATTATCTACGACTGCGAAACAACTCACGAGTAAATTATACAATTATATACAGCGGTTCACTATTCTTTAGAGTGGTTAAGTCGGAAATGTTGGTGCTTCCCCTAATAGTCAATCCATAATAAAAAAAGAAGGTATCTTATTTACCCTCTTCATACTGATTAATTAATTTATAGAATGTAGTTTTCTTTAAATCTAATATTTTCATAACATCAACACCACTTATATCACTATCTTGCATCATTTTATAATATCTTTCCCATAGCTTAGGATACTCTATAGGCCTACGCCCTTTGTATTTGTCTGCCGTTACTGCAATAAGTAAAAGCTTCCAGTTTTTACTACGACCTCGGGGGACGTTACAATAACTGGAAGTTATTGTTTGCTACTTGTTTTGCAACTTTTACTACGTAGTGTGATAATAAGGTGACTTAACTATATAAAACTTAAAGCACGAACAATGATCTTTGAGAATTGAATAATGTGGTGTTAGAAAATGAGGTTGTTTTACACTTATATGTAAAAGAAACATTTATCATCATATAAATATGATATAATTACCATTAAGCAAGTTAAATTAGTAACTAATAACAAATTTATAATAAATAAACACAAAGGAGCGGTTAAATATGTTGAATAAATGGGAAACTGCATTAATAGTAATTGATATGCAATATGGTGGTGGGGCTCCAGATGGTTCACTGGTAAAGATGCTAAATGTTGATGTAACAAAGCAAGAAGATATAGTAACGCCAATGGTAAAATTAAAGGACTACTTTAATGAAAATGGGATGCTAGTTGTTAATGTTAAAACCGAATATAATGAAGACTTTAGTGACTGGAAAATGCTTAGTGAAAGGTTTGAAGTAAGGAAGTACAAGCATTTTATTAAGGGCTCTTTAGACGCAGAAATCATTCCCCCTTTAGCACCTCGAGATGGGGAAGAGTTGGTAGTAAAAAATAGATGGGATGCATTTTTCAATACAAATTTAGATGAAATACTGAAAGGTAAAAACATAAAAAATTTAATAATTGTTGGAGCTGCAACAGATGTTTGTGTATTTGAAACTTGTAGCCATGCTTTTTCTTTAAATTATAACTGCATTGTGCCAATTGAAACTACAGCATCTTTCAATTTAGAAAGAAAGAAAATGGGACTAGCATTACTTAGCTTTGGAAGAAGCGAAGTAGTTAATGTAGAAGAAGTATATAAAATGTTTAAATAGAATTGGAGTTGAAAATATTTAAAGAATTGTAGTACAATCATCGCTCGAAGATCCAGGTCTAACACTAGTTCGTGGATTTTTCATTTAACGACTCAACTACAAAAAACGAATAGTTTACTAGAACACCGCATTATTCATATTTGAATTTTGGGGTGTTTTTACGTCGCACTTCAATAATATTTCGACATAACCTTTAATAAAAAATATTAATCTTATCTATATGTATTAACACCCTAAGTCGTACCTATAGCAAATTATTGTTTGTTAATCATTATAACAGCCCTATATAAGTGTCATTAATACTGTACCAGCAGCGGCGTAGCAAAAGGGTTTACCGCAAAGAATAAAGATTATGGAGATAGTTTTAGCGAGGGATTTCAAGAGTATGGTCTTATTATGCCTGCAATTAGATTAGAAGATAAATTGCGAAGATATAAGCAATTAATTAAGCAGGATGCTGAAGTAAAAGACGAGAGCATTATAGATACGCTATTAGATTTAGCCAATTACTCTATCATGACTATTATTGAAATAGAAAATAGAGATAAAGAGTAATAATGAACAATATTCATATTATGCGTCACAACTAATAAAACCGAATAATCCCTTAAAAATACCGTATTATTTAATAAATTTTACGGCATTTATTCCTAGCTTTAAATACTTACTATATAAACATGGCTAATGCAAATGGTGGATACACTGGAGTAACTTTTCATCAAAGTGAATCACAACTTGGATTATTAACTGCTTGGAAAATTTATAGTGGCAAACAATATTATAGCTACTTATAGAACGTAAAAAAGGACTAGATTAATCTCTGGTCCTTTTTCTTTATTATTTAATTATTAGAGTTCTATCTATCGCTTTAGAAGCAAAGAATATCACGATAATACCAGTTATAAGTGACCCTATTGGATTTATAGATGGTAAGTAGTGCATATAACCAAAAACATTAAACATATTAAATAAGAAAACAGATATAAACACTGGCAATACATATTTGTTTTTATATTTAGGTATAAATGCTAATGTTAATATCAATGCACCTACATTAAAAACAAAAGAAATTGTTGGAAAAGTTGAAGTGTCAATAACGAACCAATTTATTAAAAAATTTATGGTAATAAAAAGTATAAAGCATATTATATGTGGATTTTTTTTGATATTTAATTTCATAAGATAATCCCCTCTCTGCTTTATTTCTAATAATAAAGCAACAAATCAACCTTGCAAATATATGTATTGGTAAAATCTATAGCAATTTATACATCGTAAATAATATTATACCAATCATTAAAAAACATGTGCAGACTAAATACACACATTACATTTTCATATTTCATGGAAAGTATCATTCATGAAAACTGATACACTCAACTCTTTTTACCAACTTTAGTGTTATTCCAACAACAATTTTATCCTAGAATCATTTTTGACAAAATCAAGGGTTTTATCTTTTTTAAATACCCCTTTTACTAATCTTTCATATTTATCTTTGTCCCAACTGTTGGTCACATTAAATTTCATATGCTTATATAGTTTTGACTTCATAGAATTATCCATGCTACTTGCTTCATTTACCATATTTATAATCATTTCTATAGCTTTTTCTTTATCCTGTTTTTCTCTTGCTAAAGATAAATCTAATTGATATTTATGGTATGCTCCTAAATCAAATACATCAGCAACCTTTTTAGCACGCTCTATGTATTCTTCTGCTTCACTAAATTTCTTTTCTTTATATAACAGCGTTATTATAAAAGCTAAAGCAGCAAATGTTTCATGAGCATTTCCCCTTAATTTGCCTTCATAAATGCCATAAGCTTCATCAATTTTCCCGCTACTTTCAAATAATAATGCCTGTTCAATTTTTTTTATCCACCTCTACTTCTGGAATTTTATCTAATAATTCTTGAGCTTTTTTATACTCTTTTTTAGCCCTATACATTGCTGATAAATCTAATTTTGCCATAGAAGCTGTCTTTTCTTTACTGCTTGCTGCTACAAGTTCAAGCCAAGCAATAATTTTTCTTTCATATCTATCTTTTTCCTCAATTTGAGGCTGCATTGATGCCATCCTGAAGTAGCTCTCACCCAATTGATATCACTTAGGTATGTACAAGTCTAGCCCTTTACTTAACCTAATATACCTCTTAGTGGCTTCCTTATATCAATAATATTTTATTGATAAACAATAAATAATTATTGATATTATTGAGAGGACGTAGTATGATGTAATTAGAAAATTGTAAATGGAGGTAGTGATTTATGAAAGAGAACAAATATAATTCTATGACAAGATTTTTGATAATTGTATTAAATGTGCTTATTGCTTTTGGGGTATTAACCTTTATAAGTTTAATAATAAGCACATTAACTCCAGGGGATATTGAGGCAGCAAATAAAAAATATATAGTAAACTGTATATTGTTTTTTATTGGGACTTCTTCCTTGGTATTTATTCTTTACTGTCTTAGAAAGATTTTAAAGTCTGTTATAAAGGCAGGACCCTTTAATATGGGTATTGTGAAAAGTCTAAAGAATATAGCTTTAAGCTGCTTTATTATAACTATATGCTATTTAATAAATTTCTTTTATAATAATCAGTTTAAAAGCTTTAGATTAATAGAGATAGGTCCAACGGGCATACACACAGATACGGAATTCTTGATATTCTTCTTTGCAGGGTGCTTTGTTTTGATACTTGCTCAAATATACAAGCAGGCCGTAGAAGTAAAAGAAGAAAATGATTTCACGGTTTAGGTACTAAAGGAGGATTATTATGGCTATAATTGTAAACCTTGACGTAATGATGGCAATACGCAAAATCTCGCTTAATGAACTGGCTGAAAAGGTTGGAATAACCAATGCAAATTTATCCATATTAAAAACCGGAAAGGCAAAGGCTATAAGGTTTTCTACACTGGAGGCTATATGCAGGGAGCTTAAATGTCAGCCGGGAGATATTTTAGAGTTTAGAGAGGAATAAAAGGGGGGTTTAAAATGGAAATTAATGAAACTATGGAACCTAAAACTAAAGAAGACCTATACTGCCTGTTATTTTCACTGCTGATAGGGATTGTATTTGATAGATTATTTATTGATAAGGCCTTTGGTATATCATACTTCATATTCATAGGGCTGTGTATTGGATTCTTCTTATGGTCCACAAGAGACCGAATAAGCTTCGTAAAAAGCTTTGGGTGGTTTTTACTTATTCCAATTGCTTTGCTGTCCTTTAGCTTTGCAGTTCATACAGTGGAAATATTTTATTTTTTTAATATTTTAACAGTTTCATTTCTTATGGTTGCAAGCTCAATTTTAATAGTGAAGCCAAGCCTTAAATGGGATAAAGGCAGCTTTATAGTTGAAATATTAAGAAAAGGCATAGTAAATGTATTTAAAAATATTAGCAAGCCCTTTAAAATTATTAAAGCTTCAATAAATATAGAAAGAACTGTTAAAATGGAGGAAGGAAAAAAGCATATATTGATTGGCATACTTGTTTCCTTGCCTTTGCTTGTGATTTTAATATTACTTTTAAGTTCTGCAGATATGGTTTTTGGCTACTACTTTACTAACCTCACAGAGATTTTAAATAATATAAATATAGAAGAGTTTGTACCACATACCATAATTATTTTATTTATAACCTTCTATTTATTTGGTTATATTTGGAGCTTTAAGAGTGAGGAAAAAACAATTGAGAAGAGCCTCTCAGCCCCTGATGCGCGGTGGGAGACCGTTACAATAATAACTGTATTGGTTGCTTTAAATATACTGTATCTGATTTTCACAATGATTCAATTTTCTTATCTTTATGGTGGAGATAATATAGCACTGCCTGCTAATTTTACCTATGCAGAATATGCTAGAAAAGGCTTCTTTGAGCTGGCCGCAGTTACCTTTATCAATTTTATAATAGTGCTAAGCTGCCTGAAATATATAAAAAAAGATAATAAAAGGCTTTTAAAGATAGCAAATCTTCTTTTAACTGTGCTTGTAGCATTTACCTTAAATATGCTTTTTTCTGCTAATTTTAAGCTAACTTTGTATGAGGCTGCTTTTGGATATACTTTTTTAAGGATATCAGTGCATTTATTTATGCTGCTACTTTTCATACTGTGCCTGGTTGTGGGTGCTGGCATTTGGTGCAAAAAAATTCCTATAGTAAAAAGCATAGTTGTGATAACCATAATTATGTATACACTAATAAACTATCTTAATATGGATGGGTTTATAGCCAGAAAAAATATAGAGCGCTATAATGAAACCGGCAAGCTGGATGCTTATTATTTGACTTCATTGTCTTTTGAAGCCGTTCCTTACTTGATTGAACTGAGGGATAAGAGCGATAGCAATATAAAAATGGTTATTGATAAAAATTTGAAATACAGAAAAGAAGTGCTTGATAAAGAAAATTCATGGACTGAATTTAATTTTAGTAAAAACAAAACTAGAAAATTATTAAACCAGGGGAACTAAAGCCCTGGTTTTTCTACATATGATGCTTCTTAAATCTAATTTGATATTGGAATAAGGCAGCAAGTATGTTAATCACCTTGTATTGTCGTCAACATAATTGTAGAATTTGAAAATTAACGGAGAATTTTTCCATAATAATGCCCTCATTTCACCTAGAAGCGAAATGAGGGCATTAATTCGTAGTTGATTTAGATATCAAAGTGGAGGTAAGAAAATCAAAACAAAATAATGCAATTAGTTAGCTAATCTAGTCCAGGCAGCATTAACTGCTCATGCTCAAATTTTTCCTCGAATTTATGAAGATAATTGAAGCATTCATCAACATCACACAATATACCATGGGATTTACAGGTTGTTTTAAAAATATTCATCAAACTGTCGTTACTAGGACTTGGTAACTGATATGCATAGTTATATTTTTCTACATATCGATCCTTCATTCCTGGAAAATGCTCATCCAGCATTTTATAGAAATATTCCCTGTTTCCTTCTCTTAAGGTTAATCCCATGCCAAAACAAATAATGCCATGTACCTTCGCTTCTATACAATAATCCAGAATTCCCCGGATATTTTCCTCTGTATCATTGATAAATGGCAAAATAGGACTGAGCCAAGCTACCGTGGGGATTCCGTTATCACGCATTATCTTTAACACTTCAAACCGTTCTCTTGTAGTGCTTACATTGGGTTCTATAATTTTACACAGTTCTTCATCAAAAGTCGTAAAGGTCATCTGAACTACACACTTTGTGTTCTCATTAATTTTTTTGAGTAAATCCAGATCCCTTAAAATTCTTGCGGACTTGGTCTGTATGGCCAGTCCAAATCCATAGGAATGAATAAGTTCAATACACTTTCTAGTATTCCCAAGTTTTTCGTCCAGGTGAATGTATGGATCACTCATTGCCCCAGTGCCTATCATACATTTCTTTCTTTTTCTTCGTAGGCCATCCTCTAAAACTTTCAGTGCATTAAGCTTTACCTCTATATCCTCAAAGTCATGATGCATCTGATAGCATTTGCTTCTTGAATCACAATAAATGCAGCCATGAGTACAGCCACGATATATATTTATTCCATTTTGAGCTGATAAAATACCTTTTACCTCTGTTTCATGCATAATGTTCTCCTTGTTGTTGAAATACTTTTTGTTGCATAATAATATAAATTTTGAGCACCAGAGCCTAATTCAACCATATTGCTGGCGTCAGCAAAATGGTCTAGCACATTATTATTACTAATATCACAAGCAACTTTTGCTTTATCTATAATTTGATTAAAATTTCTCTATTGTGTGTATTCAAGATCCTTTTGCAATTCTCTTGCATACCAAAACTCTATATCTTCATCTGTAAAGTGTATAATATTTTTATAATGTCAGCAAACTGGACTATCGGCTTTGATATTATTTATACATTGCATTCTTACAAACGTACGTTCTCATATAATGTATTATACAACATGTTATTAAAATTAAAAAGGATAAAGTTATCCTTTTTACTAAATGCTGTGCCATGAGCTTCTATTTTTAATTAAAAATTTATACCCCAATTTATTTGCGTCACCTGGGCGCTTTTCCGAAAGAGTTAGCGAGTGCTATCATCACTAATAATAAAACTAGTGGGGGGAGATATTTAAACCTGTTCGCAGCTTTCTGCTATTTCTTCAATAAATTCTGGTTTTAAGCAATGTAACACATTTTTAAACTCTTGAAGTTTTTAATTCTGAGTAAGGAATAAATTTGCATATCTTAGGCAACGGTGACTTTAATTTAGCGAACGTAGGCCTATTTATTTCACTAAATACCTTGTACCTTCGTTCATCTGGTGCAACTATGTAAAGGTCAATTTTTATATTAGGCTGCATACTCACTAGATCTGACATTCTCAACAACCCTGAATAAATAGCAGTGGTATGCTCAACCTCGAACGCAGCAATAAAGGCATCCCCTTGTAGCCATATTACATCAATCATTTCTATTGTTTTATTTGTTGCATCATCAAATTGTCTTGGCAAATCATTTCTAATATTCTTTATGTCTTGAAATTTATTACCATTATATTTTTTATTTTTATCATTTTTTGCAACCCATACATCAAGACCCATCTGCGAGCCTAAATTTAACAATAACCATTGAATTTCATCATGAGTTGTTTCTACTTCTACTATTCCTTGATTAATTACTTTTTTAGTCTGTTCTGCTATATCTAGCTCTGATTCTTCTGGAACAGTTACTATATCACCTTTTGTTATATAAACTTTGGGCCTACGCATATATTTTTTATCATTATATTCTTTATATGTTGGACTAATAACAGAACTTTTTATTGCATTTACAATCTCAATTCCATCATTTTCTTCAAATTTAGATGGTGAGACCCTAAAAAAGCAAGAATTGGTGGATTTTAAATCTTTTAGAATTGATAATTTTTAAAAGTATACCATAAACTATAAAAGTATAAAAAAAAATACTAAAAGCCGAAATCTCTATAATTATTAAATTTATAAAAAAATCACCCTAAATTAATAGGATGATAATTGTACAACTTATTTTTTGCTATTTTCAGAACACACTTTTTATTGAATCCAATAAATTAGAAAACATTCTTGATAATTTAGCAAAGAAACCTTTAGCTTCAGTACTACTTAATTTATCTTTTAATTGATTAGTTACATCATTTAATTGGTCTTTTAAGTTATTGTAGTTAAGGTCTAATGAATTTATTTTGCTCATTACATCTTTTATGTTAGTTACATCTTGATCTGATAATTTACCTTTATATTCTTTAATAGCCGTATCTACTATTTTATTTATTTCTTGGTCTGTTTTAGGTTTTTCTTTTATTACATCTTTTTTTATATCATTCATTAAGTTAGAAGCATCATTTTGTCCTATTTTTTCAGCAATATCTCCAGTAGTAACTAATTCTTTATTGGCAGCTTCTTTTTTATTTTCATCAATCTTTTTTCCTGCGCTACTGCTTTCAAAGCCTTTTAATATTCCAGCAAGAGCAGCAGTTCCTGACACTTCAAATGGTGCAGATGCTTTAACATTAGCATTTTCAATACCAGCTGTAATTAATGCATTTTTTATCATTCCATCATTAACCCAAGTAAGATTATTAGTAACTACCTTTAATCCACCTTTTTCTGTTGGCTCAATATAAGAACATGATATTGATTTATTACCAAGTTGAGCTTCTGATGCAATTTTTCCTAAGTATGTATGCTCTTCTTTTGAAGTAATTTCTAATATATTGGCATCATTTTTAGTTACTTCAAAGTATTTTAACATTTCATTTTTTTGAGTATCGCTTAAATCAACACCTAGAGTAACAGACTTAAATGAATCTGCAAATACTGAAACACCAGGATATGATGTAAAAATAACACCTAATGCTAATGATGCAATGAGTACTTTTGATATAAATGATTTAATTTTCATAATTTTCATTCTCCTTTATCATACTTAAACTGATTGTAAAAAATTTGATTTTATTATTTATTCTACATTATAGCACAAAAATTATGTTAGGACCTCCGAGTTCTTAGTAAAAACTGGTATTTTACAAAGACCACGTGGGCAACCCGAAGAAAGTCGAGTATTTGATATCCACTGAATTTCTTCATTCTGTTAAAATCTTTTAAGGTTGGTCGGCATCCTGCCAACTGGTTCGTAGTCTTCTAGATAGTGATTTGTAACTCTTCCTATCTCTTTACAACCTTTGATATATCAACAACGTTAACATAGTACCTTTTATAACTTTTGGTGCTTTTTAACGTTTTCTTGTGTCTGTAGTCCCCAAATAGTCCCCAGCGGCCCCCAAATTAAACAAGGTTAATAAGTATCAAAACTCATACCTTATGAAGTGACTATTGCAACAATTTTATATTACTGTTTTTTTATTTGATCCATGACTTGCTCTATATAAACATCTTTACCTCATTCTCCATTAAATACTTACAATTATTCCTTGATATTTTCCATCTCTATTTAAATTAGTTTGCCCATGACTTAATAAATTTTCATTATCGCCCCCCAAGGTGTAACCATGGCTGCAATAGAAAAGAGAGTCGAAAGTAGTTACAGGAGGTCGTCCGTATCATTAAACTTCAAAAACCCATCCAACTTTTCTACCCAATTTTTCTTAGCGGCATTAATAAAAATAGAAATACTAAATATTCTTATATACACACTAAGGAAAATAATAAATCCACTACAATTTATATGCATAGAGCATTATTAACCTCACCTCAAGTTTGAATTGCAAATTAATAAATAAAAACAAAACACTGGTTCAGTACAACCCACGACCTTCAGATTCGAAAGAAATGATTCTAATTAAGTTTAAAAAACCTTAAAACCCTTATAAATAGCCATTTTACTTTTTAACTAAGTTTAAGTAATACCTGTTTATTTTAAACTATAAGGGGCAAAAAAAGGGGCAAATTTATTTCGCCACCTTTTTTATTTTCAAAACTCATATATCTTCTAAGAAGTTTATAACTTCATTCTAATCTTTAATTGTAATAATTAAAGTGTCAGTAGTCTCAGTATGACTCGAATCTGTGTACTGAGGTCTATACCCTTGCGTATACCAAGTATCTTTAATTGAAAACAGAGATGTTATTTGATTATGAGCACACGATAAATTATCTAATGCTGTAATCTTGCTTACATCTAAGGTTGTTAGTTGATTATTCCTACATTCTAAAGAGGTTAGTGCTGTATTGTTACTTACATCCAAAGTTGTCAGTAGATTATTATAACAAGATAACGAAGTTAATGCTGTATTGGTATCTAAGGTTATTAATTGATTATCCCGACAATCTAGGTAAGTTAATGCTGTATTCTTACTTACATCTAAGGTTTCTAATTGATTATACTCACAACGTAACGAAGTTAATGCTGTATTCTTACTTACATCTAAGGTTTCTAATTTATTAAAGCCACACCATAACTTAGTTAATGCTGTGTTCTTACTTACATCTAACGTTGTTAATTGATTACTATTACATAGTAACTCAGTTAATGCTATACTCTTGCTTACATCCAAGGTTGTTAGTTGATTAGCTCTACAATCTAACGAAGTTAATGCTGTATTGGTATCTAAGGTTATTAGTTGATTAGTAGAACAATTTAATAGAGTTAGTGCAGTATTCTTACTTACATCTAATGTTGTTAATTGATTATTAACACAATTTAACTCAGTTAATGCTATACTCTTGCTTACATCCAAGGTTGTTAGTTTATTATAATCACAATCTAACGAAGTTAGTGCTGTATTGGTATATAAGGTTGTTAGTCCATTGGATCCACAACCTAACGAAGTTAATGCTGTATTCTTACTTACATCTAAGGTTGTTAGTTGATTACCGTAACAATATAACTTAGTTAGTGCTGTGTTCTTACTTACATCTAATGTTGTTAATTGATTATTATTACAATTTAACTCAGTTAATGCTGTATTCTTACTTAAATCTAAGGCTTTTAGTGGATTATTACCACATTCTAACAAAGCTAATTTTGTATTGTTACTTACATCCAAAGTTGTCAGTCGATTACTAGCACAACTTAAATCAGTTAGTGCTGTAAAATACTGAATTCCACTTAAACTACTTATGTTACCCCTCCAAGGGATATCGTAATTATAGTCAATAGGCAATTTTAAAACTTTTATGTTTTTCACATCGGAATAAAGTATTGGACTCGGACTAGTTTTTCCTATAAGAGAATATACAAAGCTTTTAAAATCTTTATCAGTGAATCTACTGGTTATATCTGTGCCATCACTAATAGAATCTACTACTGCTGAATCATTAACAGTCACCATTATTGTTTTCCAAGCTTCATATGTTCCATATGTTGATTTTTGATTAGCTACTGTTTTGTCTTCTGCTAAGTAATTTTTCCAAGTTGTTGATTTAACTGTGTTTGCATGTACAACAACCATATAAGTTCCTGCCTTTGTAAATGTGTATGATGGAGCAGTAGCATACTGTGATACTCTAGTTGTCCATACTCCAGTGTTTGTATTTAATATGTGTAATCTATATAGGTATGGTCCTTTGATTCCACCTATATCTTTGATTGAATTAAATGTTAATTTCGCTCCGGTAAGAGTGTAATCTGCTTCTCCATTAGCATGTACTCTGTTAGCATCATCTTTAGATACGCAGTTAAGTGCAGCTACATAGTAACTATCATAACCACTTTTGTTAAGGCCTATTGTTCCAGCTTTTTTTACCCAAACTGAAAGTTTATAATTTCCTAATTTTAATACTGGTGTTTCTGGTAACACAACTGGAGTTTTACTATCCTGTGCGGTTGTGTATCCGCTTGTTAATTCACTCCATACTTTACCATCGAAAAGGAATGCTCTGTATTGTACTAGGCCGTCATACTTTACTGAAGTTACTGTAAATTTTTCAGTGTCTCCTACCACTAGTGGTGAATGTTCTATTCCAATATAATTTATTTTTGGAGTAGTTAAAACTGCAGCTTTTGCTGTAATACTTATTAAAATTCCAACCATTACAATGACCGCCGCCATAAATATGATTAGTGTTTTTTTAATTTGTTTCATGTGTTTTTGTCCTCCTCATTTTTTATGTTTCATTTTTTATAATATTTAATTAACTATCCTAATCAAATTTAATTTAGGTTAATATTTCTTTTTAAAATATGAGCTGATAGTTTTTTATTCTTCATAGTTAAATACGTTATTTTTACAATATAGTTTCATTCCACCATTTCTACGGGCATGAGTATAATTAAAATGATATACATTGAGATTATTTTATGTAAAACAAATATTATGAGATAATAAGATGGAAATAAAATTGAACCCTATTAAATCTCAAAATAAAAGAGCCTTTAAAACTTAGTGTTTCCAAGGTTCTTGCTTGGTGCAAGCATAACCCAATTTGCACAAATATAATACTAATCCATGTATCTCCTGAAGACCTAATCAGAGTAACTCTGGCCAACTGATTCGTAGTGTGGTAGATAGCTTATTTCAAACTAAACTGTATTTTACAAACCTTCGTATATCAACACTTATACAATATTGACTTGTAGCACTCTATAGTAAATTTATATACTCTTTAGCAAAATAAACACCAAAAATAATATTAACACAACACAAATAATGAAGTTTGTATAAAAGGTATACTTTTTATAATGAAAGGATGCCTTTTCCCTTAAATCTTAAACTTCAGTACCAATTCATTAAGCTTTTGTGCAAGCTCTGCTTGAATTTGCGAGGTTTGTGCTACTTGCACCATAGCTTTTGTGGTTTCATCAATACTAATTTGAATATCTCCTGTATGTTCTGCAGACTGTTGTGAATTTTGTGCCAGAATTTGAACTGCCGTACTAACTTGATTTACTGTGGCTTCCACTTCCTCCGACATTGATGCGATTTCTTCTGACATGGCGCTTATAAAGTCTCCATCATCACCATATCGCTTTCCTGTTTTTGAATATTCTTCTAAAACAGGCATAATGCTTTCTATAATGAATTTAAGTATGTCATTGCTATTTTCCGATAAATTCTTAAACGCATCTTGAACTTTTACTATGGTACTTTGAATGGTATTTACAGTTTCTGAGGATTTTTCTGCAAGCTTTCTTACTTCATCTGCAACTACTGCAAAACCTTTTCCCTGTTCTCCGGCTCTAGCGGCTTCAATAGCTGCATTTAAGGCAAGTAAATTAGTTTGTGCTGCAATTGCTGCAATTCCATCAGCCATTACTTTTATTTCATCTACAACTTTTCCATCTTCTATAGCTTTTAATATATTCTTTTCCTTTTCTCCATAAATACTATTACTTTTCTCCAATGCATTTTTAGTATATATCTGAACATCTTTAGCTCTATCTTTAATTTGAGCAGCATTACTGCTACCCTCCATAGCCTTAGAAGATAGTTCTTCCATACTTGCGTTAACTTCCTCAACGGATGCAGTTATTTCCTCTGATGTAGCACTGGTTTCTTGAACAGAGCTATTTATTTCCATTGTTGATTGCTCTATAACTTCTATTTTAGATGTTATTTCCTCAACTGTAGCTGCAAGCTCTTCAGAAGATGCACTCATATCCGAAGAATTATTCATTATTTCTTTTATTAGTTCTTTGATATTTTCCTGCGCAATATTTAACGCAATGCCTGTTTGTCCAAATTCATCTTTTCTTGTAATAGTCACAGCCTCTGAAAAATCATAACGAGACAATCGTCCTGCTAAGTCTTTTATTTTATTTAATGGATACATTATATTTTTAGTTAATATGTAAGCCATAAAAATCATAATGAAAAATGCTATAGCTGTGTAAAGTATAATTGTATTCCTAGCCTTGTTAAATTGAGCTATATTATTTGAATTTGACCTTTCTGCATCTTTTCCATTGATAACAATTAATTTTTCTAATTTATCAAAAACAGGATTTATTATTGAATCTTCCTGCGTGTTACAAATTTCAACTGCTGCCTCATAGTTATTAGTTTTCACAAGTTCAATGATTTTAGTTTTAAACTCTGTATATTTTGTTAGTTCATTCTTAAAATCATTATAAGTTTTCGTCTCTTCTTGTGCACTGTCAGCATTTGATTGATCTGGTAAACTTTCATATTCCTGTTGCATTTTTTTATTTCCATCTATTAAATCATTATTTAGTTTTATTTGCTCATCTAATTTAGACTTATCTCTTATAAAAACAATTCTAAGAATATTAGCACTACTGTAATTTAAACTCCCTTTAATTTCTTCTAAATCCTTAATGGCTATTAAGTTAGTACTATATATATACTTAGAACCCTCATTTATCTTTGCTGAACTTATTATACCCTCTACTCCAATTAAAACCATAAAAATACAAATCACTGAAAATACTGATACGAGTTTTTTCCTTACACTTAAATTTACAAAAAAATTCATTTTAACGCTTCCCTTCTGTTTTCATAATATATGCTTCAAAATCCTGTATAGAAAGTAGTTTGCTATAATAATAACCTTATATTAACTCAAATATGGTATTCTTTGAGTCATTTACAAGTTTGCACCAATTTATAAGTTTAACCCCATCTGAAACATATTTCAACATTTATTTGTGTTTTTTTTAACAAATCACTTGACAAAATATCTTTTTTTTCGACAAACTTAATCCAAATAAAAATTCCGATAACATCTTTATTAGAAAGTAAAAACTTCCAGTTTCTACTATGACCTCCGGCGAAGTTACAATAACTTCTAATAACAAACATAACCTTTTGTGCAGAAATGCAGAATCCCTTTGTATATTAAGATTAAGCAACAAGATCATAAAAATCTTATTATTCGGAGGAGGATAATTAATTGGATAATACTGGTACATATACCACTGAACCAACTAAAGAGGACATTGAAAACATAGAGAAAGATTTTCAATAAGTACATGACGCACAGGATAGCCTGCTAAAAAAACTCTTTGGATTTGTACCTGAACACCCAGGAGATTATGTCAAAGGCATTATAATATTTATCTTTATTTTTATATTTTTAATATTGTTAACTGGTCACTTGCGTATCATTAAATAATCATATACAGAAGAATGTCCAACAACTTCAATTATGTCTTTATATTCTTACTTGCAATATTTACTATCTTGTTTATGTATTCTTATATCAGTTAAAATTTCGGCAACTTCTTCCAGATCTATATTTATCCCTTCAAGCCTATTTTCATTATAAATAAAATCATTCTTAAATTTATAGCAAACCGCCATGCTCTCATTTTCGAAAAAATATTCATATGAATTAATTATGTTTTTAAGTAGTAGAATATCATAACTATTCTTGAAAAATGGATAAAATTTAAATTGTAATCTTAAGAAATCTTAAGGTTTAATTACAATTTTCTTAAACTCCTTTTTGTAATATAAGAAAGTAAGGAATGCAATTTACTTTGTTGAAAAATTTTCAAATAAAAAAATGTGTTATTTAATTAAATTTAATCTATTAAAAGTAAATAAGGAGGAGTTTAAGGTGAAGAAGAAAATCGGAATGATTTTGATTTCAGGTATTGTATGCTTAATGTACATAAACAGCAAATATGGTCATATAAAAGTTATAGGGGATGTAATTGACAGGAACGCTTATATTGAAGCTGTTAAAGATATGTCTAATGACAATAGCAATGTAGATGATGGAGAGTTAATGTTAGTGAATAGAAAAAATACTCTGGATAAGGATTATTTTCCACATAATTTAAAAGTGGCAAAGGTTAAAATTTATCCTAACGTGTCAAATGAAGAAATGCAAATGAAAGGGAACGCAGCGGATGCACTTAAAAGACTGTTTGATAAAGGTGAGGAGGAAGGAATTATACTTTATGCATTATCTGGTTATAGATCTTATGCAACTCAAAAGGACTTATATGAAAATAGTATTAAAACAAGCGGAAAAGAGTATACCGATAAGTATGTGGCAATGGCAGGTAAAAGTGAGCATCAATCAGGGTTAGCAATGGATATAACTAATGCTGAAAAGAGTACAGGTTTTGAAAACACTAAAGAAGGTAAATGGCTTCAAAAGAATGCTTATAAATTTGGATTTATAATAAGATATGGAATAGGAAAAGAAGATATTACAGGTTATAATTATGAACCTTGGCATGTAAGGTATGTAGGTGCTCCGAATTCAGAGAAAATTTACTCAAATGATATTACTTTGGAGGAGTTTTTAAAATCTTAAATCCTCCATATTTTGTGTTTCTATATTTATGTTCGACAAATATATTTTTAAGCTATATACTTATTAAAAATGTATAAGTTTCAACCTTCAGTACGCTTAAAAGTTATATATTGCACAAAATGCTATCTGAACAAATAAATGGAGTGATTATATGGGTAAAAATATATTAGTTGTAGATGATGATAAAGAAATAGTTAATTTAATTGAAATATATTTAATTAATGAAGGACATGATATTTACAAAGCATATGATGGTGAACAAGCTCTGCAAGTTATAGATAATTATAATATAAATCTTATAATACTAGATATAATGATGCCTAAAATTGATGGTATAGAAGTGTGTAACAAAGTTAGAGAGAAGCTTAATATACCTATAATTATGTTAAGTGCTAAAAATCAAGATTCAGATAAAATAAAAGGGTTATTGTCAGGAGCTGATGATTATATGTTAAAACCATTTAATCCTTTAGAGCTTATGGTTAGAGTTAAGTCTATATTTAGAAGAATTTACGAATTCGATAAATATAGCGAGGAATTAAAAGATAAAGATACTATAGTTATAGGACCACTTAAAATTAAAAAATCCACTCATCAGGTAGAAGTATATAATAAGATTATTGCTTTAACTTCTACAGAATTTGAAATATTACACGTCTTAGCTGATAATCCAGGGAGAGTTTTTAGTGCAGAAGAAATATTTCAAAGAGTTTGGAAGGAAAAATATTATCAATCTAATAATACAGTTATGACTCACATGAGTAAATTAAGAGATAAGCTTGATGAAGTTTTAGATGGTGAGAAACTTATTCATACTATATGGGGAGTAGGTTATAAAATTGAAAAGAAAACTTATATATAAATTAGAATTAAAAGTAGTTTTTAATATATTGATTACTTTCATATTATCAGCATTAACCATGGCAGTAATTTATATGATGTGGAAGTTTTTTTTGGCAATAGTTGGTCTACTCCGTTTACAACAATCTTTAGATGCAATTTATAAGGTAAGGCAATATGTCGATTTTACAAAGATAATAATTGCACTATGGATAATAATTTTTATAAGTTATTCCCATTTATTGCTTTACAAGAAGATTAAGTACTTTGTAGAAATTGATGAACATATGGAAGCTATAGCAGAGGGCAAGTTAGATAAAAAAATACCAGAACAATCGAAAGCAGAGCTAGGGAAAATAGCTAAAAATATGAATGAAATAATAGAAAAATTAAATAAATCAATAGAAGAAGAGCGGAGAGCAGAACAAACAAAGTATGAATTAATAACAAATGTATCTCATGATTTACGTACGCCATTAACATCAATACTAGGATATCTTGAACTCATAGATAATGATAAATATAAAGATGAAGTTGAACTTAGATATTATGTAAATATTGCCTATGAAAAATCAAAACGATTGAATAATTTGATCAATGACTTATTTCAGTATACTATAATGAGAAATAGTACTTTAAAATTAAAAAAAGAATTAATAAACGTAATTGAACTTTTAAATCAAATGGTATTGGAATTTAGGCTACAGTTTAAAAAAGTAGATATAGAGTGTAGGACATATTTTTCGGAGGATAAACTCTTAATAATGGCTGATGCAGTTAAAATGGCTAGGGCATTTGAAAATCTAATTTCTAATGGTATGAACTATGGTAGTGGGACTGAGTATATTGACATATGTACTAGGAAAGAAAATAATAGT
The DNA here is from genome assembly GCF_011065935.2 of Clostridium estertheticum. NCBI lineage: Bacteria > Bacillati > Bacillota > Clostridia > Eubacteriales > Clostridiaceae > Clostridium > Clostridium estertheticum. Next base: position 1,094,688 of record NZ_JAAMNH020000001.1, on the reverse strand, counting down.
GCGGTTATAGAGATAATTAATTATGGTGAGCCAATACCAAGTATAGATGTACCTTTTATATTTGAAAGGTTCTATAGAGTTGAAAAATCACGTTCAGGATATACTGGAGGTTCAGGATTAGGTCTTGCTATAACCAAAAGTATAATAGAGCTTCATGAAGGTGAAATTTTTGTTGAAAGCAATTATGAGAGAACTGCTTTTATAATTAAATTGCCCTTGGGTAGTTAATAAAGTTTGAAAATTTATAAAAAAATCTATAGCATAATCATTGCAATAAATATTCAACATAAAAAATGTTACATTGAATCAAAAGGAAAAAGTCATCTGGAGCCCAAAATCCTTTCGTCAGAGAATAAGCAAGGGAGAAATGAAAAATGGAGGTATTATGAATAAACGAGAGTACATATTTGTCATTATTCAAAAATGAGAAAAGAGTAATAACCAATTTGTTGTTTATATTTATAGTGAGTTTGTTTGTTGAAATCATTCAGGGGCTTTTAGGTATTGGAGCATCAGACATTGATGATATAATTCTAAATTGTTTGGGTGGATTGATTGGTATTTTAGGATATAAGTTTTTATTGTTTATATTACGAGATGAGAAAAAAGCACATACTGCAATCACAATACTATCTGCTATCGGATTACCTTGTATATTATATTATTTATTCATGGTGAGAATGAGATTCTGAATATCTTTATTGCATATTCAAGAAGATACCCTACACAAGAGGAACGTAGAAATTAAGCATAATCTACAGCAAATTTAATGCAAAATATTCTTTTATTCCGTCGCAAGTAACCCCATTCAGATATTGGTAGTGAAGCGTACAATATCTGTTGCTTATTGGAGAAAAGAATGCAAGTCTAATAGTTGGAACAATTAATGAGGTCAATATTGCAGGAGTAATAAAACCCATGAACTTGGTCAATTTGGGAGGTGTTTCCCATTTAAAGCTCTTTTCTATATTTGTTTTCGCAATTCAATTATAAAAAATCTTTAGCATGAATAAAAGGCCTGCCGGCATGGTATTTGCTGGCGGCCTTTCCTTGTTTTTTTCCTTAAAATATTTTACTTACTCCCTTTTTAATAATATTATAGTGGTAAAACATTGAATTCATCAGTTAACAGTATGTTTGCTGAATTATTGCCAACCATGACTTCAAATTTACCCTCCTCAACAACCCATCTAAAATTTTTATTTAATACTCGTAATTGCTCGTTTCCTAATGTTAATATTACAGTTTTTGTTTCACCTTTATCCAATTGAATTCGTTTAAACCCTGCTAATTCCTTATAAGGACGCAAAACGCTACTATATTCATCATGAATATAAAGTTGTGCAACTTCTTCGCCTTTGCAGTTGCCAATATTAGTTACGTCAAACATGACATCGACAGTTTCATTTACTCTGATTTCTGACTTTGATAATCTTATATTTGAGTATTCAAAATTTGTATAACTTAGACCATATCCAAAAGGATATAAAGGTAACCAATCCATTTCGACATATTTGGTTGCACTAAACGGACATCTATTATAGTGAACAGGTATCTGTCCTACTGATTTAGGAAAGGACATCGGTAGTCGACCTGCAGGATTAACATCACCAAATATAACTTTTGAAATTGCCATACCGCCCTTTTCGCCTACATGCCAAGCCTCTATAATAGCAGGAATATTATCATTTTCCCATGTAATTGATAGTGGTCTACCATTTTGTAAAACCAGTATAACAGGTGTGCCTGTTGCATGTATAGCCTTAACTAAATCCAGTTGTTTACCCGGAAGGTTTAGGTCAGCTCTATCAAAATTTTCTCCGCAGGTTTCCTCGCTGTCACCTACAGCTACAATGGCTACGTCCGCATTTTTGGCTATGCGGATCGCCTCATCCATATTCAAGCTTCCATTATTATACCCGAAAATTACTCTAGCACCTCTTTGGTCATTCTTATATTCAATTTTAATTTTATACTCTTTACCTTGAATAAAATCAAAATTTACCATTTGATTAGCATTTAATTCTTCCCAACCATCTACAATTAATTTGTTATCTATCCATAATCTCATACTGTCCATGGTACTAAGCCCAATGCAGCCATTAAAACTACGGTCAGTTAATAAAGTTCCGCTCCAACGTACTGCAAATTTATCTGCATTTACACCCTGCGCTGGTTTTGAATAAATAAAGTTAAAGTTTATCATACTATCCACTCTTGTACACACTGGTTCACCGTAGAAACCCAGATTATTAAAATACTCACCAGTCAAACCATTTTGGCCGCTTATATCACGCAGCCAATTCTGTGGAATAGGTTTTATATCTGCATCTAATATACTGCAACCGGAGTTATATGTTACATTAGTATCCTTTGAAACCATTGCTTTGATTCCATCAAATAATGTGACCGCACGATCTACACTGCTGGCTGAACTATAGCCACCAAATCTGCAAACTGCTGCACTTGGACCAATAACGGCAATATTTTTAATGGATTTCTTAAGTGGTAATATGTTGTTTTGATTTTTGAGAAGACATATTGATTTTTCTGCAACCTCTAATGCTATATTCTTATGTTCCTGACAGTTTACAACTCTTTCACTTAAGGACTCATCTGTAAGTGGATTTTCAAACAAGCCCAGCATAAATTTAACTCTTAAAACTCTACTGCAAGAAATATTAATAATTTCTTTCGTAATTTCTCCGGAGTTAGCTAATTCAATAAGGGTATTTTGATATTCTTCATGAGGATAATCATACAACTGCATGTCCACACCAGCTTCTATACCCATCTTTATAGCTTCTCTGTCGCTTTTAGCTACATAATGACAAGTGTGCAGCATACGGATAGCAGTCATATCAGAACGGACAAAACCTTTCATTCCTAATTCATTACGTAGTACATTTGTAAGTAATTCTTTATCTTGGGCAACCGCCACACCATCAATGGTATTGTAAGAGCACATTGTATTTAAAGCTCCAGCATTAAATGCTGCTTCAAATATTGGCAAGCAATAATTTGCGTGATCACGTCGTCCAAACATTGCAGGTCCACAATTCAGCCCTCCGCTTGGTGCACCGTACCCTGAAAAATGCTTAGGTTCTGATACGATCGAATTATTTTGAGTTAAATCGTTACCTTGTAACCCTTCTACCATTCTATATGCAAATTTTGCACCTAAATAAGTATCTTCACCGTAACCTTCTTCAACTCGTCCCCATCGTGGGTCTCTAGCTAAATCAAGTACAGGTGACCATCCTTCATGTATGCCTAAGCTTCGTACCTCTGAAGCAATAGCTCTACCTTGTTTATAAGCAAGGTCTGGTTCAAATGTACCGGCTAGAGCAATTTGCTGAGGAAATATCGTAGCTTCCGGCCAAACCAATCCGTGTAGTGTTTCTTCACTAAATAATATCGGAATACCTAAGCGTGTATTCATAATATGGTATTCTTGTATTTGATTATTGAGTTTAGCTGAAGAATATCTGATTTGCAGGCAACCAATACCTAATTCACCATATAATTCTTTATACTTTTCGACCTCAAATTTAGTTAGTACTTTAGAATCATCTAAAAATTCCGCTCCTGAATAAATATCAAGTTGACGAACCTTTTCTTCTAATGTCATTCTGTTTACTAAATCCAAAACCCGGTCTTCAATATTAATGGCTTTATCCATAAAAGGATAATCTTTTAAATCTTCTCTTAACATAATTTCACCTCTTTTGATTAAAAATAATAGTTTAATACTTGCTCTCAATTCAGGCAAATGTCTGTAAAACCATTCATCTACTCTTCATTAATCATAAAAGTTACGACACCATAACCTTCGCCTTTCATTGTTTTAAAGCTTTGCTCTGCATTCGTTGTTTTTATAAGGTCTAGAGTATAACAGAACTCTGTGATACCTGATAAGTCCATTTTGAAGTTTGTCTCCCATGTATTATTCATAATCCATGAGTACACATCTCTTTTATTGTTTTCTTCCTTATTGTCACAAAGTAATATTGGGTGATGTTTTAATTCTCCCATATAGATAAGTGGTGCATCCTTTGTTTGAATTAAGATAGTATTTTCTTTTGTTTCATAAACCAAACCGTTATCTAAAAGATAATATTCCATACAAGTACCTGGTATTTGATCAATACCCGGTCTCATAACCGCATCACTCTTATCTATATATAATGTTGCATCAAGATTGTTTAATGTTAGTGGCAGATAAATGCTTTCAATATCTGTAGCTAAATTCTTAGCTATTTTATACTTGAATTCCAATTTGGGAAGTGTGTTATAAAGTTTGATAACCACTGAACTGAAAAAGGTACCTTCCAATTTATAGACAAGCTCTACAGTTGTAAAAATTTCACCATTATCTATGATTTTTACTTCTACCAGATCACCGATGTTTTTGTTCGAATGGAGACCTCTTATATTTCTTCCCAAAAGTCTTCTTTCTTCATAGACATCTGTTCTGATTTTAGTATTTTCATATATTGGAGTAAAGAATCTGGCATCTCCTTGCTTTAACATTTCAATATTATCTACTTTATTGTAAAAAGAAGTAACGCCCTTACCAATTTCATAAGATATTTTGAAATAGGCGTTCTCTATTTGGTAGGGGAGTTTATAACTTTTGAGATCGTAGTTATTCACTATATCTTTTACTCTTTCCGCTCCAATATAAGCTACTCTTGAATTGGTTACTTCAATTTTCCCCGCTACTTCTTCAAATCTGTATATTTTTTCTTCATTGGCTTCAAATGAATCTATAAAGCTGATAAGAACACCCCTTGGATGAGAAGACAATTGGGTAATCATTTCCTGTCCTGATGTTTCACAAATTACTTTTACTCCTGAGTATTTCCATACTTCTATATAGAATTCTACTACTTTTTCGCCTTTGCTCTCTGATACGTTGATTGCCTTTACTTTACCGTTCAAATCATAGTATCTGAGTTTATCTCCTCTACTATGTGATATACGGTTTAAGTTTTTTGCAGAGGCTTCATGTGCTTTTGAAGCGTAGCTTGTTTTTCTGATATCCAGGTTTTGCACCATGGTATCATAAGGATTTGTAATGGTTGCTGAATGTCCCCAGGTATGTTCCGCATATAGCAGCAAGTTATCTTCAGCTTCTCTGGTTAATTCCTTTTTACTTGCAATGCCTTGATTATCTAATCTGTCGCATAAATGATACATTCTTTGCGCTTCTTTATAGTGCTTAACCGCATAAGGCGTACTTGCTACACCATTTGCCCACCAGTCATTTAGGTCACCCTTGTAAACCGGTGCTTCTTTTACCTGATCCTTAATTTTATCATAAAATTCCTGTATAGTTACCATTTCTAAACGTATTTCATCACCGTAAACCTCATTAAAGGCTGTAATAGTTCTTATAATATCTGTGTTAGGTGGTGCATTGTCACTGAATACCCCTGATACACATGCAGGAATAAAGCTATAGTTATAGCCATTTTCTTCACAGGCTGTCAAATATTTAACTATATTATCTTTAAGTGTTTCAATATGAGTTTTTTGTTTCGTATTTCCGCTGAAATAGTTTTCCGTCATAAAGTTAATATTTTTATTTTGGATTAAACCCATAGCATTGCCAAGATTATAGTGTTCTCCGCTGAAAACTAAAAGTTTTTTTCCTTCTTTGTTTTCCCAATAGTAAGGTTTCTGATTCTGGTAGAGCGGATACATTCCGTGATGTGTGTGAATGTTTGTAAATAGGAACTCTATTCCGTTATCTAAAAGCACATCAAGTGTTCCTAAAGACACACCGTTAACATCTGCATTCATAGCCACCTTTACATCAATTCCTTGCGTTTTAAAGTGTTCAACCATTTCCTTAGTTCTTTTATTAAGTATCTTTTTATCCACTAAATCGTTAAAGTTAAGGTAGGTTGCTGATAACCCTATATTGTTTGATTTAATCATTGCATATAAATCTTGTTTTTCTTCTTCTGTTGCTTCTTCTAAAAATCTTTCTACACAGTAATAGGTCTCACAGTTCCACTTGAAATTTCTATCAATTGATCCGGCTTTGTGCCCTTCTTTTGTGGCATTTACTGCTGTTCTTATATAGTCAATGTGGTTGTAAATTATTCTTTCTTGTAAATCTGTATAACCTATATCTGTATGTGAATGATGCAAGATATACATGGTCCATTTTCTATTTAGCATAATTAAAATCCTCCCTGATTAAATTTATATTTTTTTATATTCTTCGTATTTTCATTAATCATATCACCATTATCATAAAAAAGTCGGCAGATTACCGACTTTTTTTATGATTTCCTTATCAGTTTTCCAAACATATGTGTACTGGCCAGTAGTAGAATCGTAAGTTAGCTCACTATTTCCGGCAGTATCTGTTGAAACTTCATCTACTTTCGGTCTTTTAATCCTTCACTATAAGCGTAAATTCATTTGATATTTCACCATGCTCTAATGGTGAATTAAAATTAGTTATTACAACATTATAGGTTCCAGGTACACTTGTATCTACTTCATTAAAGAATATTCCTTGAGCAGGGTCATTAACTGATGTTATTTTTGAGAAAACTGCTGTTGGAATTGAACACTGAGCGTCAATATTATATTGAGGATCAATAAAACCAGCACCTTTTAAAGTAGAAAAATCTGTTCCTCTAACTGTACTAAATTTTGTCAAAAGTGAAACTGGATTATATTTACCTTCACCAACAAGTATTGTTACTTCATCTGGCATAGCAGATTGGTATGCTACTGGTCGTTGGTTATTATACTGTACCCCTGCTTTGTATGTGATAATTTTTTTGCTACGCAGTTCAATCTCTTTTATATAAGTTGATTTACCAGCCGCCTCACCGATTACTATTTTGTAGTACATTGCAGCGGTAGTGATTTTTGCGATTCCATCAGCAAATTCATGTTCAGGAGTGCCCTCCGACATATCAAATCTAGCGCTTGACATATCAAAAGAAATCATATTTGTTAGTTCTGCTGCATTCTCGCAAGTTATTTTTTCTAAGGATGTATTTGCAAGTGATACAACTTTTAGTCCCATACAACCAGTTAAATTAATTTCTACTAATTTTGAATTGATTGATAATGTACCAGGTAATATTACTTCAAGACTTGAACAATTCTTTAAGTTTAGTATTTCCAAATTCCTTAGAAGTTCAATTCCATTTAGAGATTGAATATTTGTTCCGCTTAAATCAAGTGCTTTTATATTACCTAGTTTATCTACTGTTGGAGCTAGTTCTATAACCTTTGCTAATAATACTGGGTCTGGGAACATTCGAGCTGTTACTGCACCTGTGGCGGTTGTTCCAAAGGGAACTTTTATCGGCTTAGACTTATTGCCATTAAAGTCTTCTAGAACTACATCTATAACGCCGGAACTTCCCGTAACTGTAAGTGATGTTAAATCATCAACACCTCTGGTTCCAAAAGTTTTGCCATTAACAGTAATTGGACTTCCATTCTGCCATGCATATAAATGCCACCAGTCATAGGATGTTGGTGCAGTGAGTTTAACTTTTGTTCCATTCATTGTTGCAACGCCTTCATAAACATTTGAATGACAATCTTTTAATAATCCTGTAGCATCTGCGTAGGTAATTACGTTACCATTGGAGTCTAATAATGAAATTCTGACTGTATACCCACTTCCGTCTGCTATTGGAACTTCAACTTTGGCTGCATTTGTTCCCTTTGCAAATGTAGTTGAATATTTATCTTGATGTGAGTAGTTAAAGGTTACATCTACTTTTACGTTTTCGTAGTCAATTGCTGGTTTTTCCCAAGTCAAGTCAAAATATCCGGTATTTGCCGTTGTTCTGATATTTTTAATTGTATCTGTAAAATCTTTTTGGACAACTGCTGCTGGGCCTTCTCTTCCATCTGTACCAACCGCTTTAACTAAGATTTGTACTGTACCTTGGGGATTATATAAAGACTTAATATAATAAGTATTATCATAAACTCCGCCTAAGAATACTTCCTTACCGTCTTCATATTTTGCATATACATTGTATTCCTGTACCTTGCTATAGTCTTCCAAATCCCATGAAATATACATTTCAGAGGTATCAAAGGATTTGTCAATCTTTAAGCCTGTTGGAGCAGCTGGTCTAACTACTGTGCCATCAGTGATTTTAATTTCACCAATATTAAGCTGATAATTATTAATTGTTTCTTTCCCTGGAGTAATTGATAGACCAAAAGCTGCTAATGTTCTACCAGCATACATTGATAAATCAAGAGCCTTCTCAACCCATTCATTTGCAGTATTATTTGCGCTGTCTGGAATCGCAATATACTCAACTTTTGATGGAGCATCTTCAAAAACTAATCCGACTTTAACGCTGCTGACATCGGTAGCTGACGGTTTATTAAAGGTAATGTTTAATTTTGAAGTATCTTTAATATCCAATTTCGTTTTGTATAAATTAATAAAGTTTTCAGCATCTAAATTACCAAAAATAGCAAGAGAACTTCCTCCATTATATCCACCAAGTTGATTATACACATATCCTGCATTATATTTCTGGCCATAGTCAAAATCCAACTTTAATCTGGTTCCATTTGTATTAATCTGCCACTGCCATGTTGGAAGAATATCTTGATTATTAATATTAGCCCATTGGTTATCATTAGAAACCTTACCGTCAACAAAATACTGCATGCCATGTCCGGTATTAAAGTTTGTATAGAAGTTTGAACCGTCTATTACGGATCTTTCAGATATATATGCTGCCATACCTGGAAATTTTGGTTTGTTTGGGAGTGGTGCTCCACGATTTGGATCATTAGCTGTTTTCACAGGGTCAGGAGTAGCATTTAAAACAGCCTGCAGCAATTGATCACGTGTCATACTAGCTGAAGCTAGAGTTCCATGTCCTGCTTCATAAGTAGGAGCATCAGCAGCACCTGACCACCACGTTCTTTCTCTTGCAACAATATATTTGAAATAATTAGGATCCCCTCTTCTATTTTCAGAGTAGCTATTTGCTCCTGAATGACCATAAAGTTGTTCATCTACATGCTCGGAAACTGTAGAGCACCCAAGAGAAGCTATGCCTGTTCTTGGAACTAAATTCGCATCATAAGTATTGTATAATGCTCCACGTGTTCCACTAAATCCGGTTTGGCCTGCTTCAAGAGTATTGAATACTGTACTTCTTGGGTCTAAACCTAATGCCTTCATTGAATTAACAGAACCATCTACCATCGCTTTGCTTGGGTCTGGATTCATGTATAATGAACTTGCGGCAATCGTTGCATCATTAGGATCTTTTATCCAGTTTCTAAACACTGTTGCATCTTTATTTGCATAGTCAATGGTCCCCCAGGAAGCTTGATTTTTTTGTCCATACCTATTGGAAGCATAAACTTGTACATAAAGACCTTGTGACGTCATTGCACGTATAAAGTCCTCATAAAGCGGCATCCAAGTAGGAGTCAGACTCTCTTCTGCATTAACAAAGTATCCATCATAGCCATAATATTTAGCAATTTCAACCAATTTATCTGCGATTGGGAATCTTCCGTCTGCATCTTTATAAACAAAATCAGGAGTATGTTCTACTCTTGGGAAGAAAATACATCCTAGAGAAGCAACTCCATTTTTATGAGCGGCATTTGTATATGCAGGGTTAGGAATATTTAATACCCCAAACTCATAATCACGCTTATCCCAGTTAGCTTCAGGGTTATATAAAGAATCTGGAGTTGGATTTGTAACTACACCATGCCAAGAAGCATCATAATCTACATATTGCCAGAAATTAAACAAATTTTGAGCAAATTGGTCATTGTAACCAGTCGGATTAAAAAATTCATCACCATAATCGCTTGTTAATATTAAGTCCTTAACCTCCTGATTCAATGTTGGATTTGCCTGTGTCGGTTTAAAAGCAGCATTACGTTGTTGCAGCGGTACCTTCGCTCTCATAAATTCAGAATATTCGTCTGTTTCAGGTGTCCAATTCAGAATATCCTGCTTTCGATGACCGTGATAAACTGGCTGGTTTTTCCCTTTGTACCCTTGTTCACCAAGACGCGGCGGCATGGCATCACCACCGGCATATACGGTAGAAATATTAAGTGTCAGTAACGAACTAGTTGCTATGGCTGTTGCTAAAAAGACCGATAAGCCTTTTTTGAGGTTTAATTTCATCATCTCACACTCCCATTTTTTTATTAATAAAATTTATAAAAACGATTACACTTTTATTTGTTTATGTAGTATTATTACTTGAATTACTGTAATTGTCGGATAAATTTTAGGTCATTCGCACATTGAATTTTAGGTAACTATTCTTTTAAATATTGCACCTATGAAACTCTCAAGATTCTCATAGGTGCTCATTATCTGTGGGTAAACCTTAAATATTGAAGTTACCACACTTTAAAATGGTTCCTGAGTCAAATACGAAGTATTTTCTATATTCGTAAGCTGTGTGCAAGTTATTTGTTAAATGCATCAACCTGGCTCTGAGCCTCTTTAACAATCTTATCGAATCCGGCTGCATTTAGTTCTTTCACCATTGCAGCAACCTCTGCCTTTGGTTCTTTTGCACCTGTTAACAATTCACTCTTGTATTTGCTATATACTTGACGACAGTTAGCAAGTTCGTTCTCGATTTTTGAAGTATTTAGGTTGAAACCTATTAATACAGAAGACTTTGCAGTTTCATTTAATTTCTTAACTTCATCCCACTGATTAAGCTTAGCATCAACTAACTGTGATACATTAAAGAATGTTCCCTGTGTATATCCAGCCATACTCCAATCCTCATTTAACTTCTTAACCTTTCCATCTACATACTGGAAGTTATCGCCTTCAAGACCATAATAGAAAGCATCTCTTACTTTAGAATCCAAGTTTACTAACTGCAAGAATTCAAGGCATTTTTCAGGATATTTTGTACTTGCAGAGATTGCACTTAAAGAACCTCTTACAGTTTCATTTGAAACAACTGTGTCACCAATTTGTACTGCATCTGCATCAACTCCCATTTGAGGTCCCCAGGTTGTTACAGCTGCGGATTTCCAACCCTGTGCAATAAATGCTGGTCTGTACTTTGGCACTTCGGCTAATGTAGGTGCATCTGCATTTACTATTCCGTCTTTATACCACTTATTGATAAGCTCTAACTGACTCATAATATCACTTTGCTCGAATACACTTACTACCTTGCGGGAATTATCATCATATCTTACTCCAAGAGCTGGTAAACCGGCACTCATACCATCATATGGAGCATAAATGGAATATAAACCATCAAGATTAAGAATTAGTGAAGCCTTACCTTCCTTATCTTTTAAAGTTCTTAATGCTCCATCCATGCCTTGTAATGTATTAATATTCTGATAATCAATATTGTCTTTTACAGCCTTATTTTTATCCCATACCAGGTAATTTGTCATAGAACTGTCTTTGTAGGTTGGTACAGAATAAATCTTTCCATCTACTTTTACAGCATCCCAATACTTTTCTGGAATATACTTGTATAAGTCAGCTGACTTTGTCTTTACTAGATTTGAAATATCGTAGTAAGCACCTTTACTTATATCACCTAAGTAATTATTGGAATTTGTAAACAAAACGTCAAACTTCTCACCGGAATTTACAAGAACATTTCTTCTGTTGTCCCAATCTCCCCAGGAAACCACTTCAACATCAATATTTACACCTATTTTTTCTCCAAGATACTTATTGATGTTATCCTTCCATGCAGCATAATTTTTTGGCATGCCGTTTCCAACCTGAACCCATTTTAATGTCACAACCTCTTTCTCCTTGGTAGGTGGAGGAGTTGAAGTGTTTACTTGTTTACTACCACATCCCCCTACAACAGACATCGTCACCGCCATTGCAGCAAATACAGATAGCATTTTTTTAAATGTCTTAAGCATGATTTAAATTCCCCCTTAATTTTATTTAGATTTTTTATAGTAGAAATGAAAAATTAGTTGTAATTTTTCAAAACTAATCAACCCTTAACTGACCCAATTGTCAAACCAGAAATAAAATATTTCTGAAAAAATGGATATGCACATGCTATAGGAACAACTATTAGTATTGCAATAGCCATTCGAACAGATTCCGTAGGCATTAAATTTTTATACTGTTGAAGTGATAATCCCGCAGTCGGGTTATTCGCCAGATACTGTATATTTGTCTGCATATTGTTTAACAACGCTTGTAGTGAGATTAAGTTTCTACTGCTGATATATAGTGCAGATTGAAACCAATCATTCCAGTATCCAAAAGATAGGAATAATCCAATAGTTGCCATCACTGGTTTTGATATTGGAAGTACGATCCTTAAAAAAATACGCATCTGCGTAGCCCCATCAATTTTCGCTGATTCAATAATAGAATCCGGAATTGTAGTTTTAAAAAAGGTTTTGCATATGACAATGTTAAACGGAGAAACACACAAAGGAAGTATTAAAGCCCAGATGCTATCTCTTAAATCCAGTATGTTAACATTTACAACATAAGTTGCAACTAAACCTCCATTAAAGATCATCGGTATAAAAACAACCCATATCAAAAATTTTTTCAGCTTGTAGCTCGGCCTTGACAGTACATAGCCCATTGTCGTAGTTAATGCTAATCCCAGTGCAGTTCCTATGATCGTTACTAAGACTGAGATGCTGAGTGACTGCAGAATCATTGCTTTCTCGCCCAATAAAAATTTATAAGCTGCTAATCCAAAACCTTTGGGAATAAGTTGGTATCCATGCATGGCCAGTGACTCTTCAGATGAAATCGAAATAGTAAAAACAAAGATAACAGGTATTATACATATCAATGAAAGTACAATAAATATGAAATTAAAAATGACATTCGTTCTTTTTTTTATTCTATTAAGTCGATTTGAACCTTCTTCTTCCTTCTTATTTCTGCCAAATTTCATTCCTCTAACCCCCTATATAATGGTATAATCTTTGTCAATTTTACCTATTATCCAGTTTGCAAGTAAAATTGTTATGCAGCAAGCAGTTGACTGAACAAATGATACTGCCGAAGTCATACCGATTGGTGCTGCAGACTTCACGGCTTTAAAAACATAGGTATCAAGAGTTGATGCTACATCATTTAAAGAGCCCGGTATCTGTTGGGTTATCTGATAGAATAAGCCGAAATCAGAATAGAAAATCTTTCCAACGCTTAAAATAAACATCATAATAACTATCTGCTTCAAAAATGGAATTGTAATATACTTCGCCTGCTGCCATTTTGAAGCACCATCAATTACAGCCGCTTCATATAATGATCCGTCAATACCGGTTATGCAAGCTAAATATACAACCATACCATATCCCATGGTCTTCCACGTATTCATGAACACCAGTATAAAGGGCCAGTACTTGGGCTCTGAATACCACCGAATTGGATCCTGACCAAAATGTTTCAAGATCGAATTGAGGATACCCTTGTCCATACTTAAAAAAGCATATACGAAATAACTTACAACAACCCATGACATAAAGTGCGGAAAGAACATCATCGTCTGATATACCTTTGATTTCCTTTTGCTAAATAACATGCTGATCATTATAGCCAGTGTCACAGGTATTAAGATACCTAAAGCAATAAAAATGATGTTATATCCAATGGTATTTCTTAAAAGCATTTTTAGAGCATTACTCTTAATGAAAAATTGAAAGTTATCGAATCCAACCCATTGGCTGTGAAGGAGGCTATATAAAAAGCTCTTTCCCGGAGAAATCTTGTAATTTTTGAACGCAATTATTATTCCAAACATTGGTATATAACTAAATAAAACAAACCATATAAAAGTCGGTATAGCTAATATAGATAATTCAGTGTCATCACTCGTCCATCTTTTCCTCTTTTTAAATACTTTTAATGATTGTGTTTTATTTTCCACAATTTCTTTAATCATCTTATTTCCCTCCTTCAATTAACTTTTTTTTGTTGAAGGCTATACAGTCAAGGTTAATTTAACCTTTTTAATGCGTTACTTTATTTACTATATTAACATAATTTACTAATTATGCATTACATTTCCTTGTATAGTTTAATATTTAATTATTTTTGTAACTTTTTTAATCCTCTATTTAAGAAGATATAGAATTAACTTAATATGAAATTTATTGATTTTAACACAGTAATAGTTTATGATCAATATCTGATTTATTCCTGCTTGCATTCTATTGGAACATTCGTTGATAAGCTTTTTACTGTGCCTCTATGAATTAGCTGAGTGATAAGAACTATGTTAACATAGGGAGCTTCAGGATTTTGAGCACGGTATAATATTTGTTCAACGGCTTTCTCCCCTAAACTTTGCTTAGGCACTTCTATTGTAGTCAAACCGGGATATGAAAAACCTGGAATATCATCAAAGCCGACAATGCTCATATCGTCAGGTACCTTTATGCCAAGCGCCATAAGAGCATTCATAAATGTCAGAGCGGTCTTATCGTTTACACAAACCCATGCTGTGGGGAAACTTTTATGTGTTTTATATAAATCAATCTTATTTTTATAGTATTGTGTATCAAAATATTCTGCATCAAGCCAAACAAATTCACTTAGAACAGGCAGTGAAAACCCCTTCATATATTCTAAATAAGCTCTATATCGTTCCTCGAAACTACTAGCATAGTAAGAGTTTCCAATAAAGCCGATATTTCTGTGATTTGTTTGATACAAGTGCTTTACTGCTTTATATATTCCGTTCTTATTGGAAGAATTAATATAATCGCAATCTACTTCATTGCTCAAATGATCAACTACAACTGTTGGAACTTTAGTTGCAACTATTTTTTTTAGCAAAAGGTCGCTGATTGTGCCAATAATTATATAGCCATCGCTTGAGTGACTGATTATGGAAGAGAGAGTAGAAGGGTTATCTTCTTTTGTCTCATCGATATTGGTGATACTGATTTTTATATCTCTTTCACTTGCATAATGGGTAATGCCATAAAGAACCTTAGGCCAAAAGGTTACTTCGGCTAAAAAACACTTTCGTCCTATTACTGTAATATTATTGAGCGAACTACCAGGGGATTGTACTATTTTAGTGTAACCGATTTCTGAGGCCAAATGGATTATCCTATGCCTTAATTCGTCGCTTACACCAGGTGCGCCCCTTAAGGCTTTGGATACAGTATTTTTTGATATACCTAAAGTTTGAGAAATGTTTTCTAAAGTTATTTTTGACAATATTCATCACCTCACAAATTTTTTAGACTGTCAGAAGTTTTAGCGAAAATAAATTATAATAAACCCTCTATCGCTAATCCTCTTAATCAAGTTTATTTTAAAATCAAAGCCTTGAATTGCTTTTTATGTATTCTATAAGTTCATCTACCTGGGTATAAGCAATAGCAGTAACTGTATCTGCTGCACCATAATATACGGCAATTTTTCCTGTTTCGCTGTCTGCAAGAGCTGCACATGGAAATACTACATTAGGTACATCTCCTACACGTTCATAAATCGCTTGAGGAGACATTAAATACGGTTCTGTTCTATATAAAACCTTCCATGGCTGTTCTAAATCGAGTAAGGCCGCTCCAAAATGATATACATATCCATTACATGATGTAAGTACACCATGATAAAACATCAGCCATCCTTCAGTAGTTTCTATTGGCACTGGTCCAGCTCCAATTTTTGTGCTCTGCCACCAACCTCTTGTTCCCATAACATGCTTATGCCTTCCCCAGTATGTTAAATCCGGACTCTCACTATAGTAAATGTCTCCAAAAGCAGTATGGCCTGTATCACTCGGTCTGCTAAGCATCGCATATTTTCCATTTATTTTTCTTGGAAAAAGAACCCCATTTCTATTATACGGCAAGGTTAAATTATTCATCTGATAGAATTTCTTAAAGTCAAATGTATATGCAAGTCCTATAGTAGGACCATGGTACCCATTGCACCATGTTACATAATATCTATCTTCAATAAAACAAACTCTTGGGTCGTAAGCATATTCGAATTCACCTATATCTTCTAAGTCAACAATAAATTTAATAGGTTCAGGCTCAATATTCCAGCTCAGTCCGTCTTCACTAAAACCAGCATGAATTCTCATCTCACGTCTTTTATCATCACATCTAAAAACTCCTGCAAATTTTCCTTCATAAGGAACTACTGCACTATTAAAAATACTGTTCGAGGTTGGAAGCAAATTTCTTGGAATTATTGGATTTTTCGAAAAACGCCATATAGGCTCTTTGCAATTTTCCGGTCTATCTTCCCAAGGCATATTAGGAATTGAAGGTCCTACTATAGTTTTTTGAGACATAAATATCATTCCTTTCGATGTACTAAAAGCACAAAATTGTAATTGTTTTCCTTTTAAGTTAATTATAACCTGAGATAACTTTTTTTGCAACACTAGTTTTAATAGTTTAACGCTTACTTTTTATTTAATCATTTATACAAAAGCACTGTGCTTAAGGAATAAAATTCCTATAAAGGCCGTCTTCTCAATGATTAATAACATTGAGAAGATAGAAAACCTCTAATGATATTAATTAATCACCATTTTTTTATAATTTAATCGATAGTGGTTATATTAGGTTACAAATACCCTTGATTTAGATTATATTAATAATTTTACAAGTAAAGTTTTACAATAAAAAATGAAAGTGTTTGGAAACAGGCTTAAAGCCATGGGCTCCCTTAAGGATGCTCCATGGCTTTAATATCTCAATTGCTTATATGTGCTATATTATGAAAGAGACACGCCAATATTAATTATTAATTATATTTGAAGATACAGTGGAGCGAGAAATAAAAAAAGAGTACACAATTGCTACCCTTTGGATTTTATTCATTTAGAATTAAAAGGTATTATCATTTTTTAATATGAGAGTACAAAGCACCCCACCTAACACCATCATAGATAATTTATTATATAATTAACATCGTTAGATCTTAATTAAACAAATTCCTACCATTGATGATGGTTCGCTCGATTATATAAAATATTTACACGATTATATATAACCTCACGGCTGTATATAAACATTACAACACTCGATATAATCTTCACTTACTTAATACGATAGGTTGAAACCATAATATAATAAATGTTATACAACATCGATTATATTAATTTTCTTCTCAACCGTAGTAAATCGTCCTCTAATTCAATATAAGTTAATATTATAGTAAAAACTATATTGAATTTTTGGCTAACTTAAATATACATTCAGTGAATGGATATATAAGCTTTGGCTCAGCTGCTTTGTACTCTACACTATTATGATAACCAATGTAGAATGGAATATACTTGTTAATTATTGCTATTAAATATGTTTATAATTTTTCAATTACTCTTGTATAAAAACTGCATGCATCAACATATTGGCTTACTTTACAACTTATGTCAGCTCCCCCGAGGTGTTAGGAGGTTACTGGAAGTTACCTTCCTGCTATGTTAATATATTGCGGTTGTAGTTTCGAGAATAAAATGAGCGATCCAGTCATAACACAACTGCCACTCCATATAGAATGCCCGGACTGAATGAATATATAGCTGCTACTGCAAGAGGAACAAGAACTCTGTAAGCCGACTGCTGTCTTTAGCTTATTTATTCATTTATTATACGGATTTTTACATTTCTTCTGCCCCAATTAAGTACTTCAGCTTCTGTATTAAAAAATACATCGATGATGTTACCTTTAATAGCGGAACCAGTATCTGATGCAATAGCATATCCATAGCCTTCTACATAAACTTTAGAGCCCATTGGTATAACCCTAGGGTCCACAGCTATAGTGCTGTATCCATTTGGATCTCTGTTTGTTCTAGAACCTGATGATGTAAAACCACCCTTTGAATATGCGGTTGATTCTATAATGAAGTAGTTCGTTGAGTTTGATACATCATTAGGGACAGCATCAGATTTAGACGTTGAACTTTCACTAGGGTCTAAGTGTCTAGACATAGTAATTCTCTTGTTTGCTGCTTGTTCTTTTATTATTTTTGCAGCGGCTAATTCTTTTGCTTTTTTGTCAGCAATTAATTTAGTTTCTTTTTTAGTTACGTTGCTAAGAAGCACCTTGTGCTCTTTTATGTCTTTACTTAATTTTGTTAGAATAATTTCATTATTTGCTTTTAGTGCTGATAATTTATCATTCTCATTATTTAAGGTGTCCCTATGCTTTATTATAGAATTTCTTTGTTTTTCTATTTTAGCAATGAGATTTTTGTCATATTTAATTATCATTTCAAGTGTATCTGCTCTAGATATAAGATCACTAAAACTAGTTGAATCTAGAAGTACATCAAGATAACTATCTACCCCATTTATATACATAACTCTTGCTCTTTTTTCAAACAAGTCTTCTTGATCCATAGCGTTTTTTTCTACAATTTCCAATTCAGTTTGTGTTTTTCTTATATCTTGAGAGATTTCATTCATTTTAGTTTTGTTAATGTCAATTTTATTTAATACCCCATCAATTTCATTGTTGAAATTCTCTATTTTTATCTGTAAAGCTTTTTTGCTACTTTGAGCTTGTTTTAATTCAGATGTTTCATTAGTACTTGGTGCAGCAAAAGTATTGCAATTGATAGTTATTGTTAATATTAATATCATAACGACAGATATTATTTTTTTATTCATTTATGACCCTCCTTAAAATGCCCATCAATATTAATAATATTTTTTAATATATTATTATGTGATAACGAATTATGCTAAAAAGTATATATTTGTTATTTTTAATGACAAACTAAAATAAGACTTAAACTCCGTCCCGAATATCATTGTACCATAGAATACCAACCTGAATCTCACATGACTGAAGTCACGTGGTTCTTATCTTATTAAACTTCCATAATACTCTCATTTATAGGGATAATATTTCATCTATATCTTACAACATATAATGACTCATTTAATTATAATAAGACTTTTACTACCAAAGACTACAATTAGCCTACTCGCGATAGTATAATGGCTCGATTCAAAACCATTTTTTTATATTTATATCCCCATACTAGATATTAGTTTAATACCATTTTCTTTTAAGGATTTAAGTCTATTAATTTCACCATCATGTAATTTCTTGAAATTATCATAAGTTTCAAAACATAATTCTCTATTAATTTTTTCTAAATCATTGCTAACATTCATTATTAGAAATGCAGAATAACAGTCCCTTTGAATTCCAGTAGATACATCCCATCTATCTTTTAATTCTTTTTTAGTGTATTTATCATTAAAATGATTGTACATACTAGCCTTAACTTTATGTGTATTTATTTTTAAGATTTCCAGTTCGTCATATTTAAGTTTTCTATTAATTATCTCTATTAATTTAGAAGGTGCTTTATTCGCTAAGGATTTACCAAACCTTTTCTTCTTATTAAATTTACCTGTATTAGCATTAATGGTGGTTTTCTTACTTCTTTTTTGTAGTCCCTTAAAATTCATGTTTTCAACTAATATTTTATCACCTAATGAAATTATATAATTTGCCAATTTCTCGTGGGATTGTTTTCTAACATCAGTTTGTTTCCTTTGAACATCCCTTAATTCCATTTGAGTTTTAATATATTTGTTAGACTTAATCCATGTTAATTTCTCTTTCTTTCCATTACTTATAATACCAAATTTTATAGTTCCATCACTATTATAGTTATTTGGGTTATTTGCGCGTCTTTGTCTATCTAATTTTCTTGATAATTTAGTTTTTATATCCTGAATGTTATTAATTTCAGGACATAACTCTAATAATTTAACATCATAATAGCTAGATATTGCAATTGTTTGAGTTCCTATATCTATTCCGACATTCCCTATCCCGATACTTCTTTTTATATAACCAGTTTCTTTATTATATTTTACTGGCGGTATACCCTCCATTATGAATTGCACATAGTACTTATATTTACCTCGGATAAATTTTCTTACTATTCTGCAATATTTAATTCTATCTTGAATAGCCTTTTGAGCATAAATATCATTAGATTTTATAATTATTGGAATTGTAAGTCCATTCCATTTAATAATCCCGTCTCTATAAGTTATCCCACTTTTATTCCATTTACCTTCAACACTTCTTAGTTCATCATATTTAATAAAATTGATCCTTTGTGCATCTTTAAATATTAACTTTTCTAATGCCTTAAAGGCTCTACTTGCTAATGCTTGAGCGGTTTTATTATCTATATTTTTATTGAATGGTTTATACATTGGTGTCATTTCATTTATAAGTGAATATTCATTGATCCCATATTCTACCAATAAATCATTTATCTCTTTGTATTTTTCTTTTCTTAGTTTATCATATATTTTAGATTTTTTACTTTCTTCATCTTTAAAATATAATTTATTAATCTCTGCTAATTCTTTTCTTAGTTTTCTATATATCTTTAATTCGCTTAAAGCATTAAATTTCTTTAACCCTGTTCCTAAAATTGCATTGTAAAGTTTTCTACATATTTCAAATCTTTTATTTAATATTGATTCATCTCTATTATTAGTATCTAATTTAATAGTTAAAACATAAGTAGGAGTTGTTTTTCTTGGCATGAATATTTACCTCCATTTCTACTTTTGCTATACTATTATTATTTCCTATACATACATTTATTATAACAAAATTCATGCGAACTTACATTCTATTTATATGTTTTAAAGATGCTTTTACTATCATAAAAGAAACACTAACTCACGACTGAAGTCACAAGTTTGCGTGGTCCAGCTATCAAGTTATTCTTTGCTAATGGTACGGCTCTCCACATTTTGAGTTTTATCCTAAATTTGGTATACTATATATAATTACATACACTAAGGGGGAAACGTTATGCCAATCAATAGTCAAAGAGAATTTGAACTTTTAAAGAAAATTGGTTTTGTACGAACCAGTGGTTCAGAAGAGGAATTAAAAGCTGCAAACCTTCTAATTGAGGAAATATCTTCAATAGGCTGCACGGGACACTTAGAATGTTTTAAAGTTCCTACTTCTAATATTAAGAAAGCAACACTTACGGTAGTTGAGCCTTATGAAAAAGAATATGACATTACACCATATAACAGCTCAATTAGCACACCTGAAGGTGGAATAACTACAGATTTTGTATATATAGAAGATGGGCTTGATGCAAATTTAATAGACCTTAAAGGAAAATTTGTACTTATAAATATGGGTCCAGATCCTAAGCTTTATAAAAAACTTATAAAAGCTGGTATCGCTGGTTATATAACCATGTGTGGTACTGCCATGGATGATGAAGATAAAACTGATATTACTGTAAGTAGAATGCGTGAAAAGAATACTCAACACGGAAAAGTACCCGCTATAAATATGCGTATGAAAGACGGCTTCCATATGGTTCAAAACAAAGCTTCTATGGTGAAAGTAGAACTAATTACTGAAGATATCGAACTTACTTCACATAATGTTGTTGTAACCTTAGAAGGCACAAAATACCCTGATGAGATAATATCTTTCGGTGCTCATTATGACAGTACGCCTTTCAGTACTGGTGTATATGACAATGGTGCTGGTTCAGTTATTATAATGGAACTTCTTAGACATTTTAAAGAAAATCCTCCAATTAGAACATTAAAATTTGTATGGTATGGTTCTGAAGAGGTTGGACTTCTTGGTAGTAAAGCTTATTTAAAGGCTCATGAGGAAGAACTACAAAAACATCTTCTAATGATTAATGTAGACGTTGCAGGTTCCATTATCGGAAAAGAGAAGGCCCTAGTTACCGCGCAGCAAAGCTTGATTGATTATATTGATCATATGGCTAAAATTAAAGGCTTCCCGCTTAAGGTAGAACAGAGCATATATTCAAGTGATTCCACAGCCTTTGCAGATGCAGGAATTCCATCTCTTACATTCTGCCGTTTTGCACCTATGGGTGGAGCATTCATCCACAGTCGTAACGATGTTATGGATTTTTTAAGTGCTGAAGCCTTAGAAAAAACTACCATAATAACAAAAGAATTCAGCGAATCCATTGTAAATTCAATAGTATTTCCAATTGAAAGAAAGATTCCAGATAACATGAAAAAGGAATTAGATAAATACTTTGGTAAAGAACCTGAAAAAGAAGATGCAGTTAAATAATGGACAAGTTAATCTTGTAGTATGATTCGCTTCGCTCGTAGAAAGCAAAAATTTCCAGTTTTTACTACGCCCTCGGGGGACATCACAATAACTGGAAGTTACTAGCTTGATCTACTATAATGGGAAGGCTTTTGTTCAAATACAACAATGATTTGGCTACTTAAATTGAAATAAATTACTATGCTCTACTTAATTAAAAATTGAATATATAAATATAATAAAAGGGAGTTCATAAGTGAACTCCCTTTTATTAGTTTTCCCTGGCATATAATTTTTTAACTGAATATAATTAACTTGATATTAAATGAAAGAAACTTTAACCAGTCTAAAGTTGTTGCTATATTATTACTGTTATTTAAAGTATTTTTCTTCTACAATTTCCTTATCAAAATCTAATACGCTATTTTCCACTTTGCTGTTTAAAGTACTAACCTCTTCCTTGTGATGATGAAACTTCTTATGAACATCGGTAGCTTCTTTTTTATATCATTTTCACTTTTTAGTACTGATTTATCTACGTACACTAAAACCTCTACTAATATATAATTTTTGTTAATTTATATATTGCCCTTTAGAGGATATATAATTCAAAAATTATTTATATTGTTTAAAGATATATATCACTCAGTTAGTTAATATCTCTTATTTATCGCTTAAAGCTTTTTTAAAGGCTTTAATTTCATCTTGGTGTATTTGCTTACTTTTGCTATCTCTTTTCTTATCATCTATAACTAATTGGGCCTGTAAGGTTTTAATTTGTCGCTTTATTTCGTCTTTATCTTTTGGGATTTCTAATTTTGACATTTATTTGACCTCCTTTAAATAATCTTTTATATATCTATTCTGCATTTGAAAGTTGTTTCCTTCTAAATAGTTATTTTTTATTAGATAAATATAATAAGTGATTAATTAAAGTGAACTACTATTTTATTTATGTGATTAGCTAGTACCTAATCCCCATTTATTACTTTCAATCCATACATGTTTTATAAAAAAAATAATGCCAGTAATTAAACCAATATAATTACAATTATACTACTCATTTTTCTATTTTTCTACAAATCAAAAACTTATTCCCAAATTTATAGGGGCAGATTTCACCTTTGCCCCTATACAATTTGGCAAATTCTCGGGTGACGTAACAATAACTGAAAGTTGTTGTTTGCTACGGAATGTGAAGTAACTAAGACTCATATATATCAGCATTACACTCATCACATCTGCCGTCATTACGCTTATATTCCTCTTCTGATATTTCAGTTTCACAAGTGTCACAGGCGAATATTTCTTCCCCTTTATATTCAAAGTTTCTTAGGAATTGCTCATTATCTTCCTCTTCCTCATGTTGATAATATACTTTTGTTTTATTTGCCATCTCAATTCCACCTTTCTAAATTTGGGTTCTAATGCTTCGGATGCTCCTTCAATGTAAACACATCCTTTATTTTATCTAAAAATCAAGAGTAGAATATAACAGCGCAGGTGCACTAAATTAATTCGTAAAGCTTAGGATAAGATAAAGTGTAAATCAACAGAATCTTCTTCTTTATTTAGCTTTTCTATTATTTCTTTAGCTAATGGACTCATTTATATTATAGCAAATTATAATAGTCCCTACACCAATTCTTTAAAATTACTGTATTTATAATTATATTTAATTTCAGATCCATAGCTGCTGCAATTTTAACAAACCCTGCGATGTTAGCTCCTGCAACTAAGTTATAACCAAATCCAAATTAACAAACATAAACTTCCAGTTTACTATTAATTGCATAAATCGGATACAAACTACCGGAGTACCTGTATCTATATTATCAAATATTGTTTTTGCTATATCGTACGGTGAATTTATACAACCATGGGGTTCTTAGGTACTAAATAACTTTCTTTAATATCACGAGTGATATTATCACTAATTATTTTCCCTAAGAATTTTACTACCAAGCAATTTGGACTTTCCGCATAAACGGTTGTAAAAATAAACTTAAAAAAATAAATATATCATATTGACACTGCCACTACTACGTGATACTATATAGTGGTAGTAAGTGATACTTAATATCGGTAATACTAAATAGTGAAGAGGTGATCCATTTGGAAAATATTACAGAAATGCTAAAAGGTGTACTGGAAGGCTCTGTTCTTGAAATCATCAGCCATGAGGAAATATATGGTTACGAGATTACTAGGAGGCTGAATGCCCTCGGATTTTCGGACGTTGTGGATGGGACAGTTTACACCATTTTGGTGCGGCTTGAGAAGAATAAACTCGTGGACATAGAAAAAAAACCATCAGATATGGGACCGCCGCGAAAGTTTTTCAAGCTCAACGACGCTGGTCGTGAGGAGCTGAGGAGGTTCTGGGAAAGATGGGAATTCGTATCATCAAAAATTAACGAGTTAAAGGAGAAGAAAAAATGAATTTTTGGGAAAAAATTACGGGAAGCGACATGACTAAAGAATTGAAAACTTTTGAATCGCGAGCCAAAAAGCTACCGGCTGATTATCAAGCGGCATGGGAAAAAATTAAGGCTAATCTTTGGCCGCACACAGATTTCACCGGTCGCAACCTCATGCCAATTCTTGACGGTGTGCTTGGCCTGCTCGAAGAAACGGCTGCGGACGGTCAGAGTGTAGAAGAGGTTTTGGGTGACGATATCAAAGGCTTCTGCTGCGCACTGGCCGGCGAAGAAGGGGGAAAGTCTTTTCGCGACAAGTGGCGCAAGCAACTCAACAATAATATCGCTAAAAAATTGGGTAAATAGGAGGATAAAATGAGAATACAAGATATCATAGAAGGCAAAAAAGAGTGGCGAGCGCACGTGGCGCGTGTCAAAGCGCTCCCGAAAGATTATCAGATTGTTTATAAAGAGATTCAAAAATATCTCTTTAATGTCGGCCCTGTTGAGCTAACCGACGGGATAGGTTTACTCTCGGGGATTATCGATCTTTTTGAAGAGGGCGCGGCCTTTAGGAAAGGCGTGATCGAAGTGACGGGCAGTGACGTAGCGGCTTTCTGCGACGATCTAATCAAAGATTCAAAAACTTACGCTGACATCTATCAAGAATCTGTTGACCAAGAAGTTAACAAGGCCATGAAAAAGATTACGGATAAAACAAAGTAAAAGGGAGATATCAGGATTGAAAAAGAAATTGAAGTGAAAGGTCTGTGCCTCGCGCAAAGGTTGCGTACATTGAAAAGCAGCTTAATGTTTGCAATCATTAAAATGATAGTGGTCAACAAAAACATCAACTAAAGGGATGGTAGAGTGTGTAAATACGAGTGGATATTATGCCCAGTCTGTGGCAACAAAACAAGGGTCAAGATACGTGATGATACGGTGCTTGAAAACTTCCCACTATTTTGTCCCAAGTGTAAACAAGAAACGATAATCAATGTAAAACAACTGAATATATCAGTTATTAAAGAGCCAGACGCTAAGACGCAGAGCCGATAACATGTGAGTGAAATCACAGTTGTCGGCTCTTTTTTTATGATAACTACTCAAGCTGCATTGAAATGATTAAACTGAGATTTGAGTAAGGTTACTATATTGTAGAGGAGGAAAAGAAAATGAAAAAAAATATCATACAAATTAAAGGGGTAAAGAAATCTTTCAAAGATGTAGAAGTACTCAAAGGAGTAGATTTTGAAGTAGAGCAGGGATGTATCTTTGCATTACTAGGTTCCAATGGATCCGGAAAAACAACGATGATTAGAATCATGGTTACTTTACTTAAAGCAGATGCTGGAAGTGTTGTGATCAATGGTTTTGATATTGAAAAAAATCCAGGGGAGATTAGAGGTTCTATCAGTCTTACTGGCCAGTTTGCTGCTATTGATGAAATTTTGACTGGACGTGAAAATATTCAAATGATAGCAAAACTTAGACATCTTAAAAATCCAAATCAAGTAGCAGATGAGTTAATTAATCGTTTTGGTATGTCAGAGGCTGCAGACCGCAGAGTGGGTACTTACTCTGGAGGGATGAAAAGAAGAATTGATATCTCAATGAGTCTTGTGGGAAATCCAAAGATTATTTTCCTAGATGAGCCAACGACAGGTCTTGATCCAGAAGCACGTTTAGAAGTTTGGAAGATTGTAAAAGAGTTATCAGCTGCAGGAACTACAGTATTCTTAACGACTCAATATTTAGAGGAAGCAGAACAACTTGCAGATAAAATCGCTATTCTTCATGGAGGAAAAATCATTGCTCTAGATACACTAGAAGGATTGAAAAAATTATTCCCACCTGCAAAAGTTGAATATGTTGAAAAACAACCTACGTTAGAAGAAATATTCCTAACAATCATTGGTAAAAAGGAGGAGAAATAAATGAAATCTACAAATAAATATTTTTTCAAAGATATGAGTGTTATGTTTGGACGTTCTATGCGTCATATTTTTAGAAGTATGGATACAATTATTACAGTTAGTATCACACCAATTGCGATTATGTTATTATTCGTTTATGTATTTGGTGGTGCAATCGCAACAGGTACAGAAAATTATGTTGATTATCTATTACCAGGTATAATGTTAATGACTATTGGTAGTGGGATTGCCTATGTAGCGTACCGTTTGTTTACAGATAAACAACGTGGTATCTTTGAACGTTTTCACTCTATGCCTATCGCTCGTTCTACAGTATTATGGGGACATGTATTAACCTCATTAATTTCTAATGGAATTTCTGTAGTAGTGATTATACTTGTTGCATTATTAATGGGTTTCCGTTCCTGCGCAGGAATCTTAGAGTGGCTCGCGGTATTTGGAATTCTTGGGATCTTTACACTTGCTTTGACTTGGATTGCTATAATTGCAGGACTTGCTGCTAAAACACCAGATGGTGCAGGCGCATTCGCTTACCCAATTATCTTCTTACCATTTATCAGTTCTGCCTTTGTGCCAACAGATACTATGCCTTCAGCAGTACGTGCTTTTGCAGAAAATCAACCTGTAACGCCTATCGTAGAAGCTATTCGTAATTTATTGGCAAACCAACCAGTAGGAAATGATATCTGGGTTGCCCTTGCTTGGTGTATAGCAATAATAGTTGTTGCTTATATCTTTGCAATGAGGATGTATAAAAAATTATAACCTATCTTTATATAAGTACATTTATTTTAGAAATTTAACTGATTTTGTGCAAAATTCACCCACCTCTTAGGTGGGTGATGGATAGCACATTATTATAAATAGTTCGATACTATTTATAATAATTATTTTGTATTATTTTTATAAGAATGGCTATAATATTAGTGTTAAACGTACTTTGATAACTGTATATGAGGTTGCACTAGGAAATTAACTATGCGGAAACCAAGCGAAACTCCTCTAGTGCGTAAACTATACAAGGTACAAAAGTAAAGCCTATAAAAATTAAGCGAGGTCGGTGCGACCTTACTAACAGCTCGGATAAACTTGTCACATTAATGATATTGACCGAGAAGCTCCCACTTCTTAGGTGGATAGTAGTTCACAGAGCTAGTAATATTATTAGATGGTCATGCATTTGTAAAAATTACACTATTTACATGTAGCTTAATTCCTATATATAAATGTAATGGAAATGCTAGAGTTGATAGAGCAGAAATAGGCATATATCATATGCTTTGAAGGATAAAAAGTAGTGTTTGACCATAAAATGTTGTGGTTTGAGGCCGATTTCGTGGGCAAAACGAGGTCAAAAATGACGTTTTTTGACCCCGAAAAAAGTGCAAATATATAGATGATTAGAAGCTCAACCAAATGGATCTTATGGCTGTTTGATAAAATAAATTAAACTCTCCTAGGTAATCTATAACTTCCTTATTTATAACAAATTGCACATCTTCCCCTTTGGCTATAGATCTATTAGAAAGTAAAAGCTTCCAGTTTTTACTACGTCCTCGGGGTAGATAACAATAACTGGAAGTTGTTGTTTGCTACGGAATGTGAAGTAACTAAGACTCATATATATCAGAGTTACACTCATCACATCCGCCGTCATTACGCGCATAATATTTATGAAGAAATGTTTCTAATTCTCAATAAATGTTAAGTAGTTACTTATTTAATTTTTTATCCATTACAGACAATAAGGCTTAAGGAAAAAGTATAATCAATGGAAAATATTTAAAAATTGCAATACTACCATTTATTTATTCTTCCTCTTCCCAACCATAGTAATTAGAATGTAATTCACTAATATAATCTCCAAATCCCCATCCAATATCACTTGCCTCATATTGAATTTCTGAGGCCTTTTCTTTAAATATTGACTCTAGGTTATTTTTTTGAATATATTCTAGAGCATTATCATATGCCCTTGCAATATGATTATAGAATTTTTCATCTATATCTCCATAGGTATTAGTAAATTCGACACCTATCTCTGCATAAAATAACATTAATTCAGCAATATTTTCTAGTGTACTTGAAATCTTTTGAAATTCTTTTATAGCATCGTTAACTACTGAATATCTCATTTTTCCAAAGCCCCTGTCTGGTAAGAACTCATTATTTACTATTTTTTTATACTTTTCTAAGGTTTCTTTTTCTGATTCAGGATTTATCTTTAAATTGTAATATTCTTTAACATCTTTAAAGGTCTTTGCAAGATTTAGAATTTCTTGTAGCAGCTCTTCTTCGCTTTTACTCTTTAAATACTTTTTAAAATCTGTTATCTTTAGATTTCCCATTTAATCTCTCCTTTCGGTGCCACCCACAGTTTATATAATATAAGCAATTTTTTAACCATTGGTAGTCTCTTATATATAAATAATAATACCTCATCACCCACATGGCAACTGCAATAAATAAAAATAGCTAGTAAACATAATTAGTTTTACTAGCTTTGCTTCTTAATAGGACTATTTTAATTGTGATTTTCACTTAAAAATATATATTTACAAACTATGATATATATTGTAATATTTTATATATATATGTAACTTAATCTATTAATTGGGGGAAATAAAATGGAAAACTTAGAAATAACACATGAAAGAAACAAACTCTTAGTAAAACTATTTACTTTTTCAGCAGTGGGTTTTATTATCTTATGCATTGCTACTAATAAAACAGCAGCTATTTTATGGATTGCAATTATTGCTGGTGGGGGTATTTCAGTTTTATTGTTAATATTAGTTATAAAAAAAGTATTCATAAAAAACATTATGTACATTGTGACAGTAGGAATAATAACCGTATCTTTTTTAGTAATGATAACAAATCCAGATATAACATCATACTTAATGATATATTATTCTTTATCTTTAGTTGCATTATATCAAGAAAGTAAGCCTATAATTTTAACTGGAATAAGTGGGGTTATCTTCACAAATTATTTTTATTTTAATTACAAAAATCAGATGTTTCCTACTAATGGAATCTCAGGGCTTACTACCTTGAATTTATTATTAATTTTGGGTACAACTTATTTAGTTTTTCAAAGTAATTTCAGTGAAAAATTAAGAAAACGAGAAAAAGAAAATAGAGTAAAAGCAGATAAAGCCACGGAAGAAATTGAAGGAATATTAGATAGTGTAAAAAAATCTGTAACTATACTAAGAGAACTTAGTACAGAATTAAAGAGCAATATAAATGTAACTGGGGATATATCTAAAGATGTAACCTCAATATTTTCGCAGATAAGCTCATGTATAGAGTCTGAAGTTGTAAGTATACAGGAAGTAGCTGCTTCTATGGACGCAACTAATAGCAATGTGATGGAGGTATCCAAAGCTGCTAGTATTTTTAGTGACTACTCAAATGGAACTGTTGAATTGGTAAATAAAGGTAGTGTTTTCATTTCAACTTTGGCAGGAGAAATTGATAATGTAGGAAATACTATAGGACAAACTGTTTCACTAATGGAGGAGTTAAGCAATGAAACACAGCTTGTAGGTGAGATTTTAGATACAATTAATAGTATTGCAGAACAAACCAACCTTTTAGCTCTTAATGCTGCAATAGAAGCGGCTAGAGCAGGTGAACATGGCAGGGGGTTTACAGTTGTTGCGGATGAGGTAAGAAAATTAGCTGAGGATTCAAGAACATCCACAGGTAAAATTTCAGCAATATTAGAAAAAATTCAACATAAAACAAATAACGTTTCTACGCAAATCACTTCAGTTAAAACTGCAGTGGAAAGCAGTGGTACTTCAACAGTTAAGGTAGAAAAAGTATTTGAAGAAATAAGTCAAAATACAAAAAATACAGTGGAAGAATTTGGTAATATTAATGAAATGATACATAAATTAGACACTGCTTCAAAAGTAGTTATAGGCGTAATGACAACAATATCAGCTTCAACGGAGGAAAATACATCTTCCGTACAGGAAACTTTAATCAAGGTGGAAGAACAAAATAAAAGGATAAATAGTATTGTTAATAATTTCAACGAACTAGATAAATTAGCTATTACTTTAGAGAAGATAATAGAATGAGATATACCCCTAAGAATGTTCTTAGGGGTATATCTTAATTTGTAAAATGTATTTTAATATAAAAATTCTAAGTATTATTATTTAAATATAGGCTATGTTAGACAATATTGAGGATAAAAGAATATAAAATTGGCTTGTCTAAATAGACAAGTCAATAAACTTTTTCCTAATTATTAAAGTATCAAAATACAATTATTTAACTGATGGGATGACTAATCCTAATATAAATAGGTTGAATAATGATATTCCAAATACAATATATGAACTCGTTAAACCCCTATTTAATTGAGGATTATTAATATTAATTGAAAGTATTAGAATTATCATTCCCACTATCATACCCTGTATACCCAGTATTTTAGCTGTCTTGGCGTAATTTTTAGCTATTGCTCCTTTTATACTGGAATTACAAAATGTCCTTAATTTTATTGAGGATTTTACTAATATTTTAGATGTATTTGTTAATAAATTTATACTATCCAATATTATCACTACTGAAATTACTATAAGTACTACTTGTGCTATATTCACAATAACCCTCCTATCATATGTTCTATTTTTTTTCTTTATGCAAACAACCATTATTACTATTCAATTACTGCACACTTTTTTACAAGTGTTTACTAAATTATAGTTTATTTATATACTAATTATAACATAAATTTCAAGTATAAGGGATTTGGTTATCTAAAAATAGGTTCTCTACCTTTAAAAGTAGCAATTCTGGTATCCACAAAGTTTGTTGTACTATTTGCTTTTTATTATGTCTTTATCATCTTTGAAATATTGTAACCACTTGAACCAATGTAGATAATTTGCCAAAAATTTAGTTGATACTCCGTTAAATTTATCCATCCACTTTTTAAACTGGCTGTGCAAACTATTTACATGATTAATATGATAAATACCATTTTTATAGTGGTTTCTCATAATACGTTTATGTTCTAAATTAAGGTTTCTACCAAACCTAATATAACTTTTATGGCTGTCTGTACAAATAATAGAATCATGGTCTATGTGACCATCATAAAGTCTTTCAAGGTCTTTAAAGCCAACTCTGCCCTTGCATATCATTTCAAGAATAATATTGTTATTTCTATCTATTGCTGTGGCTACACATATCTGTTCATTGCTTATACCACGTTTTTTAATTTCTTTACCTCTTTTACGAGAATGTCTTGGCATTAAAAATCCACTTTTCTTATGATTGCCTTTGAACGACTCAGCAACAAAGGTTTCATCCATTTCGACAACACCATCAACATCTCCCGTACCCATAAATTCCCCTATACAATCAAGTATTTTATGCCTCATATAAAATGAGGTTTTAACGCCTACTTCTACTATTTCAGCACTTTTCCTTATACTATATCCTATAACCATACATTTAGCATACTCTATCCATTTTTCTAAAGATAATTTGGTGTAAGATAAAGCAGATTTTGAGAAGTCATTAAAAGTCTTATTACAACCCCTACATTTATATCTTTGTTTACCATTTAACTTGCCATTCTTAACAACATGAGTTGAATTACAATGAGGGCAGACCTCTCCCTTGGCAAATCTGGATTCTCTACAATCATTAGGAAGATTACGAGTTAACGAGTTAAGTGTCATTATTTCGCCAATGAAATCAAATAAGTCTTGTAATGCAAATTCAGAAAGAGTTTTTATATCTGTTTTTAAAGCTCCCACACTTGGCATGTAACCACCTTTATATAATAAATTTTCATTAATCCTATGTCTAATATCTATCGCTCCTAAAACTTTATTACTTTTATTTACTAGCCAATAAGTTGAACACTCTACAAAACCATCTTCTAATCCTTTTCCTTTACTATATCCATCCAAATTTTCAACCATTAAGTGAAAGTCGGTTGTATCAAGATTTAAACTCCATGGAATAATTTTTTCTTCACCTTTTTTCCAATCTTTTATCATATCTAAGTATTCATTTTTAAAACTATCATTAGGTTTTATCAACTTTAATTCTTCTCTCATATATATCTCCATCCTTTATTCGCAATAAACTACAAGGTTACAACTATTTCCAATTCATAATCAATATTATATTGTTGAATATATACTAATTAATTATTGTAATCACTAGAGAAAGCCTCCCCCTAGATTTCTCTATGAAATAAGCTTTTGTAGTTACATATAAATTATTTTATTGAAAACATAAACTGACCTGCAGAAATGCAGATTCCCTTTGTATATTATGATTAAGAAAGAAAAACATAAAAATCTTATTATTTGGAGGAGGATAATCAATTGGCCGCTCCCCTAAAATTGTTGATTCCCCTAAAGCAGCAAAGAAACGTAAAAATAAATAGAAGAGGTGATAATATGTATACATGTAATCATTGTAATAAGAAATTAAAGAATGTGCCTTATATGTGTTCAAATAATAAAAAATACTGTAGTTTTGAGTGCGTTCCAGACTCCACAATTGATAAGCCATACTCTTTTCAATATTTTAACCTTATGGATAGAATAAGAGCCCCAGAAATTATTACGGACCAAGATATTTTGTTTTTGGTAGGTTATTTAATGAAGCCGGTGAACTTTGGTATGAAGGTACTTTTAATATTAAACATAGCTTAATTGGGTATCCTTTATTTAGAAACGAAGAATCTTTTAAAAATGGTGTGGAGTTTAATAATGATGGAATAATTAAACGAAATTATTTCTCTTAAAACTGGCAAAGTTAGAGCAAAACTTTCTTAATATAATAAAACAATTTATCTATATTGCATAATTACGTTAAATGAGAATATTATACTATACATTGTCATATTTTCAATTAGAGAGTAATTTATAAAGGGAATTTATATGAAGGGAAAACAACTAACTTTATTTCCATTAGCTTTTAACTCTATTGAAGAAACCCATAGATACTATTCAAAAACAATCTTGTATTGTTTATACCCTGACAATACCCTTAACATACAACAAATATATGCCCAGTTTTCCAATAAACATCAGAGACTTGTTAGGGCTGCTATTAAAGACTTAGAGACGTGTCTGCTAATTTATAGGGTGGATAATAATAAAGGACCATACTGCGAGAAAAAATATAATTTAACAAGAGATGGTAAAGAACTTATTAGCTCCGAAAGTATTTTTAATAACTAGAAAAAGAAGGAAATATAAAAATTTCCTTCTTTTTCATTTAAAGTCTGCAATAATCCGTATATATTTATGCAACATTAGAAGTTTCTTCAACATTTACTTTTTTCTCAAAAGCCTTCCTGCTTCTACTATATACATACCAGTAAACAGCAGCCACAAAAATGCCACCGCCAACTATGTTTCCCAGTGTTACTGGGATCAGATTTTTAATGAAAAATGTCTCCCAGTTCAAATGATTCAGTTTTTCTGGTGTTACACCCAACACAGCAGCAGCATCTACTAATGCCTTATTGCCCTTTGCCATGATACCTGCAGGGATATAATACATATTTGCTACACTATGCTCAAATCCCGATGTGATAAAAAGCCATATAGGAAAAAATATAGCGAATATTTTTCCTCCCAGGTCCTTAGAACCATAGGCCATCCATACGGCTAAGCACACAAGCCAGTTGCACATAATACCAAGGTAGAATGCTTGAACAAATGTTAGACTAACCTTATAAACCGCAGTCTTTATAGTTACTGCACCTAGCATATTTGCTCCACTGCTAAAGAGTCCTGACTTGTACATCATATATGCGATAAATAAGGAACCTACGAAGTTTCCAATGTAAACAAAAAACCAATTTTTTAACATTGCTTTTATACTCACTTTTCTGTCTAATACACCGGCAAGTATCATTGTATTACCTGTAAAAAGTTCTCCTCCCGCAATTAATACCAACATAAGTCCAGTTCCGAAAATAGAACCTGCAAGTACTTTCCCAAGTCCATAGGTCTCTGGCTTTGCAAAAAGGTTAAAGGCCGCCATATTTGAACCTTCAGCAGCAAAAGCAATAAATGCACCTGCTAAAATGCCTAATATAACCATGTTCACAATGGTCATTTCTGACTTTTTAATACCAGTTTGTATTGTTACTTTAGTAATTTCTGGAGGTGTTAAATAATTTTGTGTACTCATTTCAAGTCTCCTTAAAAATATTCTATGCTATCAATAATTTCTCAACATAAATGTCTTATAACATTATTAGTCTAACTGCCTCTCTAGCAGATTTCATTTGTAGATTGTTATCTTTCCACGATCCTATACGTCCTACCATTTCGTCAGTATTTATTCTTTTTTCATCTTTAATTTCATTATAATAAATCGGCTTATAAATTGATGTTTTACTAGCACCATTAGCACCTGCAAATATTGTGTATGTTGGCATAATTATTTACTATTACCTTTTCTTGTTCTCTTTGAAGAAGCATATTAGATAACATAATATAAAAATCCTGCTCTTCCTTGCTCTTTGCCATCTTAAATAACTCCTTTAATTGGCTATAAGAGTAGTTCAAAAAAATATCGTATATTCTTTTATTTTCATTTTTCATACCTAATACCTCCAATTCCAACTATTCTATCATATTATATATCAATATGATAGAATAATAAACTATTGCCTTATTATTTATCTTTATGTAGCACTGATTAATCAATATGAACCTTTAGAAAGTAAAAGATTCCAGTTTTTACTACGTCCTCGGGGGAGGTAACAATAACTGGAAGTTGTTGTAATTATCAAAACACTGCTTATGGGCAGTATAAGCATAATCTCTCTTTTAAACCTTCCAAGACTTCTTCTGGCACTTCCCTGACCTTGATATCCCCACCTAGGAAAAGTAGCCAATTTGTTATTTCTGTCAATTCTTCGGACTTATTAACGTTGATAAAAGTCTTTAGAACGGCTGTAACTAGGTAAGGATTCGTATAGGAAATTGAAACTTTTAAAGGATGGTATTTTTTGTACTGGGCAATCGCTTTTGGACCAAGTTCAAGGACAAGGTTGATTAATTCTTCCTGCTTACTTAGTTTTTCTAAAATCTTTTGATCACTTAATCTCTTTTTCGCCTCGTAGGGTTTGACATTGGTGAGATGGTCAACAGAAAATACCTGCTTCTTTTCTTCCTTTAAGTCAAAGCCTTCAATCAGCCAAAGGCTATTTTCATGATAAAGGTGCAAGAGATAAATTGAGTAAGACTTTATTACCTCGCCTTCTTTGATGGAAATCAATAAATATCTATCCAAAAGGAGAATTTGGATGAGCTTTTCCAATATGGGATGAGGGAGGTCTGAAAGATTAAGTATGTCAGGATTATGGGGATTGGTCCCTTCAAAAATCAAGATTTGATTTAAAAGAACCAGGTCATCTTGCTGGTTTTCTGATATGAGGCCTAATAATTTTTCAGCTATAGACTGACGACTCTTTAGATATGGGAGTTGTTGATTTCTTGTGGCCATAAAGGCAATAAAAAGAGCTTTGACCTCATTGTCGTTAAAGTGAACAACAGGTAGGACGGAGTTCTTCATGACAGAATACCCCCCATCCCTTCCAACCTCTGTGACAAGAGGTATTCCCATGGCCTCAATATCCCTGATATCTCTAATAGCTGTCGAACGAGAGATGTTAAATTCTCGCATGATTTCAGAAATTGTAAAGTGGGCGCGGTTGTTGATATACCGCATGATGATATTAATCCGTTCAACCTTTTTCATAGGGCCTCCTAAACAGTATCATTTTTTGACATGATTTAAAGTTATTATATAGTCATCAAGTGAAGAATACAAGTCATTTGATTAATTTAAAAAAGAGGAAGGTTTTGAATATGGCAGATTATACCCTAGAAGAAAAAGCCAGCTTTACCGTATTAGGTTTTGGAACTGAGCTTAAGAGCTATTACACAGACTTTGCTGGCTTAAACAAGGAAAAGTCAGACTTTTGGCAGACCATCAGCCAAGATGGAAGGCTTGACACTTTAAAAGCCATAGCCACAAATGACTACATTTTTGCCGTGAACGAAGCGGTGAATAACAAGATGATGCATTATGCTGGCGTCATGACAGAGGCATCGGCACTAGAAGAAGCCAGAGTTATCCAATTTCCTAAGGGGGAATACTTAGTTGTTAAAGGGGAAGGGAAGACGGCTGATGAATTGGAAAATAAGCTTGCTGGCCTTGCCTTTGGTCAAGTCTTGCCAGAAGCAAAGAATTTTGCCTATGTTGGTGGGCCAAATACAACGGTTGAGATGGGTCAGCGAAACAGCTTAGTTTTTGGTGAAATGTGGATTCCTGTTGTTAGAAAATAAAGAGATAAAAGGAGGAATAGAAATGTCCTATATCGTTGATTTTAAAAATGTGTCTACAGTTGGTTTAGAGTCTTCACCTGTAGTAGAATCACTTGCTGGTTTACGTGCTAATGAAGCCCGTTATTTTATGAACAAATACAAGCATGAATTTGTGGTTGTACCAGCTAGCGAAAGCCAGGAGACACTGGATTATGTGAACCGAATTTTAAAAGAACGTGATATTGAGTTTGCGGCCAAACCGTTAGAAACATCGCGTTTTCAAGTAGAAAATATCAAATTTGCCTACGTCTTTTATGAGGATGGTCTTGGAGTCAACGTCATGTATACGGTCGATGCCCCTAAGAAACGGGCCGTTGGTTTAAAGCTTTCTGAGGGGATGGAGATACCAGAGGAGTTAGATGGGAAGTTTAAGTTTGCTAGGCAGAAGTCTAAACTTGCAGGAACAATTCGGGGCTCGTTTTTTGTAATTAAAGGAGAATATTAAAGTATACAATATAAAGTCATATTATTTTATGTTACTGTTTTTTTAACAACATTTTGGAAGCTTCAAGTCTGCCATCTTCTATGAGTGTCAGTTGCTTAGCCTAGGAAGGTTGCTTTGGTGGCAGTCTAAATCTGCTTCCAAAGTTGTTAATTTTCCTGCTGAATTTCCTTTTATTACTGTTCCTAAATAAGTTCCATTAAGTTCCTCTGAAAGTGCACCAAAGTATTTTTACACATATTTGTATTGATTTGACCCTGGGAAAGCACCTTGCAAAATAAAGCCAATTGATTTATTTTCAGAAATCTCTGCTATCCTTGCCACGCACTCAACATGTGTTGTGATAGAAAGACGATACTGGTACGCGAAATTACTGATTTTGCGCAAAGATATACCCCCTTAAAATAAGGGGGTTTGTAATTTCCTCGTTTGTTTTTTAAAATATTTTAAGCCACATTTTTAACATGCCTTGACGAGATAAAAATTTATATCTTAGAATTTATTTTTGAGAATCAAGTATAAATAAAGATGCATCATGGTTCATGAATATTTTACTTCCAGTATAAAAAGTTTTAGACTTAATATCCCTGTACCCAATTTTAGTCATAATGTCAGTTAGCTTTACTTGATTAAATCCGTTATGAACCATATCTGAAACTATTTCTTCATTTTTATTAAAATCTACGATTAGTAAATGTCCTCCTGCATTTAGAACATCATATAATCTTGATAGCACTAACGGAGCATCATTAATATGGAGTAGCACCTGAGCCATAAAAATATAGTCAGCATGTAAATCCGATTGACCTTCCTTTTCAAAATCAAAGCATAAGGTATCTACATTCTGAATATTAAGATCAGAAATCTTTTGCTTTATTTGATTAATCATGTTTCGCGATGTATCTAGAAAAAGCATAGAATTAAAATCATTTAACAAGCTCATTCCCACAAGGCCAGTTCCACACCCAAAATCAATAGCGTTCTTACTTTTGGCGTCAACCAAATATTCACGAATGGCATCTGATGATACCTTAGCAATTTCGATTCTTTCAGAAGTGTCATATATATTAGCTATCATTTCAAACTTATCAGTATTTCCCATAATTACCTCTCCAATCTGCTTTAATAAAATCTAATGCCATCTTTATTATCTACTCAAGGATTTCAGTATATCCCCTAAGCGGCAAATCAGCACTCATAATTCACAAAAGACTCTAAAAAATCAGCTCTCCTGCTTTATAGCCATCAGGCAATTCTTCTTCACTTAAAAATTTAAAATTGTCATCACGCAGTATTGGTAAAAATGCTTCGTATGGAATCCTAGAAAACTCACTGGCATAATTACTGGCTCCAAACCACTTGCCCTCTTTGCTGCTCAAATTTAAATCTCTAGCAAATTTTGTAAAGTTTGAGCAATCATGAACTGCTAAATCCCACTTTTCTTCATCGGCTATTTTCATGAATTTCAGAGTTAATTCCCTACTCCAAATTGGAGATATATAGCCATGTCTGGTAATATACATGCTCTCCCCATAATAATTATCTATGTTATTCTCATTTAAATGTAATTCTGCACAATTTATAAAATCCAGTTTTGTATCTAAGATCGCTTGCTTTTTCTTAAAAAAGGACTCGAAAAACTCAGGAGTCATTGGGGTTTCAATACCTACGTTTTTAATATATTTTTTCGCTATTTTAATATTTTCAATAACTTTGTCTGAACACTTAGAAGCACCCAGATTGAAACGTATCTCGTTAAGACCGGATTCACCTAATGCTTTCAATGTATCTTCTGTAGCTAAAATGCCATTTGTATATAAATGTTGATAAATCCCTGCATCACTAAATTTCTTTATTACAGAATAGTATTTTTCAATTTCCATGAATGGCTCTAAATAAACGTAGGCAACGCCAGTGGGTTTCTGGTGGATGGAAAGAAGTAAATCAATATCCTTCTCATAAAATTTTGTGCCTCCAATTTCCCAAATACCTTCGCCAACTGGAGGAATATCATCTAGTTCTCCATAATTGTAACAGAACTTACACTCTACGTTACATTTGTTCGTTTTCCTAATTGCACCCAACCCAGTTCCAAGCAGACAAGAACGACATCCTTTTGAAAATTTATTTTCATTTCCCACAAAAAAAGTTCTATTCTCCAAAGTTTTCAAACTTCTAATTTCCGACATTAACGTGTCATTTCTATGATCGATGGCTGCCTCAATTTGGGCAAAGGTGGAGTAAATGATTTCTTGTTGTTTTATCATAACTTCCTCATCCTCTGGCAATATTGAAAAAAATTCAAACCATATCAACGCATCTTTCTTTGAAATTTTCATAACGTATCCTCCTCTAATTTATCCGTTAGTGTAAAATTTTTTACACTATTTTTTAGATTTTCTCTTTATATATCAAGGGTTGCAGAGTTTTTTATACATAAAAAACAATGACCCCATTTGGGGGTATAATCGAGCTCACTTACAACACAAAACTATCCAAAAGGAGAGTGTCATTGTTGAACCCAATTATATCATTTCTATCGTATTATGAAAAGAATAATTGGTGGTGCATCAGGTGTATAAAGGTTTATTAATATAATACATGCTCCTTCACCATGGAGAGAAAAATTTTCATTATAGGTTTATCACCTTTGACATAACTATGAACATTAATAAGTTATTTGAGTATAATAGTATCATATAAATTCTGGGAGGATTTTTAATGTATCCACATTTTTACAAAATTAATTCTTACGATGAAGTCTCATCAAAAATTCTAAATGAATTAATTAATTTCAGTGGTCTCATTTTAGCCATGGAAAAAATAAACAATAACTTATTAACTGAAGATCGCTTTAATCAAAATACAGATTTTCTTCAATATATTGATCATTTTGGTTTAGGTAGATATTTTCATTTTAGATGCCAAGGGTACATGGAAGCTCTAGTTTTCACAAAAAGTTACTCTCCTCAAGGTATCTGTTATTGGTTAAATAATCTGGTGTATCCCACATCAAAACATTTTATGGAAGCTCTTAAATATTTTGATAGAGTAACACTACCTGCTACTGAAATCCATAATAGTGAATTTCACAAACTAATTGGTATCATCACTGAATTTAAAAGAGTATCTACTGAGATCATGGAAAACATAAAGTTCTACAATCTGACTTGCTAATATTTTATTGTTTCACAAGAGACTGCAATTTTACTTCCAATAATAGTTGAAACAAAACAAAACCAAAATTTAAGTAATAGAAGATTTTCAAAATCCTATTATTGAAATATTCTACTTTCCTTAATGCAAATGGAATTCATATAGCTGGTATAGAGTTTATTTCCAATAAAGAAGGTTAAATTTTCACCTATGATATAAATACTAATAAAAGTCCACAAGCTTATTTTAAAAAAGCTTGTGGATTTTTAAATAATTTCCTGTGTATGTTTCATAAATAAATAAAATAAAAACACTCAGACAGAGAAATTTTATTATACTACTGAACGGTTTTCGTAAATAATGTCTACATAATCGTCAATTTTTTCTGCTTTATATTCCTTGCATAGCAATGCTTTAATGTATCCTAAAAAACTAAAAGCCATAATTGAAGAAAATAAAATTTATATTTATGATGCTACTACTAGATCTGAAATCTCTAAAGACATTTCTTCAGAAGATATTAAATATCTGCAGAAGTGCTTAACCCTTATGAAAATAAGAGATGTAAATAATAATGTTTTAATTATCGATGGTGCCAGTGGTCCACTAACCATAAGTGTCAATAAAAAGCTTCAGCGCATACTCAACCTTTCTATATTTGGCATATGTAGAAAGTAAAAACTTCCAGTTTTTACTACGCAGTGTGAGAAAAACGCGTCATAACTATTGAAATTGAAAGTGCGAACAATGGTCTTTGATAATTGAATAATACGGTATTAAAGAATAAGAATAATTGCTATGTTTTACAAAAATAGTGATTATTTATATAAAAATATGCTATAATTACCATTAGTTAAGACAACATAGTAAAATGTTGCTCATCAATCAAAAATACATGATACTTAAACATTTGTAGAAAATTGAGAAGATTATTTTTATTGGGAGGTAATAACTTGAAAACAGTAAAAGTTATAAAAAAAGTAAAAGTTATACAAAAAGTAATTTTAGTAATAGTTATTATATTAATGCTTTTAGATTTATTTGATATCATTAATGGAGAAATTATAAATTTAATTGAATTACTATTTTTCGGTATCATGAATATATTAGATGGGTATTGCTCATATATTAATAACAAAAAACGAGAATCAATTTCGTTATTTCTAGTTGGAATATTCTTAATAGTTAGTGGGATTATAGTTTCATGGATTCATAGTGTAACTTAAATATATTCTAATTATGTGTCACAACTAGTAAAACCGAATAATCCCTTAAAAATACTGTATTATTCAATTGAATAATACGGTATTTTTATGTCGTCTTTCAAATATATTTCGACATTACCTTTAATAAAAAATATTATCTTATCTATATGTTTTAACACCCTAAGTCGTACCTATAGCAAATTATTGTTTGTTAATCATTATAACAGCCCTATATAAGTGTCATTGATACTGTCCCAGCTTGCTCAAAGGGAAGGTATGATAAATGGAGTTATTATAAACTATTTAATGGCTACGATATCTTCTATTTTAATCTGTGCTATAATGATGAAATCTATGCCATCTTATTCAGCTATAACGTCTGTTCCCCTTCCGTATTTTTTAGGAGGTTTTATCGGAGTTTTAACAACTTATTTGTTTAACATTATAATTCCAAAAATAACTGCGGTATATATAGTTATACTTCGCTTTATTGGTCAAATGCTTACGAGTGCCATTATAGCAAATTCGCTTCGCTCATAATAACCCCCGAGGGTCATGAACAAACTGTAAGCAATTTGTTTCCTGAGAATTTACATTGTTTTTTACAGAAAAATAACTAGTAAACACTAAGTTTTACTAGCTACTCATTTAATATATTATTTGTCCACCCCCCCAGGGGTAACCCGAAGAAAGTCGAAGCTTAGGAGTTAGGATGATGGGGTATTTAGAAAGAATAAATAAAAACTTTATGTTTGCATTAAATTTTCAAGTTTTGTTTTACTCTATTCTCTAATTGTTTAAAATTAAATAAATTTATCTATTAATAACAAACAACTGGAGTACCTGCCTCTATATTATTAAATATTGTTTTTGCTACATCGTATGGTGAATTTATACACCCATGGGATCCGCCTGTCTTATACAGCACTCCCCCAAACTTATCTCGCCAGCTTGCATCATGAATTCCTATTCCTCCATTAAAAGGTAGCCAATAATTCACAGGAGCAGCGTAGTCTTCACCTTTAAGGGTTGCATTTCTTTCTTTATAATTGATCATATAAATGCCCACCGGTGTTCTAGTCTTATCAGATCCATCATTACCTGTAACAACATCCCCTTGAGTTATCAACACTCCGTTTTTATAAAACCATAAGTGTTGCCTTGAAAGATCTATTTCTACATATGTATTTCCAATATCATCCTTGCCACGAGATAATGCGGTTTGATAATATGCTGGTTCTCTTTCTATAGATTTCCCTTCCATTATCATCGAAATTAAATCTTGGGTTTCTTTAACCTTATTAATAGCAAATCCATAACTACCGCCACCAATATTAATTACCTTTCCTGATGATGAAACAAAATTTCTCGTCTTTGCAACTGTATTATATTCACTAGCAAGTACGTCCATATAGATTTCAACTTGTTTTTCATTAAATGTGACTTCACTATTCTCATCAACTGTAACCCACTTATTTATTGTAGAACCATCTAAAATTTCTTTATCTCCCCCAAAAATATAGGTAATCTTTGAAGATACATATTTGTTTAACTTGTCCCTTGTGGCAACTACCTTTGGAGATTTCGAAGTATATTGTGGCTTAACGTAGTAATTAATTGACTCCAAATCTATTGTTGTTTCACCCTTAGTGATTGCATCTATGGCATTCTTATATAAAATATCTTTATCGCCCTTGTTTCCAATGACTTCATCCACAATCACATAACCATTATCTATATACTTATAGCCTGCATTTTTAGGTTCAATTACCTTACTACTATCAAAACAAGAAAGCTTGTTCACATGTTCTTTTAATAAATCTTTATCATATTTAACTCCTACTATCATTTTAGAATCTTTTGTATTAAAAACTACTGAAATCCATTTATAAGGATTCTGTTTATCTTTAAACTCCTTAAACTCCCCATTCATATCATACTTTAAGCCAATTTCTTCTCCTGTAATTTGTTCATTTATACCGCCTCGTTCTTTTATGTTTAACTGATATTTTTGAATCTCAGATGCCATTTGTTCATTTACAGCCTCTACACTTTTACCTGAAACACTAATTCTATTTATTGTAGAACCAAAATAAAAATGATTCATAAAATATATTGCCATCCCAAAGTATATTATAAGTAAAGTACAAATAGAAATTATAATACCTAAAACAATTTTCTTACGCTTTTTTATTGACCTTTTTGTTGACTTTTCTACCTCAGTTTCCATAATTGCACCCCCTCTTTCATTAATCTATTATACCTCAAAACAGTCTTTTAAGTAGCATCTATTAACTAAAGTTACTGGTATGTTTCTGTTTTCACATCTATTTACTTCATTAACAATTTGATAATTAGTATTCTCTTACGCGCGTATACGAAAATAGCTAGAAAAACATAATTAGCTTTACTAGCTACCCCCTTAATATATTCGTTGCCCAGTGTGGCATTTTTTAGCTTGTTCAAAATTATTGGTATAGTAAAATCCCCATGAAAAATCTCCAACTGCATTTCTTATAAGAATGATAATGTTTAATTCTAAAATAGATTTTTATATTAGGCTTTAATTGAATTTTTAACTACAGCTACTACAACTAGCACATTCACCTTCTTGTTTATTTTCTAGTTCGATAGAGAAACCATCTAGACCATTTTCCTCACCACATTTTATTACTAAACTTCCAAATTCATCATTAACACTCTTTTTTACCACTAATTTAATATCTCCAAATTTCTCAACATTGTCGTCTTCTTTTTGTTCATCCAGAACAAGATTAAACACAGGGCCACTTCAGCCATTACCTGTTAAATTAATTCTTATTTCATCCGAAGTTACATAGTTTTCTTGAAGAAATTTTTTAAATTCCGTAAAGGCTAATTCACTCATCTTTACAAATGCCATTTTAATTACCTCTCTCTACATTTTATTTAGTAATGATAATAACTATTATCATTACTAAATAAAATAATAAATGAAAAATGAAAGCTTTGCAACAATTGCTTGTACATTAATTATGAATATTAATTCATCTAGT
This sequence comes from Clostridium estertheticum, assembly GCF_011065935.2. Taxonomy (NCBI): domain Bacteria; kingdom Bacillati; phylum Bacillota; class Clostridia; order Eubacteriales; family Clostridiaceae; genus Clostridium; species Clostridium estertheticum. The sequence continues at coordinate 1,050,018 of NZ_JAAMNH020000001.1, read as the reverse complement.
GAAATTAAAGCAAGTAACGAATGGGGTCTAAAGTCTCATCCCGCTTAAAATTCTCGAGGTCATTATTCATTGATTGTACAGTTGATAATAAATAATCTGCATTTAATTCTTTACTTGTACCAGTTAATTTTACAAGCACTTTTACACACGTAATAAAATTATTACATGTGTGTTTTGTACTGCAAAAAGTTATGTAATTTTGTACTCTAAAACTATTGTATTTTTGTCTTTTTCACCCCTAAAGTAAATCCGTTAATAATACCCTCTGCTATTTATTTTTTTATTAATTCATTAGCTTTATAAAAACATTGTGTCTGAAGGTTGATTATAAAAATTTATTTAAAATTTTCTTTTAAAACATTTTTCATTAATTCATTAGATATTTTGACAGCATTAACTCTATCCTTTGTAGGACCAGATGAATGGAATAAGAGATATTGTAGCTATAATAAATGAATAGCTTCATTCAATCACCAATATCTAAAGTGGTAACAACCTTTTATTTCTACTACAGAAATCAAGAGAAACCTTTAAAGATTTACGTACTACATTTACAGAAGAGCAAATAAAGAAGGAAGCACACCGTTGCCTTGGCTACGGTGCTACAACTAGAGATGAATACATGTGTATAGGCTGCGATTTGAATCATTTTACAATTTCATCAATCCTTTTCATCATCTTATCCTCTTGGTTTTTCACAACGCCAATTAGCGGTGCGCCGATTATATTTCCTTTGCCGTCGACAATATAGGTGGTTGGGTAACCTGTAATTTCGCTGATAAAATCCTTATAAAAAGGGCTTTTCATATTGGGAATAATGTTCATATAGGTAACCCCTTTTCCCTTTAATATATTTTTGGAAAGGGCCAGCGCTTCCTTGCTATCGCCTGCACTTGCAGCAACAGCTATTAAATTGATCTTTTTTCCTTTGAAGTTCTGATAATATTCCTCTAACTCGGGCATTTCTGCGATACAGCTGCCACAGCCATTTGTCCAGAAGTTTACAACAGTTACATCGTAACCCTTAAATATTTCATTTGTGACGGCGTTACCCTTAAAATCTGTTGCTTGGAACTTTGGAAATGGCTTGATAGTTGGGGTGATTTCATTACTACCGCAAGCGGTGATTGATAACATACATATAGCGAACAATACAATACTAATAAGTTTTTTCAATTTCATTTGTCTTGTTACCTTTCTTTAAAATTATATTTTTACCTATAGCATGATAAGAGCAGGTGCTAATACAATCACCACATCTTATGCACTCACTATGATTGGGGGTTTTGTAAACCTCAACATCCATTTTACATACCTTTGCACAAGCACCGCAGCTTGTACATTTACTTTTGTCTATGGTATATCCATAAAATGATAGTTTGTTAAATAAGGCATAAAACGCACCAAGAGGACAAATCCATTTGCAAAAGGGACGATAGAAAAACACAGATAGTGTAACAATTCCTATGAGTATACAGCTTTTCCATATGAAAAGCCCGCCGAGAGCTGCACGAATTCCACTGTCTGCTATTGCAAGAGGTATTGCTCCCTCTAAAATTCCGGCAGGACATAGCCACTTGCAAAACCATGGGTCGCCCATTCCCACCTCGTTTACTATTGTCATGGGCAATACTATTACAAATAAGGCCAGTACCACATATTTAAGGTATGTAAGTAGCTTTAAATTTTTAGTACTAAATTTTTTTGAAGGTATCTTGTGGAGTAATTCCTGAAACCAACCAAAAGGGCATAGAAAGCCACAAACAAATCTTCCAAGCAATACGCCAAATAAAATCAGTAGTCCTACTATGTAATAGGAAAACTTAAACTTTGATGAACCTATCACTGCTTGCAAAGAACCTATGGGACAAGAGCCTACTGCACCGGGACAGGAATAGCAGTTAAGTCCGGGTACGCAGATGCTTTTAAGACTACCTTTATATATTTTTCCTGTAAAGAATCCTGTTATATGTGCGTTTGGGAGGAAAGTGGCCAGTGCTTGTATTTTCCATCTATTTTTATTGTTAGCCAATTCCAACACACTCCAAACATAGGTTAATACCTTTCATCAACACCACTTGTACTTCTCCACGAAAAGTACCTACACCCATAAACCCCAGTGCTATGAACAAAATAATTATGGAATATCTATTTCTCATTACTTAAACCCTCTGCATATGAGTTTAGACTATCGGTATCTTCTTTATAACTCCATGCAGTGTAAAATCCACCATCTTTTGTCCAGACAGAAGTATAATCTGTTTTTAAAATATCGGCATATTCCTTCAAGGATTTTTTCATTTCCTCATTGTATACAATAACAGGGAATTTTACACCTTTTAATCGTTCCTTAGCCCCATCTAAATCCTCATCCAAGACTACACCTAAAATAGGAATATCATATTTTACAAATTTGTCATAAACAGAGTTAAGGATTTTAATCTGCTCAGTAGCCTTATCGGATTTTGAGTTGAAAAAGGCAACATGCATTTTACCAGATATAACATTTTTAGGCGCAGGGGTACCATCAAGATAGGTTGTTTGAAATTGTTCAAATAGATGAATTTTAGAGCGTGAAGGTATGGGTTTATAGTTTTTTTCAATCCATTCATCATTAATCCATCCCTTTGATTTGGCGTCTGCTACCGTTATAGTTCCATTTTCTAAAGCTGCCTTGATTTTTTTCTCTGATGGCTTTGGACTACAGCCTACAAGAGTAAATATAAGTACCAAAGATAATATACCTGCTACATTTTTTTTAAATTTCATATTCATAACCTCCTTTTTCCTATTATGCCATTATCAACATAAAATCCGTGTTAAGAAAAAAAGAGTGCAGAACTTTAAGCCTGCACTCCCCAAAATTTATAATACTATTTTAAAACAGCTACCTCCATTTTTATTGTCTGTAACCGTAATTTCACCATTATGCTTGTCAATTATGGTTTTCACGATGGAAAGTCCAAGTCCAGCTCCACCCATTTGACGGGAACGTGATTTATCAACTCTGAAAAAGGGTTCGAATATGATTTGCTGCATATCTTGTGGTATACCTATACCTGTATCGGAGATTTCTACAACACTTTTTTCGCCCCCAAAGATTATAGATATGTCAATCTGTCCATTAGCATTATTATACTTTATAGCATTTTCAATAAGATTATAAAAGGCACGATATAGCAAATCATAATTACCCAAAACGGTTCGGTCATCACTAGGGAGATTAATGAGGATGTTTTTATCCTTTGAAAGTAAAGATAAAGCACTTGCCACATCATCTACCAAATTTTTTAGTGAAATCTCTTCGTTTAATTCTAAATCTTCCATATTAGTCATATCCAATAGATTTTTAACAAGTGCTATTAAACGATTGGTGTGATTACCAATAACCTCAATAAGAGATTCGTATTCCTCTGATGTATGACTTTTTTTCTTTTTAAATACCTCTACCTTTGTCTGCAATACTGCAAGTGGAGTACGTAGTTCATGTGCAGCACTCTGAGAAAATCGCTGTTGCATTAAAAAAGCTTCATTCAGCTTATGCATCATTTCATTAAAAGACAGTGTTAAATCAGAAATCTCATCCTTTGCCTTTGGAATTTCAATATCCTCTGATAGATTAAGAACATTTCTTTTTTTCATCTGACAGCTTAATTCATTAACAGGTTTAAGTGCTTTTCCGGAAATATAATAGGTCAATGCACCACCGAATGAAATAATGAGCATCATATAAAAAATACTTTCCAAGCGAAACCCTTTTCTTGCACTTTGAGAAATAGTTGATGGTGGTGTTGGAATAGAAAGTGCAGTGTCATTTAATGGGGATGGAATTTTTTCTTCAACAGTGGATTTTGCTGGTGTCATAGAAGTCGCTTCTATCATATCAACCATTCTGAATGCCGATAGATTTAGTATTAAAGTAAGCCCTACACAGCAAATGGTTAAAAGTAATATTGTTAAAAAGGTAAGCCTTAATCTAAGTGGCATTTTTTTCAGCATTACATGTCACCTCTTTTACGGATAAGATAACCCGCGCCTATCTTTGTTTGTATGATATCATAGGTAAATTCTGCTTTTAGCTTTTTTCTAAGGGAAGCTATGTGAACACGGACAGAGTTACTAAAGCTATCTGCATTTGAGTCCCATACGTGTGCCATAAGTTCCTCCTGGCTGATGACTCTTTCCTTGTTTAAAATAAAATACTCAAGTATCGCAAACTCTTTTCGCGTGAGAAGAAGTTCATTTTCCTTAGTATAAGCTTTGCGTTTTACAGTATCAAGGGATAGCTTGCAGAAGGTTAAAATTGAATCCTCCTGAATAAATTTTCTGCGGAGTAGATTCCTTATCCTTGCCTCTAATTCCTCAAAGTGAAATGGTTTTGCAAGATAGTCATTGGCTCCTAAATCAAGTCCTAAAACCTTGTCAGACACACTCACTCTTGCTGATAAAATCAACACCTTAATATCCTTGTTTTGTTTTCTAACTTCAGTTAATACATCTAATCCGTCCATTTTTGGCAAGTTTAAGTCAAGTATAAGCAAGTCATAGCTTTCAACTGTTACAAGTTCAAAAGCGGCTTCACCATCATGACAGGTATCAACTGCATACCCATCTATTCTAAGACCCTCTGCAATAGAGTCACATAAATCTATTTCATCTTCTACTATTAAAATTCGCATTAAAATCACCTCAATTAAAATAATAACATAATAACATAATATCTGTGTTAAGAAAATTATTTTTATCCTTCAGCACGCGGAAAAGTCATATATTGCGTAAAATGCTATTTGAACAAACTTACCAATTCTTAACGTATTTTAGTGAAATAGCCGTTAAGAAAATCATATGTTTGAGCGATAGCGAGTTTATGATTTTTAGGATATTTCACTAAAATTCGTTTAGAAGTGGTTAGTGAAGAGAGATAGCATTTCTAGCAATATATAACTTTTCTTTTCTTAACACGAATTTTATGTCATATAGGATACAATGGTCACAACAAGACAAAAGTGAGGTAAAGATTTATAACCATAAAAAAAATCTATTGGTAATTAAGGGGAGATTAGAATGTTTGAAATAAAAAATATATCAAAAAAATATAATGATGATTATGCACTAAACAGTGTAACCCTTGAAATTGGAAAGGGACTAAACTTTATTATTGGCGCATCGGGAAGTGGCAAAACCACTTTGCTTAAAATTATAAGTGGTATGGAGCAGGAGTTTGATGGTCAGGTGTCTTATAACAATAAAGACATCAAGACTCTTACAAACAGTGAGAAAAGCTATTTTTACAACAGTGTTTTCGGTTTTGTTTGGCAGGACTTCAATCTTATTGAGGATTTAACTGTTTTAGAAAATATCAAGCTGCCCCAGTATCTTAAAGATACGCAAAATCAAAGGGAAATAGTTAAAATTATGAAGGATTTAAAAATCAGCGAGCTTATCAATCAAAAGGTAAAAAACCTTTCGGGAGGGCAAAAACAGCGTGTTGCTATTGCAAGGGAGCTTGTGAAAAATCCTGATGTTATCATTGCAGATGAGCCTACCAGTGCACTAGATGAGAAATCTTCAAAAGTCACAATGGACATTCTACGAGAAATTGCAAAAGTAAAAACTGTTATTATTGTAACCCATGACACTTCACTGATAGGCACAAACTCCAATGTTTTTGAGCTTGACAAGGGTGAGTTAATAACAAAGCATCAAAGCGAGCCTATCAAGACAACAAAAGAGCAAGCTTCATTAAAGTGCAGGTTGAGCCTTAAAAATGCCTATTCTATAGCAATAACTAACACTAAAAGAAAGATTGGCAAATTTATAATAACAGCATCTTCCCTTTTAATCGCTGCAACCCTCTTGCTTGTAAGTGTTAGTGGAACAATTGGAGATAGCAGCACAAAAATGTTTGATACCCTTTTCTCTACTTATGGCGATGGAATTTTAGATATAAATATTGTTGGCAGCTTTACCAGTGCCGGTGGTACCGGTACCGGTGGAAATAAAGATGAACCAAAGGCTGATGTGAAACAAAATATTGGTGGTATGTATAATAAATTTCTGAATGACGATAGAGTCTCACATGCCGTATTTTTGCAGGCGTTTTCTAATATTAAAATAACAGCAGAAGGTAAAGAATATAAGATCCAAACCTCTAATAGTGTACCAGTTGTAAATAAGCTGACAGCAGGCAAAATGCCCATGGGTAGCGGCAATGAGGTTGTTGTGCCAAAAAGCTTTATCGAGAAAATGAATATTACAGATAAACAAGCAATTGGCAAAACAATTAGCTTTAAAGGTGAGGTTTACAACTGGGATAGTGGTCAGCCTATTATTATGCCAGTTACCACAGATGTAACAATTGTTGGTGTGGTTGATACCACAGTTATTAGCGAATATGAGGGTAAAAAATCTGAATACTCCGTTGATGACTCTTTCTTCTTTAGCAAATCTGCACTAGATAAAATGAGAGCACAGGGGAATATGTCAGGAGATAAAATAAACTTTTCCATAAGAGCAAAAACACCAGCGGACATGATTGCCATAAAAGACGAATTAAATGCAAAGGGTATAGTTCCCCTTGGTAGATTTGAGCTTGTTGAGGATATGGTTAGATTGAACACACAAACCACAGCTCAATCAGGCTCTGCTACGACTCTGATTTCGGTGCTTTCAGTTATCCTTGCAATTGCAGTAGCATTAATTACTGCCATTATGAGAAAAAGAGAATATGCAATTTATAAGGTTAGTGGGTTTAACAATAAGAATATCAACTTGTTTTCTTTTGCAGAATTTAATATTGCAGCAATCACTGCAGCAGTGCTATTCCTTGTGGCTTCGCCTCTTATCAATAAGGGGACAACGGCATTCTTTCATGCTGATATTTTGAACGGAAAACTACTCATTACAGGGATTTTACTTGTAGTTGCTATGGGGGTAGTGTCATATCTTGCAGAGCTAATAGTGGCAGTAAAAACAAATGCAGTAACCGCCCTAAAGACAGGAGACAGATAAGATGATAAAACTTAAAAATTTAACTAAAAAATACGGAGACACTGTAATACTTGATGATATAAGTTATAATTTTCCGCAAAAAGGTCTTGCTTGCATTTTAGGTGCATCCGGCTGTGGTAAAAGCACATTGCTAAACTTACTTGCAGGCTTTGATACTGATTACAGTGGTGAAATAAATGTTTGTGGCAGTTCTATTAGTGATATGAACATCAGTAAATTATGTGATTATCGTAGGGATAATATAGGATTTGTTTTTCAAAATTATCACTTATTAAGTGGTTATACTGTCCTTGATAATATTCTTTTAGCTTGTGAGCTAAATTCTGACGGGTTAGAAATAAACATAAGTAAAGCCAAAGTGATTTTAGATAAGGTGGGTATTTTAGAAAAAGCAAATGAAAAAGTCGAAAACCTATCCGGGGGACAAAAACAGCGTGTTGCAATAGCAAGAGCACTTATTACCAATCCGAAAATTATTTTTGCGGACGAACCCACAGGGGCGTTGGATCGAGATACTTCCAGCGAAATTATGAAGCTAATCAATAAAATTGCTGATGAAAGATTGGTTGTCCTCATAACTCACGATAAAAAAATATGCGACTTTGCTGACGAAATAATCACAATAGAAAGTGGAAAAATCAAAGTATTACAAACCTCTTTTAGTGATAAAGTAATGGAAGAAAAAAACAGTCTAAATGCAAAAGCAGCAGTTAAAGTATCTGCTATGAACAGGGCAATGAAGAATTTTAAGGTGCACCTAAAAAGATATATAGCAGTTTCCCTTGCTATTTCCATTGGTATTTGTGCGTTTATACTGTCACTTTCCTCTGGTAATATAATGAAAAAGTCTATTTTAGACTTCAAAGAAAAAAATACTGCATTTAATAACGGATACATAAAAGTCAGTGATGATGGAACCATATTGGATTTGCTGGCTAAGGATGAGCGGATAGAAAATATTTATTATCAATATCCTCTTAAAAATATTACGCTTATCCTTGATGGCAAAAGTGAAGCTGTAACTGAAAAAATTCCTACGCCAAAAGCAAATGAAAGTATGTCTTACGGCATTATGCCACGCAGGGGACTTACGGAAATTGCTATAACTCCAAGCCTTGCGAAAAAGTTTGCAAGTAATATAAACACCATAATTGGCAAAACAATTTTATTTAAGTTTAACAATTTCAGTGAAACACTTACCATTAGTGGTATTTATAATGCAGGGTATGACGATTTCTTTATAAGCTCCGACATTGAACAAAAGCTATATAAGTATAGCGGTGACCAAAAAAATTATTCCATTAGCTATGATGTTAAAGAGTTTGACCATATAGTTGCGGTTAGTAATATGTTAGAGCTAAAAGGCATTGCTTCAAAAAATGCTTCAAAGGACGTTTCAGCATTACAAGATACCTTTAACAGCCTAAACACCTTGTTTTTAATATTGTCAATTCTTATTTTTGCTATAGGGTTGTTTATAAGTACAATCTTACTTGTTAAGCTTCAGAATTCAAGATATAGAGAGGTTGGCCTTTTGTCAGCCTTAGGCTTTAGCAAGGAGATTATTCAAAAGATTATATTGGGTGAAAATCTACTACTTTCTTGCATGGCAACAGCTGTAAATGTAGTATTGATAACTTTAGCTTATTTGGCACGAGGGGTTGTAGATTTTCCAGTGGTTATTACTCTTGTACAAGCAATAGGCTCCATGATAGCGACCTTTGCAATTGTTCTTTTCGTGAGTATTGTAGTTAGCTACAAACTAATTAACACTGAACCCGCTACAGCATTGAGGAAATGAGCAATTTGCTTTTAAACCCTTGTAAATTCACTTCGCTCATAAAGCCCCCCCCCATAGCCATCAAGCTAAGGTAAATAAGTTAGCTTATTTACCTTAGCTTGATGGCTATGAAACACCCCCGAGGATCATGAACAATTTGTAAACAAAATTTGTTTTAATCCTCCACATATTATCTCCATTTACAAGTACCTTGCAGTAATGGATTCTTTACAGTTCTTCAAGTCAGCTGGTGTCCCTTCAAAAATAATTTGTCCACCACGGCTGCCTCCCTCAACACCCATATCAACGACCCAATCGGCGTTCCGGATGACATCAAGGTTGTGCTCAACAACAATAACCGTGTTACCCTTATCCACTAGGCGGTCAATGATTTTCAAAATACTCGTAATATCAGACATATGGAGACCCGTTGTAGGCTCATCCATTATATAAATATTACCCTTTTTACTCAACTCTCTAGCAAGCTTTAAGCGTTGAGATTCGCCACCTGACAGCGTATCCAATGGCTGACCCAATGTCATATAGTGAAGACCAACATCTGCGATATGCTTCAACTTATTGATGATTTCTTTTTGCGTAAAGAATTCTACGGCTTCTGCTATTGTCATGTCAAGAACCTCAACTATGGACTTTTTATTACACTTGTAGTCTAAAACCTCTCTCTTAAACCTTTTGCCACCACATTCTTCACAAATAGTTTCCACTGAATTCATAAATGAAAGATCTGTTTCGATATAACCGCGTCCTTTACATGTCTCACAAGCACCTTCCGAATTATAACTAAACAATCCCGCACTAACTTTGTTTTCATCAGCAAATAATTTACGAATCACATCCATAATTCCTGTGAAAGTGGCTGGATTAGAACGTAGGTTAGCGCTTACTGCTGACTGATCAACAATAATCGCATCTTTATATTCATTCGCAAAGACACCGTTAACCAGTGTTGATTTGCCAGAGCCTGCAACACCTGATACAACCGAGAATATCCCTTTAGGTATCCTTAGACTAACGTTTTTCAAATTGTGTAGGTTACTCTTTTTTGTTTCATAAAAATCAGTACTAATTCTTGGCTTACTCTTAATCTGCAAGCTTCTTCCGATGTATTGACCCGTTAATGTATTTGAACTCAAAAGTTCATTGTATGAGCCTTCAAACATAACCCTTCCACCGTTAATACCTGCCTTGGGACCAACATCTACAATATGATCTGCTATCTTTATAACGTCTGGGTCATGCTCAACTACAATCACTGTATTGTCTTTATCCCTTAACTTGACTAATAATTCATTCAACCTATGGACATCTCTAGCATGTAAGCCTATGCTTGGTTCATCAAATATATACATAACATTGATCAGGCTGCCGGTAAGGTGCTTAACCATTTTAACACGTTGTGACTCACCACCCGATAAAGTGGATGTTTCTCTGTTCAAACTTACATAATCCAGCCCAATCTGAATCAAATCATTCAATCGCTCTGACAAGTTGTCAATTATAGGTTTTACTTTTTTGTCCTCAATCTTTTGTACCAGTTCTAAAAGTGAATCTACTTGCATTGCAGTAAAATCTGCGATTGTATAACCCATTATCTTTGATGATAATACCGTTTCATTATATCTTTTTCCACAACAATCATCGCATTGTCCTTCCGTTGTAAAAGGTGCAATTTTCTTTTTGGATGCCTCTGATTTCTCAAATTCAGTTTTAATGTTTGACCTGATAAATCGCTCAACTAGTCCTAAATAGGTAGTATTAATGTCCTCCATTAATGGGGATTTTATTTTTTCTTCTTTGCAAAATACGAGCTTGTCGTATTCCTCTTTTGTATAATCCTTAATTTTTTTATCACAATCAAAAAAGCCTGTTGCTGCATACGATTTCCAAATCCAATTTCCTACTTTAAAACCTGGAAGTAAAATTGCACCCTCGTTTAATGATTTTTCTTTATCCAAAGCCTTGTCAAGATCCAATGTAACTATCTTTCCAATGCCTTCGCACGTCTTACACATTCCATTTGGATCATTAAAAGAAAAATAACTGGCAGAACCTATATGAGGCTGCCCGATGCGTGAAAATAATAATCGTATTAATGGATCAATATCCGTAATTGTACCCAATGTTGAACGGGAATTTCCGCCAATTCTCTTTTGCTGCACAATAATCGCCAATGATAAGTTTTTAATAGCATCAACATCAGGATGTCTATATTTTGGCATATACACTTGAACGAATTTACTGAAGGTTTCATTTAACTGCCTTCCAGCTTCCTGCGCAATCGTATCAAAAACGATGGATGATTTACCAGAACCCGATACCCCGGTAAAAATTGTTATCTGCCCTTTTGGTACATTTAAATTGATATTTTTCAGGTTATTTTCCCTTGCCCCTATAATTTCAATATATTCATATCCCATATTTTCCTCCTATTCAAATACATTCAACTATAATATTACCAAAATTCCCCACATAAGAACTATTTACTGTTTATACCCTGGCAACATTTTTTGGTTGAGCTGCTGCTTCCTTATTGAATAAACCTTATAACACTAGTATAATATTTTAATAATAATAGTCAATGTAACTTTATGATAAGGCCTATAGATATCGCCCATAAACTTAATAATAGCACGATTTTTTGCATATATTACGAGAATCGTGAAATGATTCCACTTTTTCGAACGGTCCGCAATAGGTTATATAATATATACGGAGAAATATATCGCTTATTTTGAACGTAACTTCGCTCATTAAAACCCCCGGGGGTCATGAACAAATTGTAAACACAATTTGTTTTGCTACATGATTTGAAGCAATTAGAGAAAGCCTACCCCATAGATTTCTCTATGAAATAAGCTTGTGCTACTATATATATTAGTTCTTTTAATAGTAAACAAAAACTTTCGTGCAGAAATAAAACATACCAATGTATAGTAATTGACACCAATTAAATGAATCTTTGTTAATGTAGATATGTATCTATATTAACAAAGTATCCTATTACTAGAGAGATTTTATATACAAGTTTTTAGATAATTCTCGAAGTCTATCCTCGTCTAAAATATGTATTATTTTATTTTCACATTTTATAATTGATTTTGATTCAAGTTCCTTAAATGTTCTATTCAAGTGCCTATAGGTTGTTCCTAAGAATTGAGCAATTTCAATGAATGATGGCTTTAAAACTACATAGCTTTTTTCTGTTATATGCTCAACTAAATAGCTAGATAATCTATTTATAAGAGGGTATACAAAGTTGTATGAACTATTATTAATGGTGGCATAAAGTTTTTCGCTTAAAGAAGCAATTAAATGATGTAAAAACTTTAGATTATCAAAATATTTTTTTCTAAGTATATCTGAAGGAATTGCTATTAAATAAGTATCTTCTATTGAATCAATGTTGCAAAGTATAGGTGTGTTTTTTAAAAGTTCTAAATCTCCTATAGTATTAAAGTCTTTGTAAAACTTTAAAAGCATTGATTTACCATTTTCAAAAAGATAAGAAATTTTGATTTTCCCATCTACAAGTAAATAATAATATTCAAGATTAGACTCTGCTTCTAATATGTATTCCTGTTTTTCATAAAAATGGAGTTGTGCATATTCTAATATTTCTTTATCAAATATGTTTTCTATATTATGCTTAGCAATATAATGGGCTAAGAGGTCCTTGCTCAAAATTCTTTTCATAAATCCTCCTTAACATGACATATGTCATGTGTTAATTCATATTAATATTGTAATTTATATATATAGTATTGTAAAGCACAGGAGGAATTTATATGTATAAAAATTTAGCACTTATAAATGGCATTATACTTGCCATAATGGTTGGATATTTTTTCTAAGGGCAAGATAATCGGAGGAGTACTATTTCTTATTGGACTTATACTTAATGCAAAAGTTAGAAGAATCAACTATATGGAGGGTTTATTATGAAGTACGAGATTATAATATTTGATGCAGATGAGACTTTATTTGATTTTAAAAAATCTGAAAGGGATGCTTTTAAAAATACCATGCTTGAATTTGATATAGAGTATGATGAAAGTCATCATTTAAAAATATACCAGAGTATAAATACGGATATATGGAAAGAGTTTGAGGATGGTCTTATTACTCAGAAAATATTAAAGGTAGAAAGATTTAAAAGATTATCAGATAGATTAGATGCTGGGTTTGACGAGACTCAATTTGCAAAATCATATATGAAACATTTATCTAATGCATCGTTTTTGTATGATGATAGTATATCGCTTGTAGAAAGTCTGCATAAAGATTATAGACTTACTATAATTACTAATGGTCTTAAGGATGTTCAGGATAATAGAATAAGAAAATCTATTATAGCAAAATACTTTGAAGATATAGTAGTATCTGAGGAAGTTCAGGTATCGAAGCCAGATCCTAAAATATTTGAACTCGCTTTAAACAATATAAAGCATACAGACAAGAGCAAGGTATTGATAGTAGGAGATAGCTTATCCTCTGATATACAAGGTGGAATAAATTTTGGTATAGATACATGCTGGTTTAATCCTAATAAAATTGTAAATAAAACAGGAATAAAACCTACTTATGAGATTTCTAATTTTATAGAGCTTAAGAGTATCTTACAAATTAAAAAATATAGGTCATGAATTAAATTCAAGACTTTTATATTTTTACAACTATTCTATTTAAGAAAGCTCAGCTAAGGCCTCGCTAGGACCCCCAGGGGTAACCCGAAGAAAGTCGAGGCTTAAGAGTTAGGATGATGGGGTATTTAGAAAGAATAAATAAAAACTTTATGTTTGCATTAAATTTTCAAGTTTTGTTTTACTCTATTCTCTAATTGTTTAAAATTAAATAAATTTATCCATTAATAACAAACAACTGGAGTACCTGCCTCTATATTATTAAATATTGTTTTTGCTACATCGTATGGTGAATTTATACAACCATGGGATCCGCCTGTCTTATACAGCACTCCCCCAAACTTATCTCGCCAGCTTGCATCATGAATTCCTATTCCTCCATTAAAAGGTAGCCAATAATTCACAGGAGCAGCGTAGTCTTCACCTTTAAGGGTTGCATTTCTTTCTTTATAATTGATCATATAAATGCCCACCGGTGTTCTAGTCTTATCAGATCCATCATTACCTGTAACAACATCCCCTTGAGTTATCAACACTCCGTTTTTATAAAACCATAAGTGTTGCCTTGAAAGATCTATTTCTACATATGTATTTCCAATATCATCCTTGCCACGAGATAATGCGGTTTGATAATATGCTGGTTCTCTTTCTATAGATTTCCCTTCCATTATCATCGAAATTAAATCTTGGGTTTCTTTAACCTTATTAATAGCAAATCCATAACTACCGCCACCAATATTAATTACCTTTCCTGATGATGAAACAAAATTTCTCGTCTTTGCAACTGTATTATATTCACTAGCAAGTACGTCCATATAGATTTCAACTTGTTTTTCATTAAATGTGACTTCACTATTCTCATCAACTGTAACCCACTTATTTATTGTAGAACCATCTAAAATTTCTTTATCTCCCCCAAAAATATAGGTAATCTTTGAAGATACATATTTGTTTAACTTGTCCCTTGTGGCAACTACCTTTGGAGATTTCGAAGTATATTGTGGCTTAACGTAGTAATTAATTGACTCCAAATCTATTGTTGTTTCACCCTTAGTGATTGCATCTATGGCATTCTTATATAAAATATCTTTATCGCCCTTGTTTCCAATGACTTCATCCACAATCACATAACCATTATCTATATACTTATAGCCTGCATTTTTAGGTTCAATTACCTTACTACTATCAAAACAAGAAAGCTTGTTCACATGTTCTTTTAATAAATCTTTATCATATTTAACTCCTACTATCATTTTAGAATCTTTTGTATTAAAAACTACTGAAATCCATTTATAAGGATTCTGTTTATCTTTAAACTCCTTAAACTCCCCATTCATATCATACTTTAAGCCAATTTCTTCTCCTGTAATTTGTTCATTTATACCGCCTCGTTCTTTTATGTTTAACTGATATTTTTGAATCTCAGATGCCATTTGTTCATTTACAGCCTCTACACTTTTACCTGAAACACTAATTCTATTTATTGTAGAACCAAAATAAAAATGATTCATAAAATATATTGCCATCCCAAAGTATATTATAAGTAAAGTACAAATAGAAATTATAATACCTAAAACAATTTTCTTACGCTTTTTTATTGACCTTTTTGTTGACTTTTCTACCTCAGTTTCCATAATTGCACCCCCTCTTTTATTAATCTATTATACCTCAAAACAGTCTTTTAAGTAACATCTATTAACTAAAGTTACTGGTATGTTTCTGTTTTCACATCTATTTACCTCATTAACAATTTGATAATTAGTATTCTCTTACGCGCGTATACGAAAATAGCTAGAAAAACATAATTAGTTTTACTAGCTACCCCCTTAATATATTCGTTGCCCAGTGTGGCATTTTTTAGCTTGTTCAAAATTATTGGTACAGTAAAATCCCCATGAAAAATCTCCAACTGCATTTCTTATAAGAATGATAAGGTTTAATTCTAAAATAGATTTTTATATTAGGCTTTAATTGAATTTTTAACTACAGCTACTACAACTAGCACATTCACCTTCTTGTTTATTTTCTAGTTCGATAGAGAAACCATCTAGACCATTTTCCTCACCACATTTTATTACTAAACTTCCAAATTCATCATTAACACTCTTTTTTACCACTAATTTAATATCTCCAAATTTCTCAACATTGTCGTCTTCTTTTTGTTCATCCAGAACAAGATTAAACACAGGGCCACTTCAGCCATTACCTGTTAAATTAATTCTTATTTCATCCGAAGTTACATAGTTTTCTTGAAGAAATTTTTTAAATTCCGTAAAGGCTAATTCACTCATCTTTACAAATGCCATTTTAATTACCTCTCTCTACATTTTATTTAGTAATGATAATAACTATTATCATTACTAAATAAAATAATAAATGAAAAATGAAAGCTTTGCAACAATTGCTTGTACATTAATTATGAATATTAATTCATCTAGTGAAATTAAAGCAAGTAAAGTAAAAACTTCAAGTTTTTACTACGACCTCGGGGACGTTACAATAACTGGAATTTATTGTTTACTAATTGCAATTAATAAATTCCCCATAAACTTACCTAAGGCTATGATGATGAGTGGTAATAGTTATTGAGAGGAAAGTTGAGGTTAGCGGGATTTTAATTGTATTAAACTTTTATAATTATGATATAATTAGAGAAAAGTGGTTCTTTTACGATAGTAAAAACATTTTTAAATTTACGAATGGTGTCTAAAATTCAATGATTTTTTGCTATAATTAATAATATAAGCTATGTTAGAATTTGTAGAAAAAATGGTATAACAAATAATATATATTATTTGTTATATATTGACAAAATTATACTCTTCGGTTCACGAGCACGTGGTGATAACTCGTTAAAAAGTGATATTGATTTAGGCGTATATTCTAATAATTCAATTGCAGAATTCAAAGATGAAATTGAGGAGAAGGTTAGTACTTTATTAGAGTTTGATTTTTCACATATGAATAATATTGAAGATAAGTTTTTTATAGAACAATTTGAAAAAGAAGAGGTAATTATTTATGAGAAACCTTGATTTTAAGTATATGAATTTGAAAAAGGCATACGATAGACTTAAAGAAGTTAGTGATTTATATGACGGTAAAAATGAAATAATAAGAGATAGCTTGATTCAAAGGTTTGAATTTACATATGAGCTGACTCATAAAACACTCAAAGAGTTTATGAATTACGCAGGAGTAACCCTTGAAAACTCATTTCCACGTACAATATTTAAAAAGGCATATGTAAACAATATTATATCAGATGAATCAGTATGGATTAGTTTATTAGAAGATAAAATTTCTACATCACATATATATAATGAAAAGTTAGCTAATGAAATTGCAGAGAGAATAGCTATTAAATATGTTGACGCGATTGGAGAACTAATTAAAAACTTAGAATTATTAATGTAGGTAGATGTGGTATTTGCTTCGCCCGTAAGACCCCCATAGCCATCAACCTTATAATTCAATAATCTACCAAATAATAAAAATGCTTATTTAAGATCAAGCAAGTAAAAAAATGGTGGATTTAGCAAGTGGGTCACTTTCTTACCCACTAAGGTAGCAGGTTCTGGCCTGCTTTCTTCCCCAATACTACAGAGGTGTAAATTTTTATAACTTACAATCTTTTCATGAGCCGGCTTAGGTAGAAATTAACCTTAGTCGGCTTTTAATTCTATTATTTAATTAGCGAATTAAATGTATCGCTTTTTTTGAAGTTATCAAAATGTTATTCAAATATTTCCAAAGATTTCACCCTACTCGGTTTAGGATATCTATGGGTTATCTAATCATTGGGCTATCACTTCGTATAAGTTTATTGTAAAGGGAAGAAGGGGTAAGAGTTATAACCCTTTGTCCCCGATTACGTAGAACAAGCTCCGTATTAAGTTCTTGTTCAAGGATTTTAAGACGGTGGCTGATAGTGGATTGAGATAAATAAAGTTTTTCGGCGGCTTTTGATAGGCTTTTAGTCTCGACGATACTTAAAAAAGCTTCTACACTTATAAAATTCATATCCGTACCATAAACTTGAAGTTTATGGTACTATCTGTATTAATAATTTTTACTCCTTGGTAAAAATTTTCCCTTCCCATAGGTCGTTACAAATATTTTTCTACATACTTATCTACTGCACATAATAGTTTTTCACCAGGTCTTTGATCTCCTAACGCTCCTGAATAATGAATCATTCCATATGCAGGAATATTTTCATTAGGTACTAGGTTAGGTGGAATTGATTGCAAAATCATGCCCATATGCTGTCCAAAAGTATTCAAGGCTTGTAGACACAAATGTCCTCCACCTTCCGGGCTCCCTGCAGATGTAAATACGGTTAATCTTTTACCTATTAGTTTTCCATCTGCCCAAAATTCTGATGCAGCATCCATATACGCTTTCATTTCTGCAGAAACATTCCCATAATAAGTAGGACATCCTAAAATAATTTGTTCTTTATCTAATATATTCCCCCATTTTGCAATGGGTATATTCATTATTTCTTCTAAATATTCCTTCGCTACTGAAAATTGCTCTGATAATTCCTCTAGATTCTCATCCCATACGCGGTAAATCTCTACTTCCTTACCTTTTTTTAAAAAGCTTTCATAAAAAGCCTTTGCTACCAAATAAGTATTTCCACACACACTATGAAAAATAATAGCCGTTTTCAAATTTATTCCCCCTTTTTTTAAATAACGACATAATCTTTAAGTTCTTATTCTCTTTTTATATCTACATTTTACCACAAGCCACCACTGAGAAACCATATATTCTTTAGCAAATCCGCTTAACATATTTCTTTTTTAAAAGGCTAAATATTATTAAAGTAATTGTTACACCCATGGTTACATCTGATGCAAAATGAGCTCCAACAACAACTCGGCTAGCTGCAACTAAAATTATCCACACTATAACACAGCTATTAATCAATACTTGCTTACTTTTTAATCTCGGTATAAAGGTTGGAATTAATGTTAGCCAAATCATAATAGCTCCATTAGTACTATGTCCTGAAGGGAATGACATAAATTCATTATTTGTAGTAAACCCTTGTCTTATAAACCATAGTGAAAACCCATCAAAAGAACCTTCTGCAACCATATGTCTATAACGTTCTCTTCCCCATCCCATTTTAACTAAATTAAATGTAATTACTACAAAGAAGAATGTTAATACTCCTACAATTGCAGCTTGTCGTAACTCCACTTTATTTGTAACACTAATTTTTTTAGCTAGAAAATAAGAAATTACTATATATATAACTGCTAATATTGGAGCTAAAAATGTAGGTCCATTTAAATATTTAATTGGTAACATTGTAGCCATTAATGAAAATAAAATTAACATTAGGCCATATCCTATTGTTCCTAAATTATATTTTATTGATTTTTCTTTTTTTCTAGTTACAATTAAGCTAACGGTGCAAAAAGTAGCAATTATACCTGCTGGAAATTCTCCAATAGCCTCAAATATTAATCCATATACACTATCTGGATTATAAATGACCTTTGATATTTGCAAATCTGTAAATGTAAATACTATCATAAGTAGTGCAATTATTCCAAATCCTTTTTTTTGTAAATTTGGCATATTACTTCATCTCTCTTTTCCTTTTATTTAGATATTTCTAAAATAAATTTACCTATTTCAATGGCACAATCTTCACTTTGTGGATATACTCCTACATTGTCTGCATAGGCATGTCCAAAACCTTTATATAGAACTGTTTTTGTTTCTACACCTGCATTTGCTAATTTCGCTGCATATGCTAAACTTTCTATTTTAAGGAAATCATGCTCTCCTACTGTAATAAATGTTGGTGGTAATCCTTTAGGATTTCTTTTATATGGACTTAAATAATCATTATCTATCTCTGTAGTTCCTAATATTTCTCCAAGTCCTACCAGTGAACTGAACACATCTAACATCATTTTAATACCTGATCTATGTTTAGGTGCCATTTCAAAGTCATCAATACTCCATTTGAAATATTCATCTTCAATTCCAGCCATATTTACTGTTGGATAAAGTAAAAGTTGTCCCTTTACCATTCCTAATTTATCTTCCATATCTCTAGTTGTGCAATATTGTGTTAAGTTACCTCCTGCACTATCTCCTGCAACGAAAATATTATTTTTATCTCCACCTAAATTTTCTACATTATTATAAATCCATTTTAAAGTAGTGTAACAATCTTTGTGTCCTGCTGGATATGGGTTCTCTGGTGCAAGTCTATAGTCAACTGACACTGCAAGAATATCTGTATTTTCTACTATTAGCTTAACGAACTCTTCTACAACATCAGGAGATCCTCCAAAGAATCCTCCACCATGAATGAAATATAAAACTTGGGCATTTTTTCTCATTGTTTCTGATTTATAAATTCTTATAGGAATTTGATTTCCATCTTCCCCTTTTACATTTCTATGTTCTATTTCAATTTTCTTTTTAACTATAGGAATACTTTTTATCCCATTAAACATTTTTCTAAGT
This sequence comes from Clostridium estertheticum, assembly GCF_011065935.2. NCBI lineage: Bacteria > Bacillati > Bacillota > Clostridia > Eubacteriales > Clostridiaceae > Clostridium > Clostridium estertheticum. Next base: position 1,030,065 of record NZ_JAAMNH020000001.1, on the reverse strand, counting down.
TTTGCAACTCCTTTTACTGACATATCCATCTTCATTAAAAATTTTGGCATATATTTCATTATTAAAAGCTGATTTTTCATATCTTTATACAGACGTGGATCCATAGCACCTTTTTCATCACTATCTGGCAAGTTTTTAACTAGTACCTCTACACCTTTTATCATAATTGTTTCTTGGCGCTCTACAAGCTTATTTAATAATTCTTTTGAATACTTTCTTTCCATAACTATCCACTCCTCATTTTTTATATTTATATTATTTTTTATATTTATTTACACGTTCATCTTCAATTATTCCTTCATAATTCATTCCATAAGCAAAATCATATATATGCCCTTCTTCATCAACATAACATTCCATATCGTGAGCAACATCTTCCTTTTGCTCTTCTACTGTTTTCATATCTTTTGGCATTTGAAATGGAAGTAACCCACTTGGCCCTTGTCTCCCACTTATTAGATCTAAAACTGCTTGTGTCTGTACATTAAAGTTTATTAGAATTGATTCAACTTTATTTTCAAATTCACTTACTACTGTAGGATTTTTACAATTCATAGATACAATAACTGGCTTATCTTCCATTGCCTCTTTTGTTTCTAATATAATATCTAAATCCTTTTCATTAGTAGCTGTGTTTGATTTATTTTTATAACTTCTACTTTCTCCATCATCGTTTGCAATACTTTTTTCCCTTGCATACTCTGCTGTGTATGGTCTATATTGAAGAGTTACTGGTATATATCCCTCTTCTTTTTTATATCCAACACTATCTGGTGACTCAATAAACACAATAGCAAAGTCTGCTTCTTCTGGTTTTTCAACTACTGTATAATATTTTTCAACAATATTCTTTTCTACTGGGAAAACTTCACTCGCTGGTATTATATTCCCAAACCAATCCAGACCTTCCTTTAATCTACGTTTTGGAATATAAACTTTTTTCTTTTCACTTATTGGCAGTATATTGTTTTTATTCTTAAGCATAACTATTGATTTAAGTTGTGCATTGTAACCTTCTCCCATAAATTCTTCATTTCCTACTATTTTCTCTGACTCTTTTGGATCTACATATGGGTTTTCAAATAATCCTGTTTTAAAAATATTTCTAAGTAATCTTTTTGCAGATGTTTCAAATCTATTACGCATAAATTCTTCACCATGCTCTTTAACTCCCATATTATAAGCATCTAAAATTGGTTTTATTTCATTGTTTCCGCCAAACTGATCAACACCTGCCATTAATATTTTATAATGACGGTCTGCTTCCCCCATGGTTTCTACTCCCCAGCACTTACCACTTAAAAATGAATCTATAGCAGGTGCATCTTTAGTAATCATCCAATCTGTACATACAACACCATCATAATTATATTTATTACGTAGTAAATCTGTAATAATAAACTTGTTATATGAGTTTCCTACATTTTCATTATATTTGTGGTCTTGATTATGAGAAATTGTATAATAAGGCATTACTGCTGATGCTTCTTTTGTTCCATTTTTTAATTTAAATGCACCTTCTGTAAATGGTTTTAAATGTTCATCAAAATTGTTTCCAGGATAAACAGCATATTTACCAAAGCCATAATGTGCATCACGTCCTGCCTCTCCACTACCTCCACCTGGCCAATGTTTTACCATTGCATTTACACTTTCATTTCCCCACCCTTTACTTTCCTCTGTTGTTTGGAACCCATCACAATAAGCTTCTGCCATATGTGTGGATAATGTTGAATCTTCTCCAAATGTTCCATTAAAGCGCATCCATCTAGGTTCTGTTGCAATATCAACTTGTGGTGAAAGAGCTGTTGTAATTCCTAAGGCTCTGTATTCTTTAGATGCAACTTGACCAAAACGCCTTGCAATCTCAGCATCAAAAGTTGCAGCTAAACCTAATGGTTCTGGCCATTTAGAAATATCTCCACCAGCCCCTGCATTAAATTCTGTGTTTGCACTTGGTGTGTGTCTTGGGTCTGAGCTGTTATTTACAGGTATTCCAAGTTCTAATCCTTCTACTAAACTTTGCACATTGTTGTTCCATTTTGCTGCTGTTTTTGCATCATTTACTACTGTTAAAAGAATGTGTCGTAAATGATCTTCTTCTAAAAATTTCTTTTGCTGATCTGTTAAATCACTTATATCCATGCCACTTTCTTCTAGAGTTTTTCCATCATAAGTTCCACCAAACATTTTTGCAAATATACTATCTTCAGTTGATACTGCTTGATGTTGACTATATAACATTAACCCTGCAATTTGTTCTACACTCATTTTGTTTAATAAATCAGCTATTCTTTCTTCCATTGGTAAACGCCAATCTTTATATGGATCTAAAACTCCATTTTTATTTAAATCTTTAAATGCAAATCCATCTACTTCTAGTATTGATATTCCAGATTCCTCTGAGTATGCAATATCTTTTCCGCCATTATTTTTAACATATATATAATTTTCTTTTTCTTCAAATGTGTATTTTTTCATAACATACGGTCCTCCTATTCACTTAATATTTATTCATTTTTCTTTTTTATTTTGAATAATATCTATAAAAGCTTTCCTTTATTCTTTCTAAATTTAGTTCACTAGTTGACCCTAGTAAAAGGTTTGCCCCCTTTAATTTCCCTACTCCAACTGAAAATATCTCTGCATTATTAATTGATTCTATGCCAGCTTTTGCATCTTCAATACCAACACAATATTTAGTCTCTACCCCTGCAAGCTCTGCTGCTTTTAAAAATATATCTGGAGCTGGCTTTGAAAGTTTCACTGATTTTGGGTCTGCTATACAATCTACTTTATCTATTAAGTTTAACTTTTCTAAAATAAGTGGTGCATTTTGAGAAATAGATGCTATTGCTATTTTAATATTGTTATCAATTAATTCATTAAAGAAATCATTAATACCTGGCATAACATCATCTGTAGTTAGACTTTCTAAAAGTTCCCTATACATATTATTTTTTTTTGTTCTATAATACTCTTTTTCTTCTTTTAATGTTGTAATACTTCCATGTGCTAGGATCCTATCAAATGATAAAACCCTATCCACACCTTTAAGCTGTTCATTAAACTCTTCATCAATTATAATTCCAAGTTCTTCTGCCACTGCCTTCCAAGCTAAAAAGTGAAACTTTGCTGTATCTGCTATTACTCCATCTAAATCAAATAATACTGCTCTTATATCCATTTTGATATGTCTCCTACAAAAGGATTAAACTCAAGTTTAACTGGGCTTTTCCCCTTAAACGCGCTTTTCCCAACTAGTTTCTCAACTAACGACTCGATTACTTCCTCTGTAGAAGTATATGCATTAATTACAGTTTCAACATTTTCTAAATCATATTGATGATATGGATTACCAACAGATATCATCATAGTTGGTATCTCTTTTACAAACCAAGGTGAATCAAAACCACCAATTGATTTATATTCAACTCTTAAATTTGTTTGATTTGATTTAGGTTGTTTATTAATAAAGTATATAATTAAGTCATATTGCTTTTTAAAGTCTTCCATAGTTTGCATTATTTGTTTCATTCCTTGTAAAATGTCTGAATGATCTATTACTTCAAATGTAAATCCTTCTTTAGTCATACTATTTATAAATTTCTCATACTTTTTAAGACTTGGTTTTTTAAGCTTAAGAGCTAACCTAACAACTAAAGGAAGTGATTTTGAAGTTTTTAACATTTCAAAAATATCATCATCACAACCTAATGGAATAATACCAATTTTCTTTATCTTATTTTTATTAAGAGGTAATAATCCTTCATTATTTTGAACTAATGTTATTCCTTGGTCTGCTATATCTTTTGCCCATTTTTTGTGCTCTGCTGTTCCTATATTTTGAACACTATCTGGTACTAAATTATTACTTGTATTTAACTTTTGATGAGCCTTAAGTCCTAAGATACGTGACAACGCATCATCTAATCTTTCATCTGTAATAATTCCTTTTTTATAACCATTTAACATAAATTTATAATCTTCTAAAGGTGATTTTGTAAATAACAACATGTCATTTCCACTTGCTATACACATTGGTACTAAATCTTCTCTTTTTCCATGAGCTCCAAATCCAGTCATTAATGTTGAGTCTGTCATAATAAGTCCATTAAATCCAAGCTCTTCTCTTAATAATCCATTTAGTAGATTTTTAGATAAACTTCCTGGAGTTAATCTATCTTCACCTTCAATGTTTTTTTCATCATAGTATGCTGGGAAAGCAATATGACCTACCATTACTCCTGTTGCTCCATTATCTATATTTTCCTTATATACACGTCCAAAAGAAGCTTTCCAATCTGGGTAACTTAAACTATTTATAGTTTTAATAACATGTTGGTCACGTCCATCAACTCCATCTCCAGGGAAATGTTTAAGAGTTACTGCTCCACCATGTTTTTGAACTCCATTTGTATAAGCCTGACCCATTTTTGATACTAACTCTATATTGTCTCCAAAACATCTTGTATTAGCTATTGGATTTTCAAAGTTAAAATTAATATCTATAAGTGGTGCAAATGCCATATTTCCACCAAGTGCTTTAGCCTCTTTTATACAAGCCTCTCCAAGATTAAAAGCATTTTCAGGGTTATTAGTTGCAGCAACTAACATCTCATTACCTATCTCTGTTCCTTCTTCAGCTAGCCCATTAGGACCTGCCTCAAGGTTTGCCGCTAAAAACATTGGGATTTTCGCATTCTCTTGTAACTTATTATGTGCTTTTATTACTTGCTTTGCTTTCATTGGTCTTAGCATAACTCCACCTGGTTGTATCTCGTTTATCACTTCAAGTGTTTTGCTTTTATCATCTGCAGCCATAGTGAAAAGTAACTGCCCTATTTTCTCTTCAATTGTCATTTTATTTTTAGTATCATTTACCCATTTTATTTGCTCTTTATTTAGATTAAATGGTTTCTTAGTTAAGTCAACACTCATTTTTATATCTCCTTATAAATATATTTTTTATAATTACAAATCTTAAATTCTGACTTCTTATAATTAAATTATATATTTATAAGGGAGCTTAAACCTCCCACTTTTAGCTTAATAACTTCCAATTCCTGACCTCTTGTATTCCTTTACATTTTCTTTCCAAAAGACAAAGGAACATATTATAATCAACGGATTCCGTTTTGATGTGCAAATGCATGAAATCGTATACAAAATCACGTAATAAATCACAATATAATTAACAGAAAAAATCGAACATCTATCAAATAGACGCACGTATTAAGATTAACCTAAATATATTAATTTAATATATTTTTTTAATATTAAATAGTTGAATTTCATGTGGCATAAGTTTTGTATTAATATTAATGTCTTTATCTACTTCTTCTATCCAAGTTTTATATCCACATTCCGCGGCTTTTTCTAAATATTTATATCCACGCTCTGATAAGGTTTCTGGTGCACCCATTTTAACCCAAGCATCAAAAGATGAACCTTCTTTTCTATTTACACTTAATTTTTCTACTTGATATTTCCCTTTATTTATTTTAATATCTAAGCTATGTTCTCTTTCTACAGAATTTTTAAAAACATCATATCTATTTAAATTTGATATTTGAGAATAATCTAACGAACTATATAAATCATTATAATGACAGTAGTTATAAAATAATAATTGATAATCTTCATCTTTTTTTGTAACTATTAATCCATTATCCTTATATACAATTTCATTACCTAATTTATTTAGAAATTCAAAAGCATGATAGCTAGGCTTTTTTAATCCATTATATGTTACAAGTCCAAAACCACCATGAAATAGGTTTTGCTTTAATTTAAACTCTTCAAACAAATCTGTAAATGTCCAAAATCCCATACCTTTAACTAAATTACTACTTTCAACACAGGTTTTCACAATAAAAGCTGCCATAAAACAGGTATCATGCACAAGCTCCCTGCAATCCATAGTGGAATTCCATTCTGTAATCCAATATTCGTCACATTTTCCAGGCAATTCACCACCAATTTCCACCATTTCTCTTATAGTCTCTGACATATAATTTTCATTACCAATATTAAGAATATCTTTTAATTTCATATTCCCCTTCACTTCACTATCTTCTGATTCTGTATATTTTATACCTTCATTAATCATATCGATTTCAATATCATCTATATATTTACATTCTAATTGATAAACATGAAAAGAGAAAAAATCTAAAAAGCATTTATGTTTCTCTGAATAAGTTTTAAATTCATTTATCCAACTATTAAATTCACCAAACTTTAAATTTCCAAAACCTCCAACCTTAATATCCGTATTAATAGCCTTAATAGCTTCATAGGTTAGTCTAAAAAAGTTAAAAAACTCTTCTCTACTAACATCCCAAAATACTTTTTCTAAATTTGGCTCATTCCAAAACTCAAAATACCACTCTTTAACATTACTAATTCCATACCTATTAATAATATGTTTTGTAAAACTTTCAACCATATCTATCCACTTTTCCATATTGTTTGGACCACTTGCATAGCAGTCCCAAAAGAAAATTTTATTTTTGCTATTTGCAAGTTCCTTTGGCATAAATCCAATTTCTATAAATGGTTTTAGGCCCTCTTCAATTAAACTATCTAATAAACTATCTATATGATTAAAGTTATAATATACCTCACCTTTTGAATTTTCATTATATAACATCATTTCATCTGAAAATATTCCATGAAACCTTACGTATTCAAAACCAATATCCCTTTGAAATTTTTTAAGCTGTGCTTTTAAATCATTTCTTAACCCATAGGCTGCATGTCCAAAAGTTATTAATTTGTTAAAGCTATGATTTAGTTCCCCTATAACATCTTCTGTTTTAATTAATTTAATAGTCTCTTCTATTTTCCTATCTTCAACAACTGAATTATCTACCATTAGATATTCAAAAAGTTTAGACAATGTTTCTCTACTATTAATATTAAAATAATTTAATACATTTGCGTTATTTTCCTCTATACCATTAACTTCTCTATATTTAGTTGGGGTAATTCCTATTATATTTTTAAAAACTCTGTAGTATGATTTTTCGTCAGGAAATCCATGTCTATGAGCTATATCTATAACTCGATCCTTACTAAGTTTTAAATCGTTTAAGGATTTGTTTAGTCTTAAATTGTATAGAAATGTTTTTATAGTAATCCCCATATTTTCTTTGAAATATCTTGATATATATTGAGGGTTTAAATAAAATTCACTAGCTATCTTGGCAATTGAAAAGTCACTGTCTCTATAATTATTATTTATATATTTAATAATATCAATCAATCTATTTTCGCTTACATTTAACTCCTTAGATTCATCTTTTTCATTAATTGAAAATTTATTAATTAGAATAATTATAATATCTAGTAAATGCCTATTAATTAAAAGCTCATAAGGTTCTTCTTTATTAATAACAACATTCATCATAGTTGCAAGGATGGACCTAATTCTATTATAAAACTTTTCATTTTTTTTGTTATTTTGTCTAGAATCTAATTTAAATTTTAGTTTACTTAAATTTGCATAATATTTATTTATGTATTCAGTATCAAACTGCAACACCAACATCTGTGATTTTACAAGAGGGTTTGTTGATTTTACATAGTGAATTTCATTTCTATTTATTAAAAAAATATCTCCCTCTTCTAAAATATTAACTTCTTTATCAATAAAAAGTTCAACTGTTCCTTTTAGCACAAATAACATTTCCATTTCTTCATGCCAATGATAAGGAAATTGTTCTAAGAAATGCGTAAATATTTTAATTGGTATATTTAATTTATGATCTATATGTTCATACATATATTCCATTAATACCCCTCCCATTTCCTCTAAGTAATTCTCTCTAATTTCTTAGATTCTAAAAAGAGGAGTATAATGCTCCCCTTTTGTTTTATTATAACCCTTCACCATTTGTTTTAATAACTTGTTTATACCAGTTGAAAGATTTTTTTTTGCTACGTGCAAGTGTTCCATTCCCATCATTATCTTTATCAACATAAATAACTCCATAACGTTTTTTCATTTCGCCTGTACCTGCACTAATTAAATCAATGCATCCCCAAGGAGTGTATCCCATAAGGTCTACTCCATATATTATTTCCATTTACAAGTACCTTGCAGTTATGGATTCTTTACAGTTCTTCAAATCAGCTGGTGTCCCTTCAAAAATAATTTGTCCACCACGACTGCCTCCCTCAACACCCATATCAACAACCCAATCGGCGTTCCGGATGACATCAAGGTTGTGCTCAACAACAATAACCGTGTTACCCTTATCCACTAGGCGGTCAATGATTTTCAAAATACTCGTAATATCAGACATATGGAGACCCGTTGTAGGCTCATCCATTATATAAATATTACCCTTTTTACTCAACTCTCTAGCAAGCTTTAAGCGTTGAGATTCGCCACCTGACAGCGTATCCAATGGCTGACCCAATGTCATATAGTGAAGACCAACATCTGCGATATGCTTCAACTTATTGATGATTTCTTTTTGCGTAAAGAATTCTACGGCTTCTGCTATTGTCATGTCAAGAACCTCAACTATGGACTTTTTATTACACTTGTAGTCTAAAACCTCTCTCTTAAACCTTTTGCCACCACATTCTTCACAAATAGTTTCCACTGAATTCATAAATGAAAGATCTGTTTCGATATAACCGCGTCCTTTACATGTCTCACAAGCACCTTCCGAATTATAACTAAACAATCCCGCACTAACTTTGTTTTCATCAGCAAATAATTTACGAATCACATCCATAATTCCTGTGAAAGTGGCTGGATTAGAACGTAGGTTAGCGCTTACTGCTGACTGATCAACAATAATCGCATCTTTATATTCATTCGCAAAGACACCGTTAACCAGTGTTGATTTGCCAGAGCCTGCAACACCTGATACAACCGAGAATATCCCTTTAGGTATCCTTAGACTAACGTTTTTCAAATTGTGTAGGTTACTCTTTTTTGTTTCATAAAAATCAGTACTAATTCTTGGCTTACTCTTAATCTGCAAGCTTCTTCCGATGTATTGACCCGTTAATGTATTTGAACTCAAAAGTTCATTGTATGAGCCTTCAAACATAACCCTTCCACCGTTAATACCTGCCTTGGGACCAACATCTACAATATGATCTGCTATCTTTATAACGTCTGGGTCATGCTCAACTACAATCACTGTATTGTCTTTATCCCTTAACTTGACTAATAATTCATTCAACCTATGGACATCTCTAGCATGTAAGCCTATGCTTGGTTCATCAAATATATACATAACATTGATCAGGCTGCCGGTAAGGTGCTTAACCATTTTAACACGTTGTGACTCACCACCCGATAAAGTGGATGTTTCTCTGTTCAAACTTACATAATCCAGCCCAATCTGAATCAAATCACTCAATCGCTCTGACAAGTTGTCAATTATAGGTTTTACTTTTTTGTCCTCAATCTTTTGTATCAGTTCTAAAAGTGAATCTATTTGCATTGAAGTAAAATCTGCGATTGTATAACCCATTATCTTTGATGATAATACCGTTTCATTATATCTTTTTCCACAACAATCATCGCATTGTCCTTCCGTTGTAAAAGGCGCAACTTTCTTTTTGGATGCCTCTGATTTCTCAAATTCAGTTTTAATGTTTGACCTGATAAATCGCTCAACTAGTCCTAAATAGGTAGTATTAATGTCCTCCATTAATAGGGATTTTATTTTTTCTTCTTTGCAATATACTAGCTTGTCGTATTCCTCTTTTGTATAATCCTTAATTTTTTTATCACAATCAAAAAAGCCTGTTGCTGCATACGATTTCCAAATCCAATTTCCTACTTTAAAACCTGGAAGTAATATTGCACCCTCGTTTAATGATTTTTCTTTATCCAAAGCCTTGTCAAGATCCAATGTAACTATCTTTCCAATGCCTTCGCACGTCTTACACATTCCATTTGGATCATTAAAAGAAAAATAACTGGAAGGACCTATATGAGGCTGCCCGATGCGTGAAAATAATAATCGTATTAATGGATCAATATCTGTAATTGTACCCAATGTTGAACGGGAATTTCCGCCAATTCTCTTTTGCTGCACAATAATCGCCAATGATAAGTTTTTAATAGCATCAACATCAGGATGTCTATATTTTGGCATATACACTTGAACGAATTTACTGAAGGTTTCATTTAACTGCCTTCCAGCTTCCTGCGCAATCGTATCAAAAACGATGGATGATTTACCAGAACCCGATACCCCGGTAAAAATTGTTATCTGCCCTTTTGGTACATTTAAATTGATATTTTTCAGGTTATTTTCCCTTGCCCCTATAATTTCAATATATTCATATCCCATATTTTCCTCCTGTTCAAATACATTCAACTATAATATTGCTAAAATTTCCTACGAATGAACTATTTACTGCTTATACCCTGGCAACATTTTTGGGTCGAGCTGCTGCCTCCTTATTGAATAAACCTTATAACACTAGTATAATATATTAATAATAATAATAAACACAGCTATTAATTATCCTTTAAAAAATTCGATAAGTTTTAGGTAATAACTTAACCTATTTTATAGGTATCGCTCTAACTTACTCACTCAATCCCATTTTCAATAGTTTCTATATTCTTGCATGCAACTTTTATTACATTTCCATCAATCAACTTAATATTTAACTGAAGCCAATTGTCTGAAAGCTTCTTTAACCCTAACATCTTACATGTTTACGTTTAAATCCTAGTTTTCCTTTATCAACTCTATTTTGAATATATTCTATTGCAACATTCGTCTGACAGAGTTTTTTGCCCATAAAGACATCTACCTTTCCTACCTCCTCCGCAATTTTCTTTGCTTCTTCATGAAGCGGCAAATACGAAATGCCAACAGACATAATAAAATTGTTCATGGCATATTTAGCGCGGTTTGGCTGGTTGTGTATCGTGTCACGCACCCTATTAAGCATTGCCAAAAGTTTATCCTTGTCAAATTCACTGTCTTTACGAGTGCCTAGTAGCCAATCGTAGCAACTCCAGCCAGCCGCCACTTCTAATTCTTTTCCGCTATCAATCCAGCGGTCGGCAACGGAAAAGGCAATATCTGTTTCGGCAAGGGTTACTGCTACAATGAAGTCCGAAATCATATAAAAATAAGCGCCATCTATCCATCTGTTAAAATCTTCTTCGACCATTTTCTTTGGTTCAGCTATCATACCGGCTAAATACATGGCATCATAATTTCCTGTTGCATAAAGCTGCTCTGCCAAAGACTGGTTGTATTTTATTTTCTTGAAAATCGGCTTCATATCGTTTATGGTTACGCCAAAAACAGGCTCTTTCGCACCATTGCTCATGTAAATTTTTTTCATACGTTCTTTACCAAGGGACTTCAGTTCATCCATAATTTCGTTTAGTTCCATTTGTAACATCTCCTTAAAATTTATAGTAAAATTCATAAATTGATAATGTCAACGGCATCGCTTATTAATGACTATTATAATACTTTTGAGTTAGCTAATATATAGGAACTAATTATTTGACAGGTTTGTAATGGATCAGGAGGGGTATTATGGAGCAACATAATCTTTCAGTAAAGGAATGGCACAAAAGCTACAATCCAAATAAAAATAGGAAACCGTAAAACATTGCAACTATTAGAATTTTTTATATGAGTTTGCTGATTCGGATGGATTAAAAATAAAAAAAAGCTTTTACAAATAATCTATAGATAAAATAGATAATTTTGATATAATGACCCATACCCCCTTTGTTAGACACGAGGAACTCGTGCTATACTAAAAATGAAGGGTGGATGATTTTTGATGAATAAAAGTTATAGTGCTGAATTTAAAATGGAAGCAGTAAAGAGATTAGAAAAAACAGGAGAGTCGATGTCAAAAGTAGCTGCTGATTTAGGGGTTAAGCCAACCACAATGCAGGGCTGGGTAAATAAGTATAGAAAATCTCCTAAGGCTCCATTTATAGGTAGTGGACACTTAAGCCCAGAAGATGAAAAATTTCATAAGCTTGAAAAAGAAAATAGGGACCTCAAAGAGGAGAATGATATATTAAAAAAAGCGGCAGCCTACTTCGCGAGAAACCTCAAATAAAGAGATTTCTATTTATCAAGGCTAATCGCATGAACTACCATCTAGCGAAGCTATGCATGGTCCTATCCGTTTCTAGGAGCAGCTACTATGCATGGGAGAAACGTCCAGAAAGCATGAGATCAAAAGCAAATAATCTTCTATTAAAGGAAATTAGTGATATCCATGGAAAGAGCAATAAAGTTTACGGTTCAACAAAAATTACACGAATATTAAACACCAAAAGTAAATGTCCTATTAATCATAAAAGAGTGGAACATATCATGAGTGAAAATGGCATAAAATCAAAGGTTTCAAAGAAATTTATAGCCACTACAAATTCTAACCATAAGCTTCCAGTTGCAGAAAATATCCTCAACCGTGACTTTTCTGTGGACAAACCTAATGAAAAAATGGTAAGTGATATCACCTACCTGTGGACAGATGAAGGATGGCTTTATATCGCTGGAATCTTGGATTTATGTGGACAAAAAATTGTTGGATTGTCCATGAGTGAACGAATGACAAAGGAATTAGTTATTGACGCATTGAATTCGGCATATCTACGTGCTGGTAAGCCTTCAAACGTCATTTTACACTCGGATAGAGGTTCACAGTACTGTTCTTACGACTACCAAAATTTGATTAAAAAGTATGGTTTTACATGTAGTATGTCCCGAAAAGGTAACTGTTGGGATAATGCACCAATGGAATCTTTCTGGGGCAAATTAAAATGTGAATGGCTCTATGGTACACACTTTAGGACTCGTGAAGAAGCCCGTGCAGCCGTATTTGAATATGTTGAAGTGTTTTATAATCGGCAGCGAATCCATGCCTCAAATGGATATGTGACACCTGAAGACTATTATAATAAAGCTACTCGAAAAGCTAAAGTAGCTTAAAACCAAATATTAAGTTATTGTACGAAAACAAGAGATAATACGAGTTTAGAGTGTCTAGTTTATTGGGGAAGGGTCATAATATTATTATAATTACTAATTTTAAAATCAAAGGGAAAGGGATTTGATTATGAAAAAGAATTTAGTTTTGATATTATGTTTAAGTTTAATTTTCATTTTGGTTGGTTGTAATAGTAATAAAAAAACGAATAAATCTATACAGTCTACTAAAATAAGTCCAAATGAACACGTAGTAAAAGATAAAAAAAATGTCTCTCAAAAGGTAACTATAGTAAATAGTAAAGTTAAATTGTATGACGGCACTTATTTTGATGATGACTGTTTCGGAGATAATATCTTAAAAAATTATTGTGAAATCGTAATTTCTAATGTAACTAATACTTCTTTTGATTTTACTGTTTACGAAGTAAATGTGGTAGATGGGAAAAAAGAAAATAAAAAGGCTATTTTCCTTACAAATACAGCAGTTTTTACAGGAGATGGAATGAAAGCTACTTTTTATGGAAATAGTTATACTCTTAACTTTACATTTCCCAATTATCATGGTGCATATCCTGCTGTAACAGACATGGAGATATCTGGATTCAAACCATTAGAAGGCAAAACTTATGTTAATAATGGGATACCGGGACATGAATTCGGGTTCCGTTTATACCGTAGCTTGTCTATCTTAATACTAATGTAAAGCTCATGCCTTCCTTTTCACACTCTGCAAAAATTTCTCCATCCATCTTTCCCATTATATATTTGCAGATGTAAAGCCCTAAACCATTTCCTTGTTTATCTGTTGCATTGCTAGCCCTATAGAAGCTATCAAAAATATGATTGAATTCGTTTTGACTTATTATTTCTCCACTATTGAATATTTTAATAAGCTGGCAATAATCTTCTTCATAAAAAGATATTTTTATTTCCTTCTCATCACCGTACTTAAAGGCATTTTCTATGATATTTCCTATAACTTCAAATGCTCTATCTAAATCGCCCTTAACTAATTTATTACTGTAGTCTTCAACAATAAAATCTATCATTTTCAAAATACATTTTTCTTTATAGGTTACAATTACTTTATCTATTAATTCCTTTAAATAAAATTCACTATTTTTAACTTCAAATTCAAGAACATCTTCACTTGAGGTTTTTATTATTTCTTTTACGAAGTTTTCTATTTCTAATGATTTTTCTTGTATTTGCTTTGCTGCTAATACCTTTCTTTCATTAGTATCATAAACCCCTTCTTCTATAGCCTTCGCATAAAGCTTTATTGTGTTTAGCGGTGTTTTTATATCATGTGAAATTGAAAGTAGTAAAAGTTTCTTTTCCTTTTCAAGCTTAAACTCTTTTATTTTATGATGATCTAAATTTTCTCTAAGTACATTAATTCCCCAAACAAACTTACCAAAATATCTATTTTTATTTTCTTTAAGCTCTTCCTTAAGGTTACCTTTTGATAATTCGTAAGGCATTTCACTTAGAATATTAAAAGGCTTAAGAATTGAATTCCTAACATACAATAGAACTGAAATTATTATTGCGCCAAAGATAAATAATATAAATTCTACTTTTAATAAAATACTATTAGCTGAATTCCAAACTACATAATTAAATCTTAAATAACCTAATAACTTATCTCCATCATACCAAGGTTTAACTTCGTATTCTACTCCATTCGCACTTTTATAAAATCTATCAATATCATCTTTGCTTGTCTGTGCAAGCTCAGGTAAAAATGACACTGATTTCATAAATTTATAAGAAGTTAAATCAGGCTCAGTAAAGGATACACCCTCTACTAAGCCCAAATATATTTTGTTTATTTCTACTTTATATTCACTACTTGACTTGCTATTTATTCCTTGAATTAAGACAAGTGTTCCAAGTAAACTTACTAAATAAACACCAATTACAATAGCAATTATTTTATCAAATTTCTTCATATTTATAGCCTACTCCCCACAGAGTTACAATCCTTTTTGGCTTTTTAGGATTATCTTCAATCTTATCCCTAAGCATCTTTACATGAACAGTTAGTGTTTGATCTTCACTAAAACTTTCCGCTCCCCAAATTTTATTAAATATATAATCTTTTCTTAAGGTTTTACTGGGATTTTCTACAAGTAAAAGTAATAATTCAAACTCCTTTGAGGTCATGTTTAACAGTTTTCCATCAAGATACACTTCATTTGCTGCTTTATTAATTGAAATAGCACCTGAATTTATAATCGTGCGTTTTGCTTTAAGCTCATAGTTTCTTTTCATTAATGCTGAAACCTTTGCACTTAAAATATCAACGTCTACTGGCTTTTCAATATAATCATCTGCACCAAGTGTAAAACCATTAATCTTGTCCTCTTTATCAACCTTTGCACTCATTATTATAATTGGTGTATTATGATTTTTTCTGATGCTAGAGCACACTGTAAAACCATCTATACCAGAAAGCATTATATCTAAAAGCACAATCTTAGCAACATCCTTTTCAAGAAATTCTAATGCTTTCTCTCCACTATCCGCATTTATAATGCTAAAGCCATCCTTTTTTAAAAAAGTACAAATTAAATCCGCAAGTTCTAAATTATCTTCAACTAGAAGCAAGTCTACCATACTACCATCCCATCTCCATTAGCCAATTATTGACCATCCTTTCTCTATCCTTAAAATTATTTTCCAGAGTAAATTTTCCTAAATTAATTTCACCTTTTATTGCTCCATCTTCAATATACATTATTATATCACACTTAGCTGCGACCTTTATATCATGGGTAACAAGCATAATAGTTGTTCCTTCCTGATTAATTTTATTAAGTTCCTTCATAACTTCCTTAGAATTTTGTTGATTTAAAGCACCTGTAGGCTCATCAGCAAAAATCATCTTTGGAAAGTTAATTAAGCTTCTACAAATACACGCTCTTTGAAGTTCCCCCCCCGAAACTTCATTTGTATCATTTTCTGCTATTTCACTTATTCCAAGCTTATGCATTAACTCTCTTGCTCTGTTATTGATTTCTTTTTTATCTTTACCTTTTTTTGACTGATATGCTGGTAGTATAATATTATCATATATTGAAAGATTTTTTAACATATGCATTTGTTGAAAAATAAATCCCATTTCATCAAGTCTTAAATCACTCATTTCATTTGCAGTAAGAGTACTAATTTCCTTTCCAAAGTAATCTACCTTTCCTGCAGTTAAATTATCCATTCCGCTAGCTACATAAAGAAGAGTTGATTTACCTGAACCACTAGGTCCCATAATAGCAACCATTTCACCCTCATTAATTTGAAAGTTTACATTTCTTAAAACATTATTTTGTATTTTATTTATAATATAAGTTTTACATAAATCTATAACTTTTAATGAATTCATCTCAAATCGCCACCTTATTCCATATTATTAATTTCTTTTAAATCTACCTTTTTAACAGCACCAGCACTTAAGTAAGCAATAGCTGTAGTTACTACAAGTAGTATAATCGGATAAACCATATTTACTTCTAATACTTCTACCTTAAATACAATGTTATGAACACCCATTACTGCAAATACTTGACCTGCTGTTATAGGTCCAAGGAAGTTAGATAATATAATTCCTAAAATAATTGCAACTACAAGAACTATATTTATTCTAGCTGATTGCCAAAATCTAATTGAGCTATTTCTAAAGCCAATGCTTTTTAGCATTGCTATTTCTCCTTTTTCTTTGCTAATGAAAGTTTTTATCATTAAAATTGTAATTAAAGCATTAATACATACTACTATTACTACAATTAAATTCTTCATAGTATCAAGTTGATCTAAGCTGCTTCCTATATATCTTGAAACATATTCTTGTGAACTTTTAAATGAATAGCTTGGATACTTATCCCTTAATTTATCTATTAATACTTGCGGCTCTTCCTTTCCCTGAAAATTACCTTGAAAAGGGAATGTCATTGCTAAATATTTAAAATCCATATCCATTTTAGGACTTAATCTTGCTGATTGACCCATATTAGTCATACTTTCATATAAACCAGTTACTATTAATTCCTTTTTCTCGTTACCTATTTGTGCATAAATTGTATCCCCAATAGAAACATTTAATTTTTTTGCTACAGTTTCAGTTATTGCTACTTCATTTTTTAATTCAGGCATCTTACCTTTTAAAACATTGTAATTATTAGTATCACTTTCTTGAGATTGGAATGCCATTAATGGAAGAATATTATCCTTATCGCCAGCATAAAATTTAAGTCTATACATTACTTCTCCATAAATTTTTATATCTACTCCACTATTTCTAAATGATTCTGTAAGTTTTTCCATATCTTTTAAATATTCTTTTTTGCTAGCTCCCTTTGTATATTTGTCCATTTTATCAGTTTCAATTAATACATCACTATAATCAATGCCAAATGTCTTAATAATATTTGCATCTTTTAATGTATTTATTGTGTTTAAAGGAATAATAATTAAAATTGTTCCAATGCAGAAAGTTAAAATCAAAACTACAAACCTCTTAAGATTACATGAAATATCATTTAAAGCAATAAAAATTGGCACTCTAATATTTTTATAATTCTTAAGTTTCAATCTTGATTTACCTTTAAACCTCTCACCTGTACTTCCATTTCTAATTGCATCTATTGCTGAAAACTTATTTAACTTTCTTGTACATGTGTAGCAGAATAAAAGAACTATTAAAACTACTAAAATAGAACATGCTATATTAACAAAGATATTTCCAGTGGAAGATTTTATTAAAATATTTCCTGAGGATTGCTTTAATAATGTATTACCAAATGGAAAGCTTACTACAAAACCAATTACTACACCGATCATTGTTATTGCAAGATATTTTATTAAATAAACCTTTTTGATATCAAACTCTTTAAGACCAATGGCCTTCATAACTCCTATCTCTTTAAAATCATCTTGTAGAGTAAAAATTATTGTAAATCTTAAAATTAAAAATGCAATTAAGATAAGGCAAAGGCTTACTATAATTAAAATTGCAAATGGTAGCATATCGAGAATAAAACTGCTGTTAATAAATGACTTATCAAGATTAATTATTGTATTACAATTTATCCTTTTAAATTCTTTTTCGAGTGCAGTTGTATCATCTGACATTATATAATAATTATTTATAACACCGGCTTCTTTACATGATTTGAAAATCTCATAATCCTCATCACTTATAAGAAGCCTTTTCATTTCATTCATGCTTGATCCAAAAATAGCATCCTTAGTAAACAGCTTTATTGAAAATTCTTTTTTAATATCTCCTATGGTAATAATCACTTTTTCTCCAACTTCTAAATTATTTTTATTTTTATCAGGTAGTGAAAAAGCAATTTCCCCTGATTTTAAAATAACTTCTTCTCCATTATCATCAAGTAATTTTCCATACTTCTTTGGTTGAGCTTGAAGTAAAGTTTGCCCAAAAGGTTGAAAATCTCGAAGCTTTTTATCTTCTTTTATTTTAATATTATCTTTAGAAAGCATTGTACTTCTATCAATGTCATAGGACTTTATACGCTTAGAAGTATTAATCCAATTATCAAACTCTTTATTTTCTCCCCTATCATAAGCTGAAATAATGTAGTCCGGTGTTTTAGCCTTCTCCATAAAATAATCAACAGACTCTGATACTGCAATTAAGTTATTTACACTACTTGCTAAAAATGTTGTTGCTAATATGATGAATATTAAAAGAATAATATTCATTGATTTCTTTCGCTTTAAATCTTTTTTCAATATTCTAAAAAACATAAATCTTACCTCCCATAAATTGTTAACTGTCCATGAGTTTATTATAAATTATCAATTATTAAATAATCCTTAAATAAAATAATATTTATAATATAGATTATCTTTATCATCTCTATCATTAAAAGTTTATTGAATTTAGTATAAACTTTTTACTATATATAAAATTGAAATACACTTACATTTATGCTCTGTAAGTGTATTTTTATTTTATAATGTTATTTATTATGATTAAATTTTTATCTCATTTACTTATGATACAATAACATTCTATCTTTTTAGTTTCTATTGATGTTATTCATTCTTCAATGCATCTATAATATTTCCTTTCTTCACCTTTGCACTGGAGTAAAGCATTGACACACCTACTATTATAAATACAGCAGCTACAGCTAATAAAATACTTATCCATGGAAGAGTAAATTTAAAGCTGAATTTTTCCATAAGAGTTCGGTGAATCAAATACATTATGGTAATACTTATTGGGAGACCGTATAACAGTGCTTTAATGCCATAGAATATACTTTCATAATTTATCATTTTATTAAAGCTTTTTGGTGTCATTCCAATAGACTTTAACATTGCAAACTCCCTTTTTCTAAGGGCAACACTGGTGGATATTGTATTAAGTATGTTTGCAACACAAATAGCTGTAATTAGAGCTATAAATCCATAGGCAAAAACTGACATCAATACAATTGTCTGATTATCTTTTTGTCTGTTCATAAATAGATTTTGAACAGAACCTATAATTACTTCACCAGCGTTTCTAATTGTTTCAATGCCTACCTGAAGTGCCATAGGGTCATTGCTTTTTATAAATAAACTTGTACTTAAATCTTTGATCGTCTTTTTGTTGTCACTTACTATTTTATCGAATACTTCCTTAGATACTACTATATTAAAACTTGGTTTTTTTCCCTCTGATAAAATACCAACAGGCAATTTATCTGTAACTAAAGTTATTTCTACCGGAACTAGAGGTACATCATTCTCTGATTCCCAATTTTGATACATTAAATCTAGTTTCTGTCCTCTACTTATTTTTACTGCTTTTGTCTCAACATATTTTTTTGATTGCATATCCTTGTATTTAGTTGTATCAATAACAATTGCTGAAGGTTTTATTTCATCTTTTAATGAGTCAAAATCCCCCCCAACTTCTTTTGCATAAGACTTTAAAGCTTCATCATTCAGGGCATTTACACTAACATAATATGGATATTCTCCATTTTTCATTATACTCTCATCTTCACCCTTTAAATAGTCCGCTATAAACTCTTTGTTAATCCACACTCTAGCATCAAAAGTATCTATTTCATTACAATCTGTTATATTCCCCAGCGAATTTATTTTTTTAATTGTATTATTCTTTGCTTCTACATTTTCCCCTCTAAGTGATATATTTATATCAAAATTTATTCCTTCTTGACTAAGCACTGTAGACTTCTTCAAGTCGGAAGTAAAGAAAATCACACTTAGGAATAATATCATACTGATAACTAAAGAAAATACTGTTGCCTTATACCTACCCTTGTTTCTTTTTAGATTCTTAAGCCCTATAGTCCCTTCAACTCCAAATATCCTTTTTGTAAGTTTTGAAATTTTTACTTCCTTTCCTGTTAACTTAATATCTGATGTTTGTCGAATAGCATCAATGGCTGATATCCTTGAGGCTTTTCTCGCCGGAATATAGGTTGAGATTAGAATAGTAGTAGCAGAAACTACAATTGCAATTATAATAATTAAAGGTGATACAACTACTCTAAAACTTTCGGTAATCCCTAACGCTCCCTTTATCATATAGTTTATACATAAAAAGGTAAGATCCATTCCTAAAAATCCACAAATAATTCCAGTTGGAATACTTATTAGACCAACAACAGCTCCTTCAAAGAATACTGAATCTCTTTTTTGCTTTTTAGTAGCTCCTACACTTGACAGCATGCCTAAGTGTCTTGAACGCTCCGATACAGAAATAGCAAAGGCATTATATATAAGTGAGACAGACCCAACCATAATAATTATCATCATAATAGCCGATAAAGTAAGAATCATACTATACAAAGTATCATCCTTGACAACGCCATAGAATCTTAACAGATTATCATTAAATTTTACTGTTTCTATTTTATTTTGAGATGCTATACTTTTTGCATGACTAAATAATCCCCCATTAATATCTTTTAGTATAATGGAGGCATTTATTTTTTCCTTTGAGGTAATAGTATTTTCATCTACACAGGATAGTACTGTATATCCAGGTGCCCATGTAGGTTCAAACTTAGGTCGTTTTATTACACCTACTATCTTATAAGTTTTTGTTTTTTCCTTTGTCAAGAACTCTTCAACAGTATCAGTACCCTTACCTTTCTGCAACTCAGCATATTGTGTCAAGACTTTGTTCTTATCATCACTAACTTTTGAACACCTCTTACCGATGTCAACAGTTAGAAGATCTCCTATTTTATAGTTAACTTTAGCATTATCTATAATAGCATCTGAAATTACAACTTCATTTGCAGCTTTTGGAAACCTTCCCTTACTTAATTCAATAGGGAATTTTTCAAAACCTTCTTTATTATACTCTCCAATAAACATATAAGGCTTACTTGCATTTTGACTCCCCTTTAGGAGCGCATAACCTGTATCTCTACTTAAAATGATTTGTTTTGTTTCTTTATCATTTTTTACAGCCTGAAGCTGAATATTATTAATATCTTTATAGATAACATGCCATTCCCCTTCATCGGATATACTTTGTCTTTGCTTTAAATCCATAAAGGAAATCCTAAGGGTCGCCACTGCAGTTATCATTGCAGCTGAAATTATTACACCTATTATAGTTATAAGAGTTCTTTTCTTATTTAATTTCATATGCCTTAAGGTTAACTTATTTATTATGTTCATGGACGAATCACCTCGTCCTTCTTAACTTTACCATCCTCTATGGCTATAATTCTATCTGCCTGTAATGCAATGTGCTCATCATGAGTGATTATTATAAGGGTTTGCTTAAATGTCTTATTAAACATTTTTAACAGTTCAATTATCTCACTGCTATTTTTGCTATCTAAATTTCCTGTAGGCTCATCTGCCAGCATTATAGCAGGGTTGCTTATAAGAGCCCTTCCTATAGACACTCTCTGTTGTTGTCCACCGGAAAGCTGATTAGGCAAATGTTTTAATCTTTTCTCTAAATTAAGTATTTTTACAATCCCATCAAGCTGCTTTTTATCCACCTTATGCCCATCGAGCAGCAATGGAAGGGTAATATTTTCTTCCACATTAAGTACTTGAATAAGGTTATAAAACTGATATATAAGCCCTATTTGTCTACGTCTGAAAATAGCCAATTGTGTTTCATCTAAATTATAGATATCAGTATTATCCACTAAAACCTTACCACTAGTTGGTCTATCCACTCCACCTAGCATATGGAGTAAAGTTGATTTTCCAGAGCCTGATGGTCCTATAATTGCAACAAATTCTCCTTTTTCCACGGAAAAAGATACATCATTAAGAGCCTTTACTGCAGTATCTCCACTCCCATAGACCTTAGACAAATGCTCTATTCTTAATATTTCCATTGTAAAACCTCCAAATCTTTTGCTATAGCTTTAGTATATATAATTCAGATGACTTTACAGTGACTTTATCATTACAATTTAGTCACTTACAAGTATAATCACAGGAGTTTCAAAAATATAATCTCCTATACTGTTACCTTATAAAACTTTATATTAAAACATGCCCCTTCATTTCTCTTACTAACTACATTTATGTCTCCATTTTGACTTGCTATAATACTCTTAGCCATAGCAAGCCCAATACCTACACTTTCTTCACTTGCATTTCTCCCCCTGTAAAACCGCTTAAAAATGTATGGCAAATCTTCTTTTTCTATTCCACTCCCATTATCTGATATTTTTACTTCTGTAAATAGAGGATTTTCATTAAAGGAAATTGAAATTATTCCACCTTTTGGAGTGTGTTCTACACAATTCTTTACTATATTAATCAAGGCTTCAGTAGTCCAGTTCAAATCCCCAATAAAACTTACACCACTATCACCTTTTATATTTAATGTTTGTTCCTTAATCTCCATTGGAATAAGAAGAGGCTTTACTGATTTTCGGATTAGCTCAGATACAGTTACTTTATCCTTTTTAAAGCTTACCGTTCCAGCATCTATTTTAGATAGCTTCAATAAAGAAGTCAAAAGCCATTCCATACGATCAAGCTGTATCTCAATATTTTTAGTAAATTCAATTCTCTTATCTTTCTTTAAATTACTATCATTTAATAAATCTGCCATCACCCGCATAGATGTAAGTGGTGTCTTCAGTTGATGAGATATATCATAAATAGCATCAGCAAGCTGCACTTTCTCCTTTTTAAGAAACTCCCCTTGTTTTGAAAGCATTAGTGTTACTTTATAAATCTCATTTTTAAGTATGCTTAACTCTCCCTCTACATTATCTCTAATATCTAAGGAATATTCTCCATTACAAATGCGTCTTAAATAACTTGAGAGTCTTTCAAGCTCTCCATATTCCCTCTTAATAAAGAAAAAACAACAAACAATCAGCAAAGAAAAAGCTACCAAAGACATGAGCCCTGCAAAGACGTTCAGAATAAAAATATAAAATACTGCTGCTGTGGATATGCCAATCATACTCATAAAAAATATCCTTAATTCTCTATTTCTAAGCATACTAATCACCAACCTTATATCCCATTCCTCTTACAGTCTTTATAATTCTAGGTTTTTGAGGGTCGTCTTCTAATTTTTCTCTTATTCTCTTTATGTAAACTGTTAGCGTATTATCATTTACAAAATCTCCTGCCACGTCCCATATCCCCTCTAAAAGCTGATTTCGTGATAAAACCTGTCCTGGATTATTTGCAAAGCTCAGTAACAGACGATATTCAAGTGCTGTAAGTGTGATTTCCTTATCATTTTTATAAACTTTTGCATTAAGTGTATTGATACGAATATTATTTAATTCTAATATGTTTTTCGAATTACTGTGCTTACCATATCTACGCATTACAGATTTTATACGGGAAATGAGTTCTCTTATACGGAAAGGTTTAGTTATATAATCATCTGCTCCCATATCAAGACCCATTACTACGTTGACCTCATCATCACAAGCAGTTAAAAATATAACTGGTATATTTCCTTTTTCTCTAGTTATCTTACATAAATCGTAGCCACTTCCATCTGGCAGAGATAAATCAAATAAACATAGATCAATTTCAGTCTCTCTCAAAGCCCTTTTAGCAGTGGAAACATCGTAGCAAAGTATTATAGTAAAACCTTCCTGCTTCATAGAATATTCGAGGCCGGATGCAATTGTTTTATCATCTTCAACTAATAAAATTTTCAAGTTATATCACCTCTTTAGTAGATTTAACATTATTATAACAGTCTAAACAATTTTTAGGTGACTAAATTGTAACAAAATAAAAATTACAGTATTAATCTATTAAAAATTTCTTACTTTAATACTTCATTTGAAATACTCTAAAATTCATAATTTATTTAAGTTATGATAAGATTAAGAACACTATTTCCCCTCTAGAAACTAATCATACTAACGACTATATAAAAAGTCTACGTTACTTGTGATAGTCGAGTAGGGAAAGCCCTCTTGAACTTTCCCCCTCACAGATTCCGTACGTGCCCAACTAAGGCATACGGCTCTTCATATTATTTTATCGATATTCACCCATGAACAATTATACTTGCTAAATACGCATCCGCTTCTTTCTTAGCTTTATTATAAATATTTATTCTAAATTGTAAATCCGAAAATATCTACTGATTTTATTTTGTGTAATTTCTTGTTTGCCCTTATCCATTCCCGTCCTCCTGCTGTTCCAACATTTCATTTATAGAGCCATCCTTACCAATTCTATTCTATTTTATCTACTATACGGTTATTCTACAAATATCTTGAAATACCCTCAAAGATTTACAACCTTATAATAAAGTATGGTTGTAACTTACTGGATAATCATAGAATAATCATGACTTCTGTCTTTACATAATAAAAAACTCATATCTTCAATAGAAAACATGAGTTTACACTTAAAATATGAATTATCAAAACCACTATTCCACCCTAATATTAAGTATCATTATACTGTTTACCTCTGAATTATCAACATCCATATATTTGAACACAAGCTTCTCACTACCCAAAGATTGAGCTTTAAATAAAAAATTTTGTCTCCTGCTGGAATAACCCTTTTCAGAAGTAAACTTAAAATCATGAGGCTGTATAAGATTATCTTTTTTATATTCTAGAATTTTATTATCTTTTATCTGATCTAGTCTCCATTTAAGTGGCCTAGTAACGTTAGCATCTAATGATACTATAAATTCAGTGCCTCTTGGTACAATGAATTCACCATTTTCATTTAATTGATACTGTTCAAACTTTGTGAAAGGTGCTTGAAATTTTATAATATATACTGCTTGTGAATTATATTTATGATTTTTCAAAACAGCATTACTCTTTCCAATATACATTACTGTATTAGAATTAAAATAGATTATATATAGGAACAATAGAACTACTATAAATACTAAAGGAAGTCTTTTTTTCATAACTTCATACTCCTATAAATTTATTGTTTATAACACTATAACATGGAAAACTATTTACAAATTTAAAATCCTAATAAAGATTCACACCAATAATATGTTTTTCCACCTAATATATACGTAACCTCGTTTGTATTATCATATGCAGTTACTGAAACATACGAACTTTTATTTGGATCAATTAAACTAAAGTATTTGCTTCCATTTTCATATTCAACAAACCCTCCAGTATTAATTGGTCATAGCTTTTCTTATTTTAAGGCTATTTAAGGTTACCTGCTCCGTACCACAGGACAAATTCCTACAGGACATCTTTCCTAACAAAAACAATGTGAGAAATGCTATAGCATCCAATAATCCATACCAATGATATGAACTGAGCAAAATGCAAATTTACAATAGGATTGATTATTCTTTCTGCCATATCCCCTTGAAGAACAAAAGATACATCATAGTAGCAAGCAAATATAGAAGATACATCATAGTAGCTTGCAAATATAAATGGAAGAATTTTATTAGTCATTGTAGGAGCTCCTGGTATGGCAAATGCCATAACATTGATAGCTATAACCATAGTAAGAAACACTGTTATAATACAAACTCCAGTTGAAACGTCGCTATTTTTAATTAAAGTAGATATAAGAAAGGAAAAAGCAATACATGCTGAAATCGTGAGGACTTGAAGGACTATTATACTAATAATAACCTTCCAAGCTGGAAGTATGTAGCTACTTCCTAGTATAGCAGATATAGACTTCCCATTGTTACCAATAAGACCTAAGTCCATTTTATATATAGTTCCCACTGCGATGGGGGTATTAGGACTTCCAAAACCTGCAAGCAATCCAATTACTACAAATCCAATTGTTTCTGTAACTATTACCATAACATTAGCAGTAATGATTGCTGTTATGAACTTTGAAAAAAGTATTTTACCTCTTGATATAGGCTTTGTTAAAAGCATTTTTATTGTAGCTGAATTATTCTCTCCTGAAACAATATCCGAAGCTAGAAGTCCAATTACAACAAATAATAGTAAGCGCCCGGCACCATTAAAAAATATCGGAAAAACTTTAAAAATCTGATTTGTTTTCATGTAATCATATTCTATATTATTGTTCAAGTAATATTGTTTTATAAGAATATTTTTGTTTTGATTTTCTATTTCAGTGTCTGAGGAAGAGATCATTGGTGCCCTTTTCAGTTCTTCTGAAGATGCTATATCTGTTTCAAGTTTTTCTTTCCAGCTAGTACTCTTATCTGCATATTTTTTAAAACTATCCAACTCACTTTTTGCTGCCTTCATTTGAATTTTATAGTGGTTAATTCCATCTTTGTCTTTATTTTCTTCTGCAGTTTTTTTCTGTTGATTATAATATTCTACGTTATTTTCTGCCCTAGCAATCTTAGACTGTATATTATCCTTTTTAGTATTTTTATAAGTTCCAAAAATATTTAATGCGCCTAATATACATATCATTATAAGTGTAACTGTAAATCTTTTTCTACTTATAAGTTTTTTTAGTTCATTTGAAATTAAAAACCCCATGATTTATCCCCCCCCCTATGCTAGAACATCTCGCCCTGCAAATTTTTTTAATGATAAGCTATAACAAACAATACCCCAAACTATGATTACAAAAATTCCAGTTTTAAAATTTATTAAAGGGTTACTTAATTTCATAGCTAAGTCACCAGTTAATAAATCCAAGGGGTTACTAAATGTTGTAAACAACATTGGATAGACCTTACTTAAAAATCCTAAAGGTGTCATAAAAGTAATTAATGATAAAAATGCAACTGGTATAACGCTAGTTATTAATGATAAAATATTACTTATAAAAAAAGTTGAAATAGCCATGGAGAAAATAACACAAATCATTATATATAATATTTGATACAAGGCTGTAATAACTGATACTTTCCATACAGGTAAAATATAAGAAGTACCACGGATTGCTATTGCTTGAATATCTCCTGTGAAGACGCTAGTACCTAAAGTATATCTAGTTCCAATGATTGTTGGATAAAGAGGGTTACCAAACTTAAACATTATCCCCATTACTAGAAATGTAATCATCTCTAAAATGCATATAGTTGATAGGCATACAATTGTTGCTCCAATAAATTTAGAATTAAATATACTTGTCCTTTTTACCGGCTTGGTTAATAACATTTTTATTGTATTGCTAGCATGCTCGCCTGAAATTATGTCTGAACACAGAAAAGTTATTAATAGTGGCAAAAATATAACATTCATAAAACTAAGCATCTTTATAATATCCCTATGGGCAGTGACCTGATATGCTTTAGGAGTTTCTATAGAGTTTTCAAGATAATAATTGTAATATTTAATTTGAGCATCTATCTCTTCTAGTCTATTTCCATCTGATGCTATATATGGATCTTGTTTGCTTTTTTTAAGTGCTTGTATTCTTTTTTGTGTGCTAAGTTTCCAATCAGGACTAGTTGCCTCCATCTCATATTTCAAAACCTTATTTTCTTCTTCTAAACTTTTTATCTGCATCTCATAATTTGATTTCTTTTCTTTTGAAAGGGTTTTTCCAGCAAGGTTAGTTTTAAGTTCTAAAAGTATCTGTTGGTTATCTTTTATGCGAGTTTCTGGTTTAAATTTTAAAGCACTGTTATAAATATTAAATCCCTTAAAGATTAAAATGAAAATAATAGAACAAAGAAATATAACGTATTTTTTACTGTGAATAAGCTTAATCATCTCATTTTTTACTAGATTCAGCAAATTCACTACCCCCTTCTACTATCTCCATAAACCTATCCTCTAAATTTTGATGGACTTTGTTTATTTCTTCTATATCAATATTTTTCCTAGCTAGTAAATTAATAATTTTAGAAAAACTATCCTCATCACATTCTAAAATTAACCTACCTTCTACATCATTAATAGAATGTACGTAGTAAGTATCACTTAATATGTCCTTGCATTTTATATTATCTGAAGTTATTAAAGATACCTTTTGGAATTTACATTTTTTATTTAATTCCCTAGCGTTTTCAATTGACTTAATCTCACCATTGCTAATAAAAGCTACTCTATCACAGAGCTGTTCTATTTCAGACAGCATATGGGAGGATATGAAAACTGCTGTTTCGTTGTCTCTTACTAAATCTTTTATTATTTTTCTAAATTCAACTATGCCTACAGGGTCTAATCCATTTGTTGGCTCATCTAATATAAGTAAGCTTGGTTTGGGAAGCAGAGCTTGACCTAATCCAAGTCTTTGTCTCATACCAAGTGAATATTTTCGTACTTTGTCATCAATCCTATCCTTAAGGCCGATGAGCTCTATAATTTCCTCTATTCTTTCCTTAGGTACATTCCCATACATTCTTGCAAATATTTTTAAATTTTCTCTTCCTGTTAAATCCAAATACATTTCCGGATTTTCAACAATACATCCTAAATTTTTCATGGCTTTTATAAAGTCTTTCTGTACATCATATCCATTAATTAAAACTTCCCCTTTATCAGGCTTAATAAGCCCAACTATCATTCGTATAGTTGTAGTTTTCCCTGCTCCATTAGGTCCTAGAAAGCCGAATACCTCTCCTTTATTAACCTGAAAACTTATCCCTTTTATAATCTCTCTTTTACTTAAGCTTTTGTATAAATTATTAACCTGAAGTATAGTGTCCATTAGCCCACCCCCATCTATTTTAAGTATTTAAATAGAAATAAGGGGAAATTAACTGTAATATAACAAAAGTTATTTTAAAGCACATTTCCCTTATTGTATATTAAATCTAGTAAACTTAATTATAATTAGCCTTTGTTGCAATTCCATAGATATATTACAATTGTTTACTTATTCAATTATACATCGTATTAATATATATATTCAAATATTTAACATAATTATATATATATTGCTTTCCTAATTTTAAAATCCTTTAATTTTGTATCCGAATGAGATGTATGTGACTGAACTAATAAATGTTTGCTTTTTACAGTATCCTTCTCTGTATTAAATAACTGTTCGCTCATTTGATATATGAGTTTGCTGATTCGGAAGGATTAAAAGTAAAAAAAAGCTTTTACAAATAATCTATACAATCTACTAATGAAACCCAAACTTTAGAAGATGGTTCAAAAGATATTGATAATCCAATACAAGCTACTAATGAGCAAAATAGCGTTGATGAAAAAAAACAAACAAATTTAAATAATACAAATTCTATACAGTCTACTAAAATAAGTCCAAATGAACACGTAGTAAAAGATAAAAAAAATATCTCTCAAAAGGTAACTATAGTAAATAGTAAAGTTAAATTGTATGACGGCACTTATTTTGATGATGACTGTTTCGGAGATAATATCTTAAAAAATTATTGTGAAGTTGTAATTTCTAATCTGAAACTCGCAAGCCTAAAGGCATGGGGTTCTTAGGTACTAAATATCTTTCTTTGATATCACAAATGATATTAACACTAATTATTTTCCCTAAGAATTTCACTACCAAGCAATTCATTAACCACCTTTGCGGTAGTATAACGCCCGTTTCAAGACGTTTTTTTAAATCTAAATCCCTATACTACTCAAATTATCTAATCCTTGCAATCTTTCAATTTCTTTATTATGAAGTTCTAAAAACTTATTAAAACCCTTACTACAATTATCAAGATGTATACTACATAATAATTAAGTATGCCGAATATATATCCCTCTGGACTTTAAGTTGTTGTCCATTATACTCAAAATAATTCCACCTTTGAGATAACTTCTTTTTATTATATTGTTGATTTAGGTGGTTGTACTGCGAAGCTTTCACTTTTTTTGTATTAATTTCAGTGTATTTTCCACCTTTAGCTCTTAACTTATTCTCTAATATTTCCAAAAACTTACTAGGTGCTTTATTTGCTAATAATTTACCGAATCTTTTTTTCTTGTTGATTTTCCCAGTTTTATCATTGATAGTTGTATTTTTAGCACGTTTTTGAAGACATTTAAAATTCATTTCTTCAACATAGACTACACTACAATTTCTCACTATTTCATTGATCATTATATTGTGATCTTGCATTCTTATATCCTTTTGTTTCCTATATAGGTCCTTAAGTTTATTCTTAGCTTTGGCATATTTCTTTGAATATTCCCATTCCAATTTAACACCTTTTTTAATCATTCCATTTCCATCAAAATTATTAGGACTAGTGGTTCGTTTACTTCTATCCATAAATCTTAGAATTCTACGTTTTTCATTTTCAATATTTTGTACATGTGGAGCCAATTCGTATAGCTTAACATCATAATCAGAAATAAAAGCAACTGTTTGCGTACCTATGTCAATTCCGCAAGTTCCACTTCCTATATCATTTTTAATTTCTCCTGTCTCCTTGTTAAACTTAACAGGAGCTACCCCGTCTAAAACTATTTGAAGCATATATTTATATCGCCCGAGTACAAATATTCTTTTAACTCTACAGAAACTTATTTTATTCCTCAACGCATCTATCTCATATTGGTTATTTATATTAAGCATTGTTTCAAGCTTTAAACCTATCCATTTAAAAGTATTTGTTTCAATATCATATCTTATTCCAGTCTTATTAGACTTACCTTCTAATGAATTTAGCGGGTTATTTCTGCCTTTAAAATGAACCTCCGCGCCTTTACCAAATATATTAGTTTCTAAAGCTTCCCATACTCTTGATGCAATCTTCTGAGCCGTGAAACTATCTATATTTTCTTTGAATGCATGTTGAACTAATTTTACATCTTGATGGAGTGAATATTCAGTTATCCTAAATTCTTTAAGCATTTCATTTTTAATATGAAAATATGGAGCGCAAAGCTTATTTAATTCTTTCTTATCGCATTTGTCCACACCTGAAGGAGTGGGCTTTTCGCACAAATTTGTAAAATAAATATAGTTCCTTATACCTCTTCTCTTATAAATTATTTCGATTATATCCACATTAAGTATCCTTTCCAAATTTAAATACTCAAATTGTGTAAAATATTAGTACTCTTTTGGTACGTCTTTAATACAATGTTTATTTATCGTGATTTAGAATATACAAATCTTTAATAAAATTAAACCATGTTTTCAATATTTTTTAATTAACACGCCCTGCTAAAATAAAGAAAGGTGAGTTTCAATTTTACGACAATCATTAAGATACCTTTATTTCAGTTTCAAAAAATATGCATCTAGGAGTCCTTTTAATACACTTATATTTTGTTTACTTTTTTACTTGTGATATAATAAAATCGCATGGTAATGGTATCCAAAAGTCTATAATTAGACTTTTGTGTAAATAATTATTAGTTTTTTCCTTCAAGAAATAAATGGCAGAGGGAGCTTTGTACATGAAGGAACTGTCCTAAGGCATCATAAGGATCAGTGTACTGGTGAAAACGTTGACGATTTGATCTTTCACAAAGTGCTGGATGCTTGAGATCTAATTCTAAATGTTCACATATACTATTTATAATTTATATAGCTTAATAAAGGTGGGATGATTCTTGAAAGACAACATTCATATTATAAGAAAGTTTGGTATATATATTAAAAGGCATTATGTAATCTTGCTCGCATTTTTTCTGCCTGCCTTTATCCTGGAAATCGCCTATATAGCTGTTCGAATTTTCCCCTTTGGTAATTGGAGTTTATTAATATCAGACTTATATCATCAATATACTCCCTTTATCTCAGAATTGCAGGACAAGCTTAGATCATCTTCTAGCCTGCTGTACTCCTGGTCAGGCGGCCTTGGGGTAAATTTCTTGCCGTTATTTGCCTATTATCTGGCCAGCCCAATAAACCTTATAACTATTTTATTTCCAGCAGACTATTTGACTGAAGCAATACTTGTGCTTACGCTTATAAAGGTAAGTCTTTCAGGGTCCTGTTTTGCCTTTTACCTGAAGGCTCAGCATGGTGAAAAGAGTAGTCTGGTTACTGTAGGTTTCTCCACACTTTATGCACTCTCTGGTTTTGTGCTTGCTTTTTCCTGGAATATTATGTGGATGGATGCGATTTATCTTCTGCCCTTGATTATGATTGGCCTTGTAAACTTGATACGTGAGGGTAAAGGTTTCTTTTTCTGCATTACACTTACCATTGCTCTTTTGTCGAATTTTTATATGGCTTTTTTTATTTGTTTTTTTACCTTGCTTTATTACCCGGTTTGTCTCTTTAAATATCATGATTTTAAAAAACCATCCTTGCTAATAAAAAGGACAGGTCAATTTGCAGGATTTTCATTGCTGTCCGCCGGGTTATCAGCAATACTTCTGCTGCCAACCTTTTTTCAATTGAAATCTACCTCAGCTGCGGGTGATATATTCCCAACGACACTGACGAACTATTACGATTTATTTGATTTTATAACCAGACATTTTACAGCTGCATCTCCTACTATCCGCGAAGGTGCACCCAATCTGTATTGTGGAATTGTTGTTTTAATACTCCTTCCAATTTATTTTTTAAGTAAAAGCATTCCACTAAAGGAAAAGTTATGGAATCTTGCTCTTCTTCTGATTTTAACCCTAAGCTTCAATATTAATATATTGAATTTTATTTGGCATGGCTTTCATTACCCTAACCAGCTTCCATATCGATTTTCTTTTGTTTACATCTTTCTCGTATTATCCATGAGCTATGAAGCTTTTAAAAAGCTGAACGAATTTACCGGCAAAGAGATTGGCACTATTTGCTTATCTATCCTGGGTGTTATTCTTATCTCACAGAAATTTGATAATTTATCAATTGGATTTCACACAATATATATAAGCGCAGCTTTTATTATTTTATATGCAGTGGCCCTTACCATTGACCGCTCGTGCAATATCCGGCCATCCTGCAAAACTCTAATTGTATTTCTTGTATTGACTGCCGAGATAACCACGAGTACCATTGTGACAATTGTTAAAATTGACTCCACTGAAGGCTACTCAAGTCGAAACAGCTATGCAAGCGGCAAGGATGTTTCCCAAATTCGTGATCAGCTTTCTGCTATTTCCGAGAAGGATAAAGGCTTTTATCGTTTGGAAATACTGCCATCCCAAACCGCCAATGATCCTGCTCTGTATAATTATCCTGGCCTATCGATTTTTTCTTCCACCATCTCCGCAAAGCCTGTAAAGATGCTTGAGAATCTCGGTTTTTCCAGCAACGGTATTAACAGTTACACATACGAGGGTTCCACAGCAATACTGGATTCTCTTCTCGGCATCAAATATCTGATTTATCGAAACATAGCTATTGAGGAAAAATTGTACAAACAGACTGCAGCCATCGATAAATTAAGGATTTTTACAAACCCTTATGTTTTGCCACTGGGCTTTCAATCCACAAATGAGCTGAATAAGTTTGACAGCAGCTCCGGGTCTAATCCACTTGAAACTCAGAATCTCCTTATAAAAGCTATTTGTGGCGCACCGGATATTCTAATCCCTATTGACCAGAAGCAAGGAACTCAAAAAAACCTTGACCTTAGCGGCCAGGGTTCACCGTATTACAGCTTTAAGCGTATTAATAAGGATAATGCCTCTAAAGCAAGTATTGATTTTGCAATGGATAAAGCGGAGCAAGTCTACCTATACTATGAGGCGCCCTCTAATATGAAAGGCAGTGGATTTGTTAAAGTCAATGGCAAAGAGGTTGAATTTAATCCAAAGCATTCCTCTATAATTAATCTTGGATTTTGCCAGGCTGGATCTTCTGCAGAGCTGCAAATTAATTTTGATAAGTCAAGTAGCGAAACAGGCAGCTTTAAAGTATACGCCTACAGTTTGAATATGCCCGCATTTGAAGAGGCGATATCCCTTATCCGCAAAAAATCAATGACCATTGAAAACTTTACGGATACCAGCATCCGAGGTTCGGTGAAAGTAGCAAGTGACGGACTGATGGTAATGTCCATACCTTTTGATAAGGGGTGGCACGTCAAAGTGGATAATCAGCAGGTTGAAACACAGGCTGTGGATGATTGTTTATTGAGCTTTGAACTGTTAAAAGGCTCGCATAAGATTGAATTGTGGTTTTTCCCAGAAAAACTTTTCTTAGGCCTTATGATTTCCCTGGTATCAGTTCTAATACTAATCTTTCTTTTCATAAAAAAACCAGGCATCGTGGGTTACACTATTAAACATTTCAGAAAGGGGGTCAAATAACAATGGAAAGGTCATTGATTACAGTTGTTATTCCAGTGTACAACGAAGAAAGTCAGATTTGCGAAAACATCAGTGTTATCAGGCAGTGTTTAGCAGAAACAGGTATGGAGTTTATGATTTTGTTGGTTGATGATGGCTCAACTGACGGCACATGGTCCAGACTTAAAATGCTTTCTGAAGATATTCCATGTATTAAAGCATTGAGGCTTAGCAGGAATTTTGGCAAGGAGGCTGCACTTTGTGCAGGACTGGAAGCTGCAGAGGGAGATTGCTGTATAATCATGGACGCTGACCTGCAGCACCCACCCGCATTAATACCTGAGATGATCCGGTTGTGGAAGGATGAGGGATATGAGGTTGTGGAGGGCGTTAAGGCCTTACGTGGAAATGAGAGCATGATTAAAAAAGTCGGTGCTAATTTATTTTATCGGATACAGAGCAAGCTTTCCGGGTTTAATATGCAGCAGGCTTCAGATTTCAAGCTATTGGATAAAAAAGTTGTATTGGCATGGCGCAGCATGAATGAAAGAGGTACATTCTTCAGGGGAATGTCAGCCTGGATTGGGTATAATCGGATAAGTATCCCCTTTAATGTAGGAATCAGGACAAATGGAGTCTCAAAGTGGTCTCTTTTTAATCTGTGCACGCTTGCAGTTAAGGCCATTACTTCCTTTTCATCATTTCCACTTTATATAGTTACTTTTATGGGAGTGTTTTTTCTTGCTGGTGCGCTGGTGCTTGGAATTCAGACTTTGTACATGAAGCTTATGGGTATTGCTTTGAGTGGCTTCACAACAGTTATTCTGCTGCTCCTCATTATTGGAAGCTGCTTAATGATAAGTCTTGGAGTTATAGGAACCTATATTGCTAGAATATATGAAGAAGTTAAATACAGGCCAAGATATATTGTTGCAGACGAAATTATGAGCAGTGAAGATCACCTAAGTGAAGCAGAAGCAATGGGAATATGGCCCAAAGAGATTGCAAGCTTGCATAGAGAATAATCAAAAGAGAAGTTTAAGTTTTATAAAAATCACACAAAAAAAGGCTGCCCACTCAGTAGGTAGCCTGATTTTTTTTTCCCTTGAATGCAAAACACCTCTGCCCTACATAGTTCAGCGTAGTAAACAGAACCATCCCCAAAAGCATAGAAACCTGTTCAACTATACTCTTTGATAAAGAAGTATTCAAAAGTATCCTTGTTACAATTGGTTTTGAAATACTATATGCTAGCAAATAACAAACAGCAATATTCACTGTAAATCTTAATGCTGTTTTTACAGTAGATTCTTTATTTCTAAAAGTGAAATTTTTATTAAGAAAAAAACTTAGTATACTTGCTAATATATAGGATACGGCAGAAGAACCCCAATAGCCGAAGTTAGCTAAGTTATACAGCAAAAACATTATTCCGGTGCCGAATATAGTATTTATTATTCCAACTAATACGAATTTCAAAAACTTTATATCAAACAATCCTTTTTCCCCCATAATTACTTCATCTTGTACATTATTTTAATAAAAGATACACAGATATACAACCGAGACATATAAGTTACAAAATGTTCACTAGGATTCTAATTATATCACATACATTTGTGGACTTCCAATAAGAGTCTTATACAAGCTTACTTATGATACGTTTCACCGTACCCGCCACTTAATTCTAATATTTTTCTTGCTGATAAAACATCCGTAGATTTTCTTATGTAGGATGCATCTACCATATCCACATCCATTTAAGATCCATTTTTGCTTTATGTTCTTCATGAGTGCCATGGGAAAAATTAAGTAATTATATTATCTTTTTAAAACGCATAACTCATCTGAG
The DNA here is from genome assembly GCF_011065935.2 of Clostridium estertheticum. Classification (NCBI taxonomy): domain Bacteria; kingdom Bacillati; phylum Bacillota; class Clostridia; order Eubacteriales; family Clostridiaceae; genus Clostridium; species Clostridium estertheticum. The sequence continues at coordinate 993,727 of NZ_JAAMNH020000001.1, read as the reverse complement.
TATATCAACTAAACATTTACTGAAAATATATTGAAAAACGTGTAATTATTTACTTAAAACATCTTGCAAAATGTGTAAATGTTAAGTAAAATATTAATAAGTGGAATATTCTGATAAATAAATAGTATAATAATTCAAATAACATATTGGTGAAGCAACTAAAAATCAAGTAAATTTTTGTTGCTATAGCTCATTTGAGAGGTATTGTTAAAAATAATGAACTTATAATTAACCACGATTAATTATATTTAATAAGTTTTATACTTAGTAAACATTTAGTTAATATTTCAGCATCGCAGATGATGATTTAAGCAAATATAGGGTGGGGTGAGGAAAAATATGAGAAAGATAAAAGTGTGGGAAAATATACATATAGACAATATTAATAGATTAAACAGTAGAGTGTATTTCAATTCTTATGCTGATAGAGATAAGGCAATTTTAAATCAGAAAAAATATGGTCAAGCTTATAAAAACTTAAATGGTGTTTGGAAGTTTATGTGTTTAGATGCACCTGAATATTCTCCTAAAGGATTTTATGAAAATAGCTATGATTGCTCAAACTGGGATGATATTGTTGTGCCTTCTAATTGGCAAATGCAAGGCTATGGAAAGATGCACTATTCAGATTTATGGTATAGCTTCCCAATAAAACCTCCTTATGTTCCGTCAGAGAATCCTACTGGAATATACAAAAGAAATTTCTTTATAGATGAAAAATGCATGAATGATAGAGTGGTATTAAGATTTAATGGAGTAGATTCTGCTTTTCACCTTTGGGTCAATGGTAAAGAGGTTGGATACAGCAAGGGAGCAAGGCTATTATCTGAATTTGATATTACAGATTTTATAACGCAAGGTGAAAACCACTGCACAGTGAGGGTTTATCAATGGTCAGATGGAACATATCTAGAAGATCAGGATATGTGGTGGCTTAGTGGAATATTTAGGGACGTAGAACTATATTCACAGCCCAAAAATGGAGTTGAGGATATATATGTAGTTACAGATTTCAATGATGATTATAATAATGGGAAATTAATGGTTGAAACTGTACTAAGAAATGAAAACACTAGAGTAAATGATGGATGTACGCTTATTTATGAGCTTTTAGACTCTAAAAATCAGAGAGTATTTTTAGAGCAGCAGCCTATTTCACAACTTCAAAACAGGTTTGAAAGGGTGGTAGAAACTCCTTTAAAATGGTCTGCTGAGGAGCCGAACCTATACACTTTACTTATATCGTTAAAAGAAAAGGGAAATGTAAAACAGGTTATTCCACAAAGAATTGGCTTTAGGAAGATAGAGGTAAAGGGAGAGACATTTTTAGTAAATGGAGTTGCTATTAAAATAAAAGGAGTTAACAGGCATGATTTTAACCCTGTTAACGGAAGAGTTGTTAGTAGGGAAGAAATTGAAGCTGATATTAAGCTTATGAAGCAGCATAATATAAATGCTATTAGAACATCTCATTATCCTAATTCATCATATTTATATGATTTATGTGATGAATATGGGATGTATGTTATGGATGAAACAGATTTGGAGTGTCATGGTTTTGAGCTTACTAATGACTATAAATGGATTACAGATGACCCTAACTGGGAGCTATCATATGTAAGTAGGATTGAAAGAATGATACAGAGAGACAAAAATCATCCATGCATTATAATTTGGTCTTTAGGTAATGAATCATCCTTTGGACATAATTTTAAAGCTATGGCAAAAAGAGCAAAGGAAATTGATCCAACAAGACTAATTCATTATGAAGGAGATCATGATACGGACATCGCGGATGTTTATTCCACAATGTATACATGGATAGAACCATCGAATCCAAACAGGCTTTCTATGCAAAAAATTATAAATGAAGCTAAAAAACCAAACATAATATGTGAATACTGTCATGCTATGGGAAACGGACCGGGAAATCTTAAAGAATACCAAGACCTATTCTATGCGCATGACAAACTTCAAGGCGGTTTTATATGGGAATGGTTTGATCATGGAATACAATGCACAGATGAAACAGGAAAGAAGTTTTATAAATATGGTGGAGATTTTAATGATGAGCCTAACAATGGGAACTTCTGCATTGATGGACTAATAATGCCTGACAGAACACCTTCACCAGGACTTTTAGAGTATAAAAAAGTAATAGAGCCAGTTGAAACAAGTGAAATAGATTTGAAAGATGGATTAATTAAAATTAGAAATAGATATGATTTTATATCCCTTCATAATATTGATTTAATTTATTCAATAGTTAAAGAAGACAAAGTGATTTATAGCGGCAAATGTGACATAAGGCATATTGCTGCAAGAACTGTGAAAGAGATAAAGCTTGATTACTGCAATATTTTCTCGAAAAAAATGTATGGAGATTATTATTTAAATATTTCTTATGTACTTAATAAAGATACAAGCTGGGCAGAAAGTGGACATAAATTAGCCACAGCTCAATTTAAATTACCTTCAAATGAAGAGTTTATAGCTATAAAACCTGAGGGAAGACTTCAGGTAATAGAAGAGGATTTCAGATTAGTTATAAAGGGACAAGATTTTGAAACAGCCTTTGATAAGGTTAAGGGGCGAATGCTTTACATTATAAAGGATGGATATGAAATACTTAAAAGTGGCCCACAGCTTAATTTTTGGAGGGCTCCAATTGATAACGATATGTATCTTTTAGATGATTACTATAAAAAGTATTTTATGCACTTAATGCAGGAAATTACAGAGGATTTCTGTTATGAAATTAAAGACAAATATGTACTTGTTAAGATCAGTGCAATGAATGGAACTCCAAATGCTTCCTGGTACTATTCTTCAACTTACGAGTACAGAATTTATCCTAGTGGAGATATATTGATTGATATAAATGGTATTCCTGATGGTAAGCTTGAAAATGCTCCAAGCATGATTCCTAGAATAGGGGTAAAAATGCAAGTGGACAAAGAGTGTTGTAATGCCAAATGGTATGGAAGAGGACCAGGAGAATCCTATTCTGACTCAAAAGAGTGTAATCTATTTGGAGTATATGAAAAAACAGTGAATGATTTATTCACAAACTATGTAAAACCACAGGAAAATGGCAATAGGACAGATTGTAAATGGGTTAGGTTAATTAACGATAGAGGCATGGGAATTATGGCAGTTGCAAAGGACAAGCTTGATTTTAGTGCAATGTATTATGAAGTTATTGATTTGGAAAAGGCAAAGCATACAGTAGACCTAATAAAAAGAGATTATATAGTTTTAAATATAGATTACAAACAAAATGCTTTAGGTTCTAATTCTTGTGGTCAAAATCAGCTTGATAAATACAGATGCAAATTTGAAGCCTTTAAACTTTCTATGAGATTATCAGTATACAATAACAAGGAAATTTCTGATTTTTCATTAGCAAAAGAACTGATTGAAGAATAAAAAAGTAATACTGAGCACCAAGACAAATTTAAAAGATTTAACTGTACCATAAAAATTAATGGTGCATTAAATATAAAAAATAAAGGGGGGTACATTTATGAAAAGTAAAAGAGCGTTATCACTCACTCTTGTAGCTATGCTAGCAATGTCAATGCTAGCTGGATGTGGAGACAAGGCAAAAACTACAGCAAGTTCAGATTCAAAGTCAACTGCAGCTTCAAAGCCAAGTTCAAATGAAAAAATAACAATTAAGTACTGGGTTCCATTCGCTTCAAATCAGTATATAAAGAGCCTAACTGAAAGTGAAATGTATAAGGAACTTGAGGCAAGAACCAATGTCCATGTTGAGTTTATACACCCAACTGAAGGGCAGGAACTGGAACAGTTTAACCTTCTAATGACTCAAAAGGATCTGCCAGATGTTATACAAACATATTCTACTAATTATAAAGGTGGATTTGACAAAGCAGTAGCAGATGGTGCATTTATAAGACTTAATGAATTAATTGACAAAAATGCACCTAACTTTAAAAAGTTAAGACAAGAAGATCCTGAATTAGCAAGACAGACAATCACTGACCAGGGGAATATAACTGCGTTTCCTGTAGTAGGAGTGGATAAGAATGAACCTGCATGGTGGGGACCAGTTATTCGTAAGGACTGGCTTGATGAGCTTGGACTAAAAGAGCCGACAACTATTGATGAATGGTACAATATGCTAACTCAGTTTAAAGTGAAAAAGAAAGCAGAAGCCCCATTAGTATTTAGAAAATCAGGAATAGATCCATATGGTACACTTGTTAGTGCTTATGGTATTGGACCATCATTCTATAAAAAAGATGATGTTGTAAAATACGGCCCAATGGAGCCTGAGTTTAAAGAATACCTTGCAACTTTGAATAAATGGTATAAGGAAGGCTTAATAGATAAGGATTTTGCTACACGTGATAAAAAGAGTAGAGAAGCTTTAATTACCTCAGGAAAAGTAGGAGCGTATATAACAGAATATGCGTTGGTTGATCAATATGCAGCTGCAATTAAAACTACAGAGCCAAAGGCTGAATTTGCTCCACTTGTACAACCATCATTAAAAGCAGGTGAAAATGTTCATTACAGAGTAACTAACCCTAGAAATGGTGGTTATGAAGCTGTTATAACATCATCATGTAAAAATCCTGAAGCAGTAGTTAAGTGGTTTGACTATGCATATAGCCAAGAAGGTTTTATGCTATTTAATTATGGAACCGAAGGTAAGAGCTACACTATGGTAGATGGGAAGCCAAAGTTCACAGAGCTTCTTACAAAAGATCCTAGTGGACTTGATTTCTGGACAGTATGTAATAAATACAAGTTGGACATAGGACCTTACCTTAGAGATTACAAAGCAATACCAGCGTTTACAAAAATAGATTCAGATTGTATGGACAAGTGGACAAAGGCAGAAGCTGATTACGTAATCCCTCCAACAAATATGACTCCAGAAGAAAATGATACTTATTCAAGTATTATGGGCGATATCGACACTTATAGAGATGAGATGGTATTAAAGTTTATAATCGGTAAAGAACCATTAAGTAACTTTGATAAATACGTAGGTCAGCTTAAGAAAATGAGAGTTGAAGAAGTAATTAAGATTCAGCAAGATGCCCTTGATAGATATAATACTAGAAAAATTAAATAATTCATATAAAAACTGAAGATGACTTATGTCATCTTCAGTATTTATTAAAAAAGGAGTTGTATTTATGGGTGAATTAAAGATTGGAAGAAAATTAACTCGTAAAAAAAATACTAAAATGTGGAATACTATACGTAGAGACTTTAGGATAAATAAATATATTTATTTAATGGCAATACCAATGGTAGTATATTTTATACTTTTTTATTACATGCCTATGTATGGAGTGGTTATAGCATTTAAAGATTTTAGTCCAAGGCTTGGAATATTGGATAGTCCCTGGGTGGGGTTAAAACATTTCAAAGAATTCTTTAGCGGTATGTATTTTGGTAGAACTTTTAAAAATACAGCACTTATTAGTTTTTATTCATTGCTATGGGGATTTCCATCCGCTATAATTTTATCTCTATTGTTAAATGAAATAAGAAGAGAAAAGTTTAAACGCTTTGTACAGACAGTTACCTATCTACCACATTTTATTTCACTCGTTATAATATGTGGTTTGATTGTAGATTTTACCTCCACTGATGGACTGATAAATTCCATATTATCTAGTTTTGGTGTTGAAGCTTCTAACTGGCTTACAAAACCTGAATGGTTTAGAAGTATTTATATAGGTTCAGGAGTATGGCAAAGTATAGGTTGGGATAGCATAATATATCTTGCTGCACTTTCGGGAATAGACCAATCTTTATATGAAGCGGCCACCATAGATGGAGCGGGAAGATGGAAACAGATGTTGTATGTAACATTACCAAGCATAGCACCTACAATTGTGATTATGCTCATACTAAACATAGGAGGACTTTTAAGTGTAGGTTCTGAGAAAATTATTCTTTTATACAATCCCATGACATATGAAACCTCTGACGTTATAGCAAGTTACGTTTATAGAAAAGGACTTATAGGGGCAGATTACAGTCTCAGTACAGCTGTTGGCCTTTTTGAATCTGTAATAGGATTTGGATTACTTGTAGCTGCCAATAAAATTAGTAAAAAAATATCTGATCAAAGTTTATGGTAGGGGTGATAAAATGGTTGTTAAAAGAAGTATTGGTGAAAAGATCTTTGATGCGTTTAATGTAATAATGATGAGTTTACTTATGTTTCTATGTTCCTATCCTCTTTTATATGTTCTGTTTGCTTCCTTAAGTGATCCGTATAAATTAATGCAGCATAAAGGGCCTTTATTTAAACCGCTTGGATTTACTCTCCAAGGATATGCCCTTGTATTTAAAAACCCAAGTATTATGACTGGATTTTTAAATACAGGTTTTTATCTTGTAGTTGGAACTGTATTCAGTGTATTCATGACCTGCTTGGCAGCATATGTGCTTTCAAGAAGAAATTTGTTATTTGGTAAGCCGCTGATGTTGATGGTTACAATAACAATGTTCTTTAGTGGTGGACTAATCCCATTCTTTTTACAGGTTCAAAGACTTGGATTAATGGATTCAAGATGGGCTCTCATATTTCCATCAGCTATATCTGTATGGAACCTTATTGTACTTAGGACAGCCTTCCGAAGTGTACCAGAAAGTCTTATTGAGTCTGCTAAAATAGATGGAGCAAATGATTTTACAATATTATTCAAAATAATCATACCTCTTTCCAAGGCAGCTATTGCAGTTATAGCTTTGTTTTATGCTGTTGGATACTGGAATTCCTGGTTTAATGCAATGATTTTCTTATCAGATAAATCCAAATACCCACTACAACTAATTTTAAGACAAATTCTTATTTCAAATGATATGAGAGAAATGATGAATTTGCCTAAGTCTTCAGCACAATTTATTCAAGCAGATGCCTATAAAGCATTAATTAAGTATAGTACTATAATTGTTTCAACAATACCAATATTGTGTATTTACCCATTCATTCAAAAGCACTTTGTAAAGGGTGCTATGATAGGTTCACTAAAAGAGTAAGTAAAGTGGGATGATTTAATTGAGTATTATTTGAAAGAATGAATCAATGCTTTATATGGAGGTTTTAATATGAAACTATCAAAAAAAGTAATTGTAGCGTTAACTTCATGCTTATTTATAACATCTAATATCACATCCTGTACCAAAGCCTCTATAAAGTCAGAAGGTAAAAGATATCAATTTAAGAATCTTATTGATGTAACAGGTCTTCCTAGTAAAGCAAAGCCTAATGATAATTACGAGATAAATCCATTTTCTGATATGGGTGCATGGCACGCCTACCATCTTCCAGGTATAAAGGATAGGGAGTATTATGGAGGTTTTACTGGACCATTATATATTGCAGAGGAGTACGGAATATGGATTAGTAAATGTTTTAATCGTATTAAAATATATAATTCTAAGGATGGAAATGAAATAAAGCTATCAAATTGTAAAAATCCTGATTTATCATATTATCCTGGACTTCTTGTGCAGGAATATGATATGGAGGACTTTAAACTAAGTCTTGAACTGAGATTTGTTACAAATAGAACAGCACTTGTTACTACTAAAATTAAAAATAAAACTGAAAAGAAGCTTGATTTGAAGCTAGTTTGGGATGGAGAGTTATTAAAGTATCAACAAAAAAATAGTAATGAATCAATAGATATGCGGATAGAAGCCCTTAATAAGGGCGTAAAGGTTAAGTTTCCAGATATAAACTGGACATGGAGTGCCTTTACTTCACAGGAAATGGAATATGAGATTAGGTATCCCTTTGAAGTAAAAACCTGTGTTAAGGGAAGCGGTTATACAATTGAGGTTGCTGAGAATATGTCTATAAAACCCAAAATGGAATATGTTATGAATACTACTAATACATATACTTTTACAAAGGATGAAAAAAATAAAGAAAATAGTAAAATAGAAAAAATCCTAAAAGACCCATCAAGCTATATTAAAGAAAATCAGATTCGATGGGATGGTTACCTTTCAGCCGCTCTTAAGGGAAAGAATCATAAATATGATAAAGTTGCAGTAAAAGTAGTAGAAACCCTGATAACCAACTGGAGAAGTCCAGGCGGAGAAATAAAACGAGATGGTATAACTCCTTCAATGTCCTACAGCTGGTTTAATGGTATATGGGCTTGGGATTCATGGAAGCAAGCTGCAGCAGTAACTTGCTTCGCACCTGAACTTGCAAAGGATAATATAAGGGCAATGTTTGATTATCAAAGAGAAGATGGAATGATAATTGATGCTATATTCTACAATAAGAATGGCAATAACTACCCAGGAGAAAAGGGTGGAAACTGGAATGAAAGGAACTCAAAACCTCCTCTTGCAGCATGGTCAGTTTGGAAGGTTTATGAGTCAACAAAAGATAAGGAATTTCTGAAGGAAATGTATCCAAAACTTGTAAAATATCATGAGTGGTGGTACATCTCCAGAGATAATGATAAAAATGGTATAGCTGAATATGGCGCTACAGTTGATAATCTAAACAGTGATGAAGAGCAAATTATTCAGGCAGCAGCTTGGGAAAGTGGAATGGATAATGCTGTTAGATTTGATACTGATTATGGAGTAGAGGTTCTTCAAAATAAAGATAAGAATGGAAAAGTTATAGGATACTCCATTAATCAGGAGTCAGTTGATTTAAATTCATACCTTTATGCTGAAAAGAACTATCTTACCAGAATGGCAGAGGTTTTAAATATAGATGAAGATAAGCAAAAGTATGAAAAAGAATCAACATATGTTAAAAACTTCATACAAAAAAATATGTTTGATAAGGAAACTGGTTTCTTTTATGATATAGATATTCAAAGCAAAAAACCTCTTATTGAAAGAGGAAAGGGAGTAGAAGGTCTGATTCCTCTTTGGGCAGGCGCTGCATCAGATGAACAGGCACAGAAAATTAAAAATATCATAACTGATGAAAAAAAGTTTAACACAAAGGTTCCATTTCCTACAGCTTCAATGGACAATACAAGGTATAATGTAGTAAAATACTGGAGAGGACCAGTTTGGCTTGATCAGGCATATTTCGCAATAGAAGGTTTAAACAATTATGGATATAAAGATGATGCTGTAAGGCTCGCTAAGAAATTAGTAAATAATGCTGAAGGAATCATGGAAGATGGCAAGGTCTTCAGAGAAAATTATAATCCGGAAAATGGTGAGGGACTTCACTGCACAAACTTCAGCTGGTCAGCAGGGATGATATATCTACTTTATAAAGATTACTTATAGGGGGGCTGACTTAAAATGGCTACAATAAAAGAAATAGCTGAGATGGCCGAGGTATCCACGGCTACGGTATCCAGGGTTTTAAATTATGATGAATCACTGAATGCATCAGAAGCTACAAGAAAAAAGATTTTTGCAATTGCTCAGGAACTAGAGTATGTTACTACTAGGGAAAGAAGAAGCAAAAAACAAATCTGTCAAGTATGTATCGTAAAAGGGTATTCAGAACAAGAAGAATTGGATGATCCGTATTATTTTTCTATAAGACTTTCTATTGAAAAAAGCTTAAGAGAAGAGAATATAGAATATATAGTAATTTCGAAGGACAGGCTGTTTGATGAGCGATTAAATAAAGTGGATGGAATACTGGCTGTAGGGAGTTTTACCACTGAGGAAATTAAGAACTTTAAAGATATGAATGGCAACATAGTTTTTGTGGACAGTAATCCACAGGATGAAGCCTTTGATAGTGTAGTAATAAATATGGGTAAAGTAGTTAAAAAGGTGCTTGATTATTTAATTTCTCTTGGTCATAAAGAGATAGGGTACATTGGCGGAGAAGATTACCTCATTGGAGAAAACATCCATTTGCCTGATTATAGAGAGTCTTGGTATCGTAAGTATATGAGTGAATTTGGCTTTCTTAATGAAGAATTTATAAGGGTAGGGAGATTTACACCAATTAGTGGATATGAGCTCATGAAGGATATTTTGGATACGGGGAAATATCCTAGTGCCTTTTTCATAGCAAATGATTCAATGGCAATAGGTGCATACAAAGCTATAATGGAGAAGGGGCTTAGCATTCCTGAGGATATCAGTATAGTAGGCTGTAATGATATCCCTACTGCTCAATTTATAGTTCCAGCTTTGACAACTATAAAAATCTATATTAATTTTATGGGAGAAACAGCAGTTGATCTTTTGGTTGAAAGAATTAAATACGAAAGAAAAATTAGTAAAATAATTGTAATACCTACAGAATTGATACTTAGAGATAGCTGCAAAAAACTATAATCGAATATTTTGTTGACAGTAAATATAATCACTATAGCAACTTAGATTTTAAGCCGCTATAGTGATTTTGCTATATTATATAAATAATTGTGGTGTTGCTCTTTTGATATTAACGTATAAAATTAGTTCTAGCTCTAGGCTCTTTTTCTAGTATTGTAATACCTGGCTCTTTACCTGAATTAATGCATTTTCATCATCCCTTTCGGTTTCATGTCTTTATAATACTCTTAACCTTTAAAGATAATGTTGTGTTAATTCTAAAGATTTTCTAAACATTCATATCTAAATTTTTTACTTTGTAAGTATGTCATTTGACTATGGGTCAAAGTTCTATCAACTAGGATAATAGATGCATTGTTCTTTGCTGCGTAGTAAAAACGTCACAAACTTTTATTGTTTGTGACGCCTAATATAAATGTTCCGACATAAGTAGAAATTTTTTTTAATAAACCTAGCATTTCTAATTCAATTTGCTACCTGATTCCCAAATTGACTATTATAAAGTTTTTCATAGAAACCACCCTTTTTCATTAACTCATTATGGGTTCCCTGTTCTATAATATCTCCTTGATCTATAACTAATATTAAATCCGCATTACGAATAGTTGAAAGTCTATGTGCAATAACAAAGCTAGTTCTTCCTTTCATTATATTCCTCATAGCTTTTTGAAGTAATATTTCTAATCTAGTGTCAACTGAACTAGTTGCTTCATCTAATATTAATATTGCAGGATTTGATATTATAGCTCTTGCTATAGTCAAAAGTTGTTTCTCTCCTTGAGATATGTTAGAAGCCTCTTCATTCAGAAACATGTTGTACCCATCTGGAAGAGTTTTAATAAAGTGATGTACGTTAGCTATTTTAGCTGCTTCAATAATTTCTTCCTTGCTAGCTCCAAATCTACCATACTCAATATTTTCATAAATTGTTCCATTATATAGCCAAGTATCCTGAAGAACCATACCGAATATAGAACGTAAATCTTTACGTTTCATATCTCTAGTATCCACTCCATCTATCTTTATAGCTCCCCCTTGAATATCGTAAAATCTCATTAATAAATTTATTAATGTTGTTTTACCTGCTCCTGTTGGACCTACTATAGCAATCATCTGACCACTTTTTATCTCTGCACTTAAGTCCTCAATTAAAATCTCATCATCATTATATCCAAATTTGACATGCTCGAAAGTAACATTTCCAATCGGATCTTCTAATTTTATAAAATCAACTTTATCTGGAATTTCCTCCTTTTCATCTAATATTTCAAATACACGTTCAATTGCTGCAAAGGCTGATTGTATTGCAGCAGATAATTGTGTTACTTGAGAAATCGGTTGATTTATTTGCCAAATATAACGAATAGACGCTTGAAGATTACCCACTGTCATTATTCCATTTATAGCATATATTGCGCCAAGAATTCCAATAACTGCAACTCCTAAATAGCTTACTAATGAAACTAATGGAGACATTATACTTGATATAAATTGCGCCTTAAATCCGGTATTAAAAAGTTCTTCATTAATATTTTCAAAATCTTTTATAGCATCTTCTTGCTTTCCATATAGTTTTATTTCATTAAAGCCAGTATATATTTCTTGCACTTTACCATTCAATTTCCCCAAAGCACTTTGCTGCTTATAAAATAGATTTTGTGATTTACTAACTATATATTTTAACACTAAATAGCTTATAGGTATTATAAGTATGGCTAAAAATGCAAGTCTTGTATTAATTGTAAACATCATCGCAATAGCTAGAGTTAGTGACAATATTGAATTTATAACTTGGCTAAAACTCTGTTGAAGTGCATTTGAAATAGCATCTATATCATTTGTTATACGGCTCATCACATCCCCATAGCTATTTTTATCAAAATAACTTATAGGTAATTTTCTAATTTTACTTTGAACAGCGTTTCTTAAATCTTTCATAGTATTTTGAATAGCATTAGTTAATAATAAATTTGCTAAATATGTGGATAATGTTCCAAATACATAGATAAAAGCCAATACTCCTAATACTCTTAAAATATAATTAAAGTTAACTGAAGCTCCTTTTGCACCTTTTGCTATATTCATAACATCTTTGGCAAGACTAGTTGTAATTAATCCTTCTATTTTTGGAGCAATAGCCGTAAAGGTAGCAGCTACAACTATAAATAAAATTGCAGCAATAAATATGGTTCTATATACTTTTACAAAAGGAGATATTCTTCTTATAGTATCCTTTAACTTTTTCATTGTTCCAGTTCCTCCTTTGTAAGTTGAGATGATGCAATTTCATAATAGATTTCACAGGTTTTTAGTAATTCTTTATGGGTTCCTATTCCTACTATCTCTCCTTCATTCAATACTATAATTTTATTAGCATCAATTATAGACCCTATCCTCTGTGCAACTATTAAAAATACGGACTCTCTAGTTTCGTCCTTTAACTTTTCTCTAAGAATTGCATCTGTTTTAAAATCTAGAGCGGAAAAGCTATCATCAAAAATATAAATTTCAGGTTTTCTAACTAATGCTCTTGCAATAGATAATCTTTGCTTCTGCCCTCCTGACATATTAGATCCACCTTCACTTATTATTTCTTTAAATTTTTTAGGTTTACTATTAATAAAGTCATAAGCCTGAGCTACCTTAGCAGAATGTTCAAGCTCCCTTTTATCTGCATTATTTTTACCAAATTTAATATTAGTGCCTATACTACCAGTAAACAACAAAGTCTTCTGAGGTATAAATCCCATTTTTCCACGTAGTGCCTTTAAATCATAATCTCTTACATCTACTCCATCTATCTTTATGCTACCTTCTGTAACATCGTAAAATCTTGGAATTAAATTAATTAATGTACTTTTCCCACAGCCTGTACTTCCTATAAATGCTACTTTTTCTCCTTTTACTGCTGTAAAGGATATATCTCTTAAAACCGGGACTTCTCCATCTGGATAAGTAAAGGTAACATTATCAAACTCTACAATACCCTTAATAGCTGTATCTTTAACACCATCTTTAGGATTTTTAATAATAGGCTCTTCATCTAATATCTCCTGAATTCTATCAGCTGAAATTTGTGCTTTTGGATACATGATAAACACCATTGAAAAAAGCATAATAGAGAACATTGCATGGAATAAATATTCTATAAACGCTACCAGTTGTCCAACCTGTAGTGTTCCTAAATTTATCATTTTGCTAGAAATCCAAAAGATAGCTAACATAGCTAAATTCAATAACAAAAAGAAAGTTGGTTGAGAGATTGCCATAAGCTTATATAACTTCTTAGATATATTTGTATAGTCATTATTAATTTCTTCAAATCTTTGTTTTTCATGCTCATCATTGCCAAAGGCCCTTATTACTCTCGTTCCAGTTAAATTTTCTCTTGAAATCCTATTTAATTTATCTAATTTTTTCTGTTGTTTTTCTGATATTGGATAAGATATCTTAGCTATAATAATTACCCCAAGCACTATGAATGGTACCGTTATTGCTAATACCGCAGACAACTGCACGCTCGTTCTTATAATCATCACTAAACTTACAATAAACATAACTGGTGTAAGTAATGCTATTCTTAAGAGCGTGGTTGTAAACTGTCCTAATTGAAAAACATCATTGGTTGTTCTGGTAATCATTGACGATATTCCAAACTTATTATATTCACTATGTGAAAATTCTTGAGATTTTTTAAAAATATCGTTTCTTATATCTCTAATCATACTAGTAGAGATTTTTGAAGAACAGTATCCTAATAGTATTGTACCCATGACTCCAATTATAGAAATTACTACTATTATGATGCCCATATATTTTGTATATTCTATATCCTTATTAGCTATTCCCTTGTCAATCACTCTAGACATTATTGTTGGAATGCCGAGCTCCACTAATGCAAATCCAAAAATTGATATTACATTCAGTACTAGAAGCAGTTTATATTTTTTTATATATTTTAATATTAATTTCATTCCTTCTATTTACTCCTTTTTTAAGTATTCTTGAAATATTATTGCAATAACATTATAATATAAGTATAAAGTATACAGTTACCGTATAGTCAAGAGGAGAAATTAGCTATGAATGAAGAATTTAATAAATATTTTAATACTGGAGATTTTGCGAAGTTATGTAATGTAAAGAAACAAACTCTTTTCCATTACGATGATATTGGCATTTTTTCCCCTGAAATAAGAGATGATAACGGATATAGATATTATTCCTATCAACAATTTGATGTTTTTAATGTCATTACTATTTTAAAAGAAACAAATATGTCTTTGAAAGAGATTAAAGCTTATCTTGATAATAGGAGTCCCAGTACATTAATTGAGTTATTTAAAAAGAAAGTATTGCATATAGATATTGAAATAGAAAATCTAAAAAGAATACGTAAACTTATGGAAACAAAAATTTCTATAACAGAAAACGCGTGTATAATAGATTATTCTAAGATTAGTTTAGAATATTTTGATGAGGAATATCTAGTTCTTAGTAATTCAATTGAAAATGTAAGCCATAAAGATTATTTTAAAATTGTATCAGAGCATATGAATTATTGCACTTTAAATAATCTTAATGCTGGACATTCTATTGGAGCGATGATTAGTAAGGAGAATATATTAAAAGGAGTAGCTGAAAATTATTCCTTTTTTTATACAAAGCTATATTCTAATAATGATATTCCTTTTACTTTTACTAAACCAAAAGGACTCTATTGTGTAGCGTATCACGAGGGAGACTATAACACTATCGACAAAACCTATAATAAAATACTACAATTTTTAAAAAACTCTAATATAGCTATAGGAAAATATTCTTATGAAGAATTTCTTTTAGATGAAGTAACAGTAAAAGGCTACGACAATTATTTAACTGAAATTTTAGTTGAAGTTGAAATCTCTATTTAAGTAAAACCACGTATTTCTTTTTCTCTTAAAAGCTCAGGTTCAAATAAAAGTCCTTTCCCTGTCTTTTATCTTCACCACTACGAATGAGCTCCTCCAGACATGGGCGACTTTCATCAACAGCATATTCATTACTTTCTTTCAACAATCGCATTAATATTTGCCAAGAATCATATACTTCGTTTGTGCTGTTTAGCGATGCATATAAACCGCCTGGCAATCTTTTTTCCTCAAGATGTTCGGGTAAAATAACTTGCTCTAGCACACTAACGCCAGCGGACCATCCGTATTCCGAACTGCCCGGACTATATTCAGTTGTGTTGAAGTGTTTTTTGTGGAAATGAGTTGAAATGCCAGTGTTTCTTCCATCTGCACAAGGGATTGAGAAGCATTTTCAATATATGATATAGCGAATGGACGGTATATACCCGTCAATTGAGCAAAATATTTCCTTATTTAATTATGCGCTTAATTTTAACACTATTCTAAAACATAACATAATTTTTATGGTTTTCTTAATAAATCTTAAGATTTATTTGTATAGATATTTAATAATTCCCCTGTACAATGATACTTGTAAACTAGTTCCCTCAGATGTTATTTGTTTCTTTTCCACTTTAACTGGAATTAGTTTCAATAAATATGTTTTAATAATATTTTTAGCTGATACACCTATTATTCTTTTATATACCTTTTTAGGAATTAGTATGAAATATTCCATATATGTATTTCTTGTTATAGTCGTTGGTATCATTCTAATTAGCTATTTTAATTTTAAAAAATGGAACAATCAAATTAATTAAAAAATTAAGAGAACCTTGCATTAAGAGGTTGTCTTAATTTTTATTAGGTTTTATGGTTCCACTAGTGCAACAATATATAGTGTAGTAGAAACGGCTAAAGCAAATGGGTTAGTGGTAGAAAAGTATTTAGTGTATTTAATGGATGTATTTTGTAATTTAGAAAATAAGGACAAAGATACGCTGTTAAAATATATGCCTTGATCCAAGGAATTACCTGAAATTGTAAAACTTCAAAATAAGAATCTTCATGGTAAAAAAGATTAAAATAAAATCCAGTAGAAAAGCACTTACTGCTTACTGCTGGATTTAGTTTATCAAACAATTTCCTAAAAAAACATACGGAGAATTTTTTACGCTTACTAAGGAATAAATACTAATCTTATTATTTATAAAAAGCTTAAGAATTCTTAAGTTTTTTCCAAAGTGAAATTTAATATTTAGCATTTATACTAAAACTATAAATCGATTTTTAAGAACTTAACAACGCTAAATTGTTCATGATTATAAGTAAAAGGAGAAATTTCACTATGAAGTTTATAAAATTTTTAATAGATATGCTAAGTCACCAAGGACTGTAGGAGCTATAGCACCTAGTTCAGAAGGACTTGCAGATCGAAAACCCTTCTTATTGGCAGATAGACTGGTTGAGCCGCACTTTGGGCCACTTCTTCATATTTTACTACTTAGAAATATGATTTAATTTACCTTATTATCATTATCTATATTATTACTTTCCACATTTTCTTTTTCTTTTAGTTTATCATATCTATTCTGATATTTGCCCCACTCAATTAGAGGAGTTATCAAACAATAGATACCATCACTTATTAGCATAGCAACAACCAATATTTGTCTTTGTTCATATCCACTTACGCTAAATGTGTTCCATAAAAAAATTATACTAATTATGCCCATTATAAAAGTCTTTATAATAATGTTTTCAAGGTAATACCTTAGCATGCCTTTCTGTTGTGTTTTTTTCCAAGATTTAATGAAATTTTCATCATCATTCCAAAATTGCCTTGATAATTTGCTTGGCTTTATTTTATTTGTAGTAATTAAATATTGTAAGATTAGAGCTATAACCAAAATTGTAACAAATATAACAATAATTATTATTTCCACTATTTCCATAGCATTTCCCCCTTAATAGTCTTATAGACTAATGTACGATCAATAATACTATGTTGTATGCATCGTGTTTTTAGAATCTATACACTTTCCACGATAAATTATAACACATTCTCCATATTTTACAAATAACATACCTTGTTGAAATAAAGAAAACAATATTGCACTGGGTTCCCCTAGGTGCAGCATTGCTATTTTTATCGATAATCTAAGAGCTACAAAGCCCATATTTAAGCTAAAGTATTGATTTTTCCGGTTATGTTTTTTTTTTGTCATTTCCTTTAAAGTGCTTATAAGTCAAATACACAAAGGGAAACAGCACACATAATATTACTACTGGGGTTGGTAAAGCTTGCATAGGTATCGCTCCTTTCTCAAAATGAATAAGTTATACAGCAGTTACAGCAATTCTTTCTTTGAATAAATTTTTATAGATACGTTCATAGAAATAAAGAGAATAGCAATTATAGCCACAATGGGTATCAGGTACTGGACAAACATAGGCAGTGCAGACAATCCCGTGAAATCGATTTTGATATTGGCTTTCATTAAAAAAGGTATTACAAATGGAGTTCCCATGATTACTATGATGAAAAAATACTTTGTTTTTTCAAAGCCCAATTTATATTGCACCGGTGCATATACGCCAAATAGGATTACTGAAATCAGCAGAGCAATAAGGTAGCTGGCTGGAGTAAGATATTCAATTTTGACAAAGATCAGTGCTAATACGTTGTATGCCACGCAGCAATAAGCAAAGATCAATAGGAGAAAAGCATATCTTGCTTTTACAAGAGTACTGCGAGAGTATGGCGTAGCACATAGCAGAGCTTCTGCTTTAGGGTATTTCATTTCTGCCATCACAACATATTGGTACAACATAAACACATCATAAATTACAGATATCACAAAAGCACTAAGCCCCAAAAGTTGGGATACTTGTATCATTATTATAACGGGCATAACAAATGGTAAAATCACAAAAAGTGGCAAATATTTTTTTACAAGTAAGAAGTCTTTTTTAACAAGATGTAACAGCATTATTTTCCCCCTCCTTCGACATAGCCCAGCATAATGTCTTCTATGCTAGGTCTTTCAACCAAAATGTCTTTCATGCTTTTTTGAACTTGAGATAATTTATTGGTGATACCAATAAATCCAAATCCTGATTCTTGAATATTTAAGAATAGTTTTCTTGTTTCAACATTCAAATCCTTTTTATCACCTTTTACTAATCGATGGGAATCAATCAATGTATCCTTTTCTTCCTCGAACAAAATTTTGCCATTGTTGATAAGAACTATCATATCTGCAACTTTATCAAGATCTGAAGTGATGTGCGTTGAAAAGAAAACGCTTTTGCCACCTTGTTTCATATAATCTGTCAAGATATTCATGAATTGGCTTCGGATTAAGGGATCAAGTCCACTTGTAGGTTCGTCCATAATAAGTAAGTCTGCCTGATGGGAAAGTGCCATAGTCAATGCGAACTTCATACGCATACCTTTTGAAAGTGTTGCAATCTTTTGGCGAGGACTTAGTGAAAAACGTTCCATATAGGTTTTGTAATCCCGTTCATTCCAACTGGAATATGCTGGTGCAATAATGCTTTTCATTTCTTTCATTGTCAATTCGTCATAAAAACAGCCTTCATCCAGCACAACTCCAATACGGTTTTTTAACTCATGCTCATGCTTGTCTATATCCTTTCCAAAGATTTTGATAGTACCAGTATTTCTCAGTGCAAGGCCAAGAATGGTCCGTATAGTGGTTGTTTTACCTGCGCCGTTGATACCTATAAAACCTGTAATACAATCTTCCTGTAAAGAAAAATTAAGATCAGAAAGGGCAAATTTCTCATAAGATTTATTTAATCCTGATACTTCTAATACATTGCTCATTGTTCATCCTCCTCATATAAAATATTCATCATTGCATTTAATTCCTCTTTAGAAATTTTTAACGTCTTTGCTGTTTGAATTAGGTCCTGCATTTTTTGTTCAACAATACGCCGTTTAGAGTCACGAAGCAGCTCTAAATTACCAGCAGAAATAAAAGTGCCAATGCCAACTTGACTTGTAATAAAGCCCTCTTGCTCTAATTCATTGTAGACACGACGAATAGTAAGAACGCTTACTTTCAAATCATTGGCAAAATTTCTGATAGATGGAAGCGGATCACCCTCAGACATCTCACCTTTAAAAATAATGTCTTTTAGTTGGTCTTTTATTTGTTGGTATAGGGGTATATTAGATATATTTGAAATTAAAATCTTCATATCACTTTATCACCTTCCTTGAATTAGTGTGTATCTGTTTAATACACACTATACACTTAAGGCACTGCTTTTGTCAAGATGTTAAAGGAATACGAACCCAAAAATGGTTAAATAAATATGTTGCTTTAAATTTATAATTTATTAGATTAAAATACACAAAACCTATTGCTCCAATTTAATAAACATAATGAATACATCAATAGTCTATGCTCTATATCAATCCTTACTGTGACATTAACTACTAGTACTTACTAGTACTTACTACTACTATATCTATTGTGCAATATCATCACATAAAAAAGAGAAGGCTTAGTTACCCTCTCATTGCTTAGTTAAATTTCAGTTAAATTTAATACAATTCTAACTCTTCATCGTCTATCTAGTAGGCCCTTAAACAGTTACCTTCTATAAAGTTAACCGTCCTTACTATATCGTGGCCAGTTTCTGTAAAATTGTCATACCCATTATGGCTGATTTACATTTTGAAAATTAGAATGTCAACAAAGTGGCCTTCTAATGATTACTTAATTTCAATTATCTTTACAATATAGTTAAAGTCATTTTTTAAAGTGTTTTTAATAGACTGTGCGTAAGAAATATGCATAGTTTGAAATGCTTCATCAATTGAATCAGTTGTATCAAGGATTGGTTTTCCAAACTGGTTTTTTTGAATATTAGTTGGTTCGGTTTTTATATATTTTCCGTCTGGCAACTGGATTTTACAGGGAATTAAAACATTCACATTAACTCCACCTTTAATTTTACTTTAATTCCATTATATCACAAAATAGTGTTTATAATTAAAGTTATGGAATAATTAAATAAATAAAAAATCGGCTCAGTGATTCACACATTTGTGCTCAAGTGAATAACCTATTAACATAGCATTAATTTATTGGAGGTTATAAGTGGGGTACTATATTAAAGTAGAACCTAATATAAAAATTTATGTAGAGGATGTTAACCCTGAGGGCAATAAGACAATCTTGTTTTTACACGGTTGGCCTGGAAGTCATAAGCTGTTTGAATATCAATTTGACCAGCTTCCGAAGATGGGATATAGGTGCATCGGAATAGATACAAGAGGATTCGGTGAATCAGATAAGCCTTGGAATGGCTACGACTTTGATAGGTTGTCAGACGATGTTAGATGTGTAATTGATGCACTAAAATTACATGATATTACACTGGTAGGACATTCAAATGGAGGAGCAATCGCCGTTAGATACATGGCTCGCCATAAAGGCTATGGGGTATCAAAGCTCGCTCTTATTGCTGCAGTTGCACCCAGCCTTATCAAGCGTCCTAATTTCCCTTATGGTTTAGACAAGGAAACTGTTCTAAAGCTTATTCAAGGGACATATACTGATCGTCCTAAAATGCTTCAGGGTTTTGGAGATATGTTTTTCTTCCAACATATAACTGAGCCATTTTCAGAATGGTTCTTCCAATTGGGATTACAGGCAGCAGGGTGGTCAACTGCGGCCATTGCAAATACTTGGATAAATGAAGTGCTATTTTCTGATCTAGGAACAATAAATGTTCCTACTTTAATTATTCATGGCATTCATGACAAAATTGTCCCATTTACACTAGGTGAAATACAAAAACAAGCTATTAAAAATTCAAAACTTATACCATTTGAATTTAGTGGTCACGGAGTGTTCTATGACCAAAAAGATAAATTCAATGAAGAATTAACAAGATTTATTGAAGAATAAAGTTTTTGCTATGTAGAGCGTCTTAATAAAATATTGAAAGCTAATAATTAATTTAAATACTGTATTATTCATTTAAAGAAATGAATAATATGGTATTTTTTATGTCGCAATGCAAAAATATTTGAGGAAGTAAAATGAATTTTACTGACGGTTTGAAATTAAAGGTATGAATAACGGTCTTTGAAAATTGAATAATAAGGTATTTAATAACATAGAAATATAGTGATGTATAAATATGTATAATATGCTATAATTTCTATACAGTTAGGTCGATTTAGTTGTAAAAAAGTGCGAGGTCTAACGATTATTTTTATCATGCGAATGGGGGGATTTAATGCTGGATTATTTGGGTTTTTCATGGAAAGGGGTTATAGTCTTTTTATTGCCAATGATACCAAATATATTCTATTTTTTAATTCCTGCTTCAGATGTATCATCAACCAATGTAAATACCCATCTAATTTTAGATGTTTTGGAGCACGGAAGTCAGGCAATATTTATCTTTCTACTTATATTTGTTACAAGAAAACAAACTTCTGAAATTCTATGTCAGTATACAATTGGTATGGCAATAATTTTAATTTGTTATTATGCGCTATGGATATTCTGTTTTACAGGCAAGGCAAATTTGGGTATTCTTTTGGGAATGGCCGTTATTCCAGTAGTATATTTTATACTTGCTGAGATGTGGCTTCATAATTATCTGGCTATTATACCAACAGTTATTTTTGGTGTTTTGCATGTCATTATTACGTATATGGATTTTTCAATTAAAATATTAAACCAATGAACATAATATTAAGTCGAGTTAAATCGCTATATTCCTAGTAAGACGTCACAAAATTAAAACCGAATAATCCCTTAAAATACCGTATTGTTTATAATAATATTATAGGGAGGTATAAGTTATGAAAAAAGGGTTCACAATAATTTTTACTAGAATGTTTTTGGTTATTATTCTCTTTACTCTCACTACATTAAATAAACATGTAAATGCTTCAGAAAATAGAACCTATAATTTATCTGCGTATGATATCAATGTGATATTAAATAAGGACGGTTCAGCTAACTTTGAAGAGCGGCTTACTTATAATTTCGATGGTAAGTTTAATGGAGTTACTAGAGATGTTGATTTTTCTCTTACAAAAGGCTTAAAAGATAAAAAAATTTATGTAATGGAAAATGGTAATTTGAAAGAAGTTCAGCTAAATTCCAGTAATTCTCTTGATGATACAGGTAATCCAGGTACTTATAACTTTATAGAGGAAGGAACCTTGGCACGATTCAAAATTTTTGAGGTTTCAGAAAATCAAGAAAAAACATTTATTGTAAAATACAAGTTAATTGATGCTGTTACAAAATATAAGGATACAGCAGAGTTTAACAGGAAGGTAATTGGCACTGAGTGGCAAACTAGATTAGATAACATCAAGATAAAAATAACACTGCCCCTGGGTGCTACGAAAGAAGAACTTAAAGTCTTTGCTCATGGTCCGCTTATAGGCGAATCTTCCATATTAGATAGCAGTAATGTAGAATTTACTGTACCTACAGTGTCACCGGGTACTTTTATAGAAACCTTGGTTTTATTTCCTGTAAAGCTTGTTCCTGGATCAAGTAATATAGTAGATGAAAATGCACTACCTAGAATAATGTCTAATGAAGCTACCCTTGCAAATAAAGCAAATATAGCAAGAGAGGAAGCAAGGCAGGACGTAAAACAGCAGGTTGAAATGCAAGCTAAGCGAGATATTAATGTAGCACAGCGTAAATCTGTAGGTAGTCCTCTAGCAATAATTCTCATACTGTTATGGTTTCCAGTAATTATTTATATATATCAAAAATATGATAAAGAGCTTAAACCAAACTTTGAAGGTAAGTACTACAGGGAACTTCCAGGCGAGTATACGCCAGCAGAAATGAGTGTTTTGATGTCTTTTGGCACAGTAAATACTAGAGATGTAATGGCTACCCTTATGGATCTTACAAGAAAGAAGCAACTGTTAATTTCTCAAAATAAGGTTAGTAAAAAGGGTTTCTTTAATAGTAAGGAAATAAATCAATATATGATTACATTAAATGAAAAAGCACCATCAATAACTTTGAAAAAGCACGAAGAGTTTTTGATAAGCTGGTTTATAGGTAAAATAGGAAATGGAAATTATGTCGTCCTTGATGAAATAAAGGATTATGTTAAAAAGAAGAGTAAAGCACTAGAATTTAAGGCTGATTACGATAAATGGGTTACATTTGTACGGGAGGAAGCTGATAAAAATACTTTTTTTGACCAAACCTGTAAAAATGGAACCACACTTGGAGTATTAGCAGGATTTGCTTATTTATTAATTGGAGCAGCTATTACACTACTATTGTTTGCTCCAATTGCTGTAGCTCTTATAATTCAGGGTGTTATACTAGTTGTTTTCGGAGTATTAATAAAAAGAAGAACAGCATATGGAAATGAGCAGTATGCAATGTGGCAGTCCTTCAAAAACTTTTTAAAGGACTTCAGCAGATTAGATAAAGCTGAAATCCCTTCTATTATACTATGGGAGCACTATCTTGTTTACGCCGTTTCTCTAGGCGTCGCAAAGGAAGTTATAAAGCAACTTCCTATTGTTTTCAGGGATGAGGATTTAAACAATAATCAGCTCACCTATATGTATGGAGCAAGCTATGGTTACTTTGGTGGCTTTGGTGCAATGTTTGATGATACTATTCATACCGTGGAGGGTGCAATTTCCACAGCACAAAGCGTTGCAAGTTCTCAAGATTCATCATCTTCAGGCGGCGGTGGTGGCTTTAGTGGCGGTAGCTCCGGTGGAGGCGGCGGTGGTGGTGGCGGTGGTGCATTCTAATGCATTCATGCATTCTGATGGATTCGCGCATTTTGATATCCCATAATTTTTTAAAACAAAGGAGTGATTTTTATGTTAATTCCAATAATTATAATATCCGGACTAGTACTAATGCTGATTGCTCTTTATAATAGCCTTATAGGCAAGCGTAATAAGGTGAGGAATTCATGGAGCCAAATTGATGTACAGCTAAAAAGGAGATTTGATCTTATCCCTAACCTAGTTGAAATTGTAAAAGGCTATGCTAATCATGAACGTAGCACCTTTGAAGCAGTAACCTCAGCCAGGACTAACTATCTTTCCTCTAATACACCAGATGATATGATGAAGGCTAATGGAGAGTTAACACAGGTACTTGGAAAATTGTTTGCTGTAGCAGAGGCCTATCCAGAACTTAAGGCAAATACAAATTTTCTTGAACTTCAGGGCGAATTATCAAAAACAGAGGATAAAATTAGCTATGCAAGACAATTTTACAACGATGTAGCTATGGATTACAATAACTCTGTACAAATGTTTCCGTCAAGCCTTGTGGCAAGCATGTTTAATTTCAAGGAAGAACCTTTCTTCAATGTGGACGCGGAAGAAAAAGCTACACCACAGATTAAGTTTTAGCAAGAACTCAGGTAATTATAAAGTTTTGTATAATCAACAGGAAAAGCTATGCCAGTATTAGTTGGTCATAGCTTTTCTTATTTTAAGGCTATTTGATATTTTTCTTTTACCATATCTCCTAAAAATAAATTATAGGATTTTTTATATATTTCCTATAATTTAATATTAAACACCATAGCTTAGCTAATTCTCAGCTATTTATTAAGAATTTATTAAGAATTTATTAAGCATTTTTTTAATACATCTTTAATCTCTATCAATCTATAACTTCACTGAAATATTTTTTTCTCGTAATGAAATAGAATATAGTCTGAAGCAAAAGATAAAGTAGTACAACTATCATTGAATCTACTAATAGTTTTTTATATAAGGCAAAATTCACAAATAGTACTGCAATATATCCAATACCTAGTGAACTTCCTAGTATAACAGGTAGGAAGAAAATCGGCTTTAATTCCTTCGATATTACCTTTTTCATCTCAGAATCTGTAATGCCTATTTTGAAAAGTTTTTTATATCTTATTTTTGTATCCTCTAGATCTGTATAAATCTTAAAATATAATACTACTCCACTTGACAGGAAAAATAAACTTCCAATAAAGCACATTACAAAAAGATAAAATCCATATTGTTCAAGAGCTCTCTCATACATCATAAGTTTTGATACTGGCTTAAGTGGCTCTAAATCTTTAAATTCCCCTGTGCTATTTGGTTTCCACAAGTTGTCCCCTTCTGAGACGCCATTAGATTTTTTCAACTTGCTCATAAGGCTGGTACAAATATTTTCTGTGTTCTTCCAATCCTTAAAATTAAGCAAATGAAATTTACATATTTCGTTATCTTTTAAAAGATTGTTATAATCATCATCATCAAGTATTATTCCAAATATAGTGTCATATCTTGAGTTAGCATCATAATTCACCAATGAACCATATATTTCCTTTTGAAAATCAAATTTGTATGTCTTATGGTTTTTTGAATCTTGTATATTTATTACTTCATTTTCTTCATACCATGGATTTACTTCTTCATTCTGCTTTGATGTAATAGCATGTCCTTTTTCTACATCTATTTTTTTAAATAATAATTTATTTACTTCTTTTTCAGAGTATATTGTAATTTTTCTAGTAAATAGTTCATATTCTCCGGTATTATTTTTTTTATAAAGCTCCATTTGTACAAAATCTACAGTTTTACTTTCCTCAAGTGATGTGTTTTTATTATTTAAAATCACATTTAATTCTCCATCAGATAATTTATTCTCCATGGAAGTTTCAACATACATAATATCATAAGGATATCGATCCTTTATAAAATCATTAGTGCTAATATAAAAACTAAAGGTTAATCCTATAAAGAATATGGCTGCACCACTTAATATAGATACAACATAAAGTACTTTCTTATATTGATTAAACTTATGATTTATCTCTGTTATACTAATAATGTTTTTATAATATCCACTCTTTCTCTTTCTTGAAAAATGAATAATCAAACTTCCAAACTGTGATATGCAAAGATATAATCCTACAAGGCACATAAATATATATACAGTTATTATAGAAAGCTGATTTTTAAATATAACCCCTGTAAGTGTTAGATGCAATAATATAAAAGAAGCTACCACCGAAGCCATTCCTAATAATCCTACAATGGGATGGTTCAATTTATTTATTTCTGCTTTTCTACTATTTTTTAAAAGTTCTATAATCTCTATCTTATTTGTATAAATTTTAGTTAAGAACAACACAATTATATATATTAATAAAAACAGACCTATACTTAAAGCATAGCTATTATAATTTAGAATATAATTAATTCCTTTCAATTGAAGTATTTTGGTAACTACCATAAAAAACAATTTTGAAAAAATAGTACCAGCTATCAACCCAAATATTAGAGATATTAAAATTATAAAACTATTTTCAACCTTTATAACTTTGTTTATATCCTTTTTCGTCATACCTAAGGTTAAAAATAACCCAAATTCTCTATTACGTGATTTCATAAAGGAGGAATGGGCATAGCTTATAAAGAAAAAGCTGAATGTACCTATAACTATAAGTGCAACCTTCATCATATCGTAAATAGGATTATTTATAAGTTTTTTCGCGAGCTCATTATTAAATAGTAATGTGCTATACATAAATAAAACCATTATAGAAAAGCTACTGCATAGAAAATATGCAAAATACCTTCTAAAGTTAAATTTAAAATTCTTTACTGCAACATCCCTAAATGTCATTTCTATCACCGCCTACTATGGCCTGACAGTCTAGTATTCTATCAAAAAATTCTTTTCTATCTCCTTTTCTCACAATTTCCATATTTATATTTCCATCTTTGATAAAGATAATTCTTTTACAAAAACTTGCTGCAAAAGGATCATGAGTTACCATTAAAATAGTACTATTTCTTTCTTCATTAATCTTCTCAAGGCATTTCATAACATTATTTGATGATTTAGAATCTAAATTTCCTGTAGGCTCATCTGCTAATATAATATCAGGTTCATTTACCAGCGCTCTGCTTGCAGCTACCCTTTGCTGCTGACCACCGGAGATATTATATGGGTACTTATCACATATATCATATATTTCAAAGAATTCCATGATTTCTTTTGTCTTCGCTTCCATAATATCTACTTTCTTTTTATCCAATATCATTGGAAGCATTACATTTTCCTTTAATGTTAAACTATCCATAAGATTAAATTCTTGAAATACAAACCCTAATTTCTTTCTTCTAAAAATTGCTAACTCATCCTTACTTAAAGCTTCAATATTTTTATCCATGATTTTAACAGTGCCTGAGGTAGGTTTGTCTATTCCACCTAAAATATTTAAAAGAGTAGTCTTACCACTTCCTGAAGGTCCCATTACCCCTACAAATTCGCCACTTTCAATTCTCATATCCACTCCATTTAAAGCATATGTAGAACTTCCATCATTTTTACCCCCATAGATTTTAATGAGCTGTTTAGTTTGTAATACTATCATATTTCTCCCCCTACTTGTTTCTTGAAGATGCTTTAAATCCTCTTTACAATAGTAATTATATTTTATTTATATAAAGTGAGAAATGCATTTATATTACCGTAACCTTACAGTTTTGAAAGGTATTTTATTTGAAGCACAGTTCCATTTCCTTCTTCTGATTCTATTAATATTTCATGCCCTAATTTTTCTGATATAACCTTGCATATATATAGTCCTATACCTGTAGACTGTTTATATTTCCTCCCGTTTTCTCCTGTGAAAAAAGCTTCAAAAACTCTATTAATATCATAATATGGTATACCTACGCCATCATCCTTTATAGTAAGAACTATATATTTCTTTTGTTTTTCAATATGAAAATACACATACTTACTTCCTTTTTTGCCCTCATTACAGGTTCTACTATACTTGATAGCATTTGAAATAATTTGCCCAATCATAACCTCATTCCATTTAGCATCCGTTAAAATCTTTTCCGAGTTACACACGCAAAGTACTTTTGGGAAAACGTTATTATGAATGAATTGACTCTTTCTTTCATTAATCACCTTTTTTAATGAATCATATAAATTCACAGTCTCTGGTACATAATCCATTGAAAAGTCTTCTAAACGCATCATATTAAGTATCTGATCTAAACCATTTAAAAGTTTAGTATTTTCTTCTCTTATTTCTTCAATGAGTTTTAAATCAGTTTGATCTTTATACATAAGCTTCTGAATTATTATTTCTATGACAGACACAGGGGTTTTCATGTTGTGCACCCACTGTGAAAAGAATTTATTGTTAACCTTATTTTCTTCCTTCATTTCATTAATAATATTTATATAATTTGAATGTATTGAATTTATAACTTCACTAATTGTTTTATGCTCATTTGTTTCTGTAACCATATCAGAATTCACATTTTCCATTGCCCTTTTAATGTTTACATTAAATCTATAGTATCTGTAAAAGTCAAAGCTAATATATATCATATATACAAAAATCGAAAGAAGTATAGGATATAGCACATCCACTTTTTTATCTACATAAAGAAGGAAAAACAACGTTATTAATAAAGTATTAGTAAAATAAACAACTGTAATGAGTAGCTTGTCCTTAATAAAATTATCAACTATATCTTTCATGCGGCACATCTATGTACCCACTGCATTAGAATCAAATATATATCCAATGCCTCTTTTTGTTTTAATTACAGTTTCTATACCAATTTCCTTTAGTTTATTCTTAACTCTTGTTACATTTACAGTTAATGTATTATCGTCTACAAAAATGCTGTCATCCCAGAGAATCTCTAGTAGTTCTTCTCTTTTTACTATTTTATCTTTGTTTTCTATAAGCTCTTTTAGAAGTTTAAGTTCATTTTTGCTAAGCTCTAACTCTTGCTCTTTATAAATCATTTTGAAATTGCTTTCATCTAATAATAATCCATTTACATTAATGATATCATTTTTATTTTCTGCATATTCTCCTGAGGTTCTTCTAAAGCATGCCCTTATCTTAACAAGTAGCAGCTGAAGGCTAAGAGGTTTTGCTATATAATCATCTGCACCTAATTCAATGCCCATTATTTGCTCTGTCTCCGCTATTCTAGCTGATATAATTATTATTGGAATTTTAGATTTTTTTCTGAAAATACGGCAAAAATAAAAGCCATCATAGTAAGGCAAGTTTATATCTAAAAGAACCAAATCTGGATTTACATTGTCAAATTGATTATCTATTTCTTTATAGTCATCTACTATAACAACTTCATAATCATATCTCTCAAGGTATTCTTTTATATGGTCCTTTAATTTTTCATCATCTTCAACAAGGAAAATCTTGTACATATTAAATCTCTCCTAAAAATAATTTTAATTTTTACCCTCAATATTTTAGTATCAAGCTATTTTTATTAAGTAATAATGTATAATCATTTATCCTTAAATTATACCAACTTTGGTGTATATTTTCAATTAATGTTATACAAGCTTTGCCAGCACTTGTTATATGGCATGCACATAATCATTCATATATTTGTAAGAACTGTTGGCATACCTTCTCCATTTCAATACTTAAAGACTTTATAAGTCCACATAAGTGGTTAAAATGTCCAAAGTGTAAAAAATGGGCATGGCAAAAGGAAATAAAGAATAAAGTGATGAAATAATTCATATCTTTCTTATAAAGCGTCACAACTACTAAAACCGAATAATCCATTAACACATCGTATTATTCATAACTTAATTTTCGCAACGAGACAAAGTCCAAATTCAGATATATTTAGCTTTAAAGTAATCACTGTACCTTATTATATAAGGCTTCTACAATATCACCCTGGACTATATAAATACAAGCTTGGTAAAAACAGTAAATAAACTCTAGTCTAATGGACATAGGATCACCATTAATATAATAAGCCATGAGGAGTATCATAATAATTAACACTCCTCCACTTCTTTCAATTTATTTATTAATAGAATTTTTTAATTGTGCAATGGTCATTCCATCACTAACTAAACGGTATTCACTATGACCTATATATATCCTCTACCATTATCCAAAGTCATTATAACTATTACTTTATCATTATTATAAAATT
Organism: Clostridium estertheticum; assembly: GCF_011065935.2. Classification (NCBI taxonomy): domain Bacteria; kingdom Bacillati; phylum Bacillota; class Clostridia; order Eubacteriales; family Clostridiaceae; genus Clostridium; species Clostridium estertheticum. The sequence goes on along the minus strand of NZ_JAAMNH020000001.1, from coordinate 963,538 downwards.
GTATATACGTATAATCTGAATATGGAATAAGACTTGGTTGTTCTAATGGTCTTTTAATTTTAATTTTACAAATATTTTTTATAATATCCTCCATAGTTTGTTTATCAGTAATTGTATCTGTTATAGTTTCATATTTTATTATCTCAATTTTTGTGACATCAGTAACAGTCTTGCCAATAATACTATTAATAGTTTTTTCTCTATAAACATTTACCATTAATATTATAACGCATAGAATTAAAATGGAAAAAGATACAATCGCTATTCTCTTTTTCAAAAGTTACTACCTCCTCACAGTTTTATAATTTAGTTGTTTCTCTACTCTTCTATAAGCTCTCTAAGATTTATACCTAACAATTTACTAGTAGGAACCCATACCGCAGCAAATACTATTATAATAAACAATAGAATACCAAAAACAGTGTCTTTTGTAGTAATTAAAAATGGAAACTCTACTAACCCTTGTTTTGATAAAGCTAGTTCTATCATTTTAGGTCCTATAGTAAAGCCTAAAATTATGCCTATAAAAGTTGCCAGCGCTGTTAATGCCATTATTCTATTTATTATAGATAGTCTTATTTGTTTTATTGTAAAGCCTAAGGCTTTATATATACCATAGTTTTTTCTTTCCTCGTATACATTTATTAATACAATATTGAAAATATTTATAAAGCTAATTATTATAAAAATTACACCTACCATGAGTATTGGTACACTAATGTTTTTGCCGATATCATTGAATATTTTCCCATTACGGTCTTTAGTTTTTTCAATGCTTATATCATCATATTTATTAGTAAATTCTTTTATAAATTCACTATTGTCAGCCTTCTCTTTAAATACCACTGAATAAACCTTAGTGTCGAAGGTTGGATCCAATTCTATAATTGCAGCCTTTTGTGCCCTATAACCTTCTGCCTCATTAATCATAGCTTGATAAACTCCTGTAATTAAAAAGGTCTTTCTTTTTCCTGCTATAGTCATATCAATATAATCTCCTACAGTTTTTTTAAGCCTTCTACTAGTATTTATAGCTATGGATACCTCATTTTTTTCTTTAGGACTTTTACCACTAATGTTTAACAGCCCTATGCTATCCATATCTCCCTCATAACCAAATCCGCCTATTTGTTTAGCTGGTATACCTCCACTATCTATAGCCTCTGTATAAGAACCTTCAATATAGTAGTAAGGAACTACAGCTTTTATTCTTTTATCGCTTTTTAGTGCATTAAATAATTCCTCATGATTTGTAGAACCTTTGGTGGCACTTCTTACCACTTGATACTCACTACCATCAAATCCCCAATATGCTAAATTATCACTTAGTTTAATAAGTGAATGTCTTATATTTACAGTAAAAGTTATCATAAAAACTGTAACTACCAAAGTAATAAATATAAATACTGATTGCTTCTTATTAGTAACAATTTGTTTTATAGCTAAAATTAAAGATAATGGCAATGCTTTTAAATACATAATATTCATTTTAGGATTTTTCTTATAATTCTTTGCTGGGGAACCATTTCTTATTGCTTCCGCTGGTTTAATTTTTGCTGCCCTTCCAGCAGTTATATAAGAAGTTATTGTTACGGTGCCTACTATAAAAAGAATAGTTATCATTATTTCTGTAATCATACTTTCATTAATATTTACTATACCCACTACTCTTATAAAGGAATAGAGTATGGCATTTATTAATATTTTGCCTAATATTAGGCTTGGCACCACTGCTATTACTGATAAAATAAAAAACTGTCCAGTATATATTGTTTTTATATTCGTATTAGATAAACCTTGTGCTTTTAACACTCCAATAGTTTTATAATCAGAAAATATAGCATTTTTTATAGTAAAACTTATTACTAACATAGTTATTGATAATACTATTATAGATAATACCATCAGTATTGAAGCTATTAACTTAGATAGAAAGGTATAAATAAAATCAATAAAACTATATTGAAGTATCCCACCCTTAAATTTTTCATTTTGACTATTTAAAAAATCACTCCATATTTTCTCTGATTTACTATAATCCTTATATATAACACCTATGGAAATTATATTATTATCCACATCATTGAAAATCTTATCCACTTCTCCACTTTTAATCCACATCCTTGTTGGATTAATCATAGCGGTGCTAAATTGTGGATCTACTACAATAGCACTAACTTTTAAATTTATATCTTTTTTATTAACATTTACTTTTAATATACCGCCTATTTTTATATTTTCTTGGTAGGCTATACCTGTTGGCACCCATACTTCTCCAGCACCAGGTGTTTCCTTCTTATCTCCTTCTACTATTAAAAGCTTATCTTGTACTAAACACTCTTCTCTTTCTGTAAAACTTACTTCATATCTAAAAGGACTTTTATTATAACTTGCTTTTCCACTATAATTATAACCTTTATAAGTTTGAACACTTTTAACGCCTTCATTATTTTCCCACCAAGTTTTCAACTTATTTATATCATAAAAGCTTTCTTTATATCCAATTATATCCTGAGAGGCATTTAGTTTTTGTTGCATCACTATAAAAGGTTGATTAGATTTTGTAAGTATACCTAAAGATATAAAAAACATTACACAGCTTACCATTATTATTAAAGTAATTAAGAAGCTTTGAAGTTTTCTTTTTTTTATATTATTTAGGGTGATAATACATATACTTCTCATACTACCACCCCTTTTCTGTAAGAAAATCGAATAATGCCTTTTCTCGTTGTTCCCTAGATTTAGCATCAAATTTACCGAATTTCAAATCACCACTTATGCGTCCATCTTTAATAAATAAAACTCTATCTGCTCTAGAGGCAGCCTTTATATCATGAGTAACCATAACTATGCTTTGTCCCTTAGTATTTAACTCTGTTAATATATTTAAAATATTTTCACCTTGAGAAGAGTTTAATGCACCGGTAGGCTCATCTGCAAAAATAACTTTTGGCTGATTTATAAGTGCTCTTGCTATTGCCACCTTTTGCTGTTGGCCACCAGATATTTTTGATGGTACTCTATTTAATTCTTCACTAAGTCCTACGAGATCTAAAAGTTCCACTACTCTTTCATCTACTTTTTTTCTATCCTTATTTACTAAATATCCTGAAATAGCTATATTTTCAAAAATAGATAAGCTTGGTACTAAATTAATTCCTTGAAATACAAAGCCTATGCTCTTCCTTCTAAAATTGGCCATAGATTTTTCTTTAAGTTTATTAATAATTAAATCTTGAAAACATACCTCACCAGAGGTTATAGCATCAAGACCACTTAAAAGATATAACAATGTTGATTTCCCAGAGCCAGAACTTCCCATTATAACTGTAAAATCACCTTCATATATCTCCAAGTTAATATTTTTTATTGCATGATAGCTTTCACTATCGCTAATATAAGTTTTGCATAGATCCACAGTCTTTATAATCATATTTTTCATTTACCATATCTCCTAAAAATAAATTATAGGATTTTTTATATATTTCCTATAATTTAATATTAAACACCATAGCTTAGCTAACTCTTAGCTATTTATTAAGAATTTATTAATTTTCCATTACACCTATATAGGTATAGTAAAAGAAAACTCACTTCCCTCATCTTCAATGCTCACTACATTAATAATTCCACCATGTTTCTCTACAATATATTTACATATAGAAAGCCCCAGTCCAGCTCCTCCAAAATCTCTGCTCCTTGATTTTTCTCCTCTATAAAACTTTTCAAATATAAAAGGCAGATCTCTTTGTGATATACCAAACCCACTATCTTTAACTATTATTTTTAAATACTTACCCTCTATCTCTGTACTAAAATATATATTTCCACCTTCTGGCGTATATTTTATAGCATTTTGTATAAGATTCATTATAACTTGTTCAATTCTTATTTTATCTACAGAAATAATTACATTAGAAGTAGGCTCTTTAATATAAAGCACTATAGATTTTTTTTGCGCTTCCAGCACCATAGGTTGTACTATTTTATTTAAAAATTCTCCACTATAGCTTTCAGTAAAAACCATCTTAAGCTCACCGAGTTCTGCTTGAGAATGTTGAAATAAATCATTTATTAAATCTATTAAACTATCAGTTTTTTTAGCTATAACAGAAATATACTTATTTCTCTTTTCCGCGTCTACAGCTAATCCACTTTTTAGTCCATCCACGTAAGCTTTTATAGAAGCTATGGGTGTACGAAGATCATGAGAAACACAAGCTATAAGCTCTTTCCTGCTTCTTTCTAATTCTTGAGCTTTATCTAAAGCTGTTTTTAACTCGTCTCTCATAAACTCAAAATTATTACAAAACTGCCCCAGCTCTGTATTATTTCTATACTTTATTTTTTTATCATAATTACCTAAAGTTATACTGTCTGTGGCATCTTTTAACTCTCCTAAAGGCTTTATAAAGTCTCTTGTTATTTTGTAGTAAAGAAAAATAACTATAAATACTGTAAATATAAATCCTATGATAACAGGTATCAAACCATAAAAAACTGATAATCTTTCAGGCAGAGTAAAATCCCCTTTAGAATTAACAACAAAAATGCTATTACCTATTTGTTTGCCCTTTATAACTAAAGGTATAGTAAATTTAACCTTTCCTGATTGTTCCCTAATAAAATTTTTATCATAGGAAATATTACTCTTAATATCTATATAAATATTACTTTTGTCTAATTTTATATTTTTAGAATCAAATACTACTTTTCCTTCTAAATCAATTATTATTAAGTTCCCTTTTATTTCATTAATTTTAGATAAAACAGTGGATATAACTTGTTCTTTATTTTGGAGTAAGTCCTCATAATTATCTTCTATATAATTTACTATGCTACTCGTTGATATTCTTTGATCATTAAGTACAAAACTATTTTTACTACTCTTATCTATAGCCTTAGTAAAAGCAATTGATAAACTGCTACTTAAAATGAATATTAAAAGTGCTAATATAAGGCTAATATTTAAAATCTTTTTAAAATTACCGTTCATAACACTCACCATCAAATTTATATCCAACACCCCATACTGTTTTTATATATACAGGTTCTGAAGGACTGTCTTCTATTTTTTCTCTTATTTTCCTTATGTGTACCGTAACTGTATTTGTATCACCATATTCTTCAAAACCCCAAATTTGATTAAAGAGTTGTTCCCTTGTAAAAACTTGACTCGGATGATGGGCCATGTAACTTAATACCTCAAACTCCTTTGCCGCTAAGTTAACAATTTTTGAATTTACATAGACAGCATAGGCCTTATCATCTATAACTAATCTTCCAAAGGTTAGAACGACCCGTTCCTCTACAGGCATTGAAAATTGTGTATATCTCCTTAATTGCGCCTTCACCCTAGCTATAAGCTCCATAGTGTCAAAAGGTTTCATTATGTAATCATCAGCACCTAACCCAAGACTTATAACCTTATCAGTATTGCTACTTTTTGCACTAAGCATAAGTATGGGTACATTAGAAATAGATCTTATAGTTCTGCAAATCTCCATGCCATCCACAAAGGGAAGCATTATATCTAATATTACCAGTTGAGGCTTTTCCCTTTTAAAGCATAATAAACCTTCTTGCCCATTCACTGCACTGTAAACCTTGAATCCTTCTGCCTTTAAAAAGTCACCTACTATCTCTGAAAGTTCAACCTCATCATCAATTATCAATATTTTCTCTCCTGACATATTTCTCACCTTCTTTTTTATTTTCCAACCAATCTCACTTCTTTCATGCTCTTTTACTTAATAATCTTTTTAGTTTACTTTACTTGTTTATAGTATTAAATATATTTTATTTAAGTTCCCACTAACTATGGTTCTACATTAATTCCCAATTCCCTCTATAATACTTATTTTAAATGAATTATGGAAATATGATACAATAGTGTTAATATTTTTATAAAAATAGAATATTTTATTTTTTATATGTTAATATATAGTTACTATTTAGATATAGGCATCTTCAATAAACTAAAAAGTCAAAGATGCTTTAAAGGGTGAAGATATATGAAAAAGGATTTAGATGACTATTTAGTAATTCTGGCCTATGTGATTTTAACCTTAGGACTTTTATTATGTGCAATGGAAAATATAGAAAGGCCTTGGTATGCAATATTCATCTCACTTGCGATTATTATTTCCTTTACATTGAAGGAGCTTTTTTATTACTATATTGAAGACAATAATAAGGTATACCTATTGTTATTTTTTATAGAGATATTAATTATTCTTCTACTAAGCTTTGTTTCGAAGGGTAGAAGTTTTGAATTGTTTTATATTGTAGTTATGTACCAAGTAGTTTTTAATTTTAAAAGAGGATTCTATATTTCCATTTCTATAGTAGTTTATTTATTGTGCTTACTAAGCAATTTTATTAAATTCGGAAATCTTGAGTATAGTAGTTTTGTAAGCTCTGAAATACTTGATTTTTTTGCCTTTGCTATGATTTTTACTATATTATGTTTACTAAAATATATAGATTCAATAAATAAAAATCTTGAAGCCACCAAAAACAGTTTAAGTATTAAAAACCTTGAACTTACAAATGCTAATGAAAATATTAAACATGCCTATAAAAAGAATGAGGAATATTTAATTATTGAGGAAAGAAATAAAATGGCCCGGGAAATACATGATACCGTTGGTCATACATTAACTACTGCCTTGGTAGAGATGGAAGTTTGTAGCATTTTGTTAAACGATAATGTGGACAAGGCTTCCGAAAAAATTAATTCTGCTATAAGTCAAGTTAGAAAAGGCTTGTTTGAGGTTAGAAGTTCAGTAAGTGCCTTAAAAAAAGAAGAAGATATTGACTATTCCAAGGAAATTTTAGAGCTTATTTCTAACACAATTTCACATACTGAAGTTGTAATACACCATGCGATAGATGATTTTCATAAAGAAGACAATGAAGTCAAGAAGTGTATTTATAGAGCCTTACAGGAAGGTTTAACAAATGGAATTCGTCATGGAGGCGCGAATGCATTTGTGTTTAAACTTAAATATAGTGAGCATGGATTATTATTCTCCTTGGAGGATAATGGCAAAGGCTGTTCTCAGATAAAAAAAGGTTTTGGTATTAAAGCAATGGAGGACAGGGTTAATGAAGTAAAAGGAGAATTGAACATAATATCAGATTCAAATGAGGGATTTAATATATACATTATTTTCAATAAAAATGAGGTGAAAATTTATGATTAAGGTAATAGTTATAGATGATCAAAGTTTAATGAGAGATGGTCTTGAGATAATACTAAACTCAGACTCAGACCTTAAAGTAGTTGCATGTGGTGAAAATGGAAAAGAAGCAATTGAACTTTCTGAAAGGTTTATACCTGATTTAGTTTTAATGGATTTAAGGATGCCAATAATGGGTGGAGTTGAAGCTACAAAAATAATCAAAAATAATCTTCCTAATGTGAAAATATTGCTACTAACTACCTTTGAGGATGAAAAGGATATTATAGAAGCTATGAATTCAGGCGCTTCAGGTTATATTTTTAAGGATATAGAAAAGGTTAAGCTTATTGAATCCATTAAGGAATGTGCCAAAGGTAGCTTTATAATGCCTTCAAAAGTGGCAGCAGTTCTAGCAAAACATGCAGTAAATAAAAAACAACAAGCTCCTTTAAAAGAGAAATTTAAGGTGTTGAATCTAACAGATAGAGAAATAGAGATAGCTGTTATGATTACGCAGGGTTTCACCAATAGACAAATAGCCTCAGCGCTTTATATTACAGATGGTACTGTTAAAAATTATGTAAGTTCTATTTATAGTAAAACTGGAATAAATGATAGGATAAAGTTAGCTTTGTTTTTCAAGGAAAAGGGAGCAATATAAATTCATATTACCGCGGTCATAGGTAGCTATGACTGCGGTAACTTTTTTTACAGAAAATAGTTTGGTAGAATTATCCTAGGAAAAGGAGTGAAGAGAATGAATAAACCCTTAAGTTATTATTTATATTTTAAAAGTAATAAAAAGAAAACCTTAGGTATGGTCTTATCTATTGCATTTTCTATTCTATTAATTGGTGTAATTCAAATGTTTTCAGATAATATGTCAGATACCTATTATAGGAATTTAACAAAATTAAATTATATTTCTACTATAAGTTCAACAAAAGGAAGACTTCCTAAAGAAACTATGGAAAGTATAAAAAATAACAGTACAGTGGATAAGTTAATAATAGTTAATACTTATCGTTATAGCATAGTTAATATTATTGGTGCTTCCGCAGGTTATACAGGGTATTATATGGACGAAAAAGATATACCAGTTCTAATGGATAGAATGGGTATGAAGCTTAATGATGGTACCCTCTTAAAAAATGATGAGAAAAAAATTATTATAAATTCAAATATAGCTAGAGCAACCGACAGGGATATTGGAGGTTATATGGGTAATGAAGTTAGTAATATGGATAATTTCAAAGGTAAATATGAGATAAAAGGAATCATTAAAGGTGATAATATAATCTCATTCATTGCAAAATCTAAAGAGAAAATTGCAAGTAACAATGAACAATTTGAAGAGTATTTATTACTTCCTAAAGAAGGAAAGTTAGAGGAAATGAATAGCTTTTTAAAAGGACTTCCAAAGGATAACATTAAACTTCTAACTTACCAGGATATATTACAAGAAAGAAAATCTGATGATGAAGGCATGAATACAATTTTTAATATTTTAATAATTATCATAATTTTAGTTTTATCAGTGTCCCTTGGTAACTCCTCCTATATTCATTACTTTCAAAGAAGGAGCGAATTCGGATTATTAAAGGCTATAGGACAAGGCGAGGATAAAATAATCTTAAGAATGATAAAAGAAATTAGTATTTCATCAGCTCTAGGTCTTGCTGTTGGGTTGATGCTACTGCTGATTTTTAAAGGTATTGGAAATACCTTCTACACCTATCCTAAAGGGTTAAGCTTGTTTCAAATAAATGTTCAATTGATACCAAAAATAATAGCAATACCAATTTTCATCTGTATATTTTCAATAATTCCAGTTTCAAGATTACTTGTAAAAATAGAACCAATTTCCATTATAGAGAGGGTGGGTTAGAGATGATTAAAATTGAAAATGTAAATTTAATATATGATATTGGAAAAGAAACAGAAACTTATGCCCTGAAAAATATAGATTTGAATATAAGAGAGAATAAATTCTATGGAATATTAGGTCCTTCAGGTAGTGGTAAGAGTTCACTATTATATATTTTAAGCGGACTTAAAAAACCAAGTTCAGGAAAGGCTTTGTATAATGGAGATGATCTTAATAAAATTAAAAACAAAGAACTTTCAATTATTAGAAGTAATGACTTTGGTTTTGTATTTCAAAGACATTTTCTTTTAGATTATCTAACCTCTCTTCAAAATGTGCTAGTGCCACTAAATTCCAATAGAAATGAAGATATTAATAGAGCTATGTCCTTATTAAAAGATCTAGGGCTTGAAAAAGAAATGAATAAAATGCCCTTTCAGATGTCTGGCGGACAAAGGCAGCGGGTGGCAATTGCAAGAGCTTTAATTAATAAACCAAAAGTAATATTTGCTGACGAAATTACAGCATCCTTGGATCATAAAAATGCCTTTGAAGTAATGAAGATTTTAAAAAAGTATAAGAAAGAAACTACAATAATTGTTGTGACTCACGATGAGAGCATACTAGAAGGTGTGGATGAGATAATTAATATATGGGACGGCTCTATAATTGAAGATAAGAAAAAGCTGGTGAACTCATGCAGCAAGTAAGACCTTTAAATATATTTTTGTATGTGAAAAATAACATAAAGAAATTCATTCCTCAAATATTGGCTGTAATGCTGGGAGTTTTTCTAGTATATTTTGTGTGTATTTTAGGCGGTGGAATAAAATTTGGTATTAAAGATAATATTGTTACTCCCTTGGAAAAGCTTTCCTTAGTATGGATTACTGATACAAAAGTGGAGCAAGGGAAGTTTTATAAGGAAATGAGCCAAGATAAAGATGTAGAAAAAATTATATTTACTGAGGATGTTAGACAGATACAAACTAAACTAATAGCCCAAAGTGCTGGTACTTTTGTGTTTTATCCAGAAGCTGTGGATATAAAATTTATTATGGATAAATTGAATTTCAAATTAGTACAGGGTAAAATTCCAGAAAACAATAATGAACTATGTATTAATAGTAATTTTGCAAAAAGTAATAATTTGAATTTAGGAGATAGTTATGGCTCTGATGTAGATGAAAAACATCAGTTAAATGGAATCTATAAAATCGTAGGAATATATTCGGGTAAATTCACAGTTACTTTCTGCTCTAGAGATTTTGCTGAAGTCAAAAAAAATAATTCAGGTCAGGCATTCTTAGTAATACCTAAAGAGGGTAAGTTAGATAAGGTAAATAGTAAAATAGAGTTGTATAAAAATATTAAGTATGAAAATTTAAATACAATGAAAAAGTCTACAGATGGATTGTTTCAAATGTTTAATATATTTGCTGTTATTGTACTTGGCTTAACAGTGTTTGTAATAACCTTTACAATTAGCAATATTAATTATATGCACTTATATGATAGGTTAGAGGAATTATCTATATTAGATACATTGGGATACAATAAAATAACAATAGCCTTTAAATTAATAAAAGAATTTACAATAATAATTTTCCTTGGATCTTTACTTGGCATTGTACTTGGTATATTGGGTGGATACATATTTAATGCTATCTACTGTACTCCTAAAGGGTTTCCTGTTGGCATTCTAAATCCTTGGTATATATTAATTAGTTTACTAGTGCCTGTTTTTGTATCTCTTTTTTCTTCTATCCCTGTAATTAGATTTTTACGTAACATGAATACCATTGAGGTGCTTGAGGGGAGATATTAGTGGTGCCACCCAAGTGGCATGTTAAGCAAAGAAAAGTACTGGTAAAAGGGCTTTAGAAATTGCTTGTGGGGATTCGGAATACTGCCGTCAAAACAAAGTTCAAAGTGCATGTCCTCCCGTTTTCCCTGTATATTCACTCTTCGACGGGAATCCTTTATAGATCAATCTACAAAATAATAAAAACAAGGAGCTGACTGTAAAGTTAGCTCCTTATTTGCTTTTAAAATGATTACTTATTTGCAGAAATATATGATGCTTTTGCTTGGTAGCTGATATTCGCCTTCTTTAAATCTTCATTTAGCCTCTCTATTCCTCTATTAATAGCTTCCTGCGATATCAGGTTAAACATTGAATACCCCTGCGTTTCTGCAATTTTAATTAATTTTTCACCAGCTTCTTCTTCATAGCCTATATCAAGATTATCCGCCTTAATGCTATGAAATCCGTTATCCTTCATAGCTTCAAATATCTCTTCTGTGGATTGATACCTTTCAAGCTCCACCTCTAAGGTCTCTGGAAAATACTTTGTAGTAAGTCTGTTTTTTATGTTTTCATAGCTATCCGTAAAAATAAAAATTTTTCCCTCTTTTTTTAATATCCTATATATATTCTTAAGCATGGTATTTATGTCTTTAATATGATGTAAAACATCCACCATATAAATGACGTCAAAATAATTATCTTCAAAACCCTCTAAGGTACCTGCATCTCCTTTAATAAAATTAATCTTAGAACCCTTTGCTTCTGCCTTCTCAAGCATACCTTCAGATTGATCCATTCCATATACCTGCGCTTCTGTACACTTAGAGATGGTAACCGCATAATTGCCCGTGCCACAACCTATTTCTAGAACTGTTGAATTACAATTTATTTTCCCTTCCTCTATGATCCTTCTAATTGTAACCATATCTTCTTCTCTAACTAAGTCGTAAATTTTACATGTTTCATTATAGTTTATTTTTTCCATAAAGCTCCCCACCCTATTTATTAATTTTTTATTACCCCTTAAATCATCACCTGCGCAACTGTTCATCATCTTCGAAGCTGCACAATGTTTATTATATCTTGTTCAATATTCTATCTCATTGTTTTTACCAATATAGCCTTCTGCATATGAAACAAATTTTCCTTTATTTTATACCCAATAAAATGCTCTGAATTAATAACCTCCTCTGTTACCTCATTACCTCTAGTAAATGGAGGGCAAGGGTTTACTATACAATTTTTATTAGCTAGCTTTAGTACCTCTAAATTTATTTGGTAAGGCATAAATTTTTCCTGAACCTCTTCTCCAGAAGGCCAACCATCCGTAAGAATAATGTCTGCATTTTTTATTCCCATTTCAATGTCATTAGTTACTTCCACTGTTCCCTTAGAATTTTCAGCTGCAAAATCAAAAATATCCCTACTTACTTCGTAACCAACTGGGCATATTTGAGTAATATTTAAATCTAATCTACCTGCTACTTCAAACCAGGTATTTGAAATATTAGCTCCCTCACCAATGAAAACAAATTTCAAGCTTGATAAATCCTTTCTTAGCTCTCTTATCCTGTGCAAATCTCCTAATATCTCGCAGGGGTGAAATTTTTTAGACATAGCATTTATCACTGGGAATTCTGCTAATTCTGTTATCCTTTCAATTACTTTCTGCTCTGGATGTCTAATTACTAAACAATCTATCCAGCAGTTAAGGTATCCCACTATATCCTCTAGCAAATATTTACCCTCAAAATTCAGAGGAAAATTAATTGCCTGTGCGCCTAATTGAAATATACCTGTTTCAAAGGACAATTTTGTAATTAAGCTTGTTGGAGGAAATGAAGTTATAATTGTTTTTCCTGATAACGGTTTATACTCTATACCATTTTTATTTTTTATCTTTAGTTCATCAGTAAAATCTATTAAATCTATTATTTCATCCCTTGATAGCTTGTTAATACTTGTTATATTTTTCATATTTCTCTCACAACTCCTAACTGTTATTATCCTTTAAAAAACATTAAACTTGTTTTTCCTTAACCCTATACCAATATTTATATGCTTCTTTAAAGCCTATATTTGAATAAAGCTTTAAAGCTGGTGGATTATTCAGCATCACCTGAAGATATGCCTTCTTAGCTCCAGCCTCATCCCCTAGCTTCAATAGATTTAACACAAGCTCTCTACCATATCCTTTGTTTCTATAATCTTTATCCACAACAATATCATATATTCCAATAAACTCCTTATCCAATACACCTAATCCACAGCCAATACTCTTACCCTCTACCTGCAATAAAATAAAATATTTTTGGGGTATAATATTTTCAAGCATACTTTGCAATATAGCTTTGTTCTTATCTGAAATATTGTCTATTGAACAGAAATAATTTAGCCACTCCTCATTAATATCACTACTGCATATTATATTTTCATTTGTAGACTCAGATATATCATCTATCTCTAATACCTGCAAACTAGTAGTAGCATCTATTCTATACTGTAAACCCTCCAATACTGAATCTAGATTGCTTGGATAAACATTAGGTGTTATTTTATAAATTACATCTAAATTTCTTGAACTGTAAATCTTCTCACATTTTTTTATCTTTTGATTTATGTTTTCATTTGAAAAATACAATGGGTTAATTGAATTTGCCCTTCTGGCATAACCATCTGCAAATCTTAACACCCAGCCATCATATACCATGTTTTGTAATGCTGGGAATGCATTAAGTGACATCTCTTCAATATCTCGTATCATTTAAATCTCCTCCTCTTTTATGTAATTAAAAATCATTTTAAAGGACTGATCTATTTCCTTTATATTTAGTGAGTAATATATGGAATTTCCCTCTTGAGAAAATATGTCCACTAAGCCAGCATCCTTAAATAATTTGAAGTGCCTGGATATTGTAGATGAATTAATATTTAGCTTTTCTGCAATTTCAGCTGTACTATAGTTTCCTGTTGAAAGTATCTTCAGCATTTTAAGTCTTGTTCTATCATTAAAAGCAAGGGTTTTTAAAAGAAGCATATCTGATGGCTCTATAGGCTGATACTCAAAAGAGTTTATAGATATATAGAATAAATAATCTGTACCATTGTACCAAAAGGTAAGATTTCTACTTGCAAAAATGGAAGGCATAATAATAATATTAGTAATTTCATTAATATTTACCTTATGATCAGGCTTAATGAAAAATTTCAATGTATTTTCATCCTCTTTTTTTATTCTGTCAGAGATACTTAATAAATAATTAACCGCTTGCTGCTCATCAATTTTATTTGATATTTCTATAACCTTGTCAAATATATTCTTATTATTTTTAGCTATTTCACTGTTAAAATGATTTTGATAAAGTTTTTTAAAACTTTCGGAGGCTTCCTTAATGTTTACATTTGATTTTTGATTTTTTATTAACAATTCAGGTGATTTAGTAATATTAAGAATTATTTCCTCTATACTTGCTGTACTATGTAAAGTAACATCAATAAGCTTTTCTAGCACCTCAAGCCATCCGGTAGTAGCTTCTCCAAAGCTATAAATAAATTCCTTTTCCTCTTCAGTCATTTTATGATAAATGTTATCCAAGCTACCTATATAAGGTTTAAATCGTTCCCCACAATAGAGCTGTCTAAAAGCCAATGCCATATCCAATACAGGATAATACCCAATCTTTATATTCAATACAATCACCCCTTACTATATACCGTGCATTGTTGTGCATCTATGCATAGTATATTCTTATATCTTCAAATTGTCAATATAAGTAAATAAAGAAATATAGCATGGAAAATAAATATGAATCTTGAGAGGTGTTAATGCTTATCGGTCTTTCATTTTTTCAAGATAATCAATATGTCATTGTTGACATATAAATAAAATTAGTGTATTATATTAAATGTAATCATATGTCACTAATGACATACAACGGTGTGAAAAAAAAGTAATATTGTATATGGGGATGATATTTATGAACAAATTATCTTATGGCCTTCTAAGTCTATTATCAACTGAACCAATGACAGGTTATGATTTAACGTCGAAGATTAATAAATTCTGGCGCTCTACTCACAGTGCTATCTATCCTTTGCTTTCAGAATTAGAAGAAAACAAGTACGTTGAATTTATATTGAAAAAGCAAGATGGTAAGCCTGATAAAAAGATATATAACTTAACAGTTCAGGGGAAGGAGTTTTTACGCAAATGGTTCATTTCTGAAACAAGTGACGCCGTTGTTAGAGATGAAATGACGTTAAAATTATATTGCATTCAATATATGGATACTGAAGCAGTAGAAAAACTTCTTAATGAACTTGAGACAAGATATAAGAAAAAAATTGAAGTATATAAAAACTCTATAGAAAAAATCAGACTCAAATTCAGTGAGAATTCCAGAGGTGTACCCCCATTTGGTGCTTATGTATTGACTCAAAGGATTTTGAATGAGGCTATATTAGACCTTAAATGGTGTGACTGGATTAGAGATGTATATAAAAACAATTATTGCAATTTTTTAGATCAAAATTTTAAAGATGAAGGAAGATAATTAATGAAAGAAAGAGTTTTAGAAGAAAAGTTTGTTAATAAAGATATTCATGGAAAAGAGTACAGCAGAATGCTGCTTATAATTGCAATGATGATTGGATCATTTGTTTCAATCTTAAACCAGACAGTACTGTCTACTGCATTACCGCAGATAATGGAATTTTTTAATATAACCGCAAGTACAGGACAGTGGTTAACAACGGCATTTATGCTTGTTAATGCAATAATGATTCCTCTAACAGTGTTGTTACTTGAGAAAATCTCAACTAAAAAATTATTTATGTTTTCTATGTTTATGTTTGGAATTGGAACTATTATATGTGCCTTCTCTTCAAGTTTTGAAGTCCTTCTTATCGGAAGAATAATTCAAGCTGTTGGAGCAGGAATAACGGCGCCTTTAATAAGTACTGTACTTCTCTTAATTTTCCCACCTGAAAAGAGGGGTTCAGCAATGGGTCTTTACGGTTTGGTTGTATGCTTTGCCCCTGCTATAGGACCTACTTTAGCAGGATTGATTATTGATAAATGGAACTGGCATTACTTATTCTATATGTTAATTCCTATTATAGTATTAGATATAATTTTTACAGCTTTCTTTATGAAGGATGTTATACCATTAAGAAATCCTAAAATAGACTTCCTATCCATTATTCTATCAACAGTAGGATTTGGAGCAATGTTGTTTGGCTTTAGTAGTGCTGGAAATAAAGGTTGGTCTGATATTAGCGTTATTGGAACTATAATTATAGGAATAGTTGTAATTGCTTTATTTGTATGGCGCCAGCTTGCAATGGAAACCCCAATGCTTGAAATGCGTGTTTTTAAATCAAGAACCTTCACAATGACAACTATAATAGGTAGTATTTTAAGTATAGTTTCCATTGGAGCAGGTATTATGGTACCGATTTTCCTTCAATCTATTCTTGGAAAATCAGCTTTTACTAGTGGCTTAGTACTTTTGCCAGGTGCATTAATAATGGCAGTTATGATGCTTATATCTGGCCGTCTATTTGATAAGCATGGTGTAAAAAAGTTAGCTATACCTGGCATTATTCTATTGGTTATTGGAACTTTACCTTTTGTAAATTTGAATAGGAATACATCCATTATGTCAATTACTCTGCTATATGCAATTCGATATATTGGAATCGCACTTGCTATAATGCCATTACAAACAGCCGCAATGAATGCGCTGCCAGATAAACTGTTGGCACATGGATCTGCAGTTGTTAATACAGCAAAACAAGTAGCAGGGGCTCTTGGCACTGCAATGCTTATAACTGTAATGTCTAATGTATCTGCTTCTAATGCTCCAGTTAAAGCTCTGGCTAAAACAAACATGGAACTTTATAAGTCAGTAATGTTGGATGCTGCATTGAAAGGTATGAATACAACCTTTATGGTAGTTACAGGGATAGCTGTACTATGTTTAGTTATATCATTCTTCTTAAATGATAAAAAGCAAAACAGTGATATTATAAAAAATGATACCGAACAACAAGTTGCATAACTGCAAAATGCCTAGATGAAAATTGGGGACAGCTATCAATTATCTGCTAAAAAGCGAACATTGACAGCCGTCCCCATTTAATAATTTTAGCCTTGATCTCTTATGTTTTAGTCTATTTTTTTATTATTACGTCATACAAAATACCGGTTCTTCCTACAGCTACAACATCTAAAGTTAGTAAAGAATGACAGTGCCCTTCTTTACATTCCGGTATGTTTAAGTATTTATGTTTCAGTTCTTCCAAATATCCACACTTGTATTTTTCATCACTTACTAATTCTTGCAACTCATTTATTATGTTATTCTCAAATTCATCCCTGGTGTACTCATTGTATGTACCCATGATTTGAGATTCCCCATATGCCGCCTTTATCCATACCCTAAATACCATCTCTGTACTATATGTATATTTCTTTTTTAACCTATATTTAACTGACATTTAATTTTACACCTCATTAACCTTTCTTTTATTATTTAATTATACTATTTCCGCCTTAAATTGGATATAAAGAAATCTTGTTTTATTTAAAACCTATTGTTTATTTAAAGTCTACAACTATTACAGACTAATGTTTATTAATAATTAAAATAACTTTTGATAAACAGTTTTATAATATATTTTCTTATACTATAATTATCTACAAAAGCAAGTGAAGTATATTCGCACACATAGCATTGCTATTAAATAATCAATATAACACTCTCCATTTTCACCTTTCCTAGCCTCAATCTTTATTATCTATTGTGGCATTTTTGTTTGTTAGTTTAAACATAATTTGTCCACTACATTACCAATTTCGTAACGGGGTCGTGTCAATCGCCTAAATATATACTTGTATAAAAATTTGTATCATTGTATACTTTAAATTGTTGTTTTGGTTAGTTTATAATAAAAACCTTGAAGACATTATAGAGAACGACTATAAAATATAAAGAAAAGGATGTAAAATATGACTAAAAAACTAAATTTAATTAAAAGACTTATTTTATTTTTTATAGGAATGAGTATAATACAGATTGGAGTAGCTTTGTTTTTAAAAACTAATATTGGTTCTGATCCGTTTACTTTATTCACTCAAGGATTAGCATTTTTATTAAAGAAAACACCTGGGAATGCTAATATGATTATTTTATTTGTTTTGTTTTGCATAATACTTTTAGTTGAAAAAACTCGTATAAATATAGGAACAATTATATGTGTGGTTGGAGTAGGACCCATTATTGACCTTGGAGTAAAGGCTGTTTCATTTTTCCCAATTGCATCTTCAAGTATTGTTATAAAAGTACTTTTAGTTGTATTCGGCTGTGTTCTAATTGCAATTGGATTTTCTATACTCTCAGCAAGTAATCTAGGTGTTGCGCCAAATGATATTATTGCATTTATTATAAAAGATAAAACTAAATTAGAATATCGTTGGATTCGTATGGCATTAGATGTTATGTTTTTAATAATAGGCTTTACACTCGGCGGAATATTTGGTATAGGTACAATAATATCTGCTTTGTTAACAGGTCCATGCATACAATTTTGCCTTCCATATGGAGAAAAGTTCGTAAATGCTATTGTTAAAAATCAAGTTGAAGATGAAAATAAAGAAAATGAGTCTTTAGTAGCTTAGTTTAAAATATAACGGTGTCCTGAAATCTGAACTTTTGAAACATCATTAGCAAAAAAAAAGCAGTGGATTTCTGCTTTTTTTTATTTCACATCTATTTAATTTTTCACCCAGTCTGCCGCTGGACATGAGTAAATTACAAGTAATTTACTCTGCTAACTGCTGAGTGGTGCTGAAACTCCCACACTTAAAGGAATGGGGTTCTTGCGTACTAAATAACTTCTATATTAACTCGAAAGTTAATATCACTGATTATTTTCCCCAAGAATTTCACTATCAAGCATCACAATTGACACATTAACGATAGTATATGGCTCATTTCAAAACCTAAGTATATTATATCGTACTAAAATATCCATGTCTAATGGTATATTTTAGTAGTGCTATCCATCCCACACCTAAAGAGAGTGGGCTTTCCGCACAAATTCTGTAATAAATATACAAGGGTTAAGTAAAAATTTGCTCTTCCCAAAATGAGTAAGGCGATGACTGGATGTCATCGCCTTACTAGAAATTATTTGAATATGAACCATTTTAGTAATTAAATTTTTATACTTATTAATATTATTTTTGTTTATTATCTCTCTCAAATATAACTTTCCCTGCACAAACCTTAGTCTGACCAAACCACATACATTTTGCACAATTCAAGCATTTTCCAGTATCTTTGCCTTCTTTGGCATCATTTGCCCAATTAGGATTTATAAGAAATCCTTTAGCAATATCTACAATATCTACATTTGTTTCATTTAATATTTCTTCTGCCATCTCCGCTGAATTAATCCCATTAACTGCAAATACTGGAATCGAAACTTCTTCTTTAATTTTCTCAGCTACATAAACAGCATTAGAGTATTTATACTCCTCATTTACATGCATTTCCTGTTCACTCATAAATCCATAAGAAATATCAAGGAAATCTATTCCGTTTTTTTCTAATACTTTAGCATAATGTATTCCGTCTTCTATCGTTGGTTCAAATCCTCCCAAACGGATTCCAACAATGAATTCTTTTGGTGTTACTTTTCTAATCCCATCTATTATTTCTATAACAAATTTTTCAGGATATTTGCCATATTCATCAGTTCTCTTATTTACTTTTTTGTTTAAAAACTGACTTATTAAATATGCGTGGCATCCATGAAGTTCAACCCCATCATAGCCTGCTTCATAAGCTCTTCTTGTAGCTTCAATATAATCATTTTGTATAGATTTTATATCTTCCCTAGTCATTTCATGTCCAACAACACTTCCAGCATAATTTTTATATTCATAGGGACTTGGACATATTGGGTCTTCTGATATTCCAACAACTCCTGCATGATGAATTTGAATAAATATTGGACAGCTTTCTTCGTGAACTGCATCAACTATACTCTTTAGTCCTTCAATTTGATCATCTTTCCATATTCCAAGCTGCTTTTCTAGTAGTTTACCATCACCATTAACACAGGTAGCTTCTTGAATTATGAGTCCTGCTCCACCTTTAGCCAATTCTTTATAACGTTCTACATTTTCAAATGCTACATATCCATCATCTCTAAATCCAATAACCATGGGAGGAACACAAATACGATTCTTCATTTTTACATTTTTAATACTAAACTCTGTAAATAATTTGTTCAAATTTCCACACCCCTATTTCACTATTTCATTTACTCTTAAATTTTTACAAATGTCATATCTCCATTTATTAAGCCTAATTATAATTTATTATTTTTTCCAACTTCCATAATGAACTCTTGTTTATCAGATCTATCTAATAACTCATTTTTCAGACCATCTGAATATCCTAATGGAATTAACTCAAAGGGTTCAATATTTGTTGTTGGCCAACAGTATTATTTTAAGTGTAATATGAACTTAATGTAAGTACGCACTTTTTTTATCCATAGTTTCAAAAATGATACTAATAGAATACGGAGTTTGGCCTTAATTCACCCTTTATTCACAACAGATAAATTCTTCTCATGTATTTCCCTCATATACTCAGATTCAAAATACATCTCTTTTCCAGTTGATAACCCTTTCAGATATTCAATTGTATTTAATATATCTTGCTCCGTTAAATCTAAAGTATGACCTGCAACAATTTTCCTCGGTCTATAATTTAAATAATTCTCAAGAGTATTTATATATGTGGAGATATCAGCATTTTCAACATAAATGATTGGCTTTTCCAAATTATCACCTACATATAATATCTTATCATTATGGTCAAATATTGAAATGCTATCTGCTGTGTGACCAGGGCTATGAAATAATTCGATACCTTCATTATAGAAACTAATTTTTTCTTTAAAAGTTATATTTGGTAAATGCTTTTCAGCTATACCCATAATATATTTTTTGTTTTCATTTATTTGCATTTCCCATGATTCATTCAATAATTCCCTACACATTTCATGACTTATAATATTTCTGTCTTTAAAACTACAATTCCCCCAAACATGATCCCAATGAAAGTGTGTATTAATTACCACTACTTCTTTATTATTAAGACTGCTGTTTACTCTATTTAGAATGGGCTCCATGCTCTCAGAACCACAGAAAGTATCAATAATAAAAATCTTAGATTCATGTTCAATAAAAAAAACATTTGTTAAATAACTTTCAATACTGTCATAAATATATACTGTAGCATTTTGGCTAATGCTTTGAATATTCATTAATTTACTCCTTTCGCTGCATATTTTTTCTTACTTAACAATATAACTTATTTTTATTCTCACTGTTTGTGCAATTAATGATGTTATTATACATTTTTAAAGTGTGGATGTAAAAGGATATATAAAGTTTTATAAAACTTTTAAAAACTTTTATATTTTTTTTATAATTGCTTTAAAGGAATTTTAAACTCTATCTTTATAATGAACTTATAGTAAAGAAGGAGGTCATTATAAATGAGTAAAATTAAAATATTATATGATGTTTTTAAAACGTTAAAGGACAAAGAGTCATTTAACGGAGATGTTAAAATAGAGGCCATAATGAATGACAAAAAAGTTTTTGACCTATCTAATGAATTTTCTACTAATAAAGAGACTGGACTTACAAAAGCAAAGGTTTCAACTGAGGTAGATTATGAAGATAATAGGTTAAAACATGAAAGTACAACTGAATTTAATTTGAAGGATCATGTCCATCAGCATGGTGGACATGGAATGTGGATGCATGGTAACCATCATGGGTGCGCTAATGGTGGAAATCTAAAGAATAAATTATCACATGTCACTTTTGCACTTGGAGTTCTAAATAATATTAAACAAGAGGAGGATGGTGACAAGACTTTATTGTCTCTAGATTTGAAAGAAATAATACATGAAGCAAAAGAAATGCACCCAGCTCTTCATGATAGATCCTGTGAAGAAATGAAAGAAAACAAGAGTCCTCATCATGCCATTGTTAAAAAGCTTATGGAGATGGAGGCTAATGATGCAACTTTAAAGGTATGGATAAATAAGTCTAATGAAGTAGAAAAAGTTGAGATATTAGCTAATGGAAATAAGAATGTTACGGTGGAAAATCAGTGTAGTGCAAGCTTTAAATTATTATTAAAGTTAGCCTTATAATAAAAATATGGGTGTAAATATTTACACCCATATTTTCTTTTGAAATATTAAAAAACCTTCAAAATAATATAGTCAGTAGATTACTAATATGATATTTGCACATCTTTGATTAGTTATTATATTTTGATGAATAAACCGTGTTATAATAATACTAAAATAGTCATATAAAGGAGAAAGGCATGGATGATCGTAGTAATAGAATCAGCAGCTGGCGTAAAAGACATCAGCATAATCATGAAAATTTTCATAAAGAATTTAAACTTGTCCATAGATATATTAGATTTTTTCGCCCTGTAGCTATTATATTAAATTTAGCCATAGTTTATTTGCTTTTTACCTGGATAGGTGCAAAGAGCATAGGTATATTTTTTATAGGAATTTTTATAATTAAGGATATAGTTCAAATTTATATGTTATCTAGAATTGAAAAGAAAATACTGAGGCCTATTGAAAAATTAAAAGTAGGGGTGGCTCAGATTTCAAGTGGAAATTATGAAGTAAGGATTGAAGATAATATTCCAAATGAGATTGGAGCACTGATAGATGATTTTAACTCCATGGCTCAAAAACTTGAAGATAGTGAAAGAACTAAAATTCAGTATGAAGAAAACAGAAAAGATTTAATCGTTAATATATCACATGATTTGAAAACACCTATTACTTCAATAACTGGATATGTAGAAGCTATTCTTGAAGGAGCAGTGGATTCACCAGATAAAATAAATAAATATTTGCAGACAATTCATAGTAATATATCCTATATTAATAATTTAATTGATGATTTATTTTTATTTTCAAAGCTTGATATGCAAAGGATAGACTTTCATTTTGAAAAGGTCAAAATAAAGTCTTATATGAGTGATGTTATGGGCGAATTTAAATTTACCTTAGGAGAAAGTGGAGTTGCATGTGATTACATCGATAGGGTTCCAGAAGGAATTAAAGTTAATATGGATGGAAAAAGAATTTATCAGGTTATTAGAAATATAATTGATAATGCGGTAAAATATGGCCCTGAAGTGGGATTAAATATTGTAACTGAGATTTTTACGGAAGAAGAGTTTGTTAAGATAAATATAAAGGACAATGGCCCTGGAATTGAAGAAGAAAAGATTAATAATATTTTTGATAGGTTCTATAGAATTGATGTAGAAAGAACGAAGGATTTGGCAAGTACAGGTTTAGGCCTGGCTATTGCGAAAGAGTTAGTCGAGGCACATGGAGGCAATATTTTTGTTTCAAGTGTTATAAATGAAGGAAGTTGTTTCACTGTTATACTTCCTATTGTAAATGAGGAGAATATATTATGAAACAAATATTAATAATAGAAGATGATATAAATATTGCAGAACTCGAAAAAGATTATTTACAATTAAACGGGTACACGGTTGAAATTGCTCAAGATGGAGAGGTTGGTTTTAAAAAAGCACTCCTCGGGATTTATGATTTAATAATAGTAGATTTAATGCTTCCTAAAAAAAACGGCTTTGAAATAGTAAGAGAGCTAAGAGGTAAATTTGAAATTCCCATAATTATTGTTTCAGCTAAAAACGAAGATATAGACAAAATAAGAGGTCTAGGTTTGGGCGCAGATGATTATATAACTAAGCCTTTTAGTCCATCTGAATTAACGGCAAGGATAAAATCACACATTATGAGATATGAGCGCCTTGCTGGAGTGAAAATTCCCGCTGATATTATAAGTCACAAAGGTTTAGAGATTCATACGGATTCCCATAAAGTCTTTGTAAATGGTAAGCAAGTGCAGTTAACAACTACAGAGTATGAGGTTCTTGTTTTTCTAGCATCTAATCCCAATTTAGTTTTCACAAAAGATCAACTTTTTAACTCCATTTGGGGAGAAGAAGATTTTGGTGACACAGCAACGGTAGCTGTCCATATACAAAAAATAAGAAAGAAGATCGAAAAGAATCCAAGTAACCCAGACTATATTGAAACAATCTGGGGAACAGGGTATAGATTTAATAGTTAGATTGAAAGATAAAGTAGGTAGTATTTCCTTAATCTTTTAACGACTCTTGGTTTCCTTTTGCTGCATTTGTTACATCAATTTCGATTCTTCATACTGTAAAAATTTCTAAGTTGATCTTGTCTTTTCTGCTCGGAAGCTCTTTTATCTTCTTGTTAGCGTTGTCTGTGGCTTCTTTCTCCATACTGTAATAATTTCTAGGCTTTTTATATTAAATTACTTCAAGTAAGGTATTTTTACTCCCTGTTATTCTTATATGTTTTACTATTATGCTCTAATATTTTGATTAACTCAAAATAAACAATTAGATAGATAAATTGTGAGCCAAGTATTACCTGAACTTGAACTTGAATAACGGAAAGGCTGTAGTAGATGAAAAGCACTTGTATCAGCATCTATCCACGTTAGATATCGTTTCACTAAATTTCCATCATGTAATATATCCCAATATAGATATTCTTCACAAAAACTTCATAAAGTTTTGATACATTTAATATGTAAGTTATAAATTCTAAACAAATGAAGGAGATATACGGATGAAGAATTCCCTAAGAAGTATCGCAATTGTAATAATTTTAATTATTACTTTAAATGGAACTGCCTTAGCGGCTCCAACGAATGAGAATCTAAAACTACAGAAAGATTCACTAATTACACTTCAAGAACAAAGAGAAGAAATCGAAATGAAAATAGAAGAATTCGATAACCAAATTCAAGAAGCCATGGCTAAAACAGAAGAGAATAAAATCAAAATATCTGAAACCGAAAAGGCAATAGAAAAAGGTTCAGCGGAGGTTAAACAGGTTGAAAAAGAGGCTCAAAAGCAGCAAGAATTATTTAATAGTAGGATGAGAGTTATGTACATAAGTGGATTTGATAGTTATACCAGTATAATTCTTGATTCAGAGAATTTTGGAGACTTTATATCAAGAGTAGAAAACATAAAAACCGTTATAGAGTTTGATACGAAAGTAGCGGATGAGTTTGAAGCCACAAAAAAAGAATTAGATGAAAAGCAGCAAACTTTAAATAAGACAAAAGATGTATTACTAAGTTTAAATGCAGAAAATAAGCAAAAGTTGGACAAGCTGATTGTCACTAAAGAATCACAAGCTAAGTTGTTGAGGTCGCTAAATAGTAAGGAAGGCCTTCTTGGAGGACGTACTTCTCAACTATCAGTAAATAAGAGCATAACAAAAATAAATGAAATAAGAAAATCAGCATCTGAAACTACACCTTCAAGAGGTTCAGCTACTATATCAGATAATGCTATTATAGCCTACGCTTCTAACTTTCTTGGCACACCATATTTATGGGGTGGTACAACACCTTCTGGCTTTGATTGCTCGGGATTTACGCAATACGTATACGCTCATTTTGGAATATCAATAGGAAGAGCAACCTTTAATCAGATAAATGATGGTGTACAAGTATCTAAAGAGAACCTTCAAGCTGGAGATTTGGTGTTCTTTGGAACCTCTGCAAATCCTCATCACGTCGGTATTTACATTGGGGATAATAATTATATACATGCTCCACATACAGGAGATGTGATTAAAGTATCACCTATGTCAAGAACAGATTTTATAACAGGTAGACGAGTAAAGTAAAAAGTACCTATTGTTAGTATCATAATTTTAAAGTTTGTTTAATTCACTTTATTAACCTCTTAAGGCACATTCAGATAGCAAACATAAGTTGTTCATTTTATTCCCAACTTATGTAAGTTACCCGCTAGGAGACAACGGGAAATTACCTTCTTACTAAGGGAAGTGTTTATTCTAAAAAGTAGTATCTTAATTATTTAAGATACTACTTTTTTTTATTTAGGCACCAGTTTATTTACTTCTTCTTCTTCTTCTTCTTTTTCTCTTATTTAAATTAATTGTTCTGATTATAACCGATATTCCTATTAAAAATAAAATAAAGATTCCAGCAGCCATGAGATATATATGAGTATGCTATTTTTTACTAAAGTTGCTTTGGGAAGCTTTGAAT
Organism: Clostridium estertheticum; assembly: GCF_011065935.2. Classification (NCBI taxonomy): domain Bacteria; kingdom Bacillati; phylum Bacillota; class Clostridia; order Eubacteriales; family Clostridiaceae; genus Clostridium; species Clostridium estertheticum. The sequence continues at coordinate 937,433 of NZ_JAAMNH020000001.1, read as the reverse complement.
AAAGCTTGTAAGTTTTGACTTTCACTTTTTCAGTTAATTTCAAAGTTCCAATGCTCTCGTTCCCTTTAAGACTAGAAAGGTCAATATTTGTTAAGTTTATATTTTCCTTCAAATTCTATTGCTGCTTTTCCATATATTGTTGGTAAATTAGTAGTGCCATCGCTTCATTTATTCTCTATTTATAACAGGTATTAGCAAATCCTCAAATACATTTGAAACTACAAATTTACCAGTTTCAATAAAATAATTCTCCACTTTCTCAATGCCTTGGCCTAAAACAAAAGCAGAAACTGTTTTGTCTTTTTCTATGTTAAAAAAAATCCATCTTTTATAGAAGATGCATATTGTATATAAGGTGCCTAGCATCTTTAAAATATAGGAGACGAATCTCCAACTTTTAAATAACAAAAACATATAAGGCATCATATACTGTATAGTAAATACTTTAAGGAGTTAGTTTAATGTATATTGATGAGGATACTATTAGATTTTATAATTCAATGTATAACTATAAATTAGAAACTCAAGCTCTTCCTTTAGGGTGTCCATACAGGCAGATGGATCCTCCTACACTCTTCGCACAAGGGCCTCAGGGTGGACCGCCTTCTTCACCTCCAAACTTTACACCATCTCAGCCTCAATCACAACAATTTGGCGCTACCCCTCTAGCTATAGACCAAGGTGCAATTAGACCTTGCCTCCATAGATTTGTATATATATGGCCAAGAAGAGGAAGAGGTTTCTGGGCATGGCTTACATTTGTGGGACCTAGATCTATATCAGGTTTCCGTTGGACTGGAAATAGTTGGATATTATTCGGAATGGATCTGAGAGATATTAGAAGTTTTGAATGTTTTTAAAAAAATAATGAATGAATAGGGGAATAAAATGAAAAAATTTCTACCTTTCCATGGTATGATTACCATGATTAATGATTTTCTGATAGATTCAAGTGGAGAAAGTACAGGATGTTATAAATTAATGTCTGTAGAAAATGGACATGGAGCTTTAGTTAATTTCGTGGTGGCACCAGATACTTACTTTGTAGATCATGTAATGGTGGCACTCGGAAATATGGTAACGGGTTTTTATGATGCAAATGCAGCTGTTCCTCTCATTTTCCCGCCACAATTTAGAGCAATTGTTATGGCAAGAGATACACAATATCAAAACGTGAAAGTAGACTATTTTAACAGTCAGTTGGTGAGTAGCGATAATAATTTAAGATTAAACATTGCCCCACGTACTCAGATAGTACTGGAAAATGGGCAAGCATTTAGCAATAACCCCGCAAACCGAAATCTAATTGTTATCTATGGTGCTACCACAAAGAGTATACCAGCTCAGACCACACCATATAAAATTATTGTTATGTGTTAGATGTTTTTTCACCATTTTCATAAGTTTAATTTAGTCTGTTTTTTTGAATTTCTAATGTCGTTTAAAAAATCCACTTTGGCTCTCATAACAATGTCAACATAGATTGTTCGTTTCACTTCCATTCTTTGTTGCTAAAAGATTGGTGATGGAGCGGACAATTTCTTATAGGTTTAACAAATGGTTTCCCATTCAATTGTAAATCTTCACCTCGTGTTAAAAAAAATAGTACACCCAAATCAATGAGTGTACTGAGCCGGCTGAGACGACCCCATAGAAGGTAATGTTATCATCCTTCACAAATTATATTACATCTGCTTTAATGTGCGCTTTAAGAACTCCTTGGTACGTTCCTCTGTTGGATTATTGAAAATTTGCTCTGGACTTCCTTCTTCTGCTATGACCCCTTTGTCCATAAATACTACACGGTCAGATACTTCTTTTGCAAATGCCATTTCATGAGTTACTATTAACATAGTAAGACCAGTTTCAGCAAGTTCCTTCATAACTTTAAGAACTTCTCCTACCATCTCAGGATCCAGGGCTGATGTTGGTTCATCAAACAACATAACATCCGGTTCCATAGAAAGTGCTCTTGCAATAGCCACACGTTGTTTTTGGCCACCTGATAATTGTTTTGGTTTTGCGTTAACATATTGCTCCATTCCAACAACTTTCAAATATTTCATAGCTACTTTTTCTGCTTCCTCTTTGGAACGGTTTAACACTTTCATTTGCCCAACCACGCAGTTGCTTAAAACATTATGATTATTAAATAAGTTGAATTGTTGAAACACCATACCAAGCTTTGTACGGTACGCGTAGATATCATGTTTATCATCTAAAATATTTTCTCCTTTATAGATGATTTCACCACCACTTGGTTTTTCTAAAAGGTTAACGCACCGAAGAAGAGTTGATTTGCCAGATCCTGAAGAACCTATGACGCAGACTACTTCTCCTTTATTTACTGAAAAATCAATGTCTTTTAACACTTCATGAGTTCCAAAGGATTTGCTTAAATGCTGTATATTAATTACTTTTTCCATATTTTCTACTCCTTCGCCTAATATTTATTCCCGTCACTATTTTTGCTCTACGACACATATCTTGGGGAGTTTATACCTGCATTTGATTAGCATTCATAATGTAATCGTCTGGGCCATCCAATTTTTTTTCAATATAGCGCAAAATTCTTGTTACTGTGAAGGTCATTATAAAATACAAAATACATGCAACAAAAAATGTTTCAAAATATCTGAAATTATTTCCTGAAATTGATTTTGCTTGGAAATATAATTCTGTTACCGAAATTACATTAAGTACTGATGTATCCTTTATATTGATTACAAATTCATTACCCGTTGCCGGCAAGATATTACGAATTACTTGCGGTATTACTACATTAATCATAGTTTGAATATGATTCATACCTATAGCATGAGCTGCTTCAAATTGTCCTTTATCGATAGAAACAATACCACCACGGATAATTTCTGACATGTAAGCCCCTGTATTAATTGAAACGATAAAGATTGCTGCATATAACCTATTCATATTTATACCAAACGCTAAAGCAGATCCGTAATAAATTACCATTGCTTGTACAATCATAGGCGTTCCACGGAATATCTCTATATAAACAAAAAGAATAGCATTAACAGTTTTAAGCATGACTCTTTTTATTCCTCGTTCAGGCATTGGAATAGTACGTATAACCCCTATTATTAAACCGATTATGGAACCTATAATAGTACCAACCATGGAAATTAAGAGTGTCATACCTGCTCCACGTAGGAACATTGGCCAGTCATTTGAAATTATTTTTACTATCCATTCAAAACTCATCTTTCTCCTCCTTATATCATAAATAAATACTATTTAGCTGATGGTTGGTTCTTTATTGCAGTATCCATAATGTTTTTACGATCCGCCTGCGAGATACCAGCTAATGTTTTATTGATTTTCGCAGTTAAATCACTACCTTTTGCAACACCTACAGCAATTGACGTATCCGCATCTGTTGTAGTAAATCCACTTTTAAATTCTACCATTTTAAAGTTATTATTTGCAGATTGAGAACTAACGCCTTCAGGACGTTCCGATACGTACCCGTCAATCATTCCTGATTCAAGCGCAACTCTCATGGCAGGAAAGTTGTCCATAGCTGGTTCCTTGTTTACGCCTTGAATTTGATCTATTACTGAATAGTGGAATGTATTTAATTGGGCAGTTATTTTTGCTCCCTTAAAATCCACAATAGAAGTAGCTGCATCATATTTCCCACCCTTTTTAACAACCATAACTAAATCTGATTTATAGTAGTTGTTCGAGAAATCAATCACCTCTTTACGTTTTGCTGTGGGTGACATACCTGCAATAATTGCATCGACTTTGCCTGAAGCTAATGCTGGTACAAGACCATCCCATTCAGTTTTAGTAATAACCAATTCTTTCCCTAAATCTTTAGCAATCTTTTTAGCGATTTCTACATCATATCCGCCCGCATATTCTGAGCCGCCTTCAATTTTAACAGCACCATTAGAAGCGTCCATTTGAGTCCAATTAAATGGCGCATATCCAGCTTCAAGACCTACTTTAAATGTTCCACCCGCCTCTGCTTTTTTCGCCTCTTTTGAACTACTGCTTGACCCACATCCTGTTAAAAGCATAACTACTGATAGAGATACTGCTATTAATAATGATAATTTCTTTTTCATGAATACTTCTCTCCTTCTTTTGTGCTGAATTTATATAATATGTTTAAATTAAAAATGCCACCCTACATGTAGGTGGCACTATTTAATCCTCTTAGGAATTTTCCCAAACAAAAAAAGACCTGAGATAAACTCAGGTCTCAACATGCATAGTTGTCCCTAAACCTCTTCTTTTCCCAAATGAGATAGCGCAACTCAATAAACTGGGAAGTTTATTGAGACAGTCCTGCAGCTCTTAACTGCAGACCCAGCAAATAATATTGAGATTATATTTGCTTCGGCGACCTTTCCTTCTCCTTAGTATCAATGCTTCTCAAACTCCACTAAAGACTGTTAAATGTCGCGCCTCTACCCCACATATAAAAGTGAGGTCTTATTAAATTATATTATTTAGTGTATAACAATATATTGAATTTGTCAACCTACTTTACCTTTTCAAGTTGTAACCATACAATAAAAACATTTTTTTCTTCTATTGAAATCTCATGACCTACTGGGTATGAATTAAAACTTAATAACTCACTCAAACAAATTTACTAATTGTTTTGTCAAATTTCTTCTTTCAAATTCTGCACATTTTGTTGCAGCGTTAGTATTAGTATCCTCATTATTTTTCCACTTTTCATAATTACTTTTTATAAAATTATAAATACCTTCCACATCTCCATGCTCATATGAATAACCAATTTCTTTATCTATTATTAAGTTTGAAGCTACACCATTTGAAGGCATAATTCCTAGAATAGGCCTTTGGGAGCCTATATAGTCAAAAATTTTACCGCTAAACATACTTTTACTTTCATCTTCATCTGGAAATATTATTAGATTAACATCTGCACCCTTCATGTGTGAAATACACTGAGAGTGAGGTAAATAATCAATTCTTTGAAAATTTTCACTAATTTTAGAAGATTGAATTAGTTTTACGTATTCATCTAATATAAATCCAATAAACTTTACCACTATGTTACTTTTATATTCTTCATTTTCATTAAACAATCGCTCTATTGCTTTTAATAATGTTTCTGGCGTTTGTCCTTTTGCCACAATACCACTGTAACATATAGTAAACTTGTCTTCTTTAACAACTTCCACTTTTTTAAAGTCATTAACATCAAACCCATTAGTAATAGTTACAAATTTGCCTTTATATTGAGGGTATCTTTTTTTATAATTTTCACTTATAGGTTCTGTAACCATAATTATTTTATCAGCATACTTTATAACTTCTGCCTCAAGTTTTCCCTCTTTTTTCTTTCTTTTTTCTGAATGGCCCTCAGTCATTGGTGAATTTCCTATCCATGGATCTCTAAAGTCAGCTACCCATGGAAGATTTGTTTTTTTCTTTGCTTTTAGCGCAATCAAATGTACAGTATAAGGATATGAAGATGAAAAAATATAATGAATATCTTCTTTCTTTAAAATATTATAAACATCCTTTACTGCATGTTTATACCATCTTATTTTGCTATCAGGTACAAAAAAATTTAATTCAATGAATTTAAATACTCTTTCCTTGAGTCCTTGAGAATTCTGCTTAGAAGTACTTGCATTATTACTATTTTGGGTATCATCATTAGATGTAGGTTTAGGTTTTCTCATAGCGCATAATTTTTCAATTATATTTCTAATCCATAAGGTTTCTCCAGAATTTGATCTATATACCACAACACTTTGCGGAACCTCCTTAAGTAGTGTTTCATCATATGCAAAATTATGGCCTTTCTTTACAGTTTCTACTATAGGATTATATCCAAATTCCGGCATATATCTAACAAATTTTAAAGTTCTCTGAACTCCACTCCCACCCATAGGAGGGAAAAAATACAGTATTGACAACACATTTTTACTCAATTTAACACCTCTATTAATCTTTTAGTTATTTTAAATAGGTTGATCTTTCATTATTATTAATAAGATAGTAAGTAAACTAATTAATATAAAAGCTGGAACCACACTTATAGGATGCCTTGATGTTATAAATGCCTGACCTGTAACATTACCATATGCCATAAGTGAAGACATTCCTATAAATGTAGGAAGTATGAACCTCTTGCTATATTCTTCCTTTTTATTATATCCATATATTACAGATTTAAATACGGTAATCCACCATGAAAAGAAAAATACAAGTGCAAAAGGAACTCCAAATTCAGTAGCTACATTTAAAAATATATTATGAGCATCAATATATGTTTTTTTTAGTTCCGGTGCATATTCTGGAAAATAATACTTGAAATTAGCTGGACCTACTCCAATATAAGTATGATCTTCTATCATTCTAAATGCTGCTGACCAAATAGGACTTCTATTACGAGCTTGCTCACCTAATTGATAAAAGAATCCTTTATCACTTGCTTTGGCTCCTTGAACTTTAGGAACTCCAACATTTACAATGGATTCAGTTATTTCTACCATTTCACCTCTTTGCAATACACTAAAAGTGATAAACCCTAGTATTAATATGGATACTATTAAATATTTTTTGTAATTTTTATGATCAATAATAATAATAGTTACAAAGGTTATAATTAATGCGCCCAATATACCTCTTGATCTTTGAGTGCATAGATTAATAATCTCAATCAATAACAGTAATTTATATATAGAATTATACCTGCCCGAAACTTCTTTATTAATAGCATATAATAGTATAAATGGGAGTACCATTAGAGTATATCCAAGCATAAAATTACTGCCTAAGACTCCATACAGGTGAATATTTTCCCCACTTAATATTAGACTATATAAAGCTATAAAAGTATCTGGTATTCCTGATATTGTAACACCTATACATAAAAATAAAATAATTTTTTTATAAAAATCAAGTTCCTTTATATCTAAACATATTAATATTAAACTATAAAGGAGCATAAATATAAGTCCAATAAATGTTAATCTGAATGCTTCAAATTTATACATACTTAGCGTCGATGAAATTATGGCAATAGCACATAGTACAATATATACCATGGTAACAATACCATATTTGCTTTTTATATTAATCTTTTTAAAGTTTAGTTTTTCTTTTCTTATGCCAATCACTAAAAATATAAAATATACAAAATACATTGTAACACCAATGATATTTAAGTCTAACCTATTTAATAGGTATAGCAACATCGGTAGTATTGGGAGTGAACTATTATATATGAGTACCGCTGTTTTTGAATCCTTTAGCATTAAGACTAATGAACTAATTATAAATAATGTTGTAAAAAAACTAGCTGCAAATATAAAAAGGTTGGTTTTACCTATAATAATATAAATACTTGTTTGACAAACTAAATATACTAGTAAAATCAATATTTTGTATTTTGATAAATACTGGTAATAATCTTTTGACTCGCTCTTAATATCCTTTAGTAAGCTCATTTCTCATCTCCTGGTATTCCTTTGAATCACTAAGCAATTAATATATGGACTGATATTCTCTATCAATGTTATTATATTTCCTCTGAACCCTCATCTTCTATTTTAAATATTTTATTCTCTTATCTTTTAATCTATCCATTTAGAATTTAAATAGTCACACAATTAAGAATATTTTTCCAGTGATTGAAAATTTGTTTCCAAAATCTCTTAAACAAAATCGTATTTTCCATAAATAATAAATATATACAATAACTTGTATAGTGTAAACATTGAAAAACCTATTCATATATTAATCTATAATACTATATTTTATGGAGGAAATAGCTATGTATATAAATAAATATAAGATTAGTGAAGGGTTACCCAATTTCAGTTATGGTTATCGATGAGGTTGCAGTCCAAAGGTCAGTGAACCTTCAGAAAAAGGACCTTTATATTGGAAACCACCTAGTTTTATTCCTAGTATATATAAAGCAAAAGCTCTTGGTTGCACAAAAACACCTGGTACAAATATTCTTAGCCAATCAACAATAGACCACTGCATGAAAAAATATATGTATATTTGGTTGAATAACGGTTCAGAATTCTGGTCAGTACCTATATTAGTAATGAATAATTATATCCATGTATGGATTTGGAACAAAGTTAAATGGACGTATTATATAATGATTTTAGATAATATTGATAGCTTTATATGCTACTGACCTACTTAAGTTCGTTACAAAAGTCAAGTTTTTAAATTTTATTGGTAATGCTATGATTGAGGGCGCATTTATTTGAAAATATCATAAATACAAGCTGTAAACATTTCACTTGCATGATTTATATGATTTTCAAAAGATAACATCTTGCATTTACAAAGATAAGTTGTCCATTTAATTCCTGATTTACGTAAATTCCCCGAAGTGTTAGGAGGTTACTAGAAACGAATTCGCTTCACTTAAAAAATCCCCAGGGGACGTGAACAAATTTCATTAGCTATTGAAAAAGATGTTTTTTCCTGTAATAATAAGCACAAGTGATATTATAATAATAGATTAGGTCAGAAAGTCAACCTAATATAGAGGGGAATGCATATATATGGAATTAGTTAATATTTTAGGTACTGGAAATGCTATGGTTACAAAATGTTATAACACATGTTTTACGATTTCAAACGGTAAAGAACATTTATTGGTGGATACTGGTGGTGGAAATACTATACTTTCAAATCTAGAAAAATTAGATATAGGTATCAATGGAATCCATCATGTATTTATATCTCATAGACATAACGATCATATTTCTGGTATTGTTTGGATTATTAGGGCTGTGGCTCAGCAAATTATTAACGGAAATTATGAAGGTAATCTTATAATTTATTGTCATAAGGATAATATTGAGACAATAAATACATTAACCAACATACTCTTAGATGAAAAATTTACAAAGTGCATTGGAACTAGAATACTATTTAAAGAGATTCATAATAACTGTACGTTTACTATATTAGATTGGAATGTAAAGTTTTTTGATATTAAAAGCACTAAACAACTTCAGTTTGGCTTTACCACAATTCTTAAAAACGGAAGAAAATTAGCTTTTTTAGGAGACGAGCCTTATACGGAAGCTTTATTTGAATATGCTAATAATGTAGATTACCTCTTTCATGAAGCCTTTTGTTTGTATTCAGAAAAGGATATCTTTAAACCTTATGAAAAACATCATTCTACAGTAAGGGACGCATGTGAAACCGCATCTAAATTAAATGTAAAAACCCTAGTTATGTTTCATACTGAAGATAAAAATATATTAAGCAGAAAAAAACTATATATTGATGAAGGCAAGGAATTTTTTTCAGGGAATATTATTGTTCCTGATGATTTAGACATTATTCAACTGTAGATTTATGAAATTAGCAAACAATAACTGGAGGCCATTCAATAATTAAAATGCCACATTATGAATTAGAAGATATAGAAATGGTCGCTAATGAAACCGAATTAAGTGTTGAAGAAGGTTAAAAGACAAACAGCCTGCTCATTATGTGAACAGGCTGTTTGTCTTTATTGATATATCTACTTAAAAAAACAAAAAATTCTCTATTTTTATTTTCTAAAATTTTTACTTACCATATAAACTCCAAGAGCGATTAAGATAATAGGTATTAATAAACTTGTATTTACCCAATAGAAAACATTACCAACTAACATAGTGGCAAATGCTATTACCGATATAGTAGTTAAAATAAATACTGGAACAAGTAGTCCACGCTTTCTTCCACCAAACAAATATAGCTGAAATAATCCTATAGCAACAGCTAATAGGTATACAGGCCAGGTATATTCCGCAAAATGCCAGTTAGTAAAGGTTTCAAAGAAAAATAATATTCCTATTGTTGTAAGAATTCCTCCTGGTACTAGTAATCCCGGGTCTTTTCTTCTTGAAAAATAACCTTCTTCAAAGCTAAGCCCAGGAATAAGAACAAAAACAGGCCACAATTGGCTAATTGTAAATAAATGAATGTTAAAAATATTATTTAGAATTGCCCCTACTCCTATAAAAATTAAAATTATTCCCCAAAAAAAATTTTTGCCCCTCATATGATTCCCCCTAATATTTTGATTTTATTTTTTTTAATAAATGATAATTGTCTCACCCTTATTTTACCACAAACATATAATCATGATATAGTACATCTTATATATTAAATTATTTAGAATGTTATTTCCTTTAGATTTTTTTTGTTTTTAAACATCACATCTATTTGATTTAAATTTAAATGTATGGTTAATTTTAAATATTAAAAATTGATTGTTTAGTATAATTAAATACGGACAAAACAGTATTTAATTACGTATAAGCTTATAAATAGATACAATATTAAGGAGTGAATTTCATGAAAAAAATACTTTCTTTTGCTGTATGCATTGTAGTAATAGCAAATCTTGTAGCTTGCAGTAGCAATGCCAAAGCTCCTGCTGTAAAAACCCCTATCTATCCTAAAAATATTTCATTTGATGACTATGATAGTCGCAGTGCAGTCTGGGAGAAAAATTCATTAGATGAAAGCTATAAAAAGGCACTAAATAAATTTTCCTTTAGCTCTGCTTCAAAAATTCTAAGTGGCCAGTCTAAAAATATTAGCTACTCACCTACAAGTCTTTATATGACATTATCACTTGCAAGCATAGGAGCAAATGGCGCAACACAAGATGAAATATTTTCTGCTCTTGGCGCAAGTGGAAAAGGAATAAATTATTTGTCCGAACAAAACAGCAAGCTTTTCAGACTTATGTATTCTGATAATAAGATATCAAAGCTTAAAATTGCAAATTCATTATGGCTTGAAAAAAACAATAGCTTTAAAAATGCTTTTATAGACAATGCGGTTCGAAACTTTTATGCATTTATCTACAATGTTGATTTTTCTGATGATAACTCAGCGAAGCTTATGAGTAAATGGGTATCTGAAAATACAAACGGTATACTGTCACCAAAGATGAGTATTGATAAAAACCAAATCATGTCTATTATCAACACCATATATTTTAAGGACGAATGGGTTGACCTCTTCGATGAAAATAATACAAAGCCTGATACCTTTTATTTATCAGATGGTAGTGAGATAAAAGGTGATTTTATGAACAGAACATATGCAGTTCATGGATATGTAAAGGGAGATGGTTTCACAAGTGCCTCTCTTGGTCTAAAGAATTCCAGCAGCATGATGTTTATTCTTCCAGATAAAGGTATGAGTGTTGATGATCTGCTTTCTACACCGGAAAAAACAGCCTTGCTTTTCAATGAGCAGGCGAATAAAAGTGGGAAGGTAATATTTCAAATACCTAAGTTCTCATTTGGCAACAGTCTTGATCTAAATGACACGCTTAAGACTATGGGTATAAAATCAGCATTTCAGCCTGAGGCTGATTTTTCAGGTATTACTGAAGGTGCAGCCTTTATCTCAAAAATTAAACAGCAAACACACATCGCTATTGATGAAAAAGGAGTGGAAGCTACTGCATTTACGAAAATTGATTATACTGGGTCTGCAGCACCAAATGAAAATATAGCAGAAATGATTTTAGACAGACCATTTGTTTTTGTAATTAAATCTGCTAATGACATGATACTCTTTATTGGTGTAGTTAATAATCCTTTGGATAAATAGCCAAATATAGGGATTTTGTTGATAATATGAACATTTTTTAAGGGGAGCCGAAACTGCTTCCCTTAGTTCACATTTTTAAGATATATAATTAAATAACTACTATGGATTATGCTTAATATAACAATTTTAAAAATGTATTTCTACTTTTTATTTTTATCATACTTCTGGCAATATATAACCAAAATAATGCTACCCACAGCAACTACAAAAGCAACCCCACCTATTGCATAACCAATGATATTTTTAACATCATTTTTGATAGCATATTGGATAACAAAGTACATAATGCCTATAAGAACCGCAATAATCAATAAGAAAATCCCTACAGCACGAGAAACTTTCTTTATATCACAATTCGCTTTTTCTTCTTTACTCATAGTGTTGTAACCTGCAATCATCCAACTACCTTTTCCGCGGATAAGACAAATACCCATAATTGAAAAAATAAGTACTTCTACTATTCCAATAATAATCATAATTAATCTCCCCTTCACCAAAATATTTTATAACTGTGTCTTTATTCAATTATATGTATTGATATAATATTTAAATATTTAACATAACTATATATAAATTGCTTCTCTGATTTTAAAATTATTTAACTTTGTATCAGAAAGAGACGTATGTGACTGAGCTAATAAATGTTTACTTTTTACAGTATCCTTCTCTGAATTAAACAAACTCTAACCATTTAAACTTGAAATTTATGTTATAATTATATATATAATACAATAAAATATATAATAAGGGGGAGTTTATATGACATTAAAGTGGAAAGGATTATTGAGTGAAACAAATCATTTTCCTCAAAACAATGTGCCTAAAAACGCTACACAATTTTTAAATTCTAAATCTAAAATAAAACCATACACTCCAGTAATACCTATACTTATATTAGTATTTATTGCTGTTTATCTTAAAAGAAATTTTATTGGACAATTTAACTTAGATATTAAAGGAATAGTAATAGGGTTAATATTAACTATACCATTTTTAATAATACATGAATTTTTACATGCAGTATGCTTTACAAAGGATTGTACTGCGGAAATGTTTTATTCTCCCGTTGGAGTAAGTATAATCCCTTGCGTTCCAATTTCAAAATTACGTTATGCAATAACTCTTGTAGTTCCTGCAATAATAATTGGATTAATTCCTTTGCTGATATGGACTTTTATTCCTTTTGCAAATACAACATTGAATTCAATAATTTTCATTCTTAGTATTGGAAATTTAGGAGGAACTACAAACGATTTATATAACTTGAGCCAAGTGATAAAAGAAATGCCTAAAGGTTCATTTATGATAACATCTGGAATAAATTGCTATTACTATTAAAATAAAAGGTGGTCTTATAAAGCCACCTTTTATTTATGTATAAAATCAACAATTTCTTAAAATATAGCCAAATAATAAAGCCTATATCTAACATTACTATGTAATTTAAGATTTAGGCTTTATTATTAGAGGTTATATCCCCCTTATATACGTTTAATACGCAGAACTGTTCGTTTGATATACCTCTTTTTCTCTTTTCATCTTTACTACTTCTACTACCCTTAACCCCACGCATATGAGGTTCTCGTGGCATTATAAAAGTAAGTAGTTAACTGTGTGTGTTTTTCTGTATACTTTTGAAACACATTGTCTAATCTTTCATTTAATTTAGGGTCGATTAATATAAAATGTTAGTTATCCAAATACTGATACATATCCATTGGAATCCTATCAATGACTTCTCTCTCAATAATATAATTTATAAAATTACCTTCTCTCCTTTTACGAAGCACCCCCGCTTCATACATAATTTTAAGGTGCTTAGATACTCCAGCTTCAGTGATGCCTAACTCTTTAGCTATAGCCTTAGTAGAACTTACTTTTTTATAAATACATCTTAAAATCCTTAGTCTTGTTTCATCACCAAGAGCCTTCATATTCATAAATAGATCAAAGGGGACTTCCTCGCAGGCCCTTTCAAGGTTAACTCTAATAGTGAACTGCAAAGTTCTTTCATTATCTATACCTATTAGAAGATGTGGATCTATAAAGCTGCTTATGGCTATTATTATTTTATCAACTGAATCAAAAGGAACTGTAAACAGCTTGTATTTATGAAAAAGGAATGCCTTATCAGTAACCTCAATTCTGGTATGAATTGTTTTTACAAATTCTTTTATACCTGTTTCATCACACACTGCTGCTTCTTTTTTAAGTTTTCTCACAAGCAGTGGTTCAAAAAATCTCAGCTCTTTTTCAAAATGTAAATAGTAATATTTTTTCAAGCAACCTACAAGCCTTCTTCTAAAGCCTTGAGGATCCTTAAACATTTCTGCCTGCTGCTCTGTAATTTCTTGTGCCTGCAGGTTATAGCAGCCTTTTGAAATATGATATTCAACGGCTTTCTTATTAAGCACTTCTCCAAGCATAATATATACAAAATCTACAATATTCATTTCACTAACATAATCTAAGGAAGCAATGATATTCAAGTCATTTATTCCATGAAAATACTTGTAAAAATCTATGGCTGAACACCACTCAAAATAATGCGTTCCAAAGTACATTATTTCCTTGTAAAGTTCCTGATCCATATTTTCTTTTATATCTCTATACCAATTAAGTCTGTTTAAATGATGATCAGGTTTTGTAATGACATGAAGGCTGCATAGCATCTCAAAATATGGTGAATATATAAATTCAATTTCCCATCCACAATCACTATATTCATATATTTTCACGGCTAGCCTCCTCCCCATATGACTACGAATTTTACTGCACTTATTATTTTTATATGTCCCTATAATTATTATAGATTATATCTGCATTAGAACAAAGACATATTTCCAGTTCTCTTTGCATGTTTTTCTCCGGATTTTAAGCAAGCTATAGAAAATAGAAGCATTAAAATCCCACTTAATATGCTTATAAATATATAACTTCTCAGTTCATATATGCTCTCCGAATTTAGAAGTGCTCTTCGGAGTATGTCCGCAGTGTAGGTTAGCGGAAATATATAGCTTATTGTTTTTGCCCATAATGGAAATATGGCTGAAGGTACTTTTACTCCACTAAAAAGCTCCATGGGTTCCTCTAATATGGTGAACAAAAAACCTGTATCCCTTGAATACAAAAATAGTGAATTTAGAAACATTCCCCAAATCAGTGATAACACTATAACAAGGGTAATTCCTAAAAAGGCTGCTGATAGGTTTATGCTAAAATACTTTCCCTTTATAAAAATAATTGCTCCTGAGAATATTACAAATAGCCATACACTTTCAAATACTGAAGACACAGCATTGCCCATAACAATAGCAAGCCTATTTGCAGGAGTTAAATAAATAAGCTCTAGGGTACCGTAGACTCTTTCAGTTGAGAATCTCCATGCAGACTGTACAAGACTTCTAAAAAAGCTCATACACATATAGCCTATAATTACAAATAAGATTATGTTATTTGTGTTTAAATATGGTACGTACTGGCTAATACCCATAATATTAAAGGGTTTATAGCCATAATAAGTGGATATAAATACAAGCATTGGCCATAAAAATAAGCTTATATATATAGTTTTATTGTAAAAATAATTCTTATGTTGCTTTATCATTTCAGCCTTTACTACTTTTAAAAAATATCCCATGGTTATACTCCCTTCGAAAGCTTAATTATTGCATCCTCAAGCTTAGGCTCTTTTGTATAGAAAGTCTTAATTGGCATTTTATGAGCAAGTAAAACACTAGCTATTTCATTACTCAAGTCCTTCTTTGATTTTAAAGTGTATACCTTATTGTCTTCATCTAGCTCAACACTACAGTTCTCTGCGTTTTCACACACCTTAAGAATATCCTGGTGAAGCTTATTATTCACGCTGTATAACTCTACACAAAGCACCTTTTGTTCTATACCTATAAGAGCCAACTCCTTTGGTGTACCTTGAGCGATTATACTCCCCTTATCCATAATATATATATACTCGCAAAGTTCTTCAACCTCTGGCATGTAATGGGAGGTAAGAAGAATGGACTTGCCTTCCTCATGGGCAATTCTTTTCACATGCTCTCTTAATTCTTTTGCAATGGCAGCATCCAGGCCCAAAGTAGGTTCATCCATGAAAATATAGCTTGGATTATTAATCAAGCCTCTTGCTATTTGAAGTCTTTGCTTCATCCCCTTTGAATACCTTTCTACAGGTATGTTTTCACTTTCTTTTAAGCCCACAAGCTCCAATAAATAATCAATCGCCTTCTTAAGTTTATTATCTTCAATATTGTAAAGCTGTCCATAATACCAAAGGTTCTCTCTTCCAGTAAGCCTCCAGTAAAGCATTCTCTCTCCACCAGCCACCATGTTAATCTTTTTCTTAACCGCAGCAGAATTTTTTACAGCATCCATACCATCAATGGTTATGATACCTCCAGTTGGAGTTAATAGTGTTGAAAGCATCTTAATGGTGGTTGTCTTTCCTGCTCCATTTATGCCAAGAAGCCCAACTATCTGCCCCTCACCAATTTTAAAATTTATTCCCTTCACTGCCTCCACATAAGTCTTCTCTGTTTTGAAAAAGCCTTTTTTAATATTTGACACATAAACTTTTTTCAAATTTTCAGCTATTAGCATATTAATTCCCCCCTACTATATGTATACTTTTTCTAGTGCTATTTTTTCAATTCTTTTAAGCATGGCAAAACCTGAAATACAGTATACTGTGCTAAGTATAATTAAATATATAAATGAATTTAACTGCTGCATAATGCCCATACCAGAAATTGCACTATTTCTTATAAGCTCAATGGAAGTGGTTACAGGAATGAGCTTTGAAATATTTTGAACGAATACAGGAAGGTACTTAATGGGGAAAGTAACCCCGCATAAAAGAAAGATTATCAAAAACAAGGTGTTTTGCGATATATAGGTATCTCTAAAATAAAGCATTACTACTGCAAGTACCATAGACAGTGAAAAATATGCAAATAATGAAACTACAAATGCTAACAGAAATGAACTAATATTCATACCAGAAAACTTAAGTCCAAAAGGAATTCCTATAAGAATTGTAACCATTATTTCAATACTTGTAGTAATACTTTGCTGAAGCATGTTACCACAGAAGTACTGCACCCTATTAAAAGGAGCAATCATTAAACTTTCTAGAGTTCCCTCTCTCAATTCTGTTATAAGGCTTCTGCTAACATTTAAGCATGTCCTTACCACAAACAAGTACATTGCAGAACCAATAATTACATAGCTCATATAATCTCCTGTGCCTGCATATTCCTTAAATGAACTGTTTAAATTGCCCTTAAACAAAAGATGATACATGAAGTAAGCAGACAGCACCGTATAAATCCCAGTAAGCGTATTCCCAATAAAAAAATCCTTAGGATATGCTCTCATCTGAACTATGAAATTTCGCTTAAAGGTAGCACGTAAAGTTTTTAAATTCATTTAATAACCCCCTTGTATAGTTGATATTATAAAACCCTAGCCTTACTAATGGATTTTGATTAACTATTTAGCTAATCAAATCACCATTTCCCTTAGGCTAGGGGTATTATAATCACACTGGAAGGTGTTGTCAATGATTACTTGAATAATAATATAGGCATATGATTCGTTTATGATAATGTCTTAGTATACCGTTTTTGATTATGTCCCAAACAGACAAAAATATAGTGTAGAATATACCTCATAAGAATGTATAGGTGAGGTGTTCATAATTAGAAAGGTAGATTTAAATATGAAAGAAGATTTTAAATATCAAATTATCAAAAAATTAGTAGAAGTTAATGGAAATAAAAAAGCTGCTGCCCTTCGTATTGGGTGCACTGTTAGACATCTAAATCGTATGATTAGGGGATACTGTTCTAATGGTAAAGAATTCTTTATCCATGGGAATAAAGGTATCAAACCTACTCATACCATTTCAGAAGATATTAGGCGTATGATTATAGATCTATATAAAACTAAATATCATGAAGCAAACTTTACCCATTATGCTGAACTTCTCGATACTCATGAGGGCATTTCCGTCTCTCCTAGTACCGTTAACACAATTCTTATGGCTGAAAACATCTTATCTCCTAAAGCCTGTCGTGTTACAAAAAAAAGGGTGAAAAAAGAATTGTTAGAGCAGCTCAAAACTTTGTCTCTATCAAATTATAAAAAAGAATATATTGAAAAAAGTATTATAGCAATTGAAGATGCTCATCCAAGAAGGTCCCGTTGTGCTTATTTCGGCGAAATGATTCAGATGGGTGCCTCACTACATCTATGGTTTGGAGATACAAAATCCCAACTACACATAGCTATTGATGATTCAACCGGAGCTATTGTCGGCGGCTACTTTGATCAACAAGAAACTTTAAAAGGATACTATAATATATTTCATCAGATTCTTTTAGAATATGGTATTCCATATATGTTTTTTACAGATAGACGAACTGTATTTGAGTATAAACAAAAAAAAGCTCCAACCACAGAGGAGGATACCTTCACACAATTTGGCTACGCCTGTAAACAGTTAGGTGTTGAAATTAGAAGTAGTAGTGTTCCTCAAGCAAAAGGTCGTGTAGAGCGTCTTTTTCAGACATTACAATCACGCCTGCCCCTAGAACTTAGAATAGCAGGCGTAACAACCATAGAGCAAGCAAATGTATTCTTAAACCACTACGTAAAAAAATTCAATGCTAAGTTTGCTCTTGACATCAATAATACCAAATCTGTATTTGAAACACAACCTACGGTTGAAAAAATTAATTTAACTCTTGCTGTTTTAGCCGACCGAAAGGTCGATTGTGGACATTGTGTACGCTTTGAATCCAAATACTATAAGCCTGTTGATACCGATAGTAATCCTACTTATTTTATCAAAGGTACAGCAGCTTTGGTTATCAAAGCTTTTGATGGTAAATTTTACGTTAGTATAAAAAATAAAGTGTATGGTTTAGAAGAAATACCAAATCATAAACCTACTTCAAAGAATTTTGATTTTCCAAAAGATAATCCAGAAAAATGCAAATGTTACTTGCCACCAATGAGTCATCCTTGGAAAGAAGCCTCATTTCAAGCATATTTGGACAAGCAAACACATAGGTCAAGCAAGACTTGTTAATATTAAATCAATTTAAATATATTGATAAAATCTAACGCATGTATCTTTTCAAAAAAGTATAGCATGCAGTAGGTCTATTAAATTTACCCCAAAACATGATTTTGAAAAAGCAGAGCTCAACAATTAGTTGGTGCTAATGTTTAACATATTTCGGGACATTTTCAAAAATGCTTGACATGATTACTTGAATAATAATATAGGCAATATAAAGGAGAAACTAACTTATCAGTGCCAACTAAACTGAGTTAATTACTCTATTTATGTTATTATTTATTAAAGAGGAAATTTGAAACTTTTATAGAATATATAAAGAAAAATATTTTAGATATTCCGAGTGAAGAGATATCCCTTGATAAAAGAGATCCTAATTATTTAAAATATTCAAAGGGGGGGTAAATATGAATTTTAAAATAGAGTTAAATTATTTAAATGGAGAAAAACAAGCTCCTTATTTGGCGACAATAAGTGATATTGAGCAAGAAAATATAAATCACATAATAATGCTGCATCCAATAATAAAAGAGTCTCTTGAGAGTATCAATGATTTTTATTTTGATGATTATGATTTTTATAAACATCATCTTGATAAGGGAGGTAAAATATTAGGTTGCTATGTTAATGATACATTAGTTGCATACGGAGTATTGATTTTTCCTGGATTTGATAACGACAACTTAGGATATGATTTTAATCTTAGCAAAGATGAATTATTAAAAGTAGCCCACCTTGATTCGGTTGCAGTTCATCCAGACTACAGGGGCAATAAGCTCCAATATATATTATTTTCTTTATTGGAAAAAATATCAATTGAAAAAGGTTATAAGTATTTATGCTCGACTGTTTCACCTACTAATAAATTCAGCTTGAATAATCTTTTAAAATTGGGACTTGAAATTAAAATTGAGAAAGAAAAGTATGATGAAAAAAACAGACTGATTTTATATAAATCTCTTGGCAATATGTAAATAGACAACAATAAAGTGAGGGAGAGGTTACACTGATCCCCATTGAAAGAAAGAGTTGAGCAGATAAAAGATGATTCCTATATTGGGAGTCATCTTTTTTAATCCCCTTTGGTACCTTATGAAATTAAGAGGCTAAAGATAATTAATTCAATGTTAGTATAGAGAATATAGAAGAAGACACCTTAAAATATAAAGAAGACCATTTATATGAACATCAGCGTAAAAATGGAGCTTATAGATTTCCTTACTGTCCACAGCCTCCCAATTTATATGATAAGGAAACTTACGAGGAATATGAAACATCCTTACACGTATTTGAAAGAAGGAAGAAATATATCGAAGGTGTACATCTAAACTCAACATATACGACTATGGCTCATTATTGGCTTCTAAAACGGAGTTTAAAGGTAAATAAATGGAGATTTGTCACTGATGAAGACAATTCAATTATAACTTCGATATATAGGATATTCGCTAATGAAATTAAGTATAATGAGGCACATCATTTCTTATGTAAAGTTGAAAGGAATCGTAAAAGAAAAGAAGCTTACAAAGATTATTGTGAATCAAGAAAAAATTTAACTTTGTGGAGAAGGAGTAATGGATATGAAAACCTGTCATTATCACATCTCGCAAGTTTAATGCTTACTGAACAATTGAATACGCATAGCTTCTATGATTATATAAAAAGTAATAATAAAGAGTATCCTGTATGGGCAAAGAATCCTATTTATCACCCATTACCTCACGTTGACGAAGGAGTAAGGATGGTAGATTGCACTACGAATTTAACAAACTATGATAATAACCATATTTCAAATCTATTAATGAATGTTGATAGTCGTTGTACTAATGCTTTCATTCAACAAATAAGGAGAAGTCTATCTATATTGGAGATACCTTTGTCAACTGCAAGAGGTACTGAAAAAAGCTATATATATGCTAATATTAATCCAAAGTATGCACAGTTCGCTGTTACAATATTAAGAACATACTATAATTTCTGTCAAGAGATTAAAACACTTAATGGAGAACATGAGACACCTGCTCAAAGACTTGGAATTGCAAATAAGATTTATAATGTTTATGATATTCTATACTTTAAATAAAATTAAGTAAAAATAAAAAAGGTTCAAAATAGAACCTTTTTTATCATGTATCAACAACCTATTAAATTATTTAATTGCAGATGGATTTTTTACTTTTATGCTTGTTACTTCACCACAACCTTTACAAAACTCAACGATAAGTTCGGAACCACCAAATCCAGTATTTGAATCTAAGGACTGTAAACTTGCTATTCCAAATATTTTACCCTTTTTTCTTTCTATTGAACCACATTTACTACATGCGTTATTATTCTCCAAAATGATTACCTCCTAAATTAGATTTTAATATTTATGGGCTGTTCAATGAATTGTAACAACTCGCTTAATAAGTTTAACAATTTTTTACTTTATTTACAACTCTTTAATATAATAGTACACTTTTAGTAAATTTCTAAAACAATTAATATGATATATTCAATGTAACAAGCGGTACATTCGTTAGATTTTGATGAATCGTTGTCATTTCGATATTATTTCAATTCCATCTTCGGTTACAAGAATTGTATGCTCCCACTGTGCTGAAAGTGATCCATCAGCAGTAAATGCCGTCCATCCATTATCCTCATCTATAAATATTTCATGACTTCCACCATTTATCATTGGTTCAATCGTAAATACCATTCCTGGTGCTAAAATCATATCTGTTCCTTTAGTTCCGATATGAAAAACAAATGGATCCTCATGAATATCTAGTCCAACCCCATGTCCTCCAAAATCCCTAACTACCGAGTAGCCATTACTTTCTGCATATTCTTGTATAGCAGCGCCTATGTCACCTAAAAAGCTCCAAGGTTTCACTGCTTCTATTCCTTTATTTAAACATTCCTTAGCTATTTCTACTATTTTTCTAGCTTCATCACTTACTTCTCCAATCATAAACATTCTTGACGCATCTGAATAATATCCATTAAGTATGGTAGTTGCATCAACATTTATAATATCACCATTTTTAAGTACTATATCTTCGCTTGGTATTCCATGACACACTTCATCATTAATTGATGTACAAATACTTTTGGGAAATCCATCATAATTAAGAGTGGCCGGAATTCCACCATGATATATTGTATATTCATGAGCTAGTTTATTAATTTCTTCTGTATTCATTCCTTCTTTAATATTTTCACTAATTAAATCTAAAAGGCCATTATTAATTTTAGCACTTTTTCTGATTCCTTCAATTTGATCTTTGTTTTTAATAAGATTTCTTGTTGGAACTATGTAGCCTTGATTCTTCAAGGTTTCTAACTTTTTATCAAAGTTCAAATGGCAATTCTTATATTTTATTCCACTTCCACACCAGCATTTATCATTTCTATATAAACTCATTATACATTCTCCTATATTAAGATTAATTTAACTAAAAATAACATCCAATTAATCTATTATTTAATAATTCCACCATGAAAAAAACACTCATATACCGCCCTATCATCAAAATAAATTTCCTCATATCCTTGAAACCACTTAAATTCTCCATTAACAATGCAATGATATTTATATTGTCCATCTTGATATACCATAGGTCCACGATATGGATTTTCTTCTGATACTAAACTTAATGCTTCTTTTAAAAATTTTACTGAGAAACCTTCCCCGATAATTCTGCCTGTATAATTCATTGACCAAAATGGAATGTCATCTTCCCATAAAGCTTCTTCTCCTCCAAATTGCTCTCTTCCTAAATAGGTATCAATATACTTTAAATTTCCTTCTGTATACTCAAAATCATGGGAATTAGGTCTTGAAGATTCAATTTCAACACCCTCACCTGCATATGTGGCTCTTTTGGCATTACGTAAAAATTCTACTGTTTTTTTATGTATAGAATCAACTTTTTTCTCTTCTATACATAAACGACAATTTTCTTCATAATCATTAACTAATTTATCAATACTTACTTTAAAGAAATCACTTAATGCAATTAGTCTTGCAATGTCAGGGTATGAATGTCCAACTTCCCACTTTGCAACTGCCTGCCTTGATATACCAAGCATTTCAGCTAATTTCTCTTGCGATAATCCTTTTCCTTTTCTAAGAATCTGCAATTGTTCCGGAAAACTCATTTTTAATCACCCCTAAATAATTCTACTGATAATACAACCATATTGCTACCACTTAAACATAACATTTTTGTCAACTAAAAGTTGCTTTTGAATTTTATTTCATCAAACTACCACAAATTATACATTTTCTCATATCAATCATTTTATCTTACCATTAAATGGGTTCAAGTCTGTTATCATTAGATGCTTACGCTAACTTTGGCTGCATATTACTATCTACATTTTGAGTATAAGTAGGAGTATGTTTCCATAAATCCGCAGGAGAACAGTCTAATGCAGTACATAACGCATCCATAGTATTAGCTTTTACTTGCTTAGGGTTACCATTCAGTAAAGCGCTGATTGATGGTGCTGATAAGCTATACCCTGATTTTTCTTTCATTAATCGAGCTAATTCTGAACCTGACCATATCTCTTTGTCAGCCATAACATTTCTTAATCTCCATTCCAAAGCCATAATCATTTTCCTTTCTTTTCATCCGATTCATCGGCTAATAGTTGCTGTTTCCATTTTTCTTGTGACATTCTAATTTTCTTTTCCATAAAATCAGAACCAGGTGTTGAATATCTGAAACTCCCAAGCCTAAAGGCATGGGGTTCTTAGGTACTAAATAACTTTCTTTGATATCACAAATGATATTAACACTAATTATTTTCCCTAAGAATTTCACTACCAAGCAGTTCATTAACCACATTAAAGGTAGTATAGTGCCCGTTTCAAGACGTTTTTTTTAAATCTAAATCCCTATACTACTCAAATTATCTAATCCTTGCAATCTTTCAATTTCTTTATTATGAAGTTCTAAAAACTTATTAAAACCCTTACTACAATTATCAAGATGTATACTACATAAGTCATCATTTACATTTTTAATTAATTATGCCGAATATATATCCCTCTGGACTTTAAGTTGTTGTCCATTATACTCAAAATAATTCCACCTTTGAGATAACTTCTTTTTATTATATTGTTGATTTAGTATAAATCTTAGAATTCTACGTTTTTCATTTTCAATATTTTGTACATGTGGAGCCAATTCGTATAGCTTAACATCATAATCAGAAATAAAAGCAACTGTTTGCGTACCTATGTCAATTCCGCAAGTTCCACTTCCTATATCATTTTTAATTCCTCCTGTCTCCTTCATAAGTTTCGTTTGTCTTATTAATTGTATTGTTTACTACTGCAAAATAAAAATTATTTTTCATATAGCATCCATCACTTTTAGGCAACGCCTAACATTATTAGTTGTTACCTAATATAACATGTTCAAAATCATATGTCAACATATGCGTTCTCCGGTGATAGTATAAGAAAAAGTGCTGAAATCATATAAGTATGCGTTAAAACCTCATTTTATATGAGGCATAAAATACTTGACTGTATCGGAACATTTATGGGTACGGAAGATGTTGATGGCGTTGTAGAAATGGATGAAACCTTTGTGGCTTAATCATTCAAGGGAAATCAGCGTAACCACTGCAATAGATAGAAACAATAATATTATTCTTGAAATGGTATGTAAGGTAAGAGTTGGTTATAAAGACCTTGAAAGGCTTTACGGTGGTCATATAGATAATGAGGCTTAATTCCATATGCTTGAAATTAATGCTATAATTAGTATATAAACAAACTATAATTTAGTAAACAATTGTTTTTAGTTTAGAAGATTATTTTATTGGGAGGTAATAAGTTGAAAAATTTAAAAGTTAGTAAGACATTAATTTCAGCAATTGTTATTATATTGTCATTTTTAGGCATATTTAATATCATTAATAGTGGAATTGCAATGTCAATTGCATTTGTATTATTAGGTATCATGAGTATATTAGATGGATATTCCTCATATATTAAGAATAAAAAAGGAAAAGCAACTTTTTTATTCTTAAGTGGATTATTCATAATCTTTGTTTCTGTATTTACAACATTTTTTAGAAATGTATAAGTATATTTACAATATTTTAGCAATCATAAAATATTATATTTCATAATAATTAGGGAAAAGTTTATTGGCTTGTCTTAAAACGACAAATTATTACTTATCTAAATTAAATCTTTCTTAAAAAACATACACTTTAGCCATTATGTCTGTTTTTCGTACAGTTTCATAAATTTGATTATACTTAATTTTATAATTTAGGACTATATTATTGTTATTATTATAACAAGCTTTCGTTATTAACTTGTTTAATAAAGAACATCGTAGATTCCGTGCGAAAGTAAAAATAATATAAATGGAAGGTTTTAAAATGTTAAAATAATAAATTAAGAGTAGTTATGAAAATAAAAAACCAGTACAATCATACTGGTTTTTTCAACTATCTTAAAATAACTCAATGCCATAAAAAGCCTCACTACCTGAATAAAATCAACTGGCTTAAAGTTTATCTTTATTGTTTTTCTTATAATCTATGAATTCTTCAACAGTTAAAAAAGTTTCTTTCACCCCTAACATTTGACACAATTGAGTCGCATTTGGTGCTTCCAGGTAAGCATGTTCAAGCTCTTCTTTATGGGAGTATACCTCTCTTGTAGTTCCATCTAACAAAACATTTCCTTTAGCAAAGACTAATGTTCTTTCGAATGTTTCGGAGACAAAGTCCATATCATGTGTTATGGTAAGTACCAGCGTGCCTCTAGCACTTAAATCTCTGATTATACTTTTAATCTTTTCTTTTCCATAATAATCTTGTGCAATAGTTGGTTCATCAAAAATTATTATCTCTGTATCCATAGCCACAATAGACGCTATACTTATTAATTTTCTTTCAGATAAACTAAGATCATAGGGATTTTCACCTTTTTTTTCATATAATCCAACTGTTTTAAGAGCCTTTATAGAATTTTCTTTAGCTTTTTCAGGAGTTTGACCTATATTTAATGGTCCAAATATAACTTCGTCCATAACTTTATTTTTAAATATCTGATCATTAGGATTTTGAAACACTAATCCTATGTATTTTGCAAGTTCTGCTACAGTAGACTTCTTAGTATTTATACCATTAATCACTACATCACCAGAGTCAGGTTTAAGCAAGCCCTTTAATAACTTTACAAATGTAGTTTTTCCTGCTCCATTTTGTCCAATGATAGCAGTAGACCTACTATCAAAGTTTAGATTTATTCCTTTTAATATTTCTTCACTTTTTTCATAAGAAAAATGTAAGTTTATCACTTCTATTTTATTCATTATAGCTCACCACCAAATCATAAGCTTCATCTATGGTAATTGGGTACAGCCCTGTTATTTTATTCTTTATTCCAAGGCCCTTACATATTTTAGTAAAGGCAGGGGCAGTTACTCCGTAATCTCCTAAGTCTCCTCTTGAAAATATTTTTTCTGGTATATCAAAATCTACTATTTCTCCATGATTAAGCAGCATAACCCTATCAGAATATTTAGCTATTTTCTCCATCTTATGTTCTACCATTATTACAGTCATTCCCTCTTTGCTTAAATTTTGAATGGCTTTAAATACTTCTTCTGAGCCCTGCGGATCAAGTTGTGAAGTTGGCTCATCTAGTACAATAATTTCTGGTTTCATAGCTATAATACTTGCTATAGCCATTCTCTGCATTTGGCCTCCTGATAAATCAAATGGATTTCTATCCTTAAATTTATATATATCTAAAAGTTTAAGAGAATGATCTATTCTTTCTCTCATTTCTTCTCTTGAAATGCCCATATTTTCAAGTCCAAAGGCTATTTCTTCATAAACTGTTAGTTTAGAACCTGTAACTTGAGTAAATGGATTTTGAAATACTATTCCAACCTTTTGGGATAATTCACTTATTTCGCTTTGTGAAACCTCAAGTCCATCTACAATAACGCTGCCACCATAAGCACCTTTATAGAAATGAGGTACAAGACCTACTAGTGCTTGACATAATGTTGATTTACCAGATAAGTTCTTACCCACTATACCTATAAATTCACCTTTATCCACTTCGAAGGATATTCCCTTTAAGGCCAGTTCATTTGTTAATGGGTATCTGTATTTCAAGTTTTCCACAATTATTTTCTTCATATCAAAACCCTCCAAACTACAGCTAATAAAAATATAAATATTAAACCTATTTTTATTATTTTGTTATAACTACCATTTTGTTCTTCGTTTAAAAAAGTTTTGCTTGCTTTAGAATTAAATGCTCGAACTTCTAGTGCCATAGCTCTCTCTCTAGTATTAATTAATGAATTCATAACTACAGGGCCTATTAATGGCAGAAATGCTTTTATTCTAACACTTAATTTTCCCTCGGTTTCCATGCCACGAGACCTTTGAGCATCTGTAATAGTTTCCATAGTTGCAGTCATTTGAGGTATTATTTGAAGCACCGAAGATAAAACATAACCTATTTTAGGAGATAATCCTCTTCTCACTAAGCACTCAATTAAATCAGAAGGTTTAGTAGTTAATACTAAAATTGCAAAAGCACATAAAATATTTATTACCCTAATGCATATTTCTAAAGCAAATAAAAGACCTTCCTTATAGAAAATAGCATTTCCTATATGAAAAGCAGGTGTCTTGTTTCCAGCTTTAAACAGCCCTTGTATAATAATAATTGAAAGCAGGATTATCATACTAAAACTTATAAGTGGTATTACTTTTTTAAATACCTTAGCTATTAATAGCAAAATAATACTAGCACCCATGCATAATAGTCCTATTGTTTTATATGGTAAAATTATAGGAATTGCTATAGATATAATTATATATAATATCTTACTTATAGGGTCTACTTTATGTACTACAGTATCTTTTTCTTGATATAAACTTAATGCTTTCAAGATTTATCACCATCCTTATAGTAGGAGTAAAATTAAATTAGGAATTAACACCAATCGTCATAAACATTATTTGTTGTCAATTCCTAATTATATTAGTTCTTATAATTTTATAATTGCTCTAGTTCATTATCATTACTATATAATATGGTAAGTTTCTTTGGTAATACTTTAAATACACCATAAGCCACTACTACAGTTGCTATCTTATCAGGTACATCCACTAGCAATTCATCTAAAAATGAAGCAATCCATACTGGAAAATGATTCGCAATTAAAGATGCGAAGGCAGCATCTCCCCAAATATTCCCAGTTTGACCGCCCCAAAATATTATGTTTATTGGTGTAGATACTATTGCAGAAACGCACGCAGCAACCAGGCCAACTACTATAGCCTTGCCAATACTTTTAATCCATCCACGGTATGCCATAATACCAACAGTAAGCCCAATCGCAATACTTGTTAATGCATAAATAAATGATATCGGATCCATTGTTAGTCCATATATAATGTTATTAGTTGCCCCTACGATAGCACCTACAATAGGACCTGCAAGCATACTAGCAAGTACTGTACCTATGGCATCAAGCCAAAGAGGTAACTTTAGAGCTCCTGCAAATAACTTGCCAATATAATTAATACCAACTGCTGCTGGAATAAGTACTATTGCTGCTGTGGATAATTTAAAACTCCATATACTACTTTTTTTCATAATTAATCCCCCCAAAAACTTATTTTGTTTTTTCTAATTTCACTATAGCTTCAAGAACAGTAAGGATTTCATTCTTTTCACCTAAAGCAGTAACGCTTTCCCCATTAACATAACTATTGATACCAGCTAAATTACCGTCATTTTCAACTACTACATTAAGTATGGATGCAGTTTTTAAGTTTCTAAGACCGCCTATTACAAACAAAGCCGAACTCTCCATATCTGCTCCAAGTATGCCTTTTTCACTCCAATATTCATCTATTTTTTGTTCTGCATCTGTATAAAAGCTATCATGGCTTCGAATTTTACCACAGTAATATTTAAAGCATAGCTCTTTTGCACTTTCAATTAAACTTATCAGAACATCTGTATCTGGTACAGCAGGGTATGATTCTTCCACATAGGCTTTTGAAGTACCGTCATCTCTAACAGCACCATTTGCTATAATAAGATCTCCAAGCTTAATGTTTGGTTGAAGTGCACCACAGCTCCCAATCCTTATTAAGGTTTGTACCCCTATATTTTTTAATTCTTCCACTACAATACCTGTGGATGCCCCACCAATACCTGTAGAAATTACCATAACTTTAACACCCTTATAAAAACCAGTACAACTTTTAAATTCTCTGTTAAATGCTATATCTACTGAATTTTCCAAAAAAAATTTAACTCTATCCACCCTTTCTGGGTCACCAGGCAATATTGCATATTTTGCAGCCTCCTTACTGCAACATCTTATATGTGGTTGAATGTCATTTAACATATTTCACCTCTCATTTTCATATTTTATTAGTCAACTATATCAGCTTCAGATTTTAATAAATTTAAATCCTTTATTATAATATAGTTATTATGTATATCAATAATATCTTGTTCTTTTAAATTCTTTAGCACTCTATTTACACTTCGTTGGGTTACAGCCATTTGTTCACTTAGCTTTTCTTTTTCAATATTTATTTTTAACATCTCTTTATTGTTGCTCTTAATTAAATTATCAATTAGATATTTGCATATTCTTTGTTTTAAAGTATATAAGGCATCTTTCCCTGCTTTCTTTGAAAGGCTATAAAATTGGCTACATAAGGTTTTTGTAATATATTCATTTAAATTTCTATCAATACTAAACCACTTTAAAAAATGACTTCTATTTAGCTCCAAAAGCTTTATATCAGATATCGCTTCAGCAGAACAACTAAAGGGCTTTTGATCAAATATCTCATGTTCTCCTATATAATTTCCTTTTTTATAAGTAGTTAGTGAATATTTTTTACCGTTCTCTGACATTACATATATATCAACAAATCCTTCAACTATTATATAAAAGCTATCATAAATTTCATCTTGCTTTAAAATAAATTTTCCTTTTTTATATTCTTTAATAGAAAATTGTTTTAATATCTCGTAGGGACAATATTTTAATATTTCATATATTTCATGTTCAGCTTCAATAATTTCAATTATTTTATACACACTCATTTAAGATTGACCTCACTATCATAGTATCAATTTGTAACGTTTTCATAAAGGACTTATGTCTCAATATTCTGTTATTTAAAAATATTTTTCAATTAATTTAGTCTTTTTTAAGACATTTGTCTTTTGCACAACTAATGGCAAACAGAAACAAAACTACCCACTCATAAACTATTGTATCTCCCATTTTTAATGCTTTTGGTTTATTCATTACAAATCCCTTCTCTCCTAGGTTCACTAACAAGTACAAAATGTTCAGCTTCCACCTCAACCCAAGTAGTCGTATAATTATTAATTTCATCAAAACTTGGATCGTAAACTTCTATAACTCTTTTTCGCTCTATGCGAGGGTCAGGTATTGGAATTGCAGAGAGTAATGCACGAGTATAAGGGTGAACTGGATTTTTAAATAACTTTTCTGTTTCTGCCAGTTCCACGATTTTACCTTTGTGAATTATAGCTACTCTATCTGTAGTGAAACGTACTACTGATAAATCATGAGAAATAAGCAAATAGGTTAATCCTTTTTCCTTTTGCAACTGAGATAATAGATTTAAAACCTGAGCACGAATAGATACATCGAGAGCAGAAATAGGCTCATCTGCAATAATAAGCTCTGGCTCCATAATTAAAGCTCTAGAAATTCCTATACGCTGACGTTGTCCTCCAGAAAATTCATGAGGAAACCTGCTTGAAAATTCAGGAAGCAGTCCCACATCTAGTAAAGCACTTTCAACTTTAGATTTTCTCTCTGCTTCATTTTTAAAATTTTTTAAGTTATATAAACCTTCTGATACTATATAATCTACCTTGGCTCTTTCATTCAATGATGCCATTGGGTCCTGGAATATCATTTGAATTTTTCTAGTTACCTCTTTATCTAACTCCTTACTAATTTTCCCATTGATTTTTCTTCCTTTAAAAAATATTTCACCCGCGGCTGTTTCACTAATCCTGGCTATTGCTCTACCAATAGTAGTTTTACCAGAACCGGATTCTCCTACCAAACCAAAAGTTTCACCTTTATATATATTAAAACTAACATCATCAACAGCAGTAAAAGCTTTATTTTTGTTTTTTCCAAACACAACGCGGATATTTTTTACTTCTAATAAAATTTCCTTTGATTTATCACTCATATTTTTCACTCCCCCCATTGCTGTAATAGCTCTTTAAGCGCTTCAGGTGGTTCTACCTTTGGAGACCTAGGATCTAGCAGCCAAGTTTTAGCTTTATGAGTAGGACTTATTGAAAAATAAGGTGGCCTCAAAACAAAATCTATTTTTAACGCTTTAGGATTACGTGGTGCGAAGGCATCTCCTTTTATTTCATTAAATAAATTTGGTGGTGTACCCAAAATTGAATATAATGGCTCACCCTTTATTCCAAGCTGTGGAAGTGAGGACAGTAATGCCCAAGTATATGGATGTTTTGCATTATAAAAAATTTCTTCTGAGGTGCCAATTTCTACTATATCGCCAGCATACATAACAGCTATTCTATCTGCAACTTTCGCCACCACACCTAAATCATGTGTTATATAAATAATCGATAATTTATATTTATTTTGTAAATTTTTTAACAGTTGAAGTATCTGAGCTTGAATTGTTACATCTAGTGCAGTAGTTGGCTCATCGCAGATAAGTATCTTAGGGCTGCAAGCTACAGCAATAGCAATAACTACCCTTTGTCTCATTCCGCCTGAGAACTCATGTGGATATTGATCATACCTAACCTCTGGGCTAGATATACCCACATCCTTTAATATTTCTAGAACAACTTTTTTAGCAATTTGACCTTTCAGTCCTTGATGAAGTTCTACAGCTTCTACAATTTGTTTTCCAATAGTTTTAAGCGGATTAAGTGCAGTCATAGGATCTTGGAATACCATTGCAATCTCTTTTCCACGAATTTTGAGCCAGGGCTTTTCTTTTTTATATTTGCCTATATCTGTGCCCTCATAAATAATACTACCGGAATCAACCCATCCATTGGCATCTAAAAGGCCTATAAATGACTTTGCAAAAACTGATTTTCCAGAACCAGACTCACCAACAATAGCCAAGCTTTCACCTTCATATAAGTCTAAAGAGGCCTCTCTAATGGCAGTGAGAATACGCCCCCTTAAATTGAATTTAATAACCAGCTCTACAACTGATAAAACTATTTTTTTATCTTTATAACTTGCTCCTAAAGGATAGTTTCCTACTATATTATCATCAACATGATTTAACATGACCTCCATTTTGAACCTCCTCATATCTTAATAGTGAATATGGTATTTTCCATGAATTATGTCCCTAAACGTGATTTCTAGGATCAGAAGCATCTGCAAAAGTATTACCAATTACATAGAAGGATATCGTGATAACTGAAAGTACTACTGCTGGAAAAATCAACTGATATCTTAAAGATGGAACCATCATTATTATTCTGCCTTCGTTAATAAGATTGCCAAGTGATGGGGTGTTTAAAGGCAGGCCCAGGCCTATATAGGTTAGAAACACTTCAGATCCTATGGCCATTGGAATAGCCAAAGCTAATTGAAGCATAATTACTGAGACTAGATAGGGAAGTAAGTTTTTAGTAATAATTCTACTTATAGGAGTTCCGAGACACCTTGAAGCTAAATTATATTCTCTATCGCGAATTATAATTATTTGATTGCGTACAAATCTAGCCATACTTAACCAATTTGTAATACACATAGCAACCACCAAAGTGAAAATACTAGGACGCAGAATATAGGCTAGTAATACCATAATAATTGTATTAGGTATATTATCCAATACATTATAAATCTCTGTTATAATTCCATCTAATTTCCGCACATAACCCCATAAGCATCCAACAGTAATTCCAATAATTCCTTGCCATACCCCAACTAGCATTCCTATTTGCAGTGAAGTTCTTGTTCCACTCCATATTCGAGACCAAAGGTCCTGTCCTATAGAATTAGTACCAAACAAAAACTCTTTATCAGGAGCATGATTTCTGAGTTGAATACCTGTCTCCACGTTGTTATAAATCGTAGTTGGCGATTTCTGACCCGGCAAATATGGCTGTAGCACTGTATAGGCAACTAAACCTGTTATTAAAATTAGCAAGGCTGCTGCTACCTTATTTTTTAGAAATACATGAAAAGTAGATTGCCAATAGGAATAATCAGAATAGCCAGTTCTTTCCGCCTCGCTGGCATCATAGCTAGCAAAATCAAACAAGGAAGGATCAATGTTATCTAAAGTTTTATCAAATTTTGTATTACTCATCTAGTACCTCCTTGCTTTTCTAGATTGATACGTGGATCAAAGCCCGCCATAAGCATGTCCCCTAGAAAAAGACTAATAATACCCACTGAAGCGTATATTAAAACTAATGCTTGCACTATAGGATTATCCTGTCTTTGAATAGTATCAACGAGTAACCCACCAGTACCAGGTATTGAATATAGAGATTCAATGTATATGGAGCCTACTAGAGTATATAAAATAGATGCTGGTAGATACTGAGCCATAGGAACAAAGGCGTTTCTCAAAACATGTTTTGTCATTATAACTCTATTGCTAAGCCCCTTAGCTCTTGCAAGTTTTATGTAATCCTTATTTAATTCATCTACCATATAACGTCTCATCCACATTGCATAACTAGCGGTGGGTCCAAGAGACATAGATAAAACCGGAAGTATAAAGCTTAAGGGGTTACTTTTATCAAATAGTATGGGCAATTTAAATATATCCGTCACATATAGCTGCAAAAATATATAATAAACCGCAGCTGGAACTGCATTTATAATTACAATATATCCATTACCTAACTTGTCCCAAAATTTATTTTTATTCCTAGCCATTAATATCCCAGAGCTGATTCCTGCTACAAGAGCAATTGCCAAAGCACCCAGCCCAAAATATAAGGAGTATAATATTTTAGAACTAATAATTTCAGAAACTGCAACCTTTGGCCTATATGTAATGGAAGTGCCTAAATCCCCTTTAAGCAAATCCTTATAAAAATGTCCAAGTTGGACATACCATGGATCATTTAAGCCTAAATTGGTCAAGATAGTTTCTCTTTGTATTAAGTCCAATTTTTCATAGCCTTGTCCAAAATATCCCTCTTCCGGCATCAAACGCATGAATAAAAACACAATTGAGATTACAATAAAAAGTGTAATTATAGATTTTCCTAATCTTTTTAATGAATACTTTAACAACTGCTAGCACCTCCAATTTATCCTTTTAACATATCGTTAGAAATAAGCAATTAGCAAGAATGTTAAAATAACCATCCTTGCTAATATTTTTTATTATTTTACAGTTGAAGCTACCTTAAGTGCTGCAGCACGTTCTACTTGCCAAGCTTCAAAACCCTTTTTATATGTCTCTGTATTCATTGCTTTATCCATGATTTTTTGACCTTTAAATTTATTTGCAGAAACTCCAAATGGTGAATACGGAGCTGTAAATGGTTCTAATTTCGAAGCTATAAAACCTCCACCGCCTAAACTATAAGGTATAACAAAAGCTTCATCAATTAAAAACTGTTCTGCCTCTGCAAATAACTTATAACGTTTCTCAGTATCCTGCACTTCTGCCTTGGCAGCATTTACCATGTTCTCATATTTACCCTTGCCATTAGCCTCTTTATACTCAGTAGCTAAATTTATCTTGTTATAGTTACCTTCTGTTGAGAATGGATCTGTATAAGTTTGTGGATCCGCATAATCTGGTCCCCAGTTACATTCCATAAAGGAATAATTACCAGCACGTCTTGTAGCATTTAAGAACCCTGTAGGTGGATATGGTAATATAATTATATCAATGTAATCTTTTCCAAGTAGGTTTTCCATTTGCTGTTCTATTACCTGTGCTCGATTAGTCCAGTCAGAAGAAGCAGTGCTATAAGGCATAACTATCTTTACTGGGAAAGTAACTTTTCCCTTTAGTTCTTCCATTGCTTTAGTTTTAAAGTCCTTTGCCTTAGCACTATCAAAGTTACTTTGGGAGGATGTCTTCGCCAGTGAACCTATCTGTGTATAATCTACACCTTTTATATCAATGAAATTTTTTGGTGTAATGGTATTACTTAATCTTCTTTCTGGTTCATAAGGCTCTGCAGTCATCATGGCTGCCTTTTTATCTAAGGCACTAAATAGTGACTTACGGAAGTTTAAATTATTAACAGCCAATTTCCAATTTCCAGGCTCATATTTAGCATCAAATTTGGGATCAAAATTGAGAGCATAAAAATAGGAATAAAAAGTAGTTGCAAGAGGTCGTACCGTTTCTTTCTTAGTAGTATCCTTCATCCATTCATCAATGGATGCTGTAGGAATTGTAGCGTCAGTAATTTGTCCTCTTGTAAATAATTCTGGGGATAGTGTAGCTGCTTCTTTGTTATAGCTATAAGTTAACTTTTTAATAAATACATTTGCCTTATCCCAGTAATTATCATTTGCAATAAGCACTCTAGAATTTTGTGGTTCAAATGTTTGCAAAAGATAAGCACCATTATATAGTAAATTCTTATTATCTGTACCAAACTTAGCTCCAGTTTCACTTAAGAACTTGCCATTAACGGGCATGAAACAAACATAAGTAAGCATTGATAAAAAATAAGGAGTAACTGCCCCTAATGTATACTCTAATTGATATTTACTCTTCGCCTTAATACCTACCTGCGAAAAATCAGTTATTTCACCTTTATAAAATTTTTCTCCATTTTTTAGAACACTGTAAGCTATATTGGATGTTTCTGAGTTATTCTTTTTATCAAGTACATATTTCATAGCATCTACAAAATCTTGAGCCTCTACCTGCGCATATTCTTTTCCATCATTAGTTACCCATTTAACCCCTTCACGCAAATTAAATGTCCAAACTAATCCATCACTAGAGACACTCCAGTCTTTTGCTAAAGAAGGTTTAACTACACCATATTTATCATAATCTACTAAACAATCTACTAAATTTGCTGCTGCTGCAAACTCATTTTCGCTAGCCGTAACTAAATAATTTAGCGTAGTAAGTTCCCCAGAGTATACAGTAGAATACTCTTGCTTAACCTTTGAATCGCTTGTGGTTGGATCTGCTTTTGTGCATCCTGAAAGGATTGAAATACTTAACATAGCAGTAAGCACTAAGGAAATAGCTTTTTTCATTTTGTTCCCCCTTTATTTGTTTTAAATAGGATACAAATTTGAATCTTTAGAATTATAATTTTGTAATTATAAATTATATTTGTCTTTAATTACAAATAATACTCTTTATAACATTATAAGCAATATTTAAATTTAAATCAATGTTGCTTTTTCAAAATTGATAATTTCCTTAAATAATCATTCAATTTTTGTTAAATTCTAAATATAAAACTATAAGAAAAAAAATAGAATCTGCAAATCATTTTAGATGCTTACTATAGGATAAAGTATTCAAGCTTTACATCAATAATTTCATATTTACTGTAGTTACTGTCATCAAAATGCCACCATTCAGTATCTATTGTAATAAAACCATGACGCTTCATAACATCTGTTAGAAAATTAATATTTTTTCTTTCTTCTTCATTCATACCTTTATAGTTTCTGCAAGATTTTTCAGAAAAATCATCAAAATCCGAAGGCATTTTAAGTTCTCTGTCATATTCATCAACAAGTGTTATATCTACTGCAGTACCACAACTATGTCTTGACCCCTTCTTATTAGGATTTGCAACAAATCTTTCATCGCCAACAATGCCCCAAAATATTTTTTGCACATACATTGGTCTGTAGGCGTCCCATATCTTTATTCTATATCCTAGCTTTTTAAATTCCTCTTTGGCATTTATTAATTTTATGGCTGTTTCTTTCTGGAGAACACATACATTTACTGGATATATTACTGTTTTAGTAAAATTATCCTTTGTTGCATACTTCAAATCAAATATAAAGCTATTATCCATATCAGATACATTAACTAGGCCTCTTACCTCCCTAATATGTTTAATAGTCATTACAAACAATTCCTGTTACAATCTTCATTTTGTTCACTTCCCAAAATTAAATATTCATAAGAAATTTTAGAAACTTTTCCTATTATATCTCTTGCATAATTATCACAAGTGGCATCCCATGTCAGCATATTAAAAATATAATGCTTATGCCTCGCGTATACTATTCCTACATCGTGTTTTATATTAGGTAGATCTCCGGTTTTGTGTGCTACAATAAGCTCCTCATCAAGGTTAATTCTCATCATAGAATTGTCCAGTTGCATTTGCGTTATCTTAATCATCATGTCACTGTAAGTTTTACTAATTAGCTGTCCCTTGTCCATAAGTTCTAAAAGTTTGGCCACATCATGTGCCGTAGTATAATTGTCCATTCCTAATACCCTAGCATCAAAATCCATCATTTTTCTTTTTAAAATGGTGTTCTTAAATCCTAGTTCACCAATGAATTTATTTATATTTTCTATTCCTAGCATATGTATGAGTTGATTGGTTGCAGTATTGTCACTTTGTATTATCATTAATGTAATAAGATCCCTAATGGTATAAGTATTTCTATCATCAAGAACATATATGATACTGTACGGTACCCTCTCCTCCTTATTAATAGAAATTCTATCACTTAAATTCAGTTCTCCATTGCTCACAAGTTGAAAAGTCTTTGCCATAATAAATAATTTTATTATGGAGGCTGAAGGTACTACCTCCTCTTCATTTATGCAACAGCTTTTATCAGAATTTAAATCCTTAATAAGAATAGAATATTTTAAATTTTTATCTTTCATAAAGTCTAAAATTATATTTTTTAACACTGTATCCCCTCCATCAGCTTAAATATATTATATTTAATTCTACATCTGCTTCTGCCTTCACTCTTCCACAACAAGATCAATATGTGTCTTTAACACTTCTGGTTTATTAATTATAATTTTTTTAGCATCATAACAGATAACTCCATCTTTCAAGAATTCATTTAAACATCTCGTAATTGTTATTCTTGAACAGCCTATGTTATTTGCTAATTCCTCATGGGTGTATACCCTATTTAACGTAACAAGTCCTTCACTATCTGGCTCCGCTGTATACAATAACCTTAATAGAGCGTCTGCAAGTTGACCTCTTGCATCGTTAAAAATTGCATTGGTAATGTTGTATTTTTCTATTTGTCCAAGATTACTGAGGGTGTTCAAAAAATAATCTCGCATTATTTCTTGTCGATCACAATCAAAAAACTTACTATACATGAACTCCCCCCTAATAATATACTATTAATCTACTATTTATAATGTTTTACATCTACGCCCATAAAATATGCTTTTATTATATCACTAAAATTTCTTTTTCATTAATTTCTTACTTTTTCATATTAATGGAACATTTAATATAAAGAGTCCATTTGATATACTTTTAGATGAAAAAGATAAACAAGCTGATTGAGATTCAAGATATATTTAATCAATATGGTGGTGAATATAGGAGAAATCATAAGTTGCCGCTACATATTCAAAAAACTATGATTTCTATTGAAGCTTGGAGAACAGCGGAGCTTGGAGGTCATATAGATGAATGTGGTCATACGAGGGTTTCTTATAATTCTTGCAGGAATAGGCACTGTCCTAACTGGTGCAGTGCAAAGTAAAAAACAAGACTCAGAGGTTAAATTAAATGCATCAGAGCTTCTTCTTAAGCTGACAGGAATAGATATAAATATTTGTACTTGTTGTGGTAAGGGCAAAATGCTGACAAAAGACAAGTTAAATCGCCAAAACTATTCTCCACCAGGATAAATAACAGAATAGCATAAAGTGTTTATTTAGGGGAGGGGGGAAATACGTCCATTTTTTATAAATAATCAGAGTTTAGAAGGATTATAGATACATTTGTGGAAATTACAGTTAATGACCTTAATTTAAAAGCTAATTTCAGAAAGATGGGGAAGATTGAATCCCCATAGTAGTGGTATATAAAGCAATACAAGGCTTTATAAGTTTTGTTAATAGAAATAAAGAGATGGCGAAAAGATAGATGTTATTCTAAACAAATTAGAAAATAAAGAAGATAATTAATTAAATTATTTATACTGAAAGAGTGGTGATTAATATGTCTATTAGTATTAGAAAAAAATTTCATGATTTAGTAAATAAGTCAGAATACTGTAGATACAAAAAAATAGTAGAACAAATAAATCGTCTTAAATTTGATTCATTGGATAATAAAGGTATTCTAGATAAATCACATGAGCTCAGGAGTAAGATTTTAGAAGAGAAATCTATGGATGATATAATTATAGAAGCCTTTGCACTTGCGAAACAGGCGGTTAAAAGAGTACTAGGGCTCACTCCATACGATGAACAACTGATTGCTGGAATAGCTATGCATAAGGGAAGATTAATAGAGATGCAGACCGGGGAAGGCAAAACTTTAGCCGCTGTGTTCCCTGCATTTTTAAATGCAATTACAGGTCGTGGGTGCCATATACTTACTTTTAATGATTATTTAGCTCGTAGGGATGCAACTTGGATGGGTCCTGTATATGAAATGCTTGGATTAACTGTGAGTTTTGTACAGGAAACTATGGAAAGGCATGAAAAGCAAAGGGCTTATGATTGCGATATTACATATGTAACTGCGAAGGTAGCTGGATTTGATTATTTAATGGATTCACTTTCTTATAAAAAAAGTGAAATTATGCTACGTCCATTTAATTTTGCCATAGTAGACGAGGCAGATTCCATAATAATTGATGAAGCCAGGATACCATTAGTTATTGCGACAGGAGGCGACCCCGAAGATGATACACTTTTAAAAACAATGGAAGTTATAAGAGGACTGGAACCTGAAGTAGACTATGACAAGGATGAAGTTAAAAGTAATGTGTTTTTGACACAAACAGGACTAATACGAGTAGAAAATATGCTTTGCTGTGAAAATTTATATGCAAAAGAAAACTTTAAATTACTTAGTGAGGTACATAATATTCTTCATGTAATTGCCTTACTTACGAAAGACATAGACTACATTGTTAGAGATGGTAAAATTGAAATGGTAGATAAGTTTACCGGACGCACCGCTGAAAATAGACGTTGGCCTGACGGAATTCAAGCAGCCCTTGAAGCTAAGGAGTGTATTAGCATCCAATCAAAAGGACGTATTGTGAATCAGATAACTTTGCAGAATTTCATTTTGCTTTATAAAAAAATTGCTGGGATGACTGGTACAGCAATGGACTCCTTGAATGAAATTACCGAGCTTTATGATATGGATGTGCTAGTAATTCCACCACATATTCCTTGCAAGCGAATAGATTATCCAGACGTAATATTCACACACAAAAAAGCCAAATACAAGGCTGTGAGCTCAGAAATCAAAAGAGTACATGACACAGGACAGCCTATTTTAGTCGGCACCTGTAGTGTAGCAGAGTCAGAATATTTGGCTGAGGAATTAAATAAGGTAGGCGTTAAATATAAAATTTTAAACGCAAAAAATGATGAACTTGAAGCCCATGTTATTGAACAAGCAGGTACTCTTTATGCAGTTACCGTTTCAACTAATATGGCTGGTAGAGGTGCTGATATAAAACTCGGGGGCCAAGATGGAGCTAATAGAGATAGGATTGTTTCCCTTGGAGGATTATACGTTATAGGTACTAATAGGCACGAGAGTAAACGCATTGATAAGCAACTTAAAGGAAGAACTGGTCGTCAGGGTGATGTTGGCATGTCAAAATTTTTTATAAGCCTTGAAGATGACCTCATTAAAAGATATGGTATCGATAAATTAATACCCGCGTCAATTAGACCAAAGATGCAAGAGGAACCTTTGACGAGTCCCAGAATAGCAAGTAAAATAGAACATGTGCAGAGAGTTATACAGGGCCAGGATTCAGATTTACGGAGAGCATTATGGCAGTATTCCTCTTTCATAGAAAATCAGCGAATTGTTGTTCACCAAAGGAGGATGGAAGTAGTATATGATAGTTTACCTTTTAATATATTAAGCCTAGAGCATCCACAGTTATTTACAAAATTAGTTAACTTCTTTAGTGAGGACACTGTAAATGAACTTGAAAAACAAGTTGCACTATATAATATTAATGAAGTTTGGGCTGATTATCTTGCTCATGTAGCATATCTTCAAGATGGAGTAAAGTTAAGCATACTAAGTCGTAAAAACCCGTTGCAAGAATTTCAAATTGAAGCAGCCAGCGTATTTCAAGTTCTACAGCAAGAGATACAAAAGAGAATCTTACAAGATTTTGAAACGTTAGATATATCAGAGCAGGGACTCATTAGCTTAAAAGAGCGGATAAAGCCACCTTCTTCTACTTGGACCTATCTTGTTAATGACAATTCACTAATAGATTCACTTTCTTCATTATTTGTTGGTAATGTAGTTGCATCCATAGGAACGTTTATTGCCTTATCAATTGGATTTGGAACTTTAATTTATAGGAAAATTTTTAAGAGCAACAAGGTAGTGTAAGGCTTACATACCCGACCACTGCAATGATTATTTATTTAATTTTGGTAGGTGATTAAGTAACCTACTGATTCGCAATGTACTAATGGCACCTTTCAGAGATTAAAATAGAACTTTATAATATTCCTAAGAGTTACGTCGGATTGGTATTTTAAGGCGGTGCTACAGATTATTTATATTAGGAGGTATTAAATTGAGTGAATTAATTTTAGTAAACCCATCAAAGGTTTTAGAAGAAAAAATTCTGGAATACAAACAAGAGTATTTAGACTTTGAGGAAACTAATATCAATGGCAGTTGTGGCCTAGCCCGTTATAATGATTTGGATGAATGGCTTGAAATTGTTCTTTCAATTGAGAAAGATAAACTTCGCAATAATGTTCATTCCAGCACATTCTTTTCTGTAAGAAAATCTGATAATAGAATTATAGGTACTATTCAACTCCGTCACTTTTTAACTGATGAATTAGAAAAACATGGAGGACAAATAGGCTATGGCATTCGTCCAACTGAGCGAAAAAAAGGTTATGGTAAGCAACAATTATTACTTGTTTTAGAAATTGCACAAGATATGAAAATTCCAAAAGTAATGATTATCTGTGATAAAGATAATATTGCTTCAAGTCAGACTGCGATGAGTTGCGGTGGTATATTAACAGGCGAAAATTTCCATGAAGGTAAAGAACAACAAATATATTGGATTAACCTCCGCTAATAAGCATAATCTACAGTAAGTTTCTTGCACAATATTCTTAAAGTACGTTACGCTGGTAAAATATTGCGAAGTGAAGAGTATTTATATTAGCCGAAACAAGCAAAAAATATCATGAAGTCTATGGAAAATTTCTTTATACTATAAAACAGACAGAGGGGGTGAGTAAGTGGATACGGTAAGTTGCATTCAAAGAGCAATTGACTTTATCGAGGATAATATCCTTGATGCTTTAAAAGCAGAAGTCATTGCAAGTCAGGCATATATGTCAAGTTTTCAATTTCAACGTGTTTTTTCTATCGTGTGTGGTATTTCACTTGGTGATTATATTCGCAATCGAAGATTAGCACTGGCAGGAATCGAGGTATCATCATCCAAGGCAAAGATAATTGACATTGCTTTGAAATATGGATATGAGTCACCAGAAAGTTTTTCACGTGCTTTTACCCGTTTCCATGGGGTTTCTCCTATGATAGCGCGCAGTCATATCGAGAATATCAATTTATTCGCCAAAATATCTGTTCAATCTATTTTAGGAGGAAAACAAACTATGCAAGATTTGAAACAAAGAGGGTATTCCGTTAAAGAAAACGGTCCTGTCTATTACACACAGAACATGGATAAAACTGCAAAATGGTTTGAAACTGTTTTAGGTTGGTACGTAAATATTGATGAAAGAAATAAAGATGGAATGGGAACCTATGGGTGTGCATTGCCAATACCTGGGGAATTAGTTAATATGAAAATAACTACATTTAATGGTATTCACATGTTT
This sequence comes from Clostridium estertheticum, assembly GCF_011065935.2. Classification (NCBI taxonomy): domain Bacteria; kingdom Bacillati; phylum Bacillota; class Clostridia; order Eubacteriales; family Clostridiaceae; genus Clostridium; species Clostridium estertheticum. The sequence continues at coordinate 894,628 of NZ_JAAMNH020000001.1, read as the reverse complement.
TTTGGCGAACATTCAAAACAAACTGTTGCTTTCATGCGTGTTGAAGGCGTAGACCAACTATATTCATTTGTGAAGAAAAATGGTTGGGATCAAATAACAGAAGTTAAAACTCAGCATTGGGGAGGCAAAGAATGTGATGTAACAACAATTGATGGTAGTATCGTGAGATTCTTTCAGTTAGATTAATAATCACCTCACTAATAAGCATAATTTGTAGTTGAATTAGTAAATCGTAAATAGTTTTTGGGTTTGCGGGTTCTAATAAATTTAACTTTTCCTCGCATGTCATAGGTGTATGTTCACTTTTAGCAAAGCCTGTTCTAGAATATTGAAAAAACATAAAAAAGAATAATAGAAATATACAAAAACACCTTTTTTTCATAATATCACTTCCCCTCAACCTTAGTATGTTTCTAAAGTTGAGAAATAAATCAGTATATATATGGGAAAAATCTATTAACAGTGTGATTCTTTATGTGAAAACATATGATAAAATACATGTATAATGTAATGAAACTATACCTAAATGTAGTTATATCAACAATAAACGCTATGATTTAATCATAGCGTTTATTTAAGTGAAAATTCATGATATTTATTCAAAAGAACTTCAAAACGGAACCTGTTACCCTTTAATAGGCACTACTTTTTTTCTAAGCTACATCAACTGTACTAGTATCCGTAGTAACTATCTTCGCATCTTTCTTGCCAATTAAGTTACCATTAGCTGATGCAAAAATGTTTTTTGCAATTACTAAATCCATAAGAGCATTTACCTCAGCTTCTGTCACAGTTGGAACTCCATCTCCATCAGCTTTAATGTCATCTACCGTTAAAGTAAAATACTTACCTTCTGTAGATGTTAAAAATCTCATAGCTAATTTATGCATATCACATTACCTCCTTTTAATTATTTAACTCAAGGGCTTTGAATTCTAGGTTTTCATTTTTAGCTTTAAATTTTCAGCTAATAACTAAGCATTAACTAAGCTGTACTGATCTTCTCTGTCTAGTCCGAATAGTGGGTAAGTTTTAATGTTAGAGATAGCTTGTCCTACTTCAAATATGTCCGCGTCTAATGCAGCAACTTTTAAATTGCTTAACCTTTTTGTTGCATATTTGTCTTTGCCTTTGGTGTCAACACCTACTATCATAGTAAGCTTTAACGCACTGGCTACCTTTGTTGATTTAACTGCCATGTTAATCACCCCTTTCATTTTGTTTTCATTGAATATATATGCCCCTTCGAAGTTTTGTGCGGAGTTTTTAAAAAAATTACATAAGTGCTCTCAGTTTTTCTAGGGCTTTTCTTTTTATTCTTGCAAATTGATGGTAGCTTTTATCACTATCACAGGCTATTTCTCCAAGGGACTGGTCTAAAACATAATATCTCTCTACAATATCACGTTCTAAAGGAGCAAGCTTATCAAGAGCTATAGATAATTTTTTAACTTCATCATAGGCTATTACTTCATCCTCTAAGGTAAATTCATAATCTCCAAAGGTATCAAAATCTAGCATTTCATTGTTTGGAACCTCTCTAAAATGTTTTATTTGACCTTTTAAAAGAGCTTTGAAATTCATTCTTATGGCATTTATGCAGTAGCCATTAAAACTATTGCTTCCTAGCTTATACATATCTATGGCTTTTATAACAGACAGATATCCATGCTGCACCAAATCTTCTAGCTCAAAACCTGGAATGTGATATCTTGATGCCTCTTTGAATATGAGATATTTGAATTTGTCTATTATCTCTTCTGTGGCTCCATTTTCTTTAGTTTTAGCCTTTTCAACTAGTTTTTCCATGATAAATACACCGCCTTTTAATTTTTCTATCTTGATTACTCTAGATCTTCACTATCCGCATAGCCTAATAACTTTTTTTCTAGAGCATCAAAATCATAAATTCTTTGCTCATAGTCACAGAAGCTACCCTTTTTCACATTTTGACTTAGGCTATTTGTCTTTTTATTAGCCCATTTTTTTTGATAGGCCCTTACTTCATCTGCAGTTTTTATGCCATGACTAATCCAGCTATTGAGTATTTCAGCTATATACTTAATAGTTTTCGCATTATAAATAACAGCCTCTTCTATGGCCATAATGATAACTTCATTAGTTACATGAGTTGTAAACTCTAATATTTTTTCATATTCTAGTGGGGTGATAGCATGTACATTTTCCTCGAAAATTTTAATTATATTTTTAAGCCCCTCAGAATCAACATCAGAATTATTTTCAAATTTTATTACTACTTCGTTGCTACTTCTTACTTCTTCTTCTTTATTTATTGCTTTTTGTTTATTACTTCTTACTTCTTCTTTATTTCTCGTTGCACACACTTTATAGAGTTAAGATTGTTAGGCAGGTTATATTTTATCCAATTTATAACCATAAGCTCCCTTGTGTCCTCACAATATAAGATTTTTTTATAGTCACAGAATCTTTTAATTAACTTTTCTACAGTTTCCCTATTATAGCCTGTGTCTGTCTCAATAGTTCTTTTCGATATTTCATAGATTCCACACTGCGTTGTTTTAGTATTTGTCATTAGATACAAATAAAAGTATTTTTCCTCTGGCGTAAGTTCAAGCACAAAGCTATCACTCCAAAATTCGGTATGAAGTTGCCTATATTTAGCCATTTTTTATTCCTCCCTTGATATACGTTATAATTTCATGTTATGATGTTTTTAAAACAACTTATCTTTCAAAAAATATTCACTGTGGTCATCAGTGAACGGATTTAATGTAGTAAAATTATATTATTCTCAAATAAATTTCTATAAATAAGCTTAAACATTAAGATTATATATTTATATTACTTATTTGTATTTATTTTACACATTATCTTTACTATATTTTATTGTTTTAAACGCAACTTGTCAATAGAAAAATATAACTTATTTATTTTATGTAACATATAATTACATTTATCAAAATTTATGAGATAATAAATATAGGATGGTGATTTTATGGCAACCTTTGGTGAACGTTTTAAAAAATTAAGAATGGAAAAAGGATTAACTCAAGATAAACTTGCTCAGAATTTTTCTATAAATAAAAGTTCAATATCTAGATATGAGAAAAATGCTCAAGTGCCTGAAAATCCAGCATTACAAGCCTTTGCAGATTTTTTCAAGGTTTCTATGGACTATTTATTAGGTAGAACAGATATAAGAAGTGATGGATTAAGCCCGCAATATATTCCGAGTTTAACCCAAAGCAATGAACGAGATATTGGTAAGTTGCTTAATCGAACATTAGATATGATTAAATCCCAGGATGCAATAATGCTAAATGGAGATATATTAGATGAAGAGGATCTAGAGATTTTAGCAAGATCCATAAGAGCGGGGCTAGAGTACGCTAAAATTTCAAATAAAAAGAAATACACACCAAAAAAATATACAAGCAATACCGATTAATAGATTAATTTGGAGGTTTTCAATTGGAGCATATACGGAATGTTGCACAACATCTGATAAAAAAATATAAAACAAATGACCCTTTTGAACTTGCAGAATATCTAAAGATAAAGATTATGTATGACGACTTAGGCGCCCGTACTAGGGGGTTTTATCAGGCATGTCCTAAACTTAAAATTATACATATCCATAATAACTTAGACTATGTAAACAAAAAAATAGTATGTAGCCATGAACTTGGACATGCTATTCTTCACTCTAAATTAAATATAGTATTTCTCCAAAGACACACCTTTTGTGTAAAAGATAAATTTGAACGTGAAGCTAATATTTTTGCTGCAGAACTGCTTATTCCTAATGAATTACTGAAAGAATATCCCGAATACAACCTAGAACAGATTGCAGCACTGCATAATGTACCCGTTGAATTTTTCAATCTTAAATATAATAAGTAGAGTGCCACCCACGTGGCAAGTGGCATCTTCACTCAGCACGTGGGTCACATCATGACCCGCTAAGGCAACTGTGACTTTGGAAAAATAAAAGGACTTCGTACCGCTCTTACAGCACAGCATTTATTAATATTTTTTAAATCGAAAAATAATTCTTTATTGTCCACTCATAATATATACTCCATATAAATATATATTAACAGTGCTATTAATATAGGAGGAATTTATTTTGAGTGAAATGGACTATGAAATGCATAAAAAAGATAAGTATGCAGACCCATCTCCCTACCCTGAGGTACAAGTACTTAGCCCAAATCTCTACTATGCATCATTATTGATGGATGATTATGCAGGTTTAGTAAGCGAGTTTACTGCCATTAGCCAGTATCTTTATCACTATTTCTTTTTTAAGCTTATCGATAAGAATCTCGGAGAATTACTAGAAAATGTTGCTATTACCGAAATGCATCATATGGAGATAATAGCAGCTACAGTTAAAAAATTAGGAGGAAATCCAATAATAGCAGGTTCATACAGTACTTGCGGCAATTTTTGGAATGGAAGCTTTGTTTATTACGGAGTTCAACTCTGTGATCGTTTAAAAGCAGATATTGATTCAGAGTATAAAGCTATCGCAGGATATCAAAAGCACATACGAATGATTTCTGATCCATATGTTCAGGCTATCCTAAGGAGAATTATACTAGATGAAAAAATTCATATCCGTCTTTTTAATGAGGCACTTCTTAAGTTCTGTGGATGTACTTACAAACCGCTAAATTAACTTAGCTAGGGATGAGTTATTAGCAAGCGGTCCACTTCGTCCCCCTCTACCACCTCCGAGATTACCAAGCACAAGCATTCCATTAGCAAACAGAAGTACTCCACTACGTTCCCATTTATATTATGACCTTAGTGGACAGAAAAATAGCTAGTAAAAGCAATAAGTTTTACTAGCTACTCATTAAACAAGTAGTCCACGCTTTCTTCCACCAAACAAATATAGCTGAAATAATCCTATAGCAACAGCTAATGGGTATACAGGCCAGGTATATTTCGCAAAATGCTAATTAGTAAAGGTTTCAAAGAAAATAATGTTCCTATTGTTGTAAGCATTCCTCCTGGTTACGGATGTACGATTTTACATCAAATCATACATTTGTTTCTCTAACCCAATTTACGGTAATAATGGTATAATTGAATAAATGATTTGTGTTCTACTGTTATAATGTTACAAACTATTTAAAATTTCTTATATAAGTAAACAACAAATATAAATTTATTAAGGGGAAACAAATATGAATAATTCAACAAACAAAACTAAAATGCAATTTAATAAAGTAGCAGAAGAATATGATTTTATGGAATCATTATTTGATAATAGTAAATTTTTCGTTTTAGAAATGTCAGATAACAAAGGTTCAGCATTGGATATAGGTTGTGGGTCAGGTATTTTGGCATATAAGTTGTCAAAGTATTACGATAAAGTAATAGGTATTGATATATCAGAAGAAATGTTACATATTGCTTCGAGTAAAAGACAATCATTAAATATCAAATATATAAATATGGATGCTAATGAGTTGAAGTTATATGAAAAATTTGATTTGATAACAAGTCGGACAACTTTTCATCATATAAATGATATTCCATTATTAATCACAAAAATTAAGGATATGGTTAACCCTGGCGGTAAAATTGTAATTGTAGATGTTATATCTAACTTTGAAAAAGAACCAACAATATTTAGTATTATTGAAGCATTTTCAAGACTTATACCAAATTGTAAAATGTTTGGTGTAAAGATTGGATTTAGAATATTTAAATTTAATATTTCAAAGGATTGGCTAAAGCATTTAGCTTCAGATAGATATTTATCAGAACAGAAATTCAAAAATTTATTTACTACTTATTTGCCAGGATGTAGAATTTCCAAAAATGGTTATCAAATGCAGGTTATCTGGGAAAATAAAAATATATAGGATACTGCAGTTTATTTTGTTTATGTATTAGTGACGCATTTTAATCTTTAAAAGGTAGGCGCTGTTATGAAAGTTGAAGTTTTTAATGCACACAACAAATATATGATTTTAAAACATGCTTTGAAAGAAAATAACGTATCATTGAAAATAGTCAAACATGTCCAAACTGTGGCAGTAAGGACTGGGAGTTATTAAGCGGAAGAGAGTTTATGATTAAGGAAATTTTCGCTTGCTAAATTTCGACTTTAAAAAAAGGTAGCAACACACCGCCCTACAAAATTAAAATTTTATAGGGCGGTGTGTTGTTATTCACAAAATTTAGACCCCCTAAGCAATATAGAGGGTCGTAAAATTTATTCTTGCCTTTAATTATTAAAATTTAACCACAATTCCATAACTCCATCCTGCTCTTTACATAACTCCTCTTTCCTAGAGTACAGCTTATTAAGCTCCTCATAATGCAACCTTGAGTCAGCCATAGCTAAATCAATCTCTCTTATTTCATCTTCAAGAATTTCAACACGGGTTAGAGCTTTAGCCTTTTCCACTTCCTTATTTTTACTTTCATCAATATTTCTTGGTTTCTTAACTTTTTCACTCTTCACTACTGGCTCTTTAAGAGACTGAAGGTTCTGCTCATCTTTTACATTTTTATAATAATTATAATTACCAGGATAACTTTTAAACGCATTGTTCTCAATAGCAATAACTCTTTCACCGATTTTATTTATAAAGTATCTGTCATGAGAGATGAAGCATATAGTTCCTTTAAACTCTTCCAGCGCTTCCTCAAAGGTTTCTATGGAATCAATATCAAGATGATTAGTGGGCTCATCTAGTATCAATAAATTCACATCTTCATATAACAGTTTGCTGAGCTTCAGCCTTATTTTCTCTCCTCCGGATAAGTGCTTTACTTTCTTAAAGACACTGCTCCCATAAAACATGAATTTGGACAGGTATTCCCGTGCTTTCCCCTCTGGCAGAAAAACATCTTCCCTGAAACAATCCAGCACAGTGAGTTCCTCGTTTTTAAAAGTAATTTTCTGAGGCAAATATGCCGCCATTACATTGGCACCTAATTCCACTACACCATCATCTGGACACTCTTCACCTAATAGCAGTTTTAAGAAGGTGGTTTTCCCGCTACCATTTGGGCCGATTAGCGCCACTCTTTCACCAAAATTAATCATTAAATCTGTATCCTTAAAAATAACTTTATCTTCAAAGCTTTTAGACAGCCCTATAGCCTTGATTGTCTCATTACCAGATCTTTCAGTTTCTTTAAAGTTAAGCTTCATATTCTTTCTTTCAAACTTCGGTTTTTCAGTTCTTACATATTGACCTCTGGATCGATAATCCTTATTACTTTCAGTGTCACTACTATTCATTTTATCAAGTTTTTTTTGTAAACTGACAGCTCTTTTAAAGAATTTATTATTATCTACACTAATTGCCCAATCCCTTAACTCCTTTATAGTCTTCTGTATAATCTTAGTCTGCTTTTGCTGTTCCTTATATTGATGAAATTGTTCAAGCATATTCTCCTCTTTTTGCTTCGCAAAATCAGAGTAATTTCCTTTATAAGTCTTACTTTCCATATCTTCTATTTCTATAATTTTTGTTACTACATTATCTAAAAAGTATCTGTCATGAGATACGATAATTACAATTCCCTTATATGCCTTAAGATATCCTTCAAGCCATTCAATTGAATCCATATCCAAATGATTTGTAGGTTCATCCAGTAGTAATATATCTGGATCATCAATCAAGAGCTTACCAAGTACAACCGTGGTTTTTTCACCACCGCTTAATAAACTAAAGTCTTTATTTAAAAAGCTATCACCAAATTTCAGGCCCGTGCAAATCTTGCTTAATTTTTCTTCTGTATTATATCCGCCTTTAACTTCATATAATTGAACCAATTCACTGTACTGTTTCAAGGCTTTTTCCAATGTTGTATTTTCTAAAAATTTCATCTCTTCTTCTAGTTTACGCATTTTATCCTCTATACTATGAATTTCCTCAAAAGCTAAGTTTAAAACATCAATAACCTTTAAACTCTCATGATACTGCGGTATTTGTTCAAGGTAAGCACTAGTGGCTTCTCTGGGCATATTAATTAACCCCTCATCATATCCATAGCTTGAGGTTTGCGGGTAACCTGGATAGTAATTCATAGGTTCTATTCCCGCAATTAGCTTAAGGATAGTGCTCTTCCCGCTTCCATTTACACCTACTATACCAACTTTTTCTCCTGAGTAAACTTGAAAGCTTATATTTTTAACAACAAGTGTGGCATCCATATATTTTTTTACACCATTTAATGATAATTCGAACATAAAAATTCCTTCTTTCATCCATATTTTAAATTTAGAACTCTATGGACAGGCAGAAAAAGCTCTTATCTACTATAATCTTTTTAAGTAATATTGAAAATTAAAAGACCATAAGAAGATCATCTCTTCTTACAGTCTGAAAAACTCTATTACTATAATAATTTATTAAAATCAGATATAAGCAAAAGGCTTATGGGCGTTAATAACGCCATCTTTATGCTGATATATCTTGCACCAAAATTTTTCAAAAAACCCTGGCTTAATACTTCAAAATAACTCTTGAAATATCCTATAAATTACAATGTTGAATTCCAGTAAAGTAAGTTACCTTCTAAATGCCTTATTCCATAAAGAGCATAACAATAAAACCTAAATATAATTAGGCAAATTAAAACTCATTATAAAATACATATTAATTTTAAATTAATATTAGCAATTAGTTGGTGTCATAATTTACTATCCCCTTTCAACACTTTTTTTTATTATATCACCTTTTGTATTTATTGTAAATAAGTTCAATTAATGTATTTTTTACATTAAACTCCTCACAGTACCTAAATTTTTATGACATGGAATAAAATATACAATAACAATTCCTATACAAAGAACTATAGTTGCTGCGATACCAGCTTCAGGGCCAAATAATCCACCTGTAAACCATTCTGAACCAGTTAACCTCAAATTTAATAAACTACCTGCTGCTACTTTTTGTCCACTTACCTCAAAACCAAAAACATTTCCTTGAGTCCAGTTCCACGCCGCATGAAGTCCACAAGCCCCCCATAGATCATTAGTTTTTATAACATATACACCAAAAAACAAACCTACTAAAACAATGTTTATTATAGCTAAAATGTTTACATTTGGATTTGCAAAGTGCATAAGTCCAAAAAATGAAGACGAAATAATCAAACCTACAGCTACATTATATCTTGCACCTAAAACATTCATAAGCCAGCCTCGTGAAAGAATCTCTTCTGTACCACTTTGTATTATCCAACCTGGTATAACAATTAGGACACCACTTAAAGCTGCTATACCCGAAAGACCTCCTGGATTGCTATTTACTACAGTATGTCCACTAATACTAAGCAATAAAACCACTACTGAAAACATTAAAATCCCTATTCCAAAACCTACTAAATACTTTTTTATAAGTCCTTCTTTTTTTAAACCAATACTTGAAATACTTCTTTTTTCTCTAAACTTTACTCTAGCAAATACAAGTAATGTTATAAATATAAACCCACAAATAAGCTCATTTAACAATAAAACTGCAGGATCATTACCAATAATTTTTTTTGTAAAATGAGCCAAGATTCCACCAATTCCTTGTCCGACCATTAGAAAGAGGAATACCCAAAGTAGACTTGTAATAATATTAGGTAGTACCTTCGCTTGTTTCGCTTCTCCAAATAACCCATTCTGATTTGAAAACATATTTTCACTCCTTCTTTAATTTATGCTATGTTAGACTATACACCTTATTTATAAATGAACGGCATAAAAAACTCAAAAGTTTTTCAAATAAAATATAGCCAGTTGAGTCCTATCCCTAAGCCACAGCTTCCCCAAAACATTTGTTATATAGTTTCTTACTGTTCCCTCACCTAAAAAAAGTTTTTCTGCTATTTCCTTATTTGATAGCCCATCAGATATTAAAGCCAGGATTTCAAATTCTCTTTCAGACAAGTTAAAATGAGAAGGCTCTTTCTTATTTTCCTCTTTTAACATGCCTTTAATTGAGCTAATTATATCCTTTTCGAAAACTACATTCCCTTTAAACACCGTCCTAAGGCTTTCTATAATACTGTCTGAAGACTGATTTTTCAATATATAACCTTCAGCACCATTCATTACAGCTTCTCTTATATATTCATCATCCTTGAAGGTAGTCAGAAGCACTACTTTAATATCGTGAAAATTTTCTTTTATAAGTTTAGTGCCAAGCACACCGTCCATAACAGGCATCCGTATATCCATAAGCACTATATCTGGGTTATTTGCCTTACAAAGTTCAAAGGCCTCCATTCCATTTTTAGCTGTGCCAATTACCTCCATATCTTCTTCAAGCTCTATAAGTAGCTTTAAGCTGTCTCGAATCAGGCCGTCGTCGTCAACAATTATTATTTTCATGTAGTTCTTCCCCCTTTTCTTTTCCAAGTGGAATTATATAAACTATCATAAACCCATTTTCTCCGCTGAAGGAAACTGTGCCGCCAAGGTTTTCGATCCTTTCTCTTATACCCTGCAGGCCAAAGCCTTCCCTTAGGTTTGGACACCCTTCCCCATTGTCTTTAATATATATCCTTACAAAGCTGTCCCTAATATCAATTTTAATATCAATAGCTGTTGCTTTGGAATACTTATATGCATTTGTTAATGCCTCCTTAATGTCCGAGCTTATAGTCTCCAACACATTTGCGGAGAGACTGTTAAAATTTCCTAAATGCTTGAAATTTACAATACAGTAGTTAAAATTATTAATAATGCCTTCTATATACTCCAAACCCATTGAATTGCTTGGCCTGATATTATGTACAGTATTTCTCATTACATTTAATGTTTCAGCCAATCTTTCAACTGAATCCTTAAGCAGCTTATCAGATTTTTCTTCATCCCTGTGCCTCAGCTTTTGTACTACCTGAAGCTGAAGCAAAATGCCTGCAATCCTGTGTCCCACAGTATCATGAATCTCTCTGGCAATTCTATTTCTTTCCTTGATTTCTGCGATATAAGCCACCTCTTTAGCTGAGTTTAAAAGCTTCTGCTTGGCAGCCTCAAGCTCATATCTGTATCTTCTTTCGTTATCATAAGTTTCTTTAAAAGAGTTTATATTTTCTCTAAACTTCAGGGATAGGTTTCCAAACATAAAAGCAATAAAAATAAGTGCTAAAACTTCCATAATATTATTTAAGCCTGAAAAACAAATTGCTAGTGTAGCTGCAACCAAAGTAAAGGGTTTCATATCCTTATTACCGGCATCATATGCAATCAGGGCATACAGTAGTGAAAAATTATGACTGTAATTGCATCCAACGGTTATGAATGTTGCCTCTATTATCAAAACATGCCAGGTAACCCTGTTTTTCTGCTTAAATATATTAACTGCAGCTAAAAGCAGTAGCAGGGAAACTTCAGTAGCTGAAGTATTGCCCTGAACTATAAACTTTCCAATTACTACAATGAAAAATAAAATTCTTATTAAATATTCCATATACCTCACCCTTTTAACTGAAATACTCCAGAAGGAGATTTACCTCCCACTGAAGTTCTTTTTTTGTTATATTATGTAACTCCCACTTGTAGAAATGGGAGACGTTCTCTCTAAAATGATGTTAAATATCTTCAACATAGACCTTCCCCCAGGAAGATATCATGAAAAATACTACTGTGAATAATAACAGAATTCCTATATCCTGTGCTGCTGAAGTAATCGATCTCGAAGTCAGCAGCTTATCTATACCATCCGTAAGCCAGTATGCCGGAGTAAACTTTCCCATGGTTAATAGTATATCAGGCATAAGTTCTTTTGGCCAGAACAACCCTCCCAGCATGGCTACAAGTGTGTTTACAAGTACTCCTAAAGCTGAAGCTTGCTTAATATTTTTTGAAACACTTCCTATGGCAAGAGCCAAAGCTACACAGGTAGCTGCATAAATTACGAATAGAACAAACATATTTTCTACTGATGCTCCAAGTTGAGCCTTAAATGTACCTGTCATGATTTTGAAGGCAATATATACCTGTATCAGAACTATAAATAGGAAGCTAAAAATATTTTGCAGCATATAGTTAAAGTTTTTCAGTGGGGAGGCAAACATACGGATATAGGTTTTATTTTTCTTGTCTTCAAGGATAAGATTGGTTGAAAATGTTGCAATGATAAGCATAGCATAGCCGAGCAGTCCTAAAGCAGATTTTTCTTTTCGTCCGTCTCCACCCTTATCTCCAAATACAATTGTTTCACTCTTAAAAGTTCCCTTCTCATACGCTCTAAGAGACGAGTAGAAAACTTCCTTATTATTTTTGGTATTTTTAGCAATATTCCTTGCGGCACTGATATAATTTTCTATGTATAGTTTAACAGCGGAAGTTAAGTCTACATCATCGGCTCTATAGGTTTTAAGCTTAACATCCTCACCATTTAAAATAGCTTCTGTAAAACCCTTATCCATTACAACTCCATAAGCCAAGTGATTATTTTTAATAGTCGCTTTCATAGTATCTTCGGATATAATTTCTACTTCACTTTTTTCTTGCAAACCTTTAATAAAAGCCTTGGTAAACTCTGTATTGTCATTATCTACAACTCCAATATTTATACTGACGACTGCATTCATATTTAAGTTAAAGACCATGAGTACTAAAATTACTGGAACAGCAACTATCATTATTCTATTTATTCTTTTTTTTAATATTCTTTTTAAATTCGAGAAAAAAATTGTCATATTATTCTCCTCCTTTCAATTTCAATACATCCTATAAATAATAGTGCTGAAACTATCCAAAGCATTGAAATATATCCAAAGGTATTAAAAAAATGAATGTTAACCCTGTAATTATTGGAATATATCACATTCAACAAAGCAGTTTGCGGGTAAAAATTCGGTGAAAGATGCATTATGGCTGACATATGAATATCCTGTGTTAAAATCAAAGCGAAACCACCTGCAAGGAAGGTAAAAATAATATTTAGTATGAGGAGTATTCCTGAGGCCTTGTTTCCGCTGCCCGCAGCCACGGCAACAAACATTCCGAATAGAGTAGAAAAGACTGCAGCACTTAATATGATAACTGCTACCATGCCTAAGTTATTTCCCCAGTTCACTTTAAAGACAAATTTGCTGAAAGCTATTATAATTACGCCTTTAATAAATATGTCAAGCACACATCCAAGTATCATACCAATTAATCTCTCATAAGGTTTTGCAGGAGATGCCTTAATTCTTATACCCACATTTTCAAAATAATCCTCTGAAAGCATATCAGCAGCAAAGGTTGCAGAGCTCATTATTGCCAAAACAAGCATAGCTATAGAATAATAATCTATCGCCCTTGGAGACGTGCCTTCAGTAGAAATCACATTTTCATCAACTGCGCTGTAACTTGTATAACCCAAGTTCTCTGAATTAAGCTTTGCCACCACAGTCATTACATTTCCTACAGAATTATAGGCTTCCACTATATTTTCAACCATAATATTTTTGAAATCCGCATATTTTGAATTATAAATTTGAATTGGAGTCTCTTCTCCAGACTTTAATTTTACTGAATAATCCTTTGGCACAACTATCATTGAAGTCGCCTGTTTATCATTAATTAATTTTTCTCCTTCTTCTATAGATAATACCTCCTTAACATTCAATATTTCTTTAATTTGCTTACTGCTCAGGAAGTTTTCAAACTCCCCAGCTGCCGCTCCACCATCCTTATTAAGATAACATATATCAATTTTATCTAACTTTGGACTCTGGAAGGCACTGTTAAGTGCGGTTCCAAGAACTATTATCATCAGTATGGGCATCAACATAGACCTGAACATTGATTTTTTATCCCTAAAGTTGCGTTTTATAGTGTTAAAAGCTATATACAATATATTCATTGTTCACCCTCCTAATCTCTTAACTTTTTTCCTGTGAGAGTAAGAAACACCCCTTCAAGGCTTGGTTTATCAACATCTATTCCTAATATTTCACTATTTGAATTATTAATGGAATCTATTATTCTGCTCAAGTTTTTGCTACCATTTTGTGATGTTACCGTAAGTTTTCTATCCCCAAGCTCGCAGTCTATAACTCCTGATATCTTTCTAATTTGTTCAACCATTGTATAATTGACATTTGAAAGTGTAACCGTTAATTTTTCTTCTTTTTCTACCAATGACTTCAAGTGCTCTTTCGTTCCCTTAGCTATAACCTTTCCGTGATCCATAATAGCTATATCAGTGCACAGCTCTTCTACTTCCTCCATATAGTGGGAGGTATAAATCACAGTGGATCCGCTTTCATTCATCCTTCTTACTGAATTCAGTATATGATTTCTTGATTGAGGATCTATCCCTACGGTAGGTTCATCCATTATTATCAGCTTCGGCTTGTGCACAATGGCACAGGCTATATTTAATCTCCTTTGCATACCACCGGAGTATTTGAGCGGATAATCATTTTTTCTATCAAGAAGACCTGTAAATTCTAGAGCTTCTTCTACCCTTTCCTTTAGCAGTCTACCTCTCAGTCCGTAAAGTCTTCCGAAAAACTCTACATTTTCATATGCTTTAAGATCATTAAAAAGTGCAATGTTCTGAGGAACTATCCCAGTATTCCTCTTGATTTCCCCCTCACTTTTATCCATGCTTTTCCCAAAAATTTTTACTTCCCCACTATCTTTTTTGCTCAATCCCAAAATAGTATTTATAGTGGTAGTCTTGCCTGCTCCATTTGGCCCCAGAAGCCCAAATATCTCTCCTTCTTTTATTGACAGACTTAAGTTGTCTACTGCTATAAAATCCTTATACCTCTTAACAAGATTTTTAATCTCAACAATCATCATTTTTTATACCTCCAACTCCTTTTTCTAATCTTATAATACTTGAATCCAGGTAATGAAAATAGTGAGTTAAATCACCTTTGAATATGACATTTGTAATGTTAAACGTAAAAAAAGGCAGAGCTGCCTTCTTAGTTATTTGTAATTTACCGCAATTTTTATATAAACTTTATTTTATTATACCATATTTACCGTATATTGGAGATAATAAACAAATGTACGATTTTAATTAAAATCGTACATTTGTTTATAACTTTATTTAAGAAAATTGTGACTATAGGATAGGACCTAATGGAAGATGATTAACAGCTACGCAGCTGATGATTTAATCTATCAACCTCATACTAAAACCTTTTGGTTCATTATACTGTACGCTCTTTACATCTAAAATTATTTTTTCAGCTTTCAATTCCTTAAACTTGAATTCAACCGTTTCTTTAGAAAACTCTGTTCTTATTTCTTTAACTTCGACGTTACTGCCTTTTTCATTTTTTGCCTCTAGCTTAAACTCTACTCCATATTTAGGTACATTTAAAATAATATTAGAACTGACAATACTAATAAGAGATATACCTAAATTATTAGGCTCTATCCTTTTATTTTTTAAATCTATAGTAATATGCTTATCCTTCTTATTTATATATTTTAATCCATTACACGTAAAACTCAATCCCTTTATGCTACTTATTCCACCACTCAGTTCTAAGCAAAGCGTATTATTATCAATGTATTTTTCAGAATCATAAGGACTTGAGTAATCTTTACCCTCTCCATCAACAAGCCTTGGAACTAGGACACCAGCTAACTCATTTTCCTCACTTACCAATTTGCAATAAACTCTACTCCTTGATTCAGCCAATTCCAATTTTTCAATCTTAAATGTACCGATTTCACTTTTAAACTCTTTTCCCTGTATATTGAAAACTCTTAAGTCCTTGTTATAAATTTTATCATTTAGTGATATAGGTATATTTAAGGTTGTAATTTTATTTTTTTCAATAAGCTGTTTCACATCACTTCTAGCTTTTTCATCTAACTCTGAATATGGTATATGAAATGATGGATCATCTTTATAAATCTCTACTTCCATTTTAAAATCTTTAACTAACCTGTCCATATGAACTTCTATATAGTTTTTACCTTCCTCTGGTATATAACCAATCCAGGGAAGTTCTTTACCATTAGCTTCATTTTTAAATTTTACTACTTTTCCCAGTGTTGAATTTTCGCCTTGAAGTTCATACCCAATCCATAACTTTAAGTCATCCCCTGCTATTGTTGTTACCGT
The DNA here is from genome assembly GCF_011065935.2 of Clostridium estertheticum. Classification (NCBI taxonomy): domain Bacteria; kingdom Bacillati; phylum Bacillota; class Clostridia; order Eubacteriales; family Clostridiaceae; genus Clostridium; species Clostridium estertheticum. The sequence goes on along the minus strand of NZ_JAAMNH020000001.1, from coordinate 878,585 downwards.
GAATTTTACCCCCTTATCTTCTATAGTAGTATTTACTTCTTGAATGTTGCCATTATCAACTACATTCTTAAATCCCTTGTCAAATGTCACTACTTCTATTAGCTTATTTAATACTGGTATTTTGACTAAAGCTAGTGCTAAATCAGGAAAAATATTAACTGATACTACAAATACTAACATTGCGGCTACTACTGATTTTATTAGATTGTTAATAACTTTATTTTTCCAGGTGACTTTTTCTTTTTTATATTTTCTTTTCAAATTCAATTTAGTATCTTCTAAATTTACCATTTGGGAATCTTTATTATTAATAATATTTTGTTGTGATACCCCTTGTTGCTTTGTATCCAGGTTGATTTTCTTATGTAGCTTTTCTCTAATTATTTCTTTTTCATTATAATCGGAAACAGAATTTTCTATATATCTCTTTGTGTACGTCTTGTCCATTATTATACTCAAATCATCTTCAGAAATATTATCTACCATATTAAGTATATCCTTTTCATTCATATCACACTATCTCCTCACATCTAATTTTTTTGAGCAAAAGTCTGCATCTATATAATCTATTATCTACAGAGCTAACAGTAGTATTGAAGGCCTTAGCTATTTCCTTTATTTCATAATTCATGAAATATCTAAGGTGAAAATATGTCTTATCAGGTTCTTTGAATTTATCAATCAGGTCTAAAAAATCATGTTCATTAATTTTATCAAACACTTCCCCTTCAAGGCTAATTGATGCATTATCCCCTATGTCTATATCATCAATAGAATCATTTAAATACTTTTGTGTATGCTTTTGAAGTTTTCTTCTTAAGTTAAGTGCTATGGTTCTTGTCTTTACATTTACAAAGGTATTAAAAGAACCTCGTTCTAAATCAAATTTATCAATTTCTTTCCATATGGCTAAAAATACATCACTTACACATTCTTCAATATCTTCTTTGGTTCCAAGGGTACCCAGAATTCTTTTTGAATAATAATATATTCTGTCAAAGTACATATCATATAGATCATCTACTGCACTGTCATCTTTTGCTTTTAGTCGGTTAATCAATTCATCTATCATCTTTAAACACCTCTCATATAGTAATACACACGTAACAGTCAAAATCTCTCAAATAAAAGAATCCATGTTAATTAAGCATGGATTCTTGATTATACTATTAAGGAAAGTCATAATTACCTAATATACTCAAATGATGTTATAAATAAATTGCGAACAATTTGCTTTGCTACCAGGTTACACATAGTATTGTGCCTGCACCGTATACATAGTTTCATACTGACTTCCTGATTCTACTTACATGCATTTGTAACTATTCCTATAATATATATCGACTAAAAGAATTAAAAAATAAGGTTTAAAAAGGTATATAGAGAATGAATAACACTATTCTCTATATACGGGGTACTGGCATCAAAACGCGGAAATTATACTCTAAGGATTTAAAAATCATGAAGTTCTTAATTTTTATACTCTAAGGTGTGTAACCATGGCAAAGCGACTTAAATATAATGATTACCATAAGTAGTCAAAATAAAAAAGGCACATCGCTTTGTAGTGCGCCTTTTAAGAACAATGTGAAATATCAAGAGATAGTAGCCCCAAACCGCAATTAGAAGTTAATATTTTTATATCATAAAATATCCATCATCAATCATATATAGTTTTTTTTCATTGAAAACTGATACACTCAACTCTTTTTACCAACTTTAGGGTTATTCCAACAAAAATTTTATCCTAGAATCATTTTTGACAAAATCAAGGGTTTTATCTATTTTAAATGCCTCTTTTACTAATCTTTCATATTTATCTTTGCCCCAACTGTTGGTCACATTAAATTTCATATGCTTATATAATTTTGACTTCATAGAATCATCCATGCTACTTGCTTCATTTACCATATTTATAATCATTGCTATAGCTTTTTCTTTATCCTGTTTTTCTCTTGCTAAAGATAAATCTAATTGATATTTATGGTATGCTCCAAAATCAAATACTTCAGCAACCTTTTTAGCACGCTCTATGTATTCTTCTGCTTCAGTAAATTTCTTTTCTTTGTATAACAGCTGTATTATAAGAGATAAAGCAGTAAATGTTTCATGAGCATTTTTCCTTAATATGCCTTCATAAATGCCATAAGCCTCATCAATTCCCCCGCTACTTTCAAATAATAACGCCTGTTGAATTTTTTTATCCACCTCTACTTCTGGAATTTTATCTAATGCTTCTTGAGCTTTTTTATACTCTTTTTTCGCCCTATACATTGCCGATAATTCTAATTTTGCCATAGAAGCTGTCTTTTCTTTACTGCTTCCTGATACAAGTTCAAGCCAAACAATGATTTTTCTTTCATATTTATCTTTTTCCTCAATTTGAGACCCCAATAAATGTATTCTTAATACTACTGATATCCAATATATCAACTCATCACAACTTGGATATTTTTTAATTAAATCACTGGCCTTTTCAAAAGCCTTTTGGAATCCCTCTTTTGATGCCATTTCACCTACCTCTTTTGTAAGGTTTTTTACTTCTACATCTGTTAATTCCTCATTAAATGCTAATAAAGTATTAACATCAATTTTTAAAACACGTGCAAGAGGTGCTAACAGTGCTATATCTGGACATGATATTCCGTTTTCCCATTTATTTACTGCTGGTGCACTTATATTTAAATAATTAGCAACTTGCTCTTGAGTAAGATCTTCCTTTTTTCTATAATTTCTAATAACCTCACTTATTCTCATAAAATTAACTCCTCCATTTATTTGTACATTTAATTAACTTAGGGCTTCGTTAATTAAATTATATCAAAGCTATATAATTTAAACAATTGAGGCATTTTCATCTTTTATTCATAAAAATTAACTATTAGTTAATTTTCCTAATAAAAATATTTAGAATCTTACTTGTGATACAGTATTTCCACTTGCAAGCATATCCCTAACCCGGTTATATCAATGGTTAGAGTCATTTCTTACAATTCGTGGTATATGTAGTAATTTCACCCTATAGAGAGAATTAAATTTTAGTATTAAAAAAAGCATATGATTTCTCATATGCCTTTTAATTCTCCATAAACTATAACCTTAATCATGCCCATTCTTGTAATTACCCACACATTTCCTTTCTTTCCATAGTCTACTCAACATAATCTTGTCTGTAAACACACTACTTTTCTGATATATTAATTATTATTTGTCTTTTTTTTGAAGTAGTGTCCTGAGAAGAATCACTTGCATCTGATTGATTACTCTTTTGTTCTTTTTTTGATATTGCATCATTATCGTTGCTATTCATATTAGACATACCATTATCTGAAGAGTCTGAACTTTTATTAGCAACTGAAATGACTCCATTAGTGGTTGTAATTTCAATAGTATTCATACTTTCTTCTGATTTTTCTGAATCATTTTTATTCATAAGTAATCTCCCTTCGAATATAAAAACTACACTATATACATAGTGTGTACTATATAGTTTACCCATTTCGCTATAAAATATAGTTTATAAAAATTGTATATCTCTGAGGTTTAAAAAATTTTCATAAATCGATTTTTATATGGCTTTGTAATTGTACAAAAACAAAAAAGACCTCTTTTGGTCATGATAACAACTAAAAGAGGTCTTTATAGTCAGCTTCTGAGTCTCATTTTAGCAAGCAATGATTTCCTTGATCATAAACTCTTTTCCGCATAATATCTCCCAGTCTTTACTTCCGCAATTTGGACATTTACTATTATTCTCAATGAGATTAAAAACTTTATTACACCTTTTGCAAATAGCATTGCCTGGCAATATTTCAATTTTCAATTCCGTCTCTTGTAATAACGTACCCTCTACTGCAGCTGGGTAACAGGCTTCAATGTATCTCGGAATCATCGATGAGAGCTCACCAATTTGAAGAACCAATGTATCTATTTTTTTTAATCTATTTTTCTCTGCAAAATTTTCAACGGTTTTTATAATTTCAAACACAACTCCCAGTTCATGCAAATTAACTCACCTCTCTTGTCAAAGTATAAGAACGGGAGAATCCGTGCTCCCCCCATCTTTTATGCCCTATACTAGGCTAATTATTCTATGCTTTCTTCTTATTTTGAGAATAATTTTTTCACATTTTTCACTGCAATTCTTCCTTGACGTTTGATAACATGTTTAATAACTAAAGGTTTCATATCCTTAAAATCTACACCAGCACTATCATATTTTCTTACCAGTGAAATTGCGTCAAATTTGCATTTTGTAGTACAAACTCCACAGCCTACACATTGGTATTGATCCACAACCACAGCACCGCAGCCAAGGCAACGTTCAGTTTCCTTCTTTATTTGTTCTTCTGTAAATGATGTACGCAAATCCTTAAAGGTTTCTTTTGATTTGCTTCCATCCACATGAAGTGCTCTTTGTCTTGGCAGACGGTCATAGCCATCCATGTTTAAGTTTTCTTTATCAAGAGCATGGTATTCTCTCTCACGGCTTATTGTCAAGTTATCTCCATGAACATAACGATGAATTGAAATTGCGCCTTGCTTTCCGAGTGCAATAGCATCTATAGCAAACTTAGGACCTGTTACAGCATCTCCGCCGGCAAATACATCCGGTTCACCTGTTTGGAAAGTGATTGGATCAGCTTTTATTGTCTTATTTGGATTTGATTCCATTTTGGAATCCTTTAATAATCCACCTAAGTCTATTCCTTGGCCAACTGAAATTAACACATTGTTTGCTTTAACAATCTTTGTTGTATTTTCATCGAATTTAGGATTAAATCTTCTATTTTCATCGAAGACAGAAATACATTTTTTGAATTCTACACCATAAGCATGGCCATTTTCATGAAGAATTCGTTTTGGACCCCAAGAATTGTTGATAGCAATGCCTTCTGACAATGCTTCTTCAATTTCTTCCTCAAGAGCAGGCATCTCTTGTCTATTTTCTAAACAATACATATCTATTTGCGAAGCACCAACTCTTTCTGCAGTTCTGGCAACGTCAATAGCAACATTTCCTCCACCAATTACAATAGCTGGTCCTTCCATTTTCAAATCTTCACCAAGACTTACTTTGCGAAGGAAATCTACACCTGTTATTACCCCAACTGCATTTTCACCCTCAAGACCTAGGTTTCTACCTGCTTGAGCACCAATGGCTACATAAAATGCTTTGTAGCCATTCTTTCTAAGGTTAGGAAGTGTAACATCCTTGCCAACCTCAACTCCTACTTTAAATTCTACTCCTAATTCCTTCAAAATGTCGATTTCCGCATTTACTACTTCTTTTCCTAGTCTAAAGGACGGAATTCCAAGTGTTAACATACCACCAAGCACTTTTTGCTTTTCAAAGACTGTTACCTTATAACCTTCAGCAGCTAGGAAATAAGCACAAGAAAGTCCCGCTGGGCCAGCACCAACTACAGCAACTTTTTCTGGTCTTGGTGCGTTCTTTTCAGGTACAAAACGCTCCTTAGAATTTAAATCTTGGTCTGCAATGAATTTTTTGATATCATCAACGGCAATTGCTTCATCCAGACCTGCTCTTGTACAAGCAGATTCACACTTTCTTGGACAAATACGTCCACAGATTGCTGGAAACGGATTTTCTTTCTTAATAAGCTCTAATGCTTCTCTATACTTTCCTTGAGATGCCATCTTGATATACCCTTGGATAGCTATGTGCGCTGGACATTCGGATTTACATGGGCTTGTTCCACTCTCATCAACAACCTTGCGGTGGCGATAATCAGGATTCCATTTGTCTTTTCCCCACTGAGTATCGTATGGAGTTTCTTTTTCCTTAGGAGCGTGGGCAGGTACTTTTGTACATAAATTTTGTCCTAGTGTTGCTGCATTAGCTTGGCAATGCTCTACACACTCTCCACAAGCAACACATTTATCTTTATCCACTTGTGCTACATAGTTAGACCTGGACCAATCAGGATTTTTATAAAGATTTGTATTTCGGAGTCCGAAGCAAGAACATCCGCAGCAATTACAAATGGCAAGGGCATTTCCTGGTCCTGATAAATTTGGTATGGAATGTACCATACCCTCTTTTTCAGCTTGCTTGCATATAGCAATAGCCTCTTCCCTAGTAATTTGTCTGCCTTTTCCTGTACGAATATAGTACTCAGCAGCTGGTCCAAGTTGAACACACATTTCTTCAACAGTATGTCCACAACCTTCGCCGATAACTCTCATGGATGTACGACATGCACAATCCGCAACAGAGAAAACCTCATGTTTATTAAGAAGGTATGCAATTTCCTCATAAGAGGCTCTTCTGGTATCCCCTTCAATGGCGCTTTCGATTGGGATAACTCTCATTACGCCAAGCCCAATTGGAATGTTTCCTGCCATTAATCCACCTAATTTTCTTGTATATTCTTCAAAACACTCAGCAATTACCGGATACTTTTCTACATTTTCCTTGTTTACAACCATATATTCCATAACACCAGGAACAAAAAGCTCAAGGCAGTATTTATCAACACCATGCTCTTGTTCTACTTTAATTGAGCCATCAACCGCCATTTTGTATAGAATTTTCTCTACTTCATCTGCAGGTTTGCCACAGAGCCTCGCAACTTCCTCTACGGTTTTATATTTACGAATCTCCAGCTTAAGTGCTATTTCTGCCATTTCATCTGTAGTAACGGGCTCAAGAATTCTATATTCTGGGTCTGTTGGTTTTACTTTTACTATCCCGCCAGTAATCCCAGCAGCGATCTTATTGGCCAGTTCAAGTACTTTTTTCTTTACCATATTCATTTCTCCTTTCGGTCGAAACCTGGGTACTCTAATTGGTCTTCCAATTTTTCACTTCGGTACGTATCCATTCAGCCCACTCATCAATTCCTTCTCCAGTTTTAGCCGTGATTGGAATGACCTTAATATTTGGATTCAATTTTTTTACACGCTCTTTCACTGCCTCTAAATCAAAATCAAAAAAGCCTATTGAATCCATCTTGTTAATTAATAAAACATCAACAATAGAAAACATTAAAGGGTATTTTAAGGGTTTGTCATCTCCCTCTGGTACACTTAAAATCATGGCATTTTTTACTGCTCCAGTGTCAAATTCTGCTGGGCATACTAAATTTCCTACATTCTCTAAAATTACGAAATCAATTCCTTCTGTGCCAAGTCCTGATAGACCTTGCTTGGTCATATCTGCATCCAGATGACACATGCCACCGGTGTGCAATTGGATTACTTTTGTACCAGTCTGCGCAACAGTATAAGCATCCACATCTGAGTCAATATCGGCTTCTAATACTCCAATGCTCATTTCATCACTCAAAGCTTCTATTGTTCTTAAAACCGTTGTTGTTTTACCTGAACCTGGTGATGACATTAAATTGAGTAAAAAGGTCTTATCTTTTTTCAATTCACTCCTAAGCAAATCCGCTTGCCTGTCATTGTCTTCGAAAACACTTTTTTTTATCTCAAGAACCTTATATTTGTCCATATCATTCACCTCCATTAATCATAGTTAGATTATATTATACCGTTTCAATACATCTTCAATGACTGTTCCTGATATCTTCTTTAAGCCTTTCTTTTTAACAAAGTTCAAGATAAATGGCAGTTTTGTATCGCCAGGCTTATTGCCGTCCATCATCTTTACTGTAGAATCCAAAAGTACTCGGATATCATAACATGAACCAAATACCTCTGGCACACCACGATCTATGTCTAGCAATGTGTAAACTGCCTCCATAGCTGTTCTCACTGAATATTCCGTTGTAAACACGGTATCTCGTGTTGTATCGGCGAACTGACCAAGGAAAGCAAAGTTCTGGCTTCCAACAGGTACAACCTTAGGTCTGTCCCCTTCTCTTCTTGGCATAAAGAATGCAGTAATATATGGCATCATACAAGGTATGCTATGAGCAGATTTTGTAGCCATATCGTGAATCTCAGATTCAGGCACACCCATATGATAAAGCCATTCTTCTGTAATTTCCACTCCGGTACATTCCCTCATTGGCTTTTTAATATAATTTCCTGGAATCTCTGAGAATAGACCGTATACCCAAACCACAATCTGGTCTTTTGGTTGTTCTTTGAAATGAGGCTGTCTATTCAAAGTATAACTCATAAGCCAATTTGAGTCTTTCACCGTAATGATACCACCGGAAACCACCTTTCCGCTAAATGGATCACGTTTGCAAATTTTCTCTATATATTTAGGAATTCTATCATCAAGTGTGGTAATTGTAGAAGATTCCCAGTTTGTTTCTTTAGTACTCGTGCAGAATTTATCAGGTTTACCGAAGGCTGTATCTTGCTTTGCGATATTTCTCCAAAGCTCCCAACATCCTCCTGTAGAGCTGTTAAACTCGGGTGCATGGTTATCGTCACCCAGTGAAGAATTTTCTGTACAGCTTCCATTAGTGATAAATACCAAATCATCTTTAGTAAGTTCAATGGATTCTTCCTTTCCGCCATGGTTACAAACAATTTCCCTCGCAAGCTTTTTGCCATTTTTAATATCAAAAACAACATTTTTTACCATGGTATCATATTGGAAATGAACACCATGACCTTCAAGATATTTTACCATTGGTAGAATTAATGACTCATACTGATTGTATTTAGTAAACTTCAAAGCAGATAAGTCTGGAAGGCCGCCGATATGATGAATAAATCTCTGAAGGTAGAGTTTCATTTCCAATGCGCTGTGCCAATCTCTGAAGGCAAACATTGTTCTCCAGTAGAGCCAGAAGTTAGATTTAAGAACTTCATCTGTAAATACATCAGAAATCTTCTTATCGTACAAATCTTCATCTCGAGTCATAAAAAGCTTCACAAGTTCCTTTGAAGCTTTTTCACTCAGACCAAACTTTCCATCGGTATGAGCATCCTCACCTCTGCTTTCAGTTACTCTCATCAAAGAATAATTCGGGTCTTTCTTGTTCAGCCAATAAAACTCATCTAAAACGGAAACGTCATCTGTCTCAATAGAAGGAATAGAACGGAACAAATCCCACAAGCATTCAAAGTGGTTTTCCATTTCACGCCCACCACGGATAATAAACCCTTTTTGACTATCGTTAATGCCATCGCAAGCTCCTCCTGGGAGATTAAGTTCTTCCAGAATATGAATGTGTTCACCCTTCATCTGACCATCCCGTACCAAAAAACACGCAGCTGACAATGATGCCAAACCAGCACCAACCAGATATGCAGATTTCTTATCCACATCAGCGGGTTTTAAAGGTCGAGCAAATGCTTCATAATTTCCATTGCTATAATACATTGAACATACCTCCTAGTCTTTTACTTAATAACTATATTATAAAAACTTATTCTGAGGATAACAATATACAAAAAAGCCATTGTGTCCAAAACACCTCATAATTTTAAAGTTTTGCTATGCTTATTATTCTGCAAGTACTTTGATTTCCTTATACTCCTTTAAATCTGTATAAAGCTCGCCAAGATAAGGATTTCTCTTTGTCTTAACTACTTTGTAAATCATGTAACCAAATACTGCTATATTTGCAACTAATGCTGCGAAACTAAATGCAAATAGTGCTAGTTCATTGTAAGATGATGACACCGCAAAGGCACCCTTATCAATAAATAATGGGAATGTCTGTGCAAACATACACCATATGGCAAGTGTCTGTGCACGATGTTGCAGCCATGCTCCTTTTCCCACAGTAAATGCACAAAGGGTTGGCGCTAGTAGCAGTGCAAAACCGCAATACCATGCATGACCTGGAAGGCAGTTATAGGTATAAGCAAAATTCCATAGATCATAGGCTATAATCCAAAACCATAACATATCAGGCCATAGCATATCTTTGCTTCCATCTTTAGTAGTGTGTTTTCTTATGCAAATTCCAAGCCATCCGGTTATAGTTATTATATTCAGTATGCCTGCTATACCATTTATGAAATTCCAGGAACCGCCAAGTACATACATGGCTTCATCTGCTAAAGTCCCTCCACCAGCATATTGAATACCAACCTGAAAATCACGGGTTACTGCCTCCATAATATTGATAGCAAGGATAAGTGCTGGGAAACATAATGCCCATTTTTTATCAGATAATCTCCACTCTTTACCTGTTCTTTTATTCTTCCATTTAACATGCCTGATGCACCAAAAACCTATACATCCAGCTGTAGAAGAATACACCTTTGCTAAATGGAACCAGTCTGTATAAGTTGTATCCCTGAGTACTGTAAACCATAATATTGAAAGCGCTAGTGGTAAAATAACAAAACTGAAAAGTCCAACATATTTAAATCTACGAGCTACTTCATTAAAAGCAAAGAGTGCTATAAAAACAATTATCCAAACACCCCATACACTTAATGCTGATGCCCCCTCTGCGTAGTTGAAAACAAACATATTATTACCCCCTTTATAAATACATTAGTATTTTATATATCTATTGTATAATTTTTGTCAAACCCTATTCAATAGACAAAAAAATGAAAGTGTCTATTTTAGACACTTTCATTTATCAAAATTAATTATTCTTTTATTTCTTCTTTTATAAATGCAGCCACTGAGCGGGGAATACTTCCTGTTATCATGATCAAAAGCTTTTTAAGGATAGTTTCCGGTTGTTCTTCCATTCCTTCACTTACCCAATCTATAATCAACCCATTAAACACATGTCTATAAAAATTAACAATGAAATCATGATCTTTATCCTTTAATTTTACTGCCGTTTTTTCAACACACTCATCAACCACATCCTCTAGTAATCTTGTAGAAAGATTTGTAAAGTATGTATTAAACTCATACCAATAAGAAGAGTTGTATACATGCAGAATCATTTTCGAATTTTTCTTCAGATAATTCATTGTAGCCAGGAACCCGCCGCCCCAGGTTTCAAATGTTCTGTTTTGTGCAATTTCTAATGATAATTCCTCAAAAAATATGAATTTAAAAACGTTCATGATATCAGTAAAGTGATTATAAAAAGTCTGCCTATTTACATCGCAATGTTCACAAATTTCCTTCACAGTAATCTTATCTATAGATTTCTTGTTTAATAATTGTTTAAATGAGTCAATTATTGCAGTTTTAGCGTTTTTTTTCATAAACTTCTCCTCTAATTTAAGCTTTCGATTCTCATAAAAATCAATAAATCTACTGTTACAGTATATATCAATAAACTAAGTAATTCGATATAACCCACACGTTTCCTTCAATTTTTTTCAATATTATTTAAACTATATTATTTTTGAAAGAAAAAGGACTGTACCAATATTAGCACAGCTCTCATATAAACATTCAGATAATATATTGGAACTCTTGTATTTATACTACTTTCAAATTAAAAAATAAAGGTCTTGAATTGAATTCAAGCCTTTTATTTTTTACAAGTATTCTATTTTATAAGTGTTAAAGCATTTAAAAGACTTAAAAGTCTAGTTCCTAAAGTAGTTAACTGTGTATTTTTTTCTGTATAATGTTGAAACACATTGTCTAATCTTTCATTTAATTTTTCTAAGTAAGTTTTCTCTACTGGTACCACTGGTGTAACTACTGGTTTTACACAAGCTTTCTTAGTGGTTGCATCTTTTACAGCTAACAAAACTGAATCAGCTTCAGTTTTTACTGTTGGATCTAATACTATCTTACTATCTTCAATTCTTTTTAATTCTACCTTAACTGCTTCTGCATTTTTAATAATTGTAGTTTTCAAAACTTTATTAGCATCTTTAACAGTTGCTATTTTAAAGGGTTAAGAGATTTCTCCCTTAACCCAAATATCACCTAAGCTAATACTCATTACTAATATTAACTAAATATATCTCCTTCTTTACTTTTTGAGCGATTAATTCTTGAAAAATCCACCCTTGAGAAGACATAAGTTGATAATAATAAAAATATGAGTCCAAAAATAATTACAATGGCCATACTGATAGGAGGAGTAATTACAAAATCTCCTATTTTAAAAGCAAGCTGTTCCGCAACTAATTGATTAGTTGTTAAAGATGTCTTTTCCAGTATGATGGTTCTAAAAAACGCTGTTGTATATGTCATGGGATTGAGATAAGCAATATATTGCAATATTTTTGGTAACATTGAAAGCGGGATATATGCGCCACAAAGAAATGTAAGTGGCATTGTAATCGCCGTTATTACAACTTGAAATGTTTGTGAATTCTTAACCAGAGTCGCTATGTATAATCCTAGCCCCGAAAATACTAGTCCAACCACAATCATCACGCCGATTACCGCAAATGGTGTTATCCAGGAGGTGAATTTAAGACCTATAAAATAACCAATGAATAAAATAATAATCCCTTGCATTGTTGCTATTGTTGCTGCTGATAATAGCTGACCTGCGGCTATCTGGATTCGTTTAACTGGGCTTACTAGCACTTCCTTCATAAATCCCGACACAATATCTTCTATTGTGCTTGTGGCAACGGTAAGGGAGGTCTGGAATACGGTGGTTATAACAATACCAGCTAACATATAGTTTACTGGATTTTCAATATTTTGATTTTTAAATACCGAACTAAACACAAATAAAAAGAAGAATGGCATGATAATCGTGAAAATAAGTTGAACACGATTGCGAGCGAAAATTTTAATGTTTCTAAACCATAAAGCTATTATAATATCCATAAATTCCTCACTTTCTTATATCTTTTCCGGTAATTTCTAAGAATACATCATTCAATGTGCCTTTATTAATTTCCAAATCTGTTATAGCAGCTTTGTGCTTACTTATTATGTCCATAAGTTTTGGTAAATTATTAACTTCAATTGAATAATAACCGGTTTTTTTCTTGTAAACAAAACCTGCCGTGTCTAGCAGTACCTCCAGGCCTTGCTCGTCTAGAGTTGTAATATTTGCTTTATCCTTTGTATATTGCTGTTTCAAATGATAAGGAGTGTCTATTGCAACAATTTTACCGGCATCCATAATTGCAACTTTGCTGCAAATCTCGGCCTCCTCCATGTAATGTGTTGTTAGAAAAATGGTTATATTCTTCTCCTTTTGCAACTTTACAATATATTCCCACATGTGAGCCCTTGTTTGAGGGTCAAGACCTGTGGTTGGTTCATCTAAAAACAATACTTTTGGGTAATGTAGCAGTGCTCTGGCTATTTCAACACGCCGTTTCATCCCGCCTGACAGACTGCTTACCATTGCTTTTTTCCAGTCCAGCATATCCACTAAATTTAAAACGAATTGGATACGCTCAGTGGCTTCACTTTTGGGGATAGCATAAAAATGGCAATGCATAATTAAATTTTCAAGAACGGTCATTTTATTATCCAATGTGGGTTCCTGAAAAACAACCCCAATAACACTTCTAACGGCGTCCTTTTCTCGGGAAACATCTTTTCCGTCAATGTTCAGGGTTCCTGAGGTCTTATCGAATATGGTACACAGTGTATTGATGGTTGTGCTTTTACCTGCTCCATTTGGCCCTAAAAATGCAAAAATACTTCCTTCTTCTACCTCAAAGGTCACATTGTCCACTGCTGTAAATTTATCATATTTCTTTACAAAATCCCGAACTTCTATTATGTTTCTCATGGTATCACTCCTATCAATTGTTTCTAGCTTTTCGAAGTCACGTTGTAATATGCTCAAATTTAAGTATACTTCGCTTATGTGGTCGACTTTTTTATAAATAAAATTATACCAATAATTTGCTAGAAAAACAATGATGGTAGCTTTTATCACTAGCAGTTTTCACTTAAAGTTAATCAGTGACCATTAGAATTCTATCAAGCAACGGGTTCAAGTTAACTTATTCATAAATTGAAAGATAAATAAAAAGGGCCAACTTACCTGCCCTTTTCTGTAAACATTTATTTTAAAGTTTCTTTCGACATCAGTTAGCTGGTCTAATGCTTCTAAATTAAGTACCGCAAAAGGTTCGGTAAGGGCGGGTTGATAAAGCAGGCAGTGTGGAGTAATTACTCTGTTCTGGAGAGTGCGCATAGGGACTTGAAAGAACAACTAGAAGACGCTCCATCACGCTGTAGTCTCCTTGTTTCACTGCGGCTTCTAGTGCAGCTTCAACCAGGTGGTTACGAGGGATTATCGCTGGATTTGAACTCCGCATCAACTGATGCGAGGCGGTTTTCGGTTCTTTCTGTCTGCCTAGTCTCGCCTGCCACAGTTCATGCCACTGAGCAAATTCCGTGGTGCCAAATAAGTCTGTATCCCACCGTGTATCAAAAGTTAGTGAGCGGAAGGTATTGGTATAGTCCGCATGATACTTCTGCATCAAACTGAGGAGGCCTTCAATAAGGGCTTCATCCTGCAACTCCTCATTAAATATTCCCAGTTTTGCTCTCATTCCCGTGAGCCAATTGAGGTGATACAACTCAGAAAAATCTGAAATCGCTTCTTGGGCCAGTTTGACAGCCTGCTCCTGATTAACATGTAGCAACGGCAATAGGGTTTCAGCAAATCGCGCTAGATTCCACTCTGCAATATGGGGCTGATTGCCATATGCGTAGCGGCCTTGAATGTCAATGGAACTGAATACCGTTGCCGGGTCATAGGCATCCATGAAGGCACAAGGACCATAATCAATGGTTTCTCCACTAATGGCCATGTTGTCCGTGTTCATCACCCCGTGAATAAAGCCAACCAGTTGCCATTTGGCAATCAGAGCGGCCTGACGCTTAATAACTTCCCGAAGAAGGAAAATATATTGGTTCTCATCAGCTACAACGTCTGGAAAATGTCTTTGCAATGTGTAATCAGCTAGGTCCCGTAGCTCCTCAGCAGTGCACCATTTTGAAACGTATTGAAAGGTGCCGACTCTCAGATGACTGGTAGCCACACGAGTCATAATTGCACCAAGTTGCTCGGTTTCGCGGATTACTGACTCACCGGTTGTCACCACCGCTAGGCTGCGGGTGGTGTTAATACCAAGCGCATACATTGCTTCGCTTATGATGTATTCACGAAGCATCGGTCCAAGAGCTGCTCGACCATCGCCCCCACGAGAGTATGGAGTTTTACCTGAACCCTTAAGCTGAATATCAAATCTTTCACCTAAAGGCGTAATCTGTTCACCAATAAGCATAGCCCTGCCGTCCCCAAGCATCGTAAAATGCCCGAATTGATGCCCTGCGTAAGCCTGGGCAAGAGGTAAGGCTCCTTTGGGAATCTGCTTGCCAGCAAGCACCGCTATGCCATCATTGCTTTGCAACGCCTGGACATTCAAACCCAGGGATGTTGCCAAGGTATAATTGAGAATGATCAACTTTGGTGAGCGTACTGGGTTTGGTTTGATTATGGTGAAAAATGATTTCGGTAGACGGGCATAACTGTTGTCTAAGTTCCATCCTGTTTCTATTATTACTTTTCTCTCTGTCATCGTATCTCCTTTTCTTCTTATATCTTTTTATATACTATCTTTTTATTTTACATAAATCAAAAATCATGCAATTCTATGATATTTTTAGTTATCTACTTTCTATACAAACACTAGTCAGTCACTTTTAGTGTTTACTTCTATCAATTTATTATACCCTCTTCACATGGTGCCCTTTAAATATTTTTTAGGTATGTACTCAAATTAGAGACGTTAGGGCTAAAACATAAAGCGACTCTTGCCTGCTACTATTTTAAAATTCAAAAATGAGAAATCTCTAATGGAGACTTCTCATTATTTAACTGCCTATCTTTTGGCGGTTATTTTGCAACTACTATTTCCTTAGCACTAACATGACTCTGG
Organism: Clostridium estertheticum; assembly: GCF_011065935.2. Taxonomy (NCBI): domain Bacteria; kingdom Bacillati; phylum Bacillota; class Clostridia; order Eubacteriales; family Clostridiaceae; genus Clostridium; species Clostridium estertheticum. The sequence goes on along the minus strand of NZ_JAAMNH020000001.1, from coordinate 862,880 downwards.
TATATAACTTCATGACCCTTTGTTGTCGGATGAGGATCCAGATTTCCTGTGAATAAACTAAAATTTATCAAAGGTTCTGTACCCTTGTAATCATGAAATGCTGTGTATACATCTGCCACTTTATAACCTGCATTTGGTGTTTTTATTATTTTATTTATTCCTTGTATTGCTGGATCAAATACAATATAAAGGGGATCTAGCTGATTTAAGGGGTTATATAATGTTGTTACATAAATATCTGCCTTGGGAGCCAAAGTCTTTATTGCTCCGATTATACCTACCCAATCCGTACCAAATTGTTGCACACCTGACGCTAATGCAGATGGTAGTTTACTCAATGTGAGATTCAACGTCTGCTGATTATTCGGACTCGCTAAAGCCAATTTTAGATCACTAGCAAATGTAGGTGAAGTTGTGGCAAGATTGAATGAAGTTGCAACTGCATTGATGACAGGTGCTAAAAGATTATTCCCTCCAACACTTATTGTTATCATCTTAGCTTTGCTTACAGCATCTTTGGTAGCTGCATCATTCTGTAGATTGCTTAAAAGATCTCTACTTTTTTCTCCTGGTATACCAAGGTTAATAAGCTTAATCCCTTCATTTCCCTGAATTGATTTTGAGTTATTATAGAAAAGATCAACATACCCATTACCCTTCGTTGCGCTCATTCCATTAGTAATAGAGTCTCCCAGTGCTGCTAATATAGCCACTTGATCTATATCTGCTGCGTCATAGTTAATTACTCCAACTGAATTCTTATAAACTACAGCTGGTATTACATTTGCATCTACTGTTTGTCCACTTACATTGTTAATCCACTTTCCACTAAAATCCTTAACATATAATTCTCCGCCTGCAGCTATTGCATTACTGATTTCTTTAATATTTGCTGTATTATTAGCGTAATTTAAGTCGAATGCTTTATTGCCCATTATAACAGTACCATTAGGCATTGAAGCAAAAGCTGGGATAGATGTTAATCCCAATACCATTAATACACCAAGAAACGAACCTATAATTTTTTTATTCATATTTTCCCTCCATGTATAATATTTTTCCTCCATTTATAATATTTTTCCTATATTTATAAATTTTTACATGATATTCGTATTTTTATTGTATACTGAATTAAACTACTTGTCAATATTCATTATTAATTAATATTTGATATTTTTTTTATAAAAGAGTCTAGTAAAATAGCCTAAGATAGATTTTACTCTATCTTAGGCTTCTACAATTTTATAACTTATTTCCTTCGCTTATTGAAAGTATTCAACAACGTGCTTGTTTCCTTTTCTTAACGCCACGAGATTCCATCTTTTCAATGTAATGTCTAATCATAGGTACTTTACAAGCAGTGTTACCCATAGCCACAGTCACCTTCCCTATTTTGTCTCCTAGTTCCTTAGCTTCTTTTGATAAACCTGGCACATAACCACCAGCTGCAATAACAAATAAGTTCATTTGATACTGAACTCCTTCACGTTCATCATGAATAACCTTTGCTATATGATCAAGATACTGCCTTATCTCATCCATATCTATGACTTCATTAGGCAGTGTGGCTAAAATGCTACCATAGGTTGACCACCCTGCTGCTGCAATTGTCTCAATATCTGACTGTATCCATTCTCTAGCCAACTGGACACCAAAAGAACTTTCTGAAGTAATCCAAGCAACTGTGGTACATGCTATACTTTCACATTGACTATTGACTACCCAATGATTAAGGTCCTTTAGTGTCATTTTCGTCTCGTCAGCAATAAGCCCTGCTAAGTACATGGCATCATAATTACCTGTATCAAACAGTAGCAGTGATAAATTATAATCTTTTTTTATGATCTTTTGAAGTTTTTTAAGATCTACAACTTTAACTCCATATTTAGGATCTGGTATACCATGGTTCCCATAAATACGACGGGTTTGTTCGCTCCCATGCTCCTCTAAATACAACATTACCTCTTCAATTTCCATACAATCACCTCTTTAATTATTTATATGTTGATCATATATCTTTTGATAATTGTTATCAACTACTTTTTTGAACCCATTAGCAAATTTGCTTCACTCATAAATGTCCCGTGGTGGCAAAACAAATCGTAAACATAATTTAAGTTTATTTCACCATATAAATGGTTACTGCGCAAAAATACAGAAAAAAGATGACTACTGTGCAAGACAGCAGCCATCTTTTTCTTTTAGAAAATAAACCTATTATGCTGGTATATTAACCTTTTTTGCTGGTTCTTCATCTTCCAGCAGTTTTACAAGCTTTTTGTCAAAGATAAACAGCAATACTGCGCATACGAACAGAATGATCGGGATGACAACATAGGACTGTATAATCGGGAATTTTGAAGCAAACTCATACAGGTAGCCATAGGATTTACCTGCGATAAAGGAAGCTAAAATCCAAACACCCATAAGTACCGAGTAAATCTTGTTCGGTGCATATTTAGTAACAAAGGAGTTACCAAGTGGTGAGAACAGCATTTCACCCATACTGAGGAGCACACCGAATGCAATAATCCAAACTATGCTTGCCTTGGATGTGCCTCTTGAAATTTCTGCACCTACAAGCATTAAAAATGACATCCCAAGTAAACTAAGACCCAGAGCCAATTTTTTAAACAAGCTCAGATCGCCTTTAGGCCTCTTGGACAGCTTGAACCACAGTATACCTAAAATTGGTCCCATAGCAATACATACAAATGAGTTCAAGGAGTCGAACCATGAAAGTGGCACTGCGAATCCGCCTACATTCATGTTAACAAACTGACCGCCGTAATCATAAACAGCTAGGTAAGTCAGGTACCAGAACACCCAGAATACAACTGAGAATATAGATACCAAGACAATAGCAAAGACCTTTCTTTTTTCCACCCTTGTTAATGGCTTATTTTCAGTTACAGCTTTCTTTTCCATGTGCTTGCCTTCTTTGAAGGGTTTTTTGCCTACTTCTCCAAGGAATTTCATACCGAACAGGAACCACACAGCATCAATTGCACAAATGAGACCGCACAATTGGAACGCAGGTCTGAAGCCCTGAACGCCACCATGGGCAAAAGTTGTGGCTATAAGAATACCAACCGCCGTTGTTCCGATAAACGCTCCGATATTGACGAATGAGTACTGAACTGAAAATGCTGAATCCAGCTGACTTTCGTCTTCAAACAAAGCGCCGCTGATTGCAGAAACGTTACCTTTAAATAGACCTGTACCGATGGCTACAAGTGCCACCATCACATTCATGGTTACGGCACTAGTTGCAGATCCACCCACTATATACCCGCCGGCCATCAAAATTAGTCCAACCGGAACACAGTATCTAGCACCAATATGCCTATCAGAAAGATATCCGCCAATAATAGGTGCAAGATAGGTAAACGCAACAAGATTTGATTGAATAAGTGCAGCTTCAAACTTTGTAAGACCTAATCCGCCTGTTACCACCGTAGCCATAACAAAAACAAAAATCAGATACTTCGCAGAATAATAAGCCATCCTTTCGAACATGAACGCGACACAACAAATGTAAAAACCAAAAGGTCTTTTGTTTTTAACTACAATTTCACTCATAATTTCCCCCCCTAAACTAATTTTTTCTTTTGTTTAAACTTCTCTTGTATACAATTTTAGCCACTCTCTCTCTTCAATACTCAGGTACTGGGCTAATTTCTCGTACACAAGCTTATGATAACTGTTTAAATACAGTTTCTCATCACGGTTAAGGTCTTCTGCAGCTATAGCATCCAAATCGATTGGAGCATAAGTTACAGCATCAAAGTGCATGAATTGACCAGATTCGTTTTCAACGCCTTTTCTTACAATGAGCTCATTCTCTATCCGGATGCCATGGGATCCATCAATATAAATTCCAGGTTCATCGGTTATGACCATGCCTTCTTCCAAGGTATTAGTTTCATGCTTTGATGGTACGATAGACCATCTGAAACCGCTTGGTCCTTCATGAATATTCAGCAAATAGCCGACACCATGACCAGTTCCGCATTTATAATCCAGGTCAAGACTCCACATTGGTTCTCTAGCCAATATATCCAAGTTATAGCCTTTGCATCCGTAAAGGAATCTAGCACGGGCCAAATTCATCATACCTCTAGCCACGGCCGTGAAGTGCTTTTTAAGTTCTTTGCTCACTTCGCCAAGGGCGAATGTTCTAGTGATATCTGTTGTGCCTTCAAAGTAGTTTCCGCCGGTATCCATTAATAATAAGTGTCCCTCTGCAAGTTCCACATCTGTTTCAGGTGTAGCCGAATAGTGCATCATGGCTGCATGTTCCTTGAAAGCGCAAATTGGTGCGAAGCTTTGCCACAAGTAACCCTCTTGCTGTTTTCTAAGCTCTTCCAGTTTTTCTGACGCACTAATTTCTGTGATTGTTGTTTTTGAGATATTTGTTTTCAACCAATACATGAGTTTCGTAATGGCAACACCGTCTTTAATGTGGGCTTTTTCAATATTGGCTAGCTCCACAGGGTTTTTTATTGCCTTGAACAGGATGCTAGGATTATCTGCTTCGATTTTTTTTGTCTGAACTGGAATGTTCTTATACAACGCATAATTAATCCTGTCCGGGTCAATCAGCACAACATCTTCAGCCTTAAAGCCCTTGACAAATTCATAAATGTCGTTGTAAGGCCTTAACTCCACACCATCCTTGACTAAAGCTTCCCTGACATTTACATTAAGCCTACTTTCTTTAATGAACAGGTCTACCTTTTCCATGCTAACAACCGCATAACATAGCACCAGCGGTGAATACATAACATCATTTCCTCGGATGTTGAGAAGCCATGCGATATCATCCAAGGTTGTGATGATATGGTAGTTTGCTCCTACATCTTTCATTGTGCCTCTTATCCTAGACAGCTTGGACAATCTGCTTTCGCCGGAATACTTTTCCTCAAGAAGAAAAACAGGTTCATTTGCTATCTTAGGACGGTCTTCCCATACCTTACCTACGAGATCGTAAGCATACTCAATGGTAGCATTCTTATGGGCAAGTGCCAAAGCAAAATCTTCCCCTTCTTGCATCGCCATGAGACGTCCATCAAATCCGAGTTTTCCATTATTAGTCATCTCAGCTTTTATGTATTCCAATACAGTAGGGACTCCAGGGTTTCCCATCTTGAAGAGCTTAATTCCACTGCCTTCAAGCTGATGCTCGGCCTGAAGAAAATACCTTCCATCCGTCCAAAGACCCGCTTTGTCTTTTGTAATGACCGCCGTTCCGGCAGAGCCCGTAAAACCGGTTACATAGGATCTTGCCTTAAAGTATTCTCCTACATACTCGCTTTGATGATTGTCTGCGGATGGAACAACATAGGTATCTATTCCCTTTTCCTCCATAAATGCTCTCAGTTTTGAAATTCTTTCTTTTACACTTTCACTCATTACTTTCCCTTCCCTTCATAAAATTCACATGTAAGTTACTGCTCCGTGTGTTCGATAAAAGTGTATATATTATACATAGATCTAATTCCCAATATTCTATTCTACAATAATTAAATCCTTTGTATAATGATTTAATACTTCACAACCATCTTTTGTTACTATTACCAAATCTTCTATACGAACTCCTACGTCTCCTGGCAAGTAAATACCTGGTTCTATGGAGAATATTTGTCCAACCTGAACTTCATCTGTATTAACAGATGAAACATCACCGAAATCATGAACCTCAATACCTATTGAATGTCCCAGTCTATGAGTGAAGTATTTTCCGTAGCCTTTTTCCGTTATATAGTCTCTAGCTGCTGCGTCTATATCGCAAAATCTAACTCCTGCTTTAACTTTCTCAATTCCTCTTCTGTTTGCTTCTTTAACAATTTCGTAAACTTCTCTGCTGTGGTCTGATACACTTTTGTAGAATACAGTTCTAGTCATATCTGAGCAGTATGAATCCTTTTTACAGCCGATATCAATAACTACACTATCTCCTGGCTTTACTGTTGATTTGTCCATTACATGATGAGGGTCTGCTGCATTTGCACCATATCCTATAATCGGATCAAAGGAATGACCTTCAGTTCCCATTTTATCCCATAACTCACCAAGTAATTTTCCCATTTTTGTTTCTGAATGCTTATCAGGCACAAGTTTTATCATTTCGCCCATAGCACTATCATTTAATTTTGAGGCTGCTCTCATTAATTCTTTTTCATTTTCATCCTTACACATTCTTACTTTGTCAAGAATTTCAGATCCATTGACAAATGAGCTTCCACCCTTTAATTGCATTAATTTTATTAAGAAATGTGCTGGCCAGTTTTTATCTATACCCATTGGGCTTTCTTTATCTATGTTGTCTGCAAGAATTTTCACTGGACTTTGAGTATCGTTATACCATATCTTTTCCAAACCTAAATCTTCACTTATAGGAAATAACTCATTAATAATTAATTTGTTGTTTCCATTTAAATTAATATACAATGCAAGCATTCTCTCTCCTGGAAAAATCCATTTTCCTGTAAGATAAAATATTGCTGATGGATCAGAAACTATCATTTGCGGTATTTTCTCTTCACTCATAATCTTTAGAACCTTATCAAGTCTTTGTTTTATCATTGGAAATCCCTCCTGAAATATTTTATTTATATAATTAACTCTCTGATTTCACATACAATTAATTATATACTTCTGAATCAGTAATTTCTGCGCTAGATAGTGCAAACACAGCACTTTAATGTTCAGAAAATTGCAATCTTTTTATTATTTTATCATAATAATTTAACAATGTATACGTTTTTTTAAGTAATACTGTAATTATTTAATTCTAACAATAATTTTTTTATATACATCATACTAATTCTAATAGTAGTATACTCGAAATTGAAAGAGACACCAAAGGCAAAGCCTTCTTCTGTACCAAATTAAATATATTTCTATAATAAAAGGGAATTCATAAGTGAATTCCCTTTTATCTCTTTTATCTGGTTAAAAATTGTTTGTGTCAATTTTAATTCCTTTTAAATTTCCTTTTTTTCGTTTTACTTAAATTAACGGCCCTTATTATAACTGCTATTCCTATTAAAAATAAAATAAATATTCCAGCAATCATAAGATAAATAATTATAGTATTTTTTATTAAAGTTCCTTTCGAAGCCATTGAATAAAGCTTGTAAGTTTTGACTTTCCCTTTTTCAGTTAGTGACAAGGTTCCAATGCTCTTATCCCCTTTAAGACTAGTAGGGTCAATACTGGTTAAGTTTATATTTTCCTGCAAATCTTTTTTGTTTGCTTCGTTGTTGAAATAGCTAATGTCTTCTTTAGCTACAAGTGGTACACTAACAGTTTTCTCTGGTCCAAAGGAGCCAAGCGGTTTGTATTTTAATGTTTCAGTTTTTATAATGTCATTTTTTGCATGTAGTATTGTGGGTTGTAAATTATAGCTATAGTCAATTATTTTTTTCATATCATTGAAAACATAAGTGTCATTGGCATCTTTGACTGATCCCATAACAACTCCCATAATTTGTCTTCCTTTTCTTTCATAAAAAGCTACAAGACATCTCCCAGCTTTTGAAGTATACCCTGTTTTCCCACCAATACAACCATCGGTTCCAAGAAGTTTGTTACTATTTTCAATAACAAATGTTGTACCTTTTGATGTTGATATAGTATTTTGCTTTTTATTCATTGACTCTTTTACCCATGGATTTAAAAATGAGGTTCTCGCCAATATACTCATATCATAAGACGTAGTATAATGATCTGGACTATGAAGCCCATTAGAAGTTACAAAATGAGTACCTGTCATGTGCAATTTTGCCGCCTTGTCATTCATCATTTTCATAAAGCTTGTAGAATTTCCTGAAACATTGTCTGCAATCATATAGGCCATATCATTTGCTGAATACAGTAACAGTCCATCCATTACGTCCACAGCTGACATGGTTTCGTAAAGCTCGATTGGATGAAAATTAACATTTAATGAATCCGCGGGCTGAGATTTTGCACTTTGCGTATATTTTAATTCATCATTTTTTCCCAGGTTCTCAGCCAGCAATAGTGCAGTCATTAGCTTTGTTGTACTTGCTGGGTACATTTGCTTATCTACATTTTTTGCATAAATTATTTCCCCAGTTGCAACATCTACAGTGATGGCTGCTTCCCCATATATTGATGATAAATTAGTAGTACCATCTATACCCGCAGCGAAAATATTTGAACTCATAGAAAATACTAGAAATAATACAATCAAAATAAAAAATCTTTTGTTTTTCAACTTTCATCTCTCCATTACTTTAATTTATTGTGTACCTACTTACTCACCAAAACTCCTTGCTCATTATAACAAACAACTGGAGTACCTGCGTCAATATTATCAAATATTGCTTTTGCTAAATCGTATGGTGAATTTATACAACCATGTGACCCTCCTGTCATATATAGCTTTCCTCCAAACTTATCTCTCCAGCTTGCATCATGAATTCCTATCCCTCCATTAAAGGGCATCCAAAAGTTAACAGGAGAAGCGTAACCTTGACCTTTAAGGATTGCATTTTTTTCTTTATATTTCAACTTATAAATGCCTTCTGGTGTTGCATTCTCCGACCCCTCAGTACCTGTGACAATGTCCCCTTGTACTATCAGCAAACCATTTTTATAAAACCATAAGTGCTGTATTGTCAGATCTATTTCTACATAGGTATTCCCCATATCATTGTTGCCATGATATAAGGCAGTTTGAGTATATGCTGGTTCTTTTGCTATAGTTTTCCCTTCTTTTATGATCGAAATTAAAGCTTGAGTTTCTTTAACTCTATTAATGGACCAGCCATAATCACCAGTGTCAATATTCATAGCCTTTCCTGATGATGATACAAAATTTCTTCTCTTACCAATTGTATTATATTTGCTTGCAAGTACATCTATATAATTTTCAACTTCTTTTTCGTCTAATGTGACTTTAATATTCTCATCAACGGTAAGCCACTTATTTATTGTAGAACTATCTAAAAATTCTTTATTGTCTCCAAAAGTATAGGTAATTTTTGAGGATACATATTGGTTAAGCATGTTCCTAGTGTCGACGATTTTTTGAGATTTTGAAGTATATTTTGGTTTAACATAGCAATTGATTGACTCCAAATCAATTGTAGTTTCCCCCTTCATTACTGCATCTGACACATGTTCGTATAAAATGTCTTTATTAACCTTGTTTCCAGCAACTTCACTTACAATCACATAACCATTATCTGTATACTTAAAACTAGGATTTTTAGGCTCAATTACACTACTGCTATCAAAACAAGAGAGCTTGTCCACCCTTTCCTTCAATAGATTCTTATCATATTTAACCTCATCTATCATTTTAAAATCTTTTTTATTAAAAACTGATGAAATCCATTTATAGGGATTTTGTCTATCTTTAAAGCCCTTAAATTGTCCATCTGACTTATACTTTAACCCAACTTCATTACCACTGATTTGCTCATTTTTACCGCCTCGTTCTTTTATATTTAACTTATATGTTTGAATTTCAGATGCCATTTTTTTATTTACATTATCCACAATTTCACCTGAAACATTAATGCCATTTATTTCTGAACCAAAATAAAAATGATTCATGAAATAAATTGCCCCTCCAAAATAAATAACAAGTAAAGTGCAAATAGAAACTATAATACCCATAACAATTTTCTTGTGCTTTTTTATTGGCCTTATTATTGACTTTTCTAATTCATTTTCCGTAATGCCCACCCCTTCTAATCACAATAAAATACAGACTTAGTACGTTCCCATTTTAAGTCTGCATTTCATTTTGTGTTCTAATCTTCAGTATTTTCGGACTTGTCTCCACTAGATATATGATATTGGTATTTTATATAAATTGAGCGAACCATCAATGCGATAATGCACCAAATATAGCTACTACAAATAACAACGCAAGTATAATAATACCTCTTTTATATACATTATGAAAGAGACATTTTTTTTTTCCTCTTCTCTAAATTCCTCTTTGTTTTTTATCAAATTATGTGGCACTCTAAAATTAAAAAATAAAGTAAAAGATATAAAATTCAATGGTAGCAACACTGTAAACGTGTCCATAATTTAGGAAATTGATTTTGTTCCTTTATAGTTAATAACATAATTTATAATTCCTACTCTTATTTGCTCTGTGCGGTCTCCTAAAACTTATTTATTTTAAAATATAAGATTATAAAATAAATCTTAAAAACAAAAAACACTCTTACATTTTTTATGGTCTAATAGGTATAAAGAAGTAAAAATATAAAATTATAGTATATAATTATTCCATTACTAGAAATCATAAGTTTAACTGCTAAAAAAAAACACTTACAACTAAAGTGTGATGGAATCTATATTATGCCAAAAGACAAGCAATACATTGAAGTGGATTTAAAGAATAAGAAAATCATAAATGATTCAAGCTTACATTTTGATTATTTATATGGTAAGAGAAATTTAGTTAATGACGAAAAAAAAGCCTATGCTTTTCAACTGGGAATAAAGATATCTGATGAAAAAATGTTAAACAATAAAGACTACAGTAGACCACTAGAAGTAAATGGAAATGTATATGATAGCAACGGCAATAGCTATTTAATAAATATGGTGTCCTGGTATGAGGAGAAGGATCTCTTAACAGGTAAAAAATATGGTGTTTTAACATTAGAATTTCCGAATATAAAATCTGTACCAGATATTTTAAAGATAGAAATAATCCGTGTATATACGAATATAACTGGTGCATTTGATGCTAAAATTAATTAGAAATAAGATGCCACATGCAAGTGGCATCTCAGACTGTTGACAAACATAAAATGTTAAATATCCCAATTTTTAATTGGGATATTTTTTTATAGGCAAAAAGGATTTTGGACCATGAATGTCGAATATATATAGTATACAAACTTTATTCGGAGGTCTGAATTATGATTAATGAAAAAAACTTCACACAGCAAAAACTTGAAATGGTTTATTTAGAGAATTTAGTTCCTAAAGACCATGTTTTAAGAAATATAGATAAATACGTGGATTTCTCTTTTATAAAAGAATTGACTCATAAATATTACTGCCTAGATAATGGGAGACCTGGTATAGACCCAATTTTACTTTTTAAGATGTTGTTCATTGGGTACTTATTTGGAATAAGATCTGAAAGGCAACTTGTAAAGGAAGTTGAAGTGAATGTTGCCTATAGATGGTTTTTAGGATTAAACCTTACCGATACTATTCCAGATCACTCAACAATTAGTCAAAATAGGCGTAGACGTTTTAAAGGGACAGATGTGTTTCAAAATATATTTGACGAAATAGTGTTTAAAGCTATAAATCTTAATATGGTAACCGGAAAAATACTTTACACAGATTCTACACACCTAAAGGCAAATGCTAATAAGCGAAAGCTTGTTAAAATTGAAGTTGAAAAAACACCAAAAGAATATGTAGCTGAACTCAATAAAGCAGTAGAAGAAGATAGAATAAACCATGGTAAAAAACCTTTAAAGGAAAAAGAAGTTGTTCCAGAAATGAAAGAAATTAAAGTTAGTACAACTGACCCCAATAGTGGATATATGATGAGAGATGGTAAGCCGGAAGGCTTCTCATATTTAGATCACAGAACTGTTGATAGCAAATATAATATAATTACTGATGTATATGTTACCCCTGGAAACATAAATGATGTTGACCCTTATATCGATAGATTGGATGTGCAAATAAAAAAATTCAATTTTAGTACAAAATATGTTGGTGCTGATGCTGGGTATGCTACAAATCTTATATGCAAAGAACTATTTGAGAGAGAACTAAAATCCGTAATGGGATACCGTAGGTCTCCACATACAAAAGGAATGTACACAAAGAATAAATTTCAATATGTTAAAGAGCAAGATATATACGTATGCCCTGACTTAAGGGCTTTGCATTATAAAACTACAACAAGAGATGGATATAAAGAATATGTTGGAAATGCAAAAGACTGCGAGCAATGCCCAAATAGGGCTCAATGTTTTTCTGATAAAAGTAAGTTTAAAACTATTAGAAGGCATGTTTGGGAAACGTATAAAGAAGATGTAGTAAAGTTTACCAAAACTGATAAAGGTAAAAAAATATATAAAAGAAGAAAAGAGACTATAGAGCGAAGCTTTGCAGATTCAAAACAGCTGCACGGGCTTCGCTATTGCCATATGCGTGGATTAGAAAATGTGCAAGAGCAGTGTCTGCTTACAGCAGCAGTGCAAAACATGAAGAAGATAGCTAAACTACTATCTTCCATGTTTTTTGATTTTTTAACTAAAAATTTAGTAGTTATTTCTAATTTGTACATATCTCAAAATGCTATCGCATAATTGCACGTAAAAAACCCAGTATAATAAAAAATTATACTGGGTTTGTAAACAACCTGAGATGCCACATGCAAGTGGCATCTTTTTTTAAAAAATCCAAAAATCCTTTATGCTTGATAATAATAAGTATGTCACCTTTAATTATTTTCCAACAATTCCTTTAAACTATTAAGCACCATTTTCCAGTTCTGTCCCGATTGTTCGGCTCTCTCCTGTGTATCTACATTTGACTGAAATATTGTAACATTCACCCCTTCGCTAACCGCTTCTACAGAAAACTTTATTATTTGGTACAACTCAGCAATATCAGAAATACCGCTAAAACTACTCCAATAACTATATGATAAAGATTCCATTGTAATAAATGAGAGCACCACTCCTTTATCTTCGTAGGTTGCTCCTTCCCACTGCCCTCTAAATAATATGGGAGAACCAACTTCCCATGTAGTAACTAAATTTGTACCGAAAAAGTACTGTTTTACTAATTCCGGATTTATTAAAGCATCCCATACTTTGTTAAGAGGAGATTTAATCATCACCATACTTGTTGAAGAATATTTGTTATTCATTTCTATCACCCTTTCTATTTTATATCTTCTAAGTGAAATCGTCGGTGCCACAATATTTGCATGGACCTACTTTACCTTTTCAAGTTGTAGCCATGCAATAAAATCATTTTTTTCTTCTAATGAAATCTCATGACCTACTGGGTATGAATTAAAACTCAATAACTCATTTCTTGCTTTGAAGAATTCATAGTTTTCTTTTCCTATATTCAATGGAAAAACTGGATCAAACTCACCGTGAGCAATAAAAATAGAAAGCTCATGAACATTTTTAATTGGATAAGTTTCCTTAACATGTTTCGGAATATAGCCACTTAATGCAACTATACCTTTAATTTTATTGCCCATTTTCAGTGCTAGAGTCATAGATAAAATTGCACCCTGACTAAATCCAAATAAAAACTGTCTGGAGGAATCAATTGGGTACCTGTTTAGGAAATTATCAATGATGACCTCGAGTTTCTCTATAACTTCATCAAAAGAAACAATATCAGGATTACCAAAGCTTTTAATCGTAAAATAAGCAAAACCAGATTTCATGGTTAGAGGACCCCTAATCCCTATGATAATAAAATCATCTTTAAGCTCTTCAATTGTACTAATAATATCTTTTTCATTGCTTCCCATACCATGCATGGCGTAAATAACAGGATATTTTTTCCCTTCTTCCAAATTAGAAGGAAGAGAAATATTATATTCTAAATTGATATTCATAAAATCACTACTTTCTTTTTATTAATATTATTTATTTATTAATATCGTTTATTAAAAGATATCAAATCTATTATTTGTTGTCAATACTATTAACACAAAAACACCCTAGCATATGTATTAATTGTCAATTCAATAGGGTGCTACGCTAGCTACATAGATTTATTCTAGTATTTAAGTCCATAATCACAAATCTTTTTAGAATTTAATGAAGATGGCAATTTAAAGAAAATTATATATATACAGCACTAATTAAAGCATTTTTTTACAAAATAATGCTTTAGTAATATCTTCGCAATCATTAAATACAGAATAACGTCTAAATACTGGGCATATAGAGACAAAATGACGATAAGAATAATTTGAATATAATGTCAAATATTAGTAAAATAATTACGGAGGCTTCATATATTCAGAGTATTAGTATTTATATAAAAACGCAATTTATCCTAAAATAAAAATGGGGTGGGGTATTTAATGGAGAATAACAATTTAAAAAGAGTATTGAGTAATAAGGATGTTTTGGCCCTTGCATTTGGCGCAATGATTGGATGGGGATGGGTAATCTTAACTGGCGTATGGATTCAAAAGGCAGGTACTTTGGGAGCAATGATTGCATTTGGAATCAGCGGCATTATGATAATCTTTGTAGGTTTAGCTTATGCAGAGCTTACATCTGCGCTACCCCATGCTGGTGGGGCTACTGTATTTAGTTATAAAGCACTTGGGTCAAATGGATCTTTTATATGTACTTGGGCTCTGATACTAGGATATGTAGGTGTTGTTGCTTTCGAAGCCTGTGCTTTTCCTAATGTAATTGAGTATATAATGCCTAATTTTTTACAAGGTCATATGTATACGATTGCAGGATTTGATGTATATGGTAGTTGGGTAGGAATAGGCGTTATAATTTCCATTATTATTACAATGATAAATTATCGCGGAACGAAAGACTCAGCTTTTTTACAAAAAATTTTAGTAGTAATTATTGCTTTAGCTGGAATTGCATTAGTTGCAAGTGCTCCAATTACTGGCCATCTTTCTAATTCAATACCTCTTTTAAGACATGGTTGGAATGGCATCTTAACTGTTACTATTGCAACACCCTTTATGTTTATAGGTTTTGATGTAATTCCTCAAACAGCAGCTGAAATCGATCTGCCTTTTGATAAGATTGGTAAAACCATCATGGTGTCTATATTTATGGCAGTAGCATGGTATGTATTAATTATTTTCGCAGTAGGTTATTTAATGACTGATCAGCAAATAAGGTCATCTGTACTCGTAACAGCAGATGCAATGAAAATAGGGTTTGGTGGTAGTGATTTAGCTGCTAAGATTTTAATTGTTGCAGGTATGGCAGGTATCATTTCCAGTTGGAATGCATTCCTTATTGGAGGAAGTCGAGCAATGTATGCATTAGCTCAAAATAAAATGCTTCCAGGATCTCTTGGAAAATTACATCCGAAATATAATACTCCATCAAATGCAATTCTTTTAATTGGCAGTATTTCAACTATCGCACCTTTCTTTGGAAAGAGTATGATGGTTTGGCTGGTTGATGCAGGTAGCTTCGGAATTGTTATGGCTTATGCAATGGTGGCTATGTCCTTCGTGGCTTTAAGAAAGAAACATCCTGATATGAACAGACCTTACAAGATAAAAAACCACATATTTGTAGGATACACAGCAATAGTTTTAACAGTATTAATGCTTCTGCTATATTTACCTGGAATGATTTTTGCTGAATGGACAATCGTAGGTATATGGGTCGCACTAGGGCTAGTATTTTATTTCTCTGCAAAGAAAAAATACTCTGATTTTGGAACAAACATAGAACTTTCAAAAATAACTACACCGCTAATTTCAACAGTGGAAAATTGTGATAGTTCTTTTGATAGCTTAACGGAATCAGTGGAAGTTCTTTAGGGAAATTAAACTATATAGGAAGTACACTCCATATGATTTAGATATAATATTAAAATAGAGAATAGGTTCTTTTATTTTGAACAAATAAAAGCCCCATTTCATTAGTACAGTGGATATTTAGAAAAACACAAGGGGTTCCTTGTGTTTTTTATATTATTAATACTATTTCTTGCGGGTTGCAAATTTAATTGCTTGAAAGGGAGTTTTTCATTTTTTATTCAGTTCGATAAGTGGCATTATCAAATGATCAACTATATGTTCTACATAGGCCATTTTAATGGGTTTGCCAGTAATTATGAGCTGATAAAATAATAACGCTGGGCCCACATCTGCCAGAAGTTTCAATTGCGCCTTGTCTAATTTCTTATTGATGCTACATTCTATGGCATCACTAAATATACAGGTTTGATTGGTTATACAATCCAAGTGAATCACTTCAGATAATAATTTATCTCTGCTTATTGCTGTTGCGATGGACAGCATTACCTTTTGCCTAACCTGGTCTCTTATCCCAAAATATATGCTAAGTGATTCACACAAATAATCTCTTAAATTATCTCCACAGCGCTGCGTATCAACCTTCTGCTCACAAGGCATCATGGATTTTATGGCTTCTGCTATAAGATACGGTTTAGATTTCCATCTACGATATAAGGTAGCTTTTCCTGCATGAGCCCTTAGTGCAATAGAATCCATGGTAACCGAATCATACCCCTGCTCCGCAACGAGCTCCAAAGCAGCTTTTAGAATGGCAAAATCCCGCAGTTTATCTACAGGTCTTCCTATCTTACCTGGGACTTTTCCTTCAAAATTTTTAATGAAATCGGATTTATTTATTATATCCATCCCCTTGCCTCCATTCTCTGTTTTCCATAAATATAACACAGTGTAAACATCTTTTCAACATAACTGAACAAAATAGTTTTGAAACTGTTGTGTTTTATTATTAGCTATGATATACTCTCATTTATAATAAGTGAAATACTAAGAACGTAAAGAACTTAAAAAAGTTAAATATATATTGAGAAAGAGAGGTGTTCTCTGATGAAAAAGAAATCAAGTATTGCTGTTTGGGCTATAATTTTTGTTATTATTGCAGTATTTATGCTTGCTAAACCAAATCAGAATTCAACAATTATTAATTTTAATCAATTTCAGAATGATTGGACAAATAATACTATAAAAAGCTTCGTGGTTCAAGAAGATCAGATGTCAGTTTCTGGAACTTTAGTAGATGGAACTACATATAAAACCATCGTTCCATCCGCTAGATTATTTCAGTTTATTAACGCTCATCCAAAGAATCCAACTATTCAGGAAACATACGTAGCACCATCCAGTATGTCAATGTGGTTGCAAATTTTGCCCAATTTACTATTCATATTAATGCTTGTAGGTTTTGTGTTTATATTCATGAAACAATCGAAGGGCGCCGGTGGAAGCGGTGGTGTAATGAATTTTGGTAAAAGTAAAGCGAAACTTGTAGATCCTGATAAGAAAAAAGTTAGTTTTAATGATGTTGCTGGAGCAGATGAAGAAAAAGCTGAGCTTGCAGAGATAGTCGATTTCCTAAAACAACCTAAAATATATATAGAAATGGGTGCGCGTATACCAAAGGGAGTTTTACTAATAGGACCGCCTGGAACTGGTAAGACACTTCTTGCAAGAGCTATTTCAGGAGAGGCCGGAGTCCCATTTTTCAGCATATCAGGTTCAGATTTTGTAGAAATGTTTGTCGGTGTGGGAGCCTCCCGAGTGCGAGATTTATTTGAGCAGGCGAAAAAGAACTCGCCTTGTATAATTTTTATAGATGAAATTGACGCTGTAGGGAGACAAAGAGGTGCAGGAGTTGGTGGAGGAAATGATGAACGAGAACAAACATTAAACCAACTGTTAGTTGAGATGGATGGTTTTGGAGAAAATGAAGGAATAATAATGATTGCAGCTACAAATAGAGCAGATGTACTTGACCCAGCACTACTAAGACCAGGTAGATTTGATAGACAAATACTTGTTGGTGTTCCTGATGCAAAGGGTAGAGAAGAAATTTTGGCAGTACATTCAAAAAATAAGCATCTTGCACCAGAAGTTAAACTTAGTGTGCTTGCGAAAAGGACACCTGGATTTACAGGTGCAGATATTGAAAACTTAATGAATGAATCAGCACTTTTAGCTGTACGAAAAGATAAAAAACTTATTGGAATGAATGAACTTGAAGAAGCAGTTACAAGAATAATTGCTGGACCTGAAAAGAAAAGCAGAGTTATAATTGAGGCCGATAGAAGGCTCACAGCGTATCATGAAGCAGGCCATGCAATTGTAATGAATTTACTTCCAATGTCGGATCCTGTTCACCAGATAAGTATAGTTCCAAGAGGAATGGCTGGCGGATATACTATGCGTCTTCCAGATGAGGACAGATCATACATGTCTAAGTCAAGACTTGAAGAGGAAATTGTGGGACTATTAGGTGGTAGAGTTGCCGAAAAACTAGTTATTGGAGATATAAGTACTGGTGCAAGCAATGATATTGAAAGAGCAACAACAATCGCAAGAAAAATGGTAATGGATTATGGCATGAGTGATACCCTTGGACCGATTGCTTTTGGTTCAGGTAGTGATGAGGTATTTCTTGGAAGAGACATGGGTAAAAGTAAAAGCTTTAGTGAAGAAACTCTAAACAAAATAGATTTAGAAATAAAAAAACTTATAGATGAAGCATATAAAAAAGCATTGACACTTCTAACTGAAAACAGGAGTAAACTTAATGCTGTTGCGGAAGAGCTTTTAGTACGAGAGAAGCTTGAAGCAGTGGATTTCCAAGAAATATTTGCAAGAAGCTAATTTATAGCAGGTAATAAAATGTTCTCCGCTATGCTTAACGGCTTTACGTTAGGGGTGCAAAAGAATGGCGTCTTCTTATACTAAGATAAGAAGACGCCATTTTTTCATCCAAGGTTAGTTGTAAAGAAATCAACCCCCGTCTCCCTCTTTCCCTGTGTATACAAGGAAGCTGGAGATGGGGGTTGATTAATATACTTAATCTATATCTAAAAGGATAACTTTATAAAGACTTATTTAACTGGTATAACTACTTCAACACGATTCTTATAGGCATCTTGAATCGCACCTAAGAAATCTCCATGAGGATCTTTAAGTGACATAGTAGCACCGGAAACCACATCTGCAAGGTCAGCCTTTTCTTTGACAGTAAGTTTAGCTAATTTATCAAGTTCGTCTTGCTTGGTTGTAGTAGCTTTTATTGGACGACCAGCTGCAGTTGTATTCTTTGCAAACCATGCTTCTAATTCAGGGATAGTTTTACCAACAAAGAATGTTTGGTAGAAATCCATTTGCTTATACCACTCATTAGCTGCATTCATACCATAAGCATCTCCACGTTGACGTTTCGTTTGCCATCCGTTGACTTCAGCAGTTGCTGATTCTAGTGTGTTTTTAGATACACCCGTTACTTTATCTGTATCATGGTCTGTTACATTATATCCTGGTGTATTAGGCCATCCTGAAAAATGCGGCATTGATGCACCATCATAATTTGGAGTGGAAACTTCATATGCATCTAAATATGCACTTAGAATTCTTCCATCCGCATCAAAGTTAACATCTGCCATACCAACGGTAAAACTATAAACCGGTACTTTTTCACTGTCAGCGCCAGGACCATTTCTAAATGCTACATTATGTCCTAATCCTTGATAAACCTTTATAGCTTTTGGAGTTACTGCAGTTGTTGGCACAGTTGGTTTTAGTGCAGCTACTTTTGCATTTAAGCTTGCAGCAGTAATTGGACCTACTATTCCATCAGCCCAAAGACTATTTTTCCCTTGATAATTCATTACGGCAGTTTGAGTAGTTTTTCCAAAGATACCGTCAACATTAAGCTTGTACCCAACAGTGTTAAGAGAATTCTGTAGACGTTTAACATCATCCCAATATGAGCCAAATGTAATTATATGGGTTATGTTTAATGAAGTCAAAGATGCACTAAATGTAGTGGTTTGTGCAGGTGTAGATGGTTTTACTGGCGTTGTTGGTGTTGTTGGTGTTGTTGGCGTTGTTGTAGTAGCTGCTGAAACAACATCCACTCCACCAAACCCTGCTAGTCTTATATTGCCTGCTGCAAATGAAAGTGTGCTTATTACTGTTAATGCACAGGCAACTGTTACTAATGTTTTTTTCATCATTTCCCCCCCATTATATTTTTTTAGAATAAAAACATTTTATTCTAAGTTTAAAAAATAACAACATAGTTTGTTAATTATTAAACTATAAAAATATCTTATTCCTAAAATCTTACATTTACATTGTACAAAACATTATTGGTAAATACAAGTATTATTTACAATATTTCTCTTGTAAGTATTGTTTCATTACATATATTGTCATATCGATGTTTCTTACATTCGTCATGTAAGCTTATAATTGCTGTCAAATCTAGAAAATCGATTGTATCAAAGACAATATCTGCGTTATTAACAATTTTAGTAACATTTTTTCCAGATATATATTCAGTAAATTCTTCGATTTTTACCGAGGGATTAATCTCTTTAAGCCTTTCTGACAAGGCTTTCATCTTAAGTTTCCCAATATCACCAGCAGTGAAACATTGGCGATTTAAATTATGATCATTAATTATATCACCATCTGCTAAAATAAAATTTTCGAACCCTATTCTAACTGCAACCTCAGCAAATGAACCTCCAATTCCACAACCAGCTATGAGAATAGTTGTGTTACGTATTTAGTTTTGTAATTAAGTGTGTTATCCCATTTTTAATTGCCCAGGCATAAATTGTGCGAACGAGTCCTATCACAATGTTTAAACCTCTTCTATCTTTAGGTATTACTA
Source organism: Clostridium estertheticum (assembly GCF_011065935.2). Classification (NCBI taxonomy): domain Bacteria; kingdom Bacillati; phylum Bacillota; class Clostridia; order Eubacteriales; family Clostridiaceae; genus Clostridium; species Clostridium estertheticum. The sequence goes on along the minus strand of NZ_JAAMNH020000001.1, from coordinate 842,463 downwards.
ATCTAGAAACTTCCAATCTTTTTTGATTATAATTAGGGGTAATGTCAAAAATTTTTTCTATTGGGATTGTCATGCCTTTCTCAGGTATTATAAGTCTTACACTACCCACCAATATATTTTTAACATCAAAAGCGCCAAAGTGAATTATCTTTATATACTTCCACCTAATATACTTTACGAATACTTCCAGTGGTAATGAAGGAATTATAAGCAGTTTGTTTTGCTAATAAAACATATAAAATAATACATAATTACAACCAAAAATTTTAGTTGTACTTTATCTTTATATAATTATTAGTTATAATGAATTGTATTTTATAAAATAATCTAGACATTATTTTAAATACCTTACGTTAAAGGAGGAACTTTTAAATGAGTTTTCAATTACCAAAATTCGCATCAGTAGATTTCACACAAGATTTTCTAGCTTACGCACCAGATGCTAGAATAAGCGAGGTTAAAAAAGATGGGGTTGCTCCTAAAGGTTTCCTAATAACTTCTATATTGCCTGAATATTTTAAAATTAAAGGACAGTGGGTTCTTCCAACCCAAACATCTGTAGAATGTGCTGCCGTTGTTCGCGATGACAACACTGTAGAAATTGTGGAATTTAGAAACCTTAAAGCTTACGATAAAGTAGTTTTAGGTAAATCTAAAGATGGAAGTGAAGGTGTATTCCAGTATACCAGTGGATTTGATAACTTACCAAATGTAGGACTTGGAAGATCTGTTGAATCTTCATTTTCAAGGGATTACAGTGAGTTATATGAATTACTCGAATACGAAAAAGAAAATAATGGACATATAGTTTGGGTTCTAGGACCAGCCGTTGTTTTTGATTATGATACAAGAGCCGCACTATCTGCACTTGCTGAAAATGGGTATGTAAACGCTCTTATGGCTGGGAATGCTATGGCAACCCATGATCTAGAGGGAGGACTCCTTGGAACTGCACTGGGCCAAAATATATATACTCAAGAATCTGTTTTAATGGGTCATTATAACCATTTAGATTTAATAAATGAGGCTAGACGTGCGGGCTCTATAGAAGCATTGCTTGAAGAAGGAAATATAAAAGATGGATTCATGAAAACCTGCATAGAGAAGAATATACCTATAGTTCTTGTTGGATCTATAAGGGATGACGGACCACTTCCATCGGTTTATCATAATGTATCTCGTGGACTGGATGCAATGAAAGAACAAACAGATAAAGCAACAGTAGTAATTTGTCTTGCTACAGTTCTTCACTCAGTAGCAACTGCAAACTTAGCTTCATCCTATAGAGTAGTAGATGGGAAAGTAAGACCGGTATATTTTTATTCTGTAGATATTGCTGAATATGCAGTTAATCAAGTAGCCGTTGCTAGAGAATACGTAGGTGTTAAAACAATAGTTACTAATGTTCAAGATTTTGTTGTTAATCTTCAAAAAAACTTGATTTGATATAACTACTTTGAAGAAGATGATTTAACCTATTTACTTCTAAACGCACTACATACATTATTATATTAGTAGGAGGAGATTTTAAATGAGTTTTGAATTACCAAAGTTTACACCACCGGATTTCTCGCAAGATTTCCTTGCTAATGCTCCAGACTGTAAAATCGAAGAAGTAATTAAAGACGGCGTTACTCATAAGGAGTATCACGCATTATCAATATATCCTGAATATTTTAAGATTAAAGGGAAATGGGTAATAGCTAATGAGAGCCGTATGGATAGCGTTGCTATTGTTACTCCAAATGATGACATAAATGTTGTTGAATTTAGAAATTTAAAAGTTGGAGATAAAGTTGTCGTAGGAAGAACTGAAGATGGAAGTGAAGGTATATATATGTATACTAGAGGGTTTGCTACTGACGATGTAGATAGTGATACCTTTGCATTTAGAAGTGGAAGATCAAGAGAAACAGCCTTCTCTAAAGATTACGATGAATTATATAAAATTATGCAATATGAAAAGGAACATGATGGAAAAATAGTTTGGGTTTTAGGACCCTCAATTGCATTAGATGATAAATCAAGAGCTGCCTTTACCTCGCTAGTCGAAAATGGGTATGCTCAAGCTGTTTTATCTGGAAATAATCTTGCTACTTATGATTTAGAAAAAGCAATGTTCAAAACAGTTTCAGGTCAAGAAACTTTTGAGTCTCATGAAAGTGCTCATTACAACTATATTGCAACTATAAATGAGGCTAGACGCGCAGGATCCCTGGAAGCGCTTATAAATTCAGGAGTAGTTAAAGATGGCATATTAAAAGCTTGCGCGGAAAATGATGTTCCTGTAGTACTTGCTGGTAGTATAAGAGATAGATATACATTGCCAAACGTTTATGATAATGTGTATGAATCTCAAAATGCTATGAGAAAACATACTAGAAAGGCAACTATGCTTATATGTTTGTCAACAGTACTTCATACCATAGCTGCAGGAAATATGACACCATCGTACACTGTAAAAGATGGGGTTGTTAGACCAGTATATATATATTCTATAGATATACAAGAGTTCTCTGTAAACAAACTATCTGATAGAGGAACATTAGAAGTAAAGACATTAGTTACAAATACTCAAGACTTTATAATTAACGTAGCAGAAGGATTAATTAAATAGTTGAAGAAGCTATGATCATGTATGTAATTTAAGGAGGTCCTCTTTTAAATTTACAATTAATTTTTAATTTCGTCACTATACTGACACATTAAATTGTTATTATAAATGAATAGAAAGTAATTGATTTTTTTTAATTAGAGTCCCCCTTTAATTAGATATAAATTTAATATAACTCCTTAAAAGAACTGGTAATATAATCAGTTCTTTTTTATTGAATAAAAATTAGCTGGTAGAGATAATAAACCCTTCGCGCTTATTTTTACATTATTAATAAAAAAAATCCGTATTATTTTACTTGAAGATTATATTATTAGATAAAATTATTTATTAGCAATAATTAATACTCCAGCACAATGAGATATTTGTATATACTCACAGAAATATTCATCATTTAAATTATTTTTAATTTCTTCTGCTGTAAAATAGAATTCATCATTATCCCAATACTCATTGTATTTAGCCTTACATTTTTCTAGTTGATTTCTTGTTTCAAAAGAAACGTCACCCAAAAATATCTTTCCTGTTTTATTTAGCAAAGGGAAAAATGACTTTATAAAATTGATTTTTTCTTTGTCTGTCAAGTGATGAATTGCATATGTGCTAATTATGAAGTCAAAATGATGATTTTTAATTTCATCTGATAAGCCCTTGGAAAAATCCCGATTTATCAATGTTGCTTGTGGCATTTTCTGCTTTGCAATATCTATCATATTACTTGAGAAATCAATGCCTGTTACACTATATCCATTATTATATAGTTGAGTTGCTAAAATTCCAGTTCCAAACCCAATATCTAAAACATTTGCACCGTCTTCTTTTCTTACTTGGTTATAAACATAATTTAACACATCTTTATAACCTGCAAATGGATACTCATTATTTTTCTCACTAAGATTTACACTCTTATCATAACCATTAGCCCATAAATCAAATCCTGTACTATCTAACATAATTTTTACCTCCCCAAATAGTTGAAAAAAATTCTAACTGCCTCTTTCTTAAATTCACATTGAAATAATCTACAGTTATGACGCATGAAATGAATATTGCGAATGCTCATTACAGTCCACCATTATATTTTTTTTGTGCCATAAATATCATAATTAAGCCCCATACAATGAATATCCCAAAGCATATCACACCATATGCAGTATTTGATGTGAATTTAATAATACCCATCATCAGTATCATTCCTATTCCCATTATAATACATGCTTTACCCACTTTTTCTGTATAAGATTTTTTATCTTTTTCAGCAACCCCTGTATAATGATAATCATGTATTAGCGTTATCTGTTCTTTTTTCCAAATACGCCATCCTATAAAAATAAAATATAATCCTACAGGTAATAATATAAGCATCATAACTATTAATTCAGACATATAATCATCTCCTTAGTTAAATATAAATAATTTCAAGTTCTTAGTTTTTTACAGTTGTGACGCAACCTTAGAAAGATACGTATTTAACTTCTTTCGAAAATTAATGTTTTTTTAAAATCCTCATAACTTTTATAATAAGATTAGAATCTTTTAATGTCTTTATTAAGTTATAATTACCACTTGTATAATCTTTAATTTGTTCTTTTCTATGAGGAACCATAAAAAAAGGCAATTTATTTAATTTAAACCATTTTACTTTACTTGTTTCATCTCCATTTTCGATTTCTTGTCCACCAATAACCTTTCCTAAAAATATATGTTGAATATCATTAAACTGAATTCTGTTGTACTCACCTATTTTTTTATAAGCATTTGTTATATAGCCTGTTTCTTCAATTGCTTCTCTTACTGCACATGCAGTTGGAGTTTCTTCAATACCTACCTTACCACCTGGCAAATCCCATATTGGAATATCTTTTCTTTTAACAAGTAAAATTCTATTATTATTTTCATTAAGTATTATAGTAAATCCCCCTTGCGTAGCCATACATTTTCCTCCATTGATACTTATTAGTTCTTTAATTACAATTAAAGACGAACTTTAAGTATATTGTAAAGTATTTCTGATAAACTTTTATTTTAATAATCCCTTTAAGAATAAAGAGAAATCCTTTACTAACAAAAAAAGAAAGATTATGGCTATACATGCATAACTATACCTTAAAATCGAATGCTGGTGCACTCGATCTCTGTGATAAAATAATAGCTTTTGACAAATTGAGTATATTAATTTCATCATATGTACTGTTATTTATCGCTGCTTGTATCATGGGAGGAGTTGGTAATATGGTAGCTTGTTTATTAGTTAATTTAGTAACTACTACTTTTATTACAGGGGTCAGAGGTCGGGTAGAGTACATATTTTTTTCTCAATACTTTAACTTCTCTTTAATTCTCATAAAATACATTTAATGTCGTTAAATATAGATTTCACCTCATTATTAAAAAATGCCGCTAAAAGAGATTACACTAGGTATAGGGAATTGGATTGCTTCGCCTTTTTATACGATTCCGAATCACTGTTACCATTATATAACATAATAGTAAAGATTGTAATAGTCCAAACTTTACCTAACCATATTTTCCCAATGTATCACAACTAAAAACGCCACAAACTTTTATTGTTTGTGACGTCTAAAATGATAGATGCGAATTAATATTATTATTGATTTGAAGATACTAATTCTACTTTTTTATTTTATAAAGACCATTGTCTGAGATAATAGTAAGTTTCGTATTGGCTTTGTATTATTAATAAAGCAAAACTTCTTGCACAAATTGTAAGCAATTTGTTTTGCTAAATGCAGTTTTTACTTACTAATATCGGAAAATTCAATCAATATTTTTTCACTATTTGTTTGATAAATTAAATCTATTTTTGAGTCCTGATTATCATTATGGTCAACCAGCTTAACAGGCAAGCTTATTGTAAATTCTGTGCCTTCTTGATATTTACTTTTTACATTAATTAAACCTCCATGCATTTCAACTAAAGATTTAACTATAGCAAGGCCTATACCACTACCTTCATGTGTTCTACTTAATAAAGGGTCCACCTGCTTAAACCTTTTAAAAATTTGTGATAACTTGTTTTCTGGAATTCCTATGCCGTTATCCTTTACAGAAATTATAACGTGATTATCTTTATCGTACACTCCAACTTCAATTGTATCTCCAGGCCTCGTAAATTTAGTCGCATTAGAAATTAAATTAAGTAAAATTCTCTCCAGCTGTTCTTCGTCAAAGGCCATGATTTTTTCTTCTATATCTGTATCAAAAATAATTGTTCTTGACATACCTTGTACGTACAGAATAGTCGATAGGGTTATTTCCTCAGCAACTTGTACTATATTTTGATTCTTTAAATTTAACTCCACAAATTTAGAATCAATTTTACTAATATCAATTATATTATTTACGAGTCTTAACAATCTATAACAATTTTGTTTTATATAATTTGTATATTCGTTTAACTTCTCAATGTTATTTGAATCTACATCTTTGCTTATGTATACTGAAAATAACTGTGCTGTAGAAAAAATTATATTTAACGGAGTCTTTAATTCATGAGACATATTGGCAATAAATTCGGTTTTTAATTTATCGTATTGTACTAATTCTTCCATCAACCGCTTATTTTCACCTATCATATTATTAAAACTATCGGATAATACCCCTATTTCATCTTTATTGTTTATGTCTGAACGTACTGTTAAATCACCTTTACCCGCTATCTCCATATATGACTTTAATTTATTAATGGGTTTAACTAAATTGTTGGCCATAAATACAGCTATAATCCCACCTAAGAAAATCATTAATAACCCACTTAATAATGTGGTATACAAAATTGATTTACTTGACGATGTTAAGTCATCATAGTTAGCTGTAGTGACAATATACCAATCCCAAGGTTTGAAATACATATAATAAGCTAATTTATGTACGTTTTTATATGTGTATTCAATTAGTCCATCTTTATTTGATATTATTTTTTTACTAAAGTCATATTCGCTTAGATTTTTTCCCTTATCAGTAGGATGGATAATTGCTTTTCCATTAGAATCCATTATGTATACATAACCTGTTTTTCCGATTTTAACGTTATTTAATGTTTTTTCTAAATAATTATTAAGCAGTGTATTCCCTACCCCTATTGCTCCTATAACCTTTTTATCTTTATTAAGTAATGGCTTAATTCTTGATAAATAACTTTCCCCTTCATATGAGTGTGTACCCAAATACTCTTGATTATTAATTATTTTATTGTAAACATCAGAGCCTGCAGAGTAGTATGTTCCTTCAATTCTTTGGTTGTCTTCAATACGGTTTGTAGATACTCTTATTAACTTATTATTATTTAATAAAAATATAGAAGCAGTACTACCTGTAGATTTTTGTATATCATTAACAATCTTAGTATCTAATGATATCTTGTGTGTTCCAGCATATAAAACTGGTAAATAAAAATCCCCTACTTTTATACTTTGAGTATTATCTACATTTATATTACCCAAACTATATAATAACTTCTCAGCGGAATTCAAATCGCTATAAGACTTTTCTATAAGGGAATCATTTCTTACGCTTATTGTAGTTTTAAGTAATTCCGTTACAGATTTACTTTTTTCCTTAACTTCGTTAAATACTGCATCCTTTGTTATCTTACCAATTAAAACCCCTAAAAAACTTACTGTAAGTAGAATTAATATTAAGTAACTAATAATTATTTTAATTTTAATACTCATACAATAATCACTTCTCCTTTAATGATAAAAGAACAAAGTCCTATAATTATACATTTCTGTTGCGGTTATTTATAAGTTAAGATTTCTCACTTTATGTGATATTTTTCAAGTTTTTACTTTTAATTTAGTAGTTTCTACAATTTATTACTTCGTAATTCATAACAATTATGGATTAATTCTAGCATTTAAAACTTTATTTGTAAATGCATATTTATGCATGATTATGCCTGTTTTTCTAAAGGCATGAACAATCTCGAAACTGTTAGTTTCTTCGTAAATGCATGTACTCATTAAATCCACCCAAAATCGAAGAAGTAATTAAAGACGGCGTTACTCATAAGGATTATCACGCATTATCAATATATCCTGAATATTTTAAAATTAAAGTGAATGGGTAGTAGCTAACTATAATGTTACATTGATTAAGAGTGAATTTCATCCCATATTTAGGGTTGAAATCCACTCTTTGTTTTTTGATAACTGTTGAATATTATATAAAAGTTTCCATAATTGTTTTATAAATTATATAAAAAGTGCCCTCTTTTATTATTCATTAGAATAAGACGTGATATCTTCGCTTTTTAAAGCTTTCCACAAAGATATACATGCAAATATCATTACAAATATAAATGGGAAAGCTGCAGCTACTGAAATAGTTTGAAGCGCCTTCAATCCTCCAGCTAGTAACAAACTAGTTGCCAGCAATGCTTGGACCACTCCCCATATTATTTTCTTTTTATTTGATGGGTTTAAATCTCCACCAGATGTAAGCATACCTAAAACAAAGGTAGCAGAGTTAGCTGATGTAATAAAGAAAGTTCCTAGCAAAAATACCGCAATTAATGATAATAATGATCCTAGCTTATATTTAGCCATAATAACGAAAAATGCGGTTTCAGGAGCAGCTATGAAGGCATGTTGTCTAGATTATTAAGTGGAAAAAATGACTATACAGTAGAAATTGCAGTTGAAAAAACTTTAACGTATATTTCAAGAACCCTTAAGGCTTATAAAATTGATTAGAAATCAACTTTATTACCTAAACAAAAATCCCAAAAACACAGGTATGTTAACCTGTACTTTTGGGATTTTTATTTTTATAATAAAAAATTGCCAGTTGAGTTCTGTCACGTAGACTGAGCTTTTCTAATATGGCACTAATATAATTTCTTATAGTACCTTCACTTAAATATAGTTTCTCAGATATCTCTTTATTATTTAAGCCGTCAGCTACCTTGACTATTATTTCAAACTCCTTTTCATTTATATCAAAGTCTGAGAATTTCAATTTACTTCTTTCTGTGATTAGTGATGGTATTTTAGTTATTATTTCATCACCGAAGACTGTTTGCCCGGCTTGCACTGCTTTTAGGCAAGGGATGATGCTTTCAAAGTTTTGTTTTAAAAGATAACCCTTTGAGCCTATATTTAAAGCTTTTATAATGTATTCGTCATCTAAAAAAGTGGTGAGAAATAGTATTTTAGCATCTTTGTGGTCCTTTAGGATTATTTCTGCTCCCTTAAGGCCTGTCATTGTGTCCATTCGAATATCTATTAATAATATATCTGGCTTTAGGGTTTCATATAGCTCTATTGCCATTTTTCCGTTATACCCCAATGCAACCACTTCTATGTCTGCATCTGATTCTAATATAACCTTTAGTGAGACACAGACTAATTTATCATCATCGACAATTAAAACCTTCATTTTATAATCTCCTTTGGTATAGATATAAATATCTTAAACCCATTTTCAATGTTTATATTAACATTGCCATTAAAAGCGGCGACTCTATCTAGTATATTTCTAATACCAATACCATTTTCAATGTTATAGTCCTCTACAACTCCATTATCCTCAATAATAAGCTGATAAAATCCAGGGTGCTCGTTAAGTGTGATAGACACATCTGTGGCACTAGAGTGCTTAATAATATTAGATATGGCTTCCTTAACTATGGATATAAATGAATATTTTATCATTTTTTCAGGATTTTTGTTAATATCATAATAAAGCTTTATAGGGCAAAAGGAAAATTCTTTTGTAAGGGCATAAATCTGGTCATGCAAATCTATAGAATCATCATGAAGATTATGTACACTTGTCCTGACACTATCCATAGCTTGTGACAGGGTATCCTTAATTGCGTCAAGGCTTTCTTTTACAATAGAATTCTTATTAATAACTATTAAAGCTCCTATTTGCAAAAGGCACCTCGATAAAATATGCCCCACATTATCGTGAATTTCTCTTGCTATCCTATTTCTTTCACTTAATGTGGCAAGGTTTATCTCGTAATCCTGGTTGGATATCAGTGTAGCATTTTGATCTTCAAGCAGTATGGAAAGTTCTGAAGTCTTGTCTCTAAAATTTATATAATCCGCTTTAAGCTTAGAATCAGAACTTGTACGAAGCTTTAAAAGTATAGTTAACGCCATAAATGCAAGGGTTATAAAAATAATCCTATTAGCTAAATATCCTTGATTGCTTATTATTGGTATAAGGGCAATGAGATAAATGAATAGGTGTTTATTCCCTATAACATCATATAAAAGCAATGGAAGAAATAATAATAATTCACTAAAAAACACACAAAGTATGATATAAACAACAAAAAATAGCATATGTAACTCTTTGCTTTCAAAATAGCTATTTAGACTACTTATTGTTAATGCTAAAATTATTGTAAAAATCCATAAACCATGGGCTGATTCCAATAGATATATACCTGTGCAACAGAGAAAAACAACTAGTTTATCTACAATTTCAAGCATTTGTTTTACCAATGGAAATAGAGTAAGTAATCCTAGATTTCCATTGAAACCCCCTTTAATATTATTTTATATTTGGCCATGTATTATATTACTATATGACATTTGTCACCATAAATAATGATTATATACACTTACAAATCATACCATAAGAACGTACTATATATCTATAGACAAAATCCATTTGAATTAATATTGAGTGAAAGGTTGGGAGAATTTTATGATAGTAAAAGTTAATAATTTAGTAAAAAGATACAAGGAGCTTTTAGCATTAGATCATTTAAATTTAGAAGTTAAAGAAGGAGAAATCTTTGGGCTCCTAGGACCTAACGGCTCGGGTAAATCTACCGCAATAAACTGTATACTTTCACTATTAAAGTATGATATGGGTGAAATAAGTATTTTTGGCAGACCTATGGGACCCGATGCTTATGATATTAAAAAGGATATTGGCGTTGTTATGCAAGATGTGGCTGTCTTTGAGGAACTGACAGTATATGAAAATATAGATTATTTTTGTGGACTCTATATAAAGGATAAGAGTAAGAAAAAAGCACTTGTAGAGGAAGCTATAGATTTTGTTGCACTAAATGATTATAAAAAATTTTATCCTAAAAAGTTAAGCGGAGGGCTTCTGCGTAGGCTCAATATAGCTTGTGGTATAGCTCATAAGCCAAGGCTTCTAATCCTTGATGAACCTACTGTGGCAGTAGACCCTCAAAGTAGAAATAATATTCTAACCGGGATTAAAAAGCTGAATGAGCAAGGGACAACAATTATATACACCACTCATTATATGGAAGAAGTTGAGCAGCTTTGTGACCGAATAGCAATACTAGACAAGGGTAAAACCGTAGCTCTTGGAACAAAAGAGGAATTAAAGGCTATGATTAAAATTGGAGAAAAAATCACCGTAGAGATATTTAATTTATCCACCAGTGATTTAGATAAGATTAGAGAATTATCCACGGTGGATAAAGCCGAGTATAGAGAAAATACTCTAGTTATTAGGTCTAAAAAAGGTAAAAATAATATAGTTAGAATTATAGAATTTTTAAGTGACCATAATATTGAGTTTGGAAAAATATACTCTGAATTACCCACTTTAAATGATGTTTTCTTAGAGATAACTGGCAAAGAGCTTAGAGATTAAGGGGGAATAATCATGTTTAATCATATATTTACTACAAGAATAAAATGTTTATTAAGAGATAAGCAACTGGTTTTTTGGTCTTTAATGTTTCCAATAGTTTTAGCCACCTTATTTAAAGTAGCTTTTGCTAATATTTCTGCCAGTGAGGTATTTAAAACTATTGATATTGCGGTGGTAAGTAGTAAGTACTACCAGGAAAATGTGGGGTTTAAAGGGGCAATAGCTCAGGTATCTAAGGATGGCACAGGTAAACTTTTTAATGTGACCGAAACTTCTGAAAAAAATGCAGAGGAGCTTCTTAAAAATAGTAAAATAGAAGGATATATATATCTAAATCCAGAGGTAAATCTAGTAGTTAAGTCAGAGGGACTCAATCAAACTGTGATTAAGACATTCTTAGATGATTACAAAGGGAGTGCAAGTACCATAGCCACCATTATAGCGTCTAGTCCAATGGCAAATCATGATAATTTAGTGAAGGATGCCACAACTTTTAAAGAATACACTAAAGAAATTTCAGCGTCGGTAGGACAACCAAACACAACTCTTAATTATTTTTATGCACTTATTGCCATGGCATGTTTATATGGAGGCTTTTCAGGACTAAAGGAAGTTACTGATATACAAGGAGATTTGTCAAAAAGAGCAGCTAGAATTAATATGGCTCCAGTTCATAAAATGAAGATGTTTATTTATAGCCTGTGCGCAGCATTTTTGATTCAATTTACAGAAATTCTCATTCTGCTTTCATATTTACATTTTGCCTTAAAGATTGATTTTGGTAATCAACTATTTTATATTCTGCTTCTCTGTTTTGTAGGTTGTGCCGCAGGAATTTCCTTTGGGACTATGATAAGTGCACTTATTAAAAAAAGTGAAGGTCTAAAAGTAGGAATATTAATAAGCACTACTATGATAGGAACTGTTTTATCAGGGATGATGTATGCGAATATAAAATACCTTGTAGAAAAGAGCATGCCAATATTATCATATATTAATCCAGCAGCACTTATTACCGATGGTTTTTACACCTTATATTATTATAATAACCACCAAAGATTCTTTATAAATATTTCTATTCTAACCTTTTTATCCATAGTATTTTGTTTAATAACCTACTTAATTATAAGGAGGCAAAAATATGCAAGTATTTAAAGTTTATTTTAAAATTATCAAAGCAAATATGGGACAAATGAGTATATATTTAGTAGTTTTCTTATCAATCTCCTTGCTTTATTCTACGATGGCAACCACAAAAACTGAAAAAAGCTTCTCTCAAACTAAGACCAATGTAGCCTTCATAAATTTGGACGGAAACACTGCACTACTTACAGGATTTAAGGAGTATTTATCAAAAAATGCAAACTTTATTGACGTAGAGAATAAACCAGAAAAATTACAAGATGCACTATTTTTTAGGGACGTGGAGTATATAGTAACCATACCTGTGGATTTTACTTCTAATTTTTTAAAGGGAAAACCCTTAGAGGTGCAAAAGACTGTAGTGCCAAACTCTACAACTCGGATGTATGTCGATATGGCAATCAATAAATACTTTAATATGGCAAGAGTATATGCTAATAATATCCCAGGAATAACAGAGGAAAATTTGGTAAAAGAAGTTTCTAAAGGGGCATCCACTGAGACAACGGTGCAATTAAAATCCTTCGGAGCTAAAGTACAAAATAATGGCTTTGCTGTAGCCTCCTTTAATTACCTTGCCTATTCACTATTTTCAATACTAATCCTTGGCGTAAGTTCAATTTCAATGGTATTTAATAATAAAAACTTAAAGAGAAGAAACTTATGCTCCCCAATGAAAAATAGCTCCTTTAATTTACAATTGATTATGGGAAATCTAGTTTTTGCTCTTGCCTCTTATGGAGTTTTGGCCGGTTTTGGATTCATCCTCAATAGAGACCATATGATGTCTTATAATGGCTTATTGTTATGTGTCAATGCTCTAGTGTTTACTATAGCAGCCTTAAGTATAAGCTACCTTGTAGGAATTTTAATAAAAAACAAAAACGCTCAATCTGCCATAGCCAATGTCCTATCACTAGGATTTTCCTTCATAAGTGGAGTATTTGTACCACAGCAATTTTTAAGTGATAAAGCCATAGCTATAGCTAGCTTTACTCCTACCTACTGGTATGTAAAAGCCAACAATATGATAGGTGCGCTGTCAAATTTCAGTTTTAATAATCTTTCACCAATATTTACTTATATGTTAATAGAACTAGGCTTTGCCATGGCTATTTTTTCAGTAGCTTTAGTTGTAAGTAAACAAAATAGAATAACTAATAGTTAGCTTCTTTCTAGCAGATCAGGAATAGGACTTTATATCTTCATTATAGCATCTATTATGCTGACTGTAGGCATTGTAAAATACAGCACAAATAATGTTGAAATCATCAAAAATTTAGAAGTTTAAAGAAAATGATAGCAGGCAATAACCAGAAGTTATTGCTTGCTATTTAATTTCATGTATTAATCTAGATATATTTCCTACTGCCTCAGCAGATTGCCTGCAATGTATAAAAGAGGATAATCAAAATTTATGAAGAATACTAATAATATTAGTAAACAATGGATAAATTCGAATTATTATTAGGAAGTTTGTTAAGCTGGCGGGTGAAAATTTATGATTATAAGACTAAAAACTTTAATATTAAAAGAATTAATGATTATTATAAGACATAAGGAGTGGTTACTCGCCTCTTTATGTCTTCCATTTATAGTGTTTTTTATACTTTCTTTCTCATTTAAAGACATGATGAAAAGAGAATCTGATATACCTCCAATAAAGGTTGCAATAGTAGATAAAGATAATAGTATTGCAAGTAAACTGCTATTAGATAACTTTAGGAATAGCAAAAACTTTTCAGATTTTATAAATGTAGAGGTATGTACAAGCACCGGGGCTATGGCTAAATTTAATAACAATTTATTAACTGGAGTAATAGAGATACCTAAAAACTTTTCTGGAAGTTTGCTGGCTATGGAAAATCTACCTTTGGAGATAACCCTGAATTCAGATGAGCCTCTTAAAAGTTCCATACTAAAAAACGTTATGGAAGGATATTCACGAATTATTGGGGCTGTAGGAATAGGAGTTAGTTCTGTTCAGTATTATATGGATAAATATGAAGAGCCTCAAGAACATAAAGCTAAGGTAAATGATTATTTATCAAGAAATTTGATTTTTACCGCTTTAGGTAGATCTAGATTTTTTGCCTATGAGCCTCATAACGATATTCCCTCTACCACATCTGTAGAATATTATATTATTGCAATAGCTGTACTTTTGTTAATGTATATGGGAATAGCTTTAGGGAATTTACTTATAAAGGAGAGAAATTCAATGGTGATTAAACGGCTTCTCATCACTCCTGTTACTACCTTTGAGATTATCTTAAGTAAGTGGATAGCATATTCCATATACTGCAGTGTGCTTTTAATGCTTTTTATAGCGCCTATATCTTTATTATATAACCTGGATATATGTCACAATTTATTTGTGTTTATAATTATTAGTGTAGGTCTTATAATAAGTTTTTACATAATGCTTGCTACTTTTTTTAACAATGAGGAGAGTTATATTTTAATGGCTAATATATATGTATTTATATCTGCAATTATAGGTGGAAGCTTTATACCATTACAACTTATGCCTGAAACAATAAGAAACATTTCTAAAATAACCCCTAACTATTGGATAATAAAAGGGGAATTGTACATAATAAATTCGTATTCTCTTAATGATATTAAATATATTATAGGGGGTATGCTCTTGCTAACTATATTTATGTTAATGACCTCCATGTTTATGTTGAAAAGAGGTACGAGGAAATTAAAATGGATTATATAAGAATACTAATATCTACAAAAATGAAACTAATAATGAGAAAGAAAATACTTATTCTACTTAGTATCCTTGCACCTCTTATTGCATTAATGTTTGTTGATAGTATTTTTACTAGGCCATCTTTTTTTAATAAAGTGCCTATAGCTGTAATTGATGAAGATAATTCTGTAACTTCTAAGAGAATAGTAGCGGAGCTTAGCAATAGCAGCTCGCTGAAATGTACAGTAATTAAAAAAACAGATATTAATAAAAATCTTAATGATAATTTTGTTCAGGGAGTATACATATTAAATTCTGGACTAGAGGAAAATATAGAAAAACAAAAATTTGATAAACTTGTAACTGTTCATTATTTGCCACATAATGTTTTTGCTCCCGGAATTACAGATGTAATTGCCAGTCAGCTATTGTATTATGTTTGCGCTGTTAAATCTGCTAGCACAGGTGAAGAGTCAATGAGTAAAAATGATGATATAAAAGTTTATGATGATATTATAATGTATAATTTAAATCATATTGATGATCCTAATTTTAACTTACCGCTAAAAATAAACTCTATTTCCCCAAATACTAAAGTGGAAAATACAGCTATTACTAAAGGAGATATTGTGTCCAAGCAGTTTTCACTCGGAATGGTTATAATTTTGTCTACCTTGTTTTTATTATCAGGATGTGCAACAATAATGAAAACTAGATCCTCAGGAGTTTATAAAAGAATTAAGGTGGCTGGAGTTCCCTATTCTTATTTACTATTAAGTGATGTAATAAGTATTATGCTAAGTGGAAGTTTTGTGGTTTTACTGCAATTTAGTTTTTTATATAAAGTAATGGATATGCAGGATGCTCAAATTTTTGGTTTAGTTATTCTAAGTTGTTTAATTTATATGTTTTGTATGTCTAATTTTTTTGTGCTTTTAACTCGTATTTTCAAAAGCCATATTTCTTTTCAAAGCATTATGCCGGTGTTTATTTTGTTTATGGGTTTGCTTTCAGGTTGTTTGTGGAGTATGGAGCTGATGCCACAAAAAATAATCCCGGTAGCACACCTAATGCCCACATACTGGATACATAACGCTATAACTAATTTGATATTATATAATGGAAATATTGGTGATATCACATTAAATTTAATTTTTTTAATTGGCTATGGAATAGTATTTATGATTATAAATTTTATAACAGAAAAAAATATAGTGTATTAATAAAGGACTCTCAGCAACATTACCACCTACACCTGGCTTTGTGTAGGTGGTAAAATGTTTTAAGAATTCAACTTTTCAGCAATCTTCTTTTGAATATTCTCAACGCTGGATCTATTAAGATTATAGCCTGAGATGCTTACAAGTGCTGCTATAAAGCTTAAACCTGAGCCTATGCTTAGCATTAAGCCAAGAATAATTACGGTGCTTTCAGTTTGATGGGGCAAATTGGCATCGAATTTAACTAAATCTAATACAAAACCTATAAGTAGCAAGGTTATAGATTGAGAGAGTTTATAAAACAATGTTAGACAACCGTAATAGCTCCCTTCAGACCTTTTTCCAGTATTAAGTTCATCTAAATCAATGACATCTGCAATCATTGAAAAAGGTAGCGTAAACAATCCTCCTGTACCAAAGCCTGCAAGTACTGCAAATGGAATGAAGTAAAATCCATTACCCATTATATGTTGCTTCATAACCACTAGTATAAGAAAAAGTAAGCTACTTATAATGCAAAGTATAATACCTAAAATCATTGAAGGCTTCTTATCTAATTTTTTAGCTGCTAGGGCCCATATAGGCTGAGATAATATGGAAACAAAAAGCTGTATTCCAACGATAAGGGCAATCTGCTGGCTACTTAGTGAAAATGTGTAGGTAAACACATGTAATCCTGTATTTGCAACCAGTGCTGAAGCTATATTTGTAAACATAAATGCAAAAGCCACATGTCTAAAGCTTTTGTTAAGAAAAATTTCCTTAAAGGCTGACAGCAGAGTTTTTAGTTTTGCATTGCCTGTTCCCTTTACAGCATGCCCACTTAGGATAGGAATATATTTCTTCGTAGAGTAAAAACAAATAAGGGCAAAAATAATAATTAGAATTGAGGAAAAAATCCCCATAGAACTATAGGAACCAGGATTTAGTTGCCCAGAAGGAAACTCTGGAGTAGAACGAAAAAAAACAAACATTCCAAAAACTGATACAAAGGCAAGTCCAAGAAGAAAGAAAATAGTTTTAATCCCTTGAATGCTAGTTCGTTCATTGTAATCATTAGATAATTCAGCACCAAGAGCAGTATAAGGAGTTACATAGATTGTGCTGAAGGTTTTGATTACTAGTATTAGAAAGAATATAATAGCAAACTTTAAATAATCCGATAATCCTGAGTTTATATTCCATAAAAGGTAATTAGATATACCTAGGCCTATACCCCCTATAAGTATATATTGATGTCGCCTTCCGAAAAGTTTAGATTTAGTCATGTCTGAAAAGTATCCCATTAAAGGATCAGTGATGGCATCCCAAATTATGCTTAGGCTTACAGCTAAACCAACAAGGCTACCAGGGATATTAAGAATAGCTGTACAATAAAACACTAAATAGGTTCCTATAACTTGGCCAGAAATACCTGCACTGAAGTTTCCGGACCCATAGCCTATTTTATCTAAAAGAGGGATTTTTCTATGGCTGCTGCTTTGAAGCTTATTCAAGATAACACTCCTTCTCTTGTATTATTATTTTAAACATCTTAAGTAACATATTTAGTCAAAATTTTTCTGTACTTCCTTCACCCAAAACTCATTATTAATATCCATATTCAAGCACCTCATTTAGTGTAAAAATTATATCCTTTTGTTAATTTTAATCATTATTTTGAATTTTTACAACATTTAATTTTTTCATTCAGGCAAGTTCCTAGCACTTATCAAATACCTCTGGGGTGTTTGCGAAGGATGAAGATTAAAATTGTAATTTTATAATGACAGCAGCCTTTTGTAGAATAAAAAAATTAACAAGGGAATCTGTTCGAATTCCCTTGTTAATTACGATAATTTTTATTTTATACATATAGATTATTTACCAAATAAGCCTTGACCACCTGACATTGGACTTTGTGGTCCGTAAATTGGTGCTCTCTTAGTGTTTTTTTGCTTTGAAGATTTTGCTTTTTTTTCTTCAATAACTTTTTTCATTAATTCCATGTTCTTGTTTACTTCATTTTTCATATTTTTCACCATCTTTTTTTTATTTTTTATACCTTCTACATTTAAAACTAACTGCTACCTTCTAAATTAATATTAGCAAGGAATATTTGCAAGGTATCATTTGTTATTTTATTAATCTATTATACCCCAAAAACAGTACTTTAAGTGACACATATTAACTAATATTTTTTTTATTCAAAATACACAAATATTTATTATATTTTCAAAATTCAGATTTATAAGGAATAGCAAATGAAATATGACTTATCGCAAGGAATAAGTCATAGATGTTAGTCCTCTTTTTAATTTACAATTAATTATTAATTTTGTCACTATAATGACACATAGAATTGTTATTATAAATGCATAGAAAGTAATTAATTTTTTTTAATTAGAGTCCCCCCTTTAATTAGATATAAATTTAATATTACCCCTTAAAAGAACTGGTGAATATAATCAGTTCTTTTTTATTGTATAAAATATGGGAGACAATTTTCCGTATCCTTACTAATGAAACTTATCCGTAAAAAAGCATCCAAATGGATGCTCTTAATTGATTATTTCTTCATTTATAGCTTTTACTTCTTCATTTAATTCAAATAAATCTTGAAAAATTCCATCAATAGTATTTTCATCAATAAATGCTCTCAATTTTGGGATACGTTCTTCCGTATTAATGTACTGGATAAAGTAACCCCCAACTTTTTCGGCAATACTTATTTTAATAGATATATTTTGCATAAGTCTGTCTTTATTAAATAAGGTAAAAGTAACATTTTTATTAGAAGATTTTATTTCAATTTTTTTATAAAACTTTATATCAATATATTCATTTAAATCTGTTGTTGCTCGAATATCTACTATATTATATTTGTCTAGATTACTATTAAATTCGTCAACAAAGTTTTGCATAGCTCTATTAATAACATTTTTATCAATATTCAAATCTCTTAATTGTAAGACTAATTCTTCTATCCAATTCATCTCATTCACCGCTCCTTAAGTTTATCGACTGTTTCAAACTCTTTGTATTGAGATATACTTCTACCAATGGATTTCAAATTCATCATTAGGTATGCCGTTAATAAAGGTCAAATGCATATATTTTCATCTTCCTTTCTTAAATAAGCCGCAACGAGTATATCTTTCCCCGTGTTTTCTAACAGCTCAATACGCTTGTTTCCACGTATATTATATACTGTATACTATATGATATATGTTATATATTGTCAATTAATCCAATAGATTTATTTTATAACATACATCATTGTGAAGATAAGAAATAAAATAGCTCTTACAAATGCTATAAAGCTGGGCCTTGCGCGTATGAACTAGGATATGCTGTTCTTCATACCAGCATATCTATAAGCTTTTTTATTGAAAACTCATTGCAAGTGAAAAACAAATATGAAATTAAAGCATATGTTTGTCAAGACATACTTATTAATAACAAACAACTGGAATGCCTACCTCAATATTATCGAATATTGCTTTTGCTAAATAGTATGGTGAATTTATACAACCATGGGAACCATCTGTCTTATATATCTTTCCTCCAAACTCACTTCGCCAGCTTGCATCATGAATTCCTATGCCTCCATTAAAGGGCATCCAAAAGGTAACAGGAGCAGCATAACCTGATCCTCTAAGGACAGCATCTCTTTGTTTGTATTTTAATGTATAAATACCTCCTGGTGTTATATGATTAGAGCTTACATTGCCTGTAACAATATCTCCTTTTGATATTAGCGAGCCATTTTTATAAAACCATAAGTACTGTTTTGTAAGATCTATTTCTACATAGGTATTCCCAATATCATTGTTGCCATGAGCTAAGGCAGTTTGAATATATGCCGGTTCTTTTGCTATAGTTTGCCCTTCTTTTATAATCGAAATTAAATCTTTCGTTTCTTTAGCTCTATTAATGGACCAGCCATAATCACCACCAACTACATTTATTGTCTTTCCTGATGATGAAACAAAATTTCTACTCTTACCAATTGTATTATAATTGGTAGAAAGTACGTCTATATAATTTTTGACTTCACTCTCATGAAATGTTACTTTAAAATTCTCATCAACTGTAAGCCACTTATTTATTGTAGTACCATCTAAAAGTTCTTTGTTTGTTCCAAAAGTATAGGTAATCTTTGAAAATACATATTTGTTAAGTGTGTTTTTGGCGTCAACAATTTTTTGAGAAGTTGAAGTATATTGTGGTTTAACATAGCAATTAATTGACTCCATATCTATTGTAGTTTCCTCATTAATTATTGCATCTGATACATGCTTGTATAAAATTTCTTTATTAACCTTGTTTCCATTAACTTCATCTACAATCACATATCCATCATCTATATACTTAAAGCTAGGATTCTTAGGCTCAATTATATTAACGCTATCAAAACAAGAGAGCGTGTCTAATCGTTCTTTTAATAATTGCTTATCATATTTAACTCCTTCTATCATTTTAGAAGCATCCGAATTAAAAAATACTGAAATCCATTTATAAGGATTCTGTCTATCCTTTAATTCCTTAAATTGCCCATCTGAATTATATTTTAAACCAACTTCATCGGCTCTAATTTGTTCGTTTTTACCGCCCCGTTCTTTTAGATTTAACACATAATTCTGAAGCTCTGACGCCATTTGCTTATTTACTATTTCCACATTTTTGCCTGAAACATTAATGCAATTTATTGCAGAGCCAAAATAAAAATGATTATTGAAATATATTGCCATACCAAAATATATAACAAGTAAAGTAAAAAGAGAAATTATAATACCTATAACAATTTTCTTGTGCACTTTTATTAGCCCTATTATTGGCTTTTCTACTTCATTTTCCATGCTACCCCACTCCTTTAAATTACACCAAAATAAATAATTAGTACGTGTCATTTTTAAATCTACATTTCATTTTATGTGCTAACCGACCTACTTAAAACTAATATTACAAATTTTGTTTTATATATTTGGCCAATATAAAAGGATATCTATGTCTAACATTAATGACTACCATAATATACTGATATTGGTAAGTGAGGTTTAACAAATGAACCTTGAAACTTAAATATAAAGGGAATGCAAGTAGATTTGTTTAAACAAATCTACCTACATTCCCTTCATTTACATTTTTATTGGTTAATTAAAATACAAATTATTTAAATACCACAATGCGATCTTCTAATGGTTGGAACTGTTTTTCATCAGGCTGTGCTGTTGGTTTTCCAAATGGCATTTGTGCAATGAGTTTCCAGTTACTTGGAATATTCCATTCTTTTTTTACATCGTCCTCAATGAGTACGTTATAGTGTTGTAATGATGCACCAAAACCCTCCATTTCTAAGGCAGTCCATATAACGAATTGATGCATTCCACTTGATTGCTGAGACCAAACTGGGAAATTGTCTGCGTAAAGAGCAAATTGACTTTGAAGAGATTCAATTACACTAGCATCTTCAAAGAATAAAACTGTTCCATATCCATTACGGAATGAATTTATTTTATCCTCAGTAGCTCCGAACTGGTCAGCAGGAACTATCTTCCTTAAAGTTTCTTTTGTAATATCCCATAATTTATCGTGATGTTTTTCTAAGAGTAAAACTACTCTTGCACTTTGAGCATTAAATGGTGATGGTGTATTCTTTACGGCTTGCTGAATAACTTCTTTTATTACCTCGTCTGTTGTTACCTTTTCTTTGCTAATTGCATAAAATGAACGTCTGTCTGCTACAGCAGTGTAAAAATCTTTTTTCATATTATTATTCCTCCAATTTTTATTAACTATTATTTTTTCATTATTTACAAATACAAGCTAATCTATCCCTATTTATATCTAACTAAATCATAAGATGATTCACTTATGAGTAATTTAATATTAATCTTCTGACTTTCTCATCTCTACAACAATAAAGTGTGAAAGTACCTCTGCCTTTATTTTTATATCTTCTTCAACGATTTCTAATGAATCTCTTTCATTTAGAGTAATTCCATTAATATTTGATCTTCCTTCTATTTGAACTAAATACGCTTGCCTATCTGCTTTAACTGAATAATCTATTTCATTATTTTCATCTAATTGCAATGCAAATATATTTACATCCTGATTAACTTTTATACTTGCATTGCCTTGATTACTTGATACCATATTGAGCCATTTATTTTTTCTTTCATTCCATTCAAATCTATATTCACCGTAATTTGGTTTATGTCCATTTTTATCAGGAAGTATCCATATTTGAAGGAATCTTGCTGTATTTTCTCCTAAATTATGCTCACTGTGATAAACACCTGTACCAGCGCTCATGTATTGAATATCACCACGTTTTAATGTACCTTTATTTCCCATACTATCACCATGGGTTAATTCTCCTTCAATAACATAGGATATAATCTCCATATCTCGATGAGGGTGGGTATCAAATCCTGTATGAGGATTAACTAAATCATCATTTATTACCCTTAATACTCCAAATCCCATGTTATTTGGGTTATAATACTGCGCAAATGAAAAATGAAATTTGCTTTTTAGCCATCCAAGATCACTCCATCCCATTTTTTCACTCTCTATTTTTCTTAACATTGTAAAATCTCCTTTCATTAAATAATTTTCTTAATTATTATATAACTAATTAGTTTATTACTAATTAGTAGTAAATAGTTAAAATATATGGTGTAAATATTTATACACCTGATAATTTTTTGAGTAAACTTATTAAATTTTTCTTTTCATCTGATGTTAAGTAACTAAAGATTTCATTTATATTTTCTAAATGTTTTGGGAATATATCACTCATGAGGCTTTTCCCTTCTTCAGTAATACTTATCAAATTAACTCGTCTATCCTTTGGATCAGTACATCTCATAACGAGATTTACCTTAACTAAATTATCTATAACAACAGTCATGTTTCCACCAGTGGAAAGAATTTTATCTATTATTTCGCAGACCTTTAAATCTCCTTTATGATATAAAATCTCAAGTACTGCAAACTGAGAAACTGTTAACCCTCCCTCTTTAATAGTTTTATATTCTCTTTTATGAACATTTTGAGTACATCTACTTAATGCTATTAATGCCTTTAAATTTAAATCTACTAATTCTCCATAAGTATTCTTTTCTTTATCCATACCTATAATATATTACTAATTAGTAATATCGTCAAGCTTTTTTTATAAATAACTTTTATAGCCATAAATCTAATAAATATTTTGTTACACTAACAATACGCTGCTGAAGAATATCCCACGCCTGTTTTCTAAAACTAATAGACCCTCCCTGAGATGCATTTTCGAAGGGTAACTAAGGAATTCGAACTCCTGGAGTTGCTTTTGATAGACAGGGTGGTAGCGTAAAATAATCCTCACCTTGAAAAGGTTGAGGCCTTGTTCTTAGCAGGTAATCTAGTGAAATTTTAATAACAAAAACTTATAAATCATCATATACTGTATCGTAAATACTTTAAGGAGTTAATTTAATGTATATCGATGAGGATACTATTAGATCTTTTTATCAAAACTATATGTATGAACTAGAAACTCAAGATCTTCCCTTAACATCTCCATATAGGCAAATGCTTCCTTTTCCATTCTTCCCTCAAGGGTCTCAAGGGTCTCAAGGGTCTCAAGGGCATCAAGGAGCACCATCTTCTGGTCCTCCAAACTTTACACCATCACAGTCTCAAGCACAACAACTTAGTGCCACTCCTCTAGCTGTAGATCCAGGTGCAATTAGACCTTGTACCTTTAGATTCGTATATATTTGGCCACGTAGAGGCAGTGGATTCTGGGCTTGGCTTACATTTGTGGGCCCTAGATCTGTAGCAGGCTTTCGTTGGGATAGAAATGGTTGGAGATACTTTGGAATGGACCTGAGAAATATTAGTAGTTTCCAATGCTTTTAAAATAGTATAACCAACATATGCTTTTGCGCGGAATATTAAATTATTGATCGGTACTATATTTTAAAGGAGAAAGAGACGGTAATCCCTGGGCTTACCGTCTCTTAATTATTTTTTCATTATAGATTTCATATGTGATACAAGTGGGTCTGCAACTGTTCATACAACTATATGATAGTTATTTGGATTAAGTCTCATTTACCTATATCTTTCTTCCCGCTTCTTAACTTCTTCAATAATTTCTTCAACAGTTTCCTCTAATTCTTCACCCACCTTCCTATACTCAATTTCAAATTGTTCATTCTGATTTTTCATAAAGTACATTATCGCATAATAAGTAGGCTTATATTTATCCTTTAGCATAAATTCATTTTCATTAAAAAGTTTAAATAATGAATTATATTGTTTTCTAGCCATTAAGAATATGAAATATTCATTAATATACTTATTATATTTATCAATATTATTAGCTAATTGCAAAAATAACTGAGCTTTTTCTAAGGATTCTTCTATTTGATCATTCCAAAGTAAGTTTTGGGCTAAAGTATAGATAATATCAAAATCATCACTAGATATATTTATTCTTGCAAGATTTTCAGCCATAGGATAGGAATATGCTTTTTCCTCTAGTTCTTCTCTGCTGCACCAAGTTTCAATAAAATCTACAAGCCATTGCACCTTATATTTTTCTTTTTTTCCTCCAAACCTCATTAGATACCATATATTAAAAAATCTTTCTTTGATTTGGTACATATAATTTTTCTTGTTTACAGGTATTTTGTTTATTACTCCACTTTTTTCTAATTGATTTAGCTGTGCTGATACTTCTTTGCTTTGCATTCTTATTTTGTCCCCTATTTCTTTTGTGGTTACGGGATCCCAACTTAAAGCTATAACATCAACAATTTCCTGCTGCACTGGAGATAACCTATCCATTGTATGTTTATAAATAGGTGTTACCCTATCTATTAATATTTCTAGTTCTTTAAACACAGGTGCACTATTATCTATAAAAATATCAAAAATTAATATCATGATTCTTGGCACACCACCGGTTAATCGCCTTAAAGCTTCTATTTTCCCACGATTATTTTTAAGTATCACATCTATATCTTTTTCATTGAAAATCTCACCTAATTTTTTAAGATATTCCACAGTTTCTTCTGCATTTAATCCTTTTAATTTAATCTGCTTAAAGAAGTCATAAAAGGGCTTATTGTAATCATAAGTAAACCCTAAGATCTCTGAAGATGCTCCTATAATTCGAATTTCAGCAGAAGTTAAGAGAATTTCTCTAAGTTTTTGCTGCTCATAGATTTTAAACTTCTTTAGAATACCTTCAATGTTATCTATTAGAAGTATTAATTTTCTATTTTTTTCTTGAAGTTTTCCCTCAAGAATTTTAAAGCAAATATCTTCATAGTCATCTTGCTTTGAGTATTTATCCATTTCATCATAAAGCCCTATAAATTCATCACTTTCCATTTCAAGATGCTGCGCCGTTACCTCCCAAAGTTTAAATAGTCTACGTATATTGTATTGCTCCTCTGGTAGAATAACTGGAATAAGCCTTGCTTTTAATTCACTATATCTTTTTATTTCAAAGTATAATCTTTTTAGCAGGGTAGTTTTACCATAGCCTCTTTGAGCTTCTATAATATAATGCTGCTCTGGGTACTTCATGTCAGAATCCACTATGTCTTTGTAAATTTTTTGAAATTCTTTTTTTCTAATTACAAATCTATCTACTAATTCTTCCCGGGTTAAATTATTGGGATTATAAAGGCTTAAACTACTAGTTTGCAATTTTTTTACACCACCACATTCTTAATATAGGAGAGGTAAATGTATATAATTTCCCTTCCTCATCATTATTTATATATCCATCATCTATAAGAGTATTTAAGAGTTCTTTATATGTTTGTTCAAGATCATATGCTACAGCTAAATCATATATTTCATTATAAGTTATCACTTTAGCTTCGGTTATGGATATTATGTTTAATACTTCTATAATGAACTTATAGTCATTATTTTTGTACACCTTAAGCCTCTCATGCCAACTGCTAAATTTATTATTTTCTTCTATCATACGTTTAATTGCTATATCAACTGAGTTATTATATATAGCATTTAAATTCTCTTCATCACAAATATCCAGAATTTTATCCATAGCAAGTTGAATATAAAAAGGAATTAACCACTTAATTTCATAAAGCATATGATCTATAGTATCCTCATCCATTGTAAAATAAAGCCCTTTAAGTAGTTCATTTACAAGATTTTTGCCTTCTTCTTCACTTAGCGGAGTTACTTTTAATATATCCAGATCATTTATAAACTTTGAAGCGTCCATTCTTCTAGCAATGCCCTCTAGGCTTATGGAACCCGTATATATGAATTGAAATTTACTATTTATATCACTATTTTGTCTTAATGCTCTATTACTTTGAAGCAGCTGAACTGCAGCTGCGGCGCCTTCCTTTTGTTGAATATTTTCTATTGTTTGAGCAAATTCATCTATCATTATAATTAATTTGTGACCGTCTAAATCAATAGACCTCATAATTTCTATAAACTTTTCATAATAATCGAATTCAGTAATTTTGCTAAACTTAACGGAATCTATACCAACTTCCTCTACACTTTTAAAAATGTTTTTAGCTAAATCTTTAATTGAATTTATTACTTTATCTCTTTTCCTTATTGAATCACAATTTAAAATTGCCTTTACAATTTCCTTATAATACTTATTTTCATTATGTACTGACTCAGTGATTACATAGACTACATAGTATTTATCCTTTGGATTATCTTCTAAATATCTCATTAAAGATGTTTTTCCAACTCTCCTTGGAGCTGAGATTATAATGCTACTGTCT
This sequence comes from Clostridium estertheticum, assembly GCF_011065935.2. Classification (NCBI taxonomy): domain Bacteria; kingdom Bacillati; phylum Bacillota; class Clostridia; order Eubacteriales; family Clostridiaceae; genus Clostridium; species Clostridium estertheticum. The sequence continues at coordinate 815,388 of NZ_JAAMNH020000001.1, read as the reverse complement.
GAATCAATTTTTCTCCATAATTTATTTATTAAAACAGGCCTTTTGAAAAAGTTTTTTCCTCTTGCTGCTTGCCCTGTGATGATTTTCATACTTAGCACCTCCTACATTCCTTATATTTACATATTACGTAACAAAAAATATTTTGTCAAGTGTTTTAACAAAATATTTTTTGTCAGTTTATATTCTATACAAGAAAAAATAACACATATGTGTATACTACTTGAATCGTCGACAGCACTCTTAAAAAAGGCTTGTGAAGTTGGAACCGAAGGAAATGATTATTTTATGGAAGTAAAATAAGGTGCCACTCACGTGGCAAGTGGCATCTTTTTTAAACCCGTCGAATTCGATGGGTTTAAAATTTTGATTGTAATTCTTCAATAAATTATTTCATTATTTCCATGTTTGCCTCTTAGATATTCTTTTACTTCGATATCTTTATAATAAATTTATTTCTTTCTCCTGGATAAGTGCTCTCAGAATATTCTATAGGAGTTCCATTTAATAAAAAGCCAATAGAAGTTATAAAATGTACTGCCGCGCCAGTTTCGATATCCAAAAGCTTTGCAATATCATCTTGTTCTACCCTTTTAGCTTCCAACTCCCTAATAACATTTTTTACTGAGAGATTGTATTTATCTAATACTTCATAAAATGAAAAAACTTCAAAATCATAGCTTATTAACTCAGGTAATAACTTATATGGCATATACACTGTTGTTACTAACACTGGTTTATATCTATTGTCGTTTTGCTGGGTTGCATATCGTAATCTTTTTAATTTAATTACTTTATCACTGTTTTTAATTTGAAGTTTTTTACATATATTTTCATCTGCATCAATAACCTCTAGCTCTAAAACCTTAGTTTTAGGTATAAATCCTTTTTTAGACATTTCCACATTATAGCTTTCGATAATACTGGTATATTCCTGAGTAATTATAGGCTTTGTAACAAAAGTACCTTTACCTTTAATTCGATTTAAATATCCCTCATTTACCAAATTAGCTAGAGCTTGCCTAACTGTAGGTCTACTGATTTCAAGAATATTACTGATTTTAATTTCAGTTGGTAGCATATCACCTTCCTTTATTTTATTATTCTTTATATTATTTATAATATGATTTTGCAATTGAAAATACAAAGGAATTGAACTATTCTTATTTAATTCAAATTTTTCTATTATAATAATGTTCATCTCCCCGTCCATTCTTTATTCACTAATATAAAAATATCACAAGTAATCTTAACTATTCAAGTAAAAAATATTATTATTATCTATCTTTAAAAACTATTTCTCCACTTTCCTTATAAATCCTCTCTGGGAATTCTTTTTTTTCAACATCCTCATAATTATGACCTGCAGATGAAGGCCAACATGCCCCTACTTTTAATTGACTATCACCAATATTTACTAATCTGTGCGCTAAATTCCCATCAATATAATGAAGAGAGCCTGGAAGTATTTTTTCTGCCCACATTTCACCAGCTATATTCATGTATAATAAAAGTCCTTCGCCTGAAATTCCAAAATAATATTCTACACAATTTCTATCCTCATGATAATGCCCTTTTGTCATATTACATTCTCCATTAATCCTTACAGGGCTCATAACAGTTAATCCCCAATTTAAATTACCAGGTACCTCTTTTCCCTCAGAGTACGAATAGACTTCATACATTACAGTGTTATCATCTATTCCCTCTAGTTTATAATTTGCCTTGTATATTTTAAATATATCTTTTAGGTATTTTTTTGTATGTTTTACACCTTCTCCTTCAATTATACCATTTTGCATTTTATGCCATAATATAGGTTCTAAAATTTTCATTTAACCCACTCCTATCTTTTAGAAGGCTTAATTTGTTTAATTTACATATTTTAAAACTAAATACTGTAATCACAATAAATATTATGGTATGAAGTTATCCCAACTCACTCCAGATTCATAGGGTTTTGATATAAATAGAAATGCATTTGGATTTTTTTGAAATTGGGTATAAATTGAAACGTTTTTTTTCAAATCAAATTCCGTATAGTTTCGAGGAGCCTTTTCGATAAGTTCGCCTAACATATAGTTGGAATTGTGAACCCAATTAATTTTGTTAGCTTCGTCTAATATTGGAAACCACGCCACCCCTTCGTGTTTTCTAACATCCTCATAATCAAAACCAAAGTCTCTAACACACCATGCTCCAAACGTCATATTTTCAAGTGGATTAGCATTAATTGTACAATGAGCCCAATTGGGCGGTACTAGCACAACCTCGCCAGCTTCTGCATATACAGCATAGCACCTTTTAGGGTTGTCTTTAGCAGTTTCCTGCATATATATTATAGCTTTACCATCCCATATTTCATATAACTCTGGCGTAGAAGTTCCACAGGAAGGAGATACCCAATGGATGTGTCCTTGAGACCTTACTGGTTCTTTGCCCAGTTTACCTTTTGAATAAGTAACAGCACCATATAACAAACTTCTCTTTATCATTTCATCTCTATCTTTAACATTCCCTACATCCATAGCAATAGAATAAACTATTTCTGGTCCGCTACAATTGCTATCTATCAAACTTTTTCTTATATCATTAATTGACCTATTTTCAATTTTTGGTCCAAATGTTCCATCACCATATATAAAACCCAATGGATTAGATTTATATTCTATATTAAATCCTGGATTAAATTTCATTTTTAGCCTCCACTTATTATTAATATTAGTAAATTCACTATTGTTAATAACTTAGTTTTCAGATTTTTTTATTAAAAGAAGAACATTTTTTTTTATTGGCAATATAGAAATCCACATAGTAACAAATAAAATAAAACTAACTGATGTAAATAGAAGTATTGTTAAACTAAATATTCCACCTATGAAGCTCCTCGTAAAAAAATATATACTCAATAATATAGATGTTAACACCGCAAGAGTAATAACCATTTTTCTAATCCTAAGTAACATTGAGTATCTTTGAACTATCTCCTTTTTACAATCCATAATATTTACCTCCACTAATTATTACTTAAACACTGGTAAAACATAGAGATTGAGTACCAGACTCAATCTCATTTTTAATTATTAGAAAAATTTAAGTGCTACTCCTATGCAAGATAAAATTACAAGTATCCCCATAACCTTTAATGATGACATCTTTTTCTTAGCCATTAACCACCAGCAGAATAGAACTAAAATTAATGGTAAAAGTTTAGGGAAAATTCCATCTAAAATACCCATAACTGCAATCCCTTTTTTTGCACCAGTATCTATTACCAAACTGGTTGTGACATTTACAAAAGAAGCAGCTACACCACCAACTACAATTCCTCCTAAAAGGTTGAAAGATTCTCTTGCACGTTTAGCCGTTTCCCCAACAATAAGATCAACTGATTTTGTTCCTAACTTATATCCCTTCATAAATACAAAATAACTTAAAGCTGTTATGGTTGTTAAGTATGTTACAATGTAGAAGATTGGTCCTAAAGGGTTTCCCCCCTCAGAAAGTCCCATACCAATAGATATAAGTAGAGGTATATACATTCCAGGAATCATCGCATCCCCAATTCCTGCTAATGGTCCCATAAGCCCTATTTTTATACTATTAATAACTTCATCGTCAATTTCAGCCCCATTTGCACGCTCTTCTTCCATTCCGCACACTATTCCGTTAATTACAGATCCGAGTTGTGGTTCAGAATTATAAAATGTCGAATGTCTTTTCATGGCTTTTTGTTTCTCTTCCTTGTTATCTCCATACAGCTTATTTATAACAGGCATCATAGAAACTGCAAATCCAAATGCTTCTAACCATTCATAAGACATGGATGATAAATTACCTATATACCATGAAAACCAAGATTTTCTAAGTGTTTTTTTATCTAATTTTTTTATAATCTGTGTCATACTATATGTCCTCCTCTTCATCATCTTTTCCACTAAAGCTTGGTTTCAATGTACTTTGTTTAAAATAGAGATAAGCGAAGAAAGCTCCAATAAATGCAAGAGAAATCATATTTATTTTAAGAGTTGCAACTAATGTAAATCCAAATAGAAATTGTATTAATTCTAAGTCTTTCTTAATTACTTGTCTTAAAAGAATCGCTACACCTACTGCTGGGAGCATCCCACCTAAAACAGTAAGAGTTCTCATTACAAATGAAGTTGTAGGAAACATATTCAAAATATTAGTTGCAATTGATGATCCCATATATAGCACCGTAAAAGTTGGTATAAATCTTAATAAGAAAGTTGTTATTTGAGGACCTACAAAATGATTAAACCTCAATCCTTTCTCATCACCTTTTTCAATACAGGCTATGGCTTTATGATTCCAAAAAGAATTTGTTATCATCATAAAGTTAAAAAATATTGTACCTACAGCCCCTACAGCTGTAGCAATTGCGACAGCAGATCCTACAGATGCGCCACCTTTAACAGCTAATACGCCAAGCCCTACTCCTATATATGCAGCAGAATTTAAGTCTTGAGGCATTGATCCACCTGGAGTAACAAGTGCAATATATACAACTTGAACTGCTACACCAACTATTATTCCTGTTTGTACATCGCCTAGAATTATACCTATCAATAAACCAGATACTAGTGGTCTACTTAATGTATACCATCCTCCAGATAGACCTAAAATCCAAGGAACTGAAAGTGATCCTAAATAAGCAAGAACTCCTATAATTGTTGCCTGTAAAATACTTACTGTCATACTTTTTCCCCCTCTTTCTAATATTTATTTTATAAAATTATTTCTTACTTGATTCCAAAGTACACTCTTGCCATCTGGCACAAGTCTAAAATCTATATCATATCCCTTTTGAAACAATTTTTCATAAGCCAATGCTTCTTCATCTGTAATGTCAGCATTATTATTAATATTTTTAGTATTATCTCTAGCACTCTGCGGACCCACATTAATTTTTTTTATATTTACCTTTAAATCATTATCTACTAGTATTTTTGCCATTGTCATAGGTTCTTTCGTAATAAGAAAATACTTCTTTTCGCTATTAATAACTTGCTCCTTTTTATTTAAAAATTCTTCTAATGTAAAAATCAAAGTCTTTTTATCAGATGCTGACTTAAGAACTGTTTTTAATACTTGATCATTTGCAGCTTTGTCATTCACAGCAATAATACCATCACAAGGTTTTTCCATTGCCCACCTGGTTACAACTTGCCCATGAATAATTCTATCATCAATTCTTATAAAGCTAATGCTCATTACGATTCACTCCTTTATTCATATTGTATCTTCATCTTGACCTTTATCCTCTATTTTAAAGTTTATTATGCCCTCTCTAGCTGTAGCTATTATATCGATTACTTCTTTTTCAGTAATTTCATTCTCAATCATTAAAACGCTTATTAACATGATCAGATTTAACCCAGTTAATATTTTCGACTTTTTTAACAACCCTTTTTCAGATAAAATACTTACTACAGAATTATAAGGTGACCCACCTTTTATATCTGATAGTACTACTATCTGTTCCGAACCACTAATGTCTTGAATTACATCTGTTAGCTTTTTCTTATAGTCTTCGATTCCCATGTTCTCTTCTAGGCACAAATAAATAACATTTGTTAATTCTCCAAAAAACATCTTAGCTGCCTCATAATTTCCTTTTGCTAGTGTACCATGACTCACAATAAGTATTTTTTTCATTAGCTCCTCCTTTAAATTATGCATATGTAATTACATATCAACTATAATTCTTGTTTTGATTATAAGTCCCTTATGTAATGGTTGTCAATACATTTTTTTCAGTTTTTAGTCCTTTTTCTTTATAACATTATTTAATAAGGTTATAACATATCCATATATGTTAGTAATTATATCCATTGTTCTATATATATATTTAAATATAATTGATATATGTTATAACATATGTTAATATTAAAACAATATGATAGTAATATTAATCAATAGGAAGGTGAGTTTCATGTCAAATTATGATAAATTTCCAGAAAATAAAATTTTTGGATATGATGAATCTGCATTAGAAGGTTACGAGAATATTTTAAATAAAATTAAATGTGATATCTCAAAAAAAAGCAAATCTATCATTGTAATAGATTGCTATCCCGGAGTAAACGAAATCGAAGTTTTATGTGAATTTAAAAAATTAAAACCCGCTCTAATTATAAATTCTAATGAATGTTGCATCGACGGTGATACTATAACGAAAATGATTAAAGATTATTTAACCGAAGATCGAGTATTTGGTGTTTTATCAACAAAAGAATTCGATGAATTCTTTATAGAGGACAAACTCCAAATATATAGAAATAAAATAGATGCTGTAGCTGAAGGCGTTATATTAGTATACGGGGTGGGTGCTTCTTTAATTACATCAGGGGATATATTGATTTATGCAGATCTTACTCGTTGGGAGATCCAAACGCGATATAGAAATGGTCTGGCTAATTGGAACACGGATAATTATGATGCTCCAATATTATCTAAATATAAGAGAGGATACTTTGTAGAATGGCGTTTAGCAGATAGACATAAAAAGAAAATCTTTCATAAAATAGATTATCTTTTGGATACAAATATTAGCAATTTACCAAAACTAGTTTCAGGCGAAGCCCTTAGAGATGGACTCCGTCAACTTGTCCATAGACCGTTTAGAATGGTCCCATACTTTGATGTAGGTGTGTGGGGAGGTCAGTGGATGAAAAAGCACTTTGATTTAGATGAAAAACAGCCTAATTTTGCATGGAGTTTCGATGGCGTTCCTGAAGAAAATAGTTTATATTTAAAGTACGGAGATGTAAAAATTCAAATTCCTGCAATTAATCTGGTTTTTTTTCAACCACAAAAGTTATTAGGTGAAAGAGTTCACGCTCGTTTTGGAACAGAATTCCCAATTAGATTTGATTTGTTAGATACCATAAACGGACAAAATCTATCATTGCAAGTTCATCCATTAACAGAATATATACAAGAAAATTTTGGTATGCATTATACTCAAGATGAAAGCTACTATATATTAGATGCGAAGGAAGATGCCACTGTTTATTTAGGAGTAAAAGATGGAATAAACAAAGAAGAAATGTTATCTGATTTAAAAAAATCTGAAAGTGGAGAATTGATTTTCCCAGACGGAAAATATATTAACAGATTTCCAGCTAAGAAACATGATCACTTTTTAATTCCTGCTGGAACTATTCATTGTTCTGGATCCAACGCAATGATTTTGGAAATAAGTGCAACTCCTTATATATTTACTTTTAAATTATGGGATTGGGGAAGATTGGGACTCGACGGACTGCCTAGGCCAATTCATTTGAAGCACGGTGAAAAAGTAATTCAATGGGATAGAAACACGACTTGGGTAAAGGCAAATTTAATAAATAAAATAGATATTATTAATACTGAAAACAACTGTATTGAAGAAAAGACAGGGTTACATGAAAGAGAATTTATCGAAACTAGAAGAAATTGGTTCGACAAAACAGTTCACCATATCACAAATGGCAGTGTTAATGTTTTAAACTTAGTCCAAGGAGAAGAAGCTATTGTAGAAAGCCCCAATAATAGTTTTGAACCTTTTATAGTACATTACGCTGAAACTTTTATAATTCCAGCCTGCGTAGAGGAATATTTGATTACACCTTGCGGAAAATCAATTGGAAATAGAATAGCTACAATTAAAGCCTATGTACGATAGCTATGGAGGTAAAATATGTTTGATAAGTCCAAAGGAGCAAAACCATTATATTTACAATTATCTGAGATATTAGAAATAGAAATAAACTCTGACAAATATAAACCTGGCGATTTGCTTCTTACTGAGTTTGATTATGTAGAAAAATATAATTTAAGTAGAATAACTGTAAGGCAAGCAATACGTGAGCTCGTATTAAAGGGTTATATTAAACGTATTAAAGGTAAGGGAACTATCATTTTACCCCCTATAATAGAAGAACCCCTAATAAGAATTAAAAGTTTTACAAATGAATTAAGGGATCGTGGTATAGTTCCTTCAACCAAAAGTGCAAAAATAGTAATTACTAAGTCTTTTGGTGAAACATCCAAGTATTTAAATCAAAATGATGGTGATGAAGCCTATAAGCTTACCAGAATACGTTGTGCAAATGATGTTCCTATAGTGATATTTGAAACCTATCTTAAAAAGCAACTTGACATGAGCTTAGATAATAAAGTATATTATGGCTCTTTGTACGAATATTTGATAAAAGAAAAAAATGTAGAAGTGGTAAAGATAACTCAACGTATCTCTGCTGCTATAGCAGACAACAAAACTAGCCAATTGTTAAATATTAAACCTGGAGATCCTATTTTGACTTTAAAAAGACAATCTTTTGATATTAATAATAATATAATTGAGTATACCATTTGCAATTATGTAGCAGAAAGATATGAATATTATATTGAAATTAAAAATGGCAACTCCTAATATCTTTGACACCAATTTATAAGAGAATATTATAATTAACCTCATAGATTTTCTATGAGGTTAATTTTCCTATTTCCACTAAAACCCCTTCAATTTTCTTCATATATCATCATTACTTATAATTGAAATTTATGTTATATTTAGTATATAAAAAAGTATAATTTAGTAAACACTTATATAATAATGCAAATTAATTTCATATTGAATAGTATTAGTTTTCATATTACCCTTTAATTTTTCACTATAAATCTATGTAAGTCAGCATTTTGCTGGTTATACACCAAGGAAAGGAGTTAATAAACAATGAGAATGACCAAAATAATATGTACCTTAGGGCCTGCGGTAGATGATGATAATTTATTAGAACAATTAATACTGGGAGGTATGGATGTAGCAAGATTAAATTTTTCTCATGGTACTCACGAGGAACAAAAGGTAAGATTGGATAGAGTAAAAAAAGTTAGAGAAAAATTAAACATCCCAGTTCCATTATTGCTAGATATTAAAGGGCCTAAAATTAGATTAGGTAAATTTGAAAAAGATGAAGTAATATTACAAAATGGTAATGAGTTTGTACTTGTAAATGAAAATATTTTAGGAACAGAGGATAGATCAACTATTTCCCACAAGCAGCTATATAAAGATGTTAAGATTGGCACAATAATATTAATAAATGATGGTCTTATAGAATTAGAAGTAGAAAAGGTGGTGGGCAAGGACATCTATTGCAAAATATTAAATGGTGGCGCCGTAAGTAATAACAAAGGAGTAAATGTTCCAGAAACAGACACACATTTACCCGCAATAACAGCGCAGGATGTTGAAGATATAAAGTTTGCTATAGAAAATGAATTTGATTTTATCGCTTGTTCTTTTGTAAGAAAGGCTTCAAATATAACTGAAGTGAGAGAAGTGTTAAAAAGATATGGTGGGCAGGATATAATGATAATTTCAAAGATTGAAAATAGAGAAGGCGTAAGTAATTTTGATGAAATATTAATGGTTTCAGATGGTATTATGGTAGCCAGAGGAGATTTAGGGGTAGAGATACCTACAGAGGAAGTTCCAATTGTTCAAAAAATGATAATCAAAAAATGTTACCAAAGTGGTAAACCAGTAATAACAGCAACTCAAATGCTAGATTCAATGATTAACAATCCAAGGCCTACTAGAGCCGAAGCTAGTGATGTAGCAAATGCTGTATATGATGGAACTAGTGCAATTATGCTTTCGGGTGAAAGTGCAATTGGTAAATATCCTATTGAAAGTGTAAAAACTATGGTTAAGATTGCTCAAACGGCAGAAAAATCTATTGATTATGGTAGTAAACTAGCTGCAATGCAATTTAACCTGGTGGAAAATGTTACGAACGCTATAAGTTATGCAACTTGTGCAATTGCACTGCAGTTAAAGGCAGCTGCAATAATTTCTGCAACTCAATCTGGGCAAACCGCTAGAATGATTTCTAGATTTAGGGCATATTGTCCCATAATAGCAACTACATCAAATCCAAGAGTTCAAAGACAGCTATGTATTTCCTGGGGGGTAGTTCCATTACTAGTTAGAGAAGCTTTAAATGTTGAAGAAATGTTTGAAATTGGAGTTAAAAGAGCTTTAAGCATTAAATTAGTTAAAGAAGGAGATATTATTGTAATAACAGCTGGAGGGCCAGTAGGAATAGTTGGAACAACTAATCTATTAAAGGTTCAAACAGTAGGCAATACCCTTAAAATATAACCGGATATTGATGTTATTGATAAATATCAATAAAAATGGCTCTCAATTAATTTTGAGTGCCATTTTCTTTGTATTGTTCTCATTTTTTATAGATTAAATCATCACCTGCGGTGCTGCAATATTAACGACTTCAGAAGGAGATTTACCCCCTTGTAGACCTCTGGAGTAGATAACAATTCTCAATTGTTATCCTCCCACTAAAGTTTTCTTTTTGTTGCAGTATATGACCCCCGCTTATAGAAGTGGGAGACTTTCCTTCTGAAATGTCGTTAAATCATAGTACAATCATGCTAATTGGAATTGCCCCTCAAATCGAGCAAGTGCTGGTATTGCCAATCACGTTCCTTTGCAATAGCTGTGGCTGCATAATTAGCAGCGTGAACTGCATGACCAGCAACATGGGCAGTTGCTGCAGCGTGCCCAGCTGCACGAGCAACTGCACGGGCCTCACCTTCATCCGCATCTCGGGCTGAAGCATGAGCAGTAAATGCGGCGCAGCGTGCCTCACTCACAGATATCTCACCGCGTACCCATGCCCTCCCCGCCTCTATAGCTTCCCTAGGTCTGTTGTCATCGGGATACTTATCCTCAAAATATGATAGTACATGCTCCGCACAATCAGTAGCCCAAATTGCTAACGTTCTGTGATCCATCTTGACCGTGAGCTCTGCTATCTCCTTCTTAATGTCACTATCGATTTTTTTATCTGAAAAACTTATTTTTTTCATATTATACCTCCTTATAATTTTCTAAAGCTAATATAAATCTTTAATCGCAAGGAACTTAGCTATTAATTATCAATTTTCTCTATGTAGATATCTATTATACAATAATAATGATATAATTAAGCAAAAATTTTGTTAGAGCTTATATTTTATTTAAAATAATTGGGAGGCGTAAAATGCTAGCTAAAAGTAACGCATTTGAAAAATATAAAAAATCAGTTAGTATGATTAATAAAGAGATAGTAGCTGAGCTGGATAACCCTTTACAATTAAAAAGTATAAGAGATAGAGATTTATCTCAATTATTTATTAGAGTAGTTGAAAGAGTTAATAAAAATTATAGAAAAAGTAATCAAACAGTTGTGGAACAAATTAATAAAGTTACTGGATTCAATGTTAATAGATTTAATAAGCTATTTACTGCAAATGTAGAATTTATTCCAAATAAAGAAGAAATCAGAATACTGGGATGGTTATTGTCTAATGATATAGATGATTTTATAAAAGAATTCGAAATCAAATATGAGGAATAAACCACTACAGCCTCCATCTTAAACTGCAAATTAAATCATCACCTGCGGTGCTGCAATATTAACGACTTCAGAAGAAGATTTAGACTCCCACTTAAGTTTTTTCTTTGTTGCAGCATGTAACTCCCACCTATAGAAGTAGGAGACTTCCCTTCTGAAATGTCGTTAAACATTATTGTTTCGGATATTGGGAATAAAAAAACCGACCTATTTAAGACAAGTCGGTTTTTTTATGATATTATTGCACCGCGTAATCCTAAAGCAGTAATCCATGGGGTTTTCCTACCCTATTTTATATATCACTTGCTATTTTATATATCACTTGCTATTTTATATATCACTTGCTATTTTATATATCACTTGCTATTTTATATATTACTTTCCATTTTATTGTATTCCTCGTTTTAACTTCTAACCTGTAATATTTATGTCAATGGTACCAATTCACCATTTATTAATTTTAGGACAATCCCCTTTTGATTGTTTAATTTTAGATACTCAATAAGATTTTTTCGGAGCAATTCTGAACGATTCTTACTGCCCCCACTATCTCCCAAAATTTTATCATAAACCCCCTTTATTTCACTTTTAGAAACTGGCATTATGCAGAAGTTTTTTATAGATTTAGAATAGTAGGAACCATCCATAGATTCTACATATTCATCTAATGTATAGCTACCATTGGCATTTTTAGTATAAGTAATTGCCGCAGGAATGTCACTACCGCTTACCTCGGACAGTGTTTTATCAATAAAACTAAATTTGGTACTTAAAACAAATACAAAAACTTTAAGTTTATTTCCTTCCTCATAACTACCAAATATTGTAGGTGCAACAACAGTAAATCCGTCCTGGTGCCTACAATATTGTTTAACTGCCGCATCATAAACAAGTTTTTCTATGTTTCCTGAAACATTTGCCTTAGAATAGGGCAGCTTTATTTCTGCAATTGGTGAAAGCTCAATATGCTTATCAATTTGTGTTTGTATATCAATTTCGTTAGCAGTTAACTCTTTTACCAATGCATCTTTAAGTAAGTCTGCCTTCCCACCAAGCACAGAAAGGTCACCGTATTTCTTTTCAAAAGCAGCCCTTATGAATGAATAGGTGTAGTTATATTTTAATTCATCTATTTTCCCGTCGGACTGAGAACCACGAAATGCAAAGGTTACTTCGTCAAGATTATCAATCATGCAAAATAAAACTAATGCATTTTTACTTATATTAGAAAAAGTTACATTATCACGACTCACAATTGGCCATTCCCTTACAATATTTTCTTTTGGTTCGTAATACACATTGAGCTTATAAGGCTGTTTGTCTGTTACCATTGAAATATATTGTTGCTTAAAGTAGCTATCAGGCACAGGCAGGTTGTTTACTATAGCAGAAACCTTGCTATTATCTCCTACAAAGGGTGTTTTATATTTTGAAATTTCTTCCAAGTTGTATGTTGACATTTTAACTCCTTCGACACTGGATGTGGCAACTTTCCCTTTCCCGACGCCTGCACCTAAATATAAGGCACCAAATATAACGCATCCTAGCAAAATAACTGATAAAATTATTATCCCTCTGGATTTTCTACTATGGTTCATAATTGCTACTAATCTTTCTTTTAAACCCTTTTTCTCTTCACACATAGTTACCTGCAATATCCCATTAGGATATTTATACTGTGCTACAACGGATATTAATGTATCACCATAAGCTTGTTTTTCTGCTGGACTAAGATTTTTAATAACCGCTTCGTCACAAGCTAGTTCACAAGAACTATTAATTTCCTTTTTAATAAAGTACATAAGTGGGTTAAACCAGTGAATTGATGACGCTATCATTGTTAGCCATTTTACCGCAATATCAAAACGTTTAAGATGCACAATTTCATGAAGTAAAATATTTTTAAGCTGCGTTTCACTAAAGCTCGCATCCGGAATAATGATATATGGTCTTGCAATCCCAATTAGCATTGGTGTATTTAAAAATCGATTACGGAAAAGCCTTACCTTACGTCGTCCATTCAATAATGTAACTAGCATTTCATTTTCTCTATTAGTAGCTGAAATATTTGATCCATTCAGATATTTTAAAAATCGACCATACCCAGTTAAGTTAACGATAAGTGTAATTATTATGCCCAGTAGCCAAAGGTATACACTATACCGGTTAAATAAATCCACAAAATGTCTACCCTGTACAACCTCACCATTATTAACAGCATTGGATACGTTTTCTTGAACATTGGGAAGGGAATTTGATTTTGATATATTAGTACCAGTCTCCACCACTGGTTGGATTACACCTTGAGAGGTTGCTACCACTGGTGTTTGATTACCATAAAACAGTTCATTCATAATACTTGTTTCAAAAGAAAATGGCAGTATCAATCTTAGAATTACCACAATCCAAATGTAGTATTGTATAGTCTTTGAAAGTTTGTGCTTTATAAATGGCTTCACAGCAAATATTAATACCGCAAGAATGCTACCCGATAAGGAAAGTGATAACAATAGTTTAACTATTTCGCTCGTCACTATCACCTACCTTAAATAAATTGCGTAGCTCCTCAATGTCAGTATCGTCAAGCTTTTTACTTCCCAAAAGAGATGCTACAAGTTTTTTTGCACTTCCAGAATATAATCGGTTAATTAAGCTTTGGGTAGTATATTCATTGTATTCTTTTTCAGTAACCAAAGGCTTATAATAGAACACCTCTTTTTTAGTAGCTATTACTACACCCTTTTCACAAAGTCTACGAAGTAATGTTTTTATTGTAGAGGCTTCCCATTTGCTAGTCTGCTCAAGGGTTTTTCTAATATCCGCTATAGGAAGTTCACAACCTGCTTCCCATAATACACGAATAACTTCAACTTCAGATTCTGTTATTTTCGAAACCAATGCACTCATATTCACTGCTCCCTTCCGAGTTACGTTTGTAACCTTAATTATAGTTTACAACCGTAACCTTTATATGTCAATAGGTAACTGAGAATAAATGTAAGCTTACTTTTATATACTAAATTATTTACCAACAAAGCGGTAACCGATTCCGACTGCTGTTAGTTTTTCCTAGTTTTTGGAATAAGTAGTATTATTGAAATACAAAAATAAGAAAGTAGGTAGATTTGCATTCACAACTCTACCTACTTTTTTACTTTCTTATACTTTAAACAGATATATCCTTCCTTCTATATACAGCATATGTTAGTGCTATACTAATTACCATAATTGATAGCATAATGAATATATATAATGGTTCTATTGCATTAGCCTTTAATATATCCCCCGCATCCACATATTTAAAGGGGCTCAAGTATTTTAAATTTTGCAATTTATCTGATACTCCTGAAATTATACCAAAAAAATAACATACAAATACTAGCCCTAAGGAAACTGATAGAATATTTCTACTCTTTTTTATTATTGTAGACATGAAAAATGAAATCGTAGCAAATGTAAAATGTAGTAATATAGTAGCAATAACCAGCAAAGAAAAAGTTTTTATTGATACTGTCTCACTTTTAGCAAATTGGAAGCCCAGAATACTTATAATAGCAGTGATTCCATTTAAGCTTAAAATATTAGCACTCATTGCCAGCAATTTTTCAGTAACAATCCGAGTCCTTGTAACAGGCTTTGAGAGTAAAAATTCAACGGTTTTTTCATTCTGTTCCTTAGAGATAATGTTCGATGCCAGCAGTGAGGCAAAAATACTTCCTAGCAGCGTGGTCATCATATAAATTTCTATACCGTAAAAGCCTAATATAGTACCCATGTCCAGTTTGTCCATACTAAATGCCTTTTTAAGGGGTTCTGGATAAGCACTTAAAAGCGCCTTCATATTTTGATTTTTCATGTTAAATTGAGGATAAATACTTAGCATTAATAAAACAAGACCACCTAGTACAATACTCCATATAATTAAAGACTTTAGATTTCTTGAAATTTCTCTTTTAAAAATCATATTATCCCCTCTTTCTATTTTTCGTAATAATGCATAAACACTTCTTCAAGTGAAGGCTCTTCAATTAGTAGATCTTTAAATTCCATATCATTCAATTTACTAATAAGCACTTTCATATCTCCATTGTATAATAGTTTAATGCTACTGCCCGTTACTTCTTTTTTCACAATACCATCAATAACAAGTTCAAAATCTTTAATTTTATCTAAGGTTAAAAATATATTTTTAAATCTGCTTTTCATTAAATTTTCAATAGATTCTACTTTTATAAGCT
The DNA here is from genome assembly GCF_011065935.2 of Clostridium estertheticum. Classification (NCBI taxonomy): domain Bacteria; kingdom Bacillati; phylum Bacillota; class Clostridia; order Eubacteriales; family Clostridiaceae; genus Clostridium; species Clostridium estertheticum. The sequence continues at coordinate 799,721 of NZ_JAAMNH020000001.1, read as the reverse complement.
TTCCATCTTTAATAATTCCCACTCTATCGCACAGCTTTTGAACTTCACTTAATACATGAGATGAAAAGAACACTGATGTCCCTTTTTCTCTCTCCTCTTTTAAAAGCTCAAAAAATACATTTTGGATTAAAGGGTCAAGTCCACTAGTGGGCTCATCTAATATTAATAGCTTAGGTTCATGTAGCAATGCTTGAACTATACTTACTTTCTTGCGATTTCCAAAGGATAAATCTTCAATCTTTCTGTTTAGGTCAAGGTCAAGCTTATCCGCCAGCTCTTTCATTCTTTTAGGATTTTCTTTTTTATGAAACTTGGCTGAATAGATAAGGAGATCACTTACCTTCATATCATCATAGTAGAATACCTCAGAGGGTATATATCCTACATTTTGTCTTATGTCCTTTGATTTTTTAACAATATCCATTCCAAATATTGTAGCACTACCACTAGTAGGAAAAATGAAATTTAAAAGTGTTCTAATGGTTGTGCTCTTCCCTGCACCATTTGGACCAATAAACCCAAATATCTCACCTTCCTCAATGGACAAACTCAGATCAATTATTCCTCTACTTTTTTTATTATAAAATTTAGTTAGATTATTAATATCAACAATTTTCATAGATTTACCTCCATCATTCATATCTTTGATATAGATAAGTTAAAATTAGTTTTTTTCTCTAACATTCTTTTCTATATATTATCTAATTTACCAATATTCTAAAGACTGTTTAAAGTATATTTTACCATTAATACCACTATATTTCAACTTCTCACCTTGTATTACAAATATATTAAACGCTCTAAACTCAAATTAGAAGTTTAGAGCGTTTAATTTTAATTCAATATATAAGGAAATATTAATATTAATATTCCCACACCTACAGCTAGTAATATGCCTTCCATTCTTCCTAAATTAACTGTCCACCCTACCCCAAATCTTTTTTCAATAAAAATTGTTGCATCTTCCTTATTTATATAAAAAATTCCAAACTTCCAGTACTTATCATCATTCCTATCCAGCATTTTATTACCATTAGACGCAACATTGTCTTTAATTTTTAATCTACTTCCTCCCTGACCTGTGTATATTGATAAATAAATAAAAACAGCAGCAAGGATCGAAATGATTATAATTAACAGAATTATCATTGATTTGCCAGACAATTGTGCAACTTGAAATATAATTAAATTTGTATAAAGAAAAAATAAATTAATAATGGTTGCAGCAAAAACCATATAGCCTGACCATATATATCTGAATCTTTTATTTTTCTCTTTTGATTGCTGTGGACTTGAGGTATTTAATTGCTGTTTCCCCCACCCAATTACCTTATATAATCCAAAGAAAATAATTAAGAAAACTACTTGGAATTTTGGGATTACATAAATAATTTTTGAAGATTTTATCATATTTCCATTTACTTCTCCAGCAAAGTCCCAATGAGTTGGTACTATCTCAGGTAGAAAATTATAATATTTAAAACCAATATAAAATGTAATTGCAATCATTAATACAGAAACGAAAAACCACCAAGGTGACACCAAGCTTTTAGTACTTTTGTCTTTAGAAAAATTAGTATCAATTGTAACAATCTGCTTTTTTTCAGAATTCCAGCATTGCTTCTGTTTTATTTTAAAGACCTTTTTATTGCTAAACATATAAATGATTAGTGTAAATAACAAATATAATAAAATTAATATAGTATACTCAATAGACGCATAATAGTTAAGAAAAATATACATTATTATTACTATAAAAATGCCAAATATAACAGTGTTAAGTATAAGATACCTATTATATACTTTTTTTAGAAGTGCATTATCCCTCTCATTTTCTGGTATTCTTATTCCGAAATATATTTCTTTTCTTGTAATCTTTGGTTTAGCAATTTGGAATAAAAAAATCACTATAAAAACGCAAAAATTAAAGATAAAATTTTCAGTATTATTAATCATCTTGTTTCACCTCATTTATTTAAATACTGTTTAAAAGCAGCCCTAGTGATTTTCATAAATTCCTCTTCAGTAATTCCTCTGCAATAGGCCTCTCCAATTATAAAATCCATTTCTTCCTTCAGCTGCTCATGATATTCCTCTGTGAGTAGTGTACTTGTACTATTTATTAACGCACCTTTTCTTCTATCTATTGAAATAAATCCCTCAGCTTTTAGTTCATTATATGTTTTATTTACGGTATGCATGTTAATACCAATATCCTCTGCCATTTGACGTACTGAAGGCAAGCTTTCCCCCTGTAAAAGCTCGCCTTTTGCCATTCCAAGAATTATTTGTTTTTTTAATTGAACATATATTGGTATTTCACTTTCAAAATCTATTTTTATAATCATTATTATCACCTGACTTTAGTTTATTTTAAAAGATTAGGAGATTTGAAAAATATACCTTCTACAAGTATTTTACCATCCTTCTCCGAAAAACTAGCGGTAATCTGAACATCATTTTCTTCCTTAGAGTATTTTGCATTATATATTACAGTTTTAAATATCTTTTCATCTTTTTTACTTTCAGATGCAGCAGAAAATTTCTTAGACTCATACTTTCCTATCTTCTCGCTAAAGGAAGTGCAAAGTGTTTTAAAGCTTTCCTCTGTAATAGCTTTTTTTACTTCAGCACTAAAATCTTTTGAAAATTGTGCATAATCACCTTTATCTATTGCCATAATCATATTCTCAGTTAATGGTCCAGCAAATTCCACATCCTTTTCTGTTAGCTTTTTAGTGCATCCAGTAAATATTGAAGCTATAACAAGCACTGAACATAAAACAACAAATAACCTTTTAAAAGAATTTTTCATAATCTTTCCCCCCTATATACTTATCAATTCTACAGATATATGCAATTTTTCCTCAGCTTTGAATTTATTTTCTTGTTATATCTGTTATACATATACTATAACAGATATAACTATTGTTCAACATCACTATTCTTTATTTTTTTACCAAAATTAACCTAAATATCCATTCTAGTGTTAATATCTTCTATTTCCTTTGTTTTACTTTAAATTTAATAAAGGGCCACCAAAAAAAAGTGACTATAATATTTTATAGCCACTTTTCATCTCTATTACTTCTTAATAGGAATCCAAACCTCACATCTGTAATCCGGAGAATAAAAATCCCCTTCAGGATAAACCTCAATCTCTGGTGCACAATCATGCTGATATCCTGTAGAAGGCATCCATTCTGAAAATATTCTTCTAGTAATATCTTGTATAGCTTCAGGTAGTTTTCCCACTGATTCAAATACAGCCCAAGTTGCTGCAGGTATAGTTGCCGAAATATATCCTTTGGGAAGGGGTTCTTTGATTTTCTCAACTCCGATCATATAGTTAAATCCTTCACTATTATCGAAATCCTTACATACACCCAGGACACCAAGCTTGCCTGCCTTTGAGCAAATCCACTCGTAGGAACCATCCTTCTTGCAATCATCCCAGAATTTAGGTATCTGTATGAAGTTTTCTCCGTCTACCATAGTTATTCTTGTTTGTTTCCCTATTACTGTAAAGCTTCCTTTTTCTACAATCTTATAATTCATATCTTTTTCTCCTTTTATCGAAATATGAAAGGATAGTTTAGGATATGCCTTCAGATTCGCTCCCGGCTCCCTTGCTGCTGTGGGGCTTATTCCATGCATTTTTCCAAAAGCCTTTGTGAATGCTTCTGGCGTTTCATAGCCATACCTGTAAGCTACATTAATGATCTTTTCACCAGATATAATATCCTGTGCAGCTAGGGTAAGCCTTCTCCTACGTATATATTCAGCTATTGTAACTCCGGTTATCATATGATACATACGCTGAAAATGAAACGTGGAAGATAAAGCAATTTTAGCCACCTTTTCAATATCAAGTTTTTCGGTAATGTTAGCCTCTAGATATTCTAATGCATCATTCATTGAATCTAGCCAATCCATAAAACCACTCCTTCCTATTTCTATATTAAATCTTTTCTACTTATTTGTCCTGTCTTTAAATGCTCCCTGATGACAGGTTTAGATTATGGAGAATATCACCTAACCTCATTTGTAAATTTTTCATATAATTCATCCCTTCCTCTTGAATCATAGAAAGCTTATAACTTACTTTTTTTACTTTCCTTTTGACTATACATCAATTGATCTACGTCATAGGCTAAACGATTTTGTAGCCCTTACAAAATATCGCTATACAAAATGATAATTAAACTTACTGCGGTCTGTGTTCTTCTATATTTATTTTCCATAATTAAATTATAATACTATTTGTGTATGTTTTCAATGATTTTATACACTAATAACCAAACTAATTTTATATAATTTGTTGCACTATTGTGCAAGTACTATCCATCCCACACCTGGTAACACTGAGAATTACAGCTGTAAAAAATTGCATTGGTAATAATGTAAATGTACAGCCTCTAACACCTAATAGGACTGTTTCTTGTAGGAACTTTCCTTTTTTATCACAATCACATAATAATTATATATAAAAATGAACCTTGCTCATAAGAAGAGTAAGGTTTATTTTTAGTGTTGCTAAATTTCATTAGCTATTTAGTGCAATTTAACCTTTCTTTCAATAATTTTTACTACAAATGATATTACTTTTATTTAGCCGTTGCCAAAGTATATTTTCAAGTACTCATGCACAAACTATATTTTGTAAATGAAATATGATTGTTGAATTCCTATTCTCTACATCAATCATGTCCAAATTCAATGGATTCAACTTATGCTAAAAATGAATGGGAGGAAACTAAAATGGAAAAAAATGAATTAAAAAAAGAAATCGGCCTTTTATCAGCAAGTGCGGTCGTTATAGGTATGGTAATAGGTTCAGGAGTATTCTTTAAGCCTACAGCTATTTATACCGCAACAGGAGCACCAGGACTCGGTATGATTGCATGGGTTATAGGAGGATTTATAACTATAGCAGGAGGACTTACAGCAGCCGAAGTGGCCGCCGCAATACCAAAAACTGGTGGAATGATAGTTTGGCTAGAGGAAACATATGGACAAATTTGGGGATTTCTATTGGGTTGGGTTGAAACAGTGATATCTTTTCCTGCAAATATAGCTGCACTAGGAATAATATTTGCCACGCAAGCTGTTTCTTTGTTAGGCTTGAATGATGGAATGTTAGTTACAATTGCAATAATAAGCATTCTATTTTTAATAGTTATGAATTGTTTAGGCGCAAAAGTTGGTGGTAATATTCAAACCATATTTACTATAGGTAAAATGGTTCCTATATTTGCAATTATTGTTTTTGGTATTATTAAAGGTAATGGTGGAGTAGTAAGAATATTTCCAGTCACAGTTGCTAGCCATCCAATAGCTACAAGTTTGGGCTCCGCACTTTTGGCAACTATGTTTGCTTATGATGGTTGGATACACATTGGAAATATATCAGGAGAGTTAAAAAACCCCAAAAAAGATTTACCGAAAGCAATTATTGGTGGACTGTTTTTTGTAATGGCTGTCTATATATTAATTAACTTGGCGTATCTATTTGTTTTACCAGCATCTGCACTTGCAGCAACAAAGACACCAGCTACAGATGTAGCAACATTAATTTTTGGATCAGTTGGTGGAAAGGTTATTACAATTGGAATTTTGATATCAATATTTGGAACTTTAAATGGTAATATATTAACAGGAATGAGAGTTCCGTATGCCATGGCCTTAGAAAATAGATTACCGGGAAGCAAATTGTTATCAACACTAAATTCTAAAACTAGAACTCCAATTTACAGTGGTGTATTGATTGGAATTATTGCAATTATAATGACTCTTGTAGGAAACTTTAACCAATTAACAGATTTATTAGTATTTGTACTTTGGTTTTTTTATGTTATGACATTTATTGCAGTAATTGTTCTTAGGAAGAAGCAACCAGACCTTAAAAGACCTTATATAGTACCTTTATATCCTGTAGTTCCCATTATAGCAATAATAGGAGGACTTTATATAATAATAAATACCATGATTACTCAACCTCTTAATGCAGGATTAGGTATTGTACTCACAATAATAGGATTACCTATATATTTTATTAAAAAAAATAAAGCCATTAAATAAAAAAAATCAGAAAACCGAAGTTGTTTTAGGTTATTGTTTAAGAAAAGCATAATATGGTATATAATAAAAATATAAATATATTTGAATATATTGAAAATAAGAGCATTTAAAATGCTCTTATTTAAATAAATTTACAAAAAAGTTTATTACGAAAAAAACAAATCTTTCAAAACAAAAACATAAAATTTTTTTAGAGGAATCTTTCAAAGCTTCATTAAACCCTTCTTTTACAGGTTGGCCGACTTGTAGTGAACAGTGGTTGTGAGCTTTTGGCGGATTCTTTTGTTTTTTGTTTTTCAATAGATCACCTCCTTTATGGCATATCATTGCTCCCAGTAAGAGGATTTGATTAAAATATATAACTTTTGACCTACTTTTTTTATGTAGTTTTAAATTTTTATTTCATTATACGAGAACATATGTTTGCCTAAATAGAGTATATCATAAAATAATAGATAAATATACCAATAAACTATTTATATAATTTATATACCTTACAATTTTCAAAGATAACTTAATATAAAGTAAAAGTAACACAAAATCTTAATAATGAATAAACTATATAGATTAGGTTTTAAATATCAATGAAGAAATGGAGAAATAAAAATGAAAAAATTTCAACCTTTTTATGGTATCATTACCATGATTAATGATTTTTGGATTGAGGCAAACGGAAAAGGAAATGGATGTTATAAATTAATGTCTGTAGATAACGGTAATGGAACTTTAGTGAATTTCGTGGTATCACCAAGCACTTACTTTGTAGACCATGTGATGGTGGCAGTTGGAGATATGGTAACTGGATTTTATGACGCAAATGCACCTGTTCCTCTCATTTTTCCACCACAATTCAGGGCAATTGTTATGGCAAGAAATACACTCTATCAAAACGTGAAAGTAGACTATTTTAACAGTAAGCTTATCAGTAGCGATAATTTTTTAAAATTAAACATTGCCCCCGATACTAAGATAGTACTAGAAAACGGTCAGGCCTTTACCCAAAATCCTGCAAATCGAAATCTAATTGTTATCTATGGTGCTACCACAAGGAGTATTCCAGCACAAACCACACCTTATGAAATTGTTGTTATGTGTGACGAAACATAATTTTTAACTAATTCCCATAAACATCTAAAATTAATATTTAAATCTTCAATTATAAACAAAGCTGACACCATATAAAAATGGTGTCAGCTTTGTTTGTAATATGGAATTAAGGAAACCTTCTCCAATGTTAATTTACAACATTAATTGGCTTTCCCTTAATAAATGATTGAATGTTAACAGCCACGAGCTTAATAAGTCTTTGCCTAGACTCTAAACGCTTCCACCCTATATGCGGAGTGAGGATAACATTATGCATGTCAAACAATGGATTATTCTGCCTGGGTGGTTCTGGGTCCTGAACATCCAGGGCAGCACCAGCAATTCTCTTGTTTTGTAAGGCTTCAATTAAATCTGTTTCTTTTATTATTGGACCCCTTGAAGTGTTTATGATAAAAGCTGAAGGCTTCATAAGCGCCAAGCGGTCCTTATCAATAAGATGCAAAGTATCAGGGGTAAGTGGGCAATGGAGGCTTACAAAATCGCTTTGTTTGAGCAAATCTTCAAGGGAAACAAAGTGTACGTTTTGGTCGCCATAAGGTTTCTGAGTTCTACTGTATGTCAAAATATTCATACCAAGAGCTAAAGCGATTTTTATTACCTCCCGCCCAATAGCCCCGGATCCGCCAATGACTCCAAGAGTTTTATTTTTCACTTCAAAATGTGGAAGTTCTAAGTGTTTAGTGAAATTATCAAAGTTTTTCTCTTTGAGCATCATCTGCTGCTGAATCAATGAGGAGCTGAAATTCAAGATGTAGGTAATCACTAGATGCGCCACTGCTTGGGTGCTGTAGCTAGGAATATTGCACACGGTAATATTCTTTTCTCTTGCGGCAACAATATCGATGTTATTATATCCAGTTCCAGCTTCGCAGATGAGTTTAACGGAGGGAGGAAATTGAGAGATTAAATCCCTCCCCAATGCTAATTCCTTGGTTATGATAATAGTTTGATCTTTAACACGTTCTAAAATCTCAATACTGCTGCTTTCATCGTGCTTTGTGAAAGTAGTAAGTTCTTCTATTGGCGAAAAATCCAATTTGCTATCAAAGTTCAATTTTTCTAAATTTAGAAATACTGTGTTTTCCATAGTTACCCCCTAAAGTTTAAATTATTATAAAGATTATATAATCATATCACTCCTAACTATCTAATGCATTTTAAAATCTATAACTTATAAGTTTTCTAATAATGTGATAAAATATATAAAACGAAGTAGCAAATAAATCCTCGCCATGTCACTAAGCAGGAGGTGTTGAAATTTGATTAAGGTTTTGATTGTTGAAGATGACCCTATGGTAGTAAAATTCAATAAATATTATTTAGAACAAGTTGGTGGCTTTGAATTAAAGGGAGTTGCAGCTTCCGCAGATGATGCTTTTAGTGTTTTAGAAAAAGAACCTATAGATTTAATATTATTAGATATATACATGCCTGGAATTAATGGCCTTGAGCTACTTTCTCAGCTTAGAAAAACTGATACAAATGTTGATGTTATTATAGTAAGCGCAGCAAAAGATAGCATAAGTATAAAAAAGGCTCTCCAGCATGGAGCTGTGGATTATCTAATTAAGCCCTTTGAATTTGAACGTTTTAGTGCAGCATTATCTTCATATAAAAATAGGGAAAAGTTTATAAATAGTAAAGAGCATATAAGCCAAGAGGAACTAGATAAGCTTTTACATTACAAGCAGCAACCATCTAGCCTTGAAGCTTTTCCTAAAGGTCTTGATAAAAATACTTTAAAACTTGTATGGGATAAAATATTAGAAATAAAAGATACCGCTTTTTCAACAGACGAATTAGCAGTTCTTTTAGGGATATCAAGGGTTTCTATCCGAAAATATCTAAACTTTCTAGAGGAAATAAACGCTTTAAAAAAAGAAGTGATTTATGGCTCTCTAGGCAGGCCAATCTATAAATACAAGTACATAAAATCAAATACTAATTCTATTAATAATTATTTATAATTCATTGTTACAGAATTCTTAACATAAAAAAACATATAACCTAATTGGTATGTATGTTTTTTTGTTTTTTTACTTACTTTAATTACAAAACACTTTAAAAAGTTTCATATACTATTTTAATATTTAGTTCTGCTTTATAGTCTTATTATAGAAAATTAATAAATAGGGGGCTATATTATGCAAAGAGCTGAAAACGTTTCCCAAAAGAATTCAAAAAGTTTTATCTCAAAGGTTACTACTTTAAAAATAGGCGTTGTTCCATTACCATTGTATATTGTTTTAGCTTGTATTATCTTTACCGCTTCTATATACAAAAAACTTCCAGCAGATATGATTGGTGGTTTTGCAACAATCATGATTATGGGTATACTTTTAGGTGAGGCAGGTAAAAATATACCAATATTAAAAAATATCGGTGGACCTGCAATACTATGTCTATTCGTTCCATCTTATATGTTATATGCTCACATTTTAAATCCAACCTCCGTGAAAGCGATTACGGCTGTGATGAAAACATCTAACTTCTTATATCTTTATATTTCTGTTTTAGTAGCCGGAAGTATACTTGGAATGAATAGGAAAATATTAATTAAAGGTTTTACACGGATGTTCATTCCTTTAATTATTGGAACAATTGCAGCTATATCAGCTGGAATACTTGTAGGGTTGGCATTCGGATATACACCTTACAGAACTTTCTTCTTTATTGTAATGCCGATTATAGCAGGAGGTATAGGTGAAGGAATATTACCTCTTACATTATCATATTCAGAAATTCTTCATCAAGGTCAGCAAGTCTTTGTAGCACAAATGATTCCAGCTGCATTACTTGGGAATGTTATAGCCATTGTTTCAGCAGGATTATTAAAACGTTTAGGTGAAAAGAAACCAGAGCTTTCTGGTGATGGTACATTAGTTAAAAGTGGTAATGATGATATGGTAGATACCACCCCAGAAAAAGCAATAGATTTCTCATTAATGGGAGCCGGACTGTTAATTGCTTGTAGTCTATTTATTTTTGGAAGTCTTGCAAGTAAATTCGTACCAATTCCCGGACCAGTTATTATGATATTTACAGCAGCATTACTAAAAATTTTAAAGCTAATGCCAGAAAAAATGGAACAAGGTGCACATCAATTATATAAATTTATATCTGGTTCATTAACTTACCCACTAATGATTGGCTTAGGAGTACTATTTGTACCATGGGCAGATTTAGTAAGTGCCATCACACCATCATACGTTGCAATATGTGCATCCACAGTTATAGCTATGATTGCTTCAGGATTTTTTATAGGAAAATATGTAAATATGTATCCTGTAGATGCTGCAATTGTAACTGCATGTCATAGTGGACTTGGCGGAACTGGAGACGTAGCAATATTATCTGCTTCAAGCCGTATGGAATTAATGCCTTTTGCACAGATTGCTACTAGAATTGGCGGAGCTTCAATGGTGGTCGTAGCAGCATTATTAATGAAGTTCTTTTCCTAATAAATTAATTAAATGGAGGTATGTATATGAGCACTATTCAAGAAGAATCACTAAAATTGCATAAAGAGTTAAAGGGTAAAATAGAGGTATGTAGTAAAGTTGAAGTGAATACTCCTCATGATTTGAGTTTAGCTTATACCCCAGGGGTTGCAGAGCCTTGTCTTGTTATAGCTAAAAATCCTGATTCAGTATATGAATATACTGCCAAAGGAAATTTGGTAGCAGTGGTATCCGATGGTACAGCAGTCCTAGGCCTTGGAGACATAGGCCCTATGGCAGCTATGCCAGTAATGGAGGGAAAAGCTGTATTGTTTAAAAAATTTGCTAATATAGATGCTTTCCCTATATGTTTAGGAACAAAAGATGTGGACGAGTTAGTTATGATTATAAAAGCATTAGAGCCCACCTTTGGAGGAATAAATTTAGAAGATATCTCCGCACCTAGATGCTTTGAGATTGAAGCAAGATTAAAGAAGGAAATGAACATACCAGTTTTTCATGATGATCAGCATGGAACCGCAATAGTAGTTTTATCAGGACTTATAAATGCTTTGAAGGTAGTAAAAAAAGATTTTGCTGATATTAAGCTAGTGCTGCAAGGAGCAGGCTCTGCAGGAATAGCTATTACTAAGCTTCTTGTTAAAGCAGGACTAAAAAACGCTATTTTAGTAGATCGTTTAGGTGTGCTTTGCCCGGGAGAGAGCTGGATGAACCCAGCTCAAAAGGATATTGCAGAAGCTACCAATCCAAATAGAATTCGCGGTACCCTTACAGATGCAATTAAAAGCGCTGATGTATTTATCGGAGTTTCAGCTCCAGGAACGGTAAGCAAAGATATGATAGCTTCTATGAATCCTAAAGCAATAGTATTTGCAATGGCAAATCCTACACCGGAAATCTTTCCAGAAGATGCATTAGCTGCAGGAGCTGCTATCGTAGCTACTGGGAGATCAGATTATCCAAATCAAGTAAATAATGTTTTGGCTTTCCCAGGTATTTTTAGAGGTGCTTTAGATGTTCGCGCAAAGGACATCAACGAAGAGATGAAACTAGCAGCAGCCTATGCTATTGCTGGAGTGTTAAAAGATGAAGAATTAAATGAAAATAACATAGTCCCTAAACCTTTTGACCCAAGAGTATGTTCTTGTGTGGCTACAGCAGTAGCAAAAGCCGCAAGAGAATCCGGTGTTGCAAGAGTTTAATTATACAAGAGAAGAGGCGCTTTATTGCACCTCTTTTTTTGTATATAAAAGTTAAGAGAAAAAATATATAATGGATATAAGGGAAAGATAAAATTACAGTGAAATGAGGTGACCCCAGTGAAAAAAATTATGAAGCTACAAACAAAACTCACTATATTAGTAATAATAGTTGTCTTTATTTCTATATCTATAATTATATTTTTTGTAACCTCATGGATGACAAGTAATATTGAAAGTGAAGTTAAAACAAATATAATGAATGTTGCTGAAATTGTTGCTCATTCACCAGAAATAAAAAAGGCATTAGAAATAAAAGATGAAAATAAAATTATAGGTTCTGACGTAGATACACTTCTCAAGACAGTATCACAAATAGAATATATTATTGTGGTTGGTATGGATGGAACAAGATATTCCCACCCTGATCCAAAGCTCATAGGAGCAAAATTTGTTGGAGGAGACGAATATAGAGTTCTAAAAAAAGGTGAAACTTATATTTCTGAAGCTACAGGGACCTTAGGTAAATCTTTAAGAGCCTTCACGCCTATATATAATTTGAATAATAACAAGCAAATAGGTTTTGTAGCTGTAGGAACTCTCACCCAAAGTATAGAAAATTCGAAGCATAAAGCTATTGTATATTTAATTTTTATTGCCTTGGGAGCTTTAACTGTAGGAATCATAGGAGCCTTTTTATTAGCTCAGAATATAAAAGAAACATTACTTGGGCTAGAACCAGAAGAGATAACAAAGCTTTATAACGAAAAAATGAGCATAATTGATGCCATTCACGAAGGCTTGGTAGCAATTGATAAACATGGTCAAATTACACTTATTAATGATTCTGCACTAAAAATATTGCAATTAGAACACAAATATAATAAAAATGAAATAATAGGGCAGAAAATGGAGATCCTATTCCCAACTACTCGTTTATTAACCATAACAGAACTTGGAATATCTGAATATGACAAAGAACAAAATATAAACAACACACTAATTATGACCAATAGAGTTCCAATAAAAGATAGGCACAAAGTAATAGGAGCAATTGCCACCTTTAGAGATAAATCTGAGGTAACTAATCTTGCCGAAGAACTTACTGGTGTAAAGCAGATACTTGAAGCGCTTAGAGCGAATAATCATGAATTTATGAATAAACTTCATGTCATACTAGGATTAATACACATTGGGGAATTAGAGGAGGCTAAAAAATATATTACTACCATTACTGAGAAAAAACAAAAACTTTTAAGTGAGGTTACAAATAAAATTAAGAACCCTACCATTGCGGCATTAATACTAGGCAAATTTAGCAGAGCAGCGGAATTGAAAATAAATTTAATCATTGATGAAGCTACGAATCTTGAGAATAACCACAAAAATATTTCTAACAATGTTTTAGTAACCATAATAGGAAATTTAATAGAAAATGCTATGGAAGCGGCTAGTAAAAGTGTAAAAGATGATAGATATGTTAATGTTAAAATCCTTGAAGGGGCTAAAGAAATTAAAATTGAGATTAGTGATTCAGGAATTGGCATAGAAAAAGAATATATAGATAAAATATTTCAAAGAGGATATACTACAAAAGCGGGAAGTTCAGGAGTTGGTCTATCTTTAGTTAAAGATGCTATTGATAATTTAAAAGGTGAAATAACTGTGGTATCGGAATTAAATAATGGAAGTATAATTACAGTAATATTACCTGTGGATAACTAAAAGCATATTATTTTTTTGATACAAACAAAAGGCATCTACTATTAAAGTAGGTGCCTTTTATGAGCATTCCACATATATTGGTATATTATATATTTTTGAAAACAAATAGGATTTCTTTTTAATTTTCTTTAATATTATGTCACAATCCTCGCCCCTAATTTGAATATTTAAAGTATGGTTTTTCATTTCAACGGTTTCGAGTAAAACATTGAGCTTATGTGAATGATCAAGAGCATCTGCAATTCTAAGGAGAGATATTAACTTTAGCAGTGCAACTTTTTCAGCATGTGGATAATAATCCACAGCATCGTCAATAAATTTCCCATGACTACTAGCAATGAATGCTAAGTTATCCCTAAGACCACTTGGAACATTATCCAGAAGTGGTTCCTTTAAAATAATGTATTTGGTATGGTTTTGATGATTTTGTTTATTGATAAAATAGCCTATGTCGTGGAGGAGGGCACTATAACGCAGGAGATTTCTTTCTTCATCCTTAAATTCATAGTAGGGATTCAGTGAGTCAAGTAATCGCAACGCATAACTTGAAACTTTCACTTCATGAGCTTTAATGTCAAATACATTATACTTATCTACAACTTTGCGAAGCTCCTCTTCGTTTAAATAGTTTGTAATATTAAGCATGCTATTCCCCTTCCAATATTAGGCATCTTGTTACCTACGCCTTAAACTATATTAAGTATATGAAAAGATTATGGATAGCATTCTTATGTTCTGTTAATTATATAATAATTAATTTTTTATTGAATGTTTTCTCAAAGGAAGAGGCACAATCCAAGGCAGCGGTTATTTCTAGTAATGGATCTGCTACTGCATCAACAGTTATGGTTACAGTGTCTAATTCAATATTGCAACTAACCATTTTTATATTGCCATTTAAGCATCTATCTAGATTTTCACTAATTCGCAATAATATGCTTAGTTTATCTACAATGTCTAAATCCTGCTCTGTTATTAAATGCTGGTATAATTTTAAGTTTATTTTAAATTCATTTTTTCTATCAAGTGCTGCTATGTATGATGCCATTAGTTGCTCTTTATGAGTAAGCCCGTTAATTTTAGAGTTTGCAATCATATAAGAGGAATGCTTATTGTGGTCAAAATAGCTTATTATAATTCCTATATCATGAAGCATACATGCTGTTTTTAAAATTTTATAGGGATTTATTGGTATGTTAATAATGGGGTTCAGTTCATTGTACAAGGTTTTAGTTAGCATCCATACGTGGTTTGGATGTACAATGTCTATTTCATAGTTAAGTAAATTATTTTTTATAGAAAAATCAAGAACATCAATTAAAGGTTTCTTATTTTTAAAAATATATTCATATAAATACCCATCGCGAAGTCCACTACCACTAACATGTAGCTCTTTTAGATCAAGATATTCAATTAAGGTAACTAAAACAGAAGTTGCACCCACAAATATATCTGATCTTTCCTTTGAAAGTCCCTTAAGTTTTTTTCTTTGAGAAGCATCTTTACCCTTAATTTGATCATATATATCTATTACCTCATTTGTAGGAATTCTATAATTATGAAGATTATCTATTGGATAATTAGTTTTTTTCTTATGTAGTTTACCAATATTTCTTATAGTACCACCAATTCCAATTATAGGTACATTTTTAACCTCCTTTAACCAAGGAATATCTTTATAAAGTGAAGTTAGGAATTCTTTAATAGCATTTTCACTTTTATTATTCATTGCCTTTTGAAGTGAGAATTTTTCTGTAAGGTTTATGGCTCCAAAAGGTAAACTAATAGAGTGCTTTAATTTTCTGTTTTCAACAAAGATTAGCTCTGAACTACTTCCACCAATATCCACTATAAGCGCATCAGAAAAATCCATACTATTAATAGCTCCAAAATAATCATAATAAGCTTCTTCTGTTCCAGTCAAAACACGAATATCAATAGAAAGTTCTGATTTGACACGGTTTAAAAATTCCATTTGATTAGGTGCTCTACGTACAGCTTCTGTGGCCACTGCTAAGATTCCATTTGTATTCTGCATAACGCATAGCTTTTTGAAGAAAGCTAAAGTATAAATAGCATTATCAATTCTAGAAGGATTTAACCCAACCTCTGGGGTCATATCTTTCCCTAGGCGAACACTTTCTTTTATTTCATCTATTACTCTAAAAGAATTATCTTTATTAATTTGAACTATTATTAAACGTATTGAATTTGAACCTATGTCAATAATGCCTATTTTCTTCATTCTTATTCTCCTTTGAAAAATGATTTTTTATAGAACTTATATCTATAGTAATTAATAATTATAGTATTTGCAAGTCTTACTGAGGATGCTTCTTCTACAGAAATATTTTTTAAGGATTAATTTTCGGTCAAAGTTTGGTTAAATGAACTATAGATTATTGTATAAAAATAATCAATATAGTACTATTAACATATATATTAATTTAATATACAAAGGAGAATTTCTATGGACATCGTTAAAGCATGGGAAATTATTGCGGCTATTGATGTAGGTGCTAATTATTTAAAAATGACAATTGGGGAAATAAATACAGATGGAGAAGTAATCATTTTAGAGGATGTAGTAAAACCTACAAATATAGGTAAAGATACCTTTTCTAAAGAGAGAATCTCTGTTGAGACAATACATAAGACTTGTGAAGATTTAAAAGGGTTTGTGAAGCTTATGACGGATTATAAGATCAAGTCTTATAAGGTGGTAGCAACTAGTGGTATAAGGGACGCTGAGAATAAACAGTATGTTCTAGAACAAATAAGGCTTAGAACTGGGTTAAATATAGAAGCAATAAACATCGCAGAAGAACAATTTTTTATGTTAAAGGCAGTTAGAAACCATTTAAATTCAATAGATATTAAAGAATCAGAACAATCTTTAATTGTTAATATTACCTCAGGCGCAGTTGAGACATCAATATATGAAGGTGGTAAATTGAAATTTACTGAACATGTAAAGATTGGATCTCTAAGAATAAGAGAAGCACTATCTGAATTAGAATCAAAGACAATTGATTTTTCAGAGACTATGGAGCAGTATATAGAAAGTAAGATTTATGGACTAAAACCTCAAATTAAAAAATTTGAAATTCATCACTTTTTAGGGTTAGGTGGAGAGTTAAATATAATTTGCCAGATTATAAGGAAAAAGAAAGGAGTTAATAAGAAAGATTATTATATTAAAAAGGAAGCATTGATTTCACTTATAGTGGAAATTGGTAATATGGATAATTTCGAAATTAAAACCATCTTTGGACTTTCTAATAAAACTGCAGAACTTCTGTTACCCTCAGTACTAATTTTTTATTGTTTTCTTAAAATGACTAAGGTAGAGGGAATTCAAGTTCCAAAGTTATCACTTAGGCAAGGAATTTTATATAATTTAGCTGATGAAATACTAAATATTTCAAGAAAAAAAGAATCAATAAATGATATCATTAGCTCTGTTTGGTATATAGGCGACAAATATCAAATTGATAAAAACCATTCGGTTTTTGTTGAAAAGTTTTCACTTGAAATTTTTGATAACACGAAGAAATTACATAAGCTAGGAGATAGGGAAAGGCTTTATTTGCAGGTTGCAGCTATTCTCCATGATGTGGGTGGCTTTATAAGTGCTAACGATCATGATTTTCATTCCTATAATATAATAAGATCTCAAAGTATTATTGGATTTTCAGACATAGAACTTGAGCTTATTGCAAGTGCAACTAGATACCACGCAGAAGACATTCCTATAACAGCTCATAAAAACTATAGATATTTAAGTGATTCAGATAAAATGGTGGTATCTACCTTAGCTGCAATATTAAAGCTTTCTGAAGCTTTAGATATATCGCATATTCAAAAGATAAAAGAAATGAAATTAGTAGGAACTAAGGATAGCTTGTTTTTCAATTTAAAATCTGAGGAAGATATTATTTTAGAAGAATGGGAATTCTCTAAGCATGTAGATTTTTTTGAACAAGTAATTGGTGTAAAACCAATACTATAAAAAAGGGAGATAAAAAATGACTGTTTATTCATTGCCTAAATATTTTATTAGTAGGGAAATAAGTTGGCTTCAATTTAATGAGCGTGTACTTGAAGAAGCACAGGATACTACAAATCCATTGCTGGAAAGATTAAAATTCATAGCTATTGTAAGCTCAAATTTAGATGAGTTTTTTATGGTTAGAGTTGGTTCACTATCGGATCAAATTACAGCTGAATTTGATAAAAAAGATCCATCAGGACTTTCACCACGAGAACAAATGAAGCAAATAGGACTATTAGTACATAAACTTGTTTATAATCAATTTAATTGTTACAATCGTTCATTAAAAAAAGGTCTTAAAAAAGAAAAAATTAAATTTTTAAAATCCAATAATTTGAGTGAAATCCAAGTTAAATATGTTGAAAATTATTATCTTAAAAATATTTATCCAGTACTAACACCTATGGTTGTTAACCAAAGCAGCCCTTTTCCACTTATATCCAATAAAAGCTTAAATATTGCAGTTCTACTAAAGGATAGCAAGGATGAAAATATATTTGCAACAATAAAGGCTCCTTCAGTTATAGATAGACTTATAAAAATTCCAGATGAAGAAGGAATATCCTTTATGTTTTTAGAAGATATTATTAAGATGAATTTAAATTCTCTTTTTAGTGGACATGAAATTATAGCTGCAAGTTGTTATCGTATTACCAGAAATGCAGATATGACCTTAGATGAAGAAGGAGCAGAAGATTTACTTGAAGCAATTGAAGAATCTCTAAAGCAACGTAAATGGGGCACGGCTGTGCGTCTTGAGATAGAAAAAGGTATGAATGTTAAATTACTTGAAATTCTTGAGAGGGAGCTTGAAATCTCAAGTGAGCAGGAGTATGAGATAAATGGTCCCATAGATTTAACCTTTTTAATGAAGCTGGGAAGAACTAAGGGTTATGAAAAATTAGAATATGCACCTTTAAAGCCACAGATACCAAAGCCGTTTTTAAAATTTAATAGTATATTTAATGCAATTGCAGAGAAGGATATTTTATTACATCATCCCTATGAATCCTTTGACCCAATTGTTGAGTTAGTTAAGCAAGCAGCTGTTGATCCACACGTTCTTGCAATAAAACATACCTTATACCGTGTAAGTGGAAATTCACCTATTATAGAAGCATTAGTAAAGGCTGCAGAAATGGGAAAACAAGTTACAGTCTTGGTAGAGCTTAAGGCAAGATTTGATGAAAGTAGTAACATACTTTGGGCAAAGCAATTAGAAGAATCAGGCTGTCACGTAATTTATGGTCTTGTGGGACTGAAAACTCATTGTAAAATATTGCTTGTAGTTCGAAGAGAAGAAGATGGAATTAAGCGTTATGTTCATATGGGAACAGGAAACTATAATGATGTTACTGCCAGGCTCTATACTGATATAGGCTTATTTACATCTAATCCATATTTTGGAGCAGATGCATCTGCTCTATTTAATATGTTATCAGGCCATTCTAAGCCAACAGCCTTATATAAATTTAGTTTGGCACCATTGCAGTTAAGAGATAGATTTTTACATATGATATTTGAGGAAGCAAGAAATGCTAAAAAAGGTAAGAAGGCTAGAATCATCGCAAAAGTAAACTCATTAGTTGATATGGAAATCATTGAAGCCTTATATGAAGCTTCCACTGCGGGAGTAAAAATTGATTTAATAGTGCGAGGAATTTGTTGTCTAAAACCAGGAATACCAGGAGTAAGCGAAAATATTTCTGTTAGAAGCATTGTAGGAAGATTTTTAGAACATAGTCGTATTTTCTATTTTTATAATGACGGACAGGAAGGAATTTATCTATCAAGTGCAGATTGGATGACTAGAAATTTAGATAGAAGGGTAGAACTTTTATTTCCAATTGAAGATCATGAGTCAAGAAATAAAATAAAAGAGATTTTAGATATTTCACTATTAGATACCGAGAAGGCTAGAATTTTAAATAAGGATGGGATTTATATAAGGGTTGATAGAAGAGGAAAAGAACTGATCAATAGTCAAGAAGCGTTTTATGCTCTTGTACTTAAAGATGATAGCGAGTCAAAGGATAAAACCCATAATTTGAAGGAATATTGGTCAGAGAACGGCTTTACACCAAGGGTATCTGAAAAATCCATATAGGAAATCTATATAGATAAATAATAAGGTCGGATAGATTTTAAAATCTATCCGACCTTATTATTTATCTTTTTTTAATTTTTTAACTAATTTCTCCACACTATCAGCGGTGATAAACTCACCATGCACTTTTACAAAAGGAGATTTATGGCACATGCCGCATTTGCTTAGGCATTTTTTATGTTCAAATTCAATATTATTATCTTTTAGTGCTTTACTTAACTCATCATAGCTTTTATTTGATTTGCAAAGTTTAATCATTCTATGTCACATCCTTATATTTGTTTCTTTTTATTGTTTTGTAAAATGAATTTTACATTTAGAATTGCCAAGAGTATATTTTCTTTTGTTCTAAAAAGATTTTTGTAGGATTTATCTTCATAGTAATACATTACCTTGTCCTTATCATTTTTGCAAGTAATTAATATATATTATTATACGAAAATAATTATTATTTCTTTTTTTTAAAATTAAAGGCTAGACAATAAAAAGTTAGCTCCCTACAAATAGGTAGCTATTCCTAAAAATTAACAACCCAACATGAAAAAAAAGTACAATAATGTGTATTACAAATATGATTTTTAATTTACACACATAAATTCTAGCAGGATAATTACGAAATAGTATTGAATACTTATATGTAAAGGAAGTGATAACAATGTATACTACAGGACAAAAGCCAGGAAAAGGTGATTACAAATGTACTACTTGTGGGGAAATAGTTCATTTAGAACTAGACTCTGATACCTTACCTATATGCCCTAAATGTCGCAGATCTACTTATGAAAAACTATAGTTATAAAACATATGGAGGAATATAAATGGATAAAATAAAACTAGGAAGAACAAATTTAATGGTTACAAGAAGCGGCTTTGGTGCATTACCGGTGCAAAGAGTTTCTTTTGAAGAGGCTAGGAATATTTTACGAAAAGCTCATGACAATGGGATAAATTTTTTTGATACTGCAAGGGCATATTCCGATAGTGAAGAAAAAATAGGGTATTCTCTTTCAGATGTTAGAAGTGATATCATAATTGCAACTAAGAGCCATGCAAATGACAGAAAAACATTACTTGAGCATTTACAAATAAGTCTTCAAAATTTAAAAACAGATTATGTAGATATTCTTCAGTTACATAACCCAAGTATTCTTCCAGATCCTGAAAATCCAGAAGGCCTCTATGCAGGACTTCTAGAAGCTAAGAAAAGAGGACTTGTTCGTTTTATAGGGATTACAAATCATAAAATAAAAAATGCAATGGATGCAGCCGCCTCAGGATTATATGACACTATACAATTCCCACTAAGTTCACTATCTGCTGATATTGACTTAAGCTTAATTAAAGAATGTAGTGAAAGAAATGTGGGTCTCATTGCAATGAAGGCTCTTTCTGGAGGACTAATAACTAATGCCGCCTCGACCTTTTCCTTTCTAAGGCAATTTGATAACGTTGTTCCAATATGGGGAATACAAAGAGAAACTGAGTTAGATGAATTTATTTCTCTTGAGAAAAATCCACCAATACTCGACGAATCCATGTGGTCCATTATTAATAAGGATCGTACTGAGCTTTCAGGAGATTTCTGTCGTGCTTGCGGATATTGTCTTCCATGCCCTGCTGGAATTGAAATCCCCACAGCTGCACGAATATCACTTCTTCTTAAAAGAGCTCCTTATCAAGGATTCTTAGAAGATAGCTTTAAAGAAAAGATGGAACTTATAAATAATTGCATAGAATGTGGGCACTGTAAAAATCACTGCCCTTATAAGCTAGATACTCCAAATCTTTTAAAAAGAGAACTGAAAAACTACAATGAATTTTATGCTAAACATACCCCTCAAAGGTAACTGCGACTTGGTAAAATAGGTGAAGGAATTCATATAAGGTACATAGTTAATTCCGAGGAATTTATAAAAAAAATAGTTCGTTAAATTTTTTTATTTAAGACTGCACCTAATCGTGCAGTCTTTTGTTATATTAATTTGATTTTCACAATTGGAACTTTTTTATTATAAGCGTAACTGTTTTATGACAAGGGATACTATAGAGTTCTTATCTCTTTTTTAAGATTATCTGCTATCAATTTTTCTTCAATTGAACAATTCTCTTCATGTATAAAGCTTTCAATAAATGCTTTATTCTTTGATGCATCTTTTATATTCTCAATCATCAATCCTTCGGCATCCTTAATAGTTAGTTCGCCATCTCCATCAAGTACCTTACAGAATATTGTCTCTTCTCTAATATCATTTTCAGTTAATACCATGGTAAAAATAGGTGTCATAACTTTAGCATCATCCTTGTCAAATGTGTTAGTTATAAATACTGTATATTCCATTTTTTCCACGACATTATTATTTTCATCACGCCTTATGGATTTAAATACTAGTAGGCCAACAGTAATAACGACTACCAGTATTACAAAAAAATAACTATGATTCATTAAACTCCCACTCTCCATATTATTTATAAGTTCTCTATGCACAAGTTAATATAGATTCCTCACTGCTTTTTCCTCATTTTATGTTACTGATTAATGCTATTTTCATATTTGATAGTGCTAAATTAAAATATGAATTATACATTCATTGGTCTATTTTTTCTAGTAGGTGCAATCCAAACCTCACCTGTTCCTACAAATGTTTGTAAATATCCTTCGCGCTTTGACTTTTCTATTTTTGTTTCTATTTTGCCTCTTATAACAATTGAAAAATTACCATCAATTTTTAGTGTTTCATTATTTAACTCATAAATGAGGATTTCATCGAAGGGAACGTCACTTTCTAATATGGCAATACCACTTCCACTTAGTTTTGGTTGTCTAAAACCATCTCCACTTACTAGGCCTGTAGCAATATTTTTATTTGTATGAACAGAAAGCTCAATGCTATCTTCACAACAATAAAACATTCCATCATCTAAAATAAGCTCTTCATTAGATAGCTCTAGAATATAAAAATACTTATGTGAGGGGTCTAAATATATCTCCCCGTATTTCCCATAATACTTTGATGTAAAGGAAGCTTCTCCAGCGCCCACGTTTTTGAAAAATCCCTTAGAGGCAGAAGGTGCGTTTTTCTGAATCTCTATTTGGATTGGTCCCTTCATAAATTGGAGCTCACCAGGCTGTACTAGTACCCCACCTCCATTAATGTTAATTCTCACTTGGCGGAGCTTTTCCCCACCATATTGCGACGGGGATAAATTTGCAGCAGTAGGGTTAAAAACACTGCCATTTCTAAGTTTTTTATATTCAAGTACTTCGAATACGGTATTATTACTACTTGTTGAGCTATCTATTACTCTTACTGCATCTGAAAAATCAGGATTAAACATAATTAATTCCCTCCAATAACTTATTTAAATTTTCCAGGGTATCAATCTCTTGATTCCCATTTTTTTCATCTCACTCACTACAGAGGCTTCTTCAAATGCTACTGCTTGATCATCAGTTATAAATTGATTAAATTTAATCATGTCTTACTCATCACCTTCATTATAAGTACAATATTAACATTAAACACAGGTACATGCAACATAATATCGACAAAATTGTAATAAATAAACATTAAAATGACGTTTTTTTCATAAGAAGACAGAAAAGTTCCACCTATATGGCAAGTTACATGTAAGTGGTCCAGAAATACCAATATATATAATAACTTTATTATTAAGAATATATCACAATGTCGCATTTTGTAGTAATATGTTATAAGGGATAATTGATTTTAAATTATAGTAATTTTTTTTGAGGAGCTGCGATAATTATTATGGGTAAAAATAAAAGTAGGCGAACTATGGTATTGGGATATATTTCAATTGCTTGTCTATCATTAATAATAATATTATTTAGTATTTATAGTATGAATAAAGTATGTAATGAGTCTGATTTTATTATAAAAAAAATACTTCCTGCAAAAACATTTTCAACGGAAATTTTAACATCACTAATTAATCAGGAAACCGGTATTAGAGCCTATATCATTAAAAAAGACAAAGGTTTTTTAGCCCCCTATTATTTAGGAAGTAACCAAGTACAAGGATATTACAATTCTTTGGATAATTTGAAAGATACGGAATTAGGAATGGACACTACTAATCAACTTGTAGATCAGATGAAGTCCATTGAAACATTTTTTAAAGAGCAAATAGCATTGGTAGATAACGGCAATTCCTATCAGGCAAAATTAAATTTAAATGAAGGCAAAAATTTAGTTGATAAATTTAGGACTACTGATAATATACTAATAAATAAAATTAATTTAGATGTAAATATTTCACGTAACAAAGTTATAAGTGCCCAAAAATTTCAAAGGTATCTATTGATTTTTTTAGGTAGTGTACTTACTTTGGGTAATCTTATGTTTATTAGGTATATATGGAATTATACCTATGAAGAAGTTAAGAAAAAAAATCAACTGAATAAGGAATTACAAAAATTACTTATTTCACATGAAGAATTTATGGCAAATATTTCACATGAGCTTAAAACACCATTAAATGTGATTTTCTCAGCAATACAGTTATTTCAAATGTATTGCCAAAATGGCTCATTAGACCAAAGGCGCCAAACAATTATTAAATATCTTGACTCTATGAAACTAAACTCCTATAGATTATCTAAACTTATAAATAATATAGTTGATTCATCAAAAATTCAAGCAGGGTTCTTTAAATTGAACTTATCAAATAACAATATAGTGGAAGTTGTAGAAGAAATAGTGATGTCTGTAACTAATTTTACTGACATAAAAGGCCTACATATTATTTTTGATACAGATGTAGAAGAGAATATTATTGCTTGTGACCCAGAAATGATACAGAGAATAGTATTAAATCTTATATCAAATGCCATAAAATTTTCAAATATCGGGAATGAAATATTTGTAGATGTTAAGGATAAAACTAAATTTGTTGAAATCTCTGTTAAAGACAATGGTATTGGAATTGAAGAAAAGAACTTGGATATGATATTTGATAGATTTAAACAGGTAGACAAATCTCTATCAAGAAATGCAGAAGGTACGGGTATTGGTCTTAGTTTAGTTAAGTCAATTGTAGAATTACATGGTGGTAGTATATATGCTGAAAGTGAATTTGGGAAAGGAAGTAAGTTTACAGTTATGCTTCCTTCAGACAAGGTAATTAGGGAAAATATGATATATAGTAGCAAAGTGCGAAGTGAAGATGAAAGTATACGAGTGGAACTTTCAGATGTTTATTCCTAGTATTCACATAGTTTAATTATTAATTCAAATGGGGGATTATAATGATGAAGAAGATACCTTACATTAAATCTAAGTGTTTAAATATTTCTATTATTTTTTTATTTAGTATAAGCCTTGTTGGTTGTAGTTCTACAAAGATGGCATCATCAAACAGTGCTAATCAACAAAACTCAGTAAGTGTTCAGATTACAGAGAGTACAGTTATTACATTTTCAGATAAGAATTTAGAGAAGACTATAAGAGAGGAGATACAATGCCCTACTGGAGATATTTTAAAAGATGATGTTGATAAGATAACCAAACTTCAAAACACTAAGGACAAACATATTACGAACCTTTCAGGAATAGAAAATTTGGCTAATTTGACTTCATTAAATTTGAGTAATAATCAAATCAGTAACATAGAACCTTTAAAAGGACTAACTAACTTGATTGATTTGAATTTATCTTCAAATCAAATGAATAACATAGAACCTCTAAAAAGCTTAATTAACTTAACTAATTTGAATTTAGCTACAAATCAAATGACTAACATAGAACCCCTAAAAGGCTTGACTAACTTAACTAATTTAAACTTAGCTGCCAATAAAATGACTAACATAGAACCATTAAAAGGCTTGACTAACTTGACTAATTTGAATTTAGCTACTAATCATATGACTAACATAGAGCCATTAAAAGGCTTGACTAACTTGACTAATTTGAATTTAGCTACTAATCATATGACTAACATAGAGCCTTTAAAAGGTTTGACTAAACTGACTAATTTGAATTTAGCTACCAATCAAATTAGTAACGTGGAACCTCTAAAGGACTTGACTAACTTAACTGATTTGGATTTAGCTACTAATCAAATGAGTAACGTGGAACCACTAAAGGGACTCGCTAACTTAACTAATTTGGATTTGGCTACTAATCAAATGGCTAACATGGAACCATTAAAAGGTTTGACTAACTTGAATGATTTAAAATTAGATGCTAATAAAATAGAAAATTTTTCTCCAGTTAGCACCTATTGTAAAAATCTAAGCAAAATAGATATTGTGAATACAGTTATTACCTCTAAGCAAATGTTAATAAGCACCAATAATCAGGTTACAGATATTACAGTTGTTACATTTCCGGATGGTGAACTCGGAAAATTAATAAGAGATACATTGCAACATTCTACCCAGGATATTTTAAAGGGTGATGTTGATAAAATAACAAAACTTCAAAACACCCAAGACGAAAATACTGCTAATCTTTCAGGCCTAGAAGATTCCACTGATTTGGATTCAAATACTAATAAAATTAGTATTATAGAACCGTAGTGCCACCCACGTGGCAAGTGGCTCAGCAAATTAGTTTCTCTAATGCATCCTTTAATCCCACCATAGGTAACTGTATTACCTCCTCATATTGGTACATAGTGTTAAAACTATTCATTAACAAATTACAAATAATTTTATCAAAAAATAAAAAGGTGGGGAACTCAAATAAGAGTTTCCCACCCTAGAAACAAATTTCTTGGAATCAAACCTAACTTTGTCCAACCGATAAAAAATATTATACTAATATAATACTACAAAACTCATATTAATTCAATTTTTCCATCGGTAATTATATCCTCAACTAATTTCTTTAAATTGTTATATCCTATCTCCACACTTTTTAAACAAGGTTCATTGAAAAATTCTTGCTCAATAATAAACCATTTAGCTCCTTGCTTTTCAGCTTCTTTAATTATAGTTTTGAAATCCATAATTCCATTTCCAACTTCAGTTGAACGCTTTTCTCCATTTACTATTTCCATATCTTTTATATGAATAAGATCACATCGCCCTGCATGTTTTTTTATATATTGAGCAGGATCCAGCCCTGCATACTGAACCCAATAAGTATCAATTTCTGCTTTTACCAGTTCCGCATCAGCTTCTTTGTACAGAATATCTAGCCCATATTCCCCTTGATATTCTTGAAATTCATGCCCATGATTATGGTAACCAAATAATATCCCCTTTTCGCTACATTTTAAAGCTAAAACATTCAATGTTTGTGCCATTTCTTCATAATCTACTTTGCTATTATATGTAGCAAAAGGGCATATTATATACGGGCTGCCAATTTCTAAATTATATTCTATTACATTATCAATATTCTTTGTTAATTCATCCAAACTTACATGACTTCCGCAAACCTTAAGACCTAACTCCCTGAGCAATGCTTTAAGCTCTGAACTTGATAATCCACCGTAACCAGCAAACTCTACTCCGCTATAGCCTATTTTAGCTACTCTCCTTAACGCCTCTGTAAAGTCTTTCTCTGTCTCATCTTTAATACTATATAATTGAAGAGCTATAGGTAAACTCATAATCTACACTTCCCTTTCCTTTTATTTGTTAGAATAACTACTTTTAATTTTCTTTTTATCCTCATACATTCTCTTATCCGCAAGAGCAATTATACTATCAATATTTTCCTTAGAACATTTTCTTGTGGCATATCCGAAGGCTGCTGACATTTTAATAGATTTATGCTTATCAACTGTTAAGGTTTTTTCTGAAATAATCTTTTTAACCTTTAATATATCCTTGTCCACCTGCTCATCATTTGTGTTTTCTAATATTAGATGGAACTCATCTCCACCCATTCTTAGAATCAGCTTACAACCAGGAAAAGCTTGTCTAAGCGTATCAGCAAAACATTTTAATAATTCATCACCAATAAGGTGTCCATAATTATCGTTAACGGTTTTCAAATTATTTATATCAGAAACAATTATTGTCTGAGGATATTCACAGGCGTCAAGTTTATCCTTTACTTTATCATTATAGTAATTTCTATTGTAAACATTTGTTAATGCATCTGTATATAAAAGATGCTCCTTTTCCCTCAGGATTGATGTTTTAGTCTTTTCATTTAGCAAGTCTTTAAATAACTTAATTGAAAATAATATTATAACAAGTATTAAAGAAGCTAACCCTAGAATTATAAAAATAAACCTCTTATTGCTCTGATTGCTTGTTTGATGAGGTACTTCAGTATACCCTGCATTGAATAATTCATCTATATCCAGAAGCGGAATAACCTTATCAATTATACTTGCAAGTTCAGGAGCATTTCGGGAAATCCCATAATATAGGTAGGAATCTGTACTTGTTGTACCCTTTTGAACAATATCAAATAGCTGCATATCTTCAACATAAAAACGAAGTACACTTGGATTTTCTATAAGATAATCGGCCTTTCCATCATGAACTAGCTTTAGTGATTCCTGAATGTTGTTAGTTTCTATAATATTTACACTAGTGAGATTCTTCCTTAGATATTCATTATGCCAAAAGCCTTTTATCACTGCAACATTTTTACCTTCAAGCCCAAAAACATCCTTAGCATTTTTGACCCCTACTTTGCCAACGATTATATCTCTTTCGGTGCTATAAGGCTTTGGGTATAATATGGTTTTTAATCTATCATCCGTTTTGGCAATATTTAAAACATTTATTTCACCTTTTATAAGCTTTTGCTTTAGTATATCAAAATCATCATAAACATATTTAAATTTTATACCGGTTTTAACAGTTATATTTTTGATGATTTCTCCACTTATTCCTCCATAAATACCATCCTTATAGTAATCAAAGGGAAGATAATCCTTTGTAATTCCTATAATTGCTTCGCCATTACTTTTAAGCCAGTCCCTTTCGCTTTCCGTAAGACTCATTATTTTCATGTTATATTCAATCTTGCTTTGGTTCATCAATTGAGGTAGGTTACTACCCAATAAATTACTGATTTGTTTATCTAAAATTTCAGCCAAAATTTTGTCCTCTTTTCTTGTGGAAAAGGTTCTGTCAGAGGTTATTTTATCTATCTTAAATGTGTAATTTAAATCTGGAAACTCATAAATATAATTATATACAGCATCACCCCCTGTAATAATAAATGCATCAATTTTATTATTATTTAATGCTGAAATTAATTCTATTTCAGAGTTATAGATTTTTTTGTTATACTTTATGTTCTTATAGATCTTTGGCATTAGTTCCATTACAATATCATTTTTAAGAAACCCTATGGGTCTTTTATCAATGTCACCTATGGTATGTATATCTCCCTCTTTTTTAGCTATAAGTGCATAAGGAGACTTACTTACAGGCTTCGTAAAAGTCATGAATTTATCCCTTTCAGCGGTTTCATTTGCGCCAAAAAGAATATCTACACTGCCATTTCGAAGCCCCGAATAAACTTCTCCCCAAGACTTTGATGCTTCAAGTCTTATATTTGTTCCTAAGTTTTTATTGATAATTTTTATAATGGGAATTAAATAACCCTTTTCTTCGCCGTTATATTTGAAATATTCACTTCCCGAATAGGGATCTATACCAAGAGTTAAAACCCTGTCTTTATTTTTAGTTAACCATTGTTGCTCTTCACTAGTTAAAGATATTGCACTAATTGAATTTGAAAATGCAAAACTTTCGGAAGATAACAGTATAATTAAAACAATTAAAACTATTTTCAAAAATTTCTTCAATAGAATCACACCCCGAAAATAATTATTTTACATTAAATCTTAAAGTACCACAAAGATATAATTAATCTGTTTTAGTATAATTCTATAAGCTAGTTAAAATTCCTCTAAAAAAAAGAAGGTACCCAAATCCTACGATATTTAACCCATTTTTATTTTATTTAAATAGTTTGTTTTAAAATATAACTCTAAATTTCTAACAACTTTAGGTAATGAACATTTTACTCAAAAAATAAATTATGGGAAGCCATTTTAGCTTCCCATAAAAATTGAAATTCCTTAATCATAAACGAATGCTTAAAACATATATTATTTATGGACAATATATGAATATTCATTATTTTCTTACATTTTTACATAAAAAAAGTGTAAGCTAAAATTAAATATTTATAAAAAATAGGAGGTTACATATGCAAGGTAAAATGTTTTGCTTTCAATGTGAACAAACTGCTGGTGGAAAAGGTTGTACCAACATAGGAGTTTGTGGAAAAACGCCAGAAATTGCAGCAATGCAGGATTTATTAATTTATCAACTAAAAGGAATTAGTTGTTATGCTACAAAACTTTTAGATAAAGGTGAAAAACTCCCTATTGCATGGATTTCATTTATTGAGAATGCATTATTTATGACATTAACAAATGTGAATTTTGATCCTGAAGCTCATATTGATATGCTTAAAAAATCTCAAGTAATCAAAGAAGAGGTTAGAAATAAAGTTTCTAATGAAAAAGTAAATACAGAAGAGGCTCTATATAATTTAAGTGATTCTAAAGAGCAAATCCTTGAAGATGCTAAAAAAGCAGGTGTTATGTACGATGAAAAATTAGATGCAGATATCCGTTCCGTACGTGAAACTATAAAATACGGATTAAAAGGAATTGCGGCTTATGCACATCAGGCTAGATTTATAAAATATAATAGTGAAGAAGTAGATGAATTTTATTTTGTAGCTCTTGCAGCATTAACTGATAATACTTTAAATCTTCAAGATCTTATCAAATACTTACTTAAAACTGGAGAGATGAGTGTTAAAATTATGGAGGTACTAGATCGTGCTAATAATGAAAAATATAGCTCACCTTCACCTCAAAAGGTTAATGTAAATATTAAAAAAGGACCATTTATCGTAATTTCTGGTCATGATTTAAGGGACTTAGAAATGCTACTAGAGCAAACTGAAGGCAAGGGAATAAACATTTATACCCACGGCGAAATGCTTCCTTCCCATGGTTATCCTAAGTTAAATAAGTATGCTCATTTAGTAGGTAACTTTGGAGGAGCATGGCAAAATCAACAAAAGGAATTTGATGGTATACCTGGTTGCATCTTAATGACAACAAACTGCTTAATGAAACCAAAAGATTCATATAAAGATAGAATCTACTCAACAAGTGTTGTTGGTTGGGATGGTATAAAACATATAGCTGCTGACGAGAATGGTCATAAGGACTTCTCTGAAATAATAAATAAAGCTCTAGAACTGGGTGGCTTCGAAAAAGATGAAGAAGTTAAAGAAATTCTAGTAGGATTTGGCCATAAAGCAACTTTAAGTCATGCTGATACAATCATTAATGCAGTAAAAGAAGGAAAAATTAAGCACTTTTTCTTAATTGGAGGCTGTGACGGAGCAAAAACAGGAAGAAATTATTACACTGAATTTGCGCAACTTGTTCCAAAAGATTGTATTATTCTTACTTTAGCTTGTGGAAAGTACCGTTTTAATAAATTGGAGTTTGGAGAAGTAGCTGGACTTCCAAGGCTACTCGATATAGGTCAGTGTAACGATGCATATTCCGCAGTTAGAATAGCTTTAGCACTAGCTGATGCATTTAAATGTGGAATTAATGATTTACCACTAGCAATGGTTATAACTTGGTATGAACAAAAGGCTGTTGCAGACTTATTAGCATTATTATCACTAGGAGTAAAAGGAATTTATCTAGGACCAACATTACCAGCTTTCTTAAGCCCTAATGTATTACAATTCCTAGTTGATACTTTTGACATTAAACCTATAAGTACACCAGAAGCTGATTTGAAACAAATATTAGGCTAATAAATATTATGAAATGTGGTGATGTAAATGGCTAATAAGATTATGATCCTAGGCGATGGTATCGCAGCAATAACCGCAATTAAGGCAATTAGAGAAACAGATTTAGACTCAGAGATATACTTGGTTGGAGAAGAAAAATTTTATCCTTATATCCGATTAAGACTATCCAAAGGTATATTTGATGACCTGGAGGAAAATAACATACTTATTCAAAAGAAAGAATGGTATGAGCAAAATAGGGTAAATATATTTATTGATACAAAAGCTATAAATGTAAATATAGCTTCTCAGGAAGTATTATTATCTGATGGTAGTAAATTTAAGTATGATAAATTGCTTTTTGCAAATGGAGCCAGTAACACTAAACCTCCAATAGATGGTATAGATTTGGAGGGTGTTTACACTCTAAGAGGCCTTAATGATACTTTAAATATTAAAAAAAGCCTTACCGAATGTGAACAAATAATAATTATCGGTGGTGGAATACTAGGTTTAGAAATGGCTTGGGGATTACATCAGCATGGTAAAAAGGTAATAGTTGTTGAATTACAGTCCAGGCTTATGCCTCGACAGTTAGACGAAAGTGCATCTGAGATATTAAAGAATATAATACAGGATTGTGGAATAGAAATATTAACCAATACTGCAGTAAACAAAATAATAGGGAATCCTAAAGTAGAAGGAATCCTCATAGACGAAAAAGTCGAATTAAAGTGTGATATGGTTATTTATTCTATAGGAATTAATCCTAATGTGGATTTAACCGTGAATACTGAAATTGAAACCTCAAAAGGAATATTAGTAAACAATAAAATGGAAACCAATATAAAAAACATTTATGCAGCAGGCGATATCGCTGAATTTGATAAGCAAGTTATCGGACTATGGAATATTGCTATAGCACAAGGAAAAGTTGCAGGATACAACATTATTGGAAAAGAATCTATATATGAAAAAGTCACACCAGTAACACTTCTAAATGCTTTTGAAATTTCCTTGTTTTCTATGGGATCTATAGATGAAGCAAGGGCTACAAAAGTATTAATGGATGAAGATATTGAAACAAAAAGGTATAAAAAAATATTCATAAAAGATAATGTGGTAATTGGTGCAGTTGTTATAGGTGATACGAAAAGATCACCTCTACTTAAATCAGCCATAGAGAATGGAACAACATTAGACGGGATTGATTTATCTAATATATCTGTAGAGGAGTTATTAGATAAATTAAAAAGATAGTTGAATCCTAAGTGCCACCCACATGGCAAGTGGCATGTGGGTGGCAGTAAATGTAAAAATGCTAAAGCTTCTCAGCTTTAGCATTTTTTTAAATTAAGGTAATTCGAGGATTCTAATTATTAGCCCTCCATGAACATCTTTATATCGTCATCTGCATTTGTTATTCCAGCAATTCCAAAGTTGTCAACCAATACCTTTACCACGTTTGGCGATAAAAAGGCTGGCAGAGTTGGTCCTAAATGAATTTTTTTAACGCCTAAATGTAACAATGCAAGTAATACTATAACTGCTTTTTGCTCGTACCATGCAATGTTGTAAGAAATTGGAAGTTCATTTATGTCGTCTAATTCAAATACTTCTTTTAGTTTAAGTGCTATCACTACTAATGAGTATGAATCGTTACATTGTCCAGCATCCAATACTCTTGGAATTCCACCAATATCACCTAAATTTAATTTGTTATATTTATATTTTGCACAACCTGCTGTAAGTATAACTGCATCCTTTGGTAATTTTTCAGCAAATTCTGTGTAGTAATCTCTACTCTTCATTCTTCCATCACAACCTGCCATTACAAAGAATCTCTTTATTGCTCCAGTTTTAACAGCGTCTACAATCTTATCTGCAAGAGCTATCACTTGATTATGAGCAAAGCCTCCTACTATTTCACCCTTTTCAATTTCCACAGGTGCGTTGCTATTTTTAGCTTGTTTAATTATTTGAGAAAAATCTTTTGCTCCTCCATCAATTCCATCTGCTATGTGCTTAACACCTGCAAATCCTGTTACTCCTGTAGTGTATATCCTATCTTTATAAGATGCTTTTGGAGTTACGATACAGTTTGTAGTCATAAGTATTGGTCCGTTGAAGCTTTCAAATTCCTGATTCTGCTTCCACCATGCATTCCCATAATTACCTACCAAGTGCTTGTACTTTTTAAATGCAGGATAATAATTAGCTGGAAGCATTTCACTATGAGTATAGATATCTATGCCAGTACCTTCTGTCTGCTTTAATAACTCTTCCATATCCTTTAAATCATGTCCACTAATTAATATACCAGGATTATTTTTAACTCCTATATTAACTTTTGTTATTTCTGGATTTCCATAACTAGAAGTGTTAGCCTTGTCAAGTAATGCCATTGCATCCACACCGTACTTACCACATTCAAGTACTAAAGCTACAAGTTCATCTACCCCCAAAGTATCGTCTAAAGTAGAAGCTAACCCCTTTTGAGTAAACGCATGGAGACCATCTTCATTGTATCCAAGATTATCAGCATGCTTAGCATATGCAGCCATACCTTTAAGTCCATAAATCAATAATTCTCTTAAAGATCTTATATCTTCATTCTCTGTTGAAAGCACGCCAACTTTGCCGGCTTTTTCATCAAAGGCTTTTAAGTCGTTAGAAAACCAAACCGCTGCATCTGGTAGGTTTAATTCCTCTTCTTTGCCAAGCCCAAAGGTATTTAATATTTTGCTAAGCCAACTAGCATTTTCGCCTTTATCGCTTAACTTAACACCAGCTTTAAGAAGCTGCCCTTTTATTTCTTCCCTTAAGCTTAATCCTTTTCTGATTCTTTCAATAAATACATTTCTATCGAAATTTGCATTAGTTATAGTTGCAAATAAACTTTCCATTATAAAATTATCTACTTCCTTATTAACTATACCATTAGCTCTAGCCTTAACACTGTATACAGATATTCCTTTAGTTATGTAAATTAGCAAGTCCTGAGCCTTTGCAAGGTCTTCAGTCTTACCACAAACTCCCTTTACCGTACAACCCTTGCAATTAGCTGCTTCTTGACATTGATAACAAAACATTGACATACAAATCACCCTCCATTTTTCACTTTTGTAAGCACTATTTGCGCTTGTGTTATGAGATTAGTATATAGGTTTATAATTGTATTGTCGGTAACATATGTTACTAGATTAATTTTTTACTATAAGAGGTTTGTTTGGCTTGCAATAATGAAATTGAACTTCCTTCTGCGCTGTTTCTTCGCCATTTAAAAAGTGTGTGATGAAAGTCACATACTCTTTTTTTTATTTAAAATATAATGAAGTTAATTCGGAATAGAATAGATTTGTTTATTATAGTGAATTTATTAACAATGCTTAATTATTAAGTGAAATTTATTATGGTGGAGGGTGTTGTATTTATGGGCTTTAAGTTAAAAATAGAGAAGTTTGATGAGTATCTTAAAATCTTGCGACGTGAATATAAGGTATATGCTCCAGTAAAGCTCAAGGGAAAAGGAACTCTTGCAGATACTGATACTGTTAGGTATGAAGAAATAGAGAGTATAAAGGAAGTAGAGTTTGATCTAAAATCTAGTTTTTCTCCTAAGGAAATAATACTGCCTATTACTCAAACCTTATTTTACTTTACTGAAAATGAATGCACGCAGCCAAAACAAGAGGAAAAGAAAATATTAATTTTCTTAAGAAGCTGTGATATTCATGCATTGAAGAGATTGGATGAAATTTATTTAAGAAATGGTAATGAGGACTATTATTATAAGAATTTAAGAAACAAAATTAAATTTGTGCTTATGGGTTGTAGTAAAAGCTTTGAAAACTGTTTTTGTGTAAGCATGGGATCAAATAAAACAGAAGATTATGATATGTACACTAAGCTTCAAAATGATGAGGTTATTATAGATTGTAAATCCGAGGAACTAATGAATTACTTTAACAAAGGCGAATCGATTGTGATAGAACTAGAGCCTGAATTTGCTCTGACTAATGATATAGTGGTTACTATACCTGAAAACTTAGATCAGAGGGTTTTCAAATCAAAAATGTGGGATGAATATTCTTCAAGATGCATTGCATGTGGGAGGTGTAATTTTGTATGTGGTACTTGCGCCTGTTTTACTATGCAGGATATTTTCTATAAGGATAATAAAAATACAGGAGAAAGAAGACGCGTATGGGCATCTTGTCATGTAGACGGATTTAGTGATATGGCAGGTGGCCACGGTTTTAGAAAAGACAAAAAGGATAGAATGAGATTTAAAATTATGCACAAGGTATATGACTTTAAAAAGAGAGCTGGGTATCATATGTGTATAGGTTGTGGTAGATGTGATGATATATGCCCCGAATATATATCTTTCTCAAATTGTGTAAATAAATTAAATAAAGCAATGGATGAGGTGGAATAAATGGAAAACATATATATGCCTTTTAAATCTAAGATACTTAATATAAAAAAGCATACAGAAACGGATTATACTTTCAGAATGGAGTTCAGAGGAGACGTAAAGCCGGGTCAATTTTTTGAAGTATCCATACCAAAATTCGGGGAATCACCTATATCTGTTAGTGAGATAGGTGAGGATTATATAGATCTTACAATAAGACGTGTAGGTGTGGTTACAGATGTAATTCATAGTTTTTTCGTAGGAGGTACCTTATTTTTAAGAGGCCCGTATGGAAATGGCTTCGATGTTAACCTTTATAAAAATAAAGAAATCATTGTAGCCGCAGGTGGAACTGGACTTGCACCTATAAAAGGAATAGTAGATTATTTTTCAAAGCATCCAACGGAATGTAATCACTTTAATCTAATAACAGGATTTAAGTCACCTAAAGACATTTTATTTAAAGATGATTTAAAATCTTGGGAAAAGAGTATTAGTGTAACTCTAACTGTAGATAGTGCAGAAGAATGCTACATGGGAAATGTAGGATTAATAACAAAATATGTTGCAGATATTGCAGTAGAGAATATAGATAAAGTACAAGTTATTGTAGTAGGCCCTCCAATAATGATGAAATTTACAGTAGCTGAATTTATAAAAAAAGGAGTAAAGGAAGAAAATATATGGGTATCTTATGAGAGAAAGATGTGCTGTGGTGTTGGCAAATGCGGACATTGTAAAATTGATGATACTTATATTTGTTTAGAAGGACCTGTTTTTAACTATATGGATGCAGTTCATCTAGTAGATTAAGGGGGAGAATATCATGGATGTAAACACCAAATTACTTAAAAAAAATGCTTACAGAATAACTAAAAAAAGAGGTAAAACAGCTATAAGAGTAAGAGTACCTGGGGGTCACATAGAAGCTAAATATTTAGAAGTTCTGCAAAGGGTAGCAGAAACTTATGGAGATGGAAATATTCATATAACTATAAGACAGGGCTTTGAGATACCCAATATTGATATAGATAAAATACCAGAAGTTAATAAGATGATTCAACCAATTATAGAAGGCCTGGAAATAAATCAAATTTCTCCCAATACAGGATATTCAGCAGCAGGTACTAGAAATGTATCAGCCTGTATAGGCGCGAATGTATGCCCCTTTGCAAATTATAATACTACAGACTTTGCAAAAAGGATTGAAAAAGAAATCTTTCCTAATGATTATCATGTGAAGATAGCTTTAACCGGTTGCCCTAATGATTGTATCAAAGCTAGGATTCAGGATTTCGGGATTATAGGGATGACTGAGCCTCAATATGAATCCTATAGATGTATAAGCTGTAAAACCTGCGTAACTAACTGTAAAAAAAGAGTTACTGGTGCACTTAAAATGGAAAATTTTAAAATTGTACGCGACCATGACAAGTGCATTGGCTGTGGTGAATGTATAGGTAAATGTCCAACTGGTGCATGGAGCAGAAGTACTGATAAATATTATAAGCTTGTGATAATGGGTAGAACTGGAAAAAAGAATCCTAGACTTGCTCAGGATTTTATAACTTGGGTAGACGCAGAAAGTATAATAAAAATAATAAAAAACACATATTCATATATTGATAAATACATAAATATAGATGCACCAGGAGGAAAAGAACACATAGGGTATATTGTGGATAGAACAGGATATCCAGTGTTTAAGGAGTGGGTTCTAAAAGATATAACCTTAGGAGATAAAGCTGAAGTTAAGGAATATATTAACTGGTAAGTTACATGCTTTTAAAATAATCACAAAGAAAAAAGGGAATAATAATACTATAAAGAGACTATTAAATAGTTTTTAATATTAATAAATCAAGAGGAGATGTTTTTATGGATAAGTATGTTTGTTTAGTATGTGGCTACGTGTATGATCCAGAAATAGGTGACCCAGATGGTGGAATAGCACCAGGAACTAAGTTTGAGGATGTTCAAGAAGATTGGGTTTGTCCATTATGTGGAGTTCCAAAATCTGAGTTTGAAAAAATGTAATAGAGTTCTTTATAAACACTTAATGTTCAAAGTCAGACATTTTTAATCAGAAAAATAAACGGAGAAGTGAATTTAATTCACTTCTCCATTTATTTCTTTAAAATTATTTTTATAATTTATTTTTTAAGTTTTAATAGTTTTCTGCAAATATTTCAAAATAAGACTTTGGATGGGCACATGATGGACAAATTTCTGGTGCTCCGCTGCCCTCGAATATAAATCCACAATTACTGCATTTCCATAAAGTTGTTTCATTTTTTATAAACACAGTACCATCTTCAATGTTTTTAGCTAGTTTTCTGTATCTGACCTCATGTCTTTTCTCAACTTCAGAAACTTTTCTATATACATATGCAATGTCAGAAAACCCTTCCTCTTCTGCAACGTCTGCAAAATGAGGATATAAAGTCGTCCACTCTTCATTCTCACCAGCAGCTCCTGCTAATAGATTTCCCTTAGTATCTCCTAAGAAAACAGGATAAGCTGCATCATTAATAATAACTGCTTCGCCATTTAAATCACTATTGGCTAAAAATTTAAAGAATCTCTCTGCATGTTCTTTTTCATTACCTGCTGTTTCAGTAAATATGTTTTCAATTTGGACGTAACCTTCCTTTTTAGCTACTGAAGCATAATAGGTATACCTATTTCTTGCTTGTGATTCTCCTGCAAAGGATTTTAAAAGATTTTCGGCAGTTTTGGTTCCTTTTAAACTTTTTAAATTTTTCAAATTTTAGCATCCTCCTAATTTAATAATTATTTTATATTTATTTATTAATCATTATTGTTTTCTCCTATTTTGTATTTTTTATATCATCATATACAAAGTTGTAAGGTTTTCCTTCACAGTAAGCTCTAGAGGTACTTACTGATGATAGTTTAACCCTTCAAGCTCTAATTAAGTACTTACACCAGAAGATAATTTAAAACAAATATTAGGATAAAAAATATCTTTTTAAAATTATGTGATATTAGTCACATAATTTCTTATTTTATAATGATAAAGTGTGAGTATATTTTATTTAAGGAGATGATATATTTTGTTTAGTGAAGAAATTAACAATGTTTCAACATCAGCTATAAAAAAGTCTGAACTCTTGAAGAAAAGCAAAATAAGGTATCTTACTGCAGCTGCTTTGGCTGGTGTTTATGTGGGATTTGGAATTTTATTAATATTTACTATTGGTGGATTATTATCAGCTGCACAGTCCCCTGCAACAAAAATTATTATGGGAGCTTCCTTTGGCATTGCCTTAAGTCTTGTAATAATGGCTGGATCCGAACTTTTCACTGGAAACAACATGACTATGACCATAGGGTCTCTAGAAAAGAAAGTCTCTTGGCTTGATTCTATAAATATTTGGATTTATAGCTTTATAGGAAATTTCGTAGGTTCGGTATTGTTATCTGCAATATTTGTAGGTGCTGGTCTTGCAAAAGGAAGTACAGCTACCCTCATTTTAAAAGCATCACAAGTAAAAATGGCAACACCAAGTATGGAATTATTTTTAAGAGGTATCCTTTGTAACATGTTAGTTTGTTTAGCTGTGTGGTGTTCTATTAAATTAAAGGAAGAAACAGCTAAACTTATAATGATTTTCTGGTGCCTTTTTGCATTTATAACTACAGGTTTTGAACATAGTATTGCAAATATGACCTTACTTTCAGTAGCACTGATGATTCCTCATGGAGCATCAATTTCAATAGTTGGGTTAACACACAACTTGCTTTGGGTTACCCTAGGTAACTTTGTAGGTGGGGCTGTATTTATTGGAGCAGCATATTGGTTTATAGCAAAAGAAAAATAAAATCGTCCATTTCTTTAATATAGCATCATGCTTTTAAGCATGGTGCTTTTTAAATATACTGGATTTTAATTAGTTGATTATGAGAAAAATAAAGCTTTCGTATATTATATTACATATTGCACTGAGTATGAGATATAATGATATTATTAATATTATTAGAAACAATAATTTACATTTTTGAAATAATGAGATTTTAAAATGAAATCATAAGGAGAAGTTAGGATGCCACAAGTAACGCTTAGGCAATTAAAAGACCTTCCTTTATTTGAATGTGTCGATGATAAAACCTTAGATTTAATAAGAGCGATTGTCCTCACAAAAAAACTAAAAAAAACACAAATATTATTTGCTGAAAGACAAATTATCGATAATATATATATAGTGCTAGAGGGCAAGGTAACCATGTACAGGTTATCAGAAAAAGGTCAAAAAAGGATTATATATATCTTAAACAAAGGTGAGATTATAAATGAGGTAATTTTCGATAATCATACAGCCTCTATTAATTGCGAAG
Source organism: Clostridium estertheticum (assembly GCF_011065935.2). Lineage (NCBI taxonomy): Bacteria > Bacillati > Bacillota > Clostridia > Eubacteriales > Clostridiaceae > Clostridium > Clostridium estertheticum. The sequence goes on along the minus strand of NZ_JAAMNH020000001.1, from coordinate 759,428 downwards.
GTTTTGAAGACGGTGAAATTATAAGCATACCAAAAGTAGACTTATTAAATATCATGCAGCAAGACTTTAAACTCACAGAAGTTATATTGTGCTCTATGAGTAAAAAAATAAGAAGATTGTATAGACAAATTAAAAATACAGTTCCTACTAAGATGGACAAAAGGGTAGCTGCTAAGCTTTGGAAACTGTCTAAGGACTATGGAGTAGAAACAGAGCAGGGAGTTTTAATAGATGTTAAGATAAATATAACCTATTTGGCAGATATGTTAGGTAGCTCTCGTGAAACTATTTCAAGGGCAGTAAATGAACTTGAACAAATGGATATGGTTAAAATTGAACATAGGAAATTTATAGTCAATAGAGAAAAGTTAAACCAATACTTTAAGAGTATGTGATAAAGTCACATACTCTTTTTTTATTTAAAATACAAACTGGTAAATTACATGTTTTTAAAATAATTACAAAAGAAAAAGGGAACAATAATATTATGAAGCCAACAATAAAATGGAAACCAACATAAAAAATATTTATGCGGCAGGAGATATTGCTGAATTTGATAATCAAGTTACTGGACTATGGAATATTGCCATAGCACAAGGAAAGGTTTCAGGATACAACATTACTGGGAAGGAAACTATTTATGAAAAACTCACTCCAGTAACAACCCCAAATGCTTTTGGAATTTCGTTATTTTCTATGGGATGTACAGATGAAACTAAGTCTACAAAAGTATTAATAGATGAAGATATTAATGTAAAAGGGTATAAAAAAATATTTATAAAAGATAATAACATAATCGGTGCAATTGTTATAGGTGATACGAAAAGGTCACCACTTCTTAAATCAGCCATAAAAAGTGGAATAACATTAAATCAGGTTGATTTATCTAATATATCTGCAGACGAGTTATTAGATAAATTAAAAAGATAATAATTAATGATGGAGCTATAAAGATGACAGAAATAAATTTTTGTGAAAATAACTTTACTTTTGGAACAGAGAAAACTATGAAAAAATTAAAAGACAATTTTACTAATGCTGATGTAACAGTAGCGTCATGCTTGGGGTATTGTGGGGATTGTGCAGTAGGACCTTATGCTTTAGTAAATGATGAACTAATACAGGCCGGTACTGCAGATGAATTATTTGAGAGAATAAAAACCATGATGTAAATAAAAGCCGAATTTACATTCCAACATATCCCTCTTGAAAGCAATATCTTATTCAAAAATATATTATGGAAAGGATGATATTTATGTCATTTAAGATTAGTGATACAGTTACTTGGGTCGGAAAAATAGATTGGGAACTAAGAGAATATCATGGTAAAGAGTACTCTACAAATAAAGGCACCTCGTACAATTCATATTTAGTTAGAGATGAAAAAACGGTACTTATAGACACAGTATGGCAACCATATGCCAAAGAGTTTGTTGCTAATTTAAAGAATGAAATAGATTTAAACAAAATTGATTATATTATTGCAAACCATTCAGAAATCGATCACAGTGGGGCATTCCCAGAACTTATGAGTGAAATACCGAATGTTCCTATATATTGCACTAAAAATGGAGCGAAATTTCTAAAAGCCCATTATCATCAAAACTGGAATTTCGTTGAGGTTAAAACAGGGGATATATTAGAGATAGGAAAAAACAAATTAATATTTGTGGAGGCAAGAATGCTTCATTGGCCAGACAGTATGTTTACTTATTTAACAGGAGAAAACACATTATTTAGTAATGATGCTTTTGGGCAGCATTATGCATCGGAACTAATGTATAATGACAAGGTTGATAATGCGGAACTATTTCAAGAAGCAATAAAGTATTATGCAAATATTTTAACACCTTTTAGCCCCTTAGTAGTGAAGAAAATTGAGGAAATATTAAGTTTAAACCTACCAGTAGATATGATTTGCCCAAGTCATGGTATTATCTGGAAACAAAACCCACTTCAAATTGCAAATAAATATATGGAATGGGCAAAAAATTATAAAGAAAATCAAATTACAATAATTTATGATACTATGTGGAATGGTACTAGAAGAATGGCAGAAACTATAGCTGAAGGGATAACTGAAGCAAATAAAGATATCACAATAAAAATATTTAATTCTTCAAAAAATGATAAAAATGATATTGTCACAGAAGTATTTAAATCAAAGATGATCCTTGTTGGTTCTTCAGCAATAAATAATGGAATTCTTTCTTCTACTGCAGCCATATTAGAAATGATAAAGGGACTTGGTTTTAAGGATAAAAAAGCAGCAGCATTTGGAAGTTACGGTTGGAGTGGTGAGTCAGTTAAAATAATTACAGAAGAATTAAATAAAGCTGGGTTTGAAATAATAAATGAAGGTATAAGAGAACTGTGGAACCCTGATGAAATAGCATTAGACAGGTGTAGGAATTTTGGAAAGAGTATAGAAGAGAGTATCAAGTAGTTTTAAGGATATTCCAGAAGATTAAGTTTGTCCATTAAGATTATACCTCTCGAAAATAATATCAACTTAAATAAAATACTAAAGGGTGTGAAATTTTCACACCCTTATCTAAAATGTTATTGAATATTATGGAACAATCAAAATTATAATTTTTTGCACTTCATACTCTTCTATACTTACTATAGGTACATATTAGGTGCATTGTAATTGTTTCAATGTTACATCTTTTAGGTGTTTAACTATTTTTAATATAATAGTATAGATAGATTATAACGACTATACCATTTTATTTTTATCAAATCAGATTTGAATCAATTGTATTATTACCTTCTTTGTAGTGATTTAACCTTGTAACCGCTGGGCCTTCTATAATATCGCCCTCAAAAGTAAATCTTGACCCATGACAAGGGCAATCCCAAGATGATTCTGCACTATTCCATTTTAGCTCACAACCTATATGTGTACATGTTATATCAACTATATGCAATTCGCCATTTTTATCTCTATATGCCCCATATCTTTCTCCATCAAGCTCTACTACCTTTCCCTCACCATTTTTTAAATCAATATTATGTTGCCCAATTTGAAGTTTTCCTTTTATTAACTCTTTTGCAACATCAAAATTTTCCTTTGCAAAGTTCGTAATTCCTTCAGTTGAAATATGGCGCGATGGATTGTAAACCTCCTCATAAGGGCTTTCCTTCTTAACTATAATATCCCTTAATATATTCGCAGCTGCTGTTCCATTTGTCATTCCCCATTCACCATAACCTGTAGCTACATAAATATTTTCTGATGTGGAAGTAAGATTACCTACATATGGCACACCATCTAATGTTATATAATCTTGAGTTGACCATCTATATAAAAATTTCTCAACAGTAAAATTCTCCTCTGCAAATTTTTTTAAATTGTCATAATGTTTCATCATGTCGCCACCATGAGCAGTTTTATGATCTTGACCACCAATAATTATCATCTGACCATCTCTATACTTTTGTAAGCGAAAATACCACCCTGCATCTCCTGCATCTACAAATGTGCCTTTTGGCAAATCATCTGTTATTTTAGCAGTTATTACATATGACCGCTCTGGGCGAAGTCTTGCAAAATATAATCCTAAACCATCATAAAAAGGAAAATGTGAAGCTAAAACAACTTTTGAAGCTGTTACTTTAAATCCTGTATCTGTTATTACAGTATATAAATTATCATGCTTTATATCTACCGCTCTTGTATGTTCATATATTTGACTTCCATCTTCAGAAATGTTTTCGGCAACTTTAAGAAGGTATTTTCTAGGGTGAAATTGAGCTTGATTTTCAAAGCATAGTGCACCCTTTACATAAAATGGCAAATCTAACTTTTCTATGTATTTTGCTTTTATGCCTAGGCTTTTAGCTGCTTTAGCTTCTGCCTTCATATTCTCTATATAGGTTTCATCTGTTGTATAGATATATGCTGGCAACCTATAAAAATCACAATCAATATTGTATTTTTTTATAGTGTTTTCAATAAAATCTATGGCACCCTCATTTGCATCCGCATATTGCTTAGCTTTTTCAATTCCCATACGACTTATTAAATTACTATATATTATATCGTGTTGTGAAGTAACATAAGCTGTAGTATGCCCTGTGGTTCCCTGAACTATTTTGTCTGCCTCAATTAATGCAATTTTGAAACCTTCATTTTTTAAAAGGAGAGCAGTAGTTATTCCTGTAATCCCTCCTCCTATAATTGCAATATCAACTTTGATATCTTTTTCTAAAGTAGGATAGTTTGTTTCTGAAGTTGAATCCAGCCAATAAGATTTAGCGGTTAACTCATCATTAATACTCATATTATTTTTTTCATTCATAAAGCTACATCCTTCCTTAAATAATAATGGATGTATTTATTTTGTGTGTATATGCCTAAAAATATGTATATTATTAATAATGCTTTTGCAGCTAATAATGAATATTAAAATTATCAATTAAGGGAACTCAAATGAGTTCCCTTAATTCGTAATTCAATATTCTAAGCCATCTTCACTTTCAATGGAACCGATACTTGAACTACTACTTGTATCTTGTTTTGTCATAATCTGCATCATTTGCTGCATAACCATTTGTTGAAGCTGCTCAGCCCTTTGAGATTGTAATGACAAATTATCTAATCCATTAACTATATTATCCTTACTATTAATACTAGAGCTGCTTGTCCCATCGTTATTTAAAGTTGGATTTTGTGAATTGTTCACTATTTGATTAAGTATAGCTTCAAAGCTAGAAGAAGCATCTCCATTTGAATCCTTACCTAAAATTCCTGTTGTTGATTGTGCTGTTCCGGTGATTATACTGTTCAACTGTTGTGATATTTGATTAATACCCAAAACTACCCCTCCTCTGTTTAAAAGAATAAACCATTTATATTTTTTATTCTACTCTTTATAATCATAATTATCTATATATTTTATAATTATAAAAGAGCCAAAATAAATAAAATGTCCTTGGCACAGGATCCATTTTAAAATGCTTTAGCTCTTTTTCTACAAATTTAGTTTTTTATTTGATTTTAAATTAATGGGAAGTTATTATTAATCCTTGCATTTACATTTATCACTGATTCTTTCTTCCCACCAAACAAAAGCTATTCTACCTGAATTTAAAAGTTCTGGTGTTTCTGGAGTTGATAAGAACACTAAAAAGTTACCACCCTCACCAATAATTATTTTCCCATTTTCACTTTCTATCAATGTTGTTTCAGGCTACGCTCTTCTTACAAAGGCCTTGATTCCTCCAGTTGGGTCACCTGTAACATTAGATGCATATTCTAATTGTACCTTTGCTTTATGTGATGGTTTAATACTTAAATTTGTAGGAGTTACAGGTGTAAATTTAACATCTGACTCAGGAGGAGTTGAGTTAAACCAAAACTGTGCACGGAATGGAGACTCTGAAACATCAGTTACAGTCAACACATTTACATACAAAGTAACGCCTGAATTAATTGGATTGTATAACCTTGCCCAAGCACTTGTATCTTGCCCGAATGTTAAATTATCAGCATATCCAATAAAATATTGTCCAAGATTGAACCCTCCCCCACCTGTAGAGGAAGGGGATTCTTTTTTATAAAGAAGTTTGCTTTAACTTTGGACCTAATAAATTAGGCAGCCTTATTCTTTTTGGCGTGTCCAAGTACGCCCTATACTGTAAATATTTCTATTCCCAGCCTACATTTAAGCTATTCTTGTCCTTATGGGGTTTAAATACTCTTTATGATTTAAGTTAATTTGTTTTATGTTAGATTTTCTCATTATATTAAGTGAGCCATTTATATCAGCATTTAATATCAAGTCTTTAGATGATTTGTATTGTCCTCTTGATATTCTTTTACCACTAAATAAGTATCTTTTCTTATTCAAAGCACTATAAATAGGCATACTATCATTTGCTAAAAAATCAGCTTTTGAAGTATAGCTTTCTTCTTGTTCTATTAAATTAATATTATATCTTTGGCTCTGATAAGTCAGCCTTTCTCTTATATTACCAATTGGAATATTAACAAAGTTTTGATTATTGACTTTACCCAAATTTACTTTTCTTTGAATAGTTGGGTTATAACCAACTACAATACTACCTATATCGTTATTTAAACAATAATCAATAATTACCCTAACGGTCTTATTGAGATAATCATTAACTCTATTACTCCTTTTATTCCATAGTTTCTTCTGAGCTTTAGTGGTCGTTTTAATCTTTTGCTTATCTTTAATTGATTGGAGTCTACTATTTTCCTTATTAGCCCATTGATTAATGGATTTAAGTTTTTTTCCGTCAATTATAAATGCTTTACCATCATTAATAGTACAAGCACATAAATTATCTATTCCTAAATCAATAGCAAGTGTGTTGTTTTTATTTAAATTTCCTTTGAACTCATCAATTTCATATACCCATTGAATTTCAAAGAACCTTGCATCATTTTTAGGTAATATCCTAACTTCTTTAATTGCCTTACCTTTTAAATTTGAAGGTATGTTAATCTCAACCTTACCATAAAGCCTTTTGAAAGTAGTTGACATTGGTACTGAAAATTTATCTTTAGAAGAATTAAATTCATTAAAGATAAGATTAAAAAATCCATCTTTAGGTAAGTACCCAGGTAATTTAATATCACTATATTGATATTCTCCTTTTTTAGCCATTTTTATTAAAGCAAAAAATGACTTGAAGTTTCTATCAGCAACTTTCAGCATTTGCTGTGCTGAATTACTATTAAGCATTGTGTAATTCTCATTATATTTACATAGGTGATAATTGCTGTTGTATCCAAGAAACTTCTTTTCAGTAAAATAATATTGTCTAATATTATATAAAGCTACGTTATACATGTTTTTAGATAAAAAACATAATCCTCTAAGAGCTTCATAATTGCTAGAATTTAAATGCTTAAGTTGTTGTTTTTGAACACCAAATAAGACTGATTTAGTAATTTTTTTAGTCATAATCCTCCGCTCTTGAATATTCATAATAATATTATTTACTATATCCAAAAAAATATAACAATTTACTTTATTTATAAAAAAATAATAAAAGAGGTTACTACAAGGTTGGCTAACGCCAAATGAAAATTCACCACCCACTTATAGAAGATGGGTGTACTCTTTTCATAATACGATAGATTCATATAGTTCTATGGGAATATTAACATTTTTAGTTAGGAATTCGTTTATATTGTTAATTTTTTTTGACTTATTATATTAACACCTCTATATATTAATATTTAAATTATTAATATATAGTGACATGATAAACATTTAATATTCTATCCTCTTGGAGCATACATAATTATAATAACTCCAACTAACGCTATAAATCCACCAATCAAATCAAATTTATCTGGAATTATATTATCAATCTTAAAGCCCCATAAGATAGATAAAACAATAAAGATACCACCATAAGTTGCATATACTCTACCAAAATTAGCATTTGGAGGCTGCAGAGTAGGAATAATGCCATATATTATTAATAATATTGCTCCACAAACTCCATATCCTATATTTTTTCCTTCACGGAGCCATAACCACACAAGGTAGCCACCTCCTATCTCAAAAACTCCTGCTAATATAAAATAAAATATCGACTTAATAGTTTCCATTTAAGCTCCTCCTTAGTGTAGTCAATGTACTCCAGCTCATGTATTACTTAATTGTTATGGAGTTTGCTAGGCTTAAAATAAGCATAAAATGCACCCATTAAATAGGTCAAATATGCAAGTACTTGAACTAAATTTGGGCTGTCTGCATACCCGAAAATAGCTTTTAGTAACCCACCTATCATGGATTTTTGATCCAATAATCCCTTGGTACTCCAAACTTGTTCTATCCCTACTGGAATCATATAAAGTTCTTGAAATTCATGAATTTCTCCGGACAAAAGTCCTGCAGCCATGACAATAAGAAGTACACCCATGGATACTTTCTTTATGTATATAAATGATAAGTACTATCATTCTCAATAATTATATCTTGACTTCATATTCTTGTCAAATAGGTGCCACCCACATGACAAGTGCTATGTGGGTGGAATTGTGTTGATTACACCTTTAAAAATTGGATTTGACATAGAACTTTATTACTACTATAATTTGCTTAATATAAAATCATTTATCATATAAGGAGTCTTAAAATGAATAATAATAAATTTAAATCAATGTTAGTTTCAGAAACCAAAAATAAAGAATTTAAAAGAGAGATCGTAACTAGACAAATAAATGATCTACCAGAAGGTGATATAATAATAAATGTAAAATATTCTTCACTTAACTATAAAGATGCTCTTTCTGCTACAGGAAATAAAGGAGTAACTAGAAATTATCCACACACTCCTGGAATCGATGCTGCAGGTTTTGTAGTTGAAAGCAATAATGATAGTTTTAAAGTTAACGATAAGGTACTTGTAACAGGATATGCTTTAGGAATGAGTACCTCAGGAGGATATGCAGAGTATATTAGGGTTCCGGCAGAGTGGGTTGTAAAACTTCCTGAAAACCTTTCTTTAAGAGAAAGTATGATTTATGGTACCGCAGGATTCACTGCTGCCCTATCAGTTTATAAACTGGTTAACTCAGGTGTTAAACCCAGTGACGGAGATATATTAGTAACAGGTGCAACAGGCGGAGTAGGTAGTACCGCCATTTCAATCTTAAGTGTTCTTGGTTATAATGTCATTGCAGCTACAGGAAAAGCTTCTGAAAGGGAGATGCTCCTGGGAATTGGTGCAAAAGATATAGTTGATAGAAAAGATATAGATGACAATTCTGGAAAAGCACTATTAAAGAGTAGGTGGGCAGGAGTAATAGACACAGTAGGTGGAAACATTTTAGCCACTGCAATTAAATCAACTAATTATGGCGGTAGTGTCACCTGTTGTGGAAATGTTGCAGACCATGAATTTAAAGCCTCAGTATATCCCTTTATTTTGAAAGGCGTCTCATTATTTGGAATTGATTCTGTTAACTGTCCTATGGATACCAGACTTGTGATTTGGAATAAATTATCCTCTGATTGGAAACTTGATAATTTAGAAGCTAATGTGGATGAAGTATCTTTAGAAGGATTAACTGAAAAAATTGATATGATATTAAAAGGAAAGCATAAAGGAAGAACTATAGTTAATCTTGATTTATAAATTGGTGTAATACTATATATATAGATTCGATTAATATGAAAAATAGTCTGTGTATCTCTTAAGGATTACACAGACTATTTTATTTTAAAGTATGCTGCAATGTGTGTGATTTCCTGCCCTTGCTACATGACTTTTATTTTCCTAAAGCTTTGCTTCCCAACAATTACAGAATGGGTTTACTGGGTTTATTCCCTTAAACTCAGAATTACCCATGATTTTTTCAATAACAGCATCTACAACATATTCGCTACTAGAATATGCATTTATAAAAGTCTTAACCATTGGAACATCTTGAAGATGATAAGGATTAGCTGTTGATACAAATAAGGTTGGTAATTCTTTTACAAACCAAGGTAAATCTGCTCCCATTGGTGGTGCCCAATTTATTCTTACAGTAGTTTGATTGCTTGCAGTTTCAATGTTGGCAAAGTAAACTGCTAAATCATATTTTTCTCTTAAGCTACTAATTGGTGCAAATAGAGCTGCAAAGTCTAAATTTTGTTTGTCAAATAAGGTTATCTCAAACCCCTTTGCCTCTAGTGCCTGCTTAAAGTATTTAGATATTGACTGTCCACCGAGCATTCCACCTTCATCACCTAAAACATATAGAATTACTCTCTTATGGGTTTCTGGGGTTACTGGTAATAGGTTTTGAGTATCCTTTACCAAGGTTACAGCTTTATCAGCACATTCCTTTGCCCAAGCTACATGCTCCTCACATTTTAAAACTGATAATTCCTCTGCACCAAGGACTAATGTATTGTTTCCCTTTTGAAGGTGTAACCCTAAGGATGCCTTAACTGCTAAGATTCTAGTAACTGCCTCATCAATTCTCTCTAAAGTTAATATTCCTTTTTCTATCCCTTTCATCATATAACCAAAGTCTTCTTCAATATTTCTATTGAATAGGAACATATCGCACCCTGAAGCAATAGCTTTTGGAACTGCAATTTCTCTTTTTTCGGCCACAGTAAATCCTGCCATTAAACTGGCATCTGTAACTATCATACCGTTAAAGCCTAACTTTTCTCTTAATAAACCTTGAAGTAATTCTGGTGCCAAGGTAGCTGGCATTATTTCTTCATCCTTTATTCCTGGAACAAGCTCTCTTGAATACTCTGGTTGCATTATATGTCCTACCATTACTGTATGAGCTCCCTCATCTATCATTCCCTTATATATCATTCCATAAGTTTTATCCCAATCTTCAGTAGACAATGCATTTATAGATGTTAAAAGATGTTGATCTCTTTCGTCAACTCCATCTCCTGGAAAGTGTTTTATAGATACAGCTAGTCCAGTTTCATGGATCCCCTTCATATAGGCTGTACCCATTCTTAAGACTCTTTCAGGGTTAGAACCATAGGTTCTAACGTTAGTAATTGGGTTTCTGAAGTTCATATCTATGTCTATAACTGGTGCAAAGGCCCAGTTACAGCCTACAGCTCTACCTTCCCTTCCTGCTATTAATCCTAATCTATATGCCATGTCTTCATCATCAGTAGCTGCCACTTGCATTTGTTTTCCATAGAAGGTTCCATCAGTAGCAATACCATTTCCACCAGTTTCTAAATTAGCTGCAATAAGTAATGGTATTCTTGAATTCTCTTGAAGGTACTTGTGTGTTTCCTGCATTTTACTACCCACTTCTGGTCTAAACATTATTCCAGCAGGTTTAATATTTGTAGCAAGAGCCTTTAAATAATCCTTATTATCCGTCATACCTATAGGGCAAAATAATTGTCCTATTTTTTCCTTTAAGTCCATTGATTTCAGGGTTTCTTCAACCCATTTTATATCTTCATCCTTTAAATTAAAGGGAATTGCTTTTAAATCTATCATTCCGTCGCCTCCATATTACTTGTTTTTATTAGAAAATAATTTCTTAATTCCTTTTGCAATTTCATTCATACAGTCCTCAGCCTGAGGATATTGTCCTATCTTATCTATAAATGCATGGTCCACTCCATTGTATCGAACCATCTTTGTTTTTACGCCTGAACGAATCAGTTTCCTGGCATAAGCCTCACCTTCTAATCTTAAAAAATCATATTCAGCATTAATAATAAGAGTTTCTGGCATTCTGCTTAAGTGGCGAAACATAAGGATTATAACCATGGTTTTATTTTGAAGAATACTTTATTAGTTCGACTCTATGATATAATTATAATAAATCTATCAATTAAATCCCTTGCCTTTATTAACTTATTCAGAGCTTTTTTTTGCTATATGTAATCGTTTGCTATATTCCTGGATAGAAAAGAGGACAAAAAAAGCAAGTATTAAACTTGCTTAAAATTTATTTCATATAACTTGACTTCATGAGGCATTAATCCAGTAATAATTGAATATTCATGGTCTATAGCCTGTCCATACTTTTTGAATGAGGGCAGTGATTTGTCATTCAAATAATGGATTTCTTCTTCATTTAAATATTCGATTGATCCCATCTCAACCCAATTGTCGTAGGAACTTCCATTTGTTCTATTCACTGAGTACTCTTTAACTTCATATAATCCTGCTTTAAATCCTATTAATTTTAAATTTACTTCCTTGTTATAATCATTTATAAAAACATTATATCTCTCACTAATGTGAATATTTGAAGTATCTCTTCTGCTGTATAGTTTATCAAAATGGCAGTAATGGTATAGAATAACCTGATATCCTTTTTTACTTGCTGTAATATAATATCCGTCTCCTGAATCTATCACATTATTTCCCAATTTGTTTAAAAGCCAAAAAGCATAGTAGGCAGCTTTTTTTATGCCATTATTCGTTATAACCCCTAATCCCCCATGAAATGTATGGGCAGGCACTTGAAACTCTTCAATAAAATCAGTAATAGTCCAGTAAGCAAAGCTAGAGATACTATCCATATTTTCTACTATATTTTTAACAATATACGCTACTTTATAGCAGGTATCATTACACAAATCCCTGTGCCAGGCATTTGAATTCCATTCTGTCATATGTATTTCCCTATGCTCTAACCCAGCTTCCTTCGTAATATATTTTATTTTATTGATCACCTCTGCCAGATACTCTTCATTTTCTGATATTGTAACCATGGGCATTTCTTTTTCAAAATTACAATCAAAGATATTTGAATTTGTTTCATGGGGATAGCTATGAAAAGATACAAAATCTGGTCTGCAGTCATTATGATTACAAAATCTCAAAAATCTCTCTAGCCAGTTAAAACCTATAGAAGTGACGGATACTATTGATGGCCCACCTACTTTTATGTCCATAGAAATTTTTTTAATACTTTGATATGTATCTTCATAAAGCTTATAATAATCCTCTTCACTATCAAACCAGAAAACATTAGTTAATTCTGGCTCATTCCAAACCTCAAAATACCATTTTTCTACCTCTTCTTTTCCATATCTATATATACAATGCTCCACAAATTTTTTTATTAGCATGTTCCATTTATTAATGTCTTTAGGCATACTAATAATGCTCTTTCTGTAAAATGCAGTGTAGCTGGCTTTAGCTAATTTAGAGGGCATAAAACCTAATTCTACAAAAGGTTTTAATCCAACACTATAAAAAAAGTCAAATAGCTTATCAACATAACTAAAATTAAATATAGGGTTTCCTGCTTCGTCTTCATCATATACCATCATTTCATCATCAAAAATTCCATGAAATCTAATATACTTAAAACCTATGTCCTTTTGAATCTTTTCTAACTGTTTTTGTACCTCAGCAAATAACCCATCCTTTGCCTTTCCAATAGTGGTAAGCATCTTCCAATTATGATTTATCTTTCTACTAACTTTGGAAACATCAACCGCTCCTAGATCTTTTAATATAAACTCTCTCTCATCCCTATTAGGTTTATTTTTTATATTTAAATACTTAAAAAGTGTTGTAAAAACATTGCTGCTATCTAGCTCCAAATAATTTATAGCTTGACTTTTTTGTTCCACAAAATCATTTAAATTATTTTTTATTTTTTTTCTATATTGACTTGGAGTATCGCCATATCCCTCTTTAAACGTGTTAAGAAAAGACTTTTCATTTGAAAAACCATTATCCAAAGCTATCTGTGAGATTGACATATCTGCGTATACTAAATCCTTCGCAGCATGCTGTAGCCTTATGCTGTTGATATAGGTTGAAAAGTTCATACCCATATACTTTTGAAAAAACTTAGATAAGTAAAATACAGATAAGTACTCTTGTTTTGCTAATGTATTCAAGGAAATTTTTTTCTTATAATTCTCTCCTACATAGCTAATGATTCTAGATAACCTTTCTAAATATTTATTACTACTTTTATTTTGTTTTTCATCCTTTATAACTTTAAATTTTTTAAATAAGTTGTATACTAGCTCAAATAGCAAGCTTTGTAGTTTTAACTCAAAACCATCTTCTGCTTTGTTATAAATCCACATCATTTCAGCTAACATATTTTTTATTACGTTAAATCTATATTGGTCTTCATGTTGATACATAAAGGATTTGCAATTAAAGCTAATATCAGTAAAATTATCATAATGGTTTTTAATATATTCAATTGGAATTTGAAGAGCTAAAATCATATTGTCCTCCTGTGAGGTCAAGGCATGAATTTCGTTAGAATTAATGACAATAACATCCTCTTCATTAAGCTCATACTTTATTCCATCTATTACAATATTAACTTTTCCTGATAAAATGAATAACAGTTCCAGGCTTTCATGCCAATGATTGGGTACATAGTTTACTTTATGAATAAATATTTTTATAGGCAGTACATTACTAAATTTTATTATTTCATACATGTAATCCACCATAATCACCTCTTTTATAAAATATGTGCATAAGTAAGTTATCTAGTTCCTAATTATAATTTTACCATTATATTAAAATTGTAACATATTTATGAATAAACACAAACCCATATGTTTAAGTACATATGGGTAAATTAACAATATATTTTGTTGTTATAAAAACTTTAGTTTTATCTAACTGATTTTTTCTTTAATGATTTAATTAAATAACATAAATAACTCTATCATAATAGCACATTTTTATTGTTCTACATTGTTTACTGCATCAATAACTTGATTTAACATGTCCTCACTAAACATTCCTTGGCTAAAATTAATAAGCTTACATATTGGCATATCAGCAAACATAGCTTCCATCATTACCTTGGTACTTTCGTCCCCTGAATCTAGCATTCCTGTAGCTTCATTAAACTTAGCTAGTATAGGCTGAACTAAGGCACATCCAGTTGCATCACTCATCCATTCTTTCAGCTTTGTATATCTATTAAACTTGCTTCTTGGTACTTTCGTGGATTCTACATATAAAACTTCTTTCAAACAAATTTCTCTTGAAGATTTACCTATTAAAATCTCGAATTCTCCTCCTTCTACAATCCAAGCCTTAAATACTTCATCATAATAAGCAAAAGCTCTCTTTCCTAATTCAAAGGTTACTTCCTTTTCTTCTCCTGCTTGTAATTCTACCTTATCAAAGGCTTTCAACTCTTTTTCTGGACGAATTACAGTACTATAAATATCTCTTACATAAAGCTGTATAATTTCTTTCCCAAATATTTTTCCTGTATTTTTAACCTTAACCTTAACTTCTAGTATGTCACTATCTTTTATTTTACTGCTACTTAAAGATAAATCCCTATATTCAAAGGTAGTATAGGATAATCCATGTCCAAAAGGGTATAGCACATCCATTTGCTTCTTATCATAATATCTATAGCCTACAAATATCCCTTCTTTATATGAAACCTTCCCCTTTTCTCCTGGGAAGTTTAAATATGCTGGAGTATCTGAAAGCTTCAAAGGGATGGTTTCCGGGAGCTTGGCACTGGGGTTTGCTATACCAAATAATACATCTGCAATAGCACCTCCACCAGCCTGCCCCGAAAGTCCTGCTTCCAAAATTCCCTTAACCTCTTTATTCCATGATGTCATATTAACTATCGAACCATTGCTTAATACCACAATTACATTCCTTTGAACCTCCAGCACTTCTTCTATCAATTTCACATGACTTTGTGGCATATCCATGTGCTTTCTATCATAACCTTCTGATTCAAAAGAGTCTGGTAAGCCAACAAACAATATCGCCACCTCAGATTTTTTCGCTACTTCCTTTGCAATTCCTATTAACGACCTATCTATAACATCATTCTTTAAATCATAGCCTTTTGCATAACTTATTTTGCTATCCACTCCTACAATTTTTAGTATTTCATTATAAGCATTTTCTACCTTTGTAGCATTGACATGAGAGCTTCCGCCCCCTTGATACCTAGGATTTTTAGCAAACTCTCCTATAACTGCAATATGCTTTAAGCTATCTTTATTTAATGGCAAAATATTGCCCTCACTTTTAAGTAATACTATGCAGTCCCTAGCAATTTCTCTAGCAAGTCTATGATGTTCTACTTTATCATAAGTAACATTTTTCTTTTTGCCTTCCTTAGCTTTGAGGAGTATAGTTACTATGTTTTGTACTGCCCTATCTAAAATTTCTTCGTCTAATTCTCCATTTTTTATAGCTTCAACGATTTGCTTATCTGTATACCCATTCGCTCCTGGCATCTCTAAATCTAACCCTGCCTTTAAAGAATTCGTTCTTATATCCACAGCCCCCCAATCAGATACAACAAAACCATCAAAGCCCCACTCTTCCCTAAGGATATCCGTTAATAACTTTTTATTTTCTGAACAATAGGTGCCATTTATCTTATTATAAGCACACATTACTGTCCATGGCTTTGCTTTCTTAATAAGTATTTCAAAGGCTGTTAAGTATATTTCTCTTAAAGTTCTTTCATCAATTTCAGCACTTATGGTCATGCGATCATGTTCCTGATTATTCGCAGCAAAGTGCTTAACGGAAGTTCCTATTCCTAGGCTTTGTACTCCATTTACATGAGCTGCTCCCAGTTCTCCACTAAGAACCGGATCCTCAGAAAAATATTCGAAATTCCTACCACATAGAGGAGATCTCTTAATATTTATACCTGGTCCTAATATTATTGCTACATCCTCTGCTTGACATTCTTCTCCGAGTGTCTGCCCTAGCTTATACATAAGCTCTCTATCCCAGGAAGTTGCTAAGGAAGCTGCTGTAGGAAAGCAAGTAGCAGGTACACTTTCATTTAATCCCATATGATCTGCATTTGCAGCCTGTTTTCTAAGACCATGAGGTCCATCCGTCATCATTATAGATTGTATTCCCAGTCTCTCAATGCTCTTGGTTTCCCAAAAATTCTCACCTGAACATAATGAAGCCTTTTCTTCTAAAGTCATTTTTCCAACTAATTCTTTAATATTTATCTTCATAATTCACCCTCCAAATAAAATAATATTATTACCTAATAAATGTAATGATTTCTTCAATTAAATCCTCAGCCTGCTTACAATTTCCTGTATTATCTATAAACGCATGCCTTGAATTTTTACAAAGTATAAAACGAACTTATCTATTGAACCCCCTAAATTCATAATCTTTTTCGATTAATTTCATTAAATCTATCTCCTTTTTATTATTGATTGAATTCATTAGGAAAACCTACTAAGTTCTCCTTTTATCTTAATGCCTATGAAAGTTCTATCTTATAGTATAATTATAGTAAATCTATATAGAATATTCTTTATCTTTTTTAACCTATTTTCGGTATTATATTGCCATATATAAACGTTTACTTATTATGCAAATTAAAAAGAGGACAAAAAAAGCATAATTTGTATCCTCCTTCACTATTTTAATCACCCCATATGTATTATTAAAGGCATACTTTTTATAACAAAAGTATACCTTTTCCCTTAAATCATCACCTGGGGTGCTTCAATATGAAGATCTGGATGATAAATAATCCTAAGGTGCCACCCACATGCCACTTGCCACGTGGGTGGCACCACCTATTTTAAATTTATTAAAAGTTCTCCGGCCTTTACTTGTTGACCTTCTTTGACAACAATTGATTCAATTACACCTGAGACAGATGCGCTTACTCTAGTCTCCATCTTCATAGCCTCTACTATCATTAATGGTTGATTTTCAGTAACTGTATCACCCTGTGCGACTAAAATGGCTGAAACAGTTCCAGGTATTGGAGCCCCAATCTCTAATGGATTTGATGGATCCGCCATTTCTGTAGATAAAAATTCTTGTAGAGCTTTGTTATTTCTGTCTTTTATTTTTATTTCTCTTCTGTTTCCATCCACTTCAAAAGCAACAACTTTGTTGCCTTCTAAATCTAATTTACCAATTTTAAGTAGCTTTATCATGTAGGTTTTTCCATCAGCGATTTCTGCTTCACAGGTTTCACCCTCATATAGTCCGTGGAAATAAACATCACTTCCGATTCTACTTAAATCTCCATACTCCTTAGTGTATTTTATATAGCCATCGAATACCTCAGGATATAAGGAATAGCTTAGTAAATCTTTTTTATCTGGGGTAATATTAAATTTTTCTATTAAGTGTTTTTCTATGGCAGTAAAATCTTCATCGGGAAGTAATTCGCCAGGTCTTGCGGTTATTGGCTCCGCGCCTTTCAAAACTAATTTCTGAAGTCTTTCTGGGAAGCCTCCCATTGGTTGACCCATCATTCCTTTAAAGTATGCTACAACGGAATCTGGGAAAGCCATATTAGCTGCTTTGTCGTATATATTCTCTGGTGTAAGTTCATTTTGAACCATAAATATTGCAAAATCTCCCACCATCTTAGAGGAGGGGGTTACCTTTACAATATCCCCTACCATATCATTTACCACTTTATAAGTTTCTTTAATTTCGCTAAATTTATGTCCAAGACCAAAACTTTCTACCTGAGGTTTAAGATTTGAGTATTGACCTCCTGGAATCTCATACCTATAAATTTCAGCGGAACCAGATTTGAGCCCTGATTCAAACTTATAATAAACTGGTCTTACTGCATCCCAATAATCTGAAATTCCTTGAATTCCTTTAAGTTCAATACCAGTATCTCTATCAGTATTTTTAAGTGCTGCAACAACAGAGTTTAGTGCTGGTTGACTAGTAAGCCCTGACATACTATTAAAGGCAGTATCTACAATGTCCACGCCAGCTTGGGCCGCCATAAGTACTGTGGCAACTCCATTGCCTGTAGTATCGTGGGTATGAAGATGAATAGGCATTCCTACTTCTTTCTTTAGTGCATCAATTAGCTTAAAGGCAGCATGGGGTTTAAGTAAGGCTGACATATCTTTTATTCCTAAAATATGAGCCCCTGTTTTTTCAATTTCCTTTGCCAGCTTTATATAATAATCTAAATTATATTTATCTTTTTTATCATTTAAGATATCCCCTGTATAACAAATACAAGCTTCTGCGACCTTACCACTTTTAAGAACTTCATCAATTGAAATTTCCATCCCCTTTAACCAATTTAGTGAATCAAAAATTCTAAAAACATCAATGCCAGTATCTGCAGATTCTTTAATAAATTCACGAATTATATTATCCGGATAATTTTTATAACCTACTGCATTTGCTCCACGTATAAGCATTTGGAAAAGCACATTAGGAATTTTCGATCGTAGCTGCGTTAGCCTTTCCCATGGGGATTCATTTAAAAAACGGTAGGCTACATCAAAAGTAGCTCCTCCCCACATCTCAAGTGAAAACAAATCCCCTCCATAAACAGAGGTTGCATTTGCTATCTTTAACATATCCTTTGTTCTCACTCTAGTTGCCATTAGGGATTGATGAGCATCTCTCATAGTGGTATCTGTTAACAATA
Organism: Clostridium estertheticum; assembly: GCF_011065935.2. NCBI lineage: Bacteria > Bacillati > Bacillota > Clostridia > Eubacteriales > Clostridiaceae > Clostridium > Clostridium estertheticum. Next base: position 740,557 of record NZ_JAAMNH020000001.1, on the reverse strand, counting down.
ATTTATTCTGATCTTTAACCCATTTCAAAAGGCCTTCTGTACCCTGCATATCTAAAATCTGTTTTGTTCCACTTAATTTTTCTGGCATTATAATTTTAGGAACTTGTGGCACATCATAAAGCTTTTTAATACCATTAGTTTCATTTACAACTTTTTCTCCAATGAATTTTAGCACTCTGCTTTCTTCATCTGCCTTAGGTTCAATTGATATTAATTCAGGATTTTCTTCAATAAAATCAGTATTACATTCTCCCTTTAAAAAAGTAGGATGATTCAATACATTAATTAGAAAACCTATATTGGTCTTTACTCCAGTAATTCTAGTTTCTTCCACAGCTCTTATAGACTTCTTTATAGCATCTTGAAAGGTTCTAGACCATGATATGGTTTTTACCAATAGACTATCATAGTAAGGACTAATTACTGCCCCAGCAAAACCATTACCCCCATCTAGCCTTATTCCAAAGCCAGAACCAGTTCTATATTCTTCTATTTTCCCAGTATCTGGTGCAAAATTATTAGAAGGATCCTCTGTTGTTATTCGGCACTGAATAGAATATCCGTGAAGCTTAACATCTTCTTGAGAATAAATTCCAATATTTTCAGAATTTAGAGCATAATCTTCTGCTATAAGTATTTGACTTTGAACTATATCAATCCCTGTTACCATTTCTGTAATGGTATGTTCAACTTGAATTCTAGGATTCATTTCTATAAAATAATGATTTCCATGAGTATCAACTAAGAACTCCAAGGTTCCAGCACTTCTATAATTTACTGATCTAGCTATTTTTAAGGCATCATTACAGATTTCATTTCTTTTTTCCTGCGATATCGAAAAGGCGGGAGTGTACTCTACAACTTTTTGGTGCCTTCTCTGAATAGAGCAGTCTCTTTCATACAAATGAACAAGATTACCAAACTTGTCTCCAAGAACCTGTACTTCTATATGTTTAGACTTTTCAAGATATTTTTCTATATAAAGATGGTCAATACCAAAGGCTTTCTTTGCTTCACTTTTAGCACTTCTATAAGAAGAGGCAAGTTCTCCCTCATTTCTTACAATTCGCATACCGCGTCCACCACCACCAGCAACCGCCTTTAACATAACCGGATATCCACATTTGTCTGCAAGTTTCTTCGCTTCCTCAATTGTTTCAACTTCTTTTTTATCTCCAGGTATAGTAGGAACTCCCACTGCATTTGCTACAATTTTAGATTTAATTTTATCCCCTAGTTTATCCATCATTTCAGCGGTAGGTCCTATAAATTCAATACCTGCACTAGCACATTTTTTCGCGAATTCAGGGTTCTCTGATAAAAAGCCATAGCCTGGGTGAATGGCATCTACTCCTTTTTTAAGTGCAAGGCTTATTATCTCTTCAATATTTAAATATGCCTCAACAGGACTTCTGTTTTCTCCAATTAAATAAGCTTCATCTGCCTTAGTTTTGAAAAGGGAATATTTGTCCTCATTAGAATAAATCGCCACCGTACGAATTCCAAGTTCATGACAGGCTCTAAAAATTCTTATGGCAATTTCGCCTCTATTTGCTACTAGTACTCTTTTAAATTTTTTCACTGTTATTACCCCCTGTGTTAAGCTTTTGTGCACTTTATTATTCATTATTCATTACCAACTAGAATACAGTATTTTTATCAAAAATGCAATTTATTTTTATCTATCCGTCAAAATAGTGCCACTCACATGGCAAGTGGCATGTGGGTGGCACCATAGTATTTATGTCTAGTGTATTTTCGCTCTAAAAAGGATGAATCCAAGTTTAGAAAATTAAAAATGCTGAATACCAAAGGGGATTCCAATATTGCAACACAAGGTTTTGAATAATATATATTCCTAAATGCAATATATGTTTGACATTTGGACTTTTAAGTATTACAATATTATTACAGGGAGGTTTTGCCATTGAAAAATAAACGTATGAAAATCGCTCGTGTAGAATGCGATTTATCACAGGAACAACTTGCAGAGAAGATAGGAGTCACAAGACAGACAATTGGTATGATAGAAACTGGAAATTACAATCCATCACTTAATCTTTGCATTGCCATATGCAATGCATTAAATAAAACTTTAAATGATTTATTTTGGGGGGAATGAAAATGACAAACAATAAAATTAAGGATGAAAGAGTCGTGGAGCAGCGACGAAAAATAGGTAGCGATGCATATCAATTAGTATCTATGTTTTTATTAGCTTCTATAGCGTATAATATGTTCATATTAAATGCACCTAAAAGCACTTATATCACAGAAGTTATTGCGTTTTTCGGTGGTTCAGCCTATGTTGTTTTTAAAAATATCATGATAGGTAATGACCTTAATGCTGATTATGCTATTGGTACAAAAAAGCCTACAATGAGAAAATACCTACTCACCAGCTTAATTTCGAGTCTAACCATACAACAGTTTTAGTAATAAATGATTATACAAGATATATGCAAAATAAAAAAATAATAATCATTGTTTTTTTGTGTATGTTTGCTTATTGGTTTTTGAGTCATTGGGGATTGAATCGACTTTCAAAAAAACGTTCAGATAAAATTTCTAAACAATATGAAGAGGAATAATAAGGTACCATTCACATGGCAAGTGGGTGGTACCTTATTATATTTTAGGAATTCTTAATGCACCAAGGACAAAATAATAGTATTATTGATTTGTTTTTTTAACATGCCTAATAATAAAGATTAGTAAGTTGTTTCATTTAGATATCCCGTTTTTCAAAGACTACATAACCTGCAAAACAGAATACTATAGAGTATATAGCCGAAAGCCCAATAGCAAAAGCTAGGCTTGTACCTTCAATAGTTGCTCCTACAGTAACAAAGGTAGAGAAATTAGAGGTTCCGAAAGGAAGATATTTTCCCCAGCTAAAATACATAGCTAATAATTGCGCAATATTACTACCAACTAGAAGCAAGAATAGTGAAAATCCAGTAGCAATTGAGCGAGAACGAGATATTGCTGAAATTGCAAAAGCCAATATTACATAAACAAGCACCTGAAGAAAATTAAGGCCAAAAATAATCGCTGTTTTTAATGCGGCTGATATGTATATTATACTGCTACTTGTCCACATCATTTCCTTAATTCCCATATCATTGAAACCAAAAAATATACCTATCATTATAAAGTTTAATAAAAATGTTGTTACCAAAAGTACAAGACCATAAAGTATTATAGCTAGTAGTTTTGAAGTTAAAATTTCCCACCTCCTGTAAGGACGTGATATCATCATCTTCATTGTACCCTCAGAAAATTCACCTGCAACTAAAGCAGAACAGGATATTATTAATAGAAGTGCAATGATCCCACCATAACCAGCATTTGTAGCAAACTCTGAACTTCTTAGCCAAACGCTTTTTGAGGATTCTGGTTTAATATTGTTATTAATTCTGTATTCACCCTCAGCTATACTCTTTTTCGTCATTCCTATAAGTACCTTTGCCCTTTTATTTGTATCACTTTCAGCTTGTTTTAACTGAATCTTTTGCATGTCAACATTTTTCTGTAGCTCTTGTTTCCAATTTTCAGAAACACTAATAGTATTTGTAACCTTCTGAGATACGGTATAATATTTAAAAATACCGGTTGCTGCTATTATAATTACAATCATTATTATTAGCATTATTTTTGTAGAAAGTCTTTTCCATAACTTTGTATTTTCTATTGAAACAAGTGTAAAAAAACTACCCATTTTATTTTCCCTCCCCTGTAAGCTTCATAAATACGTCTTCAAGTGAATTAGTTTCTTGCTTATCCATGCCCAAAATAGCTATACCTGCAGAAGTTAATATTTTGACTATTTCTGGAACACGTTCCTTGGTTGTTTCAATATGTACTCCATCACCCAAGATACTACTATTTATATTTGCACTTGTTAGAATCGAAAATGCCTTTTCATTGCTATCAGATTTTAATATAAGAACAGTTTTTTCATCCTTCTGCGTCATATTAAGAAGTTCTGCAACGGATTTTATTGTTATTATTTTCCCTTTATGTATTATGCCAACACGATCGCACATCTGCTGCATTTCACCTAATATATGGCTAGAAACAAAAACAGTAAGACCAGTTTCAGATGAAAGCGTTCGGAGTAACTCCCGCATCTGCTTTATTCCTGCTGGATCAAGACCATTGGTAGGTTCATCCAGTATAAGAAGCTTTGGACTATGAAGTAGTGCTTGGGCGATACCAAGGCGTTGCTTCATTCCTAGAGAATAAGTTTTTACCTTGTCCTTTATTGCCCTCTCAAGATCCACAATTTTTACTACTTCATGAATTCGCGCCTCGTCTACACACTTGTATATTCTAGCAAATATCTTAAGATTATCCAGACCGGACATATAATTATACATATCCGGATTTTCAACTATACACCCAATATTGCGCATTGCTCCTTTAAAATCCTCTTTTACTGAGCATCCTCCCACATATATATTACCCTCAGTAATTTTAGATAATCCAACAATCATCTTAATAGTAGTGGATTTTCCGGCTCCATTAGGTCCCAAAAATCCAAATATTTCTCCACTTTTAAGTTCAATAGAAATATCTGAAACAATCGTACGGTTACCAATTACTTTTTTTAACTTCTCAATTTTTAATACTTCATCAGTCATAATATACCTCCCAAAATTAATATCAAATTTATATAAATTAATTCATTTTACTGCTTATAAAAGTATCATAAGTATGAATTTTTCTATAAATGATTTAGACCTCACTTATAAAAAATAGCACAAAAAATAAACTATATAAGCAATTATGTATGAAAGGCAAAAAAACGGTCACAATCGGAACATTAACAAACAATATGGTTGTTTTAAACTACATTAGAATCGATTTTTATGGATTTACAGCTGGCTTCTATGGCTAAATTTAAGTTATATATTATGCGAACTTGAAATTTTAGGTAATACATAGTAAAATTAAACCAGGTAATTACAATAAATAATATAAAATTGTATTCTTTTTTACCATAAAGAGGCTAATTTAATAAAGAGTAATCTGAGTTGATATTAGGGGGAACGCAGATGAATGTGTTAATAGTAGAGGATGACAAGTTGCAAAGAAAAAATTTAAAGAACATGATAGAGCAAATAGATAAAACTATAAATATATATGAATGTGAAGATAAAGACGAGGCTGTAGAAATTACAAATATGAATAATATAGATATATTTTATATAGATATTTCACTAAAGAATTCCTCAGGATTAGATTTTGCAATAGAACTTAGAAAAATATCAAGATACGAATTTAGTTTGATTATTTTTTTAACAACACACATTGAATATTTAAATCAAGCCTTTAAAGAGGTGCATTGTTATGATTATATTCTAAAGCCTTATGATATAGTTGATGTAATGAATATGACAAAACGATATATATTAAATGGTAATAATATAGTGGAACCGAAAGTGGATAAGCGCTATGTGGTTTTCGATGTTAGAAAAGGTATTACGGTAAAGGTATTTGTTGATGAGATAATTTTTATAGAGGTTGCTCTTCGAGTATGTTTGTTACATACCTTAAATGGTGTTTATAAAATTAATAAATTAGCTCTAAAGAACATTATTAAGCTTATAAATTGTACCAATATAATTCAGTGCCATAAATCCTTTGCGGTGAATATTAATCATATAAGGGAAATAAATCATATAGATAGTAAATTAAGTGAAATCCATTTTGAAAACTATGATAAAACTGCTCTTTTAGGTTACAAATTTAAAAATACAATAATGGAAAAATTCCAATAATTATATGGAATTAGATTTGTTATAAAAGGGAGATGAATAGATGATAGATATACTACAACAGTTTACAGTTAATTCTATTGAATTAACTGTATTTATGCTATTATGGTCAAAGTTTTCTTTAAAGAATGAAAATAATTGGTTTAAAAATTTATTTATAATTTTAATAGGCGGCGGCATAATGATTGCAACAAGCGGTATGAATACTTATTTGAATGTATTTATTAGTTTTATAAGTCTAATATCTTTAGTTAAATTCGCTTATAAAAAACTATTTATCAAAACCACATTAGAATTTGTTATATTTTATTCTGTAAATATTGTTTTGCAATCAATTCTTATTACTCTAGCGACTTTAATTGGATTTAAATATTCAGATACATTTATAATGAATATTACTCTTACTTTCCTTCAATTAGTTTTCGTGATTTTCATATTAAGATGCAATTTTGCTGAAAAAGCAAAGAATTTTCTTGAAATAGATTCTAAGATATTATACTATTTTGTAATTAACTTAGGCTTATACTCATTGTTTTCTAAGTTTGTATGGGAATATAATCAAAACATAATATTGAATAATTTGCCAGTATATATTTTAATTGTATTATTGATGTTATCCACAAATATATTTCTCTATTATCATATAATTAAAATAAGCGAAGATAAAAAGGTTTTAGAAGTTCAGAATAAGTATGCCCCTATTTTAATCGATATAGTAGAAGATATAAGGCGTAAGCAGCATGATTTTAAAAATCATTTAAATACCATAAATGCAATAGTAGAAATATCAAGCCCGCAAGAAGTTAAGCATGAATTAAAGAAGTATATTAGTTCACTGAAATGTTCAAATAGCCTTATAGAAGATATTCTATATATAGATAATATTATAATTAAAGCTATAATCTATAATAAACTATCTGAGGCAGATAGATTGAATATAAAATTGTTATTTAATGTTACAAATAATTCATTAGAAAACAGTTTAAATGATTATGAAATTTCTGATGTACTAAATAATCTCTTAGATAATGCCTTTGAAGCCATTAGAAATAGTAGCAATGATAAAATCGTTATATTAAATATTCTTACTGAAGGAAGTAGTAATATTGTAGAGGTGAAAAATAGTGGAATAACAATAAAACCAAATAATATAAGAAACATTTTTGATATAGGGTTTTCTACTAAAGAAGGAAAAAATAGAGGCTATGGTCTTTACAATATAAAAAGGATAGTTGAAAAAACTGGCAGTGATCTTCAGCTGTTCTTTGAAGATAATTATACTGTTTTTAAAATATCCTTCAAGCAACCTTCTATGGGGAGTAGGTTCTCCACAAAACACAGAATAAATAACATAAGTGTTAATGATTAAATTTCTTTTCATGTTACTAAATAGACGTTTTATGTGTTTGGTGTTGTATTAAGTAAATAACCTCATACAATATAAACTAGGGATATATTTAACATTACATTGTTATAATTATAACAAATTTATCTATAAAAGGAGATCAACCTATGCTTATCGTGCAAAATCTTAGTAAAAAATATTCTAAAGAATTAGTTGTAAACAATATTAGCTTTCAGGTTAATGAAGGTGAAATTGCTATTCTTTTGGGTCCAAATGGCGCTGGAAAAAGCACCACAATAAAATGCATTTCTGGACTACTAAAGTATGATGGATATATTGAAATTTGTGGTCACAAAAATAAAAGTGTTGATGCTAAAAAATTATTCTCATACGTTCCAGAAGTTCCAGCTATGTTTGATTTACTCACAGTTTATGAGCATATAGAATATATGGCTGCAGCTTATGGAATAAAGGACTATAAAGAAAAGGCGGAAGAATTACTTGAAAGATTTGACCTAAGTGATAAAAGAGGTAAGCTTGGCAAAGAATTGTCAAAAGGTATGATGCAAAAGGTAAGTATTTGTTGCGCCTTAATAACAGCCCCTAAGGTAATATTATTTGATGAGCCCTTAATGGGACTAGATCCTAAAGCAATAAAAGAACTAAAGAAGGCCCTTGTAGAGCTGAAAGAAAAAGGCTCTTCTATTTTAATAAGTACTCATATTATAGATAGTGTTGATGAAATCTGGGACAAGGTGTTAATAATGAAAACTGGAAATATAGTTCTATCTGGAACAAAGCAGGAGCTTATGAATAGGAATGAGAGCTTGGAAGAACTCTTCTTTGAAGCCACGGAGGATAACCAATGAAGCCATTAATCTATATACTAAAAAAATCTGTAAAAAATGGCTTGTTAGAATTAAAGAGAAAGCCAGCAAAGCTACTTGGCTATCTTGTAGTTTTTATACTTTTGTCTCTAACCCTTATTTTCAATGGCGGTAAAGGTGGAAAGCAAGACATTTTAGATCCAGCCTTATACAATACTATTGTAGGGGTGGTTATTTTACTATTTACTGCGCCAGATCTTTATTCCTCCATAAATAATGGTGCCACTTTTTTTCGTGGTGCGGACATAAACTTGGTGTTTACATCTCCTGCTAGTCCTCAGAAAGTTCTAGTATATGGATTTATAAAACAAATATACACTTCCTTTATAGCAGTGTTTTTTATTTTATTTCAAGGCCCTACCCTTTATCGTTTTAGTAATATCAAGTCCTATGGAGTTATTGTAGCTGTCTTTGGCTTATTCCTTATGCTGATTTTTAACTCAATACTAAAGATATTGTTATATTCAGTAGCTTCTAAAAGTGTGAAAAATAAGCTTTTATTAAAATCTACTTTCAAAATTTTAGGAGCAGTTGTACTTGTGTCCTATTTTATAGAATTATATATAACCAGATCACCAGGCAAGGCTATTATATCCCTCTTAAATATTCCTGCTATTTCTTATATTCCTGTATATGGCTGGGTAAGGGCAATTATAATGTCTTCAATGAATGGTATACGTCCAACTTTCTTTGTTTACATAGCTCTGATTATAGCGTTTGGTTCTCTTTGCAGTTATATAGTTTACTCTATTAAACTAGACTATTATGAAGATGTTTTAGCTTCAACGCAGTTAAAAGAAACAGCTATCTCCGCCACCCGCCGGGGCGAAAAAGTATTTATGAAAACTGGTAAAAAGCCTAGGGTAAGGAAAGTGCAGTATACAAAAAAAGGAAAGTTCGCCTCTGCTATATTTTGGAGGCAAATATTAGAGTATAAAAAGACTGGTTTTGCATTTATAAACATAGGATCTATTATGTATGGAGTTGTAGCCATAACCGCTGGATTATATAGCCCACTAAAGGATTTAAGAATGATTTTAGGTGGAATGATATATCTTCAATTGATTTTTACTTTTGCTAGCAAGTGGCAAAAGGATTTATCAAACCCCTATATTTATATGCTACCAGACCATTCCTTTAAAAAAGTTATTTATGCTACAACAGTTGATAATTTTAAAAATCTTATTGATGGAACTATCGTATTTGTAATAACAGGCATATTATTTAAAAGTAGTATCCCTCTTATTCTTCTTAATATAATAGCCTTTGTATCAATAGGATCTCTTTTCATATATGGTGGAATTCTTACAAGGAGAATTTTAGGCAGTGGTAATAACATAGTATTTACCTCTCTTATAAGAATGGCTATCTTAATTCTAATATTAGCACCTGGAATTGTTCTTTTAACTGCATTATATAGCTCTGTGGGAATGCTCCTAGCCTATATAATTTTTATCGCCTATAATCTTATATTTAGCAGTTTAATTTTATTTCTCGGTAAAGGAGTATTTGAAAATATTGAATTGTAGAGTTAGCTGAACATAGGCTTTAAAAAAGTTCGACCCTGGTAGCGAAGGGTAGAACTTTTTTACTTGCTTAACTATAAATATCAGAAAATACAACATTCATCTAATTTCTATCCATACACATTTATTTGAATTTATTTAAATTTTCTATTAATTCATCAAAATTCTTTTTAGCTATAGTTTCCCTATCCTTATAATTTACCATTTCTTGTTTATCTAAATTTTCATTTTTATCAAAATTTACTAGCTCTTCTTTTATTGTTTCTTTAAATCTTGGGATGATATTTATTATCTTTTTTACTCCATAAATATATTCATCATCATAAAGCTTAAAACACTCAAATAAGCCTGATGTAAGTCTCCCGTCTGAAAATATATAAATATATCTATCACTCATTTCATCTGATAAATCAACTTCAATCTTATGCTTATACAACCTAAAGATGACATCATTCTTCTCAACAAAAATAGGGAATATCATAGAAAAAAGCACCATGTTTTTCTTTTCTTCCTCCATAAAGCCTGAGAAATCATTCTCATTGAGTTTCTCAATTATGTCCTCTGTAAAAATACACTTACGTATTTCTTTTCCCAATTTACTTCTTAATTTTTGCTCCTTTTCATCTGATAACAGATTATCTATTGAATCAAATAATTTGTTTAGTGGGCTTCTAGCCTCATCTCTTTTCATAAAAAACACCTCCACAATTAAACACATTATATCTATAAACACAATTTAATTTTTCCTGAAAATATTATATACACTATAAATTTATTTTAAGAACACAAGAAACATTCTCCATAAAATAGGATATAAAAGAACAGCAACAATTCCTGAAATAGCCATAGTTATGCCACTCATTGCTCCCTCAGTTTCACCTATTTCCATAGCCCTTGCTGTTCCCAGCGCGTGAGAAGATGCACCCATAGCAATTCCCAGTGCAACGCTATCATTAATTTTAAGTGCATTATATAAAAGTGGCCCACAAATTGAACCAATAATTCCTGTCATTATTATAGCTACAACAGTAATTGATGAGATTCCACCTAACTGATTTGATAATGCAATTCCTATAGGTGTCGTTATAGACTTTGGTATCAAGGATTCAATAAGTACATAGTCAAATCCAAATAATTTTGAAAGAAATACCACACATAAAAATCCAGAAATAGCACCGCTAAAAATTCCTATAAGTATTGCAATAGCATTTTTTTTAAATAATGCAAATTTCTTATACATGGGCAAAGCAAGCGCCACTGTGGCAGGATATAGAAAAAAGGAAATTATTTGGCCTCCCTTATTGTAGTCTTCATATTTAATATGTAATTTTGCACAAAAAAATATTAATATAATAATGGCTATCATAAGTGGATTGAAAATTGAAAGTTTTCCTTTCTTCTTTATGTAAATTCCAATTTCATAAGCCATAAGGGATATTATTACACCAAAAACTGGTGAGGAAATTAGATCATTCATGTTTACCTCCACTCCTTAGAAATTTAACTACCAATGCTGTTACAATCCAAACTAAACAAGTGGAAACAACAACTATGATGATAAAGGGTATCCATTTTCCTTTTAGCACGCCGAAAGCTGTCATCAGTCCTACCCCAGCAGGAATAAAGAAAAAAGACATGTTTGATAAAAGAAACTCGCAAAGTTCTTCTATCATTTCAACTTTTACTATCCCTATTTGCAGTCCTAAAAACAGTAAAATAAGCCCAATAACCGATCCTGGAATTGGTAAATTAAATACTAGTTGTAATACGGTTCCAATTAGATATGGAATTAAAATAATCATTAATTGTCTTAAGTACTTCATTGTTTCACCTACTTTTTATATAATATTATCATGCCCAAAACCTTAAAACCTATTTAGGTATACCATTTTTTCATTTAACAGTCAAAAGCAAAACATAGAACTTTAGGGCTTAGTAAACGATAATCATAATTCCATAGATATGGGAATGTCTCATTTACTTACTTTTCCTATAAAAGTGCCACCCACGTGGCAAGTGGCATGTGGGTGGCATTTCTTAACTATTAACAAAAAAGGAATATAAGTAGACTTACTTAAGCAAATCTACTTACATTCCTTTTTAAATTAGGGTTAAATCCTATAATTTGGTTTCTACCCCTATTCTTTGCTTCATATAAAGCATTTGAACTAATCCCTATTATAAATACTCTCCAAAAACTCCCTCATCAACTCCAAACAAATTCCTTTTCTATACTCAGCAGTAGACTTTTTCTTATCATCAATAGGTACTATAATTTTAATATACTCCTTCTCTAGATCTTTTAAAACAACTTGCAGTTCTTCCTTATTAAGCCCTTTAAGACTATTTTCAAATTCTCTAGACCTCACAACCCTAGCTCCTATTGCTCCAAATGCCATTCTTACATCCTCAATTCTCTCATTTTCCAATTTATATAGCCCAATAAAAGACGCCTTTGCAAGAGAATTAGATCTTTTGGTGCCTACTTTTTTATAGTAATATGATAGGAGCATATTTGTAGGGATTCTAATTTCCACTAAAAGTTCATCCTCTCTTAAATCTTTTTTACCCGGTTCCATAATAAAATCCGATATCGCTATTTCTCTTGTTCCATTTAAGCACTCTATTATTAATGTAGCGTCTAATGCATATAAAAGGGGTAATATATCTCCTTCTGATGCAACGTTGCATATATTTCCTCCAATAGTCGCAGCATTTCTAATAGTTTGAGATGCTATAGCTAATATTATTTCACTAAAGTAGGCCCCTAATAATATACTTTCTTGTAATTCAGCAAGTGTACAACCAGCTCCAATGGATAAATATTTATTATTTATGTCAATATTTTGAAGTTCTTTTAAATGCTTTATGAGAACAATATCACTACCAAAGTCAGCCATTTCGCCAGACCATTTTTTTCTTTTTACCATTAAATTAGTGCCGCCCGCTAAAATAATGCATTTCCTTTGATTTAAGAGCTTTAGGGCTTCTTCCTTGCTTTTAGGTATAAAAGTTTCTGTCACGGTACTTCCCCCTTTTTGAAGCTAGAGAACTCGCTTCTATAATACTAATATTATATCACGCATATCTACATAAATCGTCTAATATTTATTACCATATTACTCCTTTATCTCGTCTATATTTCTCTTTATATGGATTTGTATTTCATTACCATCACTGAAATACAAATCCATATCAAAATACCAGGTATACAGTTACAACTTATGCATTCTAGAAATGCTAAAGCTAAACAATATACCTGGCACCATTATTTTTAATCCATTGCATCCATTTATTTTCAAAAACTCCATGACTAATACATGGAGTTTTTATATTTAATCTTTTATTTATTAAGCATTAATATCTTCATTAGATTTTATTTTGTATTCCTCATTCATTAACCCAAATTTACTTAGAATATAAAAAGTGAGTGATAATAGAACGCCTGTTATTGCTGCAAATGCCATACCTTTGAACTGTACTTGCCCAATAGTAATACTAGCACCACTTACTCCAACAACAAATGTAACTGCACCTAAAACCATATTATAGTTTTTACTAAAGTCGACTTTTTGCTCAACAAACATTCTAATACCTTGAACAGCTATTATTCCATAAAGAAGCATTGTAATTCCTCCCATAACTGGCCCAGGAATTGATGATATGGCAGCAGCTATTTTACCTACACATGAGAAACAAATTGCAAGCAATGCAGCTCCTCTTATTACCCATACTGAATAAACACCTGTAATAGCCATTACACCAATATTTTCTCCATATGTGGTATTTGGTGGGGAACCTGTAAATCCAGAAAGTACATTACTAAGACCATCTCCAAGTAATGAACGGTGGAGTCCAGGATCCTTCATTAAATCCGCTCCAGTTATCTTTCCAGTTACTATCAAATGACTGATATGCTCTGCGAAAACAACTATAAATGCAGGAGCCATTATAGCTATGGCCCCAATATCAAACACTGGAGCCTGGAATTTAGGTAAAGCAAACCAAGGTGCAGCCGCTATTGCTGCAGTATCAACCATTCCCATAAAAAAAGCAAGTATATATCCTAGTATTACAGCTGTAAGTATTGGTATGACCTGAAAGAATCCTTTAAAAATAATAGATCCAATTATTCCAACTCCCAATGTGAAAAGAGATACAATCAAAACATTAGGTACGACAACATATGGCATAACTACCTTGCCTACAGCTGTTGCTGCAGGAGCTAGGCCCGCCTGTACTGCTGCAATTGGTGCAAGTTCAAGTCCAATAATAGCAACAACCGCACCCATAACAGCTGGAGGCATTACGATATCAATCCATTTTATTCCAAATCGTTTTACAATAAAGGACATTAATATAAAGAATAGACCAAAACAAATAAATCCTGCCTGTGCGTGACTAAATCCTCCATAAGACCCAATAATTAAGAAAGTTGGTGCTAGGAAAGCAAAGCTTGAACCAAGGTATGCTGGTATTCCGCCCTTAGTAACAACGCTGTAAATAAGTGTGCCCACACCATTCATAAGTAAAGCTATTGCAGGATTTATTCCAAATAGAATTGGTACTAGTATGGTGGCGCCAAACATTGCTGTCAAATGTTGGAAACTGAGAGGTATAGTCTCTAGGATCGGTAGTTTATCATGAATTCCTACGATACGTTTCATTGTTTCACACTCCTTCTAAATATTTACGGATAAATAATTATTTAAAACAGTACAATAAACTCTGGGTATAATTTACTGCACTGCAAATAAATCCATTAGATGCCAGGTTACTTATTTAGTGCTGAATATATTTTATTTGCTGTAAATGGCGTCTCAAATATCTCAACACCCGTGGCATCTGATATGGCATTTCCTATGGCGGAGGTTACTGAAATCATTGGGTGTTCTGCGCAGCCCCTTGCACCGTAAGGTCCATCAAGTTGTGGTGTTTCTACAAAATGAAGTTCTATGCGTCCTGGCAAATCCTGCATGGTTGGAATTTTATAATCCACGAAGCTTTTAGTTAATAATTTACCCTCTGAATTATAGATCATTGTTTCTGACAATGCTGTTCCTATACCTTGTATTATTCCTCCAGTTACTTGCCCCTTAACCAACATTTCATTCATAACCTTTCCAATATCAAGAGCAGATACTACCTTTAAAATTTCCACATCCCCCGTATGGGTATTTACTTCAACCTCAATGGCATGAGCACCAAATGTCCAGTCCAGGGCTGGAAGTCCCTGCCCTGTTTCTTTATCCAAAATTGTTAAACCCTGTGCAATGCTCTTTCCCCTTCCGATAAGGGGTCCCCCAATGGAGTTTCCATTTGGATATGAATATCCCACTGCTATTTTGTCATAGTATAATTTATTTTCTGGCCGCTGCTTAACATAAACACATTCATCACCTATTTCAAGTTCATGGTGGGCTGCATGTAATACAACTGTTGCTAGCTCAAAAATCTGCTCCATCAAATCATCACAGGCTTCAATTATTGCATTGCCGGCTAGAACTGTCATACGAGACGCAACAGTCTGCCAATCATATGGTGCAGTGTCTGTATTTGTATCAACTACAACATGAATTTTCTCAAAGGGTATATGGATCCTTTCTCCAATTATCTGGCCAAGTGCTGTATAGGTACCCTGACCCATATCTATTCCTCCAACATTATACCTTATGGACCCGTCCTCATTCATTTGAATTATAGCTGATGAGGCAGAATTCGTTGGCATAGCTGGTGCCTTATGAAGTACTGCTATCCCCTTACCTCTATATTTACCACTACTGAATTCTAATGCTTTTTCTTCTTCAGTTTTAGTTTTTTTCCATTCAATTCCCTTTGCAACTATGCTTAGGCACTTACTAACATCTCCAGAGTTTTCTGTTATAAGTTCTCCAGTAATTGTTTTTGACCCTGGCTTTAATAAATTTTTAAGTCTAAACTCCAGTGAATCCATACCAAGTCTTTTTGCTATAAGTTCTCTTTGACGCTCCACTGCCCAAAAAAATTCTGCATGTCCAAATCCTCTATATGCCGTACCAAATATATGGTTTGTATAAACGGTATAGGAATCAACCTTTACATTATCTATTTCATATGGCCCCGCCGCGGAATAACCCGATGCTCTTCCAATATTCACGCCATAATCAGCATATGCTCCAGCATCCCATAAATACTCGATTTCCTCTGCTATAATTTTACCATCTGCCCTAACCCCTGTCTTAATCCTAGCTGTTAAACCTTGTCTGCAAGGCATTGTTGATATTTCCTCTTCCCTAGTAGCTATAAATTTAACTGGTCTTCCCTTTGCTGCTTTTGATAATAGTGCAACTAGTGGTTCAATATGAATTCCCGATTTTCCACCAAACCCTCCACCTATATATGGAACTGTTACCTCAATATTTTGTATTGGAACTCCCAGTGCGATGCTAAATAAAGTACGAATTGCATAGGGCGATTGGGCACTACTCCATATCTTGATTTTATCTCCAGAACCCCATTTTGCTATAACTGAGTGTGTTTCCATTGGGATATGCAGTACTTGAGGTACATCAAACTTATTCTCAACTATAAAATCTGACTCTTCAAAACCTTTATCTATATCCCCTTTTCTTAGCTTAAAATGATTTGCTTTATTAGTACCAGCCTGTGGAAAGAAAACATTCGGAATTGTTGCATAATTACCCAGATCTTCATGCACTAGTACAGAGTCAGGCTTTATTGCTTCCTCAACGTCTTGTAATACTGGTAGAAGTTCATATTCAACTTTAATAAGCTCAATGGCTCTTTCTGCAGTATCAATATCAACTGCAGCAACCGCAGCAACTGCTTCCCCAAAATACCTTACCTTACCAACTGCAAGGATTGGTCTATCTACAATATATATGCCCAATTTTTGGAAGGCTTCTTTACCAGTTAAAACTGCTCTAACCCCAGGTAGTTTTTCTGCGAGGCTTACGTCAATACTCTTAATTATTGCGTGTGCGTAGAGACTTGTTTTTATTTTTGCATAAAGCATGGCAGGTAATTTTATATCTTGAACGTACTGTGCTTCTCCCGTCACCTTTTCTATTCCATCCGTCCTGGGTAGACTTTTGCCTACAAAATTATAGTCCATGTTCTTCACCTTCACTTGCAGCGGCCTCAACAGACTCTATAATAGTCTCATAGCCAGTACATCTACATAGATTACCTTGCATAGCTTCTTTTATCTCTTCCCTATTTGGGTTTGGTCTATTATTTAGCAAAGCCCTAGCAGACATAATCATTCCGGGTGTACAGAATCCACACTGAAGACCATTATGTTTTATAAATGCTCTCTGAAGATTTGATAAATGACCATTTCTAGCTTCTCCTTCAATTGTACGAACGTCTCCTTCTGCCGCTTCCATTGCCATTACCAAACACGAATTTACAGACTTTCCATTTAAAATAATAGTACAAGCACCACATTCTCCCGCTCCGCATCCTTCCTTAGTTCCTGTAAGACCTAAGTCCTCTCTTAAGAACCTAAGTAGAGTGCTATTTGAAGATACTTCTGCAAAAACTTCATCTCCATTTACAAACAAATGTAATTTCTCCTTCATAATTAATTTGCCCCCCCGAGATTCCTAAGAATTTCACTTGTCAAATATTCCACCATGGTTATCCTATACTCTTTAGTTGCACGTACATCGCTTATTGGCCTTATTTTACTCATAATATTATCAGTAATTTCTTTAATGTTATTTGTAAGTTCTTCTTTTCTATAGTTTCTAAAATCTTCAATTAATATTGGTGTTGGTGCAACTGCACCTAGAGATATTTTAAGTGTTCCATCATTTTTTAAAAATGCTCCCACACTTATTTGGGCAAGGTCATGACCCTTTATTCTTGACTTTTTAAGATACCTTCCTGTACCAACTGTGGGTGGAAAAATAATTCTTGTTACAATTTCATTTCCTTTTATGGCGTTTTTCTTTACTCCAAGAAAAAATTCCCTTAAAGGCACTTCTCTTTTACCATTTATTGAATAAGCTTCAACCCTGCCTTCCAGTACTAAAGACGCTGGTAACATATCACCACCCGGTGAGGAATTGCAAATGTTTCCTATCAGCGTTGCTCTATTTCTAAGCAAACTATTTGCAAGCGTTTTTGCAGCCTCAACTAGAATACTGTAATTTGCTTTTACATCACCTGACTCTATTACTTCATTTAAACATACTGCTGCACCTATGGACAGTCCGTTTGCATCAGTATAAGTAATATTCGAAAGTTCCTTTATTGCCTTAATATCAATTAAATATTTACATATTATTGCTCTATCCTTCAGTGCTATGATTATGTCTGTTCCCCCAGCTAGAATCTTTCCATCACTTCCATACATATCTAAAAGTTCGGCTGCCTCATTTAAGGTTTCTGGCCTTAGATACTTAATATCCTGCAATTTAATCCCCCCATTTTTATAAAATTTTATCATCAATAGCCATCTTAAATATTAAAAATAATAAATTTAAGATGACTTTTTTAACACTTAATAAGGAGTTATTTACTTATTCATAGTATCTTTAGTAATCTGGTAATCCTGCAAGAGATACGAACCATTGTATTTATGTTTATAGGGACAGTTACTAAGAAATTAAAGAGTCGTCTCCTTTGACAACCAGTACTTAGTAACTGTCCCTAATGTTAAACAAATAAAAAGTTAACTATTATATTGCTTTGAAAATAAATCCGTAATAATCCTTACCAATGCCTTCTTTTACAACTCCTACTGTTGACATAAGCTTCATCCCTATCTGAGGGTTTTCTACTTCAAGTTGTCCACTTACAACAAGGCCATTTGTGAATTTAACAATTCCAAAACCCATATATGGTTTCATATATCCCTCTGGAAGATTATATACTTTTGTATAAGTTACAAGGGTTACTTCACCATCTAGTGGAACTTCTTCAAACTTTCTATTTCCACACTTTTTACATACATAATGCTTAGGATGGTGAAGTTCACCACAAGCTGTACATTTATAAGCATACATTTCTTGTTCCATAATTATGATTCCTCCTTAGTGAGTATAATTGCAACTACATTATTACCAAACCCACCAAAGTTAACTGTTAATCCAGACTTAGCACCCTCTACTTGACGTCCTGTAGCTTCTCCTCTTAATTGTTTTACAATTTCTACAACCTGAGAAACCCCCGTTGCGCCAAGTGGATGACCCTTTGCTTTTAAGCCTCCTGAAGTGTTAATTGGAATAATACCTCCAATCTTTGTCTCACCATTTCGTGCTGCTATATGACCCTCACCCCTCTCAAAAAAACCAACCTCTTCAGATTCAACTATCTCCAGTATTTGGAAGGCATCATGAAGCTCTGCAACATCAATATCCTTTGGAGTAAGTCCAGACATTTTATATGCCATTTGTGCTGCAAGACGAACTGCAAGTAGATCAGTAGGCACTTCTCTTTCAGCTACTGCGTGCGTATCTGTCGCTTGCCCTATGCCTGCTATTTTTATTGGTTTTTTAATAAATCTATCTGCTTTGTCCATGGCACATAATAAAACTGCCGCTGACCCGTCAGATACAGGACAACAATGATACATTCGAAGTGGCTCTGCAACATATGGGTTCATTATATGTGCATCCTCATCCTCTGTTATGCAATACAGATTAGGCACCACGTGTATATGTGCTACTGGATTATGGGTTGCATTTTCATGATTTTTAACTGCTACTATTGATAAATCCTTTTCAGTTACTCCATATTTCTCCATACATAATTTTGTAAATAGTCCTGCAAAAGCTGGTAAAGTTAGCCCATAGTTATATTCAGCTTCTGGATGAAGCATTGTGGCAACAAAATCTGTTCCCTCCCAACCGCTAACAACCCTCATCATTTCTCCACCAACCACAAGAACACAATCACACATACCACTTGCTATAGCCATATATCCAAGTTTTATAGCGGATGCTCCTGAGGCTGGACCATTTTCTATTGTTTCAGCCATTGCTGGTCTTAAATTCAAATAATCCACAAGCGCTGAGGCAATACCGCTTTGTTTATTAAGGATACCAGCGCCCATAGTTGATACAAAAACCTGATCAACACCGTGTCCAATACCTGTTTTTACACCAGCATCATCTAGTGCCTGCACAGCAGCCATACTTAGCATATCAGTGAATGTCCCGCCTGACATTTTACCAAATTTACTATGGCCTATCCCTACAATACCAACTTCTCTCATCTTTTATATCCTGGAATTTGAGCATAAGTTTCTGGAAGCATTGGGTGCTCTGCAGTTTTAAGTAGTTCTTCAGATACTGGACGGCGGCCACCTAGTTTAGTACCTTTATGTTTTTCCCACAAGGCTTTAGTTAACACATAGGTTGGTACTCCACCTAGCTCATGCCAAGTTTCTGGTCTTGATTCAAGTTCATATTCAATCATCCATCTCTTGAATCCATTTGGACTCTCGGCAACAATTAGTACTTCTTCTTGATTTAAGAAGTCCAAATGATATTCCATTTTTGCTGCAAATAATTGTGCTCCAATTCTAAGCCCTTGCTTTAATGTCATGGTATGATATGACATACCTACTTTATCATCAACTAAACGTCCATTAACAATACCGACTAAAATTCCATCTATTGTTCCAATTAGGCAATATTCATCCTTTACTCTATATCTGTAGTAACCTAAAAGTTCAGAGTATATTCTAGATGCGACAATATCATAAAAATCAACTTCCACTGTCATAAGTGGCTTTACCGCTTCTAAAATATGTGGCACTTCTTCCCTTTTGATTTGGCG
Organism: Clostridium estertheticum; assembly: GCF_011065935.2. Taxonomy (NCBI): domain Bacteria; kingdom Bacillati; phylum Bacillota; class Clostridia; order Eubacteriales; family Clostridiaceae; genus Clostridium; species Clostridium estertheticum. The sequence goes on along the minus strand of NZ_JAAMNH020000001.1, from coordinate 720,225 downwards.
AATTACTAATTTTTCTCCAGTGGCCATTGTAATATACTTAGCTGGATAAGGCACCATTTCTGACTCTACTGGCCTCAAACTTTGTTCCATTTTATCTACTATCATTATTTATCATCCTTTCAAATTCGTATTTTTTTCAAAAACTACTCTTTATCAAAAGCTATTCTGCGTCAAAAGCTACTATACGTGATATGCAGGATTCTCCACCTTCAAATCTCCATGGGAAGCAGCCTATTATTAATCTCTTACCTAGAACTTTATCAATATCTCCGCCAATGTTTTCAGCATGAATAATATTAATAGGGAATAAGTCATAATGCATTAATTGATAATCATCCTCTGGCCAAAAATCTTCTATGCCCTTACCATATTTAGCTTTCAAATATTTATCTGCGCGCCTTGCTTCCTTCGGAGCCCATTCACGAATCTTTGTGTTCATCGGATGATCTGCAGAACCACAGTCAACGCCTATCCATTTAAATTCCATTTCCTTACACCAATTTGCAAATTCCTTTGTAGGTCCTGGATGTCTCATCATTACTCTTTCCTCATCTGCCTCTGGTTCATCCCAGCCATATTTATGATAGCCGGTATGTATAATTAAAATGTCACCTTTTCTAACATCTGCCCTATCCATTATGTCCTTTGAAGTATATATTCCATAATCCTCAGCTATATCTGAAATATCAACAACAACTCCAGGTGCCACAAGTTCTTCAAGTGGAATACTTGCTATATCTCTTCCATGTGTACAAAAATGTAGGGACCCATCAAGGTGAGTACCAACATGATTTGAATGAGTTAGTACCTGGCCATTTGCACCATTGGATGAAAGTCTTTTGAAAAACTTAATTTCAAGTGGTTCATAAGTTGGCCACGCTGGTGTTAAATGGCTAATTTTTTGAGTTAAATCATACATTTTTACATTTTTAAAAGCATCAATAATATTCATAATATACCCTCCATTTATAATAAATTATTTTCAACTGTTTTTTTAATAAAAGAGGTAAGCGCATCTTCAAAACATTTCATTGGAGGATGAACTATGCCTGCCCCTACTTGCCCAACACCGGCTCTATTACATGCAATTCCAGTATTAATTACTGGTAATATTCTTGTTTCAATAACTTTTCTAAGATCAATTCCAGTTGGTGTTCCCCTAAAATTAATATTTGGTATTTTAAAGGCATTATTTTCGCCGCAGGTTATTTCGTACATGCTGGTCGTGTAATTTATAGCATCCTTTGGTGTTCCTCCTACAAATTGAACAATTGCTGGAGCAGTTGCCATAGCAAATCCACCTATTCCTGCTGTTTCTGTTATACAGCTATCTCCAATATCAGGATTCGCATCCTTTTCCTCAAAGCCTGGAAAATAAAGACCATTCACCAGTTCGCAAGGTGCGGTAAACCATTCATCTCCTGTACCGGCTACCCTTATACCAAAATTAGTACCATTCCTTGACATTGTATAAACTACAGTGCTATTTGGAATATCACTTAGTGGGTCTAAGCTACATTTACATGCTGGCATGGATACATTTAGGAAAAAATGATCGTTTTTATCTATAAAGATTAGTACTGCAGCTTTTTCATCATCGGAAAATTTGGTTTTAACAATACAAGGTGCAAGTTCCCTAAATAATAAGGATGTTCCTGCCTTGTTTCTGTTATGTCCTTCATCACCCATTTGAAGACTTTGAGCTATTATAGTTTTTAAATCTACAGTTCCCTTTATTTCCAGAGCTTCCCTAAGTACCGGTGCAAGTACCTTTTCCATCCAATTAAGTCTATCAATGACTTCTGGGCTAAATGCTCCAAACCTTAGTACCTTACCTAAACCTTCGTTCAATGTACAATATGCAAAATTTCCAAAGGTCTTATTTTGCAAAATCCAAACTGGCATTGAACTTGTAACTACCCCTGCCATGGGTCCTACTGTGGAATGATGATGACAGGAATCAAATAATATCTCCCCAGAAGACGCAAGCCTCCTTCCATCTTCTTCATTTGTCGCTAATTTTTCATATATAAGTCCACCAACAATTGCGCCTTTAAGTGGTTCACTCATTTCACCCCAAGATATAGGTGGGCCTGCATGAAGAATTGTCTTTTTTGTCATGCCTGGTATATGAGTTCCTGCGGTGCCTATACCAACAATTATTGGTTGTGCTGCAAGAAGTCTTGTAAGTGCCTCCTTGTTTGCAATTTCAATTTTTTCACTTATGCTGGCTGCTTCTAAAACAGAAAGCTTTTTACTTGCCTCGCTTGGCGGTCTCCAATTAACATGCATACTCTCTACATTTTGCTTCTTTAAATCACTATGGAAAGACGGTAGTCCCATATTTATAACCTTAAGTTTCATACTGAATAATTTATTTATCTTAGGCAATGCACACACCTCCCTTATCTTTTATTTAATCTTCCGAGAATTAATGAGGATAGTTTAACGGCTTGAGCATTAGATGGCATTAGTATAACCCCTACATTTTCTAGCATTTCATGTTGGTATTTGTAATTTTGAGGGTCTCCTTCTGTACCACATATATAGCCAATTACACATAAATATTTATTTTTGTTTTGCATAGCTTTTTTTGCATCTATTATAGATTGAAGCATTTCGCCAGCTGGATCTATGTTTGATCCATAACCCAGCACAAAATCCATAAGTACTATAGCAACTTCATCATCCGCAGCTTCCTTAGGTAGTCTTTCTACCCTAGCCACTGGATCTATCATAGGATGTGGCTTTCCAACAGTGAAATCATCGTCCCCTAGGTCAACAATTGTGTGTTCCACGCTTTTGTGCACATCGGCGAGTTTAAGTTCAGCTGACAAGGGGATATTAGAGTATATCCTATAGCCCTCCGTGCGTAGCATCTTCATTGCTTCATCCGCCAAGGTTCCACCGGTATATAGTGCTCTCAGATACTTCTGGCCACTACTAAACTTTTTATATTCATCTTGAACAATTGTATCAATTTCCAGATCTGATAATGTAAAGCCAGTAAAATCGTATATTTTTTTACCATTTGATAGCAATACTGCCTTTCTTGCTGCATCCTCTAAATTCACACATGAGTACGCACCCTGATTTTCAATAACGCATCTATCGCCACCTATAAAGCTTACAACAACTGGCTTATCTGTGGTCCTCACCATATTCAATATTTTTTCTGCCACTTCTGGTGCTGGTGGTTTAGATATTAAAACTATAACCTTTGTATCGTAGTCATCTATTAAGGCCTTAAAACCCTCAATCATCATAATTCCGCCAACTTCACTTTTAAGATCTCTTCCACCTGTTCCAATAACCTGAGATACTCCACCACCCATTTTATCTATAATAACAGTAACCTCCTGTGTTCCTGTACCAGAGGCCCCCACAATACCTATGTCACCCCTTCTCACAACATTTGCAAAACAAAGGGGTACACCATTAATAATTGCAGTTCCACAATCTGGTCCCATAACTAAAAGTCCCTTATCTCTGCCTATTTCTTTTAACTCAATTTCTTCTTCTACTGTCACATTATCGCTAAATAACATTACATGAAGGTTATTATCTAACGCTTTTTTTGCTTCATATGCAGCGTATTTTCCAGGCAAGGATATAATTGCCATGTTAGCTCCTTCTAGATGCACAATCGCAGCACTAAGCGTTGTGGGTTTATACTCGCTGGCCAAGTCATTGTCAGGCCCCTTAGTATTTAATAGTTCATTAACCTTTTCAACTATGATTTCTAATGCATTTTCATCATCACTCCATGCCGCTATGAAAAAATCATTTGGTGTTAAGGCCATTACTGCGTCATTTGATAATCCTAAATTTTCTGTTAGCTCTTTATTCAGATCTGTTCCCATACCAACTATAACTTGTTTGACATTTGGCATTTTTTTAATTTCCTTACTTATTAACATGAGTGCCACCGAATCATAGTAAGTATTTTTTCTAATATCCACGCAATGATTCATTTATCCAAACCCTCCTATACCTTAAATTAGTCAAAATCTTAAGTCCTACATAAATTCCAAATGTTGTGTCAGTTCCAGATGTTTCACCATATCCAATAACCTCTGTCAGTGATTTAATAATATTTTTATGATTCTCATCCTCATTATCATCATCAAAGTTTAAAATTACTGCCATTAGATTCTTCACAGCCTCATTTATCTCTCCCACTGATGAATGCCTTAACATTTCAGAGCTAACTCTAGTTGTTTTATGTAATCCCGAGCTAATTATTTTACTGTTAAAATCATATATTTGTTCAAGATTTAACTTATAATAAGTTCCCATATATATGTATGAAATCATTAACCCGCTAATAAAATCATCCATGGCTGGTGTAAGTCCATAGCCAAAACCTATAACACTCTGTGCTATATTTCCTATTCCAATCACATCTGCTCTTAGAAAAGCTTGAATAAAATTCATAAACCTATCCACTATAAATTCAAAGCTTTTATCAAAAGTATCTTCATGAAAAGCAACTAATTCAAGGTCTGGTAGTTTACCTGCAATCATATTTACAAGTGGCCCCATACCATAGTTCTTTCCAAGTGTTTTTACCCCTTGTCCAATAATCTTTATGTTCTCTAAAAGTTGATATTCTAAGCAGTTTGAAGTATTTGTCTCTACACAGGAAGACCACTTTTCAACATTATTCATGGTTATAAATAAATTCACTTCTGCACAATAAATTTTACTTTCACTAAATTCGAATATCAAATTTTGTGTTATATCTAGACCCCTAAAATCAACTTGTTCTAATCCATCCACAACTATACTCATTGGGGACATTTTTTTTCCACTGCTTAGCAGTGTTATGAATAAGCCATCACATTCAATGTTACATGCACTTTTAAATACAGAGTGAACATATCCGCATATGGTTCCTCTTTTCAAAATGATCTTTTGTAGATTTTCGCATATAAATAATCCTTTCAATAAAATCATCCCTTTATATTTAAATCTTATTGTCCAATTTCTATTTTTATTCATTAATACCTTTATATGTATTTCATAAACATTCTTATAATTCATTGTTAACATTTACTAATTACAAAAAAAATAACAAAAGCTGACTCACAAGGAGCCAGCTTTTTACTATATTTGTATTAAGTCCATTGCCTTAAGTGCAATTTCAAGATTAAGTCTACTGTCCCCATTCTCTAAATCAAGGCCAGTAATATCCTTTATTTGTTGTACCCTATATATGATTGTATTATAATGCATGTACATTTTTTCAGATATTTTTTTCATATTTCCATCGCATTCAAAATATATTCTTAAGGTTTTGATAAGTTCTGAATTATTTATCTTATCATATTCTATAAGTGGCTTTATTGTATCTGAACAAAATTCAATAAGTTCACCCTGAAGACCCTCAAATGCCAGAATTCTATACAGTCCTAAATCATCGTAGTGTTTAATATTTCTGATATTTGTTTTGCTTAAATTTTCAACAATTAATTTTGCTTGCCCATGGCTTTTATATAATTGTTCAACCTTGTCATAGGAACGTCCTATGCCTATTGTTATCTTATTTCCATCAAATTTTTTCAAGGCCTCCTCTAGTATCTTCTGACAAAAATTAATTACCTCATTCTTTATTGTTTGAGAATTTTTATTTTTCTCACTCCCATAAAGTATTAATATTCTATCACTTTTATCCACATATACTATTCTTTCTCTTTGACGCTTTGCTATTCTACCAATTATAAACAATAAATCACTTATGCTCTCCTGGGATGAACTTACCTTATCAATTATCAGTTTACTTAAAGAATAAATATCTTTTAAAAAAATTACTATTACTGTATATTTAAGTGTTTTGTAAAATTTAAATGTCTTTGCTCTCTCTATTGCTCTTTTCTGCCTATTTTCATTATCACTAAGTAAATCATCAAAAAACTCAAGTTTATAATTGTTCTCCATATTATATAGTGAAAGCTTTTTAACAAAATCCAGCGCTATTATATGTACATATGATTCTATAAGCATATTATCTAGGGGAGTTAAATTCTTTTTATCAAGCCAAATAAAAATATATCCATATTCTACGTTTTCTATAATTATTGGAATTGATACCCTTTCAATAATCCTTCCTCGAATCTCATCCACACGTACTTTATAACTTCCTTCATCATCATAATTGCTCTCTTCACTATACTTAAGACTTATATGCTCATATATAATATTATCAATTATATTTCTATCCTCTTCATTACAAATGATTTCACAACTATCACTCATATTTTCGTATATAGCTAAAGAATTACCTATATTTTCATAAAGCTTTGTAGCTATTTCCTTTAGACTACCACCCTTCATCATTATGTTCATGACTTCCCTGTTAAATCCGTTAATTTTTATGAGCATATTCATTTGATCATTAATTACCTCAGTAAGTATAGTTGATATTACATCAGTATGAGAAACACAAAAGGGTACTTCGATAATGGGAAATCCTAATTCATCTGCTAGCTCAATAATATCACAAGGTAGTTCACTAACATATCTACCTACCTTAATGCCAAGTCCAGCAACACCTTTTGCATTTAATTTAGGGATAAGTTCAATAAGTATTTTAATATTATCCTTTATAGAGTAGGCAGTTGTAAGTAAAAACTCTCCCGGGCTAACCCACTCTATAATATCAGGTACCTCCATAACATTTACTTTTGTAATTCTTTTAGACATGCCTCTAGCTCCAGCTAAAATTTTAGCCCCATTAAATGTCTCAAGGGTTAATAATTTTTCTAAGGAAATTCCCAAATATCGATACAAGTAATCACATCCTTTGTTTCCATCAATCTAACTTACTTCAACTGACGACTCAAATATTCACCCTTTCCCCCTATAAAAACACCATCTTTAACTACAAATTTGCCCTTAGAAATAGTAGAACAAACCTTACCTGTTAGCTCCATATCATTGTATATATTGTAGTCCACATTTGAGTTATTTTCCTTTATAATATAATGCACATTCTTGTCAAATATAACTATGTCTGCATCTGCGCCTGGAAGTAGTGTTCCTTTTTTAGGCCATAATCCATGTACCATTGCAGGGTTTTTCGTGAACTTATCAATTATTTTTTCCCCGAACCTTGCGTACATAAGTGGAAAAGAATATTCTACTCCCCCTATACCCATGGGAACCTCATCAACAAATTCCCTGTTTTTCTCCGTGGAGTTAAATGGACAATGATCTGTGCCTATTGTAAAAACATTATCTATTTCATCATTTAATTTTTTAACTTCTCTATCACTTCGAAGTGGTGGGGTCATGGTGAACAAATATCCATTTCTCTGTAGATATTTAGAAGAAGAAAAAATAAAGTAATGTGGACAACTTTCAATGATAAAATCCTTATTGAGAATAGATTTATAATTTTCTTTAAGTCTCTCAATAGTTGTGCCACAATTGGTATGAACAATATACATCCTTCCATCTCTATACTTAGTCATTTCAGCAAGCTTTATTACCTCACTTATTTCTGCCAATGCAGGTCTCGAGCTTTCATGCTGTGACACATGTATTTTTCCACCTTCAAGTATCAGTCCATCATTTTCTGAATGCGCAAGTAAAAGGGTTCCTGTTTCTTTAGTATTCCTGAGTAGTCTATCTATAGTTCTATCATTTGTACGCCTATCAGAACTTGAATAAGTAGTAAATAACTTTATTGTAGGAATTCCTAAGTTTTTAGCTTCATTCATAAAACTAATAGGGTCTTCATCTAAACCCGCAATTGTTGCATGAAACGCATAATCAGTTACACTGTTCAAAGCCAGAGCCCGTCTTTCCACAAAAGCTTTTTTTAAAGCTATATTATTTTTTACTGGGTCTAAAAAATCAATATATGTGGTAATACCACCAAAAGCTGCGGTTTTTGATCCATTATAAAAATCATCTACTGAAGTATTTTTTCCACATGTAAGTTGAAAATGAACATGAGGATCAATAAAACCGGGTAATATGTCTCGTCCCTTTGCATCATATTCTTCACTAGCTTCGAGTGTTGCATGGGAAATCGTTGATATTTTATTATCCTTTATATACAGATTGCCTTCATACCAATGACCTTCTATATAAATCCTTCCATTTACAATGCCTAAATCAAACATCCACTACACCTTCCCCTCTGTTTATAAAGCAAATGCATATACATAAAAAATCCTTTTGAATAGATGGAAATAGTTGTCTCTCATCTGTTTATTTTAATGGGTCTCACAATCAAAGCATGGCAGTTCATACATACCATCCCAAAGTATATCTCTATAATTTATGGGATCTGTATCTCCTTCAGTACTAAATAAAAGTACAATAGAATTTTTATCTAATTTAAGCTGTTTTTTTATGGACTCTACGTGTTTTTTTTGCATAAGAATGGATAATAAGCCTATGCCAACAGCTCCTGATTCTCCTGAAACAATTTTTTCATCCTGCCCTAGTGGATTTGCTAGAACTCTCATTCCTCTTGCAGTTACATAATCAGGGCATGTACAATAGCAATATGCAAAATCTCTTATTATCTCCCACCCCATAGGAATAGGTTCTCCACAAGCTAGTCCTGCCATAATAGAGTGAAGTGTTCCTTCTACCTTATGTGGACTTCCATCATTAATGGATGCTGACTTAAACATACATGCTGCATTAGTTGGTTCCATAATTGTTACTATTGGATGATTATCCTTATATAAATTCACATATGCTCCCAGTACCCCTCCTGCCATAGCTCCTACCCCTGCTTGGAGAAAAACATGAGTGGGCCTAGAAACTCCTAAATCATTAAGTTGCGAAAAAGCCTCATATCCCATATCAGAATAACCCTGCATAATCCACATAGGTATTTCAGTGTAGCCCTCCCAAGATGTATCTTGCACCATTTGCCAACCATTATCCTTAGCCTTTTGCAAAGCATATCTAACGGTATCATCATAGTTTAAATCAGTTACTTCTGCCTCTGCACCTAAGTCTTTAATAGCTTGTACACGTCTTATTGCTGTACCCTTTGGCAAATATATTACTGCCCTTTGACCTAATTGCTTCGCAGTCCAAGCCACTCCTCTGCCATGGTTACCATCTGAACAGGTAACAAAAGTAATTTCTCCAATCCTTTTACGTACCACACTAGACTTCAAATCTTCAAAACTTGTATCTTCTATATCTACACCTAGTTTTTGGCATAAAAACTTACCAATGGCGTAGGATGCACCTAGCATCTTAAAGGAGTTTTGGTCTATTCTTTTAGATTCGTCCTTAACAAATATATTCCTTACGCCAAGCTCAGTGGCTAAACACTTAAGATCCACTAATGGAGTTATGTTATAATCTTTAATGGTTTCATGGAAGGATCTTACCTTTTGTAACTCATCCTCACATAAAAATGCTGGATAATTGGCTTTTTTATCTCTATGCATATTTTTAGAAAAAATAGCTTGTATTTTATTTTCATGTAATAAATTCATAAATATCACCTATTCCTTTTGTATTGAAATTTTTAATCTCAAGTCCAATTATTTCCAATAATTATTATGCCTTTTGTTGTTATAACATTTATATTTAATTTTTTCTATTACCAATATCATATTTACAAACAGATAAAAAAATTACATAACCGTGAAAATAAAAACAAAGCATAGCCCTCCAAAATGGATGGCAGTGCTTTGTTAAGCACCTTTTTTAAGCACTTCCAGGCTTTACCTGCTATTTAATATTATTAAATCCTTACTTATTTAAACTCCTTTTCCAAAGGCACAATCAGGATATTTGCACTCCTCACATTCATTGCAAAGTCCGCCATGTCCATAAGCAGCAAAATCAGCAAAGCACAATCTTTCCCTTGCAAGTATTCTTGGCAAAACCAAATCAAAGATAGTTGTTCTACTATACATTACGCATCCTGGAAGTCCAAGTATTGGAATATCCCCACAATAAGCTAATAAAAACATTGCTCCTGGAAGCACTGGTGCACCATAAGTTATAAGCTCTGCTCCTGTTTTTAAAATTGCTGATGGAGTAACATCATCAGGATCTACTGACATACCACCTGTACAAATTACCATGTCAGCGCCCTTTTCTATCCATGCTTCAATTGCTTCCTTTATCTTATTCTCATCATCTGCAAGTATAGATTGTCCAATTACTTCGCAACCGTATTCCTCAACTTTTCTTCTTATTACTGGGCCAAAAGCATCCACTATTCTACCGTGATACACTTCACTGCCTGTAGTAACAATTCCAACTTTCATTGGCGTAAAGGGTAATATACTTACAATTTTCTCATCACCTATTAAAGTCTCTGCTCTTTTTATTTTAGCCTCCTCAATTACAAGAGGAATAACTCTTGTGCCTGCAACCTTTTGTCCCTTTTTTACAGGGTAGTTATTATGCAATGTAACTAAAATTATCTCCCCTAATGAGTTAAGCTGGTATAATAGGTTTGTATTAATTACAAGCAGTCCTGGGTAATCTGCTATAAAATTAATTTTTCCCTCTTTTACTTCACTAAAGGTAAGTCCAGCTCCTGCTGTAAGGGCTCTCAAACGTTCTGCCGCATCATTTTCATGAAGAAATCCTTCTTTTTTCTCCCAAACAAATAGATTTTCTTTGCCTATGGAAAGTAATACTGGTATATCTTCCTCTTTAATTATATGTCCTTTTTTAAATGCTACATCCTTTATTACTCCTGGAATAATTTGTGTAATATCATGACATAAAACCGATCCAACTGCCTCACTCACTGGTATTTTTTTCATATCAGTCACCTCTAATTATTATAGTATATCTAAAAATCCACCTTTTTTATGTCCTTTAAATGTTGCAGCGAACCACTATTTTTAACCAATAATATTTCACTCATAATCCCAAGGGCAATTTCATTTGGCTCTTCTGAAGAGATATTAATTCCTATTGGTGCATATACCTTTTTTAATGCTTCTTTTCCAATTCCTTCACTAATTAGATTATTCATAACAAATTCTGTTTTTTTCTTACTTCCGATCATTCCAATATAAGCAGCTTCAGATTCTGCAGTAACCTTAAGCGCATCCGCATCACATTTATGACCTCTTGTTACAATGATAATATAGGTATTTTTGTTAATAGGATAACTTGAAACCTTTTCCCCAATATCTCCTACAATTATTTCATCGGCGCAGGCAAATCGCTTTTCATTTGCAAATTCTTCCCGATCATCAAATATTACAGTATAAAAATCTAATAGCTTTGCCAGCTTAAAAAGCTCTACTCCTATATGCCCAGCACCTATTATAAGCAGCTTTGATCTAGGTTTAAATATCTTTACATATAAAATAGCTTTGCCTCCGCACTGCATATGCAAATCACCTTCATCGTTCAACTGGAATTCAAATTCTCTATCAGTTTCTTCCTTAATACATTCTATAGCTTTTTCTATCACCGCATACTCAATATTACCTCCACCAACACTTCCCTCAATTGTTCCATCTTCCCATACTGCCATAAGAGAACCTTTTTTCCTTGGGGTAGAGCCCTTTATATCCGTAATGGTCACTAAAGCCGCCTTGTGTCCACTTGCTAAGCTCTCATAAACCTCTTTTAAAATTCTCTCTTCCATATTATTAACCCTCCATAGTTTGAGTCATTAAATACAGTACCGCTTCCAATACTCCACCTGCTATGTTTCTTGCTTTATCAGAAATGGTATAACAATTTATTTTTTCAGGCAGCCTTGGATCAATATCTGCAATTTTAAACCCATAAGGTACAATACTTCCATTGCGTAATATTCCTCTTAATAATCCTGCCATTGTTGCTTTTATTTCGGTTTCTCCTATATAAGCAATAATTTCATCCACTTGGACCACAGAACCAATACCCGCAACATTCTTCATTACTCCACTGCAGGGGGAATGTATAACTCTTTCTTTAGAATAACCCATAATGGTACCTGGAATCCCAGTATTTTTCTCCGCTTCTCCGTGAAAAATCAATCTACCAAGATCATGCCCTCTAGCAGTCTCAATCACCACATCTACATCAATACCTGCTGTAAATCCAGGTCCAAGAGCAATAGTTATATCTGCCATATCCCTTGTTGTTCCCATATTTTTCTTAGCAATAATAGCATCTACTACAATTTTAGGTTTTATTATTTTAATATATTTACCTTGTTCATCTATAACAACTGGAACTTTTTTCCTAGTCCAGGCATTTTCTATTTCACTTAAAGAGCATACATGCACCGCTGTAATTCCTTCTATTTCTACTAGTCCTTGATATATCGCTTCACTAAAAGAAACATTTCGCCTTATAGAAGTAGGTTTTGCTACTTCTAAAACTAAGACCCTAAACCCACTTCTATGCAACTTTTGAATTGTACCAGATGCTAAATCTCCTCCACCACGTATAATGACAATATCATTAAACATATTCATTATTCTCCTCTAGTTTTAGAATATACTCATAATTTTCATTAGTATCAACATCAAATAATGCCCAACTATCACATATTTCTATAAATTTAACCCCATATAAATTTTTATTTATTATTGTTTTTCCGCCAACATCTCCCTGTAACTTTAAAAAGTCTTCCTTAAAGCTGTAAGGAAATATTACAGGATTCCCTCGCCTTCCATTACATCGAGGAACTATTATATAAGTCGAATCTTCTGTAAACTCACGGGTTAAGCTTTTTACTGTATCTACATCTAAAAAAGGTTGATCTGCAGTGAAAAACATATATCCATCTGTTTTTGAAGCATTCCTTACACCCAATTTAATAGATTCACTTATTCCCTTAACTGCCTTTTTATTCTCAATAACCACTAACCCATGCCTATTCCCGATTTCTAATATTTTTTCGTCTCTGCCTACAAGAATAATCTCTGAAAACCCACACTTTTCAATAGTTTCTATAGTGTTCTCTATCAGAGATTCTCCCCTATATTTTAAAAGAAGCTTATTCTTACCCATTCTCCTTGAGTACCCTGCTGCTAATATTATCGCGCTTATGCTCATTATATCACCCACTTTCGCTCTTAACTACATTTAATTCACTAAATTTCTTCTTTTTTACAGACTACTCTGTACCCGCATTTTAAATGCAAAATAAGTTTTATAGAACCATAATTTATGCAATGAAAATTTACCGTAAACATACTATAACGAGTACTGAAGTAGTATGGAATTTATCCGGAGTGACTTGCAATACGAAACGACAAACTATTGAAATTTGATTTAGAAATTCTTCTTTTGTAAATATAAAATTCTCGTGAGCCTGCCAGGACGGCAGGCTAGCGAACCTGAGGCAGGACGCCGAATGTGAGTGTTAGAGAATTTTAGATTTGCAAAAGATTAGAATTCTTAATTAAATTTCTTATTTGGAGTTCGTTTGCAAGGCACGCAGGAGAAATTTCATACTTTACTGTAATATACGTCAGTTTTTAAACTTCCAATGATTACACTATTTAATAACTGCTTATTCACTAAATTTACTTGCTTAACCAAGGACTTAGCTAATATTAAATCATTGGGTCCTTCTACTTTATTGATATATAATATTTTATCCCCTATGGCTGACTTAAACAACCCTCGCGGATGTAATATTAACTTAGATAGGTGTTCAAGTTTAACAGTATCTCCCTCATGGGTCCCTGTTAATTCACAGAATATCTCACTTCTATGAATATTATCCTCATTAATTATTATCCCTAATGATTGTATATCCATAATTCCTATAGTTTTTGTAGTTTTTTCGTATATAACTGGCTCAAATTCATTCCATGCTTTTAGCTGTTTTTCCTTTGCTCCATCTGCTTCTATTAATGTATAGTCAAAATGTGGTGCAAGCTTATCTAGCTCGCTTTTGCTTAGTCCTAATATTTTCTTATCCTTGTTTACACCTAACCCTAATACATAAATTCCGTTTTCCTGCATGGCCATATACCTAGGCAAACTTTCACTATCAGTGCAGATAAAATCATACTTATTATCTAATGGAATAAATATCTTAGTAGTTGTAGTTACTAACACCTTATTATTCAGCCTTAGTTCTTCTGCAAGTTTAAACATCATTGTAGTTTTTCCACCTGCGCCTACAAAAGATATAATTTCTTTTTTCTTTAATTCCATATAATTATTCACCTTCATAATAGCACCTACTTAATTTAAAGTACTTAAATATACAAAATAAGTCCATCAAGACCCATTTTGTATATTTCTCTAGTATTCGTTTAAAACCTTTTATAATCTAAAATAATTTATTTTTTCTTACTGTAGGGTGTATTGCAAAGAGGAAGCTTCGTCCTAAATTCTCCATCATAATTATAATAAGCACCAGCTACAGCAGGAGCAGTAGGTATTGAGCATATCTCACCTATTCCTTTTGCACCATATGCAAGTTTAGTATTTCCTCTACCTAATATAATAGATTGTATTTTTGGTACCTCTGTTGCTTTAAATAATCCTAGTGTTGCAAATTTTGCCGTTGGCATACTATCAATAAGCGGATAATCTTCTGTTAGTGCATATCCAAGACTCATAACAACGCCACCCTCAATTTGCCCCTCTATATTTTTCGGATTTACAGCAGTACCAACATCATGAACTGCAATAACTTTTTCAAGTTTACCCTCATCATCCAAAATAACAACTTGGGTTGCATATCCATAGGATACATGACTAACAGGGTTTTGCTTAATTGAATTCATCTTATCAGTTATTCCTTTAAATTCTCCGTAAAATTCTTCACCCTCTAAATTTTCTAATGTTTGATAGCTTAGTGCATCCTGAAGTTGCACAGCTGCTCTTTTAGCTGCTTCACCTGTAAATAGTGTTTGACGTGACGCAGTTGTATTTCCTGAATCAGGGCAAGTCAAAGTATCTGGCGCTGCATGTATAACACTACTCCCTGGCATATTAAGCGTTTCACAAACTATCTGCGTTAATACAGTCCCAAGTCCTTGTCCAATACAAGCGGCACTTGTATGAATATATACTTTGCTATCCTTTATAATCAATTTACAACGCCCAATATCAGGAAGTCCAACCCCTATTCCACTGTTTTTCATAGCACAAGCTATTCCTGCTTTAGGATTTTCTTCACATATTTTTTTTACTGCATCTAGTGTCTCCACAAGCGCTGTGGATGGATCTGCGATTTGACCATTAGGAAGTATTTGCCCTGGTCTGATAGCATTTCTATACCTTATCTCAAAGGGACTTATTTTAACCATTTGCGCAAGCTGATTTAAATTACACTCTGTTGCAAAACAACTCTGTGGCACTCCAAATCCCCTAAACGCACCAGCTGGTGGATTATTTGTATATACTGCTTTCCCAACTATATCCACATTATGATAATTATATGGACCCGCTGCGTGAGTACAAGCTCTTTGCAGTACAGGACCGCCTAGTGAAGCATAAGCTCCTGTATCAGCAATTATAATAGCTTTCATAGCAGTCAAATATCCGTTTTCATCACAAGCGGTTGTAACCTCCATCTCCATTGCATGACGTTTTGGATGTACCATTATACTTTCTTTTCGACTTAGGGAAACCTTTACACGTTTGTTTGATATATAAGCAAGAATGGCAGCATGGTGTTGAACACTCATATCTTCTTTTCCACCAAACCCACCGCCAACTATTTTACTTATAACTCTTACTTTGCTTTGATCTATTCCTAGTGCTTCTGCACATTCCTTCCTTGTTTGATAAATTCCTTGGTCTGCGCAATATATTATTATTCCACCATTTCCATCGGGGTTTGCAACTGCTGTTTCAGTTTCTAAAAAAGCATGTTCTGTAAATGGTGTGCTATATTTATTAGTTACTACATATTTTGAACTCTTTATATATTTGTCTGCATTACCAAATACCAGATTTTCAGTTGTAAGTACATTACCACTTGCATGTAATTCTGGGGCATCTCCCTTTAACGATTCGTAAGGATTTGTAATAGGGGTTAATTCTTCATAATCAATTTTAACTAATGCTTTAGCTTTTTCCAATATTTCTGGGGTCTGGGCCGCAATTAAAACTATAGCATCTCCTATGCAGTGAGTTATCTTACCACGAGGTATTAGTACATCCCAATCCTTTACAATATGTCCTAGTTTTTGACTTCCAGGAAGCTCATCCGCTGTAATTGCTAAATAAACACCTTGCAAATTTTTAGCTTCACTAATGTCTATACTCTTTACTAGGGCACGTGGATATATAGTTCTTACTGCTCCACCGTAAATCATGCCCTCTATTCGCATATCATCTACATATTCTGCTGTGCCGAGAACTTTAGATGCAGCATCAATTCTATTTAAATTCTCTCCAACAAGTGCACTACAAGTCTCTTTAGGTACTTGTGTATTCTCTCTTAAAATTTTAGCAGCGAGTTTCACTGCCTGTATTATTTTTACATATCCAGTGCAGCGACAAATATTATTTTTCAAGGCATTTTTTATTTCTTGTTCTGTTGGATTGTCTACCTTATCAATCAACCCTTTTGCACTTATAACCATTCCTGGAGTACAAAAGCCACATTGTACTGCTCCAGATTCCATAAAAGCATATCCATATACATCTTTTTCTCTATCTGAGATACCATCAACGGTTATAATATTTTTATCTACAAGTTTACTTGTTTTTAACACGCAGGCTTTTTTTGCAATTCCGTCAACTAGTACCATACAGGTTCCACAAGCACCTTCAGAGCAACCATTCTTAACTGAAGTTAAATTCAAATCTTCTCTTAAAAAAGTAATTAATTTTTTATCTTCCTTGGCCTGAACACTATTACCATTTACAACAAATTTAAACATTATTGCCACCTCATTTTATGTATTTTTAAAATAAGATATAAAAGCTTTAATCAATTAATTGATTATTCTTATTGTTTATATTTTCTAAATTCATTTTATCATTATTTTCTGACTATAGTCAATTATTTTTCAAAATATTTTTGTATTTTTAAAAAAATTTTGCAAATATCATTGATTTTAGAAATAAATGTTGATATACTGAATTTATACAATATTTATAAAATTCTTTAAATTTTCCACTTTATTATTTAATTAGAGGCATCTGTAATGAAATAGGTACCCCAGTTACATTGATGAGTAAAGACGAAAAAATAGAAACTATACAAAAATGTAAATATAAAAAATAAACTTTAACGTACCTTAATAAATTAGGAGGCCTTGCTATGAATAAAATAAAGTGGGTATCAAATAAACTACCCAAAACCGATAATGAAATGCTAGATATAATGTCCCCTGAAAAGGTGGCTAAAGCCACTGCTTTTCATAAAAGTTTCCCTCAATATAAACAGACACCTTTAGCTGAGCTAGATAATATGGCTAAATTCCTTGGGCTTAAAAATTTATATGTAAAAGATGAGTCTTTCAGATTTGGATTAAATGCTTTTAAAGTTTTAGGTGGATCTTTTGCTATAGGATGTTATATTGCGAAAAAATTAGGAAGAGATATATCCGAGCTTCCTTATAATACTCTTACGTCAAAAGAACTTCTTAAAGAATTTGGACAAACAACCTTTTTTACAGCAACAGATGGTAATCATGGAAGAGGTCTTGCATGGGCCGCTAATAAATTAAATCAGAAATGTGTTGTTTTTATGCCAAAAGGATCATCCGAAATTAGACTCCAAAACATTCAAAAGGAAGGCGCTACCGCTACAATAGAGGATGTAAATTACGATGAATGTGTTCGCATTGCAATGGCTGAATCAGCAAAAATCCCGAATTCTGTGGTTATTCAAGATACAGCTTGGGAGGGATACACAGAAATCCCTACTTGGATTATGCAGGGTTATGGAACAATGGCAAAAGAAGCCAATGATCAGCTTCATGCTGCGGGTTGTGATGCACCAACTCATATTTTCATACAAGCAGGTGTTGGTTCTCTTGCTGGAGCAGTTCAAGGATATTTTGCAAATATGTATCCTGAGAATCCCCCAACAGTAGTTGTAGTAGAACCAAATATGGCAGATTGTTTATTCCGCTCAGCTGAAGCTAAAGATGGAGACATAAGAATTGTTAGTGATAATATGCAAACCATTATGGCAGGCCTTGCCTGTGGTGAACCAAATACTATAGCCTGGGATATTTTAAAAAACAATAGTTCTTTCTTTATATCTTGCCCAGATTTTATTTCTGCTAAAGGTATGAGAATATACGCTGTACCTCTTAAGGGAGATCCTAAAGTTATTTCTGGTGAATCTGGAGCTGTTACAATGGGTATGATTTTTGAAATTATGAAAAATGATGACTTAAAAGATCTAAAAGAAGCTATAAAGCTTGATGAGAACTCAAGAGTTCTATTATTTTCCACCGAAGGAAATACTGATCCTGATTTTTTCCGTGAAATTGTTTGGAATGGTGATTATTCATCATTATAATATGTATTAATATTAGGTAAAAATTTATATTAATTATAGGAGGAATGTATTATGGATTTTAACGCTATTAAACAAAAATCAGAGGGTTATGAAGTTCAAATGACAAAATTTTTACGTGATTTAGTTGCTATCCCAGGTGAGAGCTGTGGAGAAGAGGGTGTTGTTAAAAGAATAGAGCAAGAAATGATTTCTCTTGGTTTTGACAGAGTAGAAATTGATCCACAGGGAAATATTTTAGGTTATGTTGGAACAGGTAAAACTCTTATAGCGTTTGATGCTCATATTGACACTGTTGGTCTTGGTGAACTCAGTAACTGGACTTTTGATCCCTACATTGGTTATGAAAATGAGGAAGAAATTGGTGGACGTGGTACGTCTGACCAACTTGGTGGTATCGTATCATCTGTATACGGCGCTAAGATAATGAGAGATCTTGGCATGTTAAGCGAAGACTACACAGTTCTCGTAGTTGGATCAGTACAGGAAGAGGACTGTGATGGAAACTGCTGGCTGCACATCATAGAACAGGACAAGATCAAACCTGAATTCGTTGTAAGCACAGAGCCAACTGATAGCGGTATCTACAGAGGACATAGAGGACGTATGGAAATCCGTGTTGATGTTAAGGGTGTTTCATGCCACGGTTCAGCTCCAGAAAGAGGAGACAACGCAATATACAAAATGGCTGAAATATTAATGGATGTCAAAAACCTTAACACAAATGATGCTGCTGATTCTACAGAAATCAAAGGTCTCGTAAAAATGTTAGAAGAAAAATACAACCCTAATTTCAAAGAAGCTCAATTCTTAGGACGTGGTACTGTAACTACATCAGAAATATTCTTTACTTCACCAAGCCGTTGCGCTGTAGCTGACTCTTGCTCAGTTTCATTAGACCGTCGTATGACATCTGGAGAAACTTGGGAAAGCTGCTTAGAAGAAATTCGTCAACTTCCAGCTGCTAAAAAATACAATGCAGAAGTTACTATGTATAAATATGAGAAAGCTAGTTGGACTGGACTTTCATACCCTCAGGATTGCTACTTTCCTACATGGGTTATTCCTGAAGATCATGATGTTGTTAAGGCAATGGAAGAATCCTACAAAGGAATGTACGGAACAACAAGAAGCGGTGCTGTTAGCACTGATGCAATGAGAAAAGCTCGTCCGCTTACTGATAAATGGACATTCTCAACAAACGGTGTTGCTATAATGGGTCGTCATGGAATACCATGCATAGGATTCGGACCTGGCGCAGAATCTCAGGCACATGCTCCAAATGAAATAAGTTGGAAAGAAGACTTAGTTAAATGTGCTGCTGTATATGCTGCTCTTCCAACAATTTATTGCAAAAATAAATAATTCTAAATATAAAGGAGTGTTTAAAAATGACTTTAATGGATAAACATATTACCAAACTTAACTCACTTGATTTCACAAAAATGTACAATAATGATTTTTTACTTACCTGGGAAAAATCAATGGATGAATTAGAAGCAGTTTTCACTGTGGCAGAATCTCTTAGGGAACTTCGTGAAAACAACATATCTTCAAAGATTTTTGATAGTGGTCTTGGAATTTCACTATTCCGTGACAATTCAACTCGTACTAGATTTAGCTTTGCTTCTGCTTGTAACCTCCTTGGACTTGAAGTTCAAGATCTTGATGAGGGAAAATCTCAGGTTGCCCATGGTGAAACAGTAAGAGAAACTGCTAACATGATTTCTTTCATGGCAGATGTTATAGGTATCCGTGATGATATGTATATCGGAAAAGGAAACACTTATATGCGCGAAGTATCAAATGCTGTGAAAGTAGGTAATGATGAGGGAGTACTAGAACAACGCCCAACTCTTGTTAATTTACAATGCGATATAGACCACCCTACTCAGTGTATGGCGGATGCTCTTCATCTTATAAATGAGTTTGGCGGTATTGAAAACCTAAAAGGTAAAAAAATAGCTATGTCTTGGGCATATTCTCCATCTTATGGCAAGCCACTTTCAGTTCCACAAGGAATAATTGGACTTTTAACCCGTCTTGGTATGGATGTTGTCCTTGCACACCCTGAAGGTTATGAAGTTATGAGCTCCGTTGAAGAAATTGCAATAAAAAATGCTAAAGAATCTGGTGGTTCCTTTACAAAAACAAACTCTATGGAAGAAGCCTTCAAAGATGCTGACATAGTTTATCCTAAGAGTTGGGCTCCTTTTGTGGCTATGGAAAAACGTACAGATTTATATGGAAAAGGTGACGATGCTGGTATAAAATCACTTGAAAAAGAACTTCTTGCACAAAATGCTGAGCATAAAGATTGGCAATGTACTGAAGAGCTTATGAAAACAACAAAAGATGGGAAAGCACTTTACATGCATTGCCTTCCAGCTGATATCTCAGGAGTTAGTTGCGAAGTTGGAGAAGTTGACGCATCTGTGTTTGATCGTTATAGAAAACCACTTTATAAACAAGCTTCTTATAAACCTTATGCAATAGCTTCTATGATTTTCTTAAGTAAAGTTAAAAATCCTCAAGAAACTTTAGCTATGCTTGAAAAGCGTAATAAAGAGCGCAAGGTAAAATAACAATTTAAACTAGATTCCATGAGAGACTTCATGGAATCTAAATTTTATATAACCCTCACTGCAAAGGGTTACATTTGTGTAGATAATAATAATAATAATAATAATAATATATTCTGTAGCAAATACAGGGACTTTTTACTCAAAACCAAATACCTACCTACGAAGAATAGAAGTCGTATTTACTGCGGTTATTCAAGGAGGATTAAGATGAGAAAAAGAACTTTAACAAGTAACGAAATAAAGACAGAAAACAATCACGTGGATTCCAAGCTACCCTTTAGAGAGCTATTTCCACTTGGGATGCAGCATGTTTTAGCAATGTATGCGGGTGCTGTAGCCGTTCCACTAATTATAGGTAACGCACTAGGGCTTACGGCGCAGCAAGTTACATTTTTAATTGCAGCTGACCTATTTACTTGCGGTCTTGCAACACTCCTTCAGTCTTTTGGAATTGGAAATGTGCTGGGCGTTAAGTTGCCAGTTATTCTTGCTTGCTCCTTTATTGCCGTTTCACCTATGATTTCCATAGGTAAAGAATATGGTCTTCCCACTATCTATGGTTCAGTAATAGTGGCCGGTTTTATGCTTGCTCTATTGGCTCCGGTATTCGGTAAAGTAATTCGAATTTTCTCACCAGTTGTAACAGGGTCTCTCATTACAGTAGTAGGACTCTCACTTACTTCAGTTGCTTTTAATAGCGCTGCAGGGGGTATTGGAAGTAAAACCTTTGGTGATCCTAAAAACCTTGGTCTTGCAGCATTTACACTTGTGATTATTTTAATCATAAATAAGTATTGTAAAGGCTTTATACAAGCAATAGCAGTTCTAATAGGCCTTATAGTCGGTACAATAGCTGCATCCTTTATGGGAATGGTGAACTTTTCAGCAGTAAGTGATGCAAGTTGGCTACATATAGTTACTCCATTTTACTTTGGAGCTCCAGTTTTCAAACTTGATGCAATAATAACCATGACAATTGTTTCTTTAATCACAGCAGTTGAAGCCCTTGGTGTATTTATCGCTGTAGGGGATATAGTTGAAAAACCTACATCCACTAAATCTCTTGTAAAAGGTATTCAAGGTGAGGGTGTAGCCCAAATTCTTGGAGGTATATTTAATTCATTTCCATACAGTACATTTTCACAAAATGTTGGGCTTTTAGTTTTATCAAAAGTTCGTACCCGTTTTGTATGTGTATGTGCAGGTGCCATTCTAGTGACACTCGGTCTTATTCCTAAATTTGCAGCTTTAGCAACAACTATTCCAGCACCAGTTCTTGGCGGAGCAACGCTTGTAATGTTTGGTATGGTGGCTGTAACAGGTATGAGAATTTTATCTACAGTAGATATGAGCAAATCAAGTAATTTATTAATCATAGCTACATCAGTTGCTCTTGGAATGGGAGGAAGTATTGCACCAACAGCATTTTCACAGCTTCCACACTTTATAAAGATGATACTTGAAGAAGGGCCTATTGCAGCTGCAATGTCAGCAATTATCTTAAATATCTTTTTTAATTGGAAGGAAATATTCAGTACTTTAAAACCAATCGTTGAAATTCCGGATGAGCTCGCTTCATAAATATAGTATAAAATATAGTTTATGAAAGCAACAAAAGGCTATATGGAATCCTGCATTCCATATAGCCTTTTAATACAAAAAAATTAATTTATAGGGGGTATAATTTTATGAACAAAAAAATAGTAATTGCATTAGGTGGTAATGCTCTTGGTACTAATTTAGAGGAACAAATGGCAGCTGTAAAATCTACTGCTAAAGCCATAGTTGATCTTATAGAAGCTGGAAACGACGTTGTTATTTCTCACGGAAATGGTCCTCAAGTAGGCATGATTAACATTGCAATGAGTGAATTACATAAAAATAATCCTAAATATTCACTATGTCCTATGTCTGTTTGTGTTGCAATGAGCCAAGCTTATATTGGTTATGATTTGCAAAATGCACTAAGAGAAGAACTTCTAAATCGTAATATAAACAAAAACGTTTCAACAATAATAACACAAGTTGAAGTAAATCCGAGTGATAAAGCCTTTGAAAACCCAACCAAACCTATAGGAAGTTTCATGACAAAAGAAGAAGCAGATATTGCTGTGAAAAACGGCAAAAAAGTTATTGAGGATGCAGGTCGTGGATATAGAGAAGTTGTTGCCTCCCCAAAACCAGTAGGTATTGTAGAAATTGAAACAATAAAATCATTAGTTAACATAGGACAAGTTATCATTGCCTGCGGTGGCGGTGGTATACCTGTTATAAGAGAAGGTAATCACCTAAAAGGTGTAAGCGCTGTTATTGATAAGGATTTTGCTAGTTGTACTCTTGCAAAGGAACTCAACGCAGATTGTCTTATTATTTTAACAGCTGTAGAAAAAGTTGCTATAAACTATGGCAAACCAAATGAAAAATGGCTTGATAAAGTTACAATTGATGAAATTAAGCAGTATGCAAAAGAAGGACACTTTGCACCTGGATCAATGCTACCTAAAGTAGAAGCTGCAGTTGATTTTGCATCATCAAAAGATGAAAGATATTCACTTATAACTCTACTTGAAAAAGCTAAAGATGGTATAGCAGGTATTACAGGTACTATTATAAAATAACGCAAGTTAAATCACGGGGAGGAATTTTTATGAGTTCTAATCAAAAATCCTTACTATTCCAATACGATGGCAGACCTTCACTTAAAGAAATTATACCATTAGGATTACAACACGTTGTTGCTATGATTGTGGGGTGTGTTACGCCAGCTCTAATAATTGCTGGAGTTGCAAACCTCACTGTAGCCGACAAAGTTTTACTTGTACAATCCTCACTGTTTTTTGCTGGTATAGCAACATTAATTCAAGTTTTTACACTAGGTAAACATATTGGTTCACGGCTGCCTGTAATTATGGGAGTAAGTTTTGCATACGTTCCAACCTTAGCTGCTATTACTGGTGAATTTAATATTGCTACAATCTTTGGAGCCCAACTAATAGGTGCTTTAGTGTCAATATTTTTCGGAATCTATTTAAAGAAATTCATGAAATTTTTCCCACCTCTTGTTACTGGTACAGTTATATTCTCTATAGGATTATCACTCTACCCAGTTGCTATTCAATATATAGCTGGTGGTGTTGGTTCTAAAACTTTCGGTTCTCCTCAAAACTGGGCTGTTGCTATGATAACCCTGGCTGTTGTAATGTTTTTAAATCACTTTACTAAAGGTTCGATCAAACTAGCTTCTCTTTTAATAGGTATGGGTGTAGGATATGTTATTACTATGCTTCTTGGAATGGTATCCTTTGATGCAGTGGCTTCAGCAGGATATTTTCAAGCTCCAAAGCTACTACATTTTGGAATGAACTTTAACACTACAGCTATAGTATCTATGGTTATAATGTATATTGTAAATTCTGTTCAAGCTATAGGTGAGTTATCCGCTACCACAGTTGGAGCTATGGATAGAACCCCTACTGATAAAGAGCTTTCCGGTGGTATTATTGGGAGTGGTGTCGTAAGTATGGTTGGTTCTATATTTGGTTGTATGCCAACTTCGACATATGGTCAAAATGTTGGTATAGTAATTGTAAATAAAGTTATAAATAAATGGATATTTGCTTTTGCTGCTTTTGTTGTTATTTTAGCTGGCTTTATCCCTAAATTTTCTTCTTTACTTACAACTATTCCTCAATGTGTTCTTGGTGGAGCAACAATATCTGTTTTTGCCACAATAACAACGACAGGAATTAGAATGATTGCTTCAAGTAACCTTACCATGAGAAACTCAGCAGTTGTAGGAATTTCAGTTGCATTAGGTATGGGCATTGTTCAAGTTCCTGGTGCATTTGCTCTATTCCCAACATGGTTTATATCTATATTTGGGCACTCAGCTATAGTCGTTACAACATTATTTGCAATAGGTCTAAATCTTATCTTACCGAAAGACAAACCTGATAGTAGCAAAGCTAAAGGCATATCAGAAGCTGTTTAAAAAAAATTAAGTAATTTCTATATAATAAAAAACAATCCGCTTTATTGATAAAGCGAATTGTTTTTTTATTTCTGCTAAATTAATTTGTAATATCTTTATTATTTATTCCAACCAGTAAAAAACAATTTAAGAATAAACAATACTGCCAAAATATAAATTACAACTGAAACTTTCTTCCTTTTACTAGCATCTCTAGTAAATATATTGTTTATAAGGTTTAACACTGCATAAGAAAGAATTCCTATAGTTAACCCGTCTCCTATACTATAAGTTAGTGGCATTAATGAGATTGTTAAGAAAGCAGGAACGCCCTCTGTAAAATCACTGAAATCTATCTTAACTATACTTTCCATCATGAAAAATCCTACAACTATTAGTGCGGGTGCAGTTGCACAGGATGGTATTGCAATAAATATTGGTGAGAAGAACATAGCTATCAAAAATAATGTACCTGTCACAACAGAAGCAAGTCCAGTCCTAGCGCCTTCTGCAAATCCCGCTGCACTCTCTACATAAGTGGTTACAGTTGAAGTCCCAAGGAAGGCTCCTGCTGTAGTACCAACGGCGTCTACCAGTAGCGCACGTCCACAATTTTTCACATTACCATCTTTATCAACCATTCCAACCTTTGATGCAACTCCTACTAAAGTTCCTACAGTATCGAAAAAATCAACAAATAAGAAGGTTAACATTATTACTAAAAAATCTAATATCCTAGATGTATCTTTTAAGTATGAAAAATCTAGTTTATTTGCAATTGGTGCAATTGATTCAAATTTAAATATACCTTTTGGTGTGCTTATTCTATAAGTTGCTGCTGCTTCCGGTGATACTATCGTAAGTAACCAAGCCAATAGGGTGCTTGCAACTATTCCCCATAATATAGCTCCTCTAACCTTTTTCTTTGATAACACTACAATTATAATTACTCCTATTACAGTTATTAATACTGTAGGCTGTGTAAAGTTACCCATAGCTACCTTCGTTGCTTTACTAGTAACTACAATACCAGAATCTACAAAACCAATAAATGCTATGAAAAGTCCAATACCTGCTGTAACCGCTAATTTTAAAGTTGTAGGTATAGCGTTAACTACTGCTTCTCTAACACTAGTTAATGATAATATAATAAAAATAACTCCTTCTACAAACACAGCTGCTAGTGCTACTTGCCATGGAACTTTCATTCCTATTACTACAGTATAAGCAAAGTATGCATTGAGTCCCATTCCAGATGCTAGTGCAAAAGGTAGATTGGCATATAATCCCATAAAGATTGTAGTAAGTCCTGCCGTTAAACAAGTTACTGTTACTACAGCAGCCGCAGGCATTCCTACAGCTGGGTCCCCTAATATATTTGCATTAACTGCAATAATATAGGCCATTGTTAAAAATGTAGTAATTCCTCCAATAATTTCTTTTCTTACGTCACTTCCATTTTCTTTAATCTTAAAGTATTCCATTTAGTTCCCCCCATGTTTTTTTATTTTAATATGCCCTAGGAGTTATTCCTAGGGCATAATTAAAAACATTTTATCCTAGTTCTAATGTTTACAATCTTTACAATGATGTTTTTTAGTTTTTTCTACAGCATTTAATATATTTTCATAACCGGTACAACGGCAAAGATTACCGGAAAGATCTTTTTTAATTTCATCTGTGGTATACTCTTTTTTATCTTCAATAATAGGAACAGCTGACATAACAAATCCACAGGTACAAAAACCACATTGAACAGCTCCTTCATCAATAAATGCTTCTTGAATATCTGATATATTCCCCTCAGCATCCATTAAACCCTCAACTGTACGGATTTCTTTACCCTCTGCCCAAATTGCTAGGTAAATACAAGAATCAAAAGCTTCACCATCAATAAGAACTGTACAAGCTCCACATTCTCCAACCTCACAACCTTTTTTAACACTTGTAAGGCCTAGCTGATTTCTCAAAACATCTGTGAGTGACTCTCTATCATCTATCATAATTTGTTTAGCTTCACCATTTACTATGCAGTTTAAAATTCCATTAGCCATTGATTACGCCTCCCGATTTCCTTATTGACTCTTTCAAAGCCCGTTTGCTGAGTTCGCATACAAGCTGAAGACGGAAGTCTTTAGATGCACGCCAAGAAGAACGAGGACTCACTTCACCTTTTGCGACTTCTGCAAAAATATTAAGCATTTCATCAGAAATTTTCATTCCCTTTATAGCGTCTTCGGCTTTAGGACATCTCATAGGAATAGGACCTGCAACACCAAAGGCAAGATGTACATCTTCAATAGTATCTTTCTCTACACTAAGTTTACAAGTTACACTGCACCCAAGGGTTGCAATGTCCATTGCATTACGCATAGCATATTTAATATAATTGCCTGTAAAATTCTCGTAATTTTCTTTTGAAATATAGATGGCTGTAAGCAATTCTCCATTTTTCAAACTAACTTTTCCTGGTCCTACATAGTACTCTGAAATAGGAATAATTCGAACGCCAGTAGGTCCTTCAATTTGAAGTTTAGCATTTAGAGCAAATAACGTGGATGCACTATCCGCACTTGTAACTCCATTTGATATATTCCCTCCAATTGTTCCAATGTTTCTTAATTGTGGTCCACCTATATCATCAACAGCTTCTCCAAGGATTGGAATATATTTTTGAATAATCTCATTTCTTGTTATATGTGAAAAACTAGTAAGGGCACCTATTTTTATACTACCATCTTCACTAAGTGTTATTCCTCTTAGCTCCTTTATTCCATAAATACTAACAAGGGAGCACCCCGCAAGCTTGCCATGACGAATGCTGATAAGTACATCACTTCCACCTGCAATAATTATGGATTTAGGATCCAGTACAAGATGGTTTATTGCATCTTGTACTGAAGTTGCTTGATATATTTTTTCTATATCATACATTGTTATTTCGCCTCCATGTTTATATCAAATTTTCCTTCTTAAATTTTTCTACAAGTCTTTGTGGAGTTAGTGGAGCCATATTAAAATTAACTCCTGTGGCATGTAGTACCGCATTTCTAATTGCAGGTGCAACAGGAATAGCAGGTGGCTCTCCTAGAGCCTTGTTACCAAAAGGCCCTGACACATCGTAGGTTTCTACAAACTGTGCTTCCAAATGTGGCGTGTCCATAATAGTTGGAAGCTTATAGTCAAGTAGATTATCGTTGAGCATTCTACCTGTCTTTTCATCAAATAAAAGCTGCTCAGTTAAGCCATAACCCAAGCTCATACTCATGCCACCATGTACCTGTCCTGCAGCAAGTACAGGATTAAGAATTGTACCACTATCATGAACATTAATAACTTTAATAACTTTAATTTTGCCCACTGGGATATCAACTTCAACTTCAACAAAGCATACTCCAAAGGCAAATGTATTTGATTTGCATTGGTTTGTTACCTCTGATGTAATGTGAACGGATTTTTCTGTATTATAAAGTGCATGCATAGAAACTTCATTAAGTGAAGCTAAAATTTCACCGTTTTCACTATTTACAATATTATTATCTTTAAGGTCAAGATTTCCTATAGGAAGTCTTAGCATAAAATTTGCATGCTCTAAAATTTTTACTTTTAGTTCCATAGCGGCCTTTTTAGCAGCCATACCTGATACATAAGATTGCCTAGATGCATAAGCTGCTGTATCAAAAGGTGTAATATCAGTATCTTGAGTTGATACGGTGTGAACATTATCAATAGGAATGTCTAGCACTTCTGATACCATTTGTGCAAATATGGTGTCAGCTCCTTGACCTATCTCTGTGGCTCCCATTTGAACTTGCACAGATCCATCTTGATTAAGTATAATCCTACAAGCTGCTGTTTCTAGTGATATTGGGAAAACCCCTACTGCATAACTAAATATTCCCATACCAACACCGCGCCTTACTGGCCCTGTTTGATTTTGATATTCTATAAGTTTATTATCCCAATCAATGTACTTTCTACCTTTTTCAATACATTCCACAAGACCATTACTATTACATTTAACCTGATTATCAACAAACCCTAGCTTCATAGCGTTAAGTTTTCTCATTTCAATCTTGTCGACACCCAGTTTTGTTGCTACATCATCAACATGAGATTCAAGAGCAAAGGTTATTTGTGGTATACCATAACCACGCATAGCACCAGATGCTGGCATATTTGTATACACTGAGTACATATCACCTTTAGTTGCAACTTCATCTTGATATATTTGTTTAAATGCATGCCCTGCTTTATTTGTCACACTATGTCCATGGGATGCATAAGCCCCTTTGTTACCATACATTTCTAACTTTCTCGCAACAAAACGTCCATTAGCTCTTACATAGCTTTTAATTTTAATTTTCATAGCAGTACGTAGACGAGTATTAACAAAATCTTCTTCTCTTGAAATATCGAGTTTAACACATCTGCCGCCAATAGCCTGACACAAAAATGCATTAAGTGGCTCATAAAGAACCTCTTGTTTATTCCCAAATCCTCCACCTATATATGGTTTAATAACTCTAATTTTACCCCAATCAATACCAAGAGCTTGCCCAATTACACGGCGTGCAATATGAGGAATCTGAGTTGATGACACCACAACCAATCTTTTCCCCTCAGCATAAGCATAGGATATTGGATTTTCAAGATGACAATGTTTAACAGGGGAAAGTTCATACTCTCCTTCAAAAACAATAAGTCCTTCTTCTTTTATAGCACTTTCATAATTGCCGATTTCATAGCTTGTGTGTGCAAGAATATTGCCTGGATACTCCTCATGAATTCTTTTTGCTCCTTCTTTTAAAGCAGATTCAATAGAAATTATTGGCTCATATTCCTCATATTCAACTTTTATAAGATTAATTGCTCTTGTGGCGGTTACGCTATCTGTAGCCACTACAGCTGCTATGTCGTCACCATAATATCTAACTATTTTATTTAGTAATTTCCTGTCTGCAATATCCATATGAGCAGGGTCTAGTGAATATGGATGCCCCGCTGTTGGATATTGGATGTCAGGAACGTCAAAGCAGGTTACAATTTTCACAACTCCCTTTAGTTTCATGGCCTCTGAAATATCAATGGCTTTAACAATGCCGCTGGCAATAGTACTATGAAGAATTTTAGCAACAAGAGCATTATTTAATTTAAAATCATCTGTAAATTGTGCACGCCCAGTTACTTTATCAAAAGCATCAACCCTATTAACACTTTTTCCAATACTCATTTTGTCCCTCCTTATATAATTATCAAAATATGAGCTTTTATTTTATATAGTTATATATACTAAATTTAGAGATACCGAAATATTCTGAAATTTTATCTCCTGATTTTGTTATAAGAAAAGCTCCAGCTTCATTCAAAAACTGTATAGCCTTTATTTTATCTTCTTTATTCATAAGTGCAAGAGGTTTGCCTATCACCTTCACTGATTGATCTATAAGATCATCCAATAAGTCATTTACATTTCGAGGAATTTTTTCTACCTCAGTACTTTCCTCTTGATGATTCAACAAGGATTTTATAGAATTTTCAGCTATAGTTAATTGTGTAATATCATAATTTATACAAAAAATTCCTGTGGGTTCATTATTCTCATCTCTTATATAAATACTACTAGATTTTAAAGTACGTCCATCATGAGTTTTTGTTAAATAGCCTAGTGAATCTTTTGAATCATGTTTTGCATTATTTAATGCTTCTATTACAATATGAGATGCTCCATCACCAATTTTCCTATTAGTGACACGACCATTTTCTATGCCAATAATTGTATTTTGTAAATTTTCCGCTTTTAAATCATGTATAACTACTTCACAATCATTTCCAAAGTGTTGTACAATGCCCTTTGCTAACCTTTTTAAAAAGTCTAAATTCATATCCTCTTTCATAATGTATCCCTTTCTATATTTAGATTCCTCTTATAAATTTTTTTGCCACAGCATCACTTTCATAATAGAGTTTATCTTCATCAATATTTACAAGTATACCATTTTTTACTACAACTTTACCATTTACAATGGTATAATCTACAGTACCTTTGTATCCAACAGTACTTAGTAATGATCTAGGATCTAGATCCGCACCTACAAGTTCTAGCCTATTAATATTTATCATAAATAAATCTCCTGCCATTCCAACAGATAATTTTCCAATATCATCACGTCCCAAAACTTTTGCTCCACCCTTTGTGGCTATTTTCAATATATCATATGCTGTAGGGGCATTTTTACCTGAGTTTAATCTGTGGAGCAAAAATGCAACTCTCATCTCTTCTAGCATATTTGAGCCATCGTTACTTGCACTTCCGTCAACCCCAAGCCCAACGGGTACATTGTGCTTTAACATTTGTGAAATCTTTGCAATACCAGATGACAATTTCATGTTAGATATAGGACAATGTGCAATCCCTGTCCCAGTGCTTGCAAGCAATTTTAGCTCATCCTCTGTAAAGTGAATACCGTGTGCAAACCACACATCAGAACCTAACCAACCCAAACTTTCCATATACTGTAGTGGCCTCATATTAAATTTTTCTAAAGTGAATTTTTCCTCATCCATTGTTTCCGCAAGATGTGTATGGAGTCTAACCCCAAGTTCTCTTGCAAGTTTTGCTGATTCACGCATTAAATCTCGCGAAACACTAAATGGTGAGCAAGGAGCAAGGGCTACTCTACTCATAGAAAAACGACTTTTGTCATGAAATTTCTTCACCAAGCGCTCACTGTCTTTTAAAATATCATCAACCGTCTGAACCACAGTATCTGGTGGTAGGCCTCCATCCTTAATACTTAGAGACATACTTCCTCTTGATGCATACATTCTTATACCAAGTTTTTTTGCGGCCTCAAACTGGGTTTCAATGAGATTGTTTTGATTCTCTGGGAATACGTAGTGGTGATCAAAACAAGTTGTACAACCTGTTTTTAAAAGTTCTCCCATTCCGCAAAGCGAGCTGTACATAATAACATCACTGTTCATATTTTTCCAAATCTCATACAAATATTTTAACCATGGAAATAATTCCATATTTTGAACCTGCGGAATATTTCTGCTAAAAATCTGATAAAGATGATGATGAGTATTAATAAGCCCTGGATACACTACCATGTTTGTTGCATCTATAGTCTCCTCGGCTAATTTAAATTCCTTACCAATATATTTAATTTCACCATTTTCAATGTACATATTTATATTTTCAAATACATTGTCATCATCATCACAGGTAACAAGGTATTTAATATTTTTTACAAGTATAGAATTTTTCATAATTTTCTCCTAAACTAATTATTAGATAATATTTAATATACTCTTTTAAAATCAGTATCTCACCTCATAATTAGTATGTCAATTGTATTTTTAAAAATATTTTTATAGGCTGGTATGCTGAAATTTTATCACATCAAACAACCCTCTATCAGTGATTTTCAGCTTAGGGATAACTGGTAATGCCATAAAAGCTAGAGTCATAAATGCGTTGACATTTTCATTGATTTTCAATTCTTCCATAGCAATTTTATTAAGCTTTCCATGACCTTTTGATACAGTTTCTAAATCTGAACTTGACATAATACCTGCAATATCAAGTGGTAAACTCCCCTTTACCTTACCATCTACTACAACTACAAGACCTCCACCAATTTCAATTATTTTTTCCACCGCTATTTTAACATTCAAGGGGCTACTACCTATAACAATTAAGTTATGTGAATCATGTGCTATAGTGGATGCAATAGCTCCATTCTTAAGACCATATCCCTCAATTAACCCTTTTCCAATATTACCGGTGCCATTATGTCTTTCAAATACATAAATAGGCAAAATATCAGTTGCTTCATTATATACATAATATCCGTTTTCATCTACTTTGACCTCTCTATTTACATTTTCCGTAAAAAGACTGTGATCCATAATTTTAATGACTTTTGCAGTTTCAGATGATAATTTTATTTTTAAATCCTCCTGCGTAAAGTCTCTTATACTAACGCTATTAGAAACCATTTCTAACAGTTCACTATCTTCCTTTATGTGTGTATACCAATCCGGCAATATTTGTTTGCCCTTTTTAAAGGTTTTTAGCACATTGAAATCTGTTAAATTATCAACTATTATAAAATCCGCTATATAACCGGGAGCAATTGCTCCAAGGTTTTTAAGGCCGTAGCATTCTGCTGAATTTAATGTTGCCATTCTAATTGCAGTAATAGGATTTACGCCACCTTTTATGGCAAGTCTAATATTATTGTCTATATGACCTTCCTTTAGTATATCCTTAGGATGCCTGTCATCTGTACAAAATGTAAATCTACGCTCGTTGCTAGGATTTACAGCACCAACTAAATCTAGTAAATTCTTCGCAGCGGAGCCCTCTCTTACTGCAACATAAATACCATTCCTAAGTCTATCCATTACCTCTTTATGGTTCATACATTCGTGATCTGTTTTAACACCAGCTAGTGAATAGGCATTTAATTCTTTTTCTTTGATAATAGGGCCGTGGCCATCTACTATTTTATTATATTTATCAGTAAGCTCAAGCTTCTTAAGGATGCCTTCATCTGTAAAAACAACTC
The DNA here is from genome assembly GCF_011065935.2 of Clostridium estertheticum. Lineage (NCBI taxonomy): Bacteria > Bacillati > Bacillota > Clostridia > Eubacteriales > Clostridiaceae > Clostridium > Clostridium estertheticum. The sequence goes on along the minus strand of NZ_JAAMNH020000001.1, from coordinate 686,691 downwards.
CTTGATAATTCATAAGCTCTCCAAGGCCCAAAACTCTTTCATGTTGCATAAATCCCTCTAAATCCTCTGCTTCTAGTATTGCGCCTGAGGTTTCATATATAGTGGCAGGAACGCAAGATGGTAGCATAATATATACGTCAAGGGGTAAGTTCTTACTGGATTCAATCATATATTTAATACCCTCAAGTCCTTTAACATTAGCTATTTCGTGACAATCAGAGATAACTGTGGTGGTTCCCCTTGGTAATACCGCCCTTGCAAATTGGTATGGCGAACCCATAGATGACTCTATATGAACATGAGAATCAATTAATCCTGGTACTATATATTTCCCCTCACCATCGATGGTCTCTATTCCTTCATAATCACCTATACCAATAAATACACCATCGCTAATGGCTAATTTACCATATATAATTTCTTGTGAAAAAACATTTATAACATTACAATTTTCAATAACTAGGTCTGCTTTTTTTCTGCTTGTAGCTACCTGAATTAAGTTTTTAGTCCTGCTTGAATTCATAATAATACATCCCCTTGTTTTAAATTATATTGATGTATTTTCCCTGTGTTAAGTTTTCCTTTGATATATGTTTTTGTGCAATTGTTTTTGAATGCATTGAATAGACCAACATTTTGAGAAAAGGATGTATTAGGACCAGCATTACGAAGCCTGCTATAAGATATTTATAATATGTGCTTTATTTGTTCAGATTACCATTTTGACAAATAAAAGTCAACGTAATTTGCAAAATATTTTAGCAATTCAAAAAATTTTTGTAGATTATATTGATTTTGAAAAAAAAGATTGATATACTTAATCTATAAAAAACATATAAAATTATTTAATTTTTTATTATATTATTTGAATTGTGAGGTCTTACATGAATAGCGATTATAGTTTAGATTTTTTAAAAAGATTAGCAAAGGGTATTTCAGCTCAATTTGGACGAAATTGTGAAGTAGTTATTCATGATTTATCTTCCGGCCATGTAGATTATCCAATTATATTTATTGAAAATGGCCATGTAACACACAGAACAACTAGCACTAGTGCTTCACGTGTTGTCTTAAATGCACTAAAGCATGTTTCTGATTCACTAGAAGATAAATTAAATTATCTTACCAAGACTCACGATGGTAAAATTTTAAAATCAAGTACTATATATATACGAGATAATCAAAATAAACCTATGGGAATATTCTCCATAAATTACGATATTACAGAGCTCACTATAGCTAAAAATTGTATAGACTCCTTGCTTAGTCATAAGGAGGATATTAAAAATGCGGACAAAATTCCTCAAAATGTAAATCAACTATTAGAGGACTTATTAGAGGAATCTGTAAAAAAAATAGGTAAACCAGTTGCTCTTATGACTAAAGAACAAAAGATACAAGCAATTCAATTTCTTAATGATGCTGGTGCCTTCTTAATTACAAAGGCTGGGGATAAAATAGCAGATTTTTTCAGTATTTCAAAGTACTCCATATACAATTACGTAGACATTAAAAATAAATTTTAAATAAGGCGGTGTAAAAATGAACGAATTTATGAAAATCGCTATCGAGGAAGCACTACACGGAATGAAAAACGATGAGGGCGGTCCTTTTGGTGCTGTGGTTGTTAGAAATGGTGAGATTATTAGTAAAGCTCATAATGAAGTTGTTAAGACCAATGACCCTACAGCACATGCTGAGGTGGTAGCACTAAGAAAAGCTTCTAGTGCCCTTGGTAGATTTGATTTATCCGACTGTGAAATATACTCCTCTTGTGAACCTTGTCCTATGTGTTTTTCCGCAATTCACTGGGCTAAAATAAAAAAACTTTATTATGGCTCAACTAGAGAAGATGCTGCAAATATAGATTTTGATGACCAATATATTTATGATGTAATAAAAGGAACTGCAAAGGTATTGCAAGTTGAAGTGCTACAAATCAACAGAGAAGAAAGCCTTGAACCTTTTAAAGAATGGAAAAGTAAAATGGATAGAGTCCAATATTAGACCATAAAACAAGACGCTGCCATTCAGTACTCTGAAGGGCAGTGCAATGCTTAGTTACATTATTTTAATACTTCTGTATTAACACAAGTATCTGGCTTTTCATCCATAAGCACTTTAATAATGTTGTTAGCTGCAATTAATCCCATATTTCTTCTGGTTTCCATAGTAGCTGAAGCAATATGTGGAACAATTACAACATTATACATATCTAAAAGCTCTGGCTCAAGTTCTGGTTCATTCTCATACACATCAAGTCCAGCTCCCCATATTTCACCTTGCTTAAGAGCTTTAACTAATGCTTTTTCATCAATTACTGGGCCTCTAGATGTATTAACAATAACCGAAGTTTTTTTCATAAGGGAAAATTCCTTTTCGCCGATGTAATGAGTAGTAGAAGGTACTAGTGGTACGTGTAATGAAACAAAGTCCGCTTCCCTGAGCAAGGTTTCTTTATCCACATAAATAGCGCCTAACTCCTCTTCTATTTTAAAATTATGCCTTAGACCAGTGTAAAGTATTTTCATATCGAAAGCCTTAGCTTTCTTTGCAAAATTAAACCCAATTCGTCCTGCACCTATAAGTCCTAATGTTTTACCAGTGATGTCTCGTCCAAGAAACATCATAGGATCCCAAGATTGAAAAGCACCATTTCTTGTAAATTTATCTGCTGCCACTATTCTTCTAGATACCGCCATAAGAAGTGTCCATGCCAGGTCTGCAGTTGCATCATCTAAAACTCCAGGAGTGTTTGTAATTATTATTCCTCTTTCAGTAGCTGCTGCTGTATCAATATTGTTGAAGCCTACACCATAGTTAGCAAATATCTTACACTTATCACCGGCTGCCTCTAGCACCTCACTGTCAATATTATCAGTTATAAGACATAAAACTGCATCCATGCCTATAACCTTTTCTAATAATTCTTCTTTTGTTAAAACTCTATCTAGTGAATTTATTTCTACATAAAAATGTTCTTCTAAAAGTTCAATAGCCTCATCTGGGATTCTTCTTGTTATGTAGACCTTTTTCTTATCCATTACATTCTACCTCCTGCAATTATACTGCCCACCTATAATAGTATATTTCATTGATTTTTACAGTTAATATCTAATTTTAGTTCCTATATATAAATGATATATTTATATTATACTTCATCATATACCACGCAAAAAGTTAATTTTTAAATAATACATAATATATTCTACTCTAGTTGCCTATAATCTATTTTTAGAATTATTCATAGATTTCCACAGAAGTATTTATTTTAGTGTATTCCCAAATAATCCTAATATCATCATCTGATAGAGCAATGCATCCAGCAGTCCAATCGCCTAGGGTTCCCCCACCATGTATTCCTATTGCCCCACCTAAAGGAGTACTAAAGTTTGGTCTTTTCCCAGTTTGAATTTTAATTTCTACTTCTTTAAATTCTAGTTCGTCTATTAAACCATTTTCTAATCCCCTCTGGGCATCTTCCACATTAGGATAATTAAGTCCTAAGAATAGGGTATATTTACTTTTATCATTTCTTGTGCAAATATGATATTTGCCTTCAGGTGTTTTCCTATCACCTTCCACAATTTTATCACCAATAGGGTCTCCCCCTAATGCAATTTTAAATTTACCTATTAGGTTATCATCTCCATATAATTCTAATATCCTTATGCTTTTATATACCTTTATAGCTACATCCTGTGGTTTTTCTTCTGGCTTTTTAAAAAAGAAATCCTCCTCCTCGAGAGACCATGTAAATTGTCTATCTGCTTCATCCACTTTATAAAAACTGGAATCGTTAATTATAGAATTTTTTTTATATAATTCGTAGGCTCCTACTGCCCCTACTGTAAGCAATGCGCCAATAACTATATTCTTTTTACTCATTTATATCTTCCTTTCTTGGTTTTCACTCTATATTATCTATTATCTTTACTTTAAATTTAATTTATCATATAATTTCAAATATATCAAATTCTAATTTCTATACTTTCTGTTAATGCAGTACTACTATTTACCATCTTTCAAATATAAGTTCATTTCTCTGTTTGCCTACTTCTTTTATAACCTTCATTTTCCTTAAGCAATATGTTACTTTTCTTGCTTTATAGATAGTTATTTTCAATATTTTAGATAATTCCTTATTTGTAAAATTCCCGGGTAGTTCTTCTGGTAAAAATCTCAAAAAATCTTTTCCTTCTTTAAATGTTACTTTCTCTACTACCTGTACTAACTTTCTATCCACGATACTAATACCTTTTCTTCTCCAGCTTCCTTTGCCATCCTTACACCTTATTTCTTCCTCTTTGGTCATTAAGATTTCTAGTATGAAATTTTCTTCATCTATCAAATCAGGTATCCTAATTAACTCATCAAATAAATCCACCAATTTCCCTTTTTTAGGGGATTTTCTTCTACTAATTACTTTACCCACACCTTCCATTGTTACTATATATTTTTCTACAGCTATAGGGTGCACTAGTGTAACCACATTATATTTAACCAAGGCTCTTAGCTTATTGCCAATGGCACTAAAATTCCTTGTTTGTATTTCTATTAATGAATCTTCCCTTACTAAATCGATTATATATTTATCTACCTTTACCTCTAATCTATCCCCAGGCATAGCATACCATTGCTTAATGGATGAATGCAGTGATTTCTCATTGTTTATGTTTATTCCTGATTGCTCCACAATATAGACTATATCTTCTGTTTCTCCCATTTTTTCTCCTCACATTATATATATTAAAATTCTCTTTCAAAGTTTTTATATCTAGTTCCTTGAAATGTAAGCTTTCCAACGTCCCCTTCTGCGAGTAAGCCAAATTCACTACCGCTTATTTGTAGTTCCATCCTATCTCCACTCTCCACTTCAAAGGTTGCATGATAGAATGTACTGCTACTATGAATAGGCTGATTATCATTCATGCTACTGCTACTCGACGTATCTGTCCTTTTAGTTACTACCTTTGCTTTTACTGATAAAACAGGTTGTCTATTATTATTTGACCATTGACCTATGCCTTTAATTATGCTGAATATAATTATACCAAACACCAACAGAAATATAGCAGGAACCATAAATTGGATAATACTAAACATAAACACTAATTTTTCATCTCCTATTATTTAGTTATAATATATTATATAATAATCATACCAAAAATGTCATGATAAAGAAATTAAATTGGAAATGTTTTGTATTATATTTATATAGAGAATTTATTGGTTCCTCAAAATAGAATATTAATATTGATATATAAAGTGTAATCTATTTTATACTTAAATACTATTTGTGTATCAAGGCACACTATAGAATAATATACTATTAGAAGGTGATGAATATGAAAATTGCGATATTGTCTGATACTCATGTAAAAAAACATAGTGATAAACTTTTCAAATTCATAGATAATATATCTAGAGAATCTGATATGATAATTCATGCAGGTGATTATGTCTCCTCTAGCGTGGTATCAAAATTAAGAGAGCATAAAAACTTTATTGGAGTATGGGGAAATAATGATAAGGGCTACATCAGAGATCTATTAAAAGAAAAGGTAATTATACCCGTGGAAGGATATAAAATTGGTTTGTACCACGGTCATGGTAATGACAAAAATACCCTAGAGAGAGCTTATGATGAATTTAGTGGAGATAAAGTAGATATAATCATCTTCGGTCACAGTCATCAACCACTGATAATAACTAAAAATAAAGTTCTTATGATAAATCCAGGTTCACCCTCTTACAAGAGGCGGGAACCATGGTATTCTTATGTTATTTTAGAGATTGAGGATAAGAAAATAAATGTTCAATTGAAATTTTTTAATTAATATTCATAGCTACTGGGCTGCAATTTTAAGCAGGCAAAGAGGCTTTGGAATACATCAGAATACATGAATAGCATTTTTCTTTAATACAGCATATATTATATGGAATAAATAATTTATTTAAATTATTTATTCCATATTTATATTTGCCACGTATTAATGGAGATGAAAAAATGCACAAGAATGACTTCTTGTTAAAAATATATGGAGTATCTGGAATATTAGGTTTTCTTAGCGAAATGCTTAATAGCATGCAAACCTCCTATATCATTCTTTTGGTGCTTATTATTTTAGATACTATTATAGGAATATCTACTGCTATAAAATATAAAAGATTTTCCAGTACAGGATTGCGTAAAGCTACTAAAAAAATTATCACTTATTCCATTTGCGTAATTACAGTTAGATTGCTGGAGACTATTTTAACTCCTCTAATAACCACCACCATGTTATCCCAAATTATTATAGCTTTCCTAGCAATTACAGAGGGTGTTAGTATTTTAGAAAATCTAACCCTAATGGGTGTTCCTATACCTTCTAATATTCTGCCTATACTAATCAAAACCTTAAAGGTACCAGGGTTAAATACTATGATAGAGGCTTCGAAGGACAAGCATAGTGAATTTTCTGACATTGATGATATAATAAATTATCAAATTCCTGCTTTTGAGGATAAATATATACGAAATTTTTTAGAAATTAAATGTAATGTAATGAAATCTATTATTAATCAAATCCTGCTTATAGATGAGACTACTAATGAAAATCCAGATATATTATTTTATAGGATACTTTCTACGATAGAGTTAGGTCTTAAGGATATGAACAAGAAATGGTCAGAAGAAAAAATTCCAGCTAAATATATTGAAACTTTTTCCAAAGTTAATCAACCTAAAGAAGATAATTGTTTAGCAAAACTAAAAATTATTTGTTATTCTGCAAAAACAACAAGGGAGAAAAAAACTGAGATTATTGATTGTATTGTAATAGTATTATATCAAACGATAATTAACGCACGTAAAATCATATAATTATGAATCCTAGATTTAAATAGATCTAGGATTCATTAATTTTATTTATTTATAATTTGAAAAATTTGTTTTAGGTGTTCCATATCCCGTTATATTTACATAAATAGTATTTACTTATCACATCATAAAAATTGCATGACCCCTGTCCATTAAAATGAACAGGGGTCATATATATTGTGTTAATCTTCTTCTATTTCGGTAACTTCATAGCCTACATCTTCAATAGCTTCTGTAATTTCACTATCACTTATTTCATCGTCAAATTCTGCTGTAGCAAATTTTTCTTCTAAGTCAACTTTTACTTTCATAGCACCAATGTCCAATAGGGCTTCCTTAACATGACTTACGCAATGACTGCAACTCATTCCATCAATATATATTTTTTTCTTCATTTATAATTCCCCTTTCAATTGTTAATTTATATTATTATATATGTTTCATTTTAGATTATATAATCAATAAGTCAACTTAATTTTATATTATTGCCACATTTTTTTTTATTTAGGTTAGCTATTGTTATATTTAAAGTATTATATCCAAAAACCCGCAATAAATTCTATTTTATATATCTTACATTTAATTTAATTTTAATTTTGACAGCCTCTTCATTAATTCTAAAGTAGAGTTTTCTAATTCCTTTAATACAAGTTGCAAACTTGTTATCTCATCTACTCCATACTGAATACTAACTGCTACACTTTCCGTAGCATCATTATTTTCTTTCGAAATATTTACCAAACTTTCAATCTGATTATTTATAGTAGCTGTATTTGCTGACATTTCCTCAGTTGCTGATGATACTTCTTCTACCTTTTGTGAGACCTTACCAATAGAACTAGCTATTTTTTCAAACTTGTTTGCTGCGTTATCCTCTCCTTATATGAAATTAATTTTTATATATTCTAAAATAAAAACAGCTAATTTTTAGCTGTTTTCTTCATTCCTGTAATTATAAATAACATTAGCCCTAGGGCTGCCATAATATCTCCTATACTTATGGCAAAATGCCTTAAGAAAGTCAGTGGAATAATATCTCCTAAAAACCATACTCTAGTATTTCCATTTATTAAGCAATAAAGACCTTCCTTGCTCATATTTAAACTAAGCCCAGCAGTTTCTGCGGCTGTAGCGCTCACTGGCATGGCCCCTCCATTTAAGAAAATCGGAATAGCATTTAGCAAAAATCCTAATCCCATAAGCACAATATACTTATTTTTTCTATTAAAATAGATAAAAGCTGCTAATAAAAGATACATTATAGAATCTAATATATATGTAAATATACCTATATTAAAAAAACCTTTTCTTATAGTAATAATTATAAAAAATTCTATAAAGAAAGATATAAAAACAAGATATGTGCGTTTTATATCTACATTTTCTAAATTTTTTATCTTACCCTTTAATATGTATCCAATAATCAGTGCAAAAATTAACGCTTCAATAAACATTTTAAACCTCACCTTATTTTTTTTGTTTTTCTAATACTTTAAAATATGCTTCCACTACCTTTGGATGAAATTGAGTTCCAGAATATTTTTTCACTTCTTCTACAACTACGTCCGGGTGTAAGGCTTTTCTATAAGGTCTATCTGTAGACATAGCATCTATAGAGTCTGCCAGTTGAACAATAAATACATCCAAACCTAACTCCTCAGCACTTTTACCATCTGGATATCCTGTTCCGTCATATCGTTCATGATGATTACGTATAATGGGTAGTATATTTTCAAGATTCTTAATATCTTTTAAAATATTATAGCCTATCTGAGGATGGGTTTTTATTGTATCAAATTCTTCCTTTGTTAGTTTACCGGGTTTATTTAAAATGCAATCATCAATACCGATTTTTCCCACGTCATGAAGTAGAGCTGCCATGTTTAATTGTTCAATTTTTAGTTGTGAATATTTGAGTTCTTTTGCTATGACCGCTGAAATCTCAGCCACTCTTTTTGAATGTCCTTCTGTGTATCTATCTCTTGCCTCCATAGCAAGCATAAGTGCATCTATAGTTTCAACGTATTGAGATTTTGTTTGAATATATAACGAGAACGTATATTTTGCTAATACTATAGGAACTAATACAAGAAATACACCCCCATAACTGTATAAATTGAATACGAAGGCTACTACTATACCAAAAGGAGCCATAACTAGAATATTTAAAATCATAAGTCTTATATTACTAATGAATACATAAGTAATGTTTTTATTAAACATTACCGATGATAAACTTGAAATTATTATATTGTTTACAATAAAAAACACCATGCAAAACAAGATTATTTGAAATACATTGCTTGATAGTTTATCAATTGAGAAAGACCCGCCATATTGTAAGTAAATATAATTACTAGATAATATGGACAACACAAAAATACAGTAATTAAATAGGGTACCATAAATAGGTGTATTTAAAATATGCTTATAACCACTTTTGACTTTTAATACCCTAGCAGAAAACCCTAAAATAATTATCAATAAAGATATAAATGGTCCAAACAATATATAACTTGCTAATTCTATTGAAAAACTAGTGCTAAAAGACATACTTTGAAAAGGAACGGAAAAACTTTCAGTTATAGCAACTAATATAATAAAAAATAATCCATCTATATAGTTTATATATGTAATAGGTAAAAAATTATTAAAGGCAGAATAAAAAATGAAGATTAATGTTATTAAATATATAGATATAAAATATATTTTAAGTTTCAATGATAGCTTTTTCATTTCCATCCTCCTATATAATAAAGGCCGAATACCTATTAAACTAAAAAATCCAAGTAACTGTTGATCCACCAGCTATAGCAAGTGCTAATATAGCTAATAATATTGTAGTTAATTTTTTCATTATTAAAATCCCCCTTCGACTTAAATTAATAGGGCTTCGCTATAACCTATCATAATTTATTTCCGCTAGGGTAAAAAGCTAAAATAATAAATTTGAAACTAATTTAAAAAAATTATAGATTATCGGCATCGGCCCTTAAAGCAATTTCATAAGCCACACAGTGGCTTTTTAACAACTCTAACCGTTGTTAAAATTTGTTTTTTGTACTCTTCTATTTATAGCTGCTAGGGTGGCTTTTGCAATAGCTTCATTTATATCATTTTTAACAATTGCAGACCCTACCATGGTTTCTTCTGTTTCATTTATAACCATATTTACAAGCACTGATATAAAGGTTACATCCCTATTCGTAGTACTTATTACATCTTGTACATCAAATATAAAGGTTTGTCCAAGAATTTTTTCTACAGCATCAATAGTGGCTTTTGCAACTATTTTCTTTCTGTTGGCTGCAGTTTTAATGCCTACTTGTGTTACAAAAAATTCTTGTTCTTCATACATGAGCTTAACGCTGCATTCTAAAACATTTGCTTGTACATCTAAGGAAATACCCCCAAATTTTATTCTTTTAATAGGGTCATTGTCCTCTGTTTCAATTTGTGCAATACTTATTACTTTTCTATCTATTCTATAATCAAAAGTGGTTAAAAGAATAGACTCAATATCCCTCACTATTTGCTTTGGTGCCCTTAGTGTATTAGCTAATATATGCATCTCTTGAATATCATTATCCTGATGTATTATTTTTGTGCTAATAACCCCATTTATTTTATTTATCATTTCTTGAAAAACATTAAAATCCATAATATATACCCCATTCCTTCAACAATAAGCAAATTATATCATATTCAGTAACACTATACAAGATTTTACATATTTTTTATTTTAACATTTCATTCACCTAATATTAACATATTGCTAGGAATTAATATATATAATTTTCCTTAAATAATACTATTTTTTTCTAAATTTTCATAAATAAATATGCTTGAAACCTTTTCCACATTCTAACATAATTAATGTGTATTTTAATTTTTTTAGTATAGTTTTCCATGTATTTATAATAATCAAAATAAACTAATTATTTAGTAGATTTTTTGATAATATTCTATTATAATATATTTGATGCATTATTGTTGGAATTTTTATATATATGAATAATGCCTTTCATTTTGAAATATATAAGGATGTACCTCTATAATTTTTAAGTATATTTCATCTATTACTTACACTATTTTCATATATTTTCTTTTAAAAAAAATAACATTTGTTAAAGATTAATTTTTCACAATGCTTTTAAATAATGCACAATTATTTCAACGGGTTATAAATTAAATTTGTAATGCGTACATATGTAATCATAGATCTTAAAGGAGGTATATTTTAGTGTGTTCTAATTGTTTAAGCGGAGAAAATTTTATAGTTTTAGAAAAATTTATTAATGACCTTCCAAGTAAAGAAGGTGCTCTTATCGAAGTGCTTCACAAGGCACAAGGTTTATTTGGCTACTTACCTCAAGAGGTACAAGCTTTTGTAGCAGAAAAGTTAAATATTCCAGCTTCAAAAGTTTACGGTGTTGTGACTTTCTATTCTTACTTCACTATTAAACCAAGAGGCGAATATGTAATTAATGTTTGCATGGGAACTGCTTGTTTTGTTAGAGGTTCTGGAGATGTACTTGATGAGTTTCAAAAGAAGTTAAAGGTGAAGAATGGTGAAACTACTGATAATGGTAGATTTACATTAGGCTCATTAAGATGTGTAGGTGCCTGTGGTCTTGCACCTGTTGTAACTATAAACGATAAAGTTTATGGTCATGTTACAGTAGATCAAGTAGATAAGATACTAGCTGAGTATGCTGAATAGGGGGGAAATACATTGAATAAAATTAATTCTTTTGATGAACTTAAAAAAATTCAAAATAAATATAATACATTACTAGAACTTAGGGAAATGAGCGAAGAAAAAGAGCTAGCTTCTGAAGGAAAGCGATGTACAAGGTATTTATCAGTTTGTGGTGGTACTGGCTGTAAGTCCGCTCAAAGTGATGAAATACTAGCAAATCTACAAAAGGAAATCGCAGCAAACGGATTAACTGATGAAGTAACTGCTGCTATAACTGGTTGTTTTGGATTTTGTGAAAAAGGTCCCATCGTTAAGGTTTCTCCTGATAACGTATTTTACGTTAATGTTAAACCTTCTGATGCTGCGGAAATAGTTAAAGAGCACTTATTAAAAGGTAACATTGTTGATAGACTTTTATTTGAAGAACCAAGTGTAAAAACAAAAATAAAAAAACAGGAAGATATGCCTTTTTATAAGAAGCAAGTAAGAATTGCACTTAGAAATTGTGGTCTTATTAATCCTGAAGACATAAAAGAATACATAGCTGAGGATGGTTACTTAGCATTAGGTAAAGTAATTACAGAAATGTCCCAAGATGAGATTATAAAATTAATGATTGATTCAGGTTTAAGAGGCAGGGGTGGCGGTGGCTTCCCAACAGGTAAGAAATGGGCTTTTGCTAAAATGTACGACGCTGATCAAAAATATATAATTTGTAATGCTGATGAAGGAGACCCAGGTGCTTTCATGGATCGTTCTATTCTTGAAGGTGACCCTCACAGTGTTCTAGAAGCTATGGCAATAGCAGGTTACAGTATTGGTGCTTCAATTGGAGATATTTATATCAGAGCAGAATACCCTCTTGCAATTAGTCGACTTCGAACAGCTATAGGCCAAGCTCGTGAATTAGGGCTTCTTGGGAAAAATATTTTAGGAACTGATTTTAGCTTTGATATAGAGATTAAATATGGTGCTGGTGCTTTCGTATGTGGAGAAGAAACTGCATTAATTCAATCTATTGAAGGTTCACGTGGAGAACCAACTAATAAACCACCATTCCCAGCTCAGAGTGGACTATGGAATAAGCCAACTTGTGTTAACAATGTTGAAACCCTTGCAAATATTCCAGCTATCATTAACAAAGGTGCCGCTTGGTATAGTTCTATAGGAACAGCAACATCCAAGGGAACAAAAGTTTTCGCTCTTGCTGGTAAAATAAATAACGTAGGCCTCGTAGAAGTCCCAATGGGTACTACACTCCGAGAAATTATATTTGATATCGGTGGCGGAATTAAGAACGGCCGTGAATTTAAAGCTGTTCAAACAGGAGGTCCATCCGGTGGATGTATTACAGCAGAATTCTTAGATACTCCAATAGATTATGAATCACTAAGTGCTATAGGATCTATGATGGGTTCTGGCGGTATGATTGTTATGGATGAAGATAATTGTATGATTGATATAGCTAAATTCTACTTAGAATTCACTGTAGAAGAATCTTGTGGTAAATGTTCTCCTTGTAGAATAGGAAATAAACGTCTTCTTGAAATGTTAGAAAAAATTTCAAAAGGAAATGGAACAAAGGAAGATCTGCATAAGCTAAAATCACTTGCAAATACAATAAAGGATACTTCTCTATGTGGACTAGGACAAACAGCTCCAAATCCAGTATTAAGCACAATGAAATACTTTAAAAGTGAATACGAAGCTCACGTATATGATAAAACCTGCCCAGCTGGAGTATGTAAGAACTTATTAAGATACACTATCACTGATAAATGTATCGGCTGTACAAAATGTGCAAGACAATGTCCAGTTAACTGTATTAGTGGAAAAGTTAAAACATTACATGTTATTGACCAAGATAAATGTATCAAATGTGGCGCATGCCAAACTGCATGTCCAGTTAATGCAATCATCAAAAAATAACATCTCAATAAGTTTTTAAAATATATAATATAAGAAAGAGGTGCACGCTGTGAGTTTAATTACTCTTACTATAAACGATAAAAAAATCCACGTAGAACAAGGCACAACTATTCTACAAGCTGCTAGAATGTTAAATATAAACATTCCTACATTATGTCACTTGAATATGCATGATGGAAAAACTACAAACCATCCAGGTTCTTGTCGTGTATGCGTTGTTGAAGTAGAGGGAAGAAGAAACTTAGCCCCTGCCTGTTCAACTCCTGCTACAGAGGGAATGGTTATAAAAACAACTTCAATTAGAGCTATTAAAGCACGTAGAACTGTGCTTGAATTAATTTTATCTGACCATCCACAAGACTGTTTATTATGCGAAAAAAATACTGTTTGTGAATTGCAAAGATTAGCTGCAGAACTCGGTATTCGTGAAGTTCGCTATCAAGGTGAAATGTCTACTTATCCTGTAGATAATTCAAGTTATTCTATTGTCAGAAATTTAGATAAATGTATATTATGTAGACGTTGCGAAACTATGTGTAATGAAGTTCAAACTGTTGGAGTTTTATCCGGTGTAGGCAGAGGCTTTCAAACTGTTGTATCTCCTGCTTTTGGACTACCAATGGGAGAAACAACTTGTACCTTCTGTGGAAAATGCGTTTCTGTATGTCCAACTGGTGCATTAACAGAAGTTAATAACACTTCTAAAGTTTGGAATGCTCTTGATCAAAAGGAAAAAGTTGTTGTTGTTCAAACTGCTCCTGCAGTTAGAGCTGCACTAGGTGAAGAATTTGGGCTTCCGCAGGGTACTCCTGTTACCGGTAAAATGGTTTCTGCATTAAGAGCTTTAGGATTTACTAAAGTATTTGATACAGATTTTGCAGCTGACTTAACAATAATGGAAGAAGCTAGCGAATTTATTCATAGAGTGCAACATGGCGGAAAGCTTCCAATGCTTACCAGCTGTTGTCCTGGTTGGGTTAAATTCTTTGAGCATCAATTTAATGATTTATTAGATATTCCATCTACTTGTAAATCACCACAACAAATGTGGGGCGCTGTTGCTAAAACATATCTTGCTGAAAAAATGAATGTAGAGGCAAAGGACATGATAGTTGTATCTGTAATGCCTTGTCTTGCAAAGAAATATGAAGCTGCTAGACCTGAGATGGCTACAAATGGAGTACCAGACGTTGATATAGTTATAAGTACAAGAGAACTGGCTAAAATGATTAAAGAAGCTGGAATTGATTTTAATTCATTACCAGAAGGAGAGTTCGATAATCCATTGGGCGAATCTACTGGTGCTGGGGTTATATTCGGTACATCTGGTGGAGTTATGGAAGCAGCACTCCGTACTGCTTATGAATGGTTAACAAATGAGACACTTGAGAAAGTAGATTTTGAAGCAGTAAGAGGTATGGAAGGCATAAAAGAAGCTTGCGTAAAAATTAACGACCTTGTTGTTAAAGTAGCTATTGCAAGTGGACTTGGAAATGCTCGTAAATTATTAGAAGCTATTCGTGCCGGAAAAGCTGACTATCACTTAATTGAAATCATGGCTTGCCCTGGTGGATGTATTAATGGTGGAGGACAGCCTTATGCAAATGATCATGAAGATATTTTAGCAAAGAGAATGTCTGTTTTATATAGTGAAGATAAAAACAAAACTATAAGAAAATCTCACGAAAATCCATACATCAAAAAAATATATGATGAATTCCTTGGAGAGCCATATGGTGAAAAAGCTCATGAACTTCTTCATACAGAATACGTGAAACGTAAATAGTAATAAATAAAAAAACAGCAGATATACCAGATATACCTGCTGTTTTTTTATAGATAATTAATGTTAACATGCTTTCCTAATTTTTTCATGTGCTCTGCTAGTTCATTCACAAGTTTAAGCTTAATACTCAAATCTATTGGAAAATTCGGATTTTGATGTGCTGGATTTATAGCCTTTCCTACCCATAAATTAAAATGTGTACAATCCTCTATTAGCATTTTAACAAGTCTGCTAGCTCCGTCTTTACCATCTAAATCACAGTAAGATTCCTGTTTTGAAAAACTCGATTCATAACTACTTAACTTTTCTAGTGCCTTGCTTAAAGTTAAAACCCCTTCAGTTATTAGATCTATTCCCTCCATAGTTGCCGTAGGTGGTACATCCTTATCATAAAAGTCTAAGTTTACTTTAAGTTCGCGCCCAAGTTCTCTCTTTACAATATTAGAGGTTGTCCCCCCACAAATTACCTTCTTTCCAGGTCCACTCATGAATTCTTTAATAACATAGCTATCATTTCGCGCGTCCTGAGGAGGTCCGGTAAATAGATCAATAACCTCTGGCTTTCTAGCTTTTACACATACAACCGTAGTATCATCTCCAGGTTTTCCTCCATATAAATCCCAACATACCTGAATTAAATCTTTTTCAATGTTTTTTGCACTTCGCCTACATTGTGTATTCCGAGTCAAATAATTCTGTACATTATCCCAGCTCCAGCCTAAATTTAATATATTCCCGATGCCAGCATGAATACATCCATCACTTACTACTGTAATAACATCCCCCTCTTTAAGTATAAAATGACTTTCAACTACTTTTTTCTCGTTAATAATACTTTCCTTTTTCTCCACATCAATGCCCTTATTGTTCCTTATTAAAAAGAAAGGTGGATTATCATATTCTGCAATATAAGCCCTGCCATCATTATAAATTTTCATTAGTGTAAAGGTACAATAAGCAATTTCCCTAACCTTACAAACAGGTAGAGTGTTTACTATAGTATCTACAGTTTCATAAATATCTGCACCTTCCTTAAGCATAGTACTAGCAATTTTAGATGTTAATGAGGCTAATATATTAGCTTTTACGCCACTACCTAAGCCATCTGCCATGACAATTATAGTACTGTCCTTAAGTCTTATTATTTCTACCCTATCCCCGCAGAGCTCCTCATCTTTTTTAATCAAACTATCGTAAGCTACATCAATAAATAATTCCATTTTATTCACCATCTTCGCCTGCCACTATTTTCTTTAACTTAGTTAAGATAATTTTTGTTTCTGCGGTGGTTTCGCCTAGCAAACTTGCTATTTCTTGTGCAACTCTCATTTGCTTTTCTATAACCTCTTGAGCAGCATTTAAAGTGTTTTCTTTAACCTTCATTAGTTCTTTTTTATTTTTCTCTTCTGTCATAATATTAATCATACTTGCAAGGACCATGTCTTGCTTAGGTAGATATACTATATTCTCTATAAACACTACACCATACTGTGGATAAGCAACTTTTTTTCCTATCATATTTTCTCCAGATTCTCTTACCTTTTTAAAATTCGTATCATCAATAAGTAGAGATATAGGCTTACCTATGATATTTTGAGATTGTATTTTAAATATAGCCTTGGCAGCTGGATTAATCTCTACTACATTCATTTCTCCATCTAATAAAATTAAATTAGACGCCGTATTTTCAACAATTTCGTTAGAAAGACTTTCTGCTCTAGTTCTCATATAGTGGAGACACATAGTAGTTTCAGCCATACCTTCGAAAACAGCTTGGGCCTTTTCCCTACAAGAATTATATCCGCAGACTCCACAATTTAGTTCATCTATAAGTTCATATTTACCCATTTTTTTCATAATAGCTGCAATCTGTTCTTTTGTGGCTATAGATTTTTTAATAGATTTTTCTATGAATTTCCTATTGAAATTAATATTATTTGGAATCTCTGTATTAATTGGATCATTGTAGTTTTTACGACTCTTTATATAGCTTTTAACTTTTCGTAGTTTTGTATAGTAATTCTCACCATTTTTAACCATGACGGGCCCACCAATGCAACTTCCCTTACATGCACTAGCTTCAATTAATACTCCCTTTAAATCACCATTTTTAATACTATTAAATACTTCTATGCACTCTTCCATACCACTTACAGTAATAATACTAATCGAACTTTGTTTTAATTTTTCTCCCATTGCCTCAATGATACCGCCACCCATAGGAAAGCCTTGACCTTTACTATATGAGTTAATGTTAAAATTTTCTTCCTCTAAATTATGTATTTCTATACTGGATTCAGTAATCCACGAATTTAATTCATCGAAAGTTAATACTGCATCAATTACATTATCTTTTTGAAAATATTCAAACTCAGATTTTTTTGCAAGGCATGGCCCTATAAATACAACAAAGCTATCTCCACCAAATTTCTCCTTTAATACTTTTCCATGAGCTATCATTGGTGATACCACAGGAATCAAGTATGGAATAATTTCTTCAAAGTATTTTTCTACTAAGTAGTTAGCCGATGGGCATGCTGTGGTTATATAAACATCTCTCTTATGCTCTACAATATAATCATTATATAAATCAGCTACTATTTCTGCCCCTACTGCAGTTTCTTCTATTATACTAAATCCTAACTTCTTTAAAGCTGCCACCACGAGGCCTTGCTCCATATCAAAATAACCAGCAAAGGATGGTGCTAAACTTGCTATAATTTTTTTCCCTGAATTTATAGCGCTTTTAACAACCTCCACATCACTTTTAATTTCCCTAGCATTTTGCGGGCATATAGTAAGACAATGGCCACATTCTATACATCTTTCCTCATCTATAGTAGCTTGTTCATTTTCAAATTTTATTGCCTTCACAGGACATGAGCGAAGGCATTTATAACAATTTTTACAATATGCTTTAGAAAAATTTATATTACTCATTTGATAGGCCTCTTATGATAGTTTCATGAAAAAATGAATCTACATTATTTTCATTTAAGGAAAAGAAATCTTCATCGTTTACCATAGCAGAAACCCCTTCTGTGCATCTACCAATACAAAACGCGCCTTTAATTTCCACCTGATTTTCAACGTTATTTTCTTTAATTAACCTTTGTAACCCTTCTATTACTTTATAAGACCCTTTTAAATGACAGGCACTTCCAACACAAACACTAATAGTTACCATTATTATCATCCCTTCAAGTTAAGTTACCTTATATTTATTTTAAGCTATTGCTTATTTTTACATAATTAAATTTTACACCAATTACTCAAAAATTAATATAGGGACTTTGATTTTTTTTTAACAATGCCTTTAATCTAATCAGTTTTAGCACCTCTTGCTATATTTGTAAAAATCTTTTCACTTCCAGCTTTTTTTAAAGCATCCGTTTATTATTCTAAATACTTATCTTGAGTAGATACTCTTGCATTATCTAGCAAGTCACATAATGTAAGTTATGTGAGGTAATTCAAAATTGAGTATAAAGGCGATGAAAGCCTTGAATTACCAAGTGAAATACTGAAATTACCTCACATAATTTTTTGAATTTGTAATGGGAAATTTATTCTAGAAATCCTGGAAATGATTTCTTTACTGTTTCGTCTGATTCATTTACAGGGATCACGTTTGGAATTTTCCGTTCTGTAAGAGCCTTTGTTATCGCCATCTGGCTAACCTTTGCATAACGCTCAGTAGACTGGATCGTAGTGTGACCGAGGAAGTCTCGAATGTATATGATCTGGATACCGGCTTCAACCATATGAACACTTTTACTATGCCGAAAACTGTGCGGCGAGTAATTCGCTTCCCTAAACATTTCTGGACATTTTATCCTTGCCAACCCCACATATTTTTCAACAATATTGCGGATGCATGATGTAGTCATTTTTTCATGGGTTTGGCTGCTAAATAGCGGATGAGCGTGAGAATCTTCATTATCAAGCTTTTGAGATTTTATATATTGCTTTATCAGCTTGGAGCATTCGTCTGTCAACGGGATTTCTCGTGTTTTTCTCCCCTTGCCATGCAGCTTTATTCGGGTTGGGCGACCAAACCTAACATCGACGACAGTAACGCCACAAAGCTCCTGAGCCCTGGAAGCACTATCATAGAGCAAGCATAACAAAGCCTGATCTCTTCTTCCTAGCCGGTTTGATACGTCTGGCACCTTAAGGAGAATGCCAATTTCTTTAACTGTAAAGTAGGGAAAGGCAACACTTGGTGTTTTCTTAGACGGCACAGCGCTGATGCGATTGAAAGCAGAAAGTGCATCCATTTCACGCCTAGATGCATATTTGAAGTAAGCGGATATCGAAGCATGCCGCTGGTTTCTCGATGATGCGCTGTAATTACGCTCCTCTTCGAGCCAAAGAATAAACTCTTCCATGAGTTCTACAGTAAAATGTTTATAGTCAATCAGATAATGGCGTATCCCTTTTATTTCATCCATGAATTTAAACAGGAGACGAAATGCATCTTTGTACGAAGATATGGTGTTTTGGCTATATCCACCCGTCTTTGGGAGATATATTTCGAAATATTTTCCCAGCTGCTGTATAAATAAGGTTGTTTTCATTCCGATACCTCCGGGAAAACACAAGAGGTATAGGCTGCCATCTGATCAACAACTTTACCCTCTTGCTATATTTAAAACACGTTAAATTTGAAAATAGTAGTTTTTATAAAATATTTCCTGTTTCCGGAGATAAGTTTGTATTTATATAAAAATTATCTATCATATTTTACAATTAGATTTAATAATAAAACTGAAAACACAAAATTTTAGGAGGTTTTAAAAATGAGAAAAATTGCAGCATTAGTATTAACTTCTCTTTTAGTATTCAGCTCGTTAGGACAATCTGTCTCGGCTAAACAGAATGATAAATTAAACTTACAAGAGCTAAAAACGTTAAATACTCAACTGCTAAAACTTGTACAGAATGATGAAGAGAATAAGATTGATGATCTAAGTCTTGTTAAAAAATATCGTGAATTGTTTAAAGGAAACCCTAATTTAATAAAAGAATATACAAATTCTTTTGATAAGTTTGATACAGAAAAGATAAATGAAAAATTAAGCCTCTTGACTAACAATTCTGAGATTGATACAACTAAATTAGGAGTAGAATCAAAAAAAATAGTTGTTATGGATGATGGAAGTTTTATTGTCATAAAAGATAAGGTTGTAGAAAAAATACCTGAATCTCAAATGTCAACAATGGGTACGGTTACAGGAGAAAGTACGTATAGCCTTTATGGTTATTATACAAATACTGTAACTGAAATATTAGAGTATGTATTGTATCCTGATGGGAAAGAAGTGTTAAATACAGATTTTAGAGTAAGTGGTACTGGCATAACAATTGAAACCACTAATCAGGTACATCAAGCGTCTTCCCTGTACTTATAAATAGATCAACTGGTATAAGTGTTCAGTCAGCATTAAATGTAGGCGATAGAGCTGTATCCTATGCAAATTATACAGTAAACTACATGGGAAGTGGTGGAATCGCAATATATTCACACGAAGATTCCATAACTGCCTATTTTCGATTAGATTCGAAAGAAAATCCATCAAAAGTATATATTAGCTATAGAATCATTGGAGAGTTAGCTGGTTAAATTATTATTAATATAAACCTATAAAAATATTGATTACCAATATTTTTATAGGTTTATATTAATATATTAGATTAATATATATGGGCATACCACCTAAAAATTACACACATATTTTTATTAAAACCCTTCTTAATTAGGGTAACACCAACAGCGTCGTAACCTTCTATGTAATAATATTATTATGTTGTATAATTTAATAATGACATAATAATAAATTATTGTGCAGTAATAAATTTTTAAGGGAGGTCGAATTAATATTGAATGATATAGTTGGATATTTAATTTTAACTTTGTTTTTAATTTCATTTGTATATGCCTTTATAAGACAGATAGGAGATACTATTAATGTAAGAAAGATTATTAAACCTGATAACTCGAAATATACAAGAATATTATTTGGGAATTATATTTGTATTGCTTCATATGGGCTGTTCATTATATTCTTTGTATTAAATGGGTTAGTTTCACTAGAAATACTAAAAACTTCAAGTATAACAAGTGAAAATACATTTTCTGCCTGTTTAATTTTTCTAACTTTAATATTTGCTAGCAAATATATAATAGTACCTAAAGATTAAGGTGATTTAATCACTATATATATTACGTTATAATAATTTGAAATTATGTCTAAAAAAATTCCGAATAATTAACTATAATGCATTCAAAAGAGGTGTTCATCATGACACCTTTTTTTGAATGTAACACAATTACTATTGTGTTACATTCAAAATATCAATAATAGGATTGAGTCATTGCAAAATGAGTTGAATTGTCAACATTATAATCTATCTGTAAAAGTTGAGTAATTATTTTTCAATATTTGAAATATATGTGGTTATTCTGTATAATTCAATATGTATATAATGTAAATTAGTTTCAGTTCAGAAAAAGATTAATTTGATCTTATTGTTATTTAAAGGAGATATTATGGGCAAAATAAGTAGTTTATTAAAGTTAACACCGTTTATAAAAAAACATAAGTTGATTTTTATGGCAGGAATTATAGGCATGTTAGTAGGTTCAATTATTGCTACTCCAATTCCATATATAATAGGAACTATTATGGATAAGGTGCTCATAGCGAAAAAGGGATATAATCAGCTCTATAATTATATTGGTATAATAGCTGTATTATATGTTTTGCGTTATTTTCTTTCAATCTTTTCAAACTACATGTTTGTAAAGATTAACAATTTAGTGGTTAATGAGCTTAGATGTACTGTAATGGATAAAGTTATGGAACTACCTATGAGTTATCTTGCAAATACTGAGAAAGGATATGTGCAGAGTCGAATAGCAGAATGTAGTACTGTTGGTAGTATATTTTCACCATCTTATGTTGGTATAGTTTTAAGCCTAACCGATGCTGTACTTGCATTGGTGACAATGTTTGCTATAAATTATAAACTATCTATAGTAATCCTCATTTTGACACCATTATTTTTCTTTTCTTCTAAGATGTCCATGGGGAGTTTCATGAAGAATACAAGAGAAATGCTAGAATATAATGCAACTCTAAATGGGGAATGTTTTGAAATAATCAATGGAATTGAGGACATAAAGATACTTAATGGAAAAAGTAATCATCTTAAAAAGTTTAATGATAAACTATCTAAGTTTGTAAAGAGCAGCTTAAAGCAAAGCAAATCTATGATTATATTCATGGGGAATATAACGTTTATTAATAATTTTGGATCTCTTTTGGTATTACTTATTGCAGGAATTTTGATTTTAAAGGGAGAATTTACAGTAGGACTATACACATCTTTTTCTTTATATATAACTAAGGTTTTTAGTAGCATTCAAGGAATAGGTACTATGGGAACTATGATAAAGCCAGTATGTCTCAGTATTGAGAGGGTTTACGAACTTTTAGATATGGATGATGAAAATAGTGGTAAAGACCAAAACTTAAATCAAGAAATTAAGAGTATTA
The DNA here is from genome assembly GCF_011065935.2 of Clostridium estertheticum. Lineage (NCBI taxonomy): Bacteria > Bacillati > Bacillota > Clostridia > Eubacteriales > Clostridiaceae > Clostridium > Clostridium estertheticum. The sequence continues at coordinate 663,847 of NZ_JAAMNH020000001.1, read as the reverse complement.
AACTTGAAAATGTAGATTTTAAATATAAAAACAATACAAAAAATGTGCTGAATAATATAAATTTTGAAATAATTAAAGGCGAAAAAGTTCTTATTAAAGGGGAAAATGGTTCGGGTAAATCTACAATTATAAAATTACTGATAGGCTTGTATAATCCAGTAGAGGGTAGAATATTATGCAACAATATAGATCTGTCTATGATTAACACCAAAAATCTAAGGGAAAGAATAGGGATTGTTTCTCAGAGTATATTTCTATTTAAGGGAACTGTTTTAGCTAATATATTGTATGGACAAACTAAAAAGAAACTTAAAGATGTGGAAGAACTTATAAAAAAATTAGGACTTCAGGAATATATTAATAGATTACCTAAAGGTTTGGCCACTGAAATAACTCAAAACAATTCTGGAATTTCAGGTGGACAAGCACAGGTTATAGCCTTCATAAGAGTTATTCTTTCTAATAAAGATGTAATAATTTTAGATGAACCAATTTCAAATGTAGATGCTGAAACAAGAGACTTAATTCTAGGTATTTTAAGGGACAAGGATTTTGAGGGAACATTAATTGTTGTTTCTCACGTCATAGAAGGTATGGATTTTCTTAATAGAGTTATTGAAATATGATAATGTTTTAATGTTTTAATGTGCCCCAAGAAAAGGCACTATTTGAAGTTTAACAATGAAACATGAAGATTCTTTTGAATAGTTAACCTCTAATACCTGGGAGGTAAATGTATCTAACTCATATGGCACAAATCCTCCATAATAACTGTATAGTGGTTTTTGTATATACGGTGATAAAAAATTTATAATTAACCATCCCATAACTTGATCTTTGGGATATAGGTCGAAATTAATTAAATCTTGGCAATTAGGACCAGTTAGGACCGCCTTATTTGTTTTAAAACCACTAGCTCCATTGTTTAAAACACTTGCCTTTACATCATTATTATTACTGCCAACAACTAAACCTATAACTAACAAAATAACTAGTAAAATCCGCTTCATCTAATTCCCCCAGCTATGAAAATGTTTTTTAGCACCCTATACCAATTCATAATTATCTCCTTTTTCACTGTTCATTCTTCATATAACCTAAGCACCGTCATAAATTACTATGTCGTCACTTAAGAAAACTGCGAACTAACTTTCAACTACTTAATCCGTAACTTATAATTATTATAAAACACTTTGTAATCTCTATTACTATAAATTATTTTAATCTATCTTGTTTTTTAAGAACGCTAAGTCATAAAAGTATGTCCCTACAGACAGTCCTAAGGAAGAACCCACTCCACTTATGAAATCTATTTTATGTTTAAATACATAATTAAGGATAAAATTTAAAGAATAAAACAAAACAAAAGAAACGATAGATTTAAACAATCTTTTTCTTATATCCAACCATTTTAATGTTCTCATATTTTTAATTGTTACAAAGGTTAAGTAACCTGAATAAAGTAAAAGAAAAATTGCATATCCTATTACAAATTTAAAAGACAAATAATTATCAATATTCTTATATACAATAAATATCGTAATTATTGTACTTACTATAAATAAAGCATATACGATGTTTGTTAGTTTAAATAAACTATTTTTTTTCATATTATGTTATTCCCCTATTGTTGTTTTAATTTTGGTTTCATATCTCCCTTCCATATAAATATATCTTTTATAATGGTATTTACTAATAAAATATGAATAATAATCTTTGCTCCGTCTAATTATACTATTGTGGCACACTTTAAGAATATTGCAAGTTAATAAGAAGTCGGATATTTTTTATTATATGGGTGTTTTCAACTTGCCCGACAAAAAGGTATATTAGCATATTGGAGGTTATGAGTTAGGAGCAAAGTAGAAATTATGTTACATAATAATATCAATTATTAGTATTAAGTAACATCCAATTTATGCTTTTCATATAAAATATTCAAAATCATTGCTAAATAAAGAAAGTGAAAGTTACACAAGTACATTGTGTAACTTTCAAAACACCCAAAATCCACATTAATAATATATTTTGCTCCTAATATACCTTTTTGGCGGGATAGGTAAAACTACCCTATATAGATTTTATTTGTAATTCATTAAGATACTTTGAAAAAGTTTCAACATATCGTGTTCCAAAAGTAACACTTGTGATTCCTGTATATGGAATTTTAAACGGTTCCTCTTGCCAGATGCCATCTGCATCAAAATGACAAACATAAGCAAATTTCTTAAATACACTATCTATTCTTCCAATCACAAATTCACATTCATCTTCAAATAAACTTTCACATTCTACAATAATATTCTTGTTCATTTTTTTCAAAGTGGCAAAAACTGTTTCCCAATTTGAAATATCTATATTTGGTGTTTTTATGCTTTCAATGATTCCCTCACTTTTAAGAATTTCAACACATTTGTCTTCTTTAATCTGAACTTTTGTTACATCCACATACCGACGAATTGAATACCCATCGAGTATGAAATCATCTTCCTCTGCACCTAAAAACAACTTATCATTTGAAATTAGAGGAAAATAATATCTATAATTAACATCATATCGAAAAAACACTCTGCAAAGATTTCGTTGCTCAATACTACGATTAACAATTTCTTTAATTTCTGATTTTGTCATTACTTCGCCTCCAAAAATATGTTTTTGTCGCATTGAATTACAGTTGCGACACAATATATGAATAGAACTAAACCGCTAAAAACGGTGGCAGACGAGTGCTAATTACATTAATTCTATTTTTACTTAAATAAAATAGAAAGAAGTATCCTATTTAACCAACCCGTTCCGTTCAGAGGTGCAAATTAGAAAATAATACTCGTTTTAGCACCTATAATCACTTATAAAATAACTCAAAAAACCTCTATATTATTTTCTTTAATATAGAGATTTTTATTTGTATAATTCGCACTAAATAAAAGAAGAGTAATATCATAATTTGTTTATAAAACAAATTCATGGTTATTTTTTATTATTAAGCTGATTTGTAGACTCGGTATATTTTCGCAATTTCAATGAGAAAATTACCGTAATTAATAATATTGTTATTATTGCAAAAATACAGAAAAAAAGAATAGTAGCTAGAGACCGTGTATGTAGAAAGAACAATGCAATACTAAGTAATATAAGAAATAACCCTAAAACATAAAGTAATATTCTACAATACTTAATATAATTCTTTTCATCAATTATATTAAAGCTCGCTTGCTTACGCAATATTCTTTCTACTGATAAATACTTGCCAAGCCATATAGCGGTTACACCTAATAATATAAATAAACTACAAAAAACGAAATATACCAATTTCCTAAATTACCTCCTTAAAATTGTTTCGTTATATAATGCTATTGTTCGAAGCAAGTTTGCTATGCTCTCCAGATATACCTTTTAATATTATAACTGAAGTAAATTATATTTTCAATTGTAAAAGATTCTTCCACACTACCAAGAACCATTGCAACGGTTACTTTTATCTTAATATTAGGCTATGTTAGACAATATTGAGGATAAAAGAATATAAAATGGGCTTGTCGTAAAAACAAGCCCATAAACTTTTCCCTAATTATTAAAGTATCGTAAATTTATGATTGATGAACTATATAAGAATATTATGAAGTTATGACAACCATTATCCATGTATCATTTTCGTAGTAATTTGTCACTCCATATCACTTCATAACTTCCTTCTGCATTTACAGGTCTTAATTTAAGGGTGTATTTACCAGGTATGTTACCTGGGTCAAATTGAAGATAACCAACCTTGCGAATATCCGTTTTATTCCCTTTATCATCTACTTCACTTTGTACTTCTTCTTTTTCATTTAAATTTCCATTTCTATATACCTTTCCATTCTCATAAAGCATATAACCTTTAAAAACAGTTTCATTTTTCGGATTAATAATTTCCCAATCAACTTTACCCTCTGTTAATTTAAAACCAAGGGAAACAAAAAAACCTTTACTTGATTTAATAGTATATTCAACTGCCATAGTATCAGACTTTGGTTGGGATAATTCGCCTTGATTTGTAATAAACTTTGGACCACTGGAACAAGATGTAAACACAAAAACTAAAATTAATAGTGAAATTAATAAGCAATTCTTTTTATTACTCAAAATCCTATACCTCCCCCAAAATAATTTACATCGCCATTTTCTACAAGTGTTTACTAAATTATAGTTTATTTATACACTAAAAATAACATAAATTTCAAGTATAACGGATTAAATCATCTAAAAATTGGTTCTCTACCTTTGTAAGTAGCAATTCTGGTATCTACAAAGTTTGTGGTACTATGAACTATAATATTTTTGCTTTTAATTATGTCTTTATCATCTTTGAAACATTGTAGCCACTTGAACCAATGTAGATAATTAGCCAAAAATTTAGTCGATACTCCATTAAATCTTACCATCCATTTTTTGAACTGGCTATGTAAATTATTAACATGATTAATATGATAAATGCCATTCTTATGATGGTCTCTCATAATACGTTTATGGTCTAAATTAAGGTCTCTACCAAATCGAATATAACTTTTGTGACTATCTGTACAAATAATAGCCTCATTGTCTATATGACCACCGTAAAGCCTTTCGAGGTCTCTATAACCCACTCTGCCCTTACATATCATTTCAAGGATAATATTGTTATTTCTATCTATTGCTGTGGCTACACATATCTGCTCATTACTTATACCACGTGTTCTAATTTCTTTACCTCTTTTTCGAGCACGTCTCGGCATTATAAAGCCACTTTTAATATGATTTCCTTTGAACGACTCGGCAAGAAAGGTTTCATCCATTTCTACAATGCCATCAACATCTCCTGTATCCATAAATGTTCCTATACAATCAAGTATTTTATGTCTCATATAAAATGAGGTTTTAACACAAACTTCTATGATTTCAGCACTTTTTCTTATACTGTTTCCCATAACCATACATTTAGCATAATTTATCCATTTTTCTAAAGAATGTATAGATGAGGTGTTCATAATTATAAAGGTAGATTTAAATATGAAAGAAGATTTTATTTATATAATTATTTTTTCAATTGTATCAATAGGGGGAATGTTTTTTATATAAATTTATAAAAATAATAAAAAATATCCACAGCAAAACCTTTAATCAGTCTTAGTTGTGGATATTAATTTATTTTATAGCATCTTCTTCAAAAGCGCTAAGCACTCTATCTAATATACCATTTATATGGGCTATAGCTATACCAAAATTGGTAATAGGCATTTGTTCAATATTAGCCCTTTTAATTCTAGACATTAACTGTTGCCTATTGAACATACAAGCTCCACAATGAAGTATCAGCTTATATTCGCTTAAATCCTCTGGGAAGGAACTTCCCGCACAGACTGTGATATCTAACTTACCACCTACTTTTTCCTGAAGCCACATAGGAAGTTTTTCTCGCCCTATATCTCCTTCTAGAGGATGATGAGTACAAGCTTCTGCTATAAGAACCTTATCCCCTGGTTTTAGAGTATCGATAGCCCTCGCACCCTTAACTAAACTGTTTAAATCTCCTTTATACCTAGCCATAAGTATAGAAAAAGAGGTAAGCGGTACATCCTTTGGTATAATAGAATTAACTTTCTTAAACACCTGAGAATCCGTAATTACTAAATCAGGCTTATTCTTTAGAGTAGCTAAAATGTCCTCAAGTTCACTATCCTTTACCACTAGAGCCATTGCATCATTATCAAGAAGATCCCTTATTATTTGAACCTGTGGAAGTATTAATCTCCCTTTCGGTGCCTGAATATCTTGTGGAGCTACAACGAGTACTATTGCCTTTGGTTTTACTATATCACCAACAATTGTACTTTTTTCAAAATCCTCTGGGGCCATCTTCATAACAGCCTTTTTAAGTTCATCAATATTCACTTTATCCTTAGCGCTAACCTTAACAAAATCTATATTTATAACCTTTTGAATCCTATCTAATTCCACATCGCCTTTATCAACCTTATTGATAACTCCAACTACAGGGATTTTTCTTTTCTTTAAATCTTCATACCACTCACTCTCAAAGGTTAAATCTTCCACATTTCCATCTATAACAAGCAGTGCTAAATCCGTTTTATCCATAACTTCTTTAGTCTTCTTTATTCTAAGCTCTCCAATTTCTCCCTTATCATCAAGTCCCGCAGTATCTATAATAACAACAGGCCCTATTGGAAGTAGCTCCATAGCCTTATATACAGGATCCGTTGTAGTCCCAGCTACCTCCGATACTAAAGCAATATCTTGCGCAGTAAGTGCATTGATCAAACTGGACTTACCCACATTCCTTTTTCCAAAAATAGCTATATGAAGCCTATTAGAATTCGGTGTTTGCTGCATCCTCTATACCTCCCTTGTTCTATATGTATTTTCTAAAATTATAAACATAAAATTAAATTTACAAAACCCTCGACTATCCTACGCTTTTAGCCGGTAGGCTATTATCTTTCCCTCCACTACCAGAAAATAATTGTAATAAACAAAATTTTATCCACAGAAGATGAGAGCATAATTTATCCACATTTTAATCTCAATCTAAAAAAATTATCCACAACTTTTACTTTTAAACTCTACAATTATCTATATATTTTTATATGATTCTATGTTTCTATTCTTATTACTTCCTAAGATGATTAAATTACGATAGATATTACATTATATCAAGTATGAAGTTTATCCGTAGTGATTTGCAGTAAGTAACGCATAAACATTGAAATTTGATTTAGAAATTCTTCTTTTGCGAATGTAAAACTTTCGTAAGCCTGACAGGAAGTCAGGCTAGCGAACCCGAGGCAGGACGCCGAGTGTGAGCGCTAGAAAGTTTTACATTCGCAAAAAATTAGAATTTCTTAATCAAATTTCCAGTTTGAGTTCTTATGCAAATCACGTAGGATAAACTTCATACTTTTTTAACCCTATATCTACTAGAATCTTAAATCTCTCTCGCCCTTTTCTATTCTGTCTAATTTCTCCTTCGTTGCCTCTCTTGATTTTTCATTTGGTATCTCTTCTAGTCCTTTTCTTATAGTTTCTTCCACTATTTTTTTAATATTCTCATCACCATAATCCAAAATAAATTCCTTTAAAGTTAAAAGTGCATTAGGCTGACATACGTTGTGTATCTGTCCACTCTTTGCAAGTCTCATGAATCTATCTCCAGTTCTTCCTTCTCTATAGCAAGCAGTACAATAACTTGGAATATATCCACTTTCACATAGGCTTTCTATAATTTCTTTTGGGGATCTATGATCTCCAATCTCAAATTGTGGTTTTTCATCACTTATATGACCACTATATTCATCAGCATATCCACCAACCCCAGTACAAGAACCTGCACTAACTTGAGATACACCTAAGGCTAAAACTTCTTCTCTGAATTTTATATCCTCTCTTGTGGATAAAAGCATTCCTGCATAAGGAACGGCAAGTCTTAACACTGCCACCAATTTTTTAAAGTGTTCATCTGTTACTAAATATGGATAATCTTTAAGACTTACATTTTCTGCAGGTCTTAATCTTGGTACTGATACAGTATGAGGTCCTACACCTGTAGATGCTTCTAAGTGTTCTGCATGCATTAGCATTGCTATTGTATCGTATTTATATTCATATAAGCCATATAGAACTCCAATACCTACGTCATCTATACCTGCCTCTTTTGCTCTGTCCATTGCTGTTGTATGATAATTATAATTATGTTTTGGTCCTTGTGGGTGAATTCTTTCATAGGTTTCTTTATGGTAAGTTTCTTGGAACAATATATAAGTTCCTATCTCTGCATCTTTAAGCATTTTGTATTCTTCAACAGTTGTAGCAGCAATATTTACATTTATTCTTCTGATACTACCATTCTCAAATTTTATTGAGTAAATATTTTTAATGCAATCAAGTACATATTCAATTGGTGTATTAACTGGATCTTCTCCAACTTCAAGAGCTAACCTTTTATGGCCTAAACTTTCTAAAATTTTCACTTCTTCTTTTAGCTCTTCTATATTAAGTTTTTTTCTTGAAATACTATCGTTTGAATGCTTGTACCCACAATACTGACAGTTATTTATGCAATAATTACTTACATATAGTGGTGCAAAAATTACTATTCGCCTGCCATATATTTTTTCTTTAATTTCTTTAGCACTTTTAAACATTTCTTGCAATAAATCAGGATCTTCTATGTTTAAAAGCACAGAAGCTTCTCTATGAGTAAGCCCAACACAGGTTTTAGCTTTATTTAAAAGTTCCACTACAAAAGCTTTATCCTCAGCCATTTTCTTTCCGTATTCTATGGACCGCACTATTTCAGAATCAATTATAAAATCTTCAGCTTTATATTCACTCATTTTTAAATTCCTCCAATATATTTTTTTGTTTCATTGCTATATTTTTTTGTTATTCTCGCTAATTTTTCTCTATTGTTTAGTTATTGCAGATTTAACATTTACCCCAGGAATTTTCCCAATCTTACCTGTCATCGCGCTTATTTCATCCATTGTTCCGTCAACAATTATAGAAATAACAAATATTCCTCTATCTTTATAAGGTACTCCAATTCTTCCTACAATTAAATGTCCAAAATCGTGAAGTATGTCGTTAACAAATGTCGCATTAGTAAATTCTTCTATTATAATTCCTACAACGCCAATTCTTTTTTCCATATTACTCCTCTATTCTTTTATCATGTTTTTTTGCTCGACGGGATCCAAAATTTTTCCCAAATAATAAAACCTTCTACAAAATGTAAAAGGTCAAAGTACACCATTAGTGTTTAATACTTTTCCCTCCTTTTGTTTAGAAAACTCTTAACAATTAGGTTCGAATTTTTAATAATTAATCATCACCTAGAGTGCTGAACAATTAGCTTATTTTTCCATATAGTCAGAAGATTCTAGCTATACCGAACAAATTGATTATACAAAATTTTAGTGTTGATTGTCAATGATTTATCAATAAATTATAAATAAAAATATACTGCTTTAATAGTGATTTATTTGGGTAAACTAACTATGAAAAAAATTAAAGGTAGGTGATAATATGACTCTAAAAAAAAGACGTATTCTTCTTTTTTTTACTATCCCAATTATTATATTATTATTAACTAACAGTGCCTACAAAAACACTATTGTGAAAAACATCCCTGCATCCGCATCTTTAAATCTTTTATTTAAAGACTCTGGTGACATAAAACCTTTAAAATATGTTTATTTAACCTTTGATGATGGTCCCACTCATGTTGTTACAGCTGCATTATTAGATATATTAAAAAAACAAAATGTAAAAGCTACTTTTTTTGTGGTAGGTAAAGAAATTGAAGGAAAGGAGTCAATTCTTAAGAGAATATATGATGAAGGTCATAGTATAGGTCTTCACACCTATAGTCATAATTTCAAAAAAATTTATAGAAGTACAGAAGATTTTATTGATGAAATGACAAGAACCTCTAAAAAAATTGAACAAGTCGTTGGTTTTGCCCCTAAGATTATTAGGTTTCCAGGTGGTAGCTCTAAACGTCTAAATACTTTTTTCTTAGATTCTCTTCATAAAAATAATTTTAAAGTCTATGATTGGAATGTTAATATATACGATGGCATAAATCCTAATTTAATGCCCTCTCAGCTCACTCGCAACTCAAAAATCAATAAAGGCAATAAAAATGTAGCAATAGTTCTAATGCATTGCAATTTTAATAATAAAAATACTGTAAAAGCCCTACCCGACATCATAGAATATTATAAAGATTCAGGTTATATATTTAAAGTTATTACTGAGGATACCCCAGAATATTATTATAGATTCAAAAACTAAAAAAAGCCTCACCATAAGGTGAGGCAACTATAATAATTGCGGTTTAAAACATATTTTATTAAAATTTCATAGTAATCTCATTTAAATTTAAATTACATTTATATCTTATTATAATCATACTGCTACATTTTTTTAAATTTAAATTTACATAACATCAAATAAGATAATACAATCAATAAAAAAATAGTAGGTCCTAAATTTAAAGGTTTATTAAACACGAATAGTGCATATAGCGCCAAGAATGTGCCTGTAATGGTGATTGGAATCCCTGAAAAAACTCCATCAAAATCTGTAATATTATATTTTGCTAATCTATATGCTCCTGCTATTGGAAAAACTAAAACCATTAAATATCCAATAGATCCTAACTTAACAAAATTATAAATATTAAATATCAATATTGAAGGTGCTACACCAAAAGATATTAAATCACATAATGAATCTAGCTCTTTTCCTAAATCATTATCTACTTTTAAATACCTAGCTATCCTTCCATCATATCTATCAAATATTCCTGCTAAAAGAATAAATAGTGCTGCTAATTTATAATTGCTTTCAAAGCTCATAAGTATAGACATAATCCCACAAGACATGTTGCTTAAGGTGAAAATGTTTGGTACAGCATTTTTTATTTTAACCATCTATATCACTCCTATGATTATGATTATACCATAATAGTAGCACTTATTCTTTAGTATTATGATACATTATTATTAAATCCATCTTAAATTTTTTCTATTCCTAATTTATGATAAAAAATCAGCTTAATTTATGGTATAACATGAAAATTTAAGCACTTTTTCGATTTAAGAAAAGTTAGCAAATAAATACAAGTTTTTTTACAAATAAAAAAGACCAGCATTTTTTTTGCTGATCCCTACTTAATTTATCTTTGTACAATAATGGCAGTACCTTGGCCTCCGCCTATACATAGGGTAGCAAGTCCAGTTTTAGAATCTCTTTTTATCATTTCATGTATTAATGTAACAAGTATTCTTGCTCCTGAACCTCCTACTGGGTGTCCTAATGCTATAGCTCCACCATTAACATTTACTATTTCCGTATTAAAGCCTAAATCTTTAGCAACAGCTAAGGATTGAGCAGCAAATGCTTCGTTAGCTTCTATTAAATCTAAATCAGCTACAGTAATTCCTGCTTTTTGTAATGCTTTTCTAGTTGCAGGAACTGGACCATATCCCATTATTTTTGGATCTACTCCACCTGATGCATAAGCTTTTATTGTAACTAGAGGTTTAACTCCTAGTTCATCAGCTTTAGCCTTTGACATTACTATAAACATAGCTGCACCATCATTTATTCCTGACGCATTACCTGCTGTTACAGTACCATCTTTTTTAAAGGCAGGTTTTAATTTCCTTAATTTTTCTATAGTTGTTCCAGCCTTTGGATATTCATCTGTATCAAATACTATTGGATCACCTTTTCTTTGAGGAATTGTAACTGGAACTATCTCATCTTTAAATTTGCCTTCTTTTATAGCTTTTTCTGTTTTTAATTGACTTTTTAAAGAGAATTGATCTTGATCTTCTCTTGTTATATTCCATTTTTCTGCGATATTTTCTGCAGTAACTCCCATATGATAATTATTAAACGCATCCCAAAGAGAATCGTTAATCATAGTATCAACTACTTTTCCATCTCCCATTTTTGCACCCCATCTATTGTTTGGAAGTGCGTATGGAGCATTACTCATGCTTTCAGTTCCACCGGCTAGTACTATATCTGCATCTCCACACATTATAAATTGTGCTGCCATGCTTACAGCTCTTAGACCTGAACCACATACTTTATTTATTGTAAGTGCTGAAGATTCTTCAGACATACCTGCATTTATAGATATTTGTCTTGCAACATTCTGTCCAAGCCCTGCTTGTATTACGTTGCCGATAATAGCTTCCTGTATTAATTCTGGTTTAACACCTGATCTTTTTATAGCCTCTTTAGCTGCAATAGTTCCTATTTCTACAGCTGACAATTTTGATAATGCTCCTCCAAAACTTCCTATTGCTGTTCTTGTTGCTGCTACAATTACTACGTCTCTCATGTTTTAACCTCCAATTATTTATTTCTCTAATAGATTATTACAATATAATAGGAATTCATCATTTGCTTTAATTTTATTCCTATGTATATACTACTAGCACTTTTCATGCCAAGTTAATAAATCCTTGTAAAGCACACTATATCAACATCTTATTTCCATTATAGCACAAATTACAACTTCGAGTGTAAACTTAGTTAACATAAATAACCGCCATAATTCTCATGCGCTAAGTTTGTTAATATTATAACCTTATTGTTAAAAAAATCACTAAAAGTATTTTCAATGCTTTCATATGGGTATGCATTTAGTTTTTTTTATAATTCTCCCCTAAAATACTATAACTGTTATTTATATAAAATTAGCTAATGTAAACAAAGTTTACATGTGTACTATTGTAGATTGCATGTCTCCATTAAATTATACCGGTTTAATTTTTTATATAATCCAGCTCTGCTAAGCCCCAATTGTTTTGCTGTTTCTTTTTTATTTCCACCTGTTTTTCTTATACACTCCATAATAAGATCCTTTTCAATAGTTTCAACAACATCTTTCAAATAATTATTTTCTAATAAATATTTTTTTATCTTATTTTTAGTTAGCTTTTCTGGCAAATGCTTTGGCATTATAAAAAGATCTGCATCAAGCAAGTTTATAGCTCTTTCTATTACATTTTCCAATTGCCTTATATTCCCCGGCCAACTATATGACTTTAAATAATCAATGGCTTCGCTAGAAATACCTTCAGAGTAAACACCATATTTTTTACTTATTTTTATTCGAAGTTCGTTTGATAATTCCTCAATATCTTCTATTCTTTCTCTTAAAGCTGGTAATCTCAAATGCATAACATCCAATCTATAATACAAATCTTCTCTAAATTTTCCATCACTTATTAACCCTTCTAGCGACTTATTAGTGGAGGCAATAACTCGTACATCAACTTTAATTACATCGTTTCCACCAACCCTCACTAACTCTTTTTCTTGAATAACCCTTAGGAGCTTAACTTGCATATTCAGAGGCATATCACCAATCTCATCTAATAAAATTGTTCCCCCAGTTGCATGTTCAAACTTACCTTTCTTACCTGATCTTTTAGCACCAGTAAATGCGCCTTCTTCATATCCAAACATTTCTGACTCAAAAAGCTCTGCCGGGATAGCTCCACAGTTGATCTTTACAAAAGGTTTTAAACATCTTCCACTGGCATTGTGAATAGCATGAGCAAAAAGTTCTTTACCAGTTCCACTCTCACCAGTAATTAAAACGTTTGAATCTATTTTAGCTACTCTTCTAGCCATTTTCATTACCTCAAGACTTCTAGCACTATGTCCTATAATATTATTAAAAGTATATATTGCTTTTCCATCCCCACACAACTCTTTTTTATAGTATTCAACTTCTTTTTCCAAATTCCACAATTTATTACTCAATATTTTGAAATTGCTCAAATCCTTAAACATTACTTTTCCAATGGCTCCTATAACTTTACCATCTTCCTTTATAGGAACTCTCATAGAAATCATTTTATGCCCATTGGCCTCTTGAAGTTCTCCAAATTGCTTTTCACCAGTTTTTGCTACTATATGTAATTTTGTGTTTTCAATAACTTGGGTTACATGCTTTCCCTCCGGATTTTCACAATTAATAAGTTCTTTATATGCATTACTCATCATAGTTATTATTCCATTTTTGTCTACTACAACTACACATTCATTTACAGTATTAATAATTGTATTTAAAATATTTTCGGAAGCGTTGCCTTCATCTTGCACGTTCCCAAATAGATTATTGTCAGGATTTTTACTAAATATTTCAAGTGCGCCTATGACTTCACCATTTTGAGTTATTGCCCTATGAGTTACAATAAATTCCCCCTGCTCTTTATTTACACTTACTTCTCCATTTTCAATTACACTTAATAATTCACTAAAAGGGAATACATTTAAAATGTATTTTCCTACGCTATTTTCTGCATTAACTCTTAACATTTTTTCTGCAGCATTATTAATAATTTTTATGCTACCTATTTTATCTATAACAATAACACCCTCATTAATATTGCATATAACTTCATTATAATAATCATTAATTTTATACATTTGTCACCTTCCTTAAATGTACATTTAAATAAATAACAAGTCAGTATAATCGTCTAATTATTTTCATTTTCCTAAGCTTATAACACAATTATAAAGTTCATAGTTTTTTTAATCAAGTATTAAGTTCAAAATCCATTATAAAGACTTGGTTTGTGGCTTAGACAAATGAAAATAGCGAGATATTATCTCGCTATTTTTGACTTTCTTATCATTACTTATTCTTGTTACTATTAACTAAATGTATGATTTTAAATTTATTCTACTGTAATTACACTAACTGGGCACTCTTCTTCTGCGTCTTTTGCACTAACAATTAAATCATCTGCAATTTCATCTTTAGATGCCCCAGCTTTCCCATCATCCTCCATCTTGAAAATTTCTGGACATACCTCTGTACATAATCCACAACTGATACATCCATCTTTATCTACATACGCTTTCATTAAGATCACTCCTTTAAGTTAAATTATATTGAAATAACTATTTATATATACTTCCACAGTAATATAATAATATACTTACCTTTAATAATATGTAACCATCGTTACCAAAAGTATACATTACCATTATGAATTTTTATTAAAAAAGTATGTATTACTAAAAGTATTCTTTTAGTAATACATACTTTAAAATATATTAAATTATAGAATATTAAAAATGTAAGAACTTTTTATTTTCCGAAAACATTCATAAACGTTGTAATTACTCCAGCATTACAGAAATCTATAAATAAACTTCCCACCAGTGGTACTATAAAAAATGCCCTTGGAGCAATACCATATTTGTCTGTCATAGCTCCCATGTTAGCCATTGCATTTGGAGTAGCGCCCATACCAAACCCACAATTACCAGCACACATTACTGCTGCATCATAATCTCTCCCCATTAAGTTGAAGGTTACAAAATATGCAAACAATCCCATTAATACGGTCTGAGCTAATAACATTACTATTAATGGTAAAGCTAAATCTGCTAATTGCCATAGCTTTAATCCCATTAATGCCATAGATAAGAATAGTGATAAGGAAATGCCTCCTATTATATCGATTTCATCTAAGTGAACTTTAAAGGAATTTGTAGAATCAGATATATTTCTTAGTATTGCAGCTGCAAACATAGCACCTATGTATGGTGGAAAAGTCATGCCTGTTTTTTCTAAAAGCATGGATATAATTGTACCTATTCCCATAGCGAGTAAAATCATAGATGCAGCACCCATAAAGTTTTCAGAATTTAACTGTTTTCCAGTGTTTTCTTCTATCGTTGCTGCAGCCTCTTTAATAGCCTCGCCTTTAATCGTTTTCATAGGATATGAAAGATTATTCTTATCAATTAAACGTTTTGCTAAAGGTCCGCCAATGATACTACCCATAATTAAACCAAAAGTTGCTGATGCCATTGCTACTGTAGTTGCACCTACTGCTCCTGCTTTTTCAAAGATTGGACCAAATGCACCTGATGTTCCATGTCCACCAACCATTGGAACAGACGCTGTGCTAAGACCAATAAGTGGATTTAGACCAAACATCTTAGCAAGTGTTACCCCTGTAATGTCTTGAAGAACACACAGTACTATAGATATTCCTAAAAAAATAAAAACTCCTTTTCCACCTTTTTTTAGTAGTTTAAGACTTGCAGTAAAACCAATAGTTGTAAAGAACGCCGTCATAAATAATTTTTGTAGTGTTATATCCATATCAAAAATTAAAATATTACTTACTTTTAGTACTAATGTTATAATTGCAAAAATTAGTCCTCCAATTACTGGTGCAGGTATACAATACCTATCTAAAAAAACTAATTTATTTTTTATTTGTTGTCCTATAAATAAAACAACGACTGCTAGTGCGGCTGCTTGAATCATATCTAATTTAAAAGCCATTTGTTTTGCCTCCTTATAATTTTTTACATTACATTATATAATATATTATAAGTGGCCTATACAAATAACAACAGAATACTACAAAATACTTCATTCAAAGATTAAATTTTCAAACTATTCATAGAATTTATTGTAAGCTTATTATATACTAAAATTATTATCAACTTAATTTTGTAATGATACTTTCAATAAACTTTTTAGTATTTATTTTTCCAGGTTCCTCTAAAGGATTGTTTATATGTCGCATTTCTTGCCTTACTTGTTTGAAGTCAAATAGCAAGGTGCTATATTCCATAAAAACACTGCTGCTATAATCATCACAACCCAGCTCAGATATAGTTTCCAAAGCCTTTTGTATAGTTCTCCTAATTCTTTGTTCTAAGGCTTTTTTATTTGCTTTTATGTTTACGTCCACCTCACCATTTTCTTGTTGTAGGATTTCATCGTATATCTTTTGTAACTTGTAGGTAGACGTAGGGTTTCTTTTTTTAAAATTTATTATTTTATGTATAATCACTATTAACTCATTACTTCCTACAGCTCCAGCAATACCTATATCAGCGAAAATATTAGCTATTTGCTCATCTAAAAATAATTCTTTTGGTACATTTTTATCACTATTTAAATTGAATACTGCGCTCTTTATGAGGGCTAGTGAATTTTCTAGCTCAATATTATGACATATTCCTTTTATAACATTAATAACCTCTATACTGTTTATAGGTTTGCTTATAAAGAAAATTATTCCATTTTCATATGCTTTTGATACCACGGCCTCATCTTCAACCTGGGATATCATAATAAACTTCCCCTTATATCCTTGCTTCTTGCTAGCTTTCATTATTTCAATTCCATCCACTATTGGTAACAAAAGATCAATAAGTACTATATCCGGATTATAGAAGATAATCTCTTGCACAGCATCCCTGCCACTATCTATTTCACATATAACTTTTCCAAGATTGTTTTTTTTTATGAGAAGTCCTAGCATTTTTATAATATTAATGTCATCGTCAACAATCAAAAAAGTTTTTTCCATAATTATCCTCCATTCAGTGAATTTTTAGGTATTTTTAAAATAAATGTAGTCCCTACATTTATTTCTGATTTTACTTCAATATTGCCGCCTAAATCATCTATAATATTCTTTACATGTGAAAGCCCTATGCCCGTAGAGGATTTCCCTGTTATATCATCATATTTAGTGGTAAACCCTGGATTAAAAATATAGGGTAGAATATCTTCCTCGATACCTTTTCCTGTATCAGTTACCTCAAAATATATATTATCTTCATCCTCTTTTTCTGATATTTCAATGAAAGCACTATTTTCACAATCATCTATACTATTTATAATTAAATTATTGAGCATAACAAATATATTATAATGAGCCACAACAGCAAAGTCATTTTGAAAATGAAATGATATTCCTATTTCTTTATTACTTTCTTTTATATATCTGCTAGTGTTATCTCTAATAATAGTAAAAATATTTGAGAGAGTCATAGCATCCTCATTTTCAAAATTATTTATAAGGGCCTCAAATCCTTTTAAAACTCTATAATGATCTTTTTTTATCTCATGAACCTCTCTAGCAATGTCCAAAGTCTTTTCTCTTAAATATTCATTGTTTTTATAGGTTTCATACAAACTGTAACTTTTCGACATCACCTTTTCAATATCCTTCATAGACTTCTTTAAATAAAACATTTCTGCCTGTATATTTGAAATCAATAAGTTTAACTCAGTATATCTCTTTTGATGTTCACTATTCAAAATAAATAATTTTTGTTTATTATAAGTGAGGTAAGAGAGATAAGTTATAGATCCTCTTATAAACCCTACAAAAATTATAATTCTTACAATATGGATATTAATACTATTTCTCATGACAGCTTCAATTATATTGCTCAGCGAATCAGTTAATGCTAATATAAATATTGTATTAACTATACTGTTTTTATATTTTTTAAGTTTGGTAATCTTAAGAAGAACTCCATAGATTAAATAATATAAAAGTGAGGGAAAATTAAGAACCAATGTTTCTATAATGTCATGGTGCAATAGTAATATGCCAAAAATGTTTCTTGTCATAAATACCCCCAGACCACATAAAATTGCTATTACTACTTCTGACATATCTTCCATCATAAGCACACATAAATTAAAAATTATTACGCCTGCGGAAAATTTAAGTCCACTTTCAACAGGATAAAAATATAGCTCGCCGAATAGCGATACAGCTAATGATATTATAATGTATTTGTTTATTTTTGACATGTAGCCCTCCAAAAAAGTAAATATTATTAAACCGTATATTTTTTGTATAGATATACGCTTTAATAATAAGGCACATTCAAATAAATAACAAGTCGTAGGTTAGTCTATTTGTGTATCATAATAAATCACCTTATATTATAAAGTTCAATATGTCTCTAGATATATAATCTAGTTGTCCTTGTAAAAGATTGCTTAACCCAATATTTATATCTATATTAGCAATCTCTATCCCTATAAAATAACCTTTAATATCCATCTTGTGCATATTTACTAGTTCCATTAACCCTAAAGAATGAATAGACCTACAGTAGCCTCTAGTGTTTTTAATATCTTTCAAATTTTTAAAAGTTACCGTGCCTGGAACATTTCCATAATATGTTGAATCTATAATATAAAATATATCTTGCTGGTTTAATTTTGAAAAACAAAAGTCCACATCTGTTTCTCCTATAATAGTCTCTATATTTTTGTCCTCTAATTTATTCTTTATTCTTTCTAAAATCATTACCGCTACTGCATCATCCATCATTAACCTATTTCCTATAGCAATGACTTTTTTGCCCATATTAACTCACCCCTCCATTAAAATATAACTTTTTTCTTTACCTCTTGTAAAATCCATTCACAAAATTCATCTATTCCAAGATTTTCAGTGCAGGAGGTTTGAAAAATCTTTCCTTCCTTAATATATACTGAAAAAAACTTTCCATTATGCAGTATTTATCATTATATGATTCACATAAAAAAATAAGACCAGAGATATATAATCTCTGATCCACTTATAATTTTCATTTATAAATTACATGCTTTTATTCGAACACTTAAAATTTTATCTAGCTCTTCAAAAAACTCTATTAATTCAGCCTCATCATTAATATAGTCATATTTTTTATAAGTATCACCCTTAACCTCAGAATAATCCTCTTTTATACGGACTAATATATTATAGTACTTAAGTAAATTATTAAAATTGATATATGAAACTCTAAATTGCTGCGGAACAGAAATAACTATTTTTTTTAACTGTCTACAGGCATCCAAGTAACTAGTTATAGCTTTTTCATAGTTATATACTTTAAAATAATATTCCCCTAAACTACTAGAAATTTTCATATGCAACTTATTATTTTTTATTTCCACTGCTAATCCAAGCACATTATTTAGTATCTGCTCTTTTTCTTCATTATTGTACCTTAATGCGTCTATGTAGTTACGCTTTAACACTGTGTCTCCATTATCTGCTCTTATATCCTTATATTCATCTACTAACTTAGAAGCTAGTTCACTCTCTCCTAAGTCCATGAGTTGTAGTACAACATCACACACTATATTTGAGATATCCTCTGGATTTTTATATTTTGATAGTAAATATTTGATTCCCTCTAGAGCACCTAAGATTTCCGTTTTATTCTTAGCTGCTTTAAGTTTCATGAATTCATAAACGATTCCTGTGTTCAATTTAATTATTGACTGTTCATCACCTAAGATATCTAAAGCTAGTTTTATATTATGCTTAGCTTTAGGAAGGTCACCAAATTCTAAGAATAAACTAGATGAACATTTATAAAACCAAGGTAATATTGCTCCTTGATCAGGATAAGTTTTAAGTTCCTCCTTAGATAAATTAAAATAAAGATGAGCTTCTTTATAATTATTTAATTTTAGATTTATATTAGTTAAAATTACATATGAATAGAATACCATAGCTTCCAATTGTGCTCCCTGAGCTTTTTTTAAAGCCAGTTTACACCAATAGAGTGCTTCTTCGTATTTTAAGCATTTAAAATACGCTTCTCCAATATTAACATGAGCAAATACATTGAATTCTGAGTAGTTACTATCTTCACTTCGCTCCTTTAGTTTAAAGAAAAACTCTAGTGCCTTTTCATTATTTTGTAACTTTTCTGCATATACTACGCCAATGTTATTTAGAACCCCTAAGATGCCTCTTAATTCATTTGCACTTTCAAAACAGGATAATGCTTGTTGTAATAAGTCTAAATGCTCATCTACACTAGTTATTTCACGATATAAATTTGATAACGCATTTAGAATTCTTCCCTTATAAATAATATATTCATCAGTGCAAAGTTTTAAGGCTGCATTTCCAATTTCTCTAGCTTTATAATATTCATTTTTCATATAATATACTTTAAGCAAATATAGGCTAATGTCTAATTTTCCTTTAATATAATCTAAGTTTTTAAGAAGCTCTTCAGCTATTTCTGCATACTTTATACTTTCTTCTATTTCACCCTTGTAAAAATAACCTTCTGTTATTTTAACTAACGCATCTACTTGATATTTTTTATCTTCTAAAATCACAGCAGTATCGTAGGCACTTTTGAAATATTCAAGGCTCCTATCTATATCCCCACTTTTTTCAATTAAATCTCCTAGCTTTATTTGTAAATTAAATTTTTCATTATCTTTATCCGGAGCCTTACATATTGTCAGTTCCGCTTCAAGGTTATTTATATCCCCTTCTAAATTACTATTCATGTCTACCCCCTAGCACAACTTTGTATTATATATCTGAAAATTCTACTTTTATTCTTTCTAATCTACTATCTTCATGTTGGCAATACAACTGAGTCTGTACTTCTTCACCAAGTGTAACAATTGGTAATTCAACTATAAATTCAGACCCCTTGCCATATTCACTCTTGACAATTATATTTCCTTTATGCATTTCTACAAGTGACTTAACTAGCGACAACCCTATGCCACTTCCCTCTCTATTTCTAGTAAAAGATTTGTCCACCTGCCTAAACCTATGAAAAATAACCTCTAGCTTATCTTCCTGTATTCCTATTCCATCATCTTTAACTAAAATATACACAGAATTTTCCTGGGTTCCGACCTCTACTTCAATATTACCATTTTCATCTGTAAATTTCAGTGCATTTGATAGAAGATTCAATAGTATTCGCTCTATTTTATCTGCGTCTATTGCCATAATTTGATTTTTAATTTTCTTTTCGAATATTATATTAACTGATTTCACTTTTGCATATAAGTTTATGGACTGAATAACCCCTTCTATAATCTCAACAATATCATAGTTATGTAGTTCAACATAAAAATAATCAGAATCTATCTTTGTTAAATCAATAATATTATTGATAAGTCTAAGTAACCTCAGTGCATTTTGCTTCATAGTTTTAAGGTATTTATCAAGCTTTAAGTTAGGATCTAATATGGTTCCATTTGATGCATACAATTCCAATAGTTGCATGGCTCCCATAATGATGTTCAAGGGTGTTTTAAATTCGTGAGATATATTAGCAAAAAAATCTGTTTTAAGCTTATCATATTCAAGCTTTTCTTCTTTTTCTTTAAAGTCTTTAACTATGGTTTCAAGTTCCTTGTTTTTAGACCTTAATTCTAATTCTCTATCTATAGTATTATATTTGGTAATGCTTCTATTTTCATATATTCTCTTAGTGAGTAAAAATACTAATATTGCAGTTACTATTCCCATAATAAATAAAAGGGCAGATATGTTTCTAGTAAATACATGAACTACAGAATAATTATAGCTAGCTGACCTGTTAAAAATGTGTTCCATATTAAGATCCTCATATACAACAATTCCCAAGGATAAAATTAAACATAAACCTATTGTTAATACCAGTATATAATTAGTTCGCACTTTCTTCATATTAAACCTCTCTTATAATAAATATCATACGTATAAATATTATTCGACATCATGCTATAAAATCCTCTACATTGTTGTTTTAATATGACAAATTATTAATATAGAATTATGTTTCAACATTATAGATAAGTGTCCGGATTAGTGTACATTAATTACCTTAATTATAACAAAGTGTTCACAAAATAAGGCATAGGTTCAATGAATTGTATTGAATTGTACGATTAAAGGAACAAAAAAACTAAAAATATATGCTAAAAGGTGAAATAGTATTAAAATAATGAAAATTCAATTATTTATAAATAATAAAACCACTATATTTGAAGGATTTACTACATTTAAATTGGAAAACACAATTTAATAAACATGGCATTATACTTGCTTATATAATTTATGAATACAAAATTTCAATTTGTAAACGTTATAAAAGCAAGAGAATAGTGAGGAGGAAGGTTTATGGATTTTACACTTACAAAACAACAAGAATTTGTAAAACAAATGGTAAGGGAATTTACAATAAATGAAGTTGAACCAATAGCCGCGGAAATAGATAGAACGGAAAGATTTCCTACAGAAACTGTAGAGAAAATGGCTAGATATCGTATGCTTGGTATTCCAATTTCTACTGAATTTGGTGGAGCTGGCGGAGACAATTTATCTTACGCTATTGCTGTTGAAGAACTATCAAAAGCATGTGGAACTACGGGAGTTATACTTTCAGCCCATACTTCATTATGTGCTGGCCCAATAGATATGTTTGGAACATTAGAGCAAAAGAACAAATACTTAATTCCACTTGCAAAAGGTGAAAAATTAGGTGCTTTTGGATTAACTGAACCTAATGCAGGAACAGATGCGTCTGAGCAACAAACTACAGCAATTTTAGACGGAGATAATTATATATTAAATGGTTCAAAAATATTTATCACTAATGCTGCAGTAGCAGATTTATTTATAGTCTTTGCTATGACTGATAAGAGCAAAGGAACAAAAGGAATTACTGCTTTCATAGTTGAAAAAGAGTTTCCTGGATT
This sequence comes from Clostridium estertheticum, assembly GCF_011065935.2. Classification (NCBI taxonomy): domain Bacteria; kingdom Bacillati; phylum Bacillota; class Clostridia; order Eubacteriales; family Clostridiaceae; genus Clostridium; species Clostridium estertheticum. The sequence continues at coordinate 640,992 of NZ_JAAMNH020000001.1, read as the reverse complement.
CTCAATTGGTAAATTAGAAGATAAATTAGGAATAAGAGCATCTTCAACTGGTGAGCTTATATTTGAAAACTGTATAGTTCCAAAAGAAAATATGCTGGGAAAAGAAGGAAGAGGATTTGGTATAGCAATGAAAACTCTTGACGGAGGAAGAATTGGTATAGCAGCTCAAGCACTAGGAATTGCAGAAGGTGCACTAGAAGCAGCAGCTAAATACATGAAAGAAAGAAAACAATTTGGGAAACCATTATCAGCATTCCAAGGACTTCAATGGATGATGGCAGAACTAGATGTTAAAGTTGAAGCTTCAAAACTTTTAGTATATAAGGCAGCATGGAACAAGGATAATGGTCTTCCATATAGTGTAGAAGCTGCTAGAGCAAAATTATATGCATCAGAAACAGCTATGGAAGTTACAACTAAAGCTGTTCAAATCTTCGGTGGATATGGATATACAAAAGAATACCCAGTAGAAAGAATGATGAGAGATGCTAAGATAACTGAGATTTATGAAGGAACTTCACAAGTTCAAAAAATGGTTATCGCTGGAAACTTATTAAAGTAGGAGGGGTTTAAGAAATGAATATAGTTGTATGTTTAAAACAAGTTCCAGATACAAATGAAGTTAAAATAGATCCAAAGACAGGAACCCTTATAAGAGAAGGAGTTCCATCCATTATAAATCCAGATGATAAAAATGCACTAGAAGAAGCATTAAGATTAAAAGATAGCAATGGTGCCCATATAACAGTTATAAGTATGGGACCACCACAAGCAGAAAAAGCACTAAGAGAAGCACTAGCTATGGGAGCGGACGCCGCAATATTAGTATCTGACAGAGCCTTTGCAGGAGCAGATACATTAGCTACATCTCATGCCCTGGCAGCAACTTTAAGAAAATTAGACTACGACATTGTTTTTGCAGGTAGACAAGCTATAGATGGAGATACAGCGCAAGTTGGTCCAGAAATAGCAGAACACTTAGGTCTTCCACAAATAACTTACGTTGAAAAAGTTGAAGTAATTAAGGGTGGATTAAAAGTTAGAAAAGCTTGGGAAGATGGATATGAAGACATAGAAGTAAAATCTCCAGTTCTTTTAACAGCTATAAAAGAATTAAATCAGCCAAGATATATGAACATAAAAAACATTTTTGATATGTACCAAAATAAAGAAGTTAAAGTTTGGAATGCAGACAATATTGATGCAGACAAAGCTCTTCTAGGTCTAAGCGGTTCACCAACAAAGGTTAAAAAGTCTATGACTAAAGAACCTAAAGGAAATGGAGAACTTGTAAAGTTACCACCTAAAGAAGCAGCTCAATATGTAGTTTCAAAATTAAAAGAAAACCACTTTATTTAAGGAGGGATCAAGCAATGAATATAGAAGATTATAAAGGAGTCTGGGTCTTTGCTGAGCAAAGAGACGGAGAACTTCAAAAGGTATCACTTGAAATTTTAGGTAAGGGACGTGAAATAGCTAATAAATTAGGCGAAGAGTTAACAGCTGTAGTGCTTGGAGACAAAACAGATGCTATGGTTCGCGAACTCGTAGCTTATGGCGCTGATAAAGTAATAGTAGCTGAGAGTCCATTACTCGGCCACTTTTCAACTGATGCCTATGCAAAAGTTATTTGTGAACTAGCCAGCGAGCGAAAACCAGAAATAATTTTTATCGGAGCAAGTTATTTAGGAAGAGATTTAGGACCAAGAGTATCAGCAAGACTTGCAACAGGACTTACAGCTGATTGTACTTCTTTAGATATAGATACAGAAACTAAAAATCTACTTATGACAAGACCAGCATTTGGAGGAAACCTAATGGCTACTATAGTTTGTGGAGATCATAGGCCACAAATGGCTACTATTAGACCAGGAGTTTTTGAAAAATTAGCTAAAGATAAAAATAGAACCTGCATTATTGAAAAGGTTACTGTAAACCTAACAGAAGCTGATATCAGAACTAAAACTTTAGAAGTTGTAAAACTTGCTAAAGATATAGCAGATATCGGAGAAGCTAACATCATCGTATCTGGTGGTCGTGGAGTTGGATCTAAAGAAAACTTCGCACTACTCGAAACTCTAGCATCTAGCCTTGGCGGAGTTGTTGGAGGATCTAGAGCAGCAGTTGAAAATGGTTGGGTAGATAAATCACTTCAAGTTGGACAAACAGGGAAAACAGTTAGACCAACTGTATATATAGCTTGTGGTATATCAGGGGCAATTCAGCATTTAGCTGGTATGCAAGAATCTGATTTTATAATAGCTATAAACAAAGATGCAACAGCACCTATCATGAAAGTTGCAGATATTGCAATAGCTGGAGATTATACAAAAGTTCTTCCAGAAATAGTAGCTCAAATCAATGCATTAAATGAAGATAAATAATTCAATTTTAAATAGTTTTAATTAAGGTGAACTTGCTCTAATGCTAAAATTTAGTATTAGAGCAAGTTTTAAAGCATTTATAGGTATAAAAGCTAACGTGGTTTTGATGTATTTTTACAGCAATATTGCTTTTTTTTATTATAAAGATTATTAAAACCGAATTTATACATAATATCCTAATTTTTCAGTCAATTCTAAAAATAATATAATTACCACTATTCAAATTGCCTTAAATAAACTAGAATAATAGTATTATAGTAAACCTTTAAGCACAATACATATGAGGGAGCTGATTTTATAATGGATTTTCAAAAGGATGCTATGGAAGTATTAAAAACGCTTGTAGATAATGATAATGACGGTCTTCTCATTGTAGATAAAAATGCAATTATAACTATGATTAGCAAATCATATTGTGATTTTTTAGGAACCACTCAGGAAGATGCTATAGGAAAAGTAATTACAGATGTTATAGAGCATACAAGAATGCACAAAGTTATACAAACAGGAGAACAAGAAACTGCTCAACTGCAAAAGATAAAAGGAAGCTACATGATTGCAAGTAGGATTCCTATATTTAAAAATGGAGAAATAATTGGTGCAATTGGTAAAGTGTTATTTAGAAATGTTAAAGCGCTGAACAATCTTTATAATAAAATTAAAACCATGGAAAAAGAACTCGAAACCTATAAAAATCGTTTAAATCAGCTGAACACCGCAAGTTATTGCTTTGATGACATCATAGGTATAAGCGATTCAATTACCACCGCTATCTCTATTTCACGTAAAGCTGCTAAAACGCATTCCAATGTGCTTATACTTGGTGAAAGTGGCACTGGCAAAGAGCTCTTTGCCCATTCAATACACTTAGCTAGTAATCGCCAGTATGCGCCTTTTGTAAAAGTAAACTGTGCGGCTATTCCTACTGGTTTATTAGAATCTGAGCTTTTTGGTTACGAAGGAGGCGCCTTTACAGGTGCTAAAAAAGAAGGTAAAGTAGGAAAATTTGAGCAAGCTGATGGAGGAACCATATTTTTAGATGAAATTGGGGATATGCCTCTTCATATGCAGGTAAAGCTGTTAAGAGTGCTCCAGGAAAAAGAAGTTGAAAAAATAGGCTCCATAGGTAGCAAAAAAATTGATGTTCGCATAATAGCTGCAACAAATACAAATCTTGAACAATCTATGCATGAAGGCACCTTTAGGCAAGATCTTTATTATAGATTGAATGTCGTAACTATTCATATTCCTGCTCTTCGTGAGCGTGCCGATGATATTATGCTTATTGCGAATCACCTTATTAAAAAAATATCTATGGATTTAAATAAAAAGGTAATAGGTATTTCTAAAGAATCAGAATATTATCTAAAAAACTATACCTGGGAAGGAAATATTCGCGAACTTGAAAATATATTAGAAAGAGCTATTAATATAATAGAAGACAGTAATTTTATTTCCCCTATAGATTTACCTGAAGAAATTACAGGAATAAAGGAAATCAAAATTATTAAAAGCCTTGAGGAGACCATGGTAGCAACAGAAAAACAAGCTATTATAGATGCTCTTAATGCTGCTGATGGAAATAAAACTAAAACAGCAAAAAATCTAGAAATCGGAAGAACAAGCTTATATGAAAAAATTCAAAAACATAAAATATGATTGTAATCGTTCCTTTTAACGAACTGTATTCTTAAAACACAAGAATACAGTTCGTTTTTTCGAACATAATGATAAGGTTTACATAAAACATGTTCTCTTTATCGTACACATACATATATTCAATATACAAGACCCCATGTAAAAACAGTAAAATTGCACAAATAATCTGTTTTTTATATTTTTTTGTTGGCATGATATTTGCTAATTATATTATTAACAAGCTTCACTAATATAATAACAGGAGGTAACAAAATGACAAAAATTATGTCTAGTGACGATGCCATTGCTTTAATTAAAAATGGAGACACCGTTGCAGTGGGAGGCTTTATCGGTTGCGGTCACCCTGAAGAATTAACCTTAAAAATTAATGAGTGCTTTCTTAAAAAAGGAATACCAAACAGTCTAAATTTAGTATATGCAGCAGGACAAGGAGACTCAAAGGAAAAAGGTTTAAATCATTTTGGCGAAGAAGGTTTAGTTTCAAAAGTAATAGGCGGTCACTGGGGACTTGCTCCTAAACTTGCCAAACTAGCTATTGAAAATAAAATACAGGCTTATAATCTTCCTCAAGGAGTAATCTCCCACCTTTACAGGGACATTGCAGCAGGCAAACCGGGAACTATTACTCACGTTGGCTTAAAAACCTTTGTAGATCCTAGAATTGACGGAGGTAAGTTAAACGATATCACAAAAGATGATATGGTAAAGGTTATTGAAATTGATAATAAGGAATACTTATTTTATAAAGCTTTTCCTATAAATGTGGCACTTATTAGAGCTACTTATGCGGACGAGAGTGGAAATGCTACTTTGGAAAAAGAAGCCGTAACATTAGATGCTCTGTCTATGGCCCAAGCAGCTAAAAACTCTGGAGGAATTGTAATACTTCAGGTTGAAAAAGTTGTAGAAAATGGTTCACTTGATCCAAGAAAAGTTAAGATTCCAGGAATACTTGTAGATGCTATTGTAATTTCAAAACCTGAAAATCATATGCAAACTTTTGCCGAACAATACAATCCTTCTTATAATGGGGAAGTAAAAATGTCAGTAAGTAATCTTAAAGGTTTAAAACTAGATGAAAGAAAAGTAATAGCTAGAAGAGCAGCTATGGAACTTATTCCTAATGCTATTACTAACCTTGGAATAGGAGTTCCTGAAGGAATATCCATGGTAGCAAATGAAGAAGACATTGGAAGTGAGATGAAACTTACTTTGGAATCAGGCCCAATAGGAGGTATTCCTGCTGGTGGCTTAAGCTTTGGTGCTGCGGTAAACCCTGAAATAATACTAGATCAGAGTAGTCAATTTGATTTCTATGACGGAGGTGGCCTTGATATAGCCTTCCTGGGACTCGCTCAATGCGATGAAAGTGGGAACATTAACGTAAGTAAATTCGGACCTAAAATTGCAGGTTGTGGCGGCTTTATCAATATAACTCAAAACGCTAAAAAGGTTGTGTTTTGCGGAACTTTTACTGCAGGTGGTTTAAAGGTTGAAATAAAAAACGAAAAATTAAATATACTACAAGAAGGTAAAGCTAATAAATTCATTAAAACTGTTGAGCAAATTACTTTTAGTGGTAATTATGCTATAGATGTAACCCAACCAGTCTTATATATTACTGAAAGAGCTGTTTTTGAACTTAGTAGTAAAGGCGTAGTACTTACTGAAATTGCTCCAGGAGTTGACCTTGAAAAGGATGTTTTAGCTCATATGGATTTCAAACCAATAATTTCAGAGAATCTAGCTTTTATGGATGAAAGAATTTTCCAGGAAAAACTCATGGGATTGAAATTCTAAATTTCAACCATAATAGTTGTTACATTTTGTAAACTAATGTAAAATATTTTAAATTAAAGGGAGGAACTATCATGTTAGGACTTATTGGTATTATTATTTCTTTAGGACTTTTAATGTATTTGGCCTATAGAGGGATTACAGTTCTTATTTTGGCACCAGTTTTAGCAATACTGGCGGTTTTGTTTCAAAGCGGTCAGAGCCATGTTTTAGCTAACTATACAGAAGTCTTTATGGTTAACTTTGCATCATATGCTAAGACATATTTCCCAGTATTCTTACTAGGAGCAATATTCGGTAAAATAATGGATGATTCAGGAGCTGCAAAATCTATAGCCTATGCCATTAGTAGTAAGCTAGGTAAAGATAAAGCGATCCTGGCAGTAGTTTTATCTTGTGCTATATTAACTTATGGCGGCGTTTCATTATTTGTAGTTGCATTTGCAGTATATCCTATTGCAGCAGCATTATTTAGAGAAGCAGATATTCCAAAAAGATTTTTACCTGGTACTATAGCGCTTGGTGCCTTTACATTCACTATGACAGCGTTACCAGGAACACCACAAATACAAAATGCTATTCCGATGCCTTTCTTTGGCACAAATGCATATGCAGCTCCAATTATAGGACTTATAGGATCAGCAGTAATGTTTGGCGGTGGTATGGTTTGGCTTACAAGAAGAGCAAAAAATGCTATGGTCAAAGGTGAAGGATATGGTGATCATAAGGAGGAATCAACAAAAGAAGTTGACTTATCTAAATTGCCTAAACTTGCACTGGCTATAACCCCAATAATTTTAGTACTAGTTGTTAATTACATATTAGGTCAATTTGTTTTTGCCACTATGGATGGAACATTCTTAAAAGACTTCGGTGGAATTAAGCTATCAAGTGTACAAGGTATATGGAGTTTGATTTCAGCGTTAGTTGTTGCTATAATTATTAGTTTGATTTTATTTTGGAAGAACCTTGAAAACGTTACGAATACGGTTAATAAAGGGGCTATAGGTTCACTACTTGCAATTGCAAATACCTCCTCAGAAGTTGGTTATGGGAATGTTATTAAAACATTAGCAGGATTCGCTATACTTCAAGCAGGGATACTTGCTATACCAGGAACACCTCTTATTTCACTAGCAGCATCTACAAGTATTCTTGCAGGGATTACGGGTTCAGCTTCAGGTGGAATGAGTATTGCTCTTGGAATATTAGGTAAAACGTATATGGCAAAGGCCCAAGCTCTAGGACTTAGTCCTCAAGTATTCCATAGAATAGCCGCAATAGCTTGCGGTGGGCTTGATACACTTCCACATAATGGTGCCGTAATAACTCTACTAGGTATAACAGGTATGACTCATAAACAATCCTACGTAGATATAGGAATGTGTACAGTTGTTATCCCACTTATAGCTACAGCAGTATGTATTATATTTGCATCATTTGGAGTTGTATAATGAGTAAAAATAAATATTAAGGAGGAGTTATTAATGAAAGGTTTAACTATGAAAGAATTAAATATAGGTGATAAAGACTCTTTTGAAAAAACTATAAGTGAATCAGATGTATATCTTTATGCAGGAATAACAGGTGATTTAAATCCTGCTCATATAAATCAAAGAGAAGCTGAAACAACAATGTTCAAAGGCAGAATCGCACATGGGATGCTCACAGCAGGTCTCGTATCAGCAGTACTCGGTATGAAAATGCCAGGAGCAGGAACTATTTATCTAGGCCAAGAACTTAGATTTTCAGCACCAGTTAGATTTGGAGATACAATAAAGGCTGAAGTTGAAGTTATAGAAAAGTTCGACGAAAAAAACATTATGAAATTGAGTACAACCTGTACTAATCAAGATGGAGCTATTGTTCTTAAAGGTATTGCAACTGTTATGCCTCCTAAATAATAAAAAACAAAAACTGTATTGGAATTTCCCAATACAGTTTTTATTTTTATGGCATTTTATGAAGGCATAGACCTTTAACCGCTTGTTGAATCTCTTTTAAATTTTTACCAATGCTACTTTCCACCGCTACTACAATAGCTCCCTCAACTAAAGCCGCATCAATAAGTACAACATTTTTCTGCATTTCCTCTGGAAGAGTTTCAATAGCCATTTGTGCATTCATATATGCACTGCCAAGATCAAATAATATTGCTACACCCTCTTCTGAATATACTTGATTTATGGCTAAAATAATTTTTTCTATATCCGTTCCGAGCCTATTATCACTAGTCCCACCCGCTGCTACAATAGGTGTATTATCAGCCATTTGAAGTGCTAACTCTTTTACTCCTTCTGCCACTTTGCTACTATGAGAAATTATTACAATTCCTACCATCTATTACACCATTCCTTCCTTTATGCTTTTTACTTCTTCATAAATAGTATTTAACATTAAGTAACTTGAAGTTGCTCCTGCATCTTGATGACCAATACTTCTTTCTCCAAGGTAACTCGCTCTTCCCTTAGTCGCAATTATAGTTTTTGTATATTCTACTCCCTTAATTGCTGCATCTTTAGAGGCTTTTAGAATATCTATTGGCATTAAACCATCTTTTAGAGCTTCTTTCATAGCATCAATAGCTGGAGCAATAGCATCTATCATCGTTTTTTCTCCTCTTTCAGCTTTTCCTCTCATTTTTATTCCACCTAAGGCAGCTTCCAATATTCTAATGAAATCCTCAATATCTATATTTTCTCTCCCATTAACTTCCATAGAAGCTTTCATAAAGGCTGTTCCATATAGTGGACCTGATGCTCCTCCTACGTTTGTTACTAATGCCATTCCGGTCCTCTTAAGAATTTCTCCAATGTTATTTCCATTATCGCCTCTTAATTTTTCTTTAACAACAATAAATCCCTTATTCATGTTAATTCCATGATCTCCATCACCTATAGCTGCATCTAGCTCACATAAGTAGCTCTTGTTTTCTTCAATTACATCTGCGATTTTATTTAATATTACAATTACTTGTAATCCTGAAATACCCATTTTATTACCTCCCTATATATATATACTGTATTATATTTTAAGTTATCAGAGGCCTTATTATGCTATAGCACTTTTAATGCTGGAGTATCTGCAGGTGCATCTAATAGAACCTTTAACTCATCATCAAGTTTTAATAATGTAACAGAAAATCCCGCCATTTCAAGGGAGGTCATAAATTCTCCAACAAAAGTTCTATAAACCGTTACTCCCCTTTCTTCTAACATTTTATGAACTTCTCTATTAACAATATAAAGCTCCATTAATGGCGTAGATGATAGTCCATTAATCATAACTGCAACTTCAGCACCTGGCTGGAGTTGCATATCAGTTAATATTTTTCCTACAATGTGGCCTACTATTTCATCAACAGGACTTAGGGTTTCTCTATGAGTACCCGGTTCTCCATGTATACCCATGCCAATTTCAACTTCATCTTCAGCTAAACTAAAATTAGGCTTCCCTGCTGCAGGAACTATGCAGGGTGTTAATGCCATCCCCATACTTCGTACATTCGCTATTACCTTTTCAGCTACAGCCTTAACTTCCGCAAGGCTTGCTCCTGTTTCTGCTTTTGCCCCAGCTATTTTATGTACAAATACAGTTCCAGCTATTCCTCTTCTTCCAGCTGTAAAAAGACTATTTTCAACTGCAACATCGTCATTAACAACAACGCTTTCAATTTTTATTCCATCCATCTCAGCCATTTCACTGGCCATTTCAAAATTCATTATATCTCCTGTATAGTTTTTAACTACTAAAAGAACTCCAAGTCCTCCATGAACTGCTTTTACAGCTTCATATATTGGATCTGGAGTTGGTGATGTAAATACCGCACCACACACTGCTGCATCTAACATTCCCATTCCTACATATCCTCCATGTGCTGGCTCATGCCCACTTCCGCCCCCACTAACTAATGCAACTTTCCCAGATATAGGAGAATTTTTTCTAACAAGTACATCTTCATTTTCAAGTTTTCTAACATAATCTGGATGTGCCATTACTATACCTTCTATCATCTCCTCAACAACAAATTCTGGGTTGTTAATTAGTTTTTTCATTTATAATCGCCTCCATTTAATAAATAAAACTTAGTATATATTCTATGTTCTACACAATAATGAGCATTCCTCCAAGTTATTCATTATTTTTTATATATATAAACCTGGATAGGATTCTTTGAATTCTTTTTTAATAATTAAAAAATCTTCTAAATCATTTAAAAATTGAAACAACAATGCCCTATTTTCAAATTCATTCCTGTTCTTTGGTAATTCCATCATTTTATAATCTTTCCTAAGCAAAGTTAGTTTACTTATAAGTTCAATACAATCATTATCTTCATGAATATTAATTGCAACATTATCAGTAAATTCTGATAATGTTCTAGTTTGTTCATAGGTCATATAAAACCTTAAAAAATGTCTTTTCATTCTTTTTATAGCATCTAATTGTGTCATTCTCATATCTATATAACTTTCATAGTAATTATTGTACTTAAATAAATTATTATTATTTATTATTTGTGTCATCAATTTAGTATTTTTAATTAATTGTTCTATACTCAAAATTACTTCTTGCTCATAAATTGGTACGGCTTGGGTAAGTAAACTTATTGCCATATCTGATAATATTAATCTATATTGTTCTTCTATCTTCTCTTTATTTTTTTTAAAACTCTCCTCTAGTGATGCTGTATATAAATTAAATATCATTGCAACCCCAATACCTATTATAGTTAAGCCTACTTCATTTATAATAAAAGAAATATTAATATTTGTACTTATTAAAAGATGTGTTGATAATACTGCTCCAATAACCATTCCCTCGCTTATTTTTAATACATTTGTTATTGGTATAAATACAAGTAAAAATAGTCCAAATACCATAGGATTATTTCCAAGTAACATGTATAGCATAAAGGATAAAAATATAGCTACTACAGATGAGATTATTCTCCTCCCCCCAACTAATAGTGCTTCTTTCTTCGTATCTTGAATACTTAATATTGCAATTATACCCGAAGTTACTCCAAATTCTAATCCCAAATAATTGGATATGACAATTGCTATTGTGGCAGCCAAGGTTATTTTCACTGTTTTTGATTGTAAAAATTTTAGCATTTCTCAATTTTCTCCTACTACCATTAATATGGTATATTTTTTTTTACACTTCAATTACTCATTACCGTATAACGTCTCTACTCTTACTTTAAGGAAATTCTTTTATAGATTTAATCTAATTTTTTATTACTTTGTAACATATATACTTATAAAGGTGCTATAAAAGATTTAGGTGAGTTTTTCAATGATATATTTGAAAGGTTCATTCCAGCCTCAGGCTATGAAATGGATTGTAGACCTCAACTAGAGTTATACGATGAGAGATTTATGAGCAATGGAGAATTTGACATATATATACCTATTAAGTAATATTTTTCATTCTATAAAAAAGCCATAAGAAAATTAATCCTTATGGCTTTATAATAAATTGCCATTATGCTTTAGTTTCTTTGCAGATTAATTACTTCCCGCTAAGTATCCTGTAGAAAACGCCATTTGAAGATTGTATCCACCTGTTTCAGCATCGATATCTATAACTTCTCCTGCAAAATAAAGATTTTTTATAAGCTTTGATTCCATAGTTGAAGCATTTATTTCTTTGACTTTAACTCCACCTGAAGTTACTTGAGCTGCTTTAATTGATAGTGTTTCTCTAGCCGTTAGCTTCATTTCCTTCATATACTCAATTATATTATTCTCGTCTGCCTTCTTTAAATCACTAATCTTAACCTCTGTTAGTCCTAACAGATCAAAGATTTCCTTTAAGAAATTTTGTGGAAGAATACCTTTTAAATTATTAAGTACAGTCTTATTTAGATTACTCCTCATAATTTCTGATATTTCATCCTTAGATTTATCTCTTAAAAAGTCTAAAGTAACTTCTACTTCTCCCTCTACTAAAGCTTTATTTATATAAGATGAAAGCTTTAACACCGCTGGTCCTGATATTCCAAAATGAGTAAATATCATATCACCAAACTTCTCTATTCTATTCTTTTTAATCTTAGCTGAAATTACAACATCCTTCATTGCAACACCTTGCAGGCTCTTAACAAACTCTTCCTTTATAACTAGTGGAATTAAGGCTGCATATAAAGGAGTTATAGTGTGTCCATTCTTCCTTAATACTTCAAACATAGACCCATCTGAACCTGAATCTGGGTAGCTCTTTCCTCCTGTTGTAACAATTACCTTTTCACCTAAAATCCGCTTACCATCGTCAGTTACTACCCCTTTAATTTCTCCATCTTCAACTATTAACTCTTGGACTTTACTGTTATACATAATCTTAACGTTATTTCTTGCTAAATCATTCTTTAATAATTCTATAACTTCATCGGCCTTATTACTTTTGGTATATATTTTTTGGTCAAGCTCTTCTTTATATTCTAATCCATTTCCTTTAAAGTATTCTAAAAGTTGATGATTTGAAAATGTATAAAGAGCGCTATATAAGAATTTTTTATTACTCACTATTTTATCAAAAAATTCCTCTATATCTCTATTATTTGTAATATTGCATCTGCCTCCACCTGTAAGTTTTAGCTTGGTACCTATTTCTTTATTTCTTTCTATTAATATAACTTCACTATTTTTTGCTGCACTAATAGCTGCCATAATACCGGCAGGTCCTCCGCCAACAACAATAACTTTTAACATACATACACCTCACTAAGTTTCATTTTCTTATTTTCATTTAAATATATTTAACCACTTTTAAACCCAAGTAAGTTACAATTATATATGAAAAATATGAAAGTGTATATGCTTACTGCATATAATTGCACTAAACAAACCTATAATTTAGGTGCTTTCTAATAGATATAGATAAGATTTTACTTGCAATAATCTCGCAAATCACTTTCTTGCTTCTTTTATTTTTTCACCGTTTCACTGTCAAGAACAGTTCCAACTCAAACTATTAATTCTTCTTTTATTCTAGTATTTTCTTAACTTCTAATTTTTTATTTTCTATAATGCTTTAAGTGCCACTGTGTTTAATAAACTCCATGGTTTATTGAAGTGCGGCTGGAAGAAGAAATCTGTCATTGCCAATTCTTCTATGGTCATATTGTTTTGTATTACCACAGATAAGGTATTCATATGCTGAGTCAAGTCCTCTTCAGATATTATTTGTCCTCCAAGTATTCTTCTTGTATTTTTTTCATATACAAGCTTTAACATAGCTTCACTAAAGGTTGGCATAAACTCTGGTCTATTATTCTCATTTATAGTTACAGAACCTATATCCATAGATGTAGTACGTTTTGCTACCTCCTCAGTAAGGCCAGTAGACGCAATGCACTTGTCATATATCTTTATTCCTGAGGTTCCTTGGGTACCCATGTACTTAAGAGTTGGCTCAAGTAAATTTTTAGCTACAAGGGTTCCCATTCTAACTGCATTTGTTGCTAGTGGTATATATCTCTTATCCTTTGCTGGATTATATTCTACCACACAACAATCTCCTGCTGCATATACTCCCTCAGCACTAGTTCTCATATACTCATCTATTATTATAGCTCCATTTGGAAGAGTGTCTAATTTATCTTTAACAATCATTGTATTTGGTACAAAGCCTATACAAAGTATAACTAAGTCTGCTTCTATAGTATTTTTATCAGTAACCACTTTAGTTACCTTTCCATCTTCCCCTTCGAATTTTTGAACTTTTCCCCCTAGAATTAAATTTATTCCATGGTCTCTAAATTCTCCTTCTGCTATATCTGTAAACTCTTTATCAAGGTACTTACTCATTATTCTCTCTTCTGCATCAATTAATGTTATATTCTTACCCTTTATTTCAAAAGCTTCAGCTAGTTCCACTCCTATATATCCCGCACCTATAACTACTACATTCGTAGCTTCATTAGATTTTTCTATAATTGTCTTGGCATGATCATAGTTCTTACAAAGTAATATATTTTCAAGATTCTTGCCTTCAAAATTAGGAACTATTGGCCATGACCCTAAGGTAAGAACTATTTTATCGTATTTTTCCTTTACTATATCATTATTTTTTAAGTTTTTGGCTATAATCATTTTCCCTTCTATGTCTATATCTGTTACATCATAATTCATTCGCATATTTATTCCATTGTTTCTCAAATTTTCTACTGAATTATAAAATAGTTTTTCTGGTTCATTAACTATACTTGACACACTTAAAGCTATACCACAGGAAAGAAAGGATACATTATCGTTCCTTTCATAGACAGTAATTTCACTATCTGGATAAAGCTCCTTTGCGTTTACTACAACTGCTGTACCTGCATGAGTACATCCTACAACTGCAATTTTCATATATATATTGGCCTCCCTTAAATTTTACTTTATTATAAAAGACAATCTTTGTTAAATTATCTTTTTTCTTTTATGATATTGTTTATCATCTAACAGTCACTATTTATAATATAACTCTACTTTCCTATTTTTTCAATATTGATTTTAGCCTTTATACTCAAATACGATCTACTATACCCATGTTTGCTTTAATATCAACAAACTTTCGCAAAGATTCGATGATTAAAAAAGCTCAAATTATATTTGACCAATATCTTCAGTCTCCTTTACTAAAACTCCAATACTTTTAGCAATCTGTGAAACTCCATTTATAGTGCTTTCATTTTTTTGATTTGAGCTCTTTAAATGCAAGCATTGCCTTTTCGCTGCTAGTTTCCATCTCTTGGCTTTCTATATGCAAAAGTATATAAAACATTAAATGCACAAAAAAATGTAAGTAGATTTGTTTATACAAATCTACTTACATTCCAGTTCTTGCTATTTACTATATCCATTAGGGTTATTGAGTTGCCAACGCCAAGAATCTACACACATGTCCTCAACGGTTTTAGTTGCTACAAAGCTCAATTGCTCTTCTGCTTTTGAATTATCTGCATAGCATTCAGCTACATCTCCAGGTCTTCTGTTAACTAACTTATATGGGATCTCCTTAGAAGATGCTTTTGCGAAAGCCTCTACCATTTCTAAAACACTAAAACCCCTACCATTGCCTAAATTATAAGTTACTACCCCTGGTTTTGAAACTAATTTCTCTAAGGCTTTAATATGACCCTTAGCTAGATCTACTACATGAATATAGTCTCTTACACCAGTTCCATCAGTGGTAGGATAATCATTCCCAAATATACTCAATTGCTTTAACTTTCCTACTGCTACCTGTGAGATATATGGCACTAAATTATTAGGTATGCCATTAGGATCTTCTCCAATTCTTCCACTAGGATGAGCCCCTACTGGATTAAAATATCTAAGAATAGCAATATTCCAGTTCGTATCAGATATATACAGATCTCTTAGTATTTCTTCTATAAAAAGTTTAGTACGCCCATAAGGGTTTGTTGCACTTAGCTCAAAATCCTCAGTTATTGGAACTGTTCTTGGGTCCCCATAAACTGTAGCTGATGAACTAAAAACTAATTTATCAACCTTGTAATTTTTCATCACTTCAGCTAAAACTAAGGTACTAACAATATTATTGTAATAATATTTTAATGGCTCCGCTACTGATTCACCTACTGCCTTAAATCCCGCAAAATGAATTACTGCTTGGATATTATTTTCTTTAAATACCTCTTCTAAAGCTACTTTATCAACCATATCAATTTTGTAGAATTTCAAATCCTTCCCTGTTATTTCTTTTACCCTTCTGAGTGATTCCTCATTGCTGTTTTTAAGATTATCTACTACTATTACCTCATAGCCAGCCTCTAAAAGTTCCACACAGGTATGACTTCCAATGTATCCAGCTCCGCCAGTTACTAATATTTCCATATATCTATCTACCTCCTTGGTATGTCTAGTGTAACACACGCTACACCGATTATTTTACTCATAATAAAATAATACATTTTATAGATAGTTTTATATTTACCAAAATGGTCTTTTAATTTGGATTTTCGGTTCTTTCTTACTAAAAAAGATGGGATACTATAATAACTGTTTATGAATGTGAGAATTCTTTTGGTTGGCGATAATTTATTTATATTCTAGCCTTAACAGAAGAAGCATATTCTGATAGTGTCATTCCCATAGCTTTCTTAAAATGCCTTGATAAGTAATGAATAGAAGCGTATCCTAGCTTTTCAGCAATTTCAGTAAAATTGAATTGCTCTTCTCTAATAAATTTTTTAACTTCCTCAATTTTCAAGGTCTTATAAAATTCCATTACTCCCATTCCCATTTGTTCTTTGAACATAGCCTTTAAGTTTGTACTACATAGTTTGCTATATAAACAAACATCATCAAATGAAATATTCTTAGATACGTTATTCTTAAGATAATTAATAATCTTCTTCGCCATATCATTATGGCTTCTTTCTCTAACTAATGAAGAAAGTCTTTCATTAGATAGGATATTCTCTCCTTTTCTCACTAAATAAATAAGTAATTGCTGAAGGTATATTTTTAATAACTGCTCACATCCAAAAACCGACTTGCACTCTTTATCTAGCTTCGTGGTTGACGAAATATTTAGTGGAGTTGAAAATGCCATCAAAGCTTCTTTAATTATCTTTGATAACAAATCCTTAACTGTATCCCCAGTTAATATTAATTTATTTTCAAAATACTTCATTGCTTCTGAATCGCATACAAATGTCATAACTATTATATTAGGAGCTATTTTACCATTTGCCCAAAGATTGTGAAACTCATTTGGCTTATGAAAAATCATTTCACCCTGCTTCAGTTTATAGCCCTTATCCTCCGCCATTATCTCTAACTCGCCTTTATCTACATAAACAAATTCCCAAAAACTATGTTTTTCACCTTCAAATACATAGTTCTTAGCGAATTCAAAATAATGTACTGTAACTATACTCTCTATAACAAATTCTTCACGTAAAACAGTATTCTCAAAAACCATATAAATTCTCCTTTGTGAATCTAATACTTAATGATAAGCAATTTCTTTTATGAAAACATGCATATAGACTACTTGCTATGTCTTTTTACTACGGATTGCATTTTTTCAAACTTTTCTTCCATATCCTTAACCATTTTAAATTGGGTTCGCGCCCTATCTAGATTATGATTCTCTCTATGAATCTTAAAATAAGTATCTCCATTTAAATGATCTGTAAGAAATCTTATGCCACATTCCAAGGTCATTAACTTTGCTGAGAATGGCAAATACTCTAATTCAAGTGCTGTTAATGAATTGTCCGTACCCTCTAGAAATCCCTTAGTAAACTGTTCAAAAAGTTCAAGATCCATACAAACCTTTGATAAATCTTTTTCATCTTCTTCTGCTGGATTAGCACCTGAACGAATAGAATCTCCAAAGTCATACAAGGATAACCCAGGCATTATTGTATCTAAATCTATTACACATATACCTTCTCCAGTAATATCGTCAATCATGACGTTGTTAAATTTAGTATCATTATGGGTAACTCTTAAAGGTAATTTACCAGCCTTAAGCAAATTTACTAATACTGAAACTTCACTTTCACGGGCTAAAACAAAATTTATTTCTGCCTGTACATCTTTACCTCTATTCATAATATCCTTTGTGGCTACCTCTACAAAAGCTTGATAGCGCTTTTGAGTGTTATGAAAATCAGGTATTATTTCATACAATTTATCAGCTGGATAATCCTTAAGCATTTCTTCAAATCTTCCTAAAGCCTTCCCTGCATTATAAAAATGTTTCAGATTTTCTACCACCTGATAGGTTTGAGCACCTTCAATAAATTTATAACTTCTCCAATAATCGGCACTTGAACTTTTATAGAATACATTTCCATCAAATGTTTGTATTAGATTTAAAGTTTCCCTGTCTGGATCCCTACCTTCAGCAACTATCTTTTCTCTTAAATGTGATGTTACATTTTTTATATTTTCCATTAGGTTTTGAGGAGTTTTAAATATACTAGTGTTAATTCTTTGAAGTATAAATCTAATTGATGATCCATTTTCTTTTTCACAGCTTACAATATAGGTATCATTAATATGTCCTAATCCATATGGCTTTACCTCCATAACCTTACTTTTAAAATCAAATTGCTTTAATACATCTTCAAGGTCATACTTATTCTTCATTTCCATACCCCCATAAATTAATTGGATATACACCTTTATTCACCAATTGCATTATTGCTGCCTTAATGGTTGGCTTATCCTCTTTATAAGTAACTCCATACCATTGTTCACTGGAAGTAAGAACCTTCACTTTGGCCTTATTTTCAGCAATTAAATCATCAATAACCATTGGTAAAAAATATTCAGCTTTCGGCAGATTATTTTTATTTTTCTCTAAAAATTCGGGGAATTTTTTTTCTAGTTCGTCGAATATACTGGGAGTAAACCCCCAAGTATTCATAGATACAGTACTTCCTTCTGGCAACTTAACCCAATTCTCACCATCTTCAGTATACTTAGCCCCATCTTTATATTTTTTAATTCTAGTTCTTTCTTTAATACCATTTAGATACCCACATTCATCAACAGAACAAACTCCCCTTGCCACATGTCCATTGTCTGTAAGTGTATTTTCAAGTTTGAACCCAACCATAGAATATTCATAAAAGGCTTGGCTATCTTTAATATCGATCAAATAATCATAAATTAATTTAAATGTTGAAGCACCATAAAAATCATCGGAATTAATAACAAGAAAAGGTGTATTTACTACATCTTTGCAACACATAACCGCATGAGCAGTTCCCCAAGGCTTAGTTCTCTCCGCGGGGGCGATGAATCCCACTGGAACATCTTCTACCTTTTGAAATACATAAGCTATTTCAACTAACTCTTCTACTCTTCTACCAATAATATCTTTAAAATCTTCCAACATTTCTTCTTTAATTATAAATACAACCTTTCCGAAACCAACCTTTAAAGCGTCATGTATTGAATAATCAATAATAATTTCGCCACTTGGCCCTACAGGGTCAATCTGTTTTAACCCTCCATATCTACTTCCCATACCAGCCGCCATAACAACAAGAGTAGGTTTTACCATAATTTATTTCTCCCTTCAATACTATCTTAGGATTATCTGAAACAACTACTTCATACTAAAATAATACCTTGAATTGTCGTCATATTATTTATCAAAACAGTCTTTTTATTTGCACTTTAAGACAAAAAATAAAGCCTGAAGAACAAATTTCTAAATTAAGACTAGTAGACGCATCTCCATTTTCGTATACGCTACCCCATCTAGATGGTAATTACTGTATCAAATTAATAAGCGATTAAAATGTATCTATCACTATAATTAATAAGTCTCCACCACTATAAAATAATGAAGGAGTGGAGACTTATTAATTATTTGGTGCATTTTTAAATTTTATGGTAAATTATAAAATAATTAAGTCGATATTAAATAGAGACCAAAAATTGGTTTATTTGAAAAACAAAACACATACCCTAATTAACATCAAAGGAGACTTGCATAATGAATAATGTAAAAATTTTAACGGTGGATATTTATCATCCTGAAAAACAGGTAGATAATAGCTATTATCTTAAACATTTTAAATCTCAAGGAAAGGACATCACAGATTTATTAAAAGCTTTTGGACGGGAAAAGAGATATATTATAGATAATGACTATGAAAATACTATTACTATGGGTGTAGAAGTAGCTAATAAAGCATTAAAGAGTGTAGGCTTAGAAGGTAAAGATATTGACATGGTTCTGTTTTCTTCTCAATTCCCCGAATATACATTTCCAAGTCAATCACTAATAGTCCATAATGCAATAAACGGGAAAGAAGATTGTATGTGTATGGACACAAATACGAACTGTGCGGGTATGTTGGTTACAGTTGAGCATACTATAAGAGCTATGATGGGCAATCCTCATGTAAAACGAGCATTAGTGATAGGTTCCGATTATACTTCAATACATTGTAGAAACGATGATGAGTTAACTTACCCTAATTTTGCAGATGGTGCGGCCGCTATTATTTTGGAGAAAACAGAAGGACAAGGTTTTATAGATAGCATGTGTAAAAGTAACGGTGCTACATGGGAAGCGGTTAAATATCCCGCTTGCGGACTGTCAAAAGTATATAAGAAAGATTTATCAATTAGAGATAGAAAACTACAATGGATACCTTTTGAAGGTTTATTTATAATTGACAACGCAGTAACTTCAATTCATACATTATTAAATAGGAATAACTTAAAAATGGAACAAATAAAGAGCTTTTGTTTTTCTCAATACTCAAGAGCATTTTCAAATCTTGGTTCAGAAAAATTAGGCGTAGACATCAATAAATTTATTTATGTAGGCGATGTATATGGTTATACAGGTACAAGTAGCCCATTTATAGCATTTCATGAAGGAATTAAAACGGGTAAAATAAAAAGAGGAGACATTGTTTGTCTCTGGTCAGTTGCAATTAATTGGACCATTTGCACTATGCTTATTAAGTATTAAAAAAAACGTGGGATATCCCACGTTTTTTTATGACTTAACCGTAAAGTTTGGAAGTGATACTTCTTTTCCAAGTCTTTGTAGTTGCATTTTTAGAACTAAGTTTTTTTCACAATCAAAAACAATATTCTTAAACCCATCACTTTTATACATTTCCATACAAGCCCTTAACATACTAGTCATATCAGCACCTGATTTAGCATCTTTTCCTGAAACTTTTAACTCTTTGCAGTCAAATTGAAGTTCAAGATCGTTTGCATTAGCACCTTTAAGAATTACATTGTAATCACTTACAAAAGCATTAGCATCAGCAGGACCAAATGAGCCAAACGCCTTTGCGAATAGTATTTTTTTTGTTTTATCTAATTTCAGTTCGTATTTATTATTAGCTGTTGTGATATAAAACACATCCTTCTTATTTTTTTTTATAATTATTTACAATTATTTTTAATTATCGAAATGTAAAGGTAAAATCTTTAGTTTTTTTTGTAAAAATTAATTTGCGACTTAAAAAAAGGGGTTGATCATTAGATATAATTTCAGTAGATGCGGGCAATGATGTACATTTATTTTAATTTAACACAAAAGCTTTATGGTCCAAGCACAATTTTCACCTTACAATTTATTTCGGCTTTTCTTATTATTTCTAATATTTTACAATATCCTCAGTTATCATATCGATTTTTAATTTTTCAATATGAATATTTCTCAGTTTTCTAAAACATCCTGTTCTCTGAATAAGCTTGAAACAGCTTCATCATAATCGTATAATCTTTCTGATTTTTTAATTTTTTTTGCATATTTTGCATTATCAGAAAACACCGGAATCATATAAAACCATAGTTCTTTCATTTTAAACAAGACATTCCTATCTCCAAATAGTATTCTTTTATAATCTTCATAAATTTTATCATGAAAGTCTTTTAGTAATTTTTTTTCAAGTTTAATATTATTTGTAATATCGCTGATCAGTCCAGGATTGGCTAATAATCCCCTCCCAAACATTAAAGTATCTACACTAGGGAAATCAGCCGAAAACTCCTTGTAATCATTAATTGTAAAAATGTCACCATTGTAGCAAACAGGATTTTTACTTAAAATCATTGCTTCCTTAAATATTCTCAGATTAGGCTTATTTTTATAGAAATCCTTTTGAATTCTTGGATGAATAATAAGCTCTTCTATAGGGTATTTGTTAAATATTTCGATTAAATCATAAAATTCTTCGGGTTGGTCTTTTCCTATTCTGGTTTTTATTGAGATTTTAGTTATGGATTGAGAAAAAATTTCGTCTAAAAACACATCAAGTTCTTCTCTTTTTGAAAGAAATCCGGACCCTCTATTTTTTGAAACTACAGTTCCAGAAGGGCATCCTAAATTTAAATTGATCTCATTATATCCCAACAGCTTTATTTTCTTTGAAGTATGAATAAAATCTTTTGCATTATTGGTTAGTAATTGTGGAATCAAAACTAGTCCTTGGTTGTTTTCAGGCAAAATATCATTTAATTCTCGAGTTTTAAAACTTTCACTTTGATTTGCAGGAATAAAAGGTGAAAAGTATTTATCTATATTATTGAAAAAAGCATTATGGGCATTTCTATAAATATACCCAGTCAAGCCTTCCATAGGTGCGAAATAAAAATTCATATATCTAATAGCTCCTTTATTTAAGTAGTTCCCTTTCTATTTGTGATCGTTCTTTGTTCATACAATTTTTTCACTTTATTATACCATGTTTATTTAGATTTTAATATTATTGATGGAGTAAACATATAATCAAACTTGAAGAAAAAAGCTACTTAACTAAGCATTTATTATCTCCCTCTATACCATAATAATCTTCATGAAAAATACATGCAAAAATAACCCTGCCAAGGTTTCTAGAATAGCTTTTTTTCTTATATCAAAAAAGCAAAAACTGTATTGGAAAATTTCCAATACAGTTTCCTTCTGAAATGTCGTTAAACTACAAACTTTATTATTTTTTAAATCTCTTATTTTTTAACAGTTGACTAGTGTCAAGGCTGTCTATACTGAATTTCTCTTCAGATACTTTTTCCTTATCTTCTTTAATAACTTTCTCTACAGGAACATCCTCATCTACCAATACCTCATAATAGGTACTTTTCTCTTTCTTATATTTTTTCCTGATTTTATTTACACTTAGCCCCGCGAAAGCTACAGCAGAAGTATTTATTTTACTAAACATAGCCTTAAGTTTATTTAAGTTTAACCTTCTAAATGCTATATCAAGCATAAAAAGTATTAGAGCAAGGGAAATTAAAAAGGTAGTGATATCCCTATGTCCACTTTTATCTGTCATAGCTTTAACAAAAACCTCTTTAGGATTTGTAATGTTTTTCCCACCAATAAAAGTTATAAATTTATCTATGTTACTACTATTATTATTTATTTTATATTCTGGAGAATACTGCAGCGCATACCCTGTATTAACAGAATTTATTACCTCTCCATTTTTAACCTGCTTTCCATTGATCATGTACACTCCAGTTTCTTTTAAAGCTATTACCCCTCCATACTCACCAGGTGCTGTTTCGTATAATTTTTCCTCACTACTTTCACCAGAAGGAGAAACTACAACTATACTAGATTGAAGTGGTTCATCACTATTTTTGTTTTTAAGGGTTACAGTAGCTTTTCCTTCTTGCTCTGAAACATTCATAGTGACATTTCCACTCGCATAGTTCTCTCTAGTAAAGTTTATGAGATTCTGCCACAGCTTCAAGTTCTTATTCCAATTTATATAGTTTCCACTCCATTTACCTGAAATATCTGAATTCCAAGCTGCAGTTTTACCCAATCCATACTGCCAAACCGTTAGTATAGGATCATCCTCATCACTCTTAAGAACTTCTCTAGCTGTTTCCTTAGCCGAGGCTCCAACATATCCTAATAAAGATGGAATTCCAGCTTCAGCAACTCCACTTAAAACATTGTGATTGTTGCTTATTATGGGTGTAAACTCTCTATTATTGAGATACATTCTAGCTGCCATAAAGGTTTCCTTTGAAAATATTTTAGGTATATTAGTATATTCATCAGTGACGTAAGCTCTTCCACCACACTGCTTTGCTATAGTATCTAAGAGCTCTTTATCTGCATCTCTTCCAACAGATACTGTAGATACGGTTATATTATCTTTATTAATATCCTTAATCAAACTATCATAACCTGTTCTTTCTGCCTGTCCATCTGTAAGTAAAATTATATGTTTTATTTTTGCATCACTTTTCTTTAATGCTTTATACCCTTCTTCAAGAGCTGGTAATATACTAGTTCCGCCATCTGCTCTTATGGTTCCAATATCTGCTTCAATGGCCTTAGCATCTTTAATGGGTTGTTCTTTAACCACCCAGCTATAGGCTCCATCAAAAGCTAAAACACCAATTTCATCCGCGCCGGGTCTAAGGGAGTCCAAAGTCCTTATGGCAGCTTCCTTGGCCATATCTACCTTGCTAATCCCTGCAACACCTTCAGACATACTACCAGATTTATCAATAATTAATACCATGGCCATTTTAGGTACTTCCTTTTTCCCCCTCATATCCATGTATACTGGTAGGATTTTTTCTAAGGGAGTTTTAGCATATCCACCTAGTGCAAAGGAATTATCTCCACCGGTGGCAATAAAGCCACCACCAAAGTCCTTAACATAACTGTCCAAAGAATTTATAAATCCATCATTAAGATTATCTGCAGAAACATTGCAGGTTATTATAGATTTATAACTTGTCATTTCTTGAAGTGTTCTAGGGGCTGAAGCAGCTTCAATTAGATTGAAATCCATAGAAGATGCCTTCAGCATTTTTATTAATTCATTAGCTTCCCCAATACTATCTTCTATTACTAAAACTTTAGATTTAGCTAATACATTAGTAAAAGTAGCTGCTTCATTATTTTTCAGTTCACTATCTTTACTTCCTTCTACCACCACTTTATAATTTCTAAAACCTCCCGAATCAGCCTTATCCTTGAAGATAAATTTATTTTCTCCCTTTTGGAGCTGTACCTTCTGCTGACTCACCTCGGCTCTTCCATTAAAAAGATTTACATTGGCTTCCTGCGCTATTGTACTATTTAAGGTCACAACAATATTAAATTCCTCATCTAGGGCCAATTTTTGTGGAACACTAATTTTCTCTACAGCAACTTCCTCACCATCATTTTTTTGTATTTTATAATATTTTAAATCTATGCCCTGCTCTTGAAGATAGGGTGCTATTTTACTTACTGATCCCGAATTCTCTTCGCCGTCAGAAATTAATACAATCCTTTTATTAGAATTATCTGGGAATAAAGATAAGGCTGTAGCCATGGCGTTATCAATGTTAGTATAATTACCATTAATCTTACCTTCTACCTTAGAAAATTCGTTATCCTTACTAATAAAGCTTTCCACCTGTGTATTTTCACCAAAGGATAATACTCCAACCCCATCTTTTTTTCCTTTATATTGACTTGCTTCCTTTATAAAAACTTCCATACTATTTCTACTAGCTTTAGTTGAATCTGAAGCATCTATTAAAAAAAGTGTGGTTGTAGAGTCTACTTTCCAATAAAGGCTTGAACCACAAAGAGCTAAAATTATTAAAGTAACTACTAAACTTCTTAGTATTACAATAAAGCGTTTCTTGTTTTTAGGCAATCTAATAAGCCATCTTGAAGAATATATGACCCCTGCCAGCAATAGGGGAATTAAAATCAATAAATATGGTCTAACAAAATTTAATCCCATGTAAGTCATCCCCTTATGATCTTGTATATACTAACCATTCAATAATAATGATCATCAAAGCTAGTATTAATAAAAAACTACTTAAATCTATTCCACCTTTATTTAACAAACTGCCAAAAGTATTGGTAGTACTTGATTTTTGAACACTTATATCACTCTCAGAGCTTGGAAAATTAATAGCAATAAGCTTACTATCTTCCTTTTCGAAAAGTTTTTGTTTTATCTCATAAATACCCGGTTTAGCTGTGTCCTCAAAAGGCTTTACAGGATACTTAGTGCTTACCGCTTCTTTAATTTTATCAGGAGTAATTACATTTATTTTTTCTGCCTGGGGAAGTGGTATTATATTTACACTTTCGCCACAGTTATATTTGTTAACCGTAAGGGTATCTCTATCAATGAGGTAGGATATTAGATTATTTATGAAAATCGGAAATTCCGTGGTTAAAGGCAAATCCGTGTTATGAAGATCAAAACCTAACACTCCAATTTTCTGATCCTTTTGTGCTCCAACAAAAGAAACTTGCTTTTCCCCAACTTTCAAAAGTGGATTTCCCCAATATGGAGTTTCTATTTGTCTAAGCTTTGAGATAATAAAATCACCATTACCCATATATTTGGTTATAGCATGGGTAACAACAGAGGCTGTGCCCCCGCCTACTTCCTCTGAAACCTTAAAAAACTCATTGCTTTTATTTGGATTAATAAATAACATACTTCCTTTTTTAGGTAATGTCTCAGGTACTTTCCCATCAAAAATATATAAATCAAAATCCGGAGGAACCTTCTCACTAGAAGAAGATTTAAATAACTCTATATCCTTAAGTGTAGTTATAGCCTTTTCAAGGAATACATTTCCATCTGTACATAAAAGAATTCGACCTGCATTACTCTGTTTCACTATAGAATAAATACTGTTATCCTCCATTAAGGCATCCTTTTCAGATATTTCACCATAAATATATTTATTATTTTGTGGAACATTTTCAAAATATACGGTTTGAGTTTCACTAGCTTTCATATTTAAGTCCTTATAGGCTACAAGCTTAGTTTCACCATATAAACAAAGTTCTATTTTATTGTCTTCATCTCCATGATTTGTGACTCTAACCATAACCTTTAAGCCTTTCTCCATCTGTGAGTGAGCTATATAATCTAAACTCATATTATTTCTTTTTGTAGCTAAATCTACAACTTCACCATTTACTTCCTTCATATTAACTGCTTTATCAGTAAAGAAAATAACTTTATAGCTTTTATATTCCTTGCATATAGCTTTAACTAGTGAATTTACCTCATCTATATTTCCCGCACTGTTAGTTCCTTTAATTTCTTTTATTTTCTTTATAGTAGCGGATTTATCTGTAGAACCGCTTACTTCAACTCTAGAGTTTTTGCCTGAAGATATTATTGTTATTTTACTTCCAGAAGCCAAAGAATTAACTGTAGCCGTTGCCTTCTTCTTTGCCTCGTCAAGTCTACTATCTTTTTCCCAAAGGGCACTCATACTTCCAGTAGTATCAATAACCATAACAACATTTTCATAGTTTTTGTTATTCCATAGTAGAAAGGGCTTGGTAAGAGAAAATATAACTAAAAGTAATATTAATAATTGAAGGAAAAACAATATATTTCTTCTAAACCGCTGAAAGGGTGTGGCAGCTTTTGTATCCAGTAATACTTGATGCCATAGATAAAGACTAGAGATTTCTCTCTCTTGAAATTTTTGTTTTAATATGTACATTAGAATCAGTAGCGGTATTAAAACTAAAAACCATAAAGCAAGCGGAGACAAAAGCTTCATATTATTCCCTCCCTTGCAAACTGTTCAAATACTATCTTTTCTAAAGGGTGTGATGAGGAAACCTGCATAAAAGTTCCTCCATATTTCTTAACCCCTTCTTTAATAACTACAGACATGGCTTTTAACTTTGAATTATAGGTTTTTAGTAATTTTGGTGTTATGCTGATATTTACCTCTTCACCTGTTTCACTGTCAATAAGGCGTACTTCCCCACCTAAGGCAGGTGCTAGTTCTTCTTCACAAAGCACCTGAACAAATATAATTTGCTGCTTTTTATAGGCAAGATACTTTATCATCTCTTCAATAGAACCTGTAGTAAAAAAATCTGAGATGATAATTGAGATTCCTCTGTTTTTTAAATCCTTCTTTTTAATAGCTTCTGACAAAATTGTTGATCCTTCAAACTCAGTTCTTTCCATAAACTGAATAGCTGATTGAAACATACTCTTGCCCATATAAGAGTATGCTTGCTGTAGGGTATTTCCTTGAACCTTATTAATACATACTCTATCTAAATTATTCAGAGCAAAATATGTAAGTATTCCACTTATCCTTAAGGCCATGGCCCCCTTGTTTTTTTCTCCAAAATCCATGGACTTGCTACAATCTACAAATATATTTATAAGAGCTTCCCGTTCCTCCATGAATAATTTTACAAATAACTTATCAAAACGCCCATAAGCATTCCAATCTATTCTTCTAAAATCATCTCCTGAGCTGTATTCTCTAAAGTCTGAAAACTCTACAGAACTTCCTTTCACCTTTGACTTTCTCCCTCCAGCGGTACCTTCCGTCATGGACATAGTAGCTTTTATCGAAATGTTTTCAAGCTTTTTAAAAAATTCTGTATCAAATATTTTTTCTTTCATATTATCACTACCCTACGATTCTTTAAGCTGACTTTGTAATATCTCTTCAATAATTTCTTCAGCGGTTACTCCATCTGCCATGGCATCAAAATTAAGGAAGAAGCGGTGTCTTAAAGCTGAAAAAGCTACAAATCTTATATCCTCAAAGGCTACATTATATCTACCTTCCATCACCGCTCTCACTCTAGCCGTAGAAATAATAGCTTGGGCCGCTCTAGGACTAGCTCCATACCTAATATATTTTTTAGTAAGCTCTGGAGCTTCCGTATAGTCTGCATGAGTAGCAAGAATAACCTTAAGAGCGTATTCCTCCACTGCTTTTGACATGGGCACTTCCTTTAAAACTTTTCTTATTTCAAAAATTTCATCCCCATCAATTATCTTATTAAGTTGCGTAGCCTTGTTATTAATAGTTACGTCTATTATTCCCTTTAATTCTTCAAGACTCGGGAAAGGTACCATTAACTTAAATAAAAACCTATCCAATTGAGCTTCTGGTAAAGGATAGGTACCTTCATTCTCTAGTGGATTTTGAGTTGCAAGTACCATAAAGGGTTCACTTAATTTATAGGTATTAACTCCAACGGTCACAGTATGCTCCTGCATAGCTTCCAGTAAAGCTGACTGTGTTTTAGGTGTTGCTCTATTTATTTCATCTGCCAATAAAAGATGTGCAAATACTGGACCCTTTTGAAATTCAAAGGCATTATTACCTAACTTACTTTTAACTATAATATTAGTACCAACTACATCCGCTGGCATTAAATCAGGTGTAAACTGAATCCTAGAAAAGGATAAATCTAAAACCTTTGAAAGTGTCTTTACTAGCTGAGTTTTTCCAAGACCAGGTGCTCCTTCTAAAAGCACATTTCCACCGGAAAAAATTGCTATAAGGACAAGTTTTACTATATCCTTTTGTCCGATAATAGCCTTTCCTATTTCAAGTTCAATAGCCTTAATCTTATCAACTATAATTTTTATTTCTTTTTCATCCATTATTTTTCCTCCTTTAGTCTTGCAGCGAAGAGAAATACCCTTTAATAACATCCTTCATACCATCAGGTATCTCATTATTGTTTAGACTCTCCATCGCCTTATCAGTATACTCTCCTATAACCTGATCATAAGGTTTTAAGTTTCCTAATTCTGCATTTGGTTTATTCGTTATAAAACTATCACTACTTCCTGAATTTCCATTCTTTTTTCCTGTAAGCCCTGAAGCATTACTAGTTCCCCCTAAGCTATTAGGAGTGAAGATTTTTTCATAACTCTTTTCAGTGCCTTGTCCGGTCGCTTTATTAGCAATTCCCCCTGAACCATAAGCTGTTACTCCTGAGTCCTTATTGCCACTTCCATTTCCGGCTCCACTGCCCCCTGATCCTTGTCCCTGACCTGAGCCTTGGCCTTGGCCTTGGCCTTGGCCTTGACCTTGGCCTTGGCCTTGACCTTGGCCTTGGCCTTGACCTTGACCTGAACCTTGGCCTGAACCCTGGCCCTGAGCTTGTTGTACTTGGCCTTCCGGTGTTTCTCCTTGAAGGTCTTCCTGTACTTGTGCCAAGGCTTTATTCATATCCTCACTTGAAGTTCCCTTCTTTACAGTTTTAGCTATCTGATCCACACTGCTATTTAAGGCGTTTTCATCACCACTTGATAAGCCGGCCTTCAAAGCATCTAAACCATCTTTTAAATCACTATTACTAGTAGATGCTGAAGCTTTTGAAAGCGTGTCCTTTAAATTCTTTTTACTATTCTCATCCATAGTCTTTACTTCTTCTTTTAACTTGTCTAATTCTTTTTTTACTAATTCTTTATCACTTTTCTTCATAGCCTCTGAAAGTTTTTGAGTATCTTTATTTTCTTTAAGTCTAGCTTCCAAGTTCTTAAGATCTTTTGACAACTCCTCATTTTTCTTTAAAGCTAATTTCTCTGTAGTTTTCTCTACTGCTTTATGGACTTCCTTAATATCCTTTGTAGTCTTTAATTCAGCCTTTAATTCTTGAAGTTTTGCTATTAAGTCTTTTTTCTGCTCAGTACTTAGTCTCTTATCCTCTTCAACCTTCTTTACAGAAGCATTAACTTTTTTAACTTCCTCTTTTTTATAGACAGCTAAAGCATGATTCTTTTCTGCTAATGTCTTAAGAGGGTCAGGTAGTAAAGTAGAACCCAATAAGATAACTAGTAAAACACAAAGACTTACAAGAAAATTCTTTTTAGGTATTAAGGATATATATTTTTTATAATTCAATTGTTTTAAATTATTAAGAGCATCCTTGACTAGAAGCTCCTTGTAAAGACACTCTTTCTTTTCTATTTCAATTGCTGTGGAAACTCTCTCTTTAAGCTCAAATGAGTCCACCGTCGACGCAATGATTTTTAAATCAGGCTTTACTATTAAAGAATAGAAGAAAGCCATCACTATAGCTGTCTCACAAATATACGTAACCTTCTGATAAACATTATATATTGGTATAAACCTTGATATTAAGCTTAGAATTATACCAACATTCACTGCTACTAAAGAACCTATACAGATATTTACAAAGATATTCCTTAATACAAATCGACCTCTTATTTTCTTAAGAATACTATAAATTTCTTTATAGGAATTATTCATAGCTTATTCACCTCACCTATTTGTTTTTTCTAAACAGTTTTCGCCTTGCAGGATTTAACTTTAAAGCACTTAACCCAAGTAAAATAACTGATAAGCCTATATTAAATATAGAGTTAATGTGCCATAATAACAAACCATTCTGTTTTCCTGTTAAATATATACCAGGAAATATTTGTCCACCGCCTTGCCCTAATTGAGTTGTTAGAAGAGATGCAAGTCCTGCAAAAGGATTACAATACATTAGCCAAAAGGTCTGGTTATAGGGGGTATTAGGATGATTTTTCATTATTACCAATTGTATATAAAAGATAGATATTAATAAGGTTCCCAGGGCTAAAAATATTACTAAAGCGTAAGAAAGTACATTAGCTGCTGTACTTCTCCTTATAAAAGTAGAAAAGAAAATTCCTATACTACCTAGTGTTATAGCTATAATTATATAAAATATAAACACCTGTGCAAGCTCTTTTACACCTATAATTCCATAAAGAAATATTACTGAAAATATTGGAATAGAGGATATTACTAGCAATATTATATGACTAAGAGATGCGAATAGTTTTCCTGTGATTATTGACACAGGTCTGAGTGTTGTTGACATAAGCATATCTAAAGTCTGTTTTTCTCGTTCTCCTGATATTGCACCAGCAGTTAATGCAGGAGCGATAAGACCTATAAGACAAAACTGTACTATTACCATAAACACATAGGTAGCAAATATATTGCTTTGATTGACTCTTCCCATATTATTATTCATAGTCATCTTCATAATAAACATAGTAAGTAATGCTAGTACAAGGTTATACCCCCCAATAAGAAATACAGCCTTCCACCCTCTCATCTTAACTTTAAGTTCTTTTAATAAAACTGGGTTAATTCTCAAACTATTTTTATTCATACCTTTTCCTCCATTGAAGTAGTTACCTTCATAAATATATCCTCAAGATTTCCATCTAGAGCATTAAAAGATACTACTTTAATATTACCCTGCACTAAACGTATTAGAATTGCACTCATAAAAGCATCATCACCCTTAAAATCTGCCTCAATAATATTATTTCCTACAGTATTTACTTCCACTATATCTGGGAATTCCTTAAGTATTCTTATTGTATCTTCTACTTTATCTATAACTTTCACTCTAATCCTCTGTGAGTGATAAACCTTTTGCACTATCTCATCAACTGTGCCGCTCATTAAAACTTTACCCTTGTCAATTATCCCTATAATAGTGCACAGCTCCGCAAGCTCTGGTAATATGTGAGAACTAACTAGTATTGTTTTCCCCATACCCCTTAAAGTCCTTAGGATTTCTTTCATCTCAACTCTAGCTCTTGGGTCCATTCCTGAGGCTGGTTCATCTAACACTAATAAATCTGGATTATGAACTAAACTTCTAGCAAGACAAAGTCTCTGTTTCATGCCTCTAGAAAGACTATCCACATAAATATTTTTTTTATCAGTTAAATCCACGAGCTCCAAAAGATCATTACATATCTTTACACTTTCCTTGCCCTTTATGTTATATATAGATGCATAGAATTCTAAATACTCAATAACCTTTAAATTATCATATACCCCAAAGAAATCTGGCATGTACCCTATTCTACTTTTAAGCAATCTTATGTTATTAGAAAGGTCTATTCCATCCATAAACACTTGTCCTGAAGTTGCAGTCAATAGACCACATACTATCTTCATGGTGGTGGTTTTTCCTGCACCGTTGGGTCCAACAAATCCAAATATTTCCCCTTTGGGAATATGAAGAGTTAAATTATTAACTGCTTGAAAAGATCCATAACTTTTACACAAATTCTCTATTCTTAGCATTATTTCACCTTCCCACTGGCAGAAATTTTAGGAATTGCACAATCCCCAGCGTTTTTAATTTCTAGCTTGATTTTAATTTTATTATCCTTGTTTAAATATTTTTTAAGGTTATCTACGCTAATTGTTGCATCCAGTAATTTTTCATAACTACTGCTAATAAAATTATAAACATAAATAATAGGTTGTTGTGGATTTCCATTAGTTAGATTGGTAGTTTCAATACCAACTTGTTCTACATTTACTTTTTTATCTATGGAGTATTCTATTTCAGCATACCCATTCCCAAAAATCCTGTTATTAAAGGTATCATATTTAATAGAATTGTTTGGGACTACTTCAAAAGGTATAAATCCCATGGGATAATTAACATTATTCCCATCAATGAAGTTTACACTTATAGGCATTACTAGTACAATCCTCTCATTTTTAGCTACATTAGTTCCACCGTTAATTATAATTGGCGCTTCAATTGGGGTTTTAGAAAAACCAATAAGCTTAATATCATCAACCATCATATTATTCCCTTGGAACATTAACCTTAACATTCCTTGCTTTTGATTATTATCTATAAACTTATTAGAATTTACTTGAGCCATATTTCCTTGATTTCCATTTTGGTTATATCCCATTATGACTTGATTAGAAAATTGATCCATATTACCTCCGTATGTCCCTCCTGAAGTAGGTATAACCTTACTCTCTCCTGCTTTCACATCCCCAATTTTATAATATTCTCCAGTAGTTACTATATAACAATCCTCTAAATCAATTTTTGTTGAATTTTTAATATTTCCAGTTATACTACCATTCTTCATTTTTACATCAGTTTCTATTTTCCCGAGTTCCAAATTTTGCTGCTCTATTCGCATTACTTTATTTTCTAAAATACTAGTGTTAACATATTCTAATCCCTTATTTCCATCTACATATATCTTTGCTTCTAACACTTCATTACCAGTAACCATATTATTACCATTTCCATTATTAGAATCAACCATAGCAAATAACTGTTTCCCAGCTTTACTTTGAACCTTCAATTTCATTTTGTTTGTAGTAAATATTCCTGCATAAGTAGAAACTCCCGCATTACCTTTTTCATCCATATAAATGGCTGAAACTATATTTGCTGTAACCTTGTTAATTCTTCCACTGGCCCCTGAGATAAATACTATAAAGCCAAAAATCACAGCCAAAACAGGTACTGTAATCCACATAAATTCCCGCTTATCAAACTTCTTAAGTAGGATATAGCTTAGGGGGGCAACTATTATTATATAGATAAAAATTATTATATAGAATTTTCCAGTCTTTGCAGATGCAAGTTCACTAAATTGATTCATTATGTCTCTAAGTACCCATATATCTTGTCCTGGTTGCATGCTATTCCTTTGATTTACCTTAACTAGATCTGGATTAATAATTTCTATTAACTTTTGTGCAAACACAGAATTATTACTCCAGCCTATAAAGGGGGGCAACCCTAAATCAAAAGCTACTATCCCAATAACTCCCTTTCCCACAGAAAGACTCTGTACCAAACTTACTCCGTTTTCCACCATATTCACTTTGCTATTTTCAATCTTCATATCTAAAACTTCAATATTTACTTTGCTGTTGTTATCTCCATTAGTAGCTACATTGTTTATTTTCGAAGTAGTTATGGTTGAAACTTTACCTATACTACCTTTAATAAAATCATCTTTAAATACACCTAAGGTTTTAGCCTGATTGACTCCTGTTCCTATTATTAGGGTCCCACCATCTTTAACCCACTGTTTTAATACCTCATATTGTGCTTTATTTAATTTAGTAGTATCAAAATTATTTATTACCAATACATCAAAATTCTTTAAAGCAAGGAAGTCTTCTGGAAAACTTTTTTCAGTAAGCATTATAGTTTTTGTTACTAGGGTAGTACCTATGTTTGAAGGTACTGCATTTATATAAGTAACACTATCACTATCCTCACTTAATATTCCAATAAATTGGGTCACGTTATTTGAAGTATTATTTATTGTTAATTTATCCTCATAAACTATTTCTTTTCCATTACTAATTACAATCTTATAATCAGTACGTGCTCCACTAATAGGAACGTTGATTATAATATCCTTTTGGGAATTTTTTTGCATGCTTAATTGCTTAACATAACTAACATACTTGCCTGAAGAACTAGGCACCCTTATTTCTACTTCCCCTTTTATATCTTTATATTTATTGTCTATAGTCATGGTTATAGGTGCAGAATACCCTACTTTATAATTTTTATTAAAGCCTACTTCCACCTTAACATTAACATCTTTATTTACAGCTGCCTCTACCCTTGTTCCAATACCTGTAAATACGGTTAAAGCCATTAAAAAAACTATAAATGCATTTGCGAGTTTTCTCATAAAATCCCTTCTTTCCAAATAAATTTCTGGTAAATCCATTATTATATTACATTTTTATACAACATTACTAATTATATCATGAAAACACTTGTAATTCATTAACTGTTTATTAACTTTTATAATAGACAAGGTCAAAAACAATATACAGATGAATTTAAAAATGCAATAGTAGAGCTACATAACTCTGGAAAGAGTTTGGCAGAGTTACTTCTAAACCTTCCCTGAAAGGGATAGAACTTAAATTCTAAAATAACAATGATTGCAATAAAAACCAAAGTAAAGTAATTATCTTTCAAATGAATTGTTCTCCTTGATAAAATTCATTTTTTAAAAAAGTCAGAATATTAGTTATATTTTGTAGTTTTTTGTTGGATTTTATAGTTTTAAATATACAATCATACCAAGGTAAATAATAGATGGAAAATTAAAAAAATATAATTATTAAAGAAGGGGTGGGAATGTTCATGAAGAGAATTAAATTAACCTTAGCTTTGTAAATTCTTGTCGGTCTTCTTTGTAACCGTTATCTTAGGAACAGTGGCTAGAATCGTTAATATAACCTAATAATAGATAACGAATATATAGAATTAATAGATAAAAATGTAATAAATAGATAATAAAATTTATATGGGAGGAATTAAAATGAGTGAAAAAGATAATGCTTTAAATGATGATCTTCATCGTGGTCTAGAAGAGAGACATATTCAAATGATGGCAATTGGTGGAGCAATTGGTGTGGGTCTATTTTTAGGATCAGCATCAGCAATTAAGACAGCAGGCCCTGCCATTTTAGCATGTTATGCCATTACCGGAATCTTTTTATTCTGCATTATGCGTGCACTTGGAGAAATGGCAGTTGAGAATCCAATCGCAGGTTCCTTTAGTGCATATGCTAATCAATTTATCGGACCTCTAGCTGGATATTTAACAGGATGGACTTATTGGTTTATGTGGATTGTAACTTGCATGGCAGAAGTTACTGCGGTAGGTGTTTATGTTAATTTTTGGTTACCAGGTATTCCACAATGGGTCTCAGCTCTTGCTGCTGTTGCTTGTATGACAGTAGTAAACTTAATTGCAGTAAAGGCTTTTGGAGAATTTGAATTTTGGTTTGCACTTATAAAAGTTATTACAATTATTTTTATGATCATTTTAGGTATGGTTATGATTACAACTGGATTTGGTAATGGAGGACATCCTACTGGTATTTCAAATTTATGGAATAATGGAGGTTTCTTCGCTAAAGGAGTAAAAGGTCCAGTTATGGCTATGGTTATGGTTGCATTTGCTTTTGTTGGAGTTGAGCTTATTGGTGTTACAGCAGGTGAAGCAAAAAATCCAGAAAAAACAATACCATCAGCTATAAATAAAGTTTTTTATAGAATAATGATTTTCTATGTAGGTGCAATATTTGTAATTATGTCGCTTTATCCATGGGCTTCACTGGGAACAATAGGTAGTCCATTTGTTGCTACTTTTAGTAAACTTGGAATAGGTGCCGCAGCAGGTATTATAAATTTTGTTGTATTAACTGCAGCGCTATCCGCATGTAACAGTGGTATTTTTACTACAGGTCGTATGCTTTATAACCTTTCACTTCAAGGTTCAGCACCAAAACCTTTTGGAAATCTTAGTAAAGCACAAGTTCCTAAAAATGCAATTTTAATTTCTGCAGGGTTCATGCTCGTTGGTGTTTTTCTTAATTTTATTGTTCCAGCTAAAGTATTTGCTTATGTTACAAGTCTTGCAACCTTTGCAGGTGTTTTTTCATGGTTTATGATTTTACTCGCACAAATGAAATTCAGAAAATCTCTTACATCTGAACAAGTAAAGAACTTAAAATTTCCAATGAAGGGATATCCTTTTACTAATTATATTAGTGTTGCATTTTTAGTCTTCATAATAGTAGTAATGTGCTTGAACCCAGATACACTAGTAGCAGTTATTGTAGGACCACTTTGGTTAGGAATATTAGTTGCCTATTATTATGGTAGTGGTCTTAATAAACGATTTAGTTCTAATAAAGAAGATAAAGATATGGTAGCTTAATATTGTGTATTAACATTTTATTTTGATCTTCTTATATTTGGATAGATAAAGGTGAGCTAGGTTTATATATAGAATTTATAAAAAAGAGTATTGAAAAAGATAGCACTTTAGCAGGTGTTATTTTTTTATATCATTAATAATGCAAGTTTATATTTTGTTAATTACATTATTATTAAAAACACTCTAATTCCGAGCTAAAAGAAATTTACTCCAAACAAATTTATAAAGACAATAATCTATATGCCATGATTCAAAGTTGTTTTAATTCAAGCCCCTTTAGTAAAGCATAAGAAAACCCTCGACATCTCTGTCGAGGATTGGTTTTAAGTGTTTTTTTTAATCGCAGAGCCTACAGGAGTATATACATCATTAGAAATAACCTCTGAGTTAATTATCATTCCATTTTCATATGTTTTTCTTATAACCTTTACTTTATAACCATTGGCATCCTCATTTATATTATTCTCAATAATATACTTTTTTTTGTTTAGGTCTGAATTTGAAAAAATATTGATATACAAAATTTTATTTTGAGTACGCGCCTCTATATATATTGGGTATTCAAGAGTATTTTTAAACTTAAAGTCTATATTTCCCCAATCAACTGTAGCATCAAGTCCAAGCCCTACATATGAAGAAGGTACTGAATGATGCATTCTTCCTATATCCTGTATTCCTGTTTTTAAAATTGCATTATATAGAGTAGATGATACCTGGCATATACCACCACCTATTCCGGATTCAATTTTATTGTTAATTATAACAGGAGCCTCCATGTAACCTCGTTCTCTTGTCCTCTGGCCTAGCATTTCATTAAAACTAAAGCTCTCACCTGGAATTAAAACCTTACCATTTATAGCTCTAACAGAAATATCAATATTATTAGCTCTCATAAAAGATGATGACTCAAATTTTGTACTAAATGATGCTATACATGTATTAATAAGAAAAAGTGTAGCTTGTGTAACTGCCGCTTCCGTCTTTTTAACAGGTGCCGTTATATGTATGTCGTCAATTACTCCAGCTTTAATTTTATTCTCAATATCTTTATTAAGTTTTTCTTTTTCAATCTTATATCCTTTTTTATCAGCATCTATTTTAATTGCACCTTCTGCTGTCATTTCTATAGTTGCATTTACAGGCTTCTTATTGTTTTCCTTCTCAATATTCCTTGTAAATTCCTCAATAGAGTCATTATCGCAAGTAAAATCTAAACTATATCTTTCCTTACTTCCAGTCTTTATAAGTTTATGTTTTTCAATTATGCTTAAATTCTTTCCAAAGTTAAATGCTTTATCTATAACATTATCCATATCATAACCCTTAATTAAATTGGAGTTGTCTACCGAGTAAACTTTATCGTCAACGGTTACATATAGTTTCCTGTTTTTTATATCATCTATATATTGGTATTTAATTATATTTTTTGCCTCTTCCTTGGTTTTACCACCTAAAGCAATATTCGCTATTTTTATATCACTATAAATTAACTTGCTCCATTTATTATTTTCTATATTTAATCCCCACATACAACCAAGTGTTACCGCAATAAAACTTAAAATGAATTGAGCTATTAACATTTTAAAAGCAATAGTGATACAATATTTTTCCTTCATATAGCACCTCATAAATCAATTTTAAATTAAGAAAATATATGATAATGTTATTTGGCAAAAAAATTAATAATACCATCTATTTTTAGAGATTCGGATTTAATTAGGTATATTTGCTCTTCCAATACACTTTCTTTAATTTTTATTTGTTCTTGAGAATCATTAATTAAACTTAATAGCTTGGCTATCTCTTCTTTATATTCAGAAATACGCTTATTAGTTTGATTATAATATCCATCCATTACCTTACCTAATACTTCTAGTCTTTGTTCTCCATCAGAAAGGAGATGATTTAAATCAACTTTGGAAGCATTAATTATATTTATAACAGATTCTTTTATTACATCCTTTGGTAAATTTTGTGGCAAAGCATTGATAAAGTTCTGCAACATGAAAACCGTATTAATGTCACTATTTTCAAGTTCATACAAAGAATATATCTCATTTATCATCATTTTCTTTTCATATGCTGTATTTGTTTCCACTTTAGATTTTTCTTTAATAACTGGTTCAAGTAATTTAAATTCTTCTTTAAGATCAATAGCCTCAATTTCAAGAATATTATTCTCATTATTTAATACTTCACTTAACTGAATATTATTTTCCCAATTTGAATCGGTATTTTGGGGTTTTTCTATGATACCCTTTTCAACCAAATTATATTTTTCTAGTATAGACATTATTTTCGACATAGTATACACTCCTTAAAATAAAACTTCAATTCAATTATATTAACCTACCGATGATCATTTTCCCTACTGTTATTCCTAACATTATTATAATTAAACAAGAAAGAAAATAACGAAATTTAGCTGTAACTTTATATGTCGTCTCAGATAATTTTTTTTCAAATAATTTCAATATACTATCGCACAAAAATAGTGAAATTGATAAAACTACAACTACAACGAAAAAAAATATTATCACCCTTTAATCCCACCTACTTGATATATATATATCATCATTATTTAATTACATTATTAATTTAATTATATACTATTCAGCAAGCTACTGCAATATATATGTTAATTCACTAAATTAATACAAAATTAAATAAAAAAAACACCTCTTTTAGGATGCAACTCATTCCTTATGCTCTAATCTAACTAAATTAAAACATAAGCAAAACCTCAACTAAAATTTATTAGTCGAGAGTTTCAATGAGACGATTAGGCTAAACTCATATTTTAATACACTTTAGCGGATACAACAATGAATAAAATAAACAAAGTTATAGGCTGCCCCTTTTCATAATTTATTGAGACAGAATATATGAAAAATGTGAATTATCACTTGAATTTCTCTGGTGTTAATACTCTCATATTTAAAATATAACCACATTTTGTACATACCTCTGCACTCACTTCTGACCCATTCATAATTTTGAAAAATGTGTCAATAGGATATAATTTTGCATTAATATCAAGTTTAGCCTGTGCAATTTTTTCACAACCACATTCTGGACATTTCTTTTCTCGTTCCATTAGATTATCCTCCTGCAATATTTATTTCCACAAGATACTACTATTCAGAAAATTTAATTATTATAACATCGTAGGAATAATTTACCATCGTGACACCCTTTTGGAAAAGTGCGTGTTAAACATTAATCCATAATAATTCCAGCCTATCATGGGAATCTTAACAAAGAGGTGATTAATATGATTAAAAAGTTATTAGTTTTCTTAACTCTTTTCGTTATACTCTTACATTCAACATGTGTAAATGCTGAAGGTTTTAAATATGTTGAGATTTTTGACCCGAAACAAGAAAAAGTTGTGAAAGTAGTCCAATCAAATCCGCAAATTCAAGATATGATTACAAGTTGGATTACCAATTTAGAAGGATTATATAAAAATGACCCCGCTACTGACGATGGATATGTGGTAAAGATTCCTTTAGATCCAATTGTTAAAGTGAACTGTAAGTCATTGAATGCACTTGTAAGTGAAGTATATATCTTAATTCCTGAAAATGAACCACCTTGTTATCTAATTTTTGAAGATGAAAACAAATTATTAAGTTTGGTGTTTAATGGTGATATAAACAAGTTATCAAATATTTTAGATTTTAACTTAAGAAATAAAGATAATAAATGACTAATAAATACGTAATATTCTACAGTTGTGACTCATGATATCAAATGTACAATATCTATTGAGGATTATAGGCATAAGATACTTTAATAAAGAGGAATATCATATTGTAAAGAACATTAGTGTTAGAGGACACTTTAATCTGCAGTAAATCCTCCTTTTTAGACATGAATATCAGCAACTGTAAATATGTTATATAGAAAAGCACAAGATGTATTGAATACAACTTGTGCTTTTTTTTAGGCCTTAATTACGAAGAAAAACCCTAAGAACATCATAATACAATTAAATATTGATTTCAATGATTTTTGTAAATACCAGAAGAATTGCTAAAAGACATCTTAAATTTGAAAGAAGAACTTCCTTGTCGTTCAGCTCAAAAGATCATAGCTATGTTTGAAATTGTAAAGAAAGTGGATAAAGGGTTCTTAAACATTCGAACGGTAAACAGAATTTTATATTTTTACGGATACACGGGAGTAAATCTATCTAAGTATACAAGGTATTTTTATTACGCGATTAACCATTCATCACTATGATCCAACAAATTAAAGCATAAGAAAACCCTGGACTAATTAATTAGTCCAGGGTTTTCAATGGTGGATGTGAACCGCACTTTGTCAGCATTATTGCATAACTAAACTTCTCCATCTACTAGTTGTTTAAAATTTATACTTTCTAGTTGTTCGTTTAAACTCTTTTGTACTTTTGTCATAGCTCTATGCAGAATGCATACACTACTTCTATTCAAATTACAAAAGATTGGATCAATTACACATCTATTAACACATACTGGACCGTCTATTGCTTCTATAACAGCTTTTAATGTTATTTGCTCTGGCAATTTATTTATAGCATATCCTCCCTTGACTCCCTTGTAAGATCTTAGAATATCTACTTGTATAAGCTTTCTTAAAAGTTTTAAAAGAAATCTTAGCGGTATACCCTCTTTTTCTGAAATTACTTTTGATTCTACCTTTTCACCATAGCCTAATTTACTTAAGTGAAGTACTACTCTAAGTCCGTAATCTGCTTCTTGTGTTATTTTCATTTTATATTTCTCCTTAAAGTATACTCATTTGGTATACCTTTTAGTTTAAGACCTTTACCCTGTTTTGTCAATGAGGTTTTTGAAAATTTTCACATTTAAATTGCTGTTTTGGTTCCATTGCTACACAAACCCCCTTCAGATAAATGTTGGTAGGTCCCCTGCTACATTTACACCGATGGTTTCAGACTTTCACCGACGAGTAACCGCCCATGCCGGGCACACTAAAACAAAACTCCTACTTATAAAAGTGGGAGTTTTGTTTTAGAAGATTTAGTTCTAGTATATAAACAATTTTGAAAACAAACATCTACAACCTATACACAGCTACCTTATCAGAAACTGTAAAATCAGCCTCTGTAATGCTACGAATGTCATCAACAGTTAGGCCTTCAAATATTTCAGTAAGTACCAGTCCAGTAGGCGTTACTTCAAATACTGCTTTTTCAGTAATGATAACATCAACTACTCCTTTGCCTGTAATTGGAAGAAGACATTTTTTTAATATCTTAGATCCACTCTTACTAGAATGCTTCAATGTAGCAATAACTTTGCGAGCTCCATTTACTAAATCCATAGCCCCACCCATACCTGGTGCAAATCTCCCTGGAGCAAGTGGCATAGCCCAGTTTGCAATATTACCCTCTTGATCTACTTCAAGTGCACCTAGTACTGTGGCGTCAACATGCCCTCCACGAATAATGCAAAATGATGTAGCCAAATCAAAAACCGCGGCTCCGGATAGTAAGCTAATAGGTTGACCACCAGCGTTTGCAACATCTGGATCTTCCTTGCCTAGTTTTGGCGTAGGGCCAAACATTAAGCAACCATTTTCAGATTGCAATATTACTTCCACACCCTCAGCTAAATAATTGGCAACTGCTGTAGGCATTCCAAACCCTAAATTCACTACTTGACCATTACTTAGTTCCTTAGCTGCCCGACCAGCAATTATTTCTCTTGCTTCCATACTTAATTACCTCCTTTGATTTATAAATAATTAATTAGTTTAATTGCTTAGAATTAACCCACAAATCAGTATATACTTGTTTATGTTCATCAAATGAATATCCTTGTACAACAGCTTGTACAAATACACTTGGTGTACCTACGCATTCAGGTTCAATACCACCAACATCAACTATCTCATTCACTTCTGCTACTGTATAGTCTGCACCCATTGCCATAATTGGATTGGTATTAATGGCTAAGCCACGATATTGTATATTTCCTAATCTATCGCCTTTATAACCTTTAATAAATGCAAAATCAGCTTTGAGTGGCAATTCAATTAAATACATTTTACCCTCTATTATAAGTTTTTGTTTACCTTCTTCAACTAATGTACCTACACCTGTAGGGGTAAGAACTCCACCTAATCCAGAACCAGCTGCCCTAATTTTTTCAACAAGACTACCCATTGGAAAGTATTCAATTTCAATATCTCCGTTCTTAAATTGTTCCAGCGCAAGCTGACATGTACCAGAATGAGCGGTAATTAATTTTTTAACTTGCTTGTTTTTGTACAATCGTGCAATATCAAAATCTTGACCAGGATAGGCATTAGTTACTGATATTATAGTTAAATCTTTAACGCCTTTTTCTACTAATTTATCAATCGCTTTAAGCGGTGCACCCACCCCTAGAAAGCCACCAAACATAATTGTCGCTCCATCGTGAACCTTTTCCATTACTCCATCTAAATCCATAACTTTGTTCATGAAATTATCCCCTTTCACTAATAGCTTGATATTTTACGTACGCTATTATAGTATACCTTTTTGGTATAGTTTTATTTGTAAGATTAGGTATGCATAACTAATCTTTATTGCATACCTAATCTTCTCCATCTACTAGTTGCCCAAAATTTATACTTTCTAATCTGCATTTAAATCTTTTTGTACTTTTGTCATAGCTCTATGCACAATGCATACCCCACTTTTTTGTCAAAAGAGATCCGCTCATGAATTTTATCCATGAGCCGATCCCAAATTTATGTTTTTCTGAAATTATTTCATTGACTCGATAATGCTGTCAGCAATTGAATCCATCGAATCCGTATCCTCTTCTTTCATGCTGGAGTTCAATGACATCTCATTGTCTAAAATAGTAATTTCTTTCATCTCATCCAAAAGTTCACGCATCAATTTGCCGGATTGAGGAGCCCATGAGCCATTTTCTATAAGAGCAAAAGTTCGTTTTTGAAGATTTAATGCCTTCATATCCATTATATAATTCAACATCGGTGGATAAATCTTCAAGTTGTAGGTTACAGATGCAAGA
This sequence comes from Clostridium estertheticum, assembly GCF_011065935.2. NCBI lineage: Bacteria > Bacillati > Bacillota > Clostridia > Eubacteriales > Clostridiaceae > Clostridium > Clostridium estertheticum. Next base: position 597,325 of record NZ_JAAMNH020000001.1, on the reverse strand, counting down.
ACCACATGACTATATTTGAATGTCTCAGAAATCAAATAGGATACATGAGTTTTTGAAACGTCATACATAACCACATTCGTCATTCCCTTTTCCACTAGTCTTGTTGCCAAGTCGCTTGCAGCGGCCTCCGTATTTCCGTACATTGTTCCATAAACGATCATTACGCCATTTTCCTCAGGTTCATACCTACTCCACTTGTCGTACTTATCTAGTAAGTACCCCAAATCATTACGCCATACCGGTCCATGTAGCGGGCAGATAATCTTGATGTCGATACTGCTCGCCTTCTTCAAAAGATTCTGAACATGAGGACCATACTTGCCTACAATGTTTGTATAATACCTCCTGGCCTCATCAATCCAATCGCGTTCAATGTTCATCTCGTCATTAAACAGCTGACCATCCAATGAGCCGAAAGAACCAAAGGCATCAGCGGAAAATAGTACACCATCTGTAGCATCATATGTAACCATAGCTTCTGGCCAATGTACCATTGGAGCAGACACAAATGCAACGACATGTTTTCCAAAGGACATAGTATCGCCTTCTTTAACTTCCATTATTTTGCCATCGATAGCGAAACCGAACTGATGCATGAACAATGACGCTTTTTGAGTGCATACAATCTTTACATCTGGATAACGAAGAATAATTTCTTCAATGCACGCTGCATGATCCGGTTCCATATGGTTAATTACCATATAATCTAAAGGTTTGCCTTTTAGAATCGATTGAATGTTTTCAATGAACTGGCGGCAAATTGACCAGTCTACTGTATCAAAGAGTACTGTCTTCTCGTCCATTAGCAAATATGAGTTATAAGAAACGCCTCGTGGAATTGGATGAATGTTTTCGAAAAGGGCAAGGCGACGATCGTTGCCACCAACCCAATAAATATCCTCAGTTATATTTCTAACACAATACATATATATATAATCCTCCTTTATACTAAAAACACATTATTATATTTAATTATTATAAAAATTAGACTTCTATAAACATATTTTTTTCTTCACAACAAGCAGGGCAAGTCCACTCTTCAGGTATTTTTTCAAATAGAGTTCCGGGAGATACTTCACCTTCTGGATCACCCATACCAGGATCGTATTCATAACCGCATCCGTTACATACATAATGTTTCCAAGTTTGAATAGCTTTCTTAGGAGCAGTTGACTTCATCTTCACCATTGGTGGAGCATCTTTCTTTGCCTCTCCATTATCTAAAGCAGCAGTAAGTAATGGTAATATCTCCATTAAATCGCCAACGATACCGTAATCAGAGTTCTTAAAAATTTTCGCTTTGGAATCGATATTTATAGCAACTATTGTAGCAGCATCCTTTATGCCCTTCAAATGCTGACCTGCACCTGAAATACCACAAGCAATATAAAGATTTCCTTTGAATTTTTGACCAGACATACCAACATAACGATTTAGTGGTAAATATTTAAGTGTTTCAGCTACTGGACGCGAAGACCCTATAGCTGCACCAGCTTGAACTGCCAAGTCTTCTATAAGTTTCATGTTTTCTTTTTCCCCTATGCCTAGACCTACGCTGACAACCCTTTCAGCCTTAGTTATAGGAGTGTCCATTGGAATTCCAACTGTAAAATCATATTTATCTGCCTTAAGAGCCTCCACAAGTGCATTTACTTTTTCACTCGCAGTTCCTTCCTTGAAAATCACTTTTTTACGATAGCCCGTTGCAGGTCCACGTTTAGTAGCTTTACCTGTGTTCTCGTTTTTCGGCATCTTACCTATGATGTGAGCAGCAATAACGACACGTTGAATCTCATTAGTTCCTTCATATATTGTACAAATCTTAGCATCTCTGTAAGCACGCTCAACTTCCATACCTTTTAAATAGCCGTTTCCACCAAATATTTGAAGAGCGTCGTTCACAATCTCAAGGCAAACATCTGAAGCATATTGTTTCGCCATAGCAGCTTCCATACTGTAACTCTCATGATTTTCTTTAAGCTCTGCTGCACTGTAAATAAGTAATCTAGCTGCTCTAAGTTTTGTCGCCATATCTGCCAACTTAAAAGAGATAATCTGTTGCTGACATATAGGTTTGCCAAATTGAACTCTTTCTTTTGAGTACTCTAAAGCATTTTCATAAGCGCCTTGAGCTATTCCTAGAGCCTGAGCTGCAATACCAATACGACCACCATCCAAAGTTGCCATAGCAATCTTGAACCCGTCACTCTCATTACCTAGTAGATTTTCCTTAGGGACTTTCACATCATTGAATATTAGCTCTGCAGTTGCAGATGATCTAATACCCATCTTGTCGTAATGTTGTCCAAAGCTAAAGCCTTCTGTGTCTTTTTCCACAATAAATGCACTTATACCACGAATACCTATATCCGGCGTAGTAATTGCAAAAACAACATAAATATCAGCCTTACCAGCATTTGTGATGAAGATTTTTTCACCATTCAAAATGTAATTATCACCATCGAGTACTGCAGTAGTCTCCGTACCCCCAGCATCACTACCAGCATTTTCTTCGGTAAGACCGAATGCACCAAGTTTCTCTCCCTTTGCGAGTGGCACTAAGTATTTTTGTTTCTGCTCCTCTGTTCCGTAGGCATAAATTGGGTATGCACCCAAAGATGTATGAGCGGAAAGAATTACGCCTGTACCACCGTCAACTCTTGATAATTCCTCAACGGCGATTGCATAACTGATTATGTCCAGACCTGCTCCACCATACTCTTTTGGATATGGGATTCCCAGCATCCCCATATCAGCTAACTTATTAATTACGCCCGTCGGGAATTTATTTTCCTGATCTAACATAAATGCAATAGGTTTAACTTCTTCCTGCGCAAACTCTCTGATTTTTGTCCTCAAATTTTCATGTTGTTCCATAGTCTTAAAAAACATAAATGTACCTCCTTTTAATTAATGCGGTTTCATGAATGTCGCTTTGTGAAATCTGTAAAACCACAACATCGAGTTGCCGCAAGCAAAACTCATCAAACTCAGGTGACTTCTCCATTCTTTTTTACCTTTGGAATCCATCTAATCAGTATGTTTTACTTCATCAACCATAATTGTAAACACGTTCCTTAAATGTATACCAAAACCCTATAAATGTATTGTATACCTAAAAGGTATACAATACAAATTTAACTCAAGCTTCCTTTTCGTCATGAGCACCCGTAAAAACGTGTGGCATGGTTTTAAGTCTATAAGCCTTTCACTTTGTTCAAGTTACTCTGCCATTGTCTCTTTTGCTGTTCTCTCAAGGGACTTTATTACTACTAGCTAACCTAGAGGGGTTCAAATCTTATTTTTCCTATACAATTTTGCAAAACCCTATATCTTTACGCAAAATACCCTCAAAATTATTCACACGACAAAAGAGGGCCTAACGCCATCCTCACAACGCACTCCACATTAGCCGTCTGTGGAAACATAAAAAACACCTTAAATAATTCCGCTAAAAAGTGCACATCCCCACTCTAAAAATGCACACCCCTAAATTCAAAATCCATAAGGGGTGTGCATTTATTCCTATTCTAACCTATAATTTTATGACTTTTTGCTTAATTTTCACACTGTATTTTAATCCAAAAAACAATAAAAACCCTTGAATTCAAGGGTTTCCATTGTATCAAAATTATTGTTTATGTATGTCTAAGGACTATGATTTTATTTTGTGATTTTTGCATCCTTTTTATTTCTTTCCCAACTACTTAGATGTGTACATCTTAATTTATTTAACTTGTATACACTGAATAATTCATCAATAACATTTTGAACAAATCTATATAAAAAATATTTTTTACGTTCTGTACTATTTAAAGGTATTTTTTTGTATTTTGTAAATTCCCAGTCCTTTTTAGGCTTTACAAATATTTTATTAACCATACCTTTAGTTATATTACCGATTGTACAACAATTGATGATAATGTGGGGTTGATACTTCATCAGCCTTTGTTTGAAGTTTTCCACTATATTATCACTTGCCCATAAAGACAAGAAATTCTCATCTCTAATTTTTCCCACAATCGGCTCTAATCCCAAACTGCATTGAAATTAAATAGCATTCATAAGAATAACTTGGTAAATACCATCTTTTATCATACCCTCGGTAGCTGTCATAAAGTCATTCAATTTATCCACAAAGCCATTATCAAGATTATACCCTGTAATACCCAATGCAGGAGCAGGCGTAATTTTGCATTTTGCCTTATCATACTCGTCTATATGAGGACTTTCAAGTATGATAACTATAGTTTTAAATGTTCCTTTCAAACCTTCTAGACCTATACTTTCGTTAACTATATTGTGATTGTTAATACGTAGATTACGACAAAACCATAATTTAGAGTCCTGAACAATATTGTTGATAATATTTACGGCTCCGACATAATTGTCTGGACACCTGGCTATGGGAACACTTTTTTGATATTTGCAAGTTGTTTCGTAATTGTATTTTGAAATGTTTTCAATAAACTTATTTTTGCCACATCGCTCACCTCCATAACATCTTGAGTACTTGGTTGGTATTCCTCAAAGATACCGTCCAAATTTCACTAAAAAATGATTTTACTAGGTAGATTTTTTCTAACATGTTTGTCTTCATCAAAAGTAAAGAACTCACAAAATTTCCTAATTCATTATCAGCACCTGAGCGTAAATATTCATTATTTCTTCTGTGGTCAAATCTTTTAATTCCAATTCTTCTCACCTCTTATGAAATAATCTGTAATGCCCATTTCATAGCCTCTTCACTCTCTTTGAGCACTAGCTCTTGCCATTGTCCTTGATAATACAAGCCTTTCTCTTTTGCAGAGTTCTTTCTTTTTCCAATAACCATGTTAGGCATAAGAAATGGATGTTCATTCCATATAGCCGATGTGCATCCTTTCTTTGTAAGCACTAGTTTATTATCAAAATCAAGCGTTCCATACCCTGGCAACTTATCGTCAAATGATAATGTCTCTCTCGGAATATAATGAGCATTCGTATTATTATAAAGTCGGCTTTTATCTGCATGTGGATGCCAACTGTATTTTTTAATCCTAGTGGGATTAGTAATAATTTCACCAATCTGTAAATAAGCAAATACAATCTGCATCGCATTACCCAAATAAAAATCCTTCACACTCTTAGAAACATATTTAAATTTACCATCCTTAAGTTCAACTCTTCGGAACCAACCAAAAAACAAAAATAGGTAGTCCTTCTCAACACCAGCGCTATGTAAGTATCCTTGAGCAGTGTCAGTTTGTCCAAAGGCCGACTTCCATTCTCTTATAACATTACTTCGTATATCGGGCCGTATGTCAGGATCAACATGACAATTTCCTTTGCAACCTTTATGTCCCAAATCCTCTAAAATCTTTGAATAATTCACATCATTATATTGTAAATTACTATAAGCAACTCCATCAATAGAAGGAATAGGCATCGATAACAGGAACCCATCCGGCATAATCGGACTTGCAATTCCACCAGCTTTACTATCAAAACCTTTTCGCGATAAAATAATTTTCAACCACTTTCACCTCACTTTTCAAAAGTATTTGTTATAAACTCATAAATTATATGATTTTAGTCAATAAAAACTTGGTGTTAGTATAATATTGTAGACACAGAAAGCCGAACACATTAAAATATAAATAAGATAAGGATGTGTTTATAATGGCAAGAGGTCAAAAACAATATACAGATGAATTCAAAAATACAATAGTAGAGCTATATAACTCTGGAAAAAGCTTAGCAGAGTTAAGCAGTGAATATGCCCTTTCAAAATCAGCAATAACAGGTTGGATAAATAAAAATAAGCCGGTAGCTGTGGATAAAAATATAACCCTAACAGCAGAAGGATACAAAAACTTATTAAAGAAAAACGCTAAACTTGAAGAGGAAATTGAAATATTAAAAAAAGCAATGGGCATATTCGCAAGGAAATAAATACTGTATTTGAATTCATTACTAACAATCAAAAATATCATGATATCAAACTAATGTGTGAGGTTTTAGGTGTTGCAAGAAGCTCTTATTACAAGCATTTACACAAGAAACCAAGCAAACGAGAAATTGAAAACAAGAGAATAGAAAACGAAATTATAGATATCCACAGCGCAAGCAAAAATCGATATGAAGCTCCTAAAATAAATAAATCACTAAATGCACTGGGGATAACTATTAGTTTAAAAAGAACACAAAGATTGATGAAAAAATTGGGTATAAAATCTTTAATAGGAACAAAATCTCCCTACGGCGAGTATTAAAGTGATGCTCCACTAAAAAGTGTAGCATCATCTCTTAATTATCATATCTGAACCACATTCTATACACAAAACAATAGGACTACCACTTTTTCTGGGTGAATTCTTCAGGCGTATAACATTCAAACGCAACAAAGTCAGGCACTTCTTCTTCATACCCACATTTTTTACATTTAAAAAGTATCATTTTTTCACGTTCTTGTTGAAATGGTATGCTATCTTCATTCACTTTACTTGGAAAAATTCTTTTAATACGTTCCCATATCATATATATAACCATACTTTCTATGCCAAATTTGCCATAACTCCATTAGCTGGCCGCATTTTAAACTCTTTCTCGGATCTTTTGAAAAATTAATAATCATTAATTCTCTGTAACTCATTTTTCTTGTTTCCTTTTTCCAATTTATTTTTAGCGTGCACTAAATTGCCTTAAGACCACTTTTTATATAATGCAATAACCCAAAACACTTCCGGACTTTTACACTTATACTGCCTGCATATACTCCGTATAGTCTAACCATCTTAAAATATTTTGGGGTAATATGCATTAATAATCTACCTACAAAGACTTGTGCAGTAACTGTTTCTTCTACTTTCTCATTGGTTTCATGACTCTTATACCAAAACGTTACATTCTTTCCATCATAACTAATTATTCTATATTCTGCTATTGCTGGTCTGGCTAAGTACCTACCTATGTATCTTGCTGCACCTCTTGCACTTTTCATTCTCGATTTGGCATTTATATAAAATCCATTAGGATAATCTTTAAACATTTTTAAGTATTCTACTTTCCTCTCTGGCCTTTTACTAATCATGTAATTTATCAATTTGAACTGCCATACTTTTCTAAAATATTTATAGTCAAAGTATTCCATATCCTTAACTTCTTTACCTCTTGTTTTTATTTCTGGAATCAATGCATGGACATGTGGATTAAAACCTACATTCCTTCCAAATGTATGCACTGCTCCTATCATTCCACTTTGCCAAAGTACTCCTCCTTTTTTACTCCTTTTCTTTTTTTGATAGTCTTCTCTATTTTTATAGTTTACACCATTTGCAAACCCGTTTATAGTCTCATATACCATATCTTGTAGATCTTTTAAACCCTACCTATTCCAGTAAAAATAGTTCCTATATTCAGCTGGTATTGTAAATACACAGTGTCTATGTGGTACATCTAAAATTTTATTCACTTGTTTTTCTACACATTCGCTTATATATTTTTTACCACATTTACTACAAAATCTACTTTTACATGTAAACCCTATTTTAAATACTTCTAGACATTTTAAACATATATACGCAACAAACCCTAATGAAATATCTCCATATCCTATCATTTTCATTACTTCGACATTCATGTGTTTTCTCATTTTTTCAGGATATTTTTATTTATTCTTTTTCCAGAATTCTTGATAATGGTCTTCAAATATTTGTTTTATAGTAATTTTACTTTTTTTCATAATTTAATCATCTCATATTTATCTTAATTTTTCTACCTGAATTTTACCTAGAATGTTATCCACAGCGGTTTCCGCAAGCTGTTTCCTATATAATGAAAAGTCAGGAAGAATACATATTATATTAAATAAAAATGTATAATAAGAGTCTTTGCATTGTCATGATTTGTCGTTTTATCATGTGGATTTCTATTATACAAAACTTACAAAACTATGCATGTCTTACTTCCTCAAGTTCTAAGTGGCACTAACCCAATCTGATAAAAATATATATAGGAGTATATGGCTTAAATATTAATTAATATAAAAGGAGGACATATATTGAACCAAAATAATCTTAAATCAATAGATCATTAAGGATGTAAAAATAGTTAAGGTTTCAATTATATGGGGTGACTGGAAAACCAAAAGATTTTTCTCAAATAATCAAACAGGCTAAAAAATGCTCGGCACCTAAGCAAATTGAAAAGGGTGAAAAAGTAGGAGGCTTTGCTCATAATCAATAATGAAAAATGTTAAACTTTAAAAACTTGTAAAATAAAAAGTATGCAGAGAAATTCTACTGCATACTTTTTATGATTTACACTCCTTTTGTAAATATTTTTAATAAACGTAAATAGTGATTTGCTTCACGTAAAGTATGGTCACCTAACAATGGTATAACTATGGATTTGATTTTACATTCTACCAATCCTTGCGTACCTTATTTATTATTAATGAATGATGCAGAAATACAAATTGCATTTATGCTTTTAGATTTTACTAAAAAATAAAGTTAGATGTATTAAAGTCATATACAGAATAAGAAATTTTGTAGTAACCTAAAGCCCATTATATAAATAACTTGAAATAATTCATATATGCCTTTGTTGTATGAGTACGTCAACGACTTTTGGTGTTGCTTTCATATAAACTAACCAGTAAGCTATTCCTACAAAAATTCCGCCCCCCACTATATTTCCTAATGTAGATGGTATCAGGTTTTGAACTACATGTATAAAATTAATATTGCCTATTTTCTCTGCAGTTTGGTGGGACAATTCTATATAATTAGGATTAGTCTTTGCAAACACTCCTAATAACAAATAATACATATTTGCTACACAATGCTCAAATCCTGCAATAACAAATGCCATTATTGGAAAAAAAGAAATAAATACCTTGCCTACTACGTCCTTTGCTGCATAGGAGCCCCACACTGCTAGTGAGACTACAATATTACAAAGTATCCCGCTGGTAAAAGCCTGAGTAAAGGTGAGCGCACATTTATTAGCCGCTACTTTTATTACATACCCTCCTAGCTTTCCCCCGTTAGTACTTAATAAACCACTATAATATATTAAAACCACTATAATAAATGCGCCAAGGAAATTTGCAAAATATACGATTGTCCAATTCTTAAGCATTTTCTTTAGTGTTATTTTCTTTTGAGCGTAGGCTACAGTAAGTAAACAATTCCCGGTAAAAAGCTCAGCACCACAAATCAAAACCAGCATAAGTCCAACTGGAAATACTATTCCGGAAACAAGTTTAGCTACGCCTACATTTTCTATACTATGTGATGCCATAGCTGCTGCAAATCCTCCAATAGCTATAAATGCTCCTGCTAATATTCCTAGAATAAAGGTTTGTTCGAATTTATTATTTGCTTTTTTTATTCCCATGGCCTCTACATAATTACATATTTCCTTTGGGCTTAACATTGGTTTTTCCATTATGATTCTCCTTTTGCAATTTTAATTTATTTGTAATTTATATATAACTTATCCCAAACTTAACATTTAAGATCTATTCTAAACACTAATTCATAAACATTTAAAAGTATAGATATTATATATGACTGTATCAATATCATTAGACATGCCTCAGTAATTCTAGGAATCCACAAAACCATAAAACCTACACTAGAAAGTCCTGGTATAAATAATATTAGAAAATAAGTGTTAATAGATGAAATTAGAATTGCAGGCAATCCTATTGCTAAAATCATTTTAATATAGTTATCATATAGTTTATTTTCACTATTGTTTCTTTTAATCACATTATTAATAAACAAAATTACAAAGCCAAGCAGTGCTATAATCTCGAGTCCAATACCAATAAACTGAGTTTTCTTTCCAAGTGAAAATATTAATTTTCCTAAATTAGATTTTGGAAATACCAATATTACAATAGTATTAACAATTCCTGTTAGTCCTAAAGTTGTAAAACAAGCAATATAGTATTTTACTAATTTCTCAGTGCCCGCAAACTTTGTATATTTCCATATTAGTCCCGGGATAAAACCTGAAAGCATTGTTGTTAAAGTAAATAGTGGAATATAGGGTCCCATAGGTCTTAGAATATATGCAAGAATATCCACAATACCACCAGCAAATGCCCCATAAATTGGTCCGAAAATAATCCCAGGAAGAATATAGAAAATACCATCAATGCTAATTCTCATAGCCCCTGCACCACCAATTGGAATCATTATACTAATTGATCTTAGAATTACTGCAATTGCAATGAAAACGGAAGTTGAAACCAAAGTCTTTGTACTCATTTTTCCTTTCATTTAAAAACCTCCGGTAATTTATTTTAAAAAACATGATTCATTGGACTTGTTAAACTCAACTCCAATACCCACTATCTATATAGATAAATTATTTATTTCACAAAGTGTATTGATAACAGAAAAAATCAATACAGCTGCTAAGTTTGCTGTAACATCGTCTTGGTCAAATCTTGGCGAAACTTCAGCTATATCAAAGCTTACTACTTTATTTGATCTTAAAATGTATTTAAGGAACTTTAATACACGTTCAGGATCAAGCCCAAGGGGTTGAGACGAACTTACTCCTGGAGCAAAAGCTGTAGAAAATACATCGGAACATATAGTTACATATATATGATCTCTTAATTTTATGAAATTACCGATTTCCTCCATAAAATGCCAATTGTCCCTATCTATAATATCTTTCGCAAGCATATATTTAACGCCAAGGCTATCAGCTGTTTTAAAAAGATCTATGGTGTTACTGTGCTTTTGAACACCAATGCACAGATAAGAATATTGAAGATTTCTATCACTACAAATATCTGCTATTTGTCTAAACATTGTTCCGGAACTGGCTACTTTTGTGTAAGGTCTTAAATCAAAATGAGCATCAAAATTTATTATCCCAATATTAGGTTCTTTACTTTTTTGTGATAAGTAATTTAACGTACCCATATAACTTCCAAAAGCAACTTCGTGACCACCACCCAAAATAATAGGAAAAAGATTTAAACTTAAAATCTTTTCGATTGCTTTTGATAGAAGAGCTTGACTTTCCGGAAGAGTGCAGTCCTCACATGATATATCGCCTACATCAAAAAGTGTTACTTCTTGTGAAAAATTACATGGTAGGTTAGATAATTCTTTTCTAATGCTTTTCGGCCCCTTTGCTGCACCTATCCTGCCGCTGTTAAGCCTTACGCCTTCATCACAACAAAAACCAATAAAAGCAAATCCGAGTTTTCCTGTGTAGGCAATTAAATCATCTCTTTTTAAATTTATTATCTTTACACATTGATGCCATCTAAAAGCATCATAATTGTTTTCACTATCAGTTCGTCCCTGCCAATCTGTTTTATTTGTTATTTTGTAATTTTTATCAAACATCTTATTTGGCCTCCCAAATTATTTATATATTTATAATTACACCGCTAGCATCATTTTATTTCAAATATAATTTTCAGTATGTAAACATATTAAAAAATAACCCAAGGCAAATGTTGATTTGCATTGGGTTTATGGCTTGGGGGTGTAACCCTATTATATAACTACTTTGCTAAGTATTTGTTTTTCTCTTTCTACTACATTTGTTTCAAGAGCAGATACTTTTTTTTCAAAGGCAGCTACAAACTCACTATCCTTGATTGAGGATAGATTTATTTTTACATTGTAAAGTGCTGATAAAACTGCACTTCTTGCCATCATAGCAGATACAGCACCATCTGTTACTGCATTTTTATTTCCGTGTTTTACTACTTTTTCTGAGTAATCCATAAGGTTATATGCATCTTCTGCTATTTTGTATGGAGTCTCTGATGCATGTTTTAATGCATTTTGAATAGTTTCTTTCCTTGCAGCTTTTTCTTCATCAGTGTTTTTTGGTAATTTGAAAGCATCCATTACCCCATGAAAAGATTCTGAGTCTGCATCGATATACTCTATAAACTTTTCTTTATATTTGTTGGCCTGTTCATAAACTTCTTTCATCTCTACTTCAGTATCTTCATAACCCTTTTTACCAATGGTTAAACTTGCAACCATTGAAACAAGTGCGGCTGCAGATGCACCTGATAGTGCCGCAATACTTCCCCCTCCTGGTACAGGACAATTTTGGGATGTTTGATCAATGAATTCTCTAACACTTTTATTAACTAATAACATAGTAAATCCCTCCTTTTTCTATCCCTTTACATATGCTTAAAATAATCCTGTTATAACTCCATTTTCGTCTATATCCATCTTTTGTGCAGCTGGAACTTTAGGAAGTCCTGGTAGTGTCATTATATCTCCAGCTTCACATACAATAAAGCCTGCACCTGCAGAAACCCTTACAGTTTTAATTGTAATATTAAAGCCTTTTGGAGCTCCAAGAAGTTTACTATCATCAGAGAAAGAGTATTGAGTCTTAGCAATACATACAGGCATATTATCAAGACCTAATTCTTCAATCTTTTTCATTTGTTTTTTAGCATTTGCTTCAAATACTACTCCATCTCCACCATATATTTCGCGAACAATAATGTTAAGCTTTTCTTTTATGGAACTATTTACATCATAAATAGGTTTGAAATTTGATTCCTCTGTTTCTACAAGTTTTACAAGCTTTCGTGCCATCTCAACTCCGCCTTCTGAGCCTTTAGCCCATACTTCATTAAGTGCTACTTCAACTCCAAAATCTTTACATTTTGATATAAGAAGTTCTATTTCTTTTTCTGTATCATTACTAAATCTGTTTACAGCAACCATTACAGGTACATTAAACTTTCTTATATTTTCGACTTGCTTTATTAAATTCTCAAACCCACTATCAAGAGCTTTAAGATTTTCCATTCCCAAATCTGATTTAGCTACTCCACCATGCATTTTTAATGCTCTTATTGTAGCAACTATAACTGTAGCAGCTGGTTTTAACTCTCCATATCTACATTTTATATCAAAGAACTTTTCTCCCCCAAGGTCAGCACCAAAACCTGCCTCAGTTACTAAATAATCTCCCAATTTAAGTCCTAACTTTGTAGCTATAAGACTATTGCAACCATGAGCTATATTCGCGAATGGTCCACCATGTATTATTGCTGGCGAATTTTCTAATGTCTGAACTAAATTTGGCTTTATAGCATCCTTCATCAAAAGAGCCATTGCTCCATTAACCTGAAGATCCTTTGCAGTTACTGGATTACCATCCATGTTATAAGCTACTATTATTTTACCAAGTCTTTCTTTAAGATCCATTAAATCCTTAGAAAGACAAAGAATAGCCATGACCTCTGATGCAACGGTAATCATAAAACCATCTTCTCTTGGGAAACCGCATACCTTTCCGCCAAGACCAACAACTATATTTCTAAGAGCTCTGTCATTCATATCCATTACTCTTTTAAAAGCAATCTGTCTAATGTCTATCTTAAGGTTATTACCTTGATGAACATGATTATCTAGTGCTGCTGAAAGAAGATTATTTGATGCAGTTATAGCATGCATATCTCCTGTAAAGTGAAGGTTAATATCCTCCATAGGAACTACTTGAGCATATCCGCCGCCTGCTGCTCCTCCCTTTATTCCAAATACAGGTCCCAAAGAAGGCTCTCTTAATGCTATACATGTCTTCTTGCCTATTCTATTTAAAGCATCTCCAAGACCAATAGTAGTGGTTGATTTCCCCTCACCTGCAGGGGTTGGAGTGATGGCTGTTACAAGTATCAATTTCCCATCCACTTCATCTTTTAATCTATTAAAAATACTTAAAGAGACCTTTGCCTTGTACTTACCATAAGATTCTAATTCATCCTCACCAATTCCGTATTTTTCAGCAATTTTTGTAATGGGTAGCATATTAGCCTTTTGAGCTATTTCAATATCACTTGGAACTATATTCATATAATTCAACCCCTCATCGTATTTAATTATTTTTTGAATTCCTTATTCCGCTATTCTTTTTTCAAGTATTTGACTTATATCAAAGTTTTCTATTTGAAGGTAATATTCAGCACAATCTATCAATGCTTTCATAGGAACTAATCCAATAACTTCACTACCTACAACTGAAACGCCATATCGCAGAGCTTCCATCTTAACCATTTCATGCGCTCTATATACAGCAGTCTTTTCATAATTTACGAGATTCATAGAAATCTGCACTATATTTCTTTCATGAAGTTTAACGCCCATAGCCTTTACAAATCTAAGTCCTCCGCCTATAAATCTTACATTCTTGCCAATAGCAGTTGCTATTTCCATATTGTCTGTGCCTAAGTTCACATTGTATGCTACAAGCGGAAATCTAGCACCTATAACTGTACAACCACTTTTTTCATTCATCTCACATGGTCCAAAATCAGGTTTCCATTCTGGAAGTTTTATTTTTTCAAAAAATCCTTCATACTGTCCTTTTCTAATATTAGCAAGATTTGTTCGTTCCTTACAAGTAGCTGCATCTTCGTAAAGATAAACAGGTATATTTAATTCTTCTCCAACCTTTCTACCAAGGTCTTTAGCCAATTCGATACATTCTTCTGTAGTAATATCCTGAATTGGAATAAATGGAACCACATCTGTAGCACCCATTCTTGGATGAGCACCTTGTTGATTTCGCATATCTATAAGCTCTGATGCTCTCTTAATTAGCTTAAAAGCCGCATTTTTAGCATCTTCAGGTGTAGCAACAAATGTAACAACTGTCCTGTTATGATCCTTATCTGAAGAATAGTCAAGTAGTTTTACATTTTCTGTATTTCTTACCTCATCAACTATACTTTCAATTATTTGCTTATCTCTTCCTTCACTGAAATTTGGAACACATTCCACTAATTTTGCCATAATATTATCTCCTTTACTATTTAAGATTAATTATAGGTTAACAACTACATTCCCATTTTTAATTACGGTCTCTACAATGTTTATGCCTGTATTATATGGTATAAAATTATAAGAAGGATATTTCAAAATAACAATATCGCCCTTTTTACCAGGGTCTATACTTCCAATAGAATCTGCTCTACCAATAGCAGCAGCACCGTTTATTGTAAGTGCTGTTATAGCCTCTTCCATACTCATCTTCATATATATAGCTGCCACTGCAAATACCAAGGGTATTGAATATGTAAAACAGCTCCCTGGATTAAAATCTGATGCCAGTGCTACCGCGCAACCACTACTAATCATTTCCCTTGCCCTTGCATATGGCTCTTTTAAGCAAAATGCAGTACATGGAAGGAGAGTAGAAATCACCTTTTTCTCTGCCATGGCTTTTATTCCATCGTCTGACGCATGCAATAGATGGTCGGCTGATATAGCGCCAACTTCTGCTGCAAGCTCCGACCCTCCAAGAGTGATTATTTCATCCGCATGAAGTTTAAGTTTAAAACCCATTTCCTTTGCTTTTAAAAGAAGTTTTCTTGATTCATCTATAGAAAAAACTTTGTCTTCACAAAAAACATCGCAAAACTCTGCAAGATTTTCATCTTTAATCACAGGGAGTACCTTCGTTATAATGAAGTCAATATACTCATTATTTTTCCCTTTGTATTCAGGTGGAACTGAATGTGCACCTAAAAATGTAATTGCCAGGTCCATAGCATGATCTTTATTAAGCTTCTTCATAACCTTAAGCTGCTTTATTTCTGTGTCAAAATCAAGGCCATAACCGCTTTTACCTTCTACAGTTGTTACTCCAAGCTTAAGCATGTCATTAAGCCTTTCAAATCCAACATTATAAAGTTCTTCTTCAGAAGAATTCCTTGTTGAGGTTACTGTACTTTGTATTCCACCGCCTCTCTCCATTATATCCATATAACTGTCTCCACGGAGTCTCCAAGCAAATTCATCTGCCCTGTAGCCACCAAATATAAAATGAGTGTGAGAATCTACAAATCCTGGAAGTACACATTTGTTAGATGCATCTATAACTTCATAATCTTCTTCATTGTAAATTTTCAATATTTCTTCTGTAGTATTAACAGCTTTAATTATTCCATCTTCAATGACAACGGCTCCATTTTTAATGGTATAAATATTTTTCATTTCTTCACCGTATTTTGCCTTGCTACCGCTGCAGGTAACAAGCTCCGAGGCATTTTTTATAAGTAAATTCTTTTTTTTCATAAATGCATCCCTCTCAACTATATTACTTATCGAAATACTTACTAACTCCATCCGCTACAAGCTTTTCATTCGTTAAAAAAGGAATAGTAACATGGTCTGTACCTTTATGTGTATTATTAAATTCTATAACTGTCTCTATAGAATGTTCATTTCTTGCCCATGAACGTCTTGCAACTCCACTCATAACATCCCATGAAAGTGCAGATTTAATTATCTCATCTACCCTATAACTTCCATCAAGTACAAGACCAAATCCTCCATTTATTGATTTCCCGATTCCTACACCTCCACCGTTATGAAGTGCTACAAGACTCATACCTCTTGCTGCATTTCCTGCATAGCACTGAACAGCCATATCTGCCATAACGTTACTTCCATCTTTTATGTTGGAAGTTTCTCTAAATGGTGAATCAGTACCACTTACATCATGATGATCTCTACCCATCATAACAGGTCCTATCTCGCCGGTTCTTACCATTTCATTGAATTTAAGAGCTATGTTTATTCTTCCTGTAGCATCCTGATAAAGTATTCTTGCTTTGGTGCCTACCACAAGATTATTTTTTTCTGCATCCCTTATCCAGTTGTAGTTATCTCTATCTTGATATCTTCTCTTTGGATCTATGCATCCCATTGCAGCATGATCTGTTTTTATTAAATCTTCATTTTTTCCACTTAAGCATACCCATCTGAATGGTCCATAACCATAGTCAAATAGCTGTGGCCCCATTATATCTTCTACGTAAGATGGGAATATAAAACCATCTTTTTCATCTACTCCATTTTTGGATATTTCCACAGCGCCAGCATCATAAATTGCTTTCATAAATGAATTTCCATAGTCGAAGAAGTATGTTCCTCTTTCAACTAATATTTTTATAAGTTCAAAGTGAATTCTTAAGCTCTTATTTACCAATTTACAAAAAGTATCTCTGTCTTTCGCAAGTAGATTTGTTCTTTCCTCAAATGTTACTCCCCTCGGACAATATCCACCTTCATATACCGCATGGCAAGATGTTTGGTCAGATAATAAATCAATTTTTTTATTATTTTTTACTATATACTCCAATAAATCAACTATATTTCCATGATATCCAATTGACATCGGCTCTTTCTTTTCCAAATATTCTTCAGCAATTTTGAATACCTCATCAAGGTCTGAAGATTGTCTCATAATCCATCCCTGATCCAGTCTTGTTTGAATTCTTGATTCATCAACCTCCGCTACAATTCCTACAGCATTTGCTATTTCAATCGCCTTTGGCTGAGCACCACTCATACCGCCCAAACCTGATGTTACAAATATATGACCTCTTAAATCACCATCATTTGGGATTCCTAGCTTCATCCTCCCTGCATTTAATAGTGTATTGTATGTACCATGAACTATGCCCTGAGGTCCTATATACATCCATCCGCCTGCAGTCATTTGTCCATAATTTGCAACACCCATTTCCTCTGCTATTTCCCAATCCTTTTGATTATCGAACATGCCTATCATTAACGCATTTGTAATTATTACTCTTGGTGCTTCAGGTTTTGATTTGAAAAGTCCAAGAGGATGTCCTGATTCTAAAACCAAGGTTTGGTCTTGAGTCATTATTTCTAGATATTTTTTTATTAATCTATATTGCATCCAATTTGGGCATACACTTCCTGTTTCACCATAAGTAACAAGTTCATAAGGATATAAAGCCACATCAGAATCAAGATTATTATCAATCATAACCTGAAAAGCTTTACCTTCAGTACATCTTCCTTCATATTCATCTATTGATTTTCCATATATTCTTCCTTCAGGACGATACCTGTATCCGTATATTCTACCTCTTGTTGTAAGCTCCTCCATAAATTCTGGTATAAGCTCCTCATGATACTTTTCTGGAATATAACGAAGTGCGTTCTTAATTGCTATTTCCGTCTGAGCTTTTGAAAGATGAAACCCTCTATCTGGAGCTCTTCTTATTCCCTTAGTAAATTCAGGCATATTAGGTAAATAATCATCTAAAGCAATTGTCATTGCATCTTTTATGTCAATATTATTAATCATCACTTGTCCCTCCTTAATATATCTAGTGTACTTGCTTGTACACCGATTTTTTTTACTTATAATCATATTTTAATACTAGCTAGTCATTAAAACGTCTATTTTTCAGCTTTATCTCTTATCTTTTAGAAAACTCACAACTTTTTTTTGAATTGCTAAGAATGTAAGTTAATAAAATATTTTTGTAAGTTAATAAAATACTTTTATTGGTAAAATAAATAGAGAGCTAATATATCAATAGTATAACTATAGATATATTAGCTCTCAGAGAATAGAATATCATACCCCCATCAGATAATACTCTCTTGTTTTATTAAAGTTTTCAACAAATTTATTTCATAATTATCCCTTGATGTGGTTAAAAATTTAATACTATTTTCACAATAAGATTGTAAAGTTTCATTCAAGTATATATTAAAAACTCTATTTAATTTATCGTTATTTTTCATTTCATATTTTATTTGAGCTTTTACCATATTTACTATCCCGATTTCATGAGGATTTTTTAGCAACCTTGAATGGGAATCCGAATTTTTTAAATATTCTAAAGCACTTTCATAATTTCCTTCACTAATTATTATTCGAGACATAAATGCTTCTACGATAGACTTTTCCCACATTAAATCGAATTGTTTATATATATCCATAGACTTTTGAAAATATTTTTTCGCATGAGAATACTCTCCCATATTAAAACATGTTTCACCAGCATTTATATTAAAAATTGAAAGACTGGTAAATATGTTTTTTTCTTCACATATTTCTATTGCTTTAGTGAAAAATTCTAAAGCCTCTTCAAATTTCATTTGTTGTCTTCTTATATCTCCGATGTAATTATAAGCAGCTGCTATACTCAAGGCATATTTATCAGCTACACTTTTAGTTACATTAAAGATATTTATAGATTCATTAAAGAGTTTTTCTGCTTCGCTATAATTTCCTTGCATTTTTTTATATAATGCTTTAAACCTTAGAAAAATGCCTATTTCCATATGATAATTACAATCCGCGGCTTTATCTAAACCAAGGCTTACATATTTTATCATATCATCAATACTATTGGTCTGTATACAATAATAAATCATCTGCCTGTATCCTTCTATAGCGTAATCTGAATCACTAATTTCATTAGCCTTTTCTATCATTTCATTTATAAACTCAACACCTTTTTCATAATCTCCTTCTCTTATAAGATATCTTCCTTTAATATGTAGAAACTCTATGTCTAATTTTAAAACTTCCTTAGAATCTTTACAGTCATTTTTTACTTTTAATAGTAGAATTTCTATTTTCTTTATGCTTTTAATGGTTTTACTGTTGCTAAAATATAAGTTATTATAAAAATTAACATCCTTATCATATAGTATGGGATAAAGTTCATGACTAAAATTTAAATATACATTTAAATTTTTTATGCTATATTTTAATGTTGCTAAATTATTATCTGCATTTGAAAAATGATAAACAAGTTTATTGTAAACGGTTACGTCGCTTCTATTGTTTGTTAAATTCTTTTCAAGAATATAACCCACCCTATTATGAAAAATTTTTCTTCTTGCCGTGGATAGATTAATATAAATAAATTCTCTTAATTTCTGATGGGTAAACATAAAGCTTATAATATTATCGTTATTTATTTCCTTTAAAATGAATTTATTTTCAAGTTCTTCTATTGCGTCCATTATCTTAAGTTCATCTTCCCCTGTAAGTTCATGCAAAATATATAAAGGAATTTCATCAAAAAATAAAGATGAAATTCTTAAAATGTTTTTACACTCCTCTGAAATATCTAAAAACCTGCTTTTCATTACATCCTGCATTTTCGAGGACATAATATTTATATCACTATTAAACTTTATAGTATTAATATATTCTGTTAAAAAAAATGCATTTCCTTCAGTTTCATTATAAATTTTATTTAATATCTCTTTAGTGAAATTCTTTTTTGGAAGACCAATTTTAATAAAATTTTCTACTTCATTATTATCAAATCTTAATAAATCCAACCTTAAAATTTTATTATGTTTATTTGCAGAAACTAGAAATTTATCTATTTCGATGTTGTATTCGTTTCTATATGTCATTAAACACAAAAGATTAGTATGTCCATGCAAAATCATGCTACTTAAAAACATTAAACTACCATAATCAATCCACTGAATATCTTCAAAAATAAGTATTATTTTCTTTTTATGGTCTATTTCAGTAAGAATATTAGTTATTATATTCTCAATAACCTCATATTTTAACGCATAATTACTCTCTAAAATTTTAGTACTTTGTTCTTTATTATCTAAATCATTAAACTCAGAAAAACAATGTTCTATAATATTTTCCCACAAAGTTGGAATTTTTACATTTTCATTTTTCATAATTTGAGAAAGCTTAGATAATATAACATTCCAAGGCTTCAAAATGCAATCCTTTTCAAATTGAAAACAATAAGTTTCTAAAATATAAGCTGTTTCATTATCTATTATTTCTACAAATTTATCTTTTAATCTTGTTTTTCCTATGCCGGCTTCCCCTACCAAAAACATGGCTTTAGAAGGTTCATTCTTTATAAAATCATTATAATTATTTTGTAATATTCTTAATTCATTATATCTTCCATAGAAAAATTCATCAGTTTTTTTATTACTTTCTTTTGTATTCATAACATCTATTACTTCATTAATTACGTTTAATATTTTATCATCAAGAGTAATCGATAATTCATCTTTAAATAATTTTTTAACATTATTATATGTTTCAATTGCCATGTTATATTTGCCTTGGTTTTTATAACTTTCAAGTAAATATATATATGCATTTTCATTGAATTCATCTACCTTTATTAATAGCTTTGAATATTTTTCAACAATATCATAATTATTATTTTTTAATTCTTTTTCTATTTTCGCATTTAATCGTTCAATATAAATACACTCCAAATTTTCCCGCATTTCTAATAGCCAAACTTCAAAATTCTCTGCATTTTTAGGACAAAATCCTTGTAGAAATTCTCCCTTAAAAACATTTATTTCATTTTCATCACCCATAAACTTATATACATCCGCATCTATTTTTATATCTGGATTAAGCATAATTATTGATTTTTGAGGCGATACCAATACTGGAATATTAGAGCATTTATTTATTTTATATATAGCATTTCTTAAATTTTTTTTAGCATTGCCTTCTTCTTGATTAGCCCAAAAAAGTTCTGAGATATGTTCTCTGTTATCTTGTTTATTTATAAGTAAATAACAAAAGAGCCCTTGCGCTTTACTGTAAGGTAAGAATATTTCTTTTTCATTGACAGTTAAACAAAAATTTCCAAACATCTCACAATATATACTATTCACCATATCACTCCCTTATAAGACCATAATATTTATATATACAAACAATCAAGAGCTTATCTACCTAGATTTTGTTGTTAGAGGACACTTTAATTTGCAGTAAATCCTCCATTTTAGACATGAATATCAGCAACTGTAAATATGTTGTATAGAAAAGCACAAGATGTATTGAATACAACTTGTGCTTTTGTTTAGGATTTAACTACAACAAAAAACCCTAAGAACATCATAATACAATTAAATATTGATTTCAATAGCTTTTGTGAAAATTATGAAAAAAAAGCATTTTAAAGGTGTTTGTAAAAATTCAATCCGAAAGGAATTAAGTATACCAGAATCAGATAGACTCTTATAAGGATATTGTATCGATGCACGTTCCTTGCCTAAATATGGGTAATACAGATTCCAAAAGTAATCATCAACTTGCATCCAATAAGGAGCTACAACAGCTGTCATTCCCATATCCGCCATTCTTTTCATATCTTCAGGCGCCATAAATTGACAATGTGCCAATGTATGTCTTGAGTCTCTTTCACTGTTAGTCTTCCTTACAGATTCTAGCGCATTTAGAGTATATTTAGCAGCACCATCACCTATTGAATGAACATGAATTTGGAATCTAGCTGCATCAATTTTTTCAAATGCTGCTTTCATTGATTCATCTGTCCATACTTTAAGTCCATACCAGTTATCTGATCTGTGTGCATAAGGCTTTAACAAAAGACCTGTTTCTTCTTCCAATACTTTGTCTGCAAAAAATTAAATGCATTTACTTTAAAATATGGTGAAGTAAATGTTTTTGAAAGTTCAATACTTTTATCAATATTTGAGCTTACTTTATCGCCCATTGTAGGTTCTAATAACCAACCTCCTTTTACTCTTATAGTTAATTTCCCTTCATTAGCAAGTTCGTTATAAGCTTAATAATAATTAGGGTTGTCCAAATTAGCATTTGCATCAAATACATTAGCTATTCCTCTAGAATTTAATAGTTTTTGAACCCAAAGGATAGCTTCTTTATATTGCTCTTTTGAATATTTAATAGAAATATCTTTCATAAGATCCATAGCACTTTCCTGAAGAAGACCTGATGGCTCTCCTGTTTTAGGATCTTTTTGGATTATTCCTCCTTCTGGATTTGGAGTATCTTTTGTAATTTCATCCATTTTAAGTGCTTTTGAGTTTACCCACATCGAGTGTCCATCATTTGAGAGCATGATAATGGGGCTAGTTGAATCGATTGCATCCAAAGTTTCTTTTCGTGGACCAAGTTCATCCCAATCAGAACGATAATAGCCTGCTCCTTGAATAACTTTCAAATCAGGATTGGCAACAGCAAATTCTTTAATCTTCTTTGCATAGCTTTCTACTCCACTAACATCTGAAACAACAACAGAGAATACATAATCTACTGCTGACATTGCAGGATGCATATGACTGTCAAAGAACCCCGGCATAACTGTTTCGCATTTTAAATCAATAATTTGAGTAGAAGCTCCTTTGTAGTTTTCAATATCTGATGTTGTACCTACAGACAGAATCTTACCGTCTTTAACTGCAACATTTTTAGCTACTGTATTGTTTGCATCTTCCGTATAAATAGTACCATTAGTAAGAATCATGTCTGCTGTTTTTGATGCATTTTCTGTGCATCCTACCATTAGGCCAATACTTAACACAAGCACTACGAAATAGGACATATTTTTTTCATAATTTCCCCTCCTCTAGCACTATATTATTTTACACAGTGAATTTACCTACTATTTTATCTAATACAACTGCTAATTCTTTTAATTCCTCTACTGTTTCTGATACAGTTTTAATTGCGGCTTCTTGTTCTTCCATAGTTGCAGCCACTTCCTGCGTTGATGCTGCTGCTTCCTCAGTTATTGCAGATATTCCTTGAATGGCTTCAACTATATCCTCTTTTCCTTTATCTACTGTATTGATGCTAGATGCAATGCTTTGTATTTTTGATTTAGTATTATATATTGCCTCTCCAATAACCTCAAAGGCTTCTGTAGACGTTTCCATTACAAAATTTGCTTCTTTAGCAGTATTTTTAGCTTCATCCATATTGTTTTTGCCTAAACTTATTTCACTTTGAATTTGCTTTACTATATCATCTATTTGATGTGTGGACGTAGCTGTTTTTTCTGCAAGCTTTCTAATTTCCTCTGCTACCACTGCAAAACCTTTTCCACTCTCACCTGCTCTTGCTGCTTCAATTGCCGCATTTAAAGCTAGTAGATTTGTCTGGCTTGCAATAGATTGAATAGTACTTATAATTTCTCCTATTAAGCTTGATTTATCTGATAGTCCATCTATATTATTAGCAACTTTTTCAGTGGCTTGTACATTTAATTGGAGCTTTACATTAAGCTCTTTAATTGCTTTGCTACCCTTCTCTTGCATTTTTTCCATTTCTATTGAATATTCTTTAAGACTAGTAATGCTAGCCACAACTTCTTCTATCTCACCGGCAAGTATATTCAATTTATATGAGCCATCCTGAGCCTCACTTGCTTGTTCAACAGTTCCCTTAGCTAATTCTTCAACTGTTTGTGAAAGAACAGTAATAGCATATGATGTTTCCTCCGCATTGACAGAAATAGTATTTGAATATTCCACTACCTCATCAGAATCCTTCTTTAATTCCTCAACAACCTTTATTAATTCTTCCCTTAGCTCTATTAAACTATTTCCCATAACACCTATTTCATCTTTACTTGATAGCATTTGGTTTAGGTTCTTGTCATTATAGGTTAGGTCTAGTTTAGCTAATTTGCCTATAAAACTTGTTGCAACTTCTATTGGTCTAGATATTCTCCTGCCAATAACTAATGCAATAATTATTGAAGCTATAATTCCTAGAGCTATAATTAAAACAATAATATATATTGTTTTATTTAAATTTTTGAACACTTCTGAGCTAGGCACTTTTAATCCCATAATTTGATCATTATTCAAAGTATAATAACCCATCATTTGCTTATGTCCTTCAAAGTTTGTCTCCAGCGCAATTGATTTTTTATTTTTTAATTCATCAGTTATAAATTTATATTTTCCACTTTCTAAGGTATCTAATTTATCAGTTGATTTTTTCTTTCCATCAACTATAAAACTATAATGCTTATCTAGCAAAAATGCAGAACCAGTATCATATATCTTTGTATTTAAAATTATCCCTCTCAAACTTTCAAAGGAAATATCCATACCTGTAACTCCAACTAATTCATTATTAGAATATACAGGCATGGTATAAGATATCACATTTATTTTACGTACTGGGTCCACACAAGGTTTTGACCACACTCCTAGTTTATCCTTAATTGATTTATAATACCAATCCATAGCGGCATTGCTTTCCTTAAAATCCGCTAAATTTAAACCATCATTAGTCATATAGCTTTGCTTTTTCTGCTCATCATAATTATAAGCTACATCATAAGTCTTACTTCCACCTGTAAATTTAGGATCAAAAATTATATATAGCCCTACAAGCCCATTATTACTATCACCTAAACTCTTCATTAAAGAACTTATCTGTTTTTCGTATGTACTTATATAGCTTGGGTCTTTAACCTTAGAAACTTCTATTGTGTTTAAAACTAGTCCTGATAACTCCTTTACAGTGTTTTCAACCTTTGTAGTTTGTACTGTGTATTCATTTCCTCTACTAGAAGCTATATTTAATAGTTTCTCTGTGGCTTCCTGCTTAATTATACTTGTGGATTTAACAATACTCGTAATTCCTACCATCGCTGATACTAAAATTGAACAACTCACTATAGCAATAACTATTTTAGTGCTAATTTTATTTTTCACCAATATCCCCCTTTAGAATATAGTTTTAGTTAATTGCATAACCTTGTAATCAAGTGACTGCAAGGCTCTACAATCATATAAGAATTTCCCCACTTTCGTCGAATTTATATTCATCACAACTAAATTCACCGAAGGGAGAGAATTCCATGCAATCAAATTTAAAACAATTATCTCTAGTTTAGCTTGATGGCTATGTTGCCGTACCCCATCTGCACCGATTAAAGGAATTAGTTGAAATATAATAATCTAGGAGCATAATTCATACATAATGGATTATGCTCCTAGATTTTTTATATCTATTTAATATTTTAACTTTTTATCCTTATATATTTACTATTGGTTACCTTTTTTCACCTTAATTGCCAGTGGAACTTACTTATAATATTAGATACGCAATAGGTATGGTTATCATTAATGTGAGAACAGTTCTTTCAAACCATATTACAATTATCTCAGGTATACTTATTGGTATATCTGTTGACAGTATGCATGGTATTGATGCAGAGAAAAACAGTATTGCTGAAATTGATACTACAGCAACTACAAATTTTGTTACAAGAGGAGCGCCAACAACTAATAATGCTGGTAAAAACATTTCAGCTATACCCACTGCACATGCTTTTGATGCAAGCAATGGTTCTGGCAATTTAAACAATAACGCTATTGGGTAAAAAACATACCCTATTATATTGAACACAGGGGTATATTTTGCAAGAATTAACCCTATTAATCCTACAGACATTATTGATGGTAGGATTCCCATAGCCATAACAAATCCATCTTTTAAATTATCAACAATATTTTTTCCTATTGATACTGAACTTTTAGAAGCTTTAATTCCTTCCTCCCATGCATTTTTAAGCATATTTCCTTGTCTAGGTATTTCCGGATCACCCTTTTGATTATTATAGTATTCATCAGACTTTTTGCTTAATGGTCTTAACCTTGCCGTGATAGCTGTAACAATAAATGTAACTACTAATGTTACCCAAAAGTATTTAGTCCACAAATTCATTATTCCTAATGTCTTTGCCACTATAATCATAAAAGTTGCAGATACGGTAGAAAATCCTGTAGCAATTATTGCAGCCTCTTTTGTTGTATATTTCCCCTCTTTATATACCCTATTGGTAATTAACAATGCAATAGAATAACTTCCCACAAAGGAAGCAACTGCATCAACAGCAGAACGTCCTGGAGTTTTCCACAAAGGTCTCATAACCGGTTTCATTATAACGCCTATAAATTCCATAAGTCCATACCCAACTAAAAATGCTAAAAATACTGAACCTACGGGAACAATTATTCCTACTGGGATAGCTAATGAATTAAATAAGAATGGAATCATATCTTTCTCAAATAGAAAGCTAGGTCCAAAATTAAAGAACGCCATGAACCCTATTACTATACCTAATAATTTAAGTATAGAAAATACTAATGTTACCTTATCTTTATTCCATGTTTTTTTATAGAAAGGATATACTCCTCCTAAAATGATAACTATTAGCCCATAGATTCCACCACCTCCCCCAGATAATCCTTTTAATGCTGTAACCACATGGTCTATTGGAATAGTCGTCTTTCCATTTATAGTTATTGTTATAAAAAACATAAATATTCCAATTACACTATAACCTACAAATTTAAATATATCGCTAGTTCTGGTTGCGCTTACATGTTCTGTATTAATCATGATTTACCTTCCCCCCCTGAATTTCAAACAAATTCTTTAACTTTACTAATATACATCTCTAAACGATTACTTAGTTGCTTTAACCAAAAGCATAAATATGTAGCATTTGCTCAAAACTCGCCTCCACTCGTTTTAAGTCTGATACTATTTTTATTTAGTCCTTCTTCTGTACAAGGTTTTTCTAGATTTACTTTGATGAAATGTAACATTATCTTTATCACTTCCTCCTTTATCATTATTATAAATTAATTAGAACATCAAAACGTCAAATAAATGAATATTATAAATAGTTACTTATTATTAATAAAAACTTTCAGTAAGAATTTAATTTTGGAATTATGTTTATAATGTAGTATAATCTATAGTGTTATATATTTTATATAAGAAAGTTTATGTCACTAACCGGGAGTGTTTTTATGCATTATATACATTGAAAGATGTTTGGTAATTTTTATTTAACTGTCAATGAAAAAGAAATTTTCTTGCCTTACAGTAAAGCCCAAGGCCTTTTTTGTTATTTACTTTTGAATAAACAAGATGATAGAAAACATATCTCAGAACTTTTTTGGGCTAACCAAGAAGAAGGCGACGCTATAAAAAATCTAAGAAATGCTATTTATAAAATAAATAAATTCTCTAATGTACCTGTGTTAATATCTCCTCAAAAATCAATAGTTATGATTAATCCAGATATAGAAATAGAGTTAGACGTATATAGATTTATGAATGATGAAAACGAAATAGATGTTTTTAATGGGGAATTTCTACAAGGATTTTGCCCTAAAAATGCTACTAACTTTGAAATTTGGCTTTTAGAAATTCGTGAAAGTTTAAAATGTATGTATACCAATAGATTGAATAAAAAAATAGAAAATGCTTTACATAATAACAATTATGATATTGTTGAAAAATATTCAAAATTATTAATAAAAACAGATGAATTTAATGAAGATGCTTACTTATATTTACTACAAAGTTATAAAAATCAAGGTAAATATAACATGGCAATTGAAACATACAATGGTGTTAAAAATTTATTTAAAGATGAATTATCTATTTCTCTTGATGATAAAATATTAAATATAATTAATGAAATAATAGATATTATGAATACTAAGGAAGTTACTAAAAAAGCTATTTAATTTTTCTTTGGAAGATATAATGAAATAAGGATACTATAAAACAATTATAATGATTTTATAAAAAATGACTGTTCGAAAGCAGTGTTTTTAGTAGGCGAAGCTGGTATAGGTAAAACTATGCTGAAAGATAAGTTTATAGATATAGTAGATAAGAATACAGCTTATGTTTTAGAAACTTATTGTTTTCAATTTGAAAAGGATTAATTTTAAAGCCGTGGAATGTTATAGTATCTAAACTTTCTGAAATCATGAAAAATGAAAACATAGAAATTCCACTTTTATGGGAAATCTTTATAGAGAATTTATTTTCAAGTCCTTCTATTGCGTCCATTATCTTAAGTTCATCTTCCCCTGTAAGTTCATGCAAAATATATAAAGGAATTTCATCCAAAAATAAAGATGAAATTCTTAAAATGTTTTTACACTCCTCTGAAATATCTAAAAACCTGCTTTTCATTACATCCTGCATTTTCGAGGACATAATATTTATATCACTATTAAACTTTATAGTATTAATATATTCTGTTAAAAAAAATGCATTTCCTTCAGTTTCATTATAAATTTTATTTAATATCTCTTTAGTGAAATTCTTTTTTGGAAGACCAATTTTAATAAAATTTTCTACTTCATTATTATCAAATCTTAATAAATCCAACCTTAAAATTTTATTATGTTTATTTGCAGAAACTAGAAATTTATCTATTTCGATGTTGTATTCGTTTCTATATGTCATTAAACACAAAAGATTAGTATGTCCATGCAAAATCATGCTACTTAAAAACATTAAACTACCATAATCAATCCACTGAATATCTTCAAAAATAAGTATTATTTTCTTTTTATGGTCTATTTCAGATCAGAATACCCCTTAGACTTTATTTTAATAACACAAAATCCATTTTCTTCATTCTCATATGTAATTCTTTCTACTATACCGCCTATGTATTCCATTATTAATCCATCCTATGAATATTATTTGAGGCATTATATTATTTTTTCTGCATATAAAATCTTTCCTTCAACTTAAAAAGAGTAAGTAAAGGACCTTGTGCATAACTTTCATTCTTATATATTTTTTTCAATTCAAAGTATTTATCATATATAATTGGGATTGCATCCTCATTAGCTATAAAACCAAGAGCTACACAAATTAGAGATACAGATTAAGGGCTTCTTACATTATCTAAAGTTTCAAGTAGTTCTTTTGAATAGTTTTTATTATATTGAGGAATTATCTAAGGAGAAATTAGTGAGCGAACAGGCGGACAGGTAAATGCAATTTTTGATTGTCCAAAATGTAAGGTGAACTATTGTGATCAGTGTAGTTATGAAGATGAAGAAAAAGGTCATGCAGTGCAAAAATGTTTGAGGTGTGATAGTGAATTAGATAAAGTAACATATTAATGTGCATGAGGTGTTACTTTACTTTAAATAAAATGGAATTATAAAAAATAAGTTGGGGTGGAACTTCAAATGATAAAAGATAAAAATCTATCAATAACTGAACTTAAAAAGCAGCTCAAACAACTACAACCAGAAGAACTTATGAAGCTTCTAGTTGAAACTTATAAGATGAGCGATAAAGTTAAAAACCTTATTAATGCTAGGCTTAAAGGCGATACTGGCGTTGCTGATTTACTGAGCCCATGCAAGGAGAAAATAAAAAATGAATTCCTGCCTGAAAAAGGCTTTGGAAAGCTAAGAGTAGCTATTGTTGAAAAAGTAATTGTAGACTTTAAGCCGATTTCAAAGGATGACAAGCATATTATTGATTTAATGCTGTTTTCAGTAGAAATGGGTGTAGAATTTATTAATGAGTATGGTGATATCAGCTAAGCTTGGTACATATGCTAAAATTTGATTGGTACAAGCATCTTTCATTACGGATAAATATGCTTTATCACCTTTATTGTAAAAAAGATATGTTATGTCAGTTAGAATAATCATGCCTGCACCTTGCTCACGGAATTCTCTATTTACCAGGTTATCTGATACAGAATCAGTATGAATAGCTTTAGCCATTCTTCGGTATGGATTTGCCTTTCGAATAGGACAGAATAGATTGTACTTTTTCATCAACCTACGTATCTTTTTCTGGTTCATTATGATTCCCATATGTAGAAGATGCATGTAGATGCCACGCCTTCCCTTGTCATACCCACGGTATTGGTATGCGATAAGAATTAATTCAAAGTCAGCACGATCCTTGGCTTCTTTATTCATTCGTTTACTTTCTGTCTTTAGCCAATTATAGTATCCGCTTCGTGATACACCTGCATTTTCACATAACCAACATATATTCAATTCATTATTATCATGAGAAATCATAGCCTGGATGATTTTGAATTTTTCTTCCGGTCGTGCGCATGTTGAACTTTCTTGTCTAAGAATCTGATTTTTTTAAAAAGGTATTTTCCTGTTCAAGATATTTTACTTTCTGCTTGAGACGTTGTATTTCTTCCTCAGGAGTAAAACCCTTAGTCGATATTCTTCCAGACTATCCTTTTCTTGTATCTGTAAGCCCTTCTTTGCGACTGGCCATTTTTCGCATATTTGTACAAATGCTATGAAGACGTGGTTTTCCAAACATCTTTGGCTCGAAACCAGCTTTTCTCAATATCTGAGCAGGTGTGTTACCATTTTCATATTCTCTAACAAAAAACTCCCTAAATTCCTGTGTATACGTAATTACTCCCTTTAAAATAAGAGTTAAAAACTCTTATAAAATACACAATGTCTATGTGGTACATCTAAAATTTTACTCACTTGTTTCTCTACCCACTCATTTATATATTTTTTACCGCATTTACTGCAAAATCTACTTTTGCATGTAAATCCTACTTTAAATACTTCTAAACATTTTAAGCATATATATGCCACAAAACCTAAAGAAATATCCCCGCATCCTATCATTTTCATAACTTCTATGTGCATATGTTCTCTCATTTTTTCAGGGTACTTGGTACTTTTCTTTATTCTTTTTCCAAAATTCTTGATTGGTCTTTAAATATTTGTTTTATAGTAATCTTATTTTTTTCCATAGTTTTATCATCTCATATTTTTCTGAATTTTTCCATATGTTTTTTCTGTAAACTGTTATCCACAGCCACTTCCGCAAGCTGTTTCCTATATAACAAAAAAACAACAAAAACCTCTGAATTCAAGGGTTTTCATAATTTATTGAGACAGGATATATGAAAAATGTGAATTATCACTTGAATTTCTCTGGTGTTAATACCCTCATATTTAAAATATAACCACATTTTGTACATACCTCTGCATTCACTTCTGACCCATTCATAATTTTGAAAAATGCGTCAATAGGATATAATTTTGCATTAATATCAAGTTTAGCCTGTGCAATTTTTTCACAACCACATTCTGGACATTTCTTTTCTCGTTCCATTAGATTATCCTCCTGCAATATTTTTTTCCATAAGATACTACTATTCAGAAAATTTAATTATTATGACTATGTGTAAATGCTGAGGGTTTTAAATATGTTGAAATTTTTGACCCGAAACAAGATAAAGTTGTGAAAGTAGTCCAATCAAATCCACAAATTCAAGATATGATTACAAGTTGGATTACCAATTTAGAAGGATTATATAAAAACGACCCCGCTACTGACGATGGATATGTGGTAAAGATTCCTTTAGACCCAATTGTTAAGGTGAACTGTAAGTCATTCAATGCACTTGTAAGTGAAGTATATATCTTAATTCCTGAAAATGAACCACCTTGTTATCTAATTTTTGATGAAAACAAATTATTAAGTTTTGTGTTTAATGGCGATATAAACAAGTTATCAAATATTTTAGATTTTAACTTAAGAAATAAAGATGATAAAGACGTATATAAATTTGCTTTAACTAATTCTATTTATAATTTAGATAATGCTTATCATAAATTCTTTAAAGCACATACTGATTTTCCTAAATTCAAATCAAAACATGACTATAATTATTCTTACACTACTAAAGCCAAAATATCAAATGAGGAATCAAACATAGTTTAGAAAACGGAAGTTCAAAACTATATAATCGTAAGTGCTATGGCTATAGCCATGATTCAGAAGAAAATATTATGATAGATGAACAAGAATCAAAAATAGTTCAAAAGATTTTCAATTTATACCTTAGTGGATACAGTATCCTAGCTATCATTCATGAACTTGAAAAGCAAGGGTTTAAATCACTAACTGGTAAAGAGAATTGGTCAAAACGTACAATTGATACCATGCTTAGCAATGAAAAATTCATCGACAATGTAATAATTGGAAAAACTTATTGAAATGATTTTCCTTATAATGAGCGCAGGGTTATGAATATACAAATTAAATAGCATATTAACTTATTTTTACATACATGTAAAAATAAACACCCCAAGGGCATTTGTTTCCTCATTTTATATGGATATAACTATAAAATACGACTCAACAAAAGTTATAACAATTCACTTTATGATTTTTCGTCTAAAGCAAAACTTAAAACGCCACCTAATCAGAAGACTAAGTGGCGTTCCGTTTGCATTTTATTAGATTGGGAAACTATGGGTTTACGTTATTATTAATACAAAGACTGATAAATTTTTTTGCTGATTTGGTAAGAAATTTATTTTTTTGATAAATAATAGAAAATTGACGTTTTAGCGAAACGTTTTTAATTTTTAAAACATGGATATTACCTAATGATACACCTGCTTTTACTATTACCTCAGGAAGAATGGTTAATCCTAACCCTGCTTTTACTGCCTCAAAAATGATTAGTATGCTTATACTCTCCCATCGTGTATTGATTTCTAATTCGTGTGCTGCTAAGAAACTCTCAAAAAATTCTCTGTCATCACTACCTCTTTCTCGTAGTATAAAATCTTGTCCATCTAGCATGTTTAGCTCTATTTCATCGTAACGGCTAAATGGGTGTTTTTTACCGCAAACTAAAACCAATTCATCATCCATAAACTTAATTTGTTCAATATTTGGACTCTGTACTTTACCTTCAATTAGGGCAATATCAACAGTATTTCTTAAAATATATTCTTCTATTGTTTTAGTATCATTTACAGCGACATTTACTTTAACGGAAGGGATCTGCTGCTCAAAAGCTTTGACATAAGAAGGCAATATACCAAAACCGATTGCAATACTTGATCCCACACGTAGAGTGCCGAAGGAGTCCCAATCTTTTATTCCTACTTCCACTTCGTCAGTTAGCGAAACAATATGCGTTGCATACTCTAATAATTGCTTACCAGTCTCTGTAATATATAGCCTTCGTGACACTCTGTCAAAAAGTTTAACTCCATAGTTTTCTTCAAGTTCACGAATGGCAATACTTACAGATGGCTGTGTAATGTGAAGTTTTTTGCCAGTAGCAGTTATACTATTGTTCTCACAAACTGCAATAAAAATCCTAAAATGCCTCAAGGTCATTTATTATACACCTCTTTCCATAGGTAATTGACTATACATATAATAAAATTATACTATTTTACTTATGAAGTTTCAAGATGTATAATTAAAATGATTTTAAAATCCCGCTAAAATATAGCACACCGCTTAACTTAAGAAGCGAGTTAAAAATTATAAGGAGTATTGAATAATGGAAAATGATAAAAACGTTAAGTACCAAGACTATAAAGTCATTGGACTAGTTATTATGATCGTAGCGGCTGCTATCGCTATGAATCAGTTTAAGGTTCCTATGATCATGAAAGATGTGGCAGCAAGCCTGCATATGGGAGAGTCTTCTGCTCCATGGCTTATGTCAATCTACACACTGATTGGTATTGCATTTGCGCTTCCAGCGGGTACTTTATCGCAGAAATATGGTCCAAAGAAAATTATTATTATGGCCGGATTAATGGCAACGGCTGGTGCTCTTCTTGGTGCACTTTCAACAACAGCAGCCGTAATGATAGTTAGTCGTGCAATTGAAGGTATAGGATTTATTTTTCTTTGTGTAGGTGCTCCTATGACAATAATTTCGTATTGTGCTCCAGCCAAGATTGGTAGCGCAATGGGTATATTTGCCGTTTGGATGCCTATTGGACAAATTATTGCTTTTAATGCAACACCTTTTATGTTTAATACCATGAAATTAAGTTGGCACTCTATCTGGGTTGTATTTGCAGTCGTTAGCTTGATCACTACACTTGCTGTACATTTTGTAATCAAGGCCCCTGAAGGAGTCGATACTTCTTATCAAAATCAAGAAAAAGTAAGCTTTTTAGAGGTTATAAAAAATAAGGATTTAATCTGTGCGTCTCTTGCATTTGCTTCAAGCGCTTATTTGTTGTTTTGTGTTATCATTTTCTTTCCTAGCTTTGCTGCACATAGCAGGTTAATGGGTGTATCACAAGCAGGCTTTATTGCTTCTATTCCAATGATTGCCTCTATTATAGGTTGTCCTATATTAGGTAAGCTTTCTGAATCCACAGGTGCTAAACCGATTTTTGTGATAACCGTTATAGTATCTACTGTAGCTACTGCGCTGTGCTTTATACCATCAATACCTATTATACTTACTGCTACAATATTTTTAGGACTTATTGGTCTTGCTGGCCCTGCTATGATTTTTATTTCTATTAATTCTATTGTAAAAAATCATAAATTTGTGGGTATAGGTACAGGGGTAGTAATTACTTTTCAGAATATAGGGTTTTTCCTTGCCACAGCTACTTTCCCCTCCATCATAGGTATTTGCGGCGGTGATTATACTAAGGCCGGGCTTGCTGTTGTGCCTGTTGGCATATTTGGAATCATAATGGCGATTATTGCAAAGTTTTAATGACGAATGTCGCATGTTACAGATCTCTGTGACATTAATACAATATAACAAATCTATATAATAAAAAAGGAGATTGATAGTATGAATTATTTAATTGTTAGCAGCCACCCTTATGAAGGAAGCTTTAACGCAGGAGTAGCAAAAACTGTTGCTGAAACTGTTTCAAAAAATGGGCATTCTGTTGAATGCATCGATTTGGTAAAAGATGGATTTAACCCTCTTATGACAGGGCAAGACTTGTTGCAGTGGAGAAAAGGACAGATAGAAGATCCATTGGTGTTAAAATATAAAGCAGAAATAGATAAAGCGGATGTAGTGGTATTTCCAATTCCACTATGGTGGGCATCAATGCCTGCTGCTTTAAAAGGATTTTGTGATAAAGTTTTTCAGCTTGGCTGGGCATATAAATATGGAGCAAATGGAACAATGATTGGATTATTAAAAAATAAAAAAGCAGTCGTTATTACAACTATGCAAACACCTAACGACTACTATAACAATCAATTGCAAAATCCTATTACTGGCAGCTTTATAAAAGATACTCTTCAAACCTGCGGTTTTGAAGTTTTAAAACATTTTCAAATTGATCAAATTGCAACTGGTGGTAGACCTTATGCTGAAGAAAAGTTGAATGAAATCAGAGGTTATTTTGACCAACAATAAATAATAATTAAGGAGTTATATAGATAGTCTACATAACTTCGGGCTGTCAACAACAATAGTTGGCAGCCTATTTTCATAGTAAAATAAAAAATGAAAAATTCCCTCAAAACGTATGAGGGAACACATCCATTGGCTGAAAGAGACTGACTTGACTGAACTTACTAAGTAAAGACACTCCAAAATGAAATGCTTTTAACTTTACTTTATTACTACTAACAATTCCTTCAAAACAAAAGCTATATCCTCGAATGAAATATCTTTTGCATAGCTATAATTTTTCTTATATTTATCCCATAGCTTTTTTAAATCTTTACTGTTTTCAACAACTGATATTCTTTTTTCAATATTTTTGAAGATATGTGTTGTTCCCCTATGTTTCGATGTTTTTAAAATTGCTTCATTGAACAGCTTTTTATTGAAGTCTTGTGTTTTTGTCAAAATATATATATCATAAAAATCTCTTAATCTTGTGTTAAATTCTCCGCGCCTTAATATGGTCTCGTATTTTTCCGCTAAAACTGTTTCTATGTTATATGCCCAAATATCAATAGTATTATCATCAAAAATCATTTTAAATCTATATAGGATTTCTCTTGGAGTTATAGCATCTCCTGTTGTAATATCAATTTGCATTGGAG
The DNA here is from genome assembly GCF_011065935.2 of Clostridium estertheticum. NCBI lineage: Bacteria > Bacillati > Bacillota > Clostridia > Eubacteriales > Clostridiaceae > Clostridium > Clostridium estertheticum. The sequence goes on along the minus strand of NZ_JAAMNH020000001.1, from coordinate 561,100 downwards.
TTATAATGGTATCGTAAACAGATTGTATACTTACCCTATACCCACCATAATCATCATCTTCTCTGGTAGGCTCAACCTTAATATAAGAAAAGATTACGTCATCGTCTACATCAATTGAGCAAATATCATTTATAGCCTTTGATAATGAATCCTCATTTAATGTATATCCTTTTAACGTTGCATCCATATCCATTGTTGAACGATTATCTATATCCACAATGGCAGCTATTAACATCCCACCCTTTAATATAAACTTATTCTTGTATTCAGATTTTGATATGCGTTCTAAAAACCTCTCAAACATATAGTTTTGCAAAACAACTTGTGCAGACATATCTTTGCTTTTGGCAAGGTTTTTAATTTTCGCCTTTAACTCATGCCTTTGCTACTCATAAAAGTACCATATATTTTTTTATTATTTTGTCTACATGGAACTTTTTCGCATATTCGCCTAGCAAATTAAAATCAGCATATTTTAATTTAATATATCTCTTTAAAGCATCATTTAAAATTTGAATGTCTATTTTGTTTCTGCTTCGTACGATATCACAAATTGTCCTTTCAATATTATACAATTTAATATCATTTCCAAAAGAAGTTTTTGCAGCAGTAACACCTAAAGAATGTAGTTCATTTTTTATATAATAAATCTTGTTGTTTTCAGAAATATTTTCTACAACCTTATAACTACTTGGTACAGTTGCTGAATATTCAAATGGCGTTCTGTCAGATAACCCATGTATAAACAGAGCTGTTTCATGTGAATAAATTAACTTTGGATATTTAATCTGCATATAATACATCTCATCTTCAATTTCACCCGACAAAATATATACACCTCTGCTTACTCGTTCTAATTTCCCTATACTCACAAGCTTAGATAAATACGTTCGTGGAATATTTAGACGCGCTAAATCTGATGTAAATAATATACCATTATTTTGCTCAATTAAATTTTCTAATTTATTTAAATAATCCATTTACTTCACCTCATCACAAACATACTGATGTTATACTTGAAGTCAGTATATTTGTAAAGAATTTTGCAGTATAAATCAGAAAATTTATAAAGCTAAAAATTCCTCACTAGTCCGCGTAATTATAGTATAATCTTTATTTTCTAGTTAAATTTCACTTCAGAGTTAATACTATCTCAACATGTACCTTCATGGACCATATTAAACAAGCCTTTATAATTCCGCTTAAAAGTGCACACCCCACCCTAAAAATGCACACCCCCTACACTAAAATCCATAGGGGGTGTGCATTTTTTCAATTTAATCCAATTTTTTATGCTTTCAAGTTTAATTTTCACACTGCGTTTTAATCCAAAAAACAATGAGAACCCCTGAATTCAAGGGTTTTCCATTGTATCAAAATCATTGTTTATGTATGGTGGAGGCGAACCTCTACTAACTATATCACTGTCCATTGAAAGAAGCATATATACAGTTAACAAAAAACTTCAAGTTATGTTTTACCCACACTAAAGTTTTTCTTTATTCCCTTGGAATATTTATTGGTTTAAATTTCTTTTAAGTTTTTGTTGTTTTATTATTCGAAGTTTCAATTAAATAGAAAAAATATAATTCCAGTCAAAATATTACCTTTGCTGGAATTATATTAGCTTGTTTCTAATTTACATAGATATTTTTGTTTCTATATGAACTTTTTTATTAGTGACAACCTTCTCAATTTTTTTATCAGCCCAATGCTTACCCTCAATGATGCGAGAAATAATCATTGCAATCCCAGTATCACCAGTAGCGTTAATTGCTGTTGCTGGTGCGTCTGTTATCGTTCCAATTAAGACCATAATTGGAATTGAAACAGCAGGGAATCCAAAAGCAGCTACAATAAATATTTCTCCAACATATCCACCCGCTGGTATTGCACCCATTACTGATGATGCTACTACAGATACCACAATAGCAGTCAATAAGTTTTTAGGATCTAGAAAGTTAATCTTAAAAATAGAACACATAAATGCAATTTTTAAAATTGAAATTAAGCACGCTCCATCTTTATGAAGATTACAGCCCATAGGAATAGTAATATTCTTAATATCTTCTGGAATGCCAATGTTTTTTGAGGCGATAAGATTACTTGGAATAGATGCAGCACTAGAGCATGTACCTAAAGATGTTAGAGTTGGTGGCACAATATTTTTCCAAAAATTCTTAATTCCTCTAGTACCATCACCAATGAAAGCGAAAATAGTATTTGATAAGAAGAAATATACTATTGCAGCTATAAAATATATTATTAATGCTCTTGATAGTGGGCCGGCGATTTGTTCACCATACTGCCCAATTAAAGTAGCGAAGAATGCACCTAGTCCTATTGGTGCTAAAAGCATAACATACCCAACCATTTTCATAATAACATTAGATAGTGAGTCAAAGAATTGCACAACAGGCTTTCCTTTTTCTCCTATAGCAACGGTAGATACCCCGAAAATCATTGAAAAAATAATTAAAGCCATCAAATTTTTTCTTGACCATAATAGTGAGAAGTCATTTACAGTAAACATTGATAAGAAATTACTATTACTCGTCATATCTTTCACTGTTTCGTTCATAACTATATTTGCTCCACGAGCTGGATCAAACACACCACAGATGACAGCCATGTAAATGCTGGCTATAATTTCTGTTACAATAAACAATATCATCATGATAGATAATATTTTACCTAGCTTATGTAGATTCTCCATATTGGCAATGGAAGATACTAATGATACGAAAATCATAGGTACCACACAACAATATAATAAATTTAGAAAAATATCTGCTATAGGAGTAAGGATTACAGCTTTGGGTCCAAGTATTAATCCTAGAATGGACCCTAGTAACATTCCTCCCAGAAGAATAAAAGAAAATTTATAATTTTTTAAAAATTGCATTTATGTTCGCCTCCTTTTGTTTTTATAAATAATTGATATTTTTTATAAACAATTGATATTTTTTATAATGTTATCTATAGCCTGTTCAACATATTTCGGATCCGTAGCCATATTGAGTCTAACAAAACCTTTACAATCTTCGCTAAACCATTCACCAAAATCAATAGCAAGATTACATTTATCTTGTATAAAGACTTTTGTGTCATTAGGATCCATATATGCTCGTAAATCTAACCAAGCAAGATAAGTTCCTTCTAATGGAGTGATAACTATTTTCGGTGCTTTTTCATTCAATCTAGTTTTAACATTGTTATAATTGTGTCTTATCACATCTAATAGAGATTCTAACCATTCTTTTCCATGAGTATAAGCAGCTTCAGTTGCAGTTAATCCCATAATATTTACTTCTGTTTGATTAACAGTTTTTGCATAAGCATCATATTGTGCCCTTATTTCTTCATTGGATATGATTACGTGAGAATTTAATAACCCAGCTAGATTGAAAGTTTTTGAAGGTGCTGTAACTGTTATTAAATTATCTGCATATTTTCCGCCACTTACAATAGCTGCTGGCAAATGTTTATTATTTCCAATTATAATATCTTGATGAATTTCATCTGAAACAACAAGTACATTGTGTTTTTTACATATAGATAAAACTGTATCCAATTCTTTTTCTGTCCAAACCCTACCAGCTGGATTATGAGGAGAACACTGGATATATAATTTAACATCGTTTTCAATAATATTCTTTTCGAAATTCTCAAAATCAATGGTATATATTCCGTTAGTGTTAATTAATCCTGAGGTAACTAGTTTTCTTCCATTATCCTTAACAGCATTAAAGAAAGGATAATAAACTGGAGTCATAATAATTACTGAATCATTTGGTTTTGTGAAAGCATTAACAAACCAATATAAGGCAACAACAACACCGGTTGTAAAACGTATCCATTCTTTATTTATTTCATAGTTATGTTCATTCTTTTCCCAATTAATAAAGGCATTATAATATGACTCAGGCACAAAAGAATATCCAAATATTCCATGTTCAATTCTTTTTTTCATTGCTTCAATTACGACTTCTGGAGTTTTAAATTCCATATCTGCAACCCACATAGCAATTAAATCTTTATTTCCATAACGCTTATCTAGCGCATCCCATTTTAGGCAATTTGTACCTAGTCTATTTATTGCATACTTTTCGCAAAATTCTTTAATATTCATAATAAAACCTCCTATTTATTTATAAATGAGCTATTGCTTCAACTTCAACTAATGCATCTTTTGGTAATTTAGATACCTCAATTGCAGTCCTAGCAGGATAGTTTCCTGGTTTAAAAAATGTTTTATAAACTTTATTCATCTTTTCAAAATTTTTCATATCACTTAAATAGACAGTTGTTCTTAAAACTTTATTTAAATCGCTTCCTGCTGCTTGAAGAATTTCAGATAAATTAGTTAACGATTGTTTGGTTTGTTCTTCAATATCGTTATCAGTAATTTTTCCACTTTCATTATTAATTGGAAGTTGACCAGATACAAAAACTAGTTCTGAAATACCTGTTGCTTGTGAATAAGGTCCGATGGCTTGTGGGGCTTTTAATGTTGATATAATAATTTTTCCCATGTAAAATACTCCTCCTTCAATCTTTAATTAACTAGTAAATATTATAAATTGTGGTTGATATTTGTTTAAATGCTTTTCATAACGTTTTCATAATTATCATAAATTATATGGCCATTAATTTACTACAATAATAATTATTGTTTCAAATTTATGTTTAGCTGCTAAACTATTTATTTCTTTATTATAATCAAAGTTAAATAATAAGTCAATATAATTTTATAATATTTTTAAAATTTATAATATTTTTAAAATTTATATATTTTGTTTAGTTGATATACTATATACGTATCTTTTTAAGTTTTCATGCTTTGTTTCTCCTTTTATTTGCTATATTTATAAATATAATCGTTTATCTAATCAATTTTGTTTATCAGATATACCTTTTTATAATATATGTTATTATAGTTTAAAAAAAATTACCGTAATCTTTCAATTTCTTATGTCGATTTATAAATTAAAAAAATACAAGTATTTTATTTATCATCTAAACAAAATACTTGCATTCTTCAATTGTTTTTAAAACAATTTAATATATTCATGTACTACCTTATAAAATGTATCAACTTCTTCTAATGTGCAACTTTTTAATAATTCATGTTGAGTTTGAAGGATGTCCGCATTATCATAAGACTTGTGAGCAGTACTTAAGCGATCTCCCTTTTCTGTAGGATAAAGGTGAATTGTCTTAGCATTATCATTTTCATTTTGTCTAAAAATCAATTCTTTCTTTTCAAGTTTTTTAAGAGTTTGTGAAACAGCTCCTTTAGTTGTACCCCATTTTATTGCAAGTTGACTTACTGTAATACCAGGTTGGTCTTCGATTATAGTTAATATATGTATCTCTACCATATTAATAAGTTCACCAGAACCATCATAATCACGAGGTTGATTCATATATGCGTTGTAATGAATTACAAATTGATATAGTTCATTTGCCCGAGGACTAAGCTGTTCATATATCATATCAATCTCACTTTTGTTACTATATTCAGACATTCTACCGCTCCTTCTACCCGAGTTATATTATATTGTTTCATAAAAAATATAAATTTAAATTTTTTATACTTAAACTTAAACAAGTTGGTATTCCATTAATAATCAGATTTTTTGCTAAATTTTAAATTAATAAGGTTTTCAACATTTTCCAGTAAATTTACTGTAACATAAAATTATTTTATTCGCAACCAATACAAAACATTTGTTTAGGGCTAACTTACTAATATTTTTCATAAAACAAAATCATTTTATAATTTTTAAAAAACACCTTTAAGGGGAGCATATCAATACATTAACTCTGTATGTTTTTGTATTCTTATATATTCATTCCATCTTTAAATGTAAAAGTTATCTCATGTTCTGAATGCACCACAACAGTTTCAATAGTGGCAGTTTGTAAATCAATTGTTATGGCTATCGTCACGAATCAGAAGAAAATATTATATTAGATGAGCAAGGATCAAAAATAGTACAAATGATTTTTGATTTATATCTTAGTGGTTATAGTATCCTGGCCATAATTCGTGAACTTAAGAAACAAGAAATAAAATCTCCTACTGGCAAAGCCCACCGGTCAAAGCGTACAATCGATACAATGCTTTCTAACGAAATATATATAGGTAACGTAATTGTTGGTAAAACTTTCGCACTTGATTTCCCTTATAATGAGCGCAGGGTCAATAAAGGCGAATATCAGAAATACTTAATTAATAGTAACCGCACTCCTATAATAACCCAGGAACAGTTTGATCAAGTACAAGCAGAAAAAATCAGAAGAAGCAACATCCAGATTGATGGAAATAATTCAAAAATAAAGCATACACGCTACAGTATGAAGAAATCTTCCTTATGTCGTGTTCATGATGAGTAGGCTAAAATTTTCTTTTTATAACTTGCACATATGTTTTCATTCTACATATTACATATTCTTTCCGCTAAAAAGTGCACACCCCACCCTAAAAATGCACACCCCTAACTTCAAAATCCATAGGGGTGTGCATGTCCAACATAAAAATCTATAAATTTAATCTCTAAACCTTAAAAATCCCTACTCTAAAATATCCAAAAAACAACGAAAACCCCTGAATTCAAGGGTTTTCCATTGTATCAAAATCATTGTTTATGTATGTCTAACAACTATGATTTTGATGCAATTTATCAAGTTTATCAATGAAGGAATTAATTTTATTATCGCTAAATTGTATGGGGTTTCTGCTAAAAGGTGCACACCCCTCTATTTTTTGATATGTTTCCCCATACTGGATGGAGTGTCACCGTTATGAGAACATATAATAGAACGCTTGTTTCTGCGAGGTTCTTCAGCCATTGCTGTAGTTGTGTAACCTGTCTTAAATACGAATATACTGTAGTAGGGTTCTGCCGTGCCGTCTTCAGTCATACGGCCTATACTTTCAGACATAAATTTGTAATGTTAAATGTCGAGTATTTTTATTTTCTCTAAAAGTAGTCAAAGTGTAATTTAAACGGTAGTTTGCTTATAACATACGACGATATGGATAAACGTTAAGGCTTCTTAAACAGTACAACTCCGCTACCCATAAAAGTAATTGTATCATCTTGAATATAAGCCGCACAACCATCCGGCAATGCGATTGTGCCATATGACTGCGCTGAATACTCTTGAATCCTATTTCGTTTATAGTTTGTATTATCATAATCCCCATTCCCATAATGACAACAAATGTTAAAACCTTTTACCAAATTTAGTCCTGTTGAATCTTCAAAGCCAATAGTGTTTTCACTATCATAGGTTGTACTCGTTATATCTTCACTAAAAATAATGCTTCCTGCTGATAAGCCATATACAAATCCACCTCGATTTATAAAATCAATGAGCTTTTTATCAAATCCACTCTCTTTTATTTCCTTCAAAAGCTTAAAAGTGTTGCCACCTCCGATATATATTGCGGTGTATATATCGCTTATAACTGCTTTGTTCAGGTCAATGCACATTTCTATATTGAAAATTCCATATTTATTATAAGTGCGTTTGAACCATTCAAAGCGTTGGTCGTAATTAGTTTCTTTATCAGCGACTGGTACATATAATACTGTTCGACTTAAATCAATTTGAGAAGCAAAAAATTCGTCAAGTGTGACAACGCCTTCGGCGTTGCCTCCTGATAATAATAATTTCATTTCGTATCCCTCCGTAAATATAAATTAACTAAATTAACCACTCAAACCAATCATCAAATGATTATTGAGATTATATACATAATAAACTGCAAGAAATTACAAGTCAACAACTTTTACATAGTCTTGAAATTGTGACTTTACGGTGTTTTTAACTCCCAATGCCAACGGCCACACAAACCGTAACCTCAGTCTGTGTGCTACGTTTACCATAACCCTTATTCTCTCTATCGAATGAATAAAACTCACATAAATGCCTAAATTCCGCCACTTTCAAGAGTACATTCGACATAGTCCTACCACGCACTCTACGTGGCCCGAGTTGCCATTATTTACGTCAGGGTTCTCGGGAACAGGTCAACCGTTTTTTACGTTTTTCGTAGTATGCGAGAACATATCAACGGTTTTAGGGTTCTCGGGAACATATCAATCAAAATATGGATTCATCACATAGCCCGCTGGATATGCCTCGATATAGTCCTCAAGCGGTGGAAAGTGTGAAAGCACATTATCTACAAAATCATAAAGATGATCAATATCATCCAAAAATTCCTGTGGAGTTCCAATATTTCTGTATCTGAACGAATGAATTGCATTCCTTTTATGCTGTACAGAATCAACCCAAGCGTACTCTGGTGACTTTACATCATCCCATAGCTTTCCACTACTAAATTCTTTAAGATTATCGAACGACGCTTTTTCCGGCTCTATCATTTTGCCTTTATTATTTGTAATCGGGCTCTTACAATAATCTTCATAATAAACACAGTAAAAGAATTTAAGCCACGATTCAACGACTGCACCAAGGTTTGCACGTGCAAGAATCAGCTCACCTGTAGTCATTGTGAGACCTTTATCAATCCAAATTTTCAATGTTTTAGTTAATTCGCTTTGCCATTCGAGCATAGCATCGTCCAGCTTATCTGACGCCGAATCCGGCGCTATCCCACGAGCTTCTTTCCATATGAGAGCCGCATTATTTGTAAGAATAACCAGCGCATTATAACGATCTCTTTTAGCCATTAGTTTTCCTCCACTTATTTATTAGCCTTATTAATAGCGTCAAACATTTTAGCTGGTGATAATTTACTTAGCTCCCTGTTGTCAGCCAACGCGCGTGTAGCTTTATTGCGTATAAACACATCAGCGTCATGTTCTTCAAAGCCTTTTTCTAGAATCAGGTATTGATACAATTCTCTACGTGGATACAACATGAACTTTTCATTACGAAACGCATTAGTTGCTTCCTCTCTATCTGCATCACATACCTTCATCAATACTCGCACGATTTCTTCGTCCTTAACTTTTGCTTCATACAAAGCAGCAGTTACAAGTTTTATTTCACTTCCTCTAGCTCGGCGTTCTTCTAACGAACCTATATACATGTATATTTCTTCCTCCTTCAATGAAACTAATTCCTCACGGTACACAATTGTTCATAATTACAATAGGATTGCTTTTAATGCGTCACTCATTAATTTCTGCCTTTTTTCCATGAACTCCTCAAAATGTGCTAATTCACAAGAAACAAAAGTAGGCAGATATTTAACATTATCACTGTTCTCCGGAATCTTTAACCAGTCCACTAAAGGCATAGCATTTTTACTTTCGTTTTCTCTACCTTCAAGCAATTGAAGATTTGCGAGAGTATTTCTTCTACGGCACCATTCAACTTTTCTGTCATCATCAATAACAATACCATCCGGTAAAACTAGGTCCTTGATCTTTTCTTCCTCAAATCCTGTATGTGGATGCATATGGTCTTGATGGAAGCCTTTTTGACTATATTTCAAATTCGGGTACAGCAGAGATAAAAGCATAAATGTATAAGCACCAATCCCAAACGTGTCAAACAACGCATCGATCTCATCCGCTGTATACCGCAAGCTTCTATCGCCTGTAAAGCGCACATTTGTTAAGTAGCTCATTTTGAACGAATCAGATGGCGAAATCTTAAGTGCTTCTCTAATATTTGCAAGAGCCGAATTAGTTGCTGCACCAAAGATCTGTTTAACTTGTGCCATTACAATATATTTTCTTAATTCTGATTTACTGCCAGTGTCAAAGGCACCGCCTTTATACTTATAATAAACAATAGGCGTTATTGCAACATAAGAAATTATGTTATTAGAGTTAAATCCAAATTCATTTAACAAATGTACAGTATCTTTTACAGAGGTACTGATTGCTGCCCAATTATCTTTTATTTTTAATACGCTATCCCTTTTGAAGGTCTCAACTTTTAAAGTTACAGACATATCTAATAGATAGAGGCAAGTACGCATTACAAAATCATTTGTAAATTTATATCCTTCTCCGATCTTATTTATTTCAGCTAGCAGTTTATCGATTTCGTCTCTTGCCTTATCCCAGTGAGAAATAATAGTTGAAAACAAAAGGTCACTCTTAGATAAGACCGTACCGCCGGAATTAACGCGCACAAAGATATCCAGAACGCTGTCAATCGAATCGGCGCTTACTTCAAAATAGTTTATTATCTCATCGCTGGTAAGTTTTGAATGTAGCAATGATATATTATCCATCGCCAGGTCATCTTCCACCCAGCCATTTTTTATGATGACTCTTTAAAATCAAAGGTTTTTATGTTAAATAAAGGCTCTGTTTAAGAATAATGTTGAAATTGAAAGGCAACCTCTCAAGGCTGCCTTTATTACTTAATATATGAAAAATGTGAAATAATTGCGTCTAAAATCATGTTAATTCAGCTCTACAAATTGGAATTTGTCTTTAAATTTATGCAAAAATTTCAGAATTTCTTTTTGTTATTGCTTCAATATTATTATTTCTATACCTGTCGCTAGGCTTTCTAACTGGAAATAAGTTTCCTTCCAGTGTAATCACACCATAGTTATTATCAACAAATTTATTTCTTAATTAAAAAATCACAAAAATTCTTAAAATCCAATTTTATTTTACCAGTAACATACTTCATCCCCAATACGTCTATCTACTCAGCATCAAAATCAATAAAGTAATTTCTCTCTGATGTATGTATCGTGAGGGTTGCTAAATTAATATTGTCCTCTAAAATATCCACTCTGTACTCGAACATGATATTATCATTTTGCTTCTTCATGAATAAGTAACTTCCTTCTTCTTGATCCTCGGCCTCATCACTTATTTCAGCGTAGATTTCTTCGCCACTGACTTCTCCAGGATATCCTGACTTTCTTATCTTTTCCTCTATTGCTTTAAAAAATTTTTCCATTCTTTTCACTCTCTTTCTTTTTTAAAATACCTATTTCTCTTCAAATCAAGTATATACTATGTTTCTAAATAACAGTAGCCCTAATCATTATTAATTAATGATCAGAGGAAAACCTCACTTATCAAACTCACATGGTTCTCAATGACCTCTAGGCTAATAATTACTTCATATTTTAATTATTCAATTAGATTATTATACCTTCAAAATGATCCATTTCATGTTGAATTATTTGTGCTATAAATCCAGTAAACACTTGCTTTTGCTTCTTAAAATTTCTATCAAGATACTCCACTTCTATCTTTTCATATCTATTTGTTTTTCTAAAGCCAATTAAAGATAAACAACTCTCTTCTGTTTCATAAAGCTTTTCTTTCTTTAATATAACTGGATTTATCATAGGTATAATAAGGTTGACTACAGTAAATACCAATATACGTTTTTTTACTCCAATCATGTTCCCAGCCAATCCAACACAATACTCTAAGTTTGCTCTTAATGTATCTACTAAATCATCAATTACTGCTATATCATTTTTAGTTGCATCTTCTGATTTTTGTTCTAAAAACAATATGTCTTTTATAATTGGTTTTATCATAATTTATACCTCTTTTTCAGTTATATTTTTTATAAATCATACTATATCATATATAAAATTACCACATCTAGTCCAACACACAGTTGGCACATCAATGACACTGATCGAGTTGCAATTTTTAGAATTTTTTACAAATTGTTTATTATGATACATTGCACTGTAAGAAATTTATGTTTAACTCAATGACAAATTACTATTTACATTTATGCCAATTATAAAAATCTTTTAGTTCTGCTTTTCGTTCCTGTGGTAAGGCTGTTTTCCTAACCCCTTGAATTGCACCTTCCAGTGCTAATAATCTATGAATACACGCAGAAGCATCAACTTCTTGTATTTTCAGCCACGCTTGTTCTGTGCCAATATCTTTTAATTGATCATAAGTAAATATACCTATTATATTTAACTGACTTTCAACTTCTTTTCCAATATTAGATAGTTTTGATAATTCTCCCATAACAACACCCCTTCAAATTACTATTTGTTGCATATTATCTCCACTTCGTCTTTTTTTACAAGTCTGAATTAACACCATTATACAACAAAAGGATAATATTGGCTATAATTGGTGTGTATGATTTTCATCACTACTCTTTAACATAGCCTAAATATAAATCTAATTCCGAAGTGAGATGGTTAGGCTAATTATTTTAATACATTTTGGCAATAATCATTATATTGGATGAAATTTTCATATGAGATACATGTGAGTAGGAAAATTTTATCTTTTCAATTCTTTTAAAGGAATGATGCGATTATTAGTAATGAAAGAAAAGTCACAAAAATTGAGAGAATACCTCTCATGCTAAAAGTAAAGGTAGCAATATACTGCAGAGTCAGCACGGCGCATGCTGATCAAATAGAAAGCCTTAACAACCAAATCCACCAATATAAGCAGATGGTTAAGCGGCACCTTGATTGGGAACTGGTTGATATATATGCAGATATTAAATCCGGGAAAAATACTACCGACAGGGTAGAATTCCAAAGAATGCTCTCAGATTGCTATGACCACAAAATTGACTTAATAATTACCAAATCAGTAAGTCGCTTTGGACGCAATACAGTGGATACACTAGATGTGATAAATAAATTGCATAGCCTACTTATTGATGTGCACTTTGAGGTTGAAAACATTAATATTTCAGAGACAAGTAAGACTTTTCTATTATCCATTCTCAACGCAGTGGCACAAGCTGATAGTGAATCAAGAAGCCAAAATATTAGGTGGGGTATTCAGCGTGGCTTTGAGACCGGAAACTCAAAATTTTATAATCGCAAGTGTTATGGCTATATTAATGCTTCTGATGGAAATATTGTTATAGATGAAGATCAATCCAAAGTAGTACAAAAAATTTATGAGTTATATCTTAATGGATATAGCATTCTAGCAATAATTCGTTACCTTGAAGAAAAATGTATAAAGTCTCCAACAGGCAAAGAACATTGGGCTAAGCGTACAATTGATACAATGCTGTCAAATGAAAAATACACGGGCAATGTGGTGGTTGGAAAACTTACGGCCTTGAATATCCTAACAATAAAAGAATAATCAACAAAGGTGACTTCCAGAAATATTTAGCAATAGACTGCCACTTTCCTATTATTTCACAGGAATTATTTGATAAAGTTCAGTTGAAAAAAACAAGACGCAGCAATATTCAGGTAGTTGATGATAATGCGACTCGCAAAACTACTCACTACAGTATGAAAAGATCAACAATAACAGAAAACAATGTTGAGTAGGCTAAATTTTCTATCAGATAATGATTGGTGAGAGAATTGCTGCATTTATTTCGTAATTATACTCAAAGTCCCTAAAACACTAGCTTTCTATTTCCGCTAAAAAGTGCACACCCCCTACTAAAAATGCACACCCCCTACACTAAATTTCATAGGGGGTGTGCATTTATTTCAATTCGATCCAAGTTTTCGTGCTTTCAGTCTCAAATTCTAGCTTGCATTTTGCCCAAAAAACAACAAAAACCCCTGAATTCAAGGGTTTTCCATTGTATCAAAATTGTTGTTTATGTATGGTGGAGGCGAGGGGTGTCGAACCCCTGTCCGAAAGCCATAACACCTAGGCATCTACGAGCGTAGCCAATACTTTAAATTTCCCTCTACTTAACCCCTACTGCCCGGGTTTTAGTTTTGGTAGCTTCATATTTTCCGTTTCCGGGTCAAAGCTTTCCCAAACTCGGTTCACCGTTGTCGGTGCCCTATCCTAAGTTGCGGTAATCAAAGGTAAGACGTGTCCATATGTGTTTTTGAAAAATAATTCTAATATGCATAAATACTATTTTACATAAAAGCACATCACACTTAAGTTAAGAGAAAATGTATTCTTGTCATTTATTCTTTTATAATATTGTTATTTTGTGATGCTTTATATACATGTATGATACTAAAAGGCTTAAAATGAAGAATATAAATTATTCATTTGTATTTATTAGAAATTGTTATATTTTTATAGTCAATGAGATTTTCCGGTGCCTTATAAAAAGAGAATACCTTTGAGATATAAACGTGATCATATTCCTTTATAAGATCATAACGCCCAAGCAATGTAACCTCATGTACTAACTTCTTAATGCTGAACGTCCTGCGAGAATAAATCGGCAAGGCTAATAGGACCACTTACTTCATCATACAACTTTATCAATTCATCATCATAATTATGACAGATCTTGCAATCTCGGTCAAAAATCATGGTAGGCTCGTCTTCTGGTTTCACAGCTTGCCACTCAGGTAGCCCTGGGTGATTTGGATTACCGGTATGTGCAAAATGGATGACCGCTTGGAAAATCTTTTCTTCCAGTTCATCTGAAACGCCATCAATATTACAGATTTCAACTTTATCTGAATTATGGAAGACAAAAGGAATGTCTGAACAATGCCAAGCTGCCTTTCCATACGCATAAGGAAATTCCAGAGTGAAATGATACAGGTACGCAGGAGCCTTTCCTCCTTCTGCCTGCAGTTTTGCCAGTGCCTTGGAAGGCATACGGAAAATCCTGTCAAGCGTCAATAAATCAACTGCTTTCTTGTCAGGATAAGCTTTGACAAACAAATCTGTAAGCTCCTGTGCATGCTGGCCATAACGCTGACCAAGGATTGCTTTTTCCTCCTCATCAGAAAGCTCATATTTATTAAAAGGCATTGGTTTAAATGCAAACTCACCAAATACAGAGCCTACCATCAGTGGAATTGTTTTTGCATGTTCTGTAAATCCATGTATGAGAGGCTCTCCATAATAATAATCATTTTTCATTGGCGCACAGCCCATATAGCCGCCCTTTTGCATAACCATCGGACATACCTTGCCATAAGTTTTTACCAGTTCATGGTAAGGAAGTGTTTCTAGAGCTTCCACTTCATTTTCTGAAAGCCCCATTTCTTCCAACATGGCTGTTACAATCATTCTTCCATCTCCATGTGGTTGAGGCATCAGCTTACCATCGTCAATTCCGCTCATAACAATTCCCTTATGGAAGAGTCCATCCGCATCCGGTATCTGCATCAGACCGGTAATTTTCATACCGCCGCCAGACTGTCCGAACAGTGTAACATTTTCAGGGTCTCCGCCAAATTGGGCTATGTTTTCGTGAACCCATTTCAAAGATGCTACAAGATCAGCATGACCGGAATTCTGGGAATTTTTATATTTCTCTCTAAAAGGTGAAAGATCCATATATCCAAGGATATTGAGACGGTGATTCACACTCACTACCACTACGTCCCCAAGTTGACTCATATTAAAACCGTCATATGCTACCTGTTCAATGGATGATCCAGCAGTGAATCCGCCACCGTGGAGCCATATTAAAACTGGCTTTTTAGCATTCTCATCAAGAGCTTTCGTCCAGATATTAAGATTCTGGCAATTTTCATCCTGAAGCCAGTAACGGTGTGGCACCATCAATTCTGCACCTGGACGATCCTGTTCCATAAGTGGACATACATATCCATAAGACGTAGCATCCTTGATGCCTTCCCATGGAGTTACTTCCTCTGGCATCTGAAACCTTTTTGCCTGTGCATAAGGAATTCCTTTGAAAATATAAATCCCGTCATAAAAATAACCTTTTAATTGACCTGCTTTTGTCTGAACAACAGGTAATTCATCAAATAAAAATTTTTTTACCATCCTTTTTACCTCCAATATTATGTTTTTAATTCTCAGCACTCCTTTAAACTACGCTTTCAGCGTCCTTTTTACAAATTCGATAACCTCAAGCACGCGGTCCTCGGCCTGTGGCAGTACACCCATGCTGTCAAGAAAAGCGTGCATCATATCTAACATACCAAACACAATTTTCTCATATTTTGGAAGTATCTCGTAATTATGTCTGCCGGGCTATTTATCAACCCTTTCAATACAAAAACTCCGTGGGGCAAAAGGCCCCACGGACCAAATTGTTTAATTTTTTTGAGTAGCAACTTGTTCAGCATTCTGAGATGAGGTTTCACGTCTTGCTTTCAAGTCGGCCTCTATCATAATCAGAACTCCTTGTCATTTCATTTTTATTTGCAAGCCTTCCATCTGCATTATCCCAACCCATTGAAGTCCTCATGGCACTAAGTTGCTGTGTGGGCTCAAGAGTGGAAGAATCTTTTTGACCACCATGTCGATTCCCTTGCGGTCCACAACATCGTACTTGGTTCCAAGAACATCCACAAGTTTCCGGTAAGCGCCAGCAGTAGTTTGTGCTTCTGAAGGAACCATATATCTTACTTCCTTATTCTGTTTCAACTACCGTACCAGCAAGGATATTTGTTTCCGCTTCTCTTTCGGACTTCAGCTTATGACCTACTTCCGGTATAGGCATAATGGTGAATATACCTATAATCGGCATGATCGCAAGGAATATATAAAAGAAGTTCCAGCCTCCAATGAAAAGTAGCAACGGTCCTATTGCAGGCACTATCGATTGTGGTAGACAATTGGCAACGTTCATGAGTCCAAAGTCCTTGGCAGTATCCTCTTTATTGGGCAATACACGGGCAACCATAGCCGTATCTACAGCCATAAAACAGCCTCCACCTATGTTAAGCACTATAGCTGCAATAAAAAAGACCTTAACGTTTGGTATAATGAACATCAAAATACCGATTGTGATAATCACGGTAGAAATATAAAGAAAGATTTTTTGCTTTCTGATTTTGTCTGATAAAATACCACCCAGAAGGCTGGTAATAATAGTAAAAGCAAAGCCCAAAATCATGATTATGGAGTAAGTGGATGTTATCTGTGCTGGATCCATATGCATACGGCCACCCAGCATAACTGTTATATAAAACATACTGCAATAGCCCATCATCAGAAGGAACTTTGAGAACAAAGCCCATGTAAACTCAGGATATTTTTTAGGACTTGGGAAAACCTTGCTGATCTTTTTACCAAAGGATATATTATCGCTCTTTTTGACGAATTCCACCTTGCCTTCTTTTATAATAAACAAGCTGATGATTGGTCCGATAATGCTAATACATGCGAACGTGGTGAACTTAACTGCATCGGTAGCATGGACAATGACATTAATCAATATCATTCCTACAGTCATAAAAGCAGGCATAATAATGCCAAATATACCCGACATTGTACCGCGTTTGGATTCCTCAACCTGATCGGGAATCAAAGCTGTATAAGCCGCCCAGGTAAAATTAAAGAAAAACTGTGCTGCTGACCATCCTATCACAACGCCTAAAATCGTTTTCGAAAATAAAATGAACATGATGCATAATGAGCCAATCAACGAACCCAGTAAAATCCAAAGACGGCGTCTTCCAAAAGCCACAGTGCTTCGGTCGCTGATGGCACCACCAATCGGGTTACCGATTAAAGCAAAAATTGCGCTTACACCTGCCACCAGACCATAGGATGAGGCGTAACCATTAGGAGCGATAGCCATAACCTTGAGTGGCACCAATAGTGCACCAGTGGTCAGGAACCCCATAATCATCAGCCCAAAACCAATTACGATACCCGCAGCTAATCGCGGAAAAGGTGTTTTAATTGTTTCCATAATATTTCCCCCCCTATTGAGTTAGTTTGTAACTTTTCAAACTGTGTAATAAAATATAAGTTTGTTAATATTTTATAATTTTTCGAAAATATTTTATTTATTATTAATAGTTGTTTCAAGGTCATTTCTCTCTATTAATATTAATTTGTTATAGTAATCAGTAACAGCATACACATAATTCATTATCATTAAATTCTCAATATCCGTGGCAGTTGCTTTGCTGGTAATCTGGGTCAGGAATCGCTCATTTATTTAAACATTTATCCCTCCTTTTTAAACGTTTTCAACATGGAGTTTATGCTTATAACTAGGAGTCTTCATCAGTCAGATAGAATGGCATGGCTTGTAAATTCCCCACCAAAACTCCTTTTATAAAATACATTTGCTATAATATAACACAATTTTTGGAAGCTTAATATGCAATTTTTGCTGTGTTTAAGGAGATGTTTTGCGCTTTCTTTCTTTAATAAGCTGTTTTTCAAACGATCATATATACCATATTTATTTATTTTGTTAATTTTATCAAAACAAGCAATGTCACGCCATAGCAAGAAATACGTATATTGAAAACATGTTCAGCTAACTCATGAACCTGTTCAACTATTGCCTAATATACATAAAAAATTTTCACATTCTTAATTTAAATATAGTCGAGTTCATTAACCTTCTTTGGATAAACCTTACTTGGTTCATTTTTACTATGAAGCGTATACCATACTTGAGCAAAAAACTCACTTGTTTTTGCAATTTCATGGTAGTTCCAGCTTTCACGCTCACACTGAGGACACCAATGGCCGCCTTCCAATATAAGCCTTGGACTTGCATCAAAGGCATGACCGAAAGCACACTTGAAACCGAGCTTTGTCCTCATATCTCCCATTGTCATATTATCAGACATGCATTTGCCCCCACGGAAAGCTGCTGCTTTTTTTAAATCTTCAATATCAAGCTTGCTCTCAGGCTTTGTTTCATCATAACCGTGATCGATATGAACTACTCTGTCATAATTTGAATACGGCTTAAAATCCTTTATACTTGGTGAAATAGCATCTCTTGCCTCCTTGGAGATAAAGAAGGTCTCAATGTACTCAAGCTTGTTGTTTTCTACCCAGAAAAGTGGGCCATGCTCTGTTCTTGCTATTTTCTCAAACTGCTTTCTTACACTATTACCAATAAGCTTTTGTCCACCTGGGAACTTTGTAATTATTTTAGCCGCCCTAATGGCACTTTCATTGTTTTTCTTGTAAAGATCAATGTAATATTCTGCACCTTGGCTTCTGAAGTGTAAATAGTTCTCCAGTTTATCCGAATCCAAATAGTATTGCCCATGGAAATTTCTTGTGGCAAACCAGTTTGCGTCAATGGCATACTCCATTTTAGTAAGTCCCATCACTTCAAATAAGTCCTTAAACATTTGATATGTGCCTAGTCTTGCCTTTTCCCCTCCGCCAATGTTGTATATATGACCCCAGAAATCTTCCGGCAGATCCTCACAAGCATTTTTTAGAAGAACACCTGAGTCGTGATCACTCACATATTCAAGAACATTGTCCAGGCAATTGTGGAACGTGATACCGTCTTTTATATCTAACATATGTTGTGAGATGATTCCTGTCTGTCTTAGAGAAACCCAATACTTTAGTCCAGATTCAATGACAGCCCTTTCCGCTGCAATTTTTGATACTGCATAATAGTCATGAACACTTGGCTTTATAGGATCTCCCACTCTCCCCCAATGAATAGGAGGCATTCTATCTCCGGTCTGTGCAACCGTTCCTATATAAACAAGCTTAATGTTGTCACAATTTCCGCTTTTCTTTATGGCGTTAATGATATTCACTGTTGAGCCATAGTTAATTTTCATAGCTTGTTCCGGGTTATAATCAGCCTCAGGAGATACAAATGCAGCTACATGAAGAATAATGTCCACACCATTAACACATGTCTTAACATCATTATAGTTATTCAAATCACCCCAGACTATTTTCAGATTGTCGAGTCCTTCGTATTGCTTAAGTATTTGCTTATTCTTCGCTGATGGTCTCGCTAAGATAACAACGTTATATTTTAATGGTTCTTTCAACAGTTCTTTTAAACCGCAAAAACCCATAGAACCTGTCGCTCCAGTAAGAAAAACTGTTTTCTTTTTTATCATAATATCTTCACTCACCTTTCATACTAATTGTCTGCTGCTTTCCATCTATAACTTCCATGCAAAGTCTAACAGATTCACCAATAGCCATATCAATATCATCCTCTTCTACACCCAGTTCTTCTACAATTGTTTTTTTATCAATAAACGCTTGCCTGGTCATTATTTCAACCAAACCAATGGGATCAAGTCCTGGCTCTATGTGCTTTTGCTTATATTCATTTATTATAGATTTCATACCAAGCCTATATAAAAATTTTGGTATTGTAATAATCCTCTTGTCTGGGACATTCAGATGTTTATGAATGATTTTAAGCATTTCCTTCCAAGTTAGATTAAAGTAGCCTACAGGATAATTTTTCCCACCTTTGCCACGTTCAAGGGCTCCTGCAATACATTGCCCGACTTGTCTAACTGTAACCATAGTTGTTCCGCCTTTAGGGTAGAGGGTGGAGCCTTTCATTTTACTTATCTGTTCTATTAAGAAAACCCATACAGGCTTACGTCCTGGTTGAGAGCCAAATATATAAGGCAATTCCAAAACAGATACATCCATATTTTCATCTGCAAAGGATAATGCCATATTGGCTTGATCTACGCGGCTTCTTATATAAGGATGGGTATCATATAGATTTTGGTCTTTCCATGCTCTATTTAAATATGCGAAGTATGAACCCAGCACAACAACATGTTTTACTCCGGTCTCCTTAGCAATTCTTAACAGCTTCTCCAATGGTTTAATATTGTACTTGTAAAACATATCATATATTGGTGCCGGTCCTTCTACCCTTTCATCTACTCCAGCCGCAAATACAAAACCTTCGCAGCCCTCCATGAAGCTTCTAATTTCTGCATCTGTTAATTCCATGTAGTTACCAAAAGACAATTTCATCTTTGGTGGTAAATTTGCGCCCTCCGGAATTGGAGGCAGTGCAATTGAAGATACCTCATGTCCCCTACGAATCAATTCTTTTGCTCCTTCTGAACCAAGTAAACCTGTTCCTCCAATCATAAATACTTTCATTTTACCGCTAACCTCCCTTTATTTTGTATAACTCTATATGCCATACTATGCCGATTTCATTATGGTAATACTCCTGGTATTGGAACCTTTTATGGTTTCTTTTGTTGCTTATGGCTTGTCACATTTCAAATCAAACTACCTTCCGGGAGTCGTAAACTATTTGAATATCCCCATTATTATCAGTGTAATTTATATTTTTTGAAAAAAATGTATTCTTTACCTTGCTAGAGAGGATATCACGAATGTAGTTTATGGTTTTTTCCATTTGTTCTACCGTCTGAACTCCATCACCATGTCCATAATATGCTGTATATTCCTTTGAAAATTCTAATATCTTTTCTCCACCAGTCAGCCATTCTTTCAAAGAGGTACATCCTGGAAGGCACATCAACAAAAACGGATTGATATCGTCACCTGTAAACATTATTTTATGTTTGTCATCTAGCAGCACTATTGAACCTCGGGTGTGCCCAGGAGTATGAATGACACTAATACTTCTACCACCAAGTTCAAAAATATGCCCGTTGCTTATGGGCATAGGCTTTGATTTAAAGGGTAGTTTTGCAAAGTCACTTTTACTGGCAGTTTTTCTCACGATAGTTCTTGCTGCTAAACGAGAGCTCAGAATTCTATATGCAAAAGCACGGTCAGCTTCGTGTACAAAAAAACGCTCATACCAACCCACACCACCTGCATGGTCACAGTGGGCATGAGTTAGAACAACATCTACCGGCAGGGCCGTAATCTGTTCCACGGTACTTTTAAGGTTTCCTATGCCGCAGCCCGTGTCTATGAGTAATGCCCTATCTTTGCCCACCGCAAGATAGCAATTGACGGCACCATTCTCATCTATTCGGTAGGTGTTAGGTGCTATCTGTTCAACCGTGTGTAAACCTGATTTTATATTATCCATCTTATATTTCCTCGCTTAATTTTCCCTATTTGCCAAAAAGCCATAGTTCATATCAATTTTAACCTTTTTATTAATTCACTTTAAGAATTGAATAATCTCAAGTAAACTAAATCTCCTAATGCTGGATAAGGTACTACTGCGTTTTATTTTTTCATTAATCCACGAAGTCCCTTTAGAATATGTCCATTCATTATATCTACTAGTCCATCAATAATTTTAATTGATAACGCACCTTGTGACATCATACCCAACTGACGAAGTGGCATATCTACCATCATTGCCTGTATTATCTTCACAACCTCGTTATCTGAATTAGCTTCATCCCCTGAGAACATCTTCATTACAGACTTTTCTACTTGCTTATTCATCATACGTCCAATCCAGTGAGCTCTGATATCTCCCAAAGTAGAATTAATGTCAAATGGTCTTAGACTACGCTCTTCCGGTACTTTTCTTCCTAAAACTACCTCAAATTGTTCCTTTGGAACATCATAAATTCCTGGTTTTAAAAGATTGTAATAGCCAGGTGCTGATGTACGATAATCAGGTATGGCTCCCTCTTGTTTACTTTCAACGGTAACCGTATCATTTAATCGTATATCTCTTGAGGATGCACCAATTTCAATCTTGTAATCGCCACTTTCCACAAACCAGTCTTTCACATTAACATTATAGTAGGCAAATGCACGACTTTCCAATGTAAATGTAACAGTTTTACTTTCATTCATCTGCAATTCCACTTTTGCGAAATCTCTAAGTTCACGCACAGATTTATAAACAGTACTTTCTGGTGCTGAAACATACAACTGAACTATTTCCTTTCCGGCACACTTTCCGGTATTGGTAACCACTACCTCTACTTGAAGTGTATCTCTGTCTCCAATCTTTTTTGCACTAAGCTTTAATCCCGAATAGGTAAATGTTGTATAGGAAAGCCCGTGTCCAAATGGAAACATTACCTGTTTTTGTGCTTTATCAAAGTAACGATACCCCACATAGATACTTTCTCGGTATTCAATATTGCCTCCTGTGCCAAAATGAGCAATACTAGAAGTTTCAGTAAGTGTTAACGGATAGGTTTCTGCTAGTTTACCACATGGAGAATAATCCCCAAAAAGCAAATCATATGCGGCGTAACCGCTGTTTTGTCCCGAAAGATTCATTAAAAGTATTGAATCAACTTTGTCACGCCACGGAATATTTACAACTCCCCCTGAACTTATAACAGCTACTATCTTTTTTCCCGTAGCAACCAGTTCATCTATCAATCTAGTGTGTGCTTTTGGCATATTTAAATGAGTACGGTCAAAGCCCTCGCTTTCATAGCTATCCGGTAATCCAACAAAGGCAAATATCACATCCGCTTCTTTTGCTACTCCAACTGCTTCGCTAATCAAAGCTTCATTCGGTTCATCACTGGCTACCGAATAACCTGGTGCAAAAGAATAGCTTATATTTTCCGCATCAAAGGCATCAGTTACGGAAGTAATCCTGATTGGAGATATCTTTGAGCTTCCTGCACCTTGATAACGAGGAACTTTGGCAAATTCACCTATTAAAGCTATCTTATTATTTTTATCTACCGGCAGTACATTTCCTAACTTTAGCAACACTGCACTTTCACGTGCAATACGTCGTGCCAATTCATTATGTGCTTCTACATCATATGATGTTTTCTGTGTTTTCTCTGCCTGTAGTGCAATAGCCGTCATTCTCACAGCACAAAGATCAACAAGTTTTTCATCCAATTTCCCTGCTCGAACCATATCAACAATCAATCGGTCCGTAGCTCCATCAAAAGCTGGCATCTCCAAATCTAACCCTGCCTGTACACCTTCAACTCTGTCACTCATTGCTCCCCAGTCCGTCATTATTGCTCCCTCAAATCCCCATTCACCACGAGGGATGTCTGTCATAAGGCGTTTATGTCCTGAAGCATAAATATCGTTAATCTTATTATACGAACACATCAATGTCCAAGGTTCTGCTTTCTTTATAGCTATTTCAAATCCAGTAAGATATATTTCTCTCAATGCACGCTCATCAATTACCGAATTTGAGATAAGACGCGCTTTTTCCTGATTATTCGCAAGATAATGCTTCAGGCTGGTACCTATGTTTTTACTCTGTATTCCACCAATGAGTGCCGCAGCCATTTCTCCAGTCAGAAGTGGATCTTCTGAAAAGTATTCGAAATTACGGCCACAAAGTGGACTACGCTTTATATTTGCTGCTGGTCCCAGAATCACAGCAACCTCTTCTTGTACACATTCCTCTCCAAGTGCAATACCCATTTCATACACTAAATCACGATCAAAGCTACAGGCTGTTGCTACAGCCGTAGGGAAACAAGTAGATAATACCGAATTATTAATACCCAAGTGATCGGAATCTCCTCCCTGTTTACGTAAACCGTGTGGCCCATCCGTTACCATTATTGATTTTATTCCAAGACGTTCTATTTCTTTTGTATGCCAGAAATCCTTTCCAGAACAAAGACTAGCTTTTTCCTCAAGAGACATCTTCTTTACAAGTTCCTTTGCTCTTGGTAAAACACTTTTTAACGTATGATTAACTTTTTCCATGTTCAAACTCCTTTCTGCGCTCTTTTGAGCCATAACAATTGCATATTTAGCTTCTTTCTATCTCTCTTTTTTTAATAACCCTCTCTTTTTTACCGCTTCTGATTACCTTCTAATTTTGATACTATAAAATTTCTTTCATATAAGAAGCAATTTCTTTCATACAATCTTCAGCCTGTGGTATTACTCCGATTTGATCCGCAAACCCATGCCCCAATCCGCGATATACAATTGTCTTTATTTTTCCACCAGCTTTTGCAAATGTTCTTGCATAAGCAAAATCTTCAAATACTAAGAAATCATGTTCTCCGAAGATCAATAAAACAGGAGGTAAATTATGCATATCATCCAATAATGGAGATGCATATATATGTTCCGGATTTATGTTCCCTTGCAAATAGACCTCCTCCAGCATACTGATGTCACCGCCACCCTCCAACTAACTGTTCATCATAGACAACGTAGCATCCAAAACCTTCCCATGCTTTTTGCTGCGCTGATATTTGCTTAAATCCACACCTTGATAAAATTCCGTTTTATTTCCCGAAATGTTGACCGCAGGATAAATTAGGACCTGAAGTTTTACCATTCCGGTTTTTTCTTCCCTGTCACGCAAGGTAACTGCTGCTGCCAAATTCCCACCCGCACTGTCTCCAGATACTGCTATTTTGTTTTTATCAGCACCAAATTTTTCTGCGTTATCATATGCCCACTTTGTTGCAAAGAAACAATCATCAAAAGGCTGTGGATAGTGGTTCTCTGGGCATAGACGGTAATCAACATTAAAGGCTACACAATCAATATTTTGTACCAGAACTTTGCACATCTGTTCTACAACATCGGCAGAACCGCCAAAAAATCCACCACCGTGAAAGTAAACAAACATGGGTAAATTTGTGCCGGCGTTCGTTCCTTTATACACTCGAACCGGTACTTGATAACCATCTGCGCTGCTTACATTAAAGTATTGTGTGGTAACACCCTCTTCAACCAGCTGAATTCCCTTATACTCATTAAACATCTTTCGCATAGGCTTTATTCTTTTCAAAGCACTTTGATTCTTTTTGGGCTTTGGCATAAACTTTATCAACATAGCAACTTTCCTCATTGATTTATAAAGCCGTGGATCCATATCTCCCGGTTCTCCACCTTCTGGAATAGGCTTGACCAATACTTTAATACCATTTACTACTTCCTCTTTTTCATTTTGTTTTATTGCTTCTAAAAGATCCTCATGATATTTTCTTTTCATTTAGCCTGTTCCTCCTTTTCTGCTCTGCTATCCGTTTTGGGTTACGCATTATTACAGCGATATATTTTTTTGATTAATTACATTTTATATGGTAAAATTATACTTGTATTTCAGATTTGTTTTATAAATTATATAAAAAGCACGAATCTGAGAAAGGGGGTAATATACATGAATTTAAATGAATTAGAATATTTAAGTAAAGCACTTGCCAAATCCACAAGTGCTTCTGTCCGACTTTACCAAAGAGAAAATCAAGTCTACTACTACTCGGTATATCCCATGAACCCTGATCCTTTTCTGCTTTATGAGAAAGATATGCTACAGTCTGAGCAAACTGCTGGTATCATTACTACCGACTTGTTTCAATTTTATGGTTATGTTTCTTTGGATGGGGATTATCGAATTGTGATAGGTCCATCTTCCATTTTAACGAAAGACAAAGATAAAATGGATAACCTTTTATTTTTATTGGATGTAAAAGAAAAATATAAGGAAGAATATATTGGTAAACTGGAGTGCGCCCCCTCTATCTCTGCCGAACGTATAGGATGGCTCCTTTCCTTTATTGCTTCCGCCATCAATAAGAATCCTCTTTTTGTAGAAGACGTATTTGTAGAAACCAAATCAGAGAATCATCAACATGATATTATGAATAGCAGTATACAGAATACATTTCTTTTTTCTGATGAAAAAGAAGCCAATACTCTTATTGTCGATAACTATCAAAATGAAAAAATGCTATTGTTCTATATAAAAAACGGTCAGCCTGAAAACTTAAAAGAATTGTTCAGTGCCTTTCCAAAAATAAAGGCCGGAACAATGGCCAATGATACCTTGCGCCAACTTAAGGACATGGGAATTTGTTGCGCTACCGTGGCTTCTCGGGCCTCAATCGAAGGGGGATTAAATGTCCAGACTGCATTTCATTTATCCGATTTGTATATTCAAAAGTTTGAAATGCTTCGCAATTCTGCATCCATATACCCATTAATCAAGCAAATGTTATTAGATTTTGCCGAACGTACAAAACAGGCAAAATATAATTGCAATAACTCCTCTAAATTATTTTTAAGATGTGCAAATTATGTTTCCGAAAATTTGTTTGACAATATCAAAGTTGAAGAAATGGCTGCCGAATTTGGAATATCACGCTGTCGTTTATGTACTCAGTTTCATAAACAAACCGGTATTACCTTAACGCAATATATTTTGCAGAAAAAAATTTTAGAATCTCAGCGATTACTGCAGTTTACTAACAAAAGTATTTCTGAAATTGCATTGCATCTAGCTTTTTCCTCGCAAAGTCATTTTCAAACAGTATTTAAAAAATATACCGGCATAACCCCAAACAGATTTCGAGACGCCAAATCAGATTTATAATTTATGTACAAATTAACATCGTTGCATATGATGGTAAGATCTTTTGCGTTCTTTTCTACCAATGCATCGATAAGGACTTCAGGGGTACCACAAGCCATGAAGCCTCCTACCATGATAGTTGCGCCGTCCTGAATACCAGCAACAGCTTCCTTCGCTGTCATAATCTTGTTTTTCATTATGATTTCCTCTCCTTCTATTTTGAATGCAGAAAATTCCGAATTTTCTTTAATGCTTCGTTAAGGTCCGGCACGGCTATGCAGACGTGCATGAGTTTTTTAATAAGTATGTGTGATGAACTATCTCAAGGTCAACAGGTTCACAAGCACCCCTCCAACAACTCCAATTTTTTACAGTAATTATATGTGATTATAAGTAACAATTCAAGTTCAATTATACCTTAAATTTTGTACATCCACTCGAGCCTGAAACTAACGTTCATTCTTGCGATATTTGTTGCAATGAGGCATTACACAAAGAACAGAGCATCAAAATGATACTCTGTTCTTTGCCCTAAAACTTATAAAAATCCACTGTTAAGCATAGATTAAAATTGAAACCTATGAGAAATTCCAGGGATTATGCTTCATGTGGTCACTCATCATCAAATTACCTTTTGCTAAAGAATACGGCAGGCTCTATCCTTCCCAAGTTTGCATGTTGTCATACCGTGTTGCCCAGAAGACTTCGTATCCTCCGCCATCGCCCCATGTTGCCAGCTTGTCCTCTCCAGCAGCGGCGCGTTCTGGTGCCGTCATCCATGATTCAAATGCTTCTAGATTTTCAAATTCATATATAGTGAGATATTTGGCACACTCATGGGTTGCATTTGCTACATGGTAAGTTTTATCTGAAATCTTGTTGCGGGTTACTTTCTTAACCAAATTGCCTTCTAGTAACATAGGGACATGAACTTCATCATACCATTTGTTAAATTTATCTTCATCTACACCAGGTCTGCATTGGGTTCCAACAATCCATATCACACCGTTGCATACGTTAAACAGTCCGTTTATATCTTGACTCATAAAAATACTCCTTTATTTTTTCTTTTATTTATCATATTCACAAATCAAAATATCGGTAATCCCGTCATCTTGATTTGTATAATTATAGACTACACTAGGGGGCTTCTACTTCGCTGAGATCACCTTCAGTGTCTCAAGCTTTCCCTCTTCGCGGAACTTACGAACCACGAAGGTGTCCATAACCGGATGTTGTTCGTAGGAGGGTTGCGGAACGGACGGGTTGCCGCTCCAAGAGGCCAGCCGGCAGACGCGCTTACTAATGCGCCAGCCTTTTTCAGTGCGGACGAGCTCATCGTCATACCAGCCACGCCCCAACCAGGACGGACCACCCTCTGCTAAATCGCGCACGAGCAGCCAATCGCCATATGTGAACGCATGGGCCTTGTCACCTTCCACGTGCACCACGTGACCATACATCGTGTGCATGTGGTTGTCGAGGGTCTCGTGGAAGATCTTGAAGGCGTACGTGAGCTTTTCGACGCCCACCCAAAGAGCCCCGGCAGGTCCGAAGTCCGCTATAACGTCCTCCGTGAATATTTCAGGCATCAGGTCCCACGAATGGGAGTCCAGCGCTAGACCGTAGAGGTTGATGATTTGGATGATCTCAGTAGTGTCGTTGTTGCTCATATTAATCAAATCTCCTTTACTCATTATTGAAAATCTGCTTTACTCATTGATTGTGCAATGCCAAATGGCTTTTTTTCTGAATTGGTTCCTCATTTGAATCCTACTAAAATTAATGCCCGCTTTCAATGAACTCCATAGTAATACCGAATGGATCCCTAAAAGTCACGACCTTTAGCCAGCCTCCATCAACGGCGTTTAATTTTATAGGCTCGCAGAAAAATTCAATATCTCCGCGCTTCAAAAGTTTTTGGTAAATTTCATCAATGTTATCCACACCAAAAGCCATACGGGTAAGGCCTACACGGTTCATTTCCTTGATAGGTCCGTCACCATATACGGTCTTAGGGGTGATATACTCAATCAGGTCGATGACAGTAGCATTTTCCTTCGTAGTACCAACCAGATGGTCTGCGTTAATTTCAATTTCCTGCCCCGGGAAACCAAGCACCGCGCCATCGGCCTTCTCGTTCCTCAGACTTCCAATAGACTCGAGCCCCAGTACGTCGCAATAAAATTTAAGCGCTTCTTCGATATCCTCCACCGTAATGCAAACGTGAAACAGTCTTGTAATGTATTTTTCCATAATAATATCTCTCCTTAGTTACTTGATTTTTTTGATGCCATTGGCTATTTTACTGTTTTGGGTTCTACCTTAGGGGGCTGAGACAACGTTATAAATATCCCGAAAGGATCTTTGAAACTACACCACGTTGCTGTAATGGTAACCTCAGGCTCAACAATAAGAATGTCCTTCGTCTCGCAGACGATTTCAACGCCCTTAAAATTTCGGATTTCATTTAATGCTTCGTCCACATTGTCAACAAGTAAAGCTAGGCGGGTTATCCCCACATGGTTCATCTGGTTATAAGGACCTTCACCGATGATCATCTTTGGGTTGGTATATTCAATGATGTTTATTTCAGTCGCTTGATCGGGCTGTGCGCCTACTGACAGTAAGTGATGGGCACGAAGGCCTATCTCTTCCGTGTCAAATCCCAAGAGTTTCCCATCAGCTTTGTCATTTTCTGTTTGAAAAACAGATTGAAATCCCAACACGTCCCGATAGAACTTGAGCGCTTCGTTAAGGTCCGGCACGGCTATGCAGACGTGCATGAGTTTTTTAATAAGCATGTTGAATTCATCTCCTCATAGTCAAATCAAATGATCGGTAATTCCGTCAATTTGTATGTACTTATTATAACCAACGCCCTCCCAAAAATGAAATGCCTGATAAGTATACGCATTCAAACAACCATACAAAATAAGTATATCGCCCGACAGTGCCTCACGAAAAAAGAAGCCGTTTACACTATAGCTTCATCTACAGTGTAAGCGGGGATACCCATCTCACCGTGAAAGTTACAATTTATATTTGGACACATTATTTTTTGTTTATCTTTGTATACATCATAGTCGATATGTCTGTTTACTTGTTGACGAAAATTAGATACAATTAAAATATGTATCTAATACTCTTTTTAAATTTGCCCAGACTAATTGCCAATAAAACCAGTGTTTTTTAATACTGAGAGGGGATCCCACATGAATTTACTTAGTATGAGATATTTTATTTCTATAGCGGAATATTCAAGTTTTACGAAAGCATCCGAGCACCTATATGTAACACAACCAACTTTAAGCAGGCAAATACTAGACCTTGAAGAAGAGCTAGGTGTACAACTTTTCGTACGTGGCAGGCACTCTCTATCTTTGACAGAGCAAGGTAGTCGTTTTTTGCCTGAAGCAACGGAGATCATAAGAAGATGTGATAATATTCGGGACATCGTGAAGCAGGAACATGATGATGGCACCGTAATAGGATTGCTAAGCATAGGATATCAAGGTTTCCTTGATACCAAACTCATGCATAATACGCTAAAATCTTTAACCCAAAAGCATCCGCGTATTGATTTTTCGCTGGCGCGGGGTAATCCTGCCGAACTAAGACATCATCTTTTAATTAACAAATATGATGTGGTATTTGCATTAAATACATGTTTTGCCTCTATTCCAAATATAGAATGTATAAAGCTCCAAGAAAATAAACTACAAATAGCAGTTCCACGAAGCCACAGATTATCAAAGTACGACTCTATTGATATGAAGGAATTGGCCAATGAGAATTTTATAATGCTTGAACGTAAAATTTCTCCATTTACCGTAGATTACGCTACCAGTCTGTGTATGAAAAATGGATTTTCGCCAAATGCTTCCTATTACGTTAATGATGCAGAAAAAGCGTTGCTTTTAGTTGGTTCAGGCAAGGGCATCGCCTTTCTACATTCTACAAACAACATAAAGAGTCCCGATGAATCCTATGATATTAAGGTGCTAAGCATAGAACAACTTGATAACGATTTGAATTTCGTATTAGCATTCAAAAGAGATAACGTAAATCCAATCATTCCTATGTTAGTTGCTGGATTAATGAACCCAGCAACTAACATAGGTGTGACCTAAGTTTGGTGTAAACTCTGCAGAGCGCAAAATAGAGCAATATATAATGAGGGCTTGGAAGCGGGAAAGCTTCCAAGCCCTCATTATATAGCCTGGCTATATATTCTTAGTTAATATGATTCTAACAATTAAACCTGGTAAACACTAAGCTCAATCTTTTACCCTGAATCCAACAGATTTAAAGCCGCCGTCCATCTGAATAAACTCTACCTTGGCATTAAAAGGTAGCTTACTAATCAATTCATCCACATTATCTTTGGTTACACCATATAATGCTGCATGAAACTGACGTGTTCCCTCTTGGAAGTGTCCAACACATATGCAGTATGGCTCTTTATTTACGAAATAATCATTGGCTTTTCTGAAAGTATAATCTCCTCCCACACTAGAATCCTCATATCTTATTTCATCAATAATGGCTTCATGGCCCATATCAATCCAATTCAATTCTGTGCTGCCGCATTTCTGGCAGGTAGGCAAAGGAGGCCATACAACATCACCACATTCCTCACATTTCATTCCAAGAATTTTACCCTCTTCCAGTGCATCATAATAGGTCTTCAAAATTGGTCGCAGTTCAAACATATCTAATCCCCCCCTCTTATTCCTTTACCTCAAGAATTATACCAACAGTAGTATGACCGCCGCCCATACCACGTACTAGGCACTTGTTGACAGGTTTCTTTACCTGGCAGTCTCCGGCCTCACCGCGCATTTGGAGAATAGCTTCACTAATCATATTGATGCCAGCAACACCAAATGCATGTCCAAAGCTAAGGTCACCACCATGTGGGTTAATAGGCTTGTCTCCATCGAAACAGGTTCTGCCATCTAATTCATATTGGTAGCCCTTTCCTTCTGGCAGATAACCAAACACTTCGGCACTATCCAACTGCTCACCTGAGGTCATAACTGTGGTAATCATTAAATCGAGTTCCTTAGGATCTATGCCGTCTTTGTAGAGGGCATTACGAACGTCTACATTCATTTGGTGGAAATTGAAAGGGAATCTCTGCGTGTTAGAAGAGCTCGCATAGTCAACCACTTCAATAGGCTTCTCCTTAAACTTCTTTGCAATATCAGAAGCACAAACAACAATGGCTCCAGCGGCTACATTGTGGACAAGGCTGCCACCCTTGCGAATATATTGAGTGATCTTGGGATTGTATTTCGATCTCATGTATTCCATAACATCGTCATATCCACACTTCTTGGCGATATCGGTATATTCCTCTCTCTCAATGGCTCTAGGATTCCGCGAAGCATTACGACGCAAATTCACTGCCATAGCGTTATATGTGTCGTCAATAGTTTCCTCAGAGATACCATAGTTCTGTATATAGTATTTGCCCTGCTCCTCGGTAAGCAAATTATCGCTAACGCCGTCAAAACGGGAATATGTGGTGTCAAACAAGGATCTACCTGGTGACCACCATCCATCATACTCAGAAATAGGACGTATCTTATGTGCAGGCTGATTTCTTGGAATGAAGTGCTTTGGTGATTCAATACCAGCACACAAAACGATGTCATATTTACCAGAAGCAACAGCGTTGCAGGCTTCCATAAAAGCAATATAGCCGCTGGCACAGGCCTGTTCAATATGCATGATAGGTTTTCCAGCCATACCGATCCACTCCTCTAGGGTACCTACCATGGCTAGGGTATTTCCTGAAGTTACAAAATTGGCCATTTGGGAATATACTATTTTATCAATATCTTTAGGTTTAACACCAGCGTCCTCCAGTGCCTGGTGGCAGGCACAGGTCCAAAGTTCATAGATGGAAAGGCCTTCATACATAGGGTCATCAAAATATCTCTGTGGAAGAGTGCTGGTTCCAATAATTGAAACGGGGCGTGTAAGTTTAGTTTCCATAATTTATCTCCTTTCTTTCTTATGAATTAACTATATCTTAATTTACCGTATCCCGTAAAATTGTTTTTTTGTATATGTGAAAACCATTGCAGCTTTGTATTCATTAAATGTATACACCAATAAATAATGTAATTGCAGTGTGTTTAAAAATATGTTAAAATTCACAGCATAAACTGTGTTTTAAATTGAAAGGTGGTCATAATTATGAATGAAGGAATATTTCAATCGCTAATTGAAACCTTACCCATATTTAAGAAGGTGCTGCAAGATGATGTAGCTATAACACTTAGCGACAAGGAAAAAATTATTGGTTTTTGGCCAAATGAAAAAGTTCCAGCAGCAATAAAAGTAGGTGATCACCTTAAAGAAGGATCTCCTACATTGATGGTGATGAAAACTAAAAAAACTTTTGTGGGTTTTGTTAATAAGAAAACTGTGGGTGCTGATCTTAAGATAATAACTTATCCTCTTGTTGATGATTCAGGAAATGTATTTGGAGCAATTACTGTTGCTACAAACATGGAGAGGATAATTGAATTTACAAATGCGGCTACGGATCTTCACTCCTCTATGGAGCAAACTAGTTTAAGTATAGAAGACATTGCAGAAGGTTCGCAAAGACTGGTAAATACAATCGGAGTTGTAGTAACTTCTGGAGAATTCGCTGAACAAAAAATAAATGATACTGCTTCAATTCTCACATCCATTCAAAATATAGCTTCACAGTCTAATTTATTGGCATTAAATGCTGCCATAGAAGCTGCAAGAGCTGGTGAGTCAGGAAAAGGTTTTAGTGTTGTTGCCTCGGAAATAAAAAAGCTATCTCAACTAAGTAGTTCCTCTGCAAAAAAAGTATCTGAAACCTTGCTCGAGATAAGAAAATCTATACAGGACATTGTAACGGTTATTAGTGATTCAAATGTAATAGCTGAAACCCAAGCCGCTGCTACTGAAGAAATTACAGCAACTATATCAGAAATGGCTGTTGCTCTTAAAATCCTAGAGTCCATGGCTAAAACAATTTAAATTAATCAATCCATAGTGCTTTTATTGATTTCTAGAAATTTCATGGAAATATATATTTGAAAGATTTCGCTGAAGTAGCTAAAGTTTTATATACACTCAAAACTTTAACTACTTCACTGCGATTGTCAATGAAAAGGATAATTGGAAAGGCTTAAAAATTAGTGGAGTAAATGAAACTCTTTAATTCCTTACCAACCTTCTACTCATTATTTTTTATAGCGGTAGAAACAAAAGAATTGTGAAAGTTTCGTAGTCCGTCCGTTATTTCATTAACTGTGTAAACCCTCTGACCTTCCAAAATAAATTTAAGAGTTGATAATAAAATTGAAGCACAAATATAAGATTCGTATTCATTATCGTTATTCTCTTTAAGCGCAGCATCTATAAGCTCAATATATCTCTGTTTTAGAATTGCCTGCATATCATCATATACATGAATCTTCTCTGTGTGAATCTTCCACAAACCAAGAATAGTCATCTTTTGTGCGTAAAGTTCTTTAAGTAACTTATTCTTAACATTTAATAGTTCTTTAAAGGTTTCTCTATTTAAGAGTCTAAAATTAGCTAAAGACTTGAACTCATCTATAAAGTTCTCAGCGATTGTTTCTGCTAAATTATATTTATCAGTATAGTGCTTATAAAAGGTTGAGCGGTTAATTAAAGCCCTGTCCAATATATCTTGCACAGTTATGGAGTTAAAGTCCTTTTCGTTTATCAATTGAATAAAGGTGGTTCTTATATTGTTCTCTGTCTTAATTATTCTTAAATCCTTTTTGTGTTCCATAATACCTCTTAAATTTCGTATTTTATAGATATATTATAACCTAGACAACAAGAATGTAACAGCATGTATCTATAAATATAAAATGTTTTGATGAAACTATGTTTGTTAAGCAACATTTTATTGTATTTCGTTGCTTAACAAACATAAGTTCAAAGCTTTGATGGTTGTTTAGAAATATAGAGCAGAGTATTATTTGATTAAGGATTGATGGAATAACAAATTTAACGTTAAAGAGCTTATGGGTTCCAGCAATCAATTTCTAATTGAAAGGAAGTAGATGTACAATGATTAAATTCATGGGCCGCCCCGACTTAAAGCCTACACATCCTAGTGAGGCTACATCAGGTTTAAATAAAATAGTTATGACTACTGCTCATTACGGTAATCAAGAGATGATAATGGAGAAGGATGTTCCTATCAAAATGCGTGATGGAGTCACTATATACGTCAATGTATTTCGTCCAAATCAACCTGGAAAGTTTCCAGTGGTAATGAGTATGGACCCTTATAATAAAGATGGTTTACCTCCCTATGCATTTTTACGTCCAAACTGGCCTACCTTAGGAGGTATCGACACATCTCTTTTTACACCAATGGAGTCACCAGATCCAGGTTTCTGGGTTCCAAACGACTATATATTGATCAAAATTGCTGCTAGAGGAAGCTCAAATTCTGAAGGGGAACTCTATCCTTGGAGTAAAAATGAAACTGAAGATTATTATGAAGTTATCGAATGGGCTGGAGTTCAGGATTGGTCAGATGGCAATGTGGCGTTAAACGGAGTGTCCTACCTTGCAATGACCCAATGGAGGGTGGCTGCTTTGAATCCACCACATCTAAAGGCTATAATTCCTTGGGAAGGTACAAGTGATCTATATAGGGAATGGTTCTTTCACGGCGGAATACCAGAAACAGGTTTCTCATCAGATTTTGAGAAGTTACTGAAAACCAGATGGCCAAACAATAAGGTAGAAGCTCAGGTAGAAGCTCAAAAACAGCATCCACTACTGGATGAGCACTGGGAAGATAGACAGGTGAAATTGTCCGATATAAAGGTGCCAATGTTTGTTTGCGCTAGTTGGTCCACCCAAGGTTTGCATTGTCGTGGAACCTTTGAAGGTTTTAAACAGTCTTCCTCCAAAGACAAGTGGCTGCTTGTCCATGGCCGCAAAGAGTGGGAAACCTACCATTTGCGTGAATCCCTAGAACAACAGAAGGAGTTCTTTGATTATTTCCTAAAGGGCATTGAAAATGATTGGATGGATACACCTAGAGTACGTTATGAAGTTAGAGAGAAATTCTATAAGGGACAAATGCGAGTTGGAAATGAATGGCCAATAGCTCATACAGTATATTCTGAGTATTATCTTAATGGGGAAGGAATGTCCATGCAGAACGTCCAGGCCCAAAAGGAAACTAAACTTACATATAATGCGGAGCCTAATCAAAGCGAAAACAATGAGTTGAAGTTTAAATTCACCGCTGAAAAGGATATGGAGATCACCGGAAATATGAAGCTTAAGCTTTGGGTTTCTGCAGATGACGCAGATGATATGGATATTTTTATCGGTATTAAGAAGTACGACAAACGTGGCAATGAAGTGTTTTTACCTGATTTTAATCATAGTGAAAATGGTCAGGTGGCAAATGGTTGGCTGAGAGTTTCGCATAGAGAGCTAGATACTGAAAGATCTACGCCTTATCAACCAGTACTTAAGCACAGGAACCTACTGAAGCTTAATAAAAATGAAATTGTGCCAGTAGAAATTGAAATATTACCTTCAAGTGTTCTTCTAAAAGGTGGAGAAAGTCTAGTGCTAGTTATAAAAGGCAGCCAGATAGTCATAGAAGAAACCACATCAGGGATTTCAAGGGGATATGCACATAATGATACAGTTAATAAAGGAACTCATTCCATTTATGTTGGCGGGAAGTATGATTCATTCCTTCTAGTACCGTTAATTCCAAAGAAAGATTAGTGAAAGTTTGAGTCCCGTCAAGTGTGCAAATTCCGCTGGTGGGACTCAGCAAAATAATCCCAGTGGGTAAGTTACTATAAGGAGTCCTATAGTAACTTTAATTAATATATCAATTTGAAAAAATGTGTATATTATGTTAAGAGGCGTTAAAAGAAAGCTGATAAAGTATTCTGACACACAAGAGCAAGAGGTTATCTACTTACAGACTCCCCAGTTGGCTCGTAAACAGCCGGAACCTGAAATATCAAATGTGGAGGTAATTGATACCCTTGAAAGGTTTTCAGAAGGGTACAAAATGGTATTGGAGTTTTAGAAAGTGATGCGTTTGGACCACCTGAGCCAGAGGCCACTGAAAAACTACAGTTTTTTAATTAAGCCTCTGCAACAATTAAAAAATTTTAACTATTAGAGGATGTTGGTAATGAAGAGTGTTTATAACACCATACGTTCAAACATCAACCATATTACAATATTTACATTTAAACACTATACTTCACTTATATTCGATTTATAATAAAAAAATCCACAATATATTCTCTTTGTTCAAGCTCTTTAATAAAAGTCACAATGTTTTCTTGTTTAGCTCTTCGTTCAAGACGCTTTTCATTTATCCCCTCAATCCCATTTTTTATATTTCCATATCTCTCTGCTAAGGCTTTGTAACGTTCTTCATATTCCGCTTGGTCTAATGCGCTATGAGCATTTTCCTCCACACACTTTTGGAGCAGTTCATTAACAACCTCAGTTTCACTCTGTAGCTTTACACTCTCCTTATCAAGCTTTGAAGTATCGGTCAATGCTTGAATTATAGCTTCATAGCCTTGTAATATTTCTTCTTTGTTTTCAAGAATGTTATTAAAGGCCTCAGTAAAGGCGAGTTTTAAAGTATCCTCGTAAAGATGAGGTGTGCCACATTTTTTATCGTTTTTGAATTTTGCGTTGCACTGCCATATCATCCTTCGGTATTTGCTGGTTGAGTGCCACACCTTACTCCCGTAGAAGCTACCGCACTCACCACAGATGGTTTTTCCTGAAAAACATTCTCCTCCTGTTTTATAACCCTTGACGTTTTTGCGTTTATTAAATTCATGTTGAACCAGGTCAAATACCTCTGGAGTAATAATTGCAGGATGGCTGTTTTCAACATAATACTGAGGGATTTCTCCCTTATTAACCTTCTTTTCCTTCGTAAGAAAATCCACAGTAAAGCTTTTTTGTAGCATAGCATCACCTTTATACTTTTCATTTTTAAGTATGCTCAGTACTGTGCTAGGCTGTCAAATCTCTTTACCTGCTGGTGTCTTTCCCTCAAGGAAAAGTTTATAAATCAACCTCACAACTGCGGCTTCCTTTTCTACAATTTTAGGTATGGCATCTTCACCTTTTTCATATCCAAGGAACTGTCCATAGGGCATGCTTACCTTACCATCAGCAAGCCTCTTGCGCTGGCCCCATGTAACGTTTTCTGAAATACTACGGCTTTCTTCTTGGTGGAGGCGAAGCGTGGTAGGTGAAACCCACAAATTATAATAAATTCTTTATTTTTATATGCCACATATATCGGCATAAGTTTTTAAATACTCTAACATATATGGTGTTATTCTTGATTTATTTTTATCCGAATACTCGTATGCAACATAACTATCACCATAACCTTTACCTATATGAAAAGCCAGTCCGTCAAAGGATGAAACTATATAGTTTAATATAACTTCTGGAAATATCTTATCATTTATAAGACTAAATATATCGATGATTACTTTTAATACATCTGCATAAGCGCTAAATGCACCTTTAGGTCTAGTCCTTTCCCAAGAAACATCTAATCAACTTGTTAAGAAAGTTAAAAACGCGGAAGAAGTTTCTATTCTACACATATTAAACTTATCCAATATATTAAATCTAACAACATCATCATCAATAAATCTATCAAAGTCACACTTAGAAGCAGAAACTAGTTCCGCTCTGAAATTAGCTGTTTTGCTAATTTCTAAATTATACTGAGTAAGTTCCTTATTATGAAATTCATTTAATTCTATCATGAAGTTATTTAGATTGTTTGTTTCTATAATAATAACTCCATTACCACTTTCATATGGGTTGTCAGCTGGGTTATCCTCTTTATAAACAACTTGTATTAAATAATGCGGATAATCATTATTGTAGTTTACAAGGACATTATTTGCCCAATCAACTTCAGTTAACACATTAAAATCTCCTAATCCATAACCAATAAATATTGTAGTAGATTCTTTTAGAAGTAAACTTAATAACCCAAATTCCCAAAAATTAATGACTCCGATATTTTTTTCAATACTTCATCTCTATCCATAACGATGTCCTTTCTTCTTAACATTGCTTGTTTGTTTTTTATTAATTATCTATTCTATTAATTCCTAAACTCATTAAATGTTTTAAGTAATTTCATTGTTGCTGGATAATCTAATTGTTCCCCTTCATATTCGCATCTATATAACCCTTGTAAATTTGAAGGAAGCACCACACCCTTTTGACAAAGTAAGGTGACCTTTTTCTTATAATAAGCTATTGCTGCACCAATTTCTATCAAAACATTCTCATTAATCTTATGATGCTCATTTCCTTTCTCATCAAGAAGTTTAATTTCTCCTTCAATATGAATAATTCCAGCCTGGCATTCAGACATATCAGAAAACACTTTTTCTGGTACAGGTATTGCAGTAGTTTCTCGTTCAACAGAAACTACTGGTTCAAATTGTCCAAAAGTCAATAGTTCCTTTAACTGCTCAACAATTTTTTTATTCTTACCATGTGAAATAAAAACCTTTTGTTTCAAAGGTTTTACATAATCTTGAATAGGTTGTATTTTATTTTCTTCCTTTTTTATATTCATTCTTTGTAGCACTACATCTGGTATAATCTCATCTGGTTCTTCTTTCATAATATCATCTTCAAATTTACATTCTTCCTCTTGACCAGAATAATCACTCTCACTTGCTACAACCCGCTCAGGATTAATAAATACAAACCACCCATTTTTAGTATCAGCAATAATATCTGCAAATTCACCATTATCTTTTACTAAACCCAACACATTTTTAACTTTTTCTATTGGCACACCCATACTAACTAATACACTTTCTGCGATATTGTCTTTAGGAAACTTTGCATTATTATAGCTATTATAAAATTTATTTAATAGTGTTGGTTTTAAAACAGCTTCTATAATTGCAGTTATATCTTTTCCTTCTTCTAGAGGTGCTATTATCCTTTTTCCCAAATCAGTCAAAGAAATATCCTTTGAATTATAACCTCCATTTGTGAGACCATAAGCCGTTGAAGCACCTGCTAAATATCTCCAATTAGTACTTCCTGGCGATATATTTAAAGCTAATGCAACCTGAATTGGGGCTATAGGTCTTCCAGCAAAATTATCTAAAATAGCCTTTGGCACTACTAATGCTTGTTTAAGTGTATATAGTGG
Organism: Clostridium estertheticum; assembly: GCF_011065935.2. Lineage (NCBI taxonomy): Bacteria > Bacillati > Bacillota > Clostridia > Eubacteriales > Clostridiaceae > Clostridium > Clostridium estertheticum. The sequence goes on along the minus strand of NZ_JAAMNH020000001.1, from coordinate 521,025 downwards.
TATATCTGTTTGACTTATTCGGTTTCTTGGTTTCTTATTACATATTTCCTTTAATATCTGCTTATTTTCTTTATTTTCTTCCATTATACCTTCCATTATACCCTCCATTTAAATACATTTTTATACTATTATACTATTATTTTTTTAATATTTCAATGTTTACCAAATTGCCATTTACTTTTTTTGTTTTATTAATTTAATATTCATATATACTTCTTGTATTTGTAATTAAGCAATATTTCTATACCTCTCAAATAGAAAGTCTTCTTTACAGAATACTTGATTATTATACTTTCTTTATTCTTCAAAAAATCAAAGACCACGTTGAATATTACTTCAACGAGGTCTTTATAAACAATTACTTTATCAGCATAATTCTGTATTATTTCTTATACTCTGGCATATTCCGCTCTGTTACAAAGCCTCTGAACATTGAAAACAAATTCTTTACCAGCTCTTCTGTTATCTTAGGAGCTTGACTTCTATTTTCTTTCTCTTTTAGTGTAACTTCAAGTTTAGTTTTTCTATCCTTTAAGTCATCCATCTTTGTTTTAAACCCCTCATGCGCAAATCCTTGCATAATTGCACTAACTCTATTATTAATCTGCTTATCAATTTTCTCAATCCTTGCCTATTAACCCACATCTTTAATATAATCTTTTACTTAGTTTTGTATATATAATCTTACTTCCATCCATTAAAGCTCTCTTTGCATTCTTGAGAACAGAGCCATTTACCAATGTAGTTCTTAAAGCACACTTCATCAATATATTTATGGTCAATTAGAAACCCTTGGCCTTTGTAATTTTCATTTTTTTTACAACATACACATTCAACAACCTGCGTTCCAAATTTACTATCTATATTTTTGAATAATAAGTCTAAATACTGAAATTCTTTATTGATTAATGATATATTAAAATCAACTGCCATATCACTTATTAGACTCAAATATAAAAATACCTTTTTTAATAAAACCATAAATTACTAACACACAAAAAAGTCTACGTTATTTATGGTACGGTTCACCGTAACGGTTATAACGAAGACTTCTTAAGTTGCTGCTAAATAGATATAAAAATAGACTTACCTCCTTGAAGTAAGCCATTTTTTATATACTTTAATAAGAAAACCAAATAGATAACATCGTTCATTCTTAATATATTTCTTTGGACTATTGTAATAAAGCATTCAAGATTTCTAATATTTATTTTATATACTCATTACCTACTAATACATTAGATATTATGTCAGTTGCAATTACAAACTCTGGGCTTCCCATAGCTCCTGGTGCAACTTCATATTTATCAAAACAAATCACTAATTTGTTTTCTGAATTAATATAGAAGTTTTGCTCTTTAGAGATTTCTTTAAATACGCACAAATTAGGATTCTTTTCTATACCTTCTACCCAAAAATGCTTACTGCTATCAGCGTTGTTTTGTTGAATCATTTGTTTCTTGATGTTATCACTTATTATTTTCACATAACTATCATCTTTAAATAAGCTTGGCAAAGTAATTAAAACTTGATTCTTCTTATCTATAGTATCGTACTTAGTACTCGAATAACTATTTACAGTACTTGCAGAATAACGTTTTATTGATAGTATATTATCTGTATCTGTTTTTACTTCATATCCACTCTTTATACCTAAATGACCACCTTCATTTTTCTTTAGTTTTTCCATATCAGCCATAAAGGCTTCATATAGCTTTTTATTTTCTGTAACATATTTTTCATTTAGGCTGTTTTCTAATGCTTTATTGTTATCCAAACCTTTTACAGAAGGTACCTTTATATCTGCTTTATATGTGTTTTCATTTACATTATATTCTCTAAAAGTCACAACCTTTATGAGACTACCTAATATAGGTACCTTTGATAAAGTAGACGCAAATGCTTGATTAGTATTAACCCCAACTGTAGTTATACCTACAGCTAAAATCACTGCAGCAGCTGCTATACCTAATCCTTTAGTAGCCCAATTTCCTTTCTTTTTATAAGCGCCACTATCTTTTAAGGCTTTTTTTACTAAAAAATCTAATTCATCGGGGATAGGAACCTCCATATATTCCTTTTTAAGTTCCTTTATATTTTTATTTTTCATAATTAAACCACCTCGTCTTCCTTCACTTCAATTTTAATATTTCAAGTGCTTTATATAATCGAGATTTTACTGTACTGAGATTTTCGTTAAGAATTTCTGCAATTTCACCTATCTTCAGATCCTCAAAATATCGTAGCTTTATTATCGTACGATAGTCATCCGGTAGATTATCCAATTCCCTTTGTAAATCAAAGTTTTCATACTCATCAAGAACTCCTGAGTCTAGCCTCAGCATGGTCTCATCTTCTACGACACTTACCTTTCTTTGTTTTCTAAGGAAATCCAGTGATGTATTTACAATAATCCTGTAAAACCAGGTCTTAATGCTGCTGGATGATTTAAGTGAGTCTATAGAGGCAATTGCCTTATATATAGATTCTTGGACAATGTCCATCGCATCATCAGCATTCTTCACATAACTATATGCTAACCTATAGTGATTTTCCTTATATCTAATAACATACTCAGCTATTTCTTGTTGCAAGCAATTCTTCTCCATGGATAACACAAACTCCTTTGTTATGTCTTGATAAATATGCATACTTTATTAAAAATTGTCCTTCTTTCTTTAAATTCTACACAATGCATAATAATTTAATATGAACTTTCCAGATAGGTACCATATCTGTTCTCTAATATAATAGACGTTTAAGCAGTATAAAAAAGTTGTTAAGTTAAATAAAATATTAATCTTGATTTATTAATGCCTGATCTATTAAGGATGTTAACGCTTCAATCCCTTTAGGCTGCAAATGCACACCGTCAGATGAAAAGTATTCTGGGTTATTAATTGAAGCTGAATGCCAATCAATTAGAGTTATATTTTTATTTTCTTTAGCTTTTCTATCTATTACTTTATTCACTTCATTTTCCCATTGTCTTGGGACCCGTATGTTTACTAAAAAAATATGTGCTTCAGAAAAATGGTTGAGTAAACTATCAAGCTGCTTATCTGTAAAATAACCATTTGTGCCCAGTTCAATAATTACAGCTTTATTTGGATCATTAAAAGTTTTATAAGCTGATGGAGGTTCAATCACTTGACTTAATTGCCTTCCAACCTTACCATCAACTGTAATGTTTGGATACATTTCTGTCAACCGTGGTTCAATGTCCAACATGATAGAATCTCCTATAGCAAGTATTCCGTTATAGGATTTAGATTTAGCTTTAGTTTTAGTTGAAGAACTAGACTCATTATTTTTATCAGAACTTATATCTGTATTTGTACTTACCTCATTGTTTTTGTCAGAGCTTATATCTGTATTTGTACTAATTGATGCATCTTTATTGTTTGTTATTTTTTCAGATTGAGATGACTGAGGCATATCAATTTGTTGTCCAGCACTTGTTGAGATAGTACTGATATGGAGATCACACCCAATCATAAAAAAAACAATTAATAATGAAGTTATTGTGGTGAAAGCTATCCTTCTTCTCTTAAAAGTATTAGTGGATCTATATTTTCTAAGGAATCCGCGAAATCCATATTTTCGTATAGGCATTTCTATAAAACGGTATGAAAGCTCTGCAATAATAAACGTAATTACCAGCTGCATGCACATACGCCAGTAGGGTATATTCCCAATTTCATGGACAGGAGTACTCAAAACAATGATAGGGTAATGCCAAAGATAAATCCCATAGGATCTTTTTCCAACCCAGCGCAGCGGCTTCCAAGAAAATAAACCACTTAAATAGCTGTTTCTATGGGAAATACAAACTATAAGTACAGCTGTATTTAAGCAAATTAGTAACATGCCGCCTCTGTAAATAAATGTTTGATATTCATTCATATAGACAACACTGAGAACAAAGACAGCGAAAGTAATTATGCCAGTTATATTTAGCTCTTTCTTTTTTTTAATAGAAATTTTCCGTGATAAAAGTTTTTGTGTTGGACAAATAATTGCTAGTAAACTTCCTATAAGTAATTCAAAAGCACGAGTATCTGTCCCATAATAAACACGGCTAGGATCCATCCCAGGTTTATACAATATCGCCATTAACGTAGCTGAGCATAATGCCCCTATAAAAATAATTTTAGCAAACTTCATTCGCCTCTTAAAAACCTTAAGTCCTATTAGCATAAGAATTGGCCATACAATATAGAATTGCTCTTCTACTGCTAAGGACCATAGATTCTTAAAAGGTGAAGGTGAACCAAAACTATCGAAATATGATACTTTATGAAAAATAAACCACCAATTATTAGCATAAAAAATGGATGACAATCCATCCCATAAAGTTTCAGTTACTATGTTTCCGTTATAAAAAGTTACCCACATGAAAGTGGTTATTATCATAACGTAAGCAGCTGGTATCAACCGTCGAATACGCCCAATCCAAAATTTCTGCAAACTAAAACCATCTTCACTTTCCAATGAAAGCAATATATTTGATGTTATAAGATAACCAGATATAACGAAAAAGATATCAACCCCTAAAAAGCCACCTCCGGCCCAGCTTAATCCTAAATGATAGGCAAACACTGCTAATACAGCAAAGGCACGAAGTCCATCTAATGCTGCAATATATTGATTATTCTTCGAATTAATTAACATAACATTCTATCCCCCTACTATTTTTCTCAAAGTATAATATAATTAATAACAATTATGCGGCTTAAAACTGGAACATAAAATATTTCTAGTACTACTGCGGTAATGTTATTCAAAATTAGTTGAATTAATTGGCTTTCATAATAATAGACGCAGGAGGGTATGCAAAAAGTTTATCTTTTTGCATATTTTATCAAAAAAATTTTTCAACAACCTAAACCATTTCAAAAGTCCGCTTTGATTTTCTAAACCAACTCTATTCTAACTGTAATAAACCCAATAAAGAGAATCCCCATTATTGAGGATCTCTTCTTTATTATTTATGAAATATTTCTATACTTTTCCATCTAAGTGTAGCTCAATACTGTCTATATCTTCTTGTTTTTTATATTCATATTACTTATAATCAATTGTAATAAAGTTTTCTTATCTTCTGGAGCTTTTATAATTTGTTTGGATTATGATAGGATTTAGGCGCTTGGCATATCTCTTTAAACCAGTCATATCAATGGTTTTAAAGAAAACCCACGTTACTTGTGATAATGTTCACCACTCATTATTCTAATCCAGCTAAATTGGGGCATAAGAAAACCCTCGACTAAAATTAATTAGTCGAGGGTTTCACTGGTGGAGGCGAGGGGTGTCGAACCCCTGTCCGAAAGCCATAACACCTAGGCATCTACGAGCGTAGCCAATACTTTAAATTTCCCTCTACTTAACCCCTACTGGCCGGGTTTAGGTTTTGGTAGCTTCATATTTTCCGTTTCTGGGTCAAAGCTTTCCCAGACTCGGTTCACCGCTGTCGGCGCCCTATCCTAAGTCGCGGTAATCAAAGGTAAGACGTAGCAGACTAAGCTGCTAGTGCTAAATTATCGTTTGCGTTTAAATTGTCCCTATAGTTTTTTACGCGGGTCCATAGGTTCCCTCGGCTCGCTTCCTCGATGCAACGTACCCCCGTCGAAACCAAGTACGCCCCCGTATTGTCAAAAGATTTAATTCAAATCCTTTGCAATGCAATATTGTGTGTAACTTATTGCATATTTATAACGCAATTTTATATTTATTTTATTTTTGTATTCTTGTTAATGGATTAAATATTAGTCTTTAATGTTTTACTGCCTTGCTGTCTATGTCTTAATAATACACTATATTAGGCGCTTTATCAAGTGCTAATATTATGGACTTACTGTGTATTACTGCTTGTTATCTCATTCTTTCCTTTAATTGTCTAGCCATGTCTCTCTTAGCATCTTTTTCTAGCATTGCATCTCTCTTATCGTAATCTTTCTTACCGCGAACAACACCAAGATTAACTTTAACTTTAGTATCTTTAAGATAAAGAGATAATGGAACTAGAGTAAACCCCTTTTGCGATGTAAATCCTTGAAGTCTATTTATTTGCTCTTTATGGAGCAATAATTTTCTGACTCTTAATGGATCGGCATTAAATTGATTCCCATTTTCATAATGACTTATATGCATATTTTTAATAAATACTTCACCATTTATAACATCTGCATAACTATCTTTTAAATTTGCCTTTCCAGCTCTAATAGATTTTACCTCCGTACCAACCAGTTCTATGCCAGCTTCCATTGCTTCCTCTATAAAATAATCATGTCTTGCTTTTCTATTTTCCACTAGTGTTTTATTTCCTGTTTCCTTTGCCATAACTTCACCTGCTTTATTCTTATTAATATATCATTATACTATATAATACATTGTTTTTCAAGAATATATGGGTTATTTTCACAAAACAATCTTAAAAACAATAAACAGAAGAGGCGGTTTATCCCCTTCTGTATTTTTGTTTTTGATTTTTTCTACAACATAATCCTACTTTGCAGAATCATCTTTTATAAGTTCATCTAAATCTTTAACGGAATATTCTTCGTCCTTTTCTTCTTCATCTTCATCATCTTTAATTATATCAAAATAAACCTCATGAGAAGCTAAATCAACTTTACTTACTATGATTTTTACCTCTTCTCCCAATCTATACATTTTCTTAGTTCTCTCACCTACAAGGGTTAAATGCCTTTCATCAAAAACATAATAATCATCATCTAAGCTACTCATATGAACTAATCCTTCTATAGTATTTGGAAGTTCCACAAACAATCCAAAATTAGTTACTGAAGAAATAATACCATCAAATTCTTGACCTATTCTTTCACTCATGTACTCTGCTTTCTTAAGATCATCTACTTCTCTTTCAGCTTCCATTGCCACTCTTTCCATATCTGAGGATTGCTTTGATGCTATCTCTACTTCTTTTTTTAATTTTTCTGTTCTTTTTTCACTTAGCCCGCCATTTATAACCTCTTTAATTATCCTATGGATTATTAAATCAGGATACCTTCTAATTGGTGACGTAAAGTGGCAGTAATATTTTGATGCCAAACCAAAATGACCGCTACATTCTGGAGAATATTTTGCTTTCATCATAGAACGAAGTAATAATGTACTTAGCACCATCTCTTCTTTCTTTCCTTTTACTCTTGCTATTACTTCCTGAAGCATTCTAGGGTGTATCTCTTTTCCCCACTTTATAGGGTATCCTAAATTATGCGCAAATTCACTAAAATGTATTAATTTTTCTTCATCTGGATCCTCATGGATTCTGTATACAAAAGGTACGTTGAGCCAGAACATATGCTCAGCTACGGTTTCATTAGCCGTTAACATGAATTCTTCAATGACTCTATTGGCAATGCCTCTTTCATAAGGCACAACGTCTACAGGTTTTCCAAATTCATTTAATATTATTTTACACTCATCAAAATCAAAATCTATAGCGCCTCTACCCATTCTCTTTTTATTAAGAATGCCACATAAATCTTCCATGTGTTTAAAATCTTCATATAAATAATCATATTTCTTGATTGTTTCGGCATCTTTATCTTTTAGTATTTTTGTAACATCAGTATAGGTCATTCTCTCATTTGTTTTTATAATGGTTTCTACTATCTCATGATCTACAGTTTTACCATTCTTGTCTATTTCCATAAAGCAAGTAAGAGCCAATCTATCCACTTTAGGATTTAAACTACAAACTCCATTAGATAATTTTTTAGGAAGCATTGGTATAACCCTATCAATTAAGTATACTGAAGTCGCTCTATTTAAAGCTTCTATATCCAGTGGGTTTTTCTCTTTAACGTAGTTAGAAACATCCGCTATATGAACACCTAAACGATAGTTGCCATTAGCTAAAATTTCAATAGACACAGCGTCATCTAAATCTTTAGCATCTTCTCCATCTATAGTTACCATCTGCAAGCCTCGCAGATCTGTTCTCCTGTTATATTCTTCTTCTGGAATTTTTTCATCAATATTGCTTGCATAATCTTCAACCTTTTGTGGAAACTCCTCTGGCAACTTATGTTTTTTAATTATAGTTAATATATCAATGCCAGCGTCTCCTTTATTTCCGAGAATTTCAATAATTCTACCTTCAGGGTTTCTTCTTTGTTCTGGCCACTCAGTTATTTCAGCTATTACTATTTGCCCAGTTTTTGCACCATTTCTTTCTGCTTTAGGAATAAATATATCTTGGGCAATTCTCTTGTCGTCAGCTACTACAAAACCAAAGTTTTTACTATCATCGTAAGTCCCTATAATTGTTTTATTAGTTCTTTCTACTATTCTTGTAATCTCGCCTTCACATTTCTTACCGTTATTTTGTTCTTTTAAAATTTTTGCAAGAACTATATCACCATTCATTGCTCCATTTACATTATCTGCTGGTATAAATATATCCGGTCTTTCTTCTCGGGCTATTACAAATCCAAAGCCTCTTTGATGACCTTGAAATTTACCTATTACAATGCCCATTTTCTCTGGAATACCATAATGTTCTGTGCGTGTTTTAACTATTTGACCATTTTTCTCCATCTCCGTTAGTAAGTTAGTAAATTCTTTCATACTCGCTTTTTTTATACTAAATACTTTAGAAAGTTCTGCTATGTTCATAGGTTTGTATGCTTGTTCTGTCATAAAACTTATTAGTGCTTCTTTTATTTCCATAAAAATTTTCCTCCTATATAATTTTTTTCATTAATTTATTTTTAAATTATTCCTGAATAATATTCATTACGACTTTAGAAATAACTACCTATTATGGCGAATTATACATCTAATTCTATATTTACTTACATTCATTATAATCCAAAAAATACATCTAGTATATACTATATGATTATATACTTCCCCATTTTCAATTAAAAAATGCCCACATTAAATAGTTTTATTTAATGTGGGCATATTGTCGAAATATACTGTATAATCATTTCTTCTCAGAAATCGACTTTTTTTTACAAAATAAAACAGCCCTTGGGGTTGGGCTGTTTTATAATAAATAAAAAGGGGGCTATTTATCTCTCTATTTATCTTTACTCTTTAATTATATTAAACTTAGCTTAATTTTGCAAGGGGTTTTAGACATTTTATTGTAAATAATTTTTAAAATGGTAGTGTTTTATTCATATTTTATTCATTTTCACCGTATATTATTATATTATAGATTCAATTAAACCTGTTTTAATAAATTTATCTCTTCTTCCGACAATTCTCGGTATTGTCCTTCTTGTAAATTTTCATCTAATTTTAGTGGTCCAAAACTAATTCTCCTTAAAAATACGACTTTTTTATCTACACTTTCAAACATTCTTTTTACTTGATGAAATTTACCTTCTTGAATAGTAACCATTACTTCTGATCCATCCTCATTTGCATTTAACACTTCTAATATGGCTGGCATACACTTGTAGCCATCGTCTATTACAACGCCATTCTTAAAGGTAGCAATATCCTTTGTATCTATAAATTTATTGATTTCAGCATAGTACACTTTATCTACATGATTCTTAGGTGCTATTAATTTATGATTCAATTCCCCATCATTAGTAATTAGTAGTAAACCTACTGTATCTTTATCAAGCCTGCCTATAGGGAATGGCTTGAAGGAATGGTACTCCTCATCTAACAAATCAATTACAGTTTCATCATGATTATCTACAGTAGCAGAAACAACACCTGCTGGCTTATTCATAATTAAATATATAAATTTTCTATATTTAATTTCTTCACCTGATACCTTTATTACAGCCTTATCTGGATCAATCTTCATAGCACTATCTGATGCTATAACTCCATCAATCTCTACTTTTCCTTTTTTTAACAATCCCTTTACTTCTTTTCTTGTTCCGTGGCCTAAATTTGATAATATTTTGTCTATTCTTTCCATATAAATTCATCTCCTCAACTGTTTCTTAAAACTTCAAGTAAAACATATAAAATAGTATTGTACCTACTTAGTATAAACCCTTTTCTCATAAAAAAAACAGCCTTGAAAAGCTGTTTTAAATTTATTCTATAACTTCTATCTCCATTATATCATAATCTTCATATGAAATACTCTTATAAAAGTTTTTTGATAATACTAGTACTCTATAAATTCCTTTAGTAAAGGCCATAAAGGTATAATCATTTTTCTTACTAAATCTTTGTACTAATGTCCATTCGCCCTTTTCCATAAGATAGAACTCATACACAACATCTTTTCCTCCTAGACTTTGCGCTGCAACGGTTATTGCTTCATTGGTCTTAAAATTTGTCTTATCGCATAAAATCTTTGTATCTGTTATAGGTAATGTCTCATGTACTTGTATTTTTATTTCCTTCATACAATCATATTCCTCTATGCTAGCTTTATTTTTAGCTCTTAGTTCTATTAAATAAGTTCCACTACATTTAGGCTTAAGCTCATAATTCTTATGCTGCACAAAGTTTGTTTGCTCTACTAAGTGTCCATTTATTTTTAAAACATAATTTACAAGGGTATTTCTCGTGTTCTCAGATATTACTTCTAGTGCAATAGTATCTCCTACCATATAATATTCTAGTGGTGGCATTAAAACATAGTCTATTTTAGCTGGAATACACACTAAAGCCTCAATATATACCACTGCATGACAATCAAATTCTCTTTTAGAATATTTATCTTTTACTCTTACCTCTATTTTGAATTTGCCACTTTTATCTGGAGTAAAATCTACAAAGTCATGTGTTCCAAATTCAATTTTTTCTATTTCGCTATCATTTTCGAAAACCGAAAAACTATATCTTAAAGAAGTTCCCCCTGTTGCTTTAACTTTTACATGAACAATTTCACCTATTAGTACAGTGTTTTTCTTATCCAAAATTATATCGTCGATAATAACATTTGTATTACCTATATCATCAATCATAAAGTCCAAACAAACACTCTTCTCATATTCTCCTTGAAAAGATGAGTCCTTAACCCATAAATAAACTTTATAATTTCCTGCTTCACTTGGTGTCCATACATAATTGGTTTTTCTAGTATAACCAGAATCCTCTAGGCATTTTCCATTGATTTTGAATTTGTACAATAAGTCCTTTCCACCTCTAGCAATACATCTTAAATTAATAGGAGTATCGCATAGTTGTGGTGAACTTAAATCACTAGTGAAACTTTGTATATTTATTTCTTCATAAGGCTTTACGGTATAATGAATTAACGCTCTATCATCAAATTCATGCAGTGAATACATATCCTTTGCCATGCACAATAGCTTATAATTGCCCATATTTTCTTCAACATAACTAACTAATTTTTTAGTTGAATAATCTTGTATACAAATACAATTCCCCTCAGGATTAATTTTTACAAATTTGTATAAAATCATTCTGCTATCCTCATGATTCGCCTCCACGTCAAAAACTAGTTCCCTACCTGAAAGCATTTCCTGTGTCAAACATTTAAACCTCATAATTTCTAAGGGTTTCACAGCGCGTACATTGAATTGTATTTTCATAAAGTCATCAAAAACATTTTTAGAATCTAAATCCTTGCATTCCACCAAAAATTCTTGCTCTCCAGAATATTTTGAAGTCCAAGTCATTACATTTTCTGCTGAATAGTCCTTTATAAGCTGCCAATTTCCCTTTTTACGTATCCAATATCTATACATAATAGGAACCTTTTTGGCCTCTACTGTTAAGGTGATTTTTTCACCAACCATTACTTCTTTTTTGTCTATGTAAATATCATTTATTAGTTTTTCTTCAATATTTCCAACTACATATTCTGTTTTCGACATGAAATCAAATGCTCTTTTGCTTTCTTTTCTTTTAGCTTGTACCATTATAGAGTACTTAGCATCTGTTTCTGGTTTCCATACAACGGCACTAGTTGCACTTAATTCCCTTAATGTAGTCCATGTTCCTTCAAGTCCTACAAGAAATTTATAGTTCAAATTATCCTCTAATTCATTTTCAACACTTATTACAATTTCCTTATGTTTTTCCTCAGGATTTTCTAAACTAAACAATATATTCATTTCATTCATTTTAGTTCACCTACCTTTATAAATAAGCTAAACAATGGAAATATTTTTTTAAAACGTTCTCTATTATGGTATATTATACTATAATTCCATTATTTGTAACAGTACTTACTTTCTTTTTTTTCCTTTATTTATAGACATAAACACTCATTATTTTAATTAAAAATAATAATATTTTAAATTTTATAATTTTTTATGGTAGTGATGTTGTTATTATAAAATTTGTTAATAGGGTAAAACTATTATAAACATAAATTGTTTTTTAATAATTGGTGAAAGGAGCAATATTATGACCAAGGAAAAATTAGATCATTATAACCCCGATTATACTTATAAAAAAGAAGATATAACTATTGATAAAGGTAATAAGGCTGGCTATCCTATGATAGAGCAGGTAAATAACGGTTCACTATATCCAGAAGCTATTAAAAACAGTATTGATATGCAAGATCTAAATACCTTTGATTAACTTATAACTTAAAAATTTTAGAGGGCTAAACAATTATGAATTGCTTAGCCCTCTAAAATACCTTTAAAATAGCTATAAAAAAACAGTTACTAGCTATTTTTTATGTTATATGGAAATCATTTTTCTTCTACTAATTGCCCTTTTAAAATAAGCTTAATTAAATTATTATAAAGTTTTTCATCATCTTCGCTTGTTCTCTTTTTAGGACCAAAGGTTTTGCCTCCACTACGTCTTAATTTACCAGACATATGTCTTTCAAATAATAATTTATCAATGTTATCATCGTCATATATATGTCCTTTAGGTCCCATAGCATAAGCGCCTTTAGCTAAAACCATAGCAGCAACCCCAAAGTCTTGAGTAATTATTATGTCCTTAGGTCTTGCTTCATTAGCTACTTTCATATCAACACTTTGAAATCCACTATCTACATATCTTATTGAGGCATACTCGCTACTTAAAACATGATTAATATCACAATACATAATGAGCTCTATAGAGTTTTCCCTAGCTGCTTTTTCTATTAGATTTTTCCCTGGGCACCCATCTGCATCTACAATAATCCTCATTTATTTAAAGCCTTTTTTCAAGTTCTGCTTTAATATCTTCATATCCTGATTTTCCAAGAAGCGCGAACATATTCTTCTTGTATGCTTCTACTCCTGGTTGATCAAAAGGATTAACACCTGATAAATATCCGCTTACTGCACAAGATTTCTCAAAGAAATAAGCCATGTGCCCAAAATTATATGCTGTTAATGCTGGCACATTTAAAATAATATTAGGTACATCTCCATCATTATGTGCAAGTACTGTTCCTTGAAAAGCTTTTTTATTAACGAAATCCATAGTTTTACCTGCTAAAAAGTTTAATCCATCCAGATCTCCACTTTCTTCTTTAACTACTATTTCTTTTCTTGGCTTTTCTACATTTACAACTGTTTCAAATATATTTCTTACACCTTCTTGAATATACTGTCCCATTGAATGCAAATCTGTAGAGAAATTAACTGCTGCTGGGAATATTCCCTTTTGGTCTTTTCCTTCACTTTCGCCATAAAGCTGTTTCCACCACTCCCCAAAATATTGAAGTGCTGGCTCATAGTTAACTAAAATTTCTGTAACCTTTCCTTTTCTATATAGTGCATTTCTAGCTGCAGCATATTTATAACAATCATTATTATTTATATCCTCATTGCTGTATACTTCCCTAGCGTCCGCTGCACCCTTCATCATTTCATCAATGTCTATACCCGCTGTTGCTATTGGAAGCAATCCTACAGGAGTGAGCACTGTGAATCTTCCTCCTATATCATCTGGAATAACAAAAGTTTCATAGCCCTCTGCATCTGCTAATTTTTTTAGAGCTCCTTTGGACTTATCCGTAGTCGCAAAAATTCTTTCTTTTGCTCCTGCTTTTCCATATTTCTTTTCTAATAGTTCTTTGAAGATTCTAAAAGCAATAGCAGGTTCTGTAGTGGTTCCTGATTTTGATATTACATTTACTGAAATATCTTTTCCCTCTACAGCATCAAGCAAATCTGCCATATATGTAGAACTTATATTATTTCCAGCAAAGAATATTGCGGGTGATTTTCTTTTTTCGTTTGTTAGGCTGTTATAAAAGCTATGAGATAATGCTTCTATAGCGGCTCTAGCTCCTAGGTAAGACCCACCTATTCCAATTACTATCAGTACTTCAGAATTACTTCTTATTTTTTCTGCGGCCACTTTAATTCTATCAAATTCTGATTTATCATAATTTACAGGAAGGTCTATCCATCCTAAAAAATCACTTCCTGGACCCGTTTTATCCCTAAGCATTTTATGTGCAGTAGATACCATTGGTTGAAAATAAGAAACTTCATGTTCACCTAAATAGGGAACTGTTTTACTTAAATCTAAAGATAAGATTTTTTCCATTAATATTCCTCCTTGTTTATCTTCTGGCAGCAAAATAATTATTAATTGCTTTGCTGCATATATTCTCATTTAGCAGATAAAAACTATAAACTTTTATCTGCTTATACGTTAGCTTGTTAAAACAACATAATTAATTTTAGTTTATTCACTTAAATAAATCAAGTTTTTAAATAGAAATTAGTATTTATAACATATTATGTTATCATGCTTTGTCAAAACTTATATAATTGAATCTAAGATAATGATATCATAAAATCAGAAGTTCCTCCTACTTACTAGCTTTAGTATTTTCTGTGAATGTTCTATTTATTCTAATAATTTCCCAAATAATAAATTAAAAATAATATACTATGTACTCCCATGCATTATGTTGCATATATTAAATTATATTACTATACGAGGTGTGATTTTTTTTGATTATTCATGTTGTAAAAAGCGGAGAAAGTTTATATGAAATTTCTAAATTATATGGAGTTTCATATAATAAAATTATTTCTGATAATGAACTCACAAACCCAAATGACCTTGTGGTAGGCCAAACCATTGTAATACTTGAAGGTACAAGGTCACATAAAATTCTTCCTGGTCAATCCCTTTACATGATAGCTAAAATGTATGGCGTAACTGTTTTAAATATACTAACTGCAAATCCTAACATTAATGCCACTACACCAATTTACCCTGGTAAAATTATTATTATACCACCATCCACACAAAAATTAGGGTCTATTGAAGTTAATGGCTATGCTCTTCCTACTACGGATATGGATGTTCTTGTAAAGACTCTTCCAAGTCTCACTTACCTCAGTATATTTAGTTATCAGATACTAGCTAATGGAACTCTAAAAGACATAAATGATGTTCCTTTAATACAAGCCGCTAGAAAAGCTAAAGTAGCTCCTATGATGGTAGTTACAAATTTAAAGGAGGGTGGGGGATTTGATAGTGACCTAGCCCATACTATACTTACAGATGAAAAAATACAAAACACATTATTGGATAACATAGTTAATACATTAAAAAATAAAAATTATTATGGTTTAGATCTGGATATAGAGTATGTCTTTCCTGAAGATAGAAAAAATTATAATAATTTTTTACGCAAAACAGTAAGCAAACTAAAACCATTAGGCTATATTGTTACTACAGCCTTAGCACCTAAAACCTCTGGTGACCTAAAAGGATTGCTTTATGAAGCTCATGATTATCCAGTTCATGGTCTTTTAGCTGACCATGTTATACTGATGACTTATGAGTGGGGATACACTGCTGGACCAGCAATGGCGGTAGCTCCAATTAATCAAGTTAAAAAAGTCCTTGATTATGCTGTAACAGTAATACCAAGCAAGAAAATTTTTATGGGAATACCTAATTATGGCTATGATTGGACGCTGCCTTTCGTAAAAGGGACTACGGCAACTGCATTAGGTAATGTAGACGCAGTAGATCTTGCAAGAAAAGTATTTGCATCTATTCAATATGACTATACTTCTCAAGCGCCATTCTTTAACTATTACGATGCTAATGGAAAAAGACATGAAGTATGGTTCGAGGATGCTAGGAGCATGAATGCTAAGCTTAGGACTGCTAGTGCATATAATTTGGGCGGAGTTAGTTATTGGACAATCGGAAAATACTTCCCTCAAGCTTGGCTGGTTCAAAATTCACTATTCGATGTAAAGAAATTGCTTTAGAGGTTTTTCCTAGATTACGCTATAGAGAAAAGGATATGTTGCATTTTACGCAATATATCCTTTTGTTAGCATAATCTATTATATTAGGATACTATATTAGGATACTATATAAAGATATATATCCAGGCTTCTATCCACAGCTTCTAAAAAAATATTTATAAATTCACTAATATCACCTTGAGCACTAGCTTTTTCTAATGCTTTCATATAAATATCTCTATTCTCAGTTTTTATAACAGTAATAGGATACCCATTGATCATTAAAATCAAATTCATTAGTAATCTTGCTGTTCGCCCATTGCCATCAATAAAGGGATGAATATATACATATTTACAATGAAATTCAGCAGCCAAATGGATTGGATGTAATTTATCTTTATTTTCATTATACCAATTAATTCTTCCATTCTTTCATGTACTAAGAAATGCTCAACGGGCCTATGCTGGCTACCACTAATTAAAACATTTGTTTTTCTATATTCTCCAGCATTTTTACTATCTATACTTTTCAATATTATATAGTGCAAATCTTTTATAACTCTTTCTGATATATTTATGCTCTTACTCAATATATCATCAATATAATCTATTGCTTCTTTATGATTTATTACTTCTAGATGTTCTCGTAAGCTCTTTCCTCTTCCTATTGTTAATCCCTCTTCTATAATGACTTTAGTTTATGTAATTGTTAGAGTATTTCCCTCTATGGCATTTGAATTATATGTAAGTTCCACATCAAAATACTTTTTTAAATTGTCTATAGCATTCCCGCTTAACGGTCTTTTACTATCTAATAAAACCTTTTTCTCATCTATTTCCTTAAACATAATTATACCCCCTGTCTAAATTATCTCTTTTCCTACTAATAAAAATTCACTATTTATATTATATCCTATATATTTATGAAATGTACTAGTCTTAATTATATTAAATTAAGGCTATGTTTAAGATAAATGTATATACAGCACATAAATGCTTTTCATAGCAAACTAAAAGAATGGATGTATAGTTTTCATAGTGTAGCCACAAAATATCTTGCTAACTACATGTACTGGTTTAAATGGTTACAGTTTTTTAATACAGAGAAGGATACTGTAAAAACCAAACATTTATAAGTCCCGTCGCATACATCTCATTCTGATACAAAGTTAAAAGATTTTAAAATTAGGGAAGCGATTTATATTTAATTTTGTTAAATATTTAAATAATTACATTACTAAGTTGTATAATTAAATACAGATACAATAGTAAAATATTGTGTCACAATTAAAGTTTTTCAAGGAAGAATATAAGAAGGAGGAAGAGTTATGTCAAATAACGTAGAGCAGAGAAGAATAATTTTAGATTTAGCAACTACTTTAGATGGCTTTATTGAAGGGAAAAATGGGGAAGTTGATTGGTGCATTATGGACACTGATATGGGGTTCACTAATTTCTTGAATGAAATTGACACTATTTTATATGGTAGAAAAAGTTACGATTTATGGGGACAATATATTCCCCAAGATGAAGATTCTGATAATGAAAAAGAAATTTGGAAATTGGTTCATAGTAAAGAGAAATATGTGTTTTCCAGAACACAAATAGATACTGATAATCAAGCAATATTTATAAATGAAAATATTCTTGGAGAAGTAAATAAATTGAAGAATAAGCCTGGTAAAGACATTTGGCTATATGGAGGAGCAAGTCTCATTACAACTTTTATAAATTTAGGGCTTGTTGATGAATTTAGATTATCTATTCACCCTGTTATTTTGGGAGAAGGAAAACCGTTGTTTATTGATATAAAACAGAGATTGAATTTAAAAATGGTTAATACCAGAACGTTCTCTTCTGGCGTTGTACAACTAATCTATCATTGGAATGGTAATTAATTTTTAACAGACCAAAAGCAAAATAAAGTTTAAAATGTAAAGGGAGCGTCGCAAAATTCTTTAAATGTGAATTAAGGGAAGCCATTTTTGGCTTCCCTTAAAAATTGTCATATTATCAACACTGTTATTAAACATAGCCTAAATTAAAAATAAAAAATTCTATTATATAGTGCTTATCATATATGATAAGCACTATATAATTTTTATTCAATTATTATGTCGATATATAAACTATAATTAAAAATGCTACCCAAGAGATATTATATAATTAAAGTATTAATACATAACAGGAATTTATACTTTGTTAATGCTGCCGAAATTCTCTTATAATAAAGGCGAAAAATCTTCCTGTTTTTGTGTGCTAATATTTGTTCATTACATCATATGTTTTGTTAGCTCATTCAGCTTGTTCATGGTTTTAAAGTTACGCACAGTCCACGGTACCTCTAATTTTTTAAGATTGTTTACAAGCTTGGAATTTCTAATACTATTATGAAATAAAAGAAATACCTCTCGCCCTTCAATTTTATACTTATCACTTTCACTTGTGTAAGAGTTCAAGTGTTGAATTTTTTCTTGTGATGGGGCATTTGTTAACAGTGAGACGTATAGGCATTCTACTTTCGATGAGGCTTCTGCATCTGTTACTTCTTCCTGGGAGAATGGGCAATTGCGGATAATCCATTCTATCTCTGCGGCCGTTCTCAAAACAATTGTTACAGAAAATCCAAAAACCCCCTCAATCTCATGTTCAATTTTCTTACGCAGAGTTTCTTCCTCTTCATTTGATTTAAATAAAACATTTCCACTTTGAATATATGTTTGCACTGAACTAAGGCCTATAGTTTCAAATGTACGTTTCAAATCAGCCATCTTAATAATATTCTTTCCGCCTACGTTAATGCCTCGTAATAGTGCGATATAAATAGTCATAATTTAACCTCTTCTTTCAGATGTTTATTTAAAAATTTGTTAATACAATTATATAATATAATTGCAAGTTTATCCTTCCTTAATCTAAAATATATTATTCAATATATCTGAAAGAATTGCTTTCCTTATAACATTAAAATTAAACTTCTATATAAATGTGTTTTCCGAATATATACCTTTATTTTCAGCAGCTGTAACACCAATATGGTATACATAATCTAAAAAATCTGATGTTCTATAAAAAAATTTTTATCAAAAATTAAGTATTTATATATATATTCATAAATATTGTTAAATTTATTAGTCTAGTGTACAATTATGACAAAACACAAAAGAAGGAGCTTAAAATGAATAACTTAAAGGTAAAATCAAAACTCATAGTTTTTTCAATGGCTGCATTATTACTTATTACCATGATGAGTGGAGTTGGATATTATTATCTTTCAAAAGAACACAAAGATATGACAACAATGTATAAGGAACATCTATTAAGCATTCAATACTTAAATGATAATAGAAATCAAACTAGGGGCATAGAGGGGGATACATATTATATATTATTGAATAGAGCCGATAAAGATAAGCAAAATGAAAAAATTAAAGACATAGAAGTTAGGCAAAAAACATTTGCCACAAATTGGTCAAATTACAAACAAACCGATAATGATCAATATGAAAAAGATAGAATTCTTGTTATTGAAGCCAATCGAGAAAAATTCATAAAAGGAAGAGATATGGCTATTAAACTAGCAATGTCGGGGAAATTGGGAGAATCTATGGCCGAATTAAGCTCTGTTGAAAATTATGAAGTAGCATTTCAACAGAGTTTAAAAGAACTGGCACAATATAACATAAAAATAGCTAATGATTTAAGTGTACAAAACAATAAAGATTTTAATGCTTCCCAAAATATAACTCTGGCAATATTTTTACTTGCATTATGTATTGGCGTAGGTTTAACCTCTATACTTAAAAAAGCTATTGCGAATCCATTAGTTTTATCTGTAAATCATTTAAATCTCATAGCTAGTGGCGATTTTACAAAGGATGTTCCAGAAGAGACTAAAAAGAGAAAAGATGAAATGGGCGATATAGCAAAGGCAATTAACGGTATGCAAAATTCATTAAAACTTTTAATTACAAATGTAAGTCAAGAATCTAATACGATTAAATCAGTAGTACATAGTGCTTCTGAAAATGTAAAAATTTTAAATATGAACATAGAGGACGTATCTGCAACTACGGAGGAATTATCCGCAGGAATGGAAGAAACAGCAGCCTCCACCCAAGAGATGAATGCAACAGCTGATGAAATAGAAAGAGCAGTTCAATCTATATCAAAAAAAGCACAAGAAGGGGCTATCGAAGCTCAAGAGATAAACAAAAGAGCAATGGCTACTAAAAATAATGTTACAGAATCAAAAGACAAAGCACTACAGGTATTTTCAAAAACCAAAGATAAATTAGAAATAGCAATTGAAAATTCCAAAGTAGTGGCACAAATTAGTGTATTATCTGAATCCATCATGCAGATATCTTCCCAAACTAATCTTTTGGCATTAAATGCATCCATTGAGGCAGCAAGAGCTGGTGAGGCAGGGCGTGGTTTTGCAGTAGTTGCAGATGAAATAAGAAAACTTGCAGAAGAATCAAGAAATACAGTGACTGAAATACAAAGCATAACAGAGAAAGTAACTAGTTCAGTAACGGATTTATCCGCAAGCTCTAATGAATTATTAAATTTTGTATCGGAGGATGTTCTGAATGACTATAATACATTATTAAATGTGGCAGGGGAATATAGCAATGATGCAGACTTTGTAAACAATCTTGTATTAGAATTTAGCTCAACTTCAGAGGAACTTTTAGCTTCAATTCAAGATGTGATAAAGACCATAGAGCAGGTATCACAGGCTTCAAATGAAGGCGCAGAAGGAACCACAAACATAGCCCAAAAGGTATCTGATATAACTGAAAGATCTAATGGAATTATTGAGGAAGTAAAAAAAACCACAGAAAGTGTAGAAGGATTAAATAAAGGAATATCTGTATTTAAAATATAATATTTGGCTGTTCTATTTTAGAATATAATGAAAAAGCTGTGAATTGTTAATTCACAGCTTTTTATATTAAAGTAAAGTGTGACTTTAAAATTCCAATATATATTTTTGGGTTTCTTTTTTACCTTATTGTAATTCAATTCTCCCCTAACAACTGAGTGTCCTTAGGTTGATGGCTATGGGGTCAAATTACAGGTAAGCTGATTGTAACCCTAGTTCCCCTATCAGGTTCACTATAAACCTTAATCTCACCGCCATGAATGGTGATAGTTGACTTAGTTAAGGATAAGCCTAATCCCATGCCATTACTTGAGTTTACATTAAATCTATCCACTCTATAAAAGGGTTCAAAGATATTATTAATTTCTTCTATAGGTATACCTTTACCTGTATCCTTAATTTCAATCCTTATGGTATCCTTCTCCTGTTCGCAGTTAACTGTAACTTTTCCATTTAACTTGTTATATTTTATACTATTTTCTACCACATTATAAATCGCTCTGTAGAGGAGCACTTCATTTCCTTTAATAGATGAAACGGATGTCAATATTTTGAAATCTAACGCTATATGATTGGTTTCTGCAATGATTGTTAAATCCTCAACTACATCCTCTATAATATTAACCACATAAACCTGGTCATCTAAAGAAGTATTTTCCTCTCTAACTAAGTCTAAAAGAGTTTCTATCATGCTGTTCATCTTACCTACTGATTTTTCTACAATATCTAGCGTTTCTTTATACTCTTCTACCGTTTTTTGTTCTCCGTCATTTAATACATCTATATTAATCTTCATGGCGGCTAAAGGTGTTTTAAGTTCATGGGCTACACTGGCATTAAATCGTTTTTGAGAGGTAAAGGCGTTGTTAAGCTTTGCTAACATTTGATTAAATGAAATGGTAAGCTCCTTAATTTCATCATGTGGACCTTGGACCTCTAGATTGGCTAATAAATTATTTTCACTAATATTTTTTATATTTTCATTTAGGACCTGTACAGGTTTTAAAGCCTTATCTGCAATGAGATAGGCACTTATGCCTCCTAGAGAAATAATTATGAGTAGAGTTATGATAGATCCCGTATATATACTAGAAACAGCCTTTGCCATTGTGGCTTCAGATGCTACAATGGCTGCTGTAGATGATTGACTATTATCTATAGAACCCGTTGGCAGGGCTGGTGAGATCCCATTTTCTTTTGCCTTAAAATTTTCAGTATAGCTACTAGTAAGACTACCAGTTGGTATTGTTCTTTTAATATCGATATTCATAGAAGTTACAATAGCAACACAGGATATGGCGATAAGAATAACTGTTAATAGAGTAAATCTCCATTTAAGTGTGATATTTAGTTTATTCATTTTGAGCACCTCTAAATAGGTATCCAACGCCTTTTAGTGTGGTGATGATATCCTCTTTACCTGTAGCACTTATCAATTTTTTTCTCAAGGAATAAATATGCACTCTAATAACCTTTGTGAAAGGGTCTGTATGATCATCCCAAATATGATTAAATAACTCCTCACTACTCACGGCCCTTCCTTTATTTTGAAGCAAGTATTTTAATATAGAATATTCCTTTAGTGTTAACGGAATATCCTTTCCGTCATAACTTATTTTAAGAGTAGAAAAGTTAAGTTCAAGACCGTCTTCCTTTAGAATATTAGGTTTACTAACAAATTCTCTTCGTAATAAACACCGTATTCTTGCCTTTAACTCTTGGAAATCAAAGGGTTTAACTAAATAATCATTAGCCCCTAAATCTAATCCTTTTATGCGATCTTCAATTTCTCTATTAGCAGATACAATTATTACTCTAGTATCTGGGTTATTTTCTCTTAAATCCTTTAGAATAGAGAAACCATCCACCCCAGGCAAATTAATATCTAGCACAATTAAATCATAGGTGTTAAAACTTATAAGCTCTATAGCCTCATCTCCATCTGGTGCCATATCTACTGCGTAGCCATCCTTTTTTAGACCTTTTTGGAGTGCTTCTAATATACTGATTTCATCTTCCACAATTAACAATCTCATAAAGATCTCCTTATCTATATATAATAAATGCCGATTATATCAATAATTATAATCAATAATCATTAATATAACCAGCATCCTGAGCTACTATTTATTTAGTTGAAGCTTCAGTTAAAGTTGCAGCTGTAGATGGTGTAGCTAAAGTACCATCTTTAATCATCTTTTCATGTTGAGCTATTTCTTCTGCTGTAGCTTTTATTGCTGATGTACTTGCAGTTGCTGAAGTTGCTGTACCATCTTTAACCATCTTTTCATGTTGAGCTATTTCTTCAGCCGTGGCTTTTGTTGCTGTTGTAGTTAGTGTAGCTGCTATACTTGCTGTACCTAATTTATTTTCATTCTCATTTTGTGATGCAAAAGTAGTAGCTCCACCTACTGTTAATACTGCTACTAATGCTAGTGCTCCTAATTGTAATTTTTTCATTTTTTTGTCCTCCTAATATAATTTGTTACTTATTGCTAAGTACATTTTCATATTAGCATAGTCAATGTAAAATCAAGGTTAATTTTTATTTCTTAATGATATATTTAAATTATTTGTTGTCCTTTAGATATCCCCTTTTTCAATTTCATAACTCCCTCTATTATTTATTTAAAAACATTAAAAAAGTGGTTATGATATACCCATTTAATAGCATACAGCAGAACCACTTCCAAAGAAGAAAACTATAAAAGGTAAAACAACTTATACTCTATCCTGTGAAAAACCTTGTACTACATCCCCTTGTGGTAGAATGCATCATACTAATGTTAATGATAATTACAGATTAAATACTGTTATCCCAAGAGGATCAGATAAATGGATTCAGCTTTATAAAAAAAGAACAATAATAGAAAGAACAAACTTCATGGTAAAATTCCCTATGGGACTTGGATATACAAAGCTTAAAAATACAGTTTCCCTTAAGGTTGAAGTAATCCTCGCTGCAATAACACAACAAATTGTAATTTTGATTGCTGATAAGCTTGATAAAAAATCTCATCTCTTATCTATAAAATCTTTAATAGCCTAATCATTTTTTTTATGATTAAGTTAATGCTTATTAAGTTCGCTAAAATATCAGATAGATAGCACACTAAAATCTTTTAGAGTTTTGCAATCAGCTACTTAGTAATATCTTTAATTAATGATTTTTTCAACTATTTCATATTTATTACACACCCGAACCGACCATATATATATCCATTGTACAATTAATGGTATATAATTTCAATTTAAAAATTCTATTTTAATACCTTTAATGAATTTGATATTATTATGGTTTTTTAACTTAACATTTTTAGGGTATACCCTATATCAACAACCTTTTAATATGAACGTAACAGGGTAGAGTGTAGTATTCGCTATGATGACTTACACCCATTACACTTGATTTAAAGACATTACAGGGTCAAAAGGTGTCATAGTCCCCCTTTTATTAAACAATCTCTTAAAACAGAGCAAATGAAAGGTTTATCGGGACTACTCCGAACCTAATTGGATTATACGGTTTAATATAGTCAAATATAGTCAAATTAGACAGTTTGATATTAGATTTTTGTAATGGGTTAATGACGGTATGTCACTTATATTACAGGCACAGGCAAACCATTGACCATACACCCAATTACCCTATTTCGCCTTGTTTTGCCTATTTAATGCTCCGTAATCACATACTGTAATGAAAATATATTTCAAATAAATGGTATAATTTAATACATATAATTACAATTAAGGATTTCAATTGACACAATGCAAAAGATACAATATACTTGTGAATGGAAAATTAAATAAATAAATAAAAAAACAAAAGGTGGACAAACAAATGACAAAAATGGTAAATTGTAAGGCATGTAATAAAGAAATTGCAAAAGGTGTAAACAAATGCGTTCATTGTGGTAAAGACCAAAGAAACTTTTTTATGAAACATAAGGTATTAACTGTTATTTTAGCACTTGTTATTTTAGGTGGTATCGGCTCGGCAATGGGTGGAGATAAAGATAGTGCTAGTACAACTGCTCCTGCTACAAGTACAACTACTAAAGATAAACCTGTAGAAAAAAAGGTAGAAGCATTAAAGGTTTCGGCAGCTGATTTAGCAAAAGCATATGAAGCAAATGAAGTAAATGCAGATAAAAATTACAAAGATAAAACTATTGAAACAACAGGGAAAATAGACGATATTGGTGTTTTGCTTGGACAAACTTTCATTACTCTTTCAGCAGAAAAAGATTTTGCAATAACAAATGTTCAATGTTTCTTTGATGAAAAAACAGAAATTGATAAGATAGCTAGTTTGAAAAAAGGTGATAAAGTTACTATTCAAGGTGTTGTTGATGGAAAATCAATGAATGTCGGTGTCAATAAATGTACGTTAAAATAATTTTTAATGAAATGCAATTATAAAGAATGATATATTGCTTGAAATAATACCCTTGACCTTTTTAAAAAAGAGGTTGGGGGTATTATTTTTTCAACAATTATGTATCGCTACACTCCATGCTATTTAAAGTACCTTAGAATTGAGAATAAGGCACGTGTGGTGTACTGAATGCCTTATCCCTTCTATTTCTTGCAAAAACTAACGCAATTCCTTTTTCCTTTACTACAACGATATTACTTTTCATTTCTCTTCCTCCTAAATTTTATTTAAAATAAAAAATACTCCTGCAATGATTACAGGAGTTGAAATCTTCTTTTTGTATATAATTATATTTTTTGAGGTTGTAAAGTTCAAACTTGATTTAATTAGTATACTAAATAAGAATAAGAGAAAATGAAAAAAATGGCATAACCATGCCATTTACAGAGGTATTTTGGTATCAAATTCTATACACAGAATAGCAGGGTTGAACCCATGTGCATTAATCAATGCTCCTTGCTACAGATTGAAAAGCTACCTTCATAATTATATTCACCACCTGTTCTACTCAGCTTTATTTAGAGCTAATTCCTTTAAAGTCCTTTTAACTTTTCGCCCACCTCTAGCACCGTACAATTTAGCAGAAAAGCAGGTTATTATACTTATAATATCTTTAGTCATATCTTCGTTAACAGAGTTATTTTCATTACTTTCAACGAATTCTACAATTATCCCTAGGTTTTTTAGCATTATTATTAAATAGTTTAAACCAAATCTAGTTAAACTATCTGGATATTCTACAATTATTTTACTTATCCCATTTAAGTTAGATAACATTTTAATTAACTTTACCTTTTTGTCATTTAATCCTAAGGCTATTTCGCTATATGTCTCAATAACTTCATAATTTTTATTTAAGCAATATTCTTTTAATCTTTGAGTTTGTCTATCCAAATTACCGCTTACAAATTGTTTTTTTTGTAGAAACTCTTGAATATATATAAACTTTATTATCTATATTTACAGTGCTATTCGCAACTCTGCCGAGCGTTAAAGTTTCTATTTCGTCTAGTAAATACCTTCTATGACCTTTGGGAGTTTTATAACTTTTTAGTATCCCTTCTTTGTCCCACACTCTCATAGTTTTAGGTGTTAAAAATTGAGCAGCTTTTGTTATACTTACATATTCATGCATATACGATCACCTCTACTATTAGGTTAAACAATAATAGTATTTATATGTATATAAATGTTATTAAATGTTCATATATATTATAGCTGCTTATACCTCCTTTTTAAGGCACAAAAAATACAAAAGTGCCTTAAATTTATCTTAATTAAAAAATAAATCTAAGACACTTTTTATTTTATATAAACGTTGATATTACTGCATCTAGAGGAGTTTATCTTATTCCCACTCAATAGTTGAAGGCGGTTTTGAGGTTATGTCATAAACAATTCTGTTTACTCCTTTAACTTCATTAACAATCCTTCTAGACACCTTATCTAATACTTCGTATGGTATTCTCGACCAATCTGAAGTCATTCCATCTGAACTAGTTACAGCTCTTAGAGCAACTGTATGACAGTATGTTCGCTCATCTCCCATTACTCCAACGGATTGGATGTTAGGCAGACATGCAAAGTATTGCCATATTTCACTTTCTAGCCCTGCTTTAGCCACTTCATCTCTAAATATTGCGTCTGCTTCGCTAGTTATAAATAATTTTTCCGGTGTTATTTCTCCAAGCACTCTTATAGCAAGGCCTGGTCCTGGGAATGGCTGTCTCCACACAAGGTGGTGAGGAATTCCAAGTTCTTCTCCCACTGCTCTGACCTCATCTTTAAATAGTTCGCGTAGAGGCTCTATTAGTTTAAAGTGCATATCCTCTGGAAGTCCACCAACATTATGATGACTTTTTATAGTAGCAGAAGTTGCAGTACCACTTTCAACTACATCCGGATATATTGTGCCTTGCACAAGGAAATCTAATTGTCCAAGTTTATTAGACTCTTCTTCAAAAACTCTTATAAATTCTTCTCCAATTATCTTTCTCTTTTGCTCTGGATCACTTACGCCTTTAAGCTTACCTAAGAATCTATCTTGAACATTAACTCTTATTATATTCATATCAAATTCATCTTTAAATATTGTCTCAACTTGATCGCCTTCATCTTTTCTTAAAAGACCATGATCTACAAATACGCAAGTTAGCTGCTTACCTATTGCTTTATGTACAAGCATTGCGGCAACTGAAGAATCTACTCCTCCTGAAAAAGCACAAAGTACTTTTTTGTCTCCAACTAATTCGCGTATAGATTTAATTTTTTCTTCTGCGAAAGATGACATTGACCAATCACCCTTAACTTCGCATACACCATATAGGAACTTTCTAATCATTTCTTCACCAAAAAGAGTATGTTTTACTTCTGGGTGGAACTGAACTCCATAGAGTTTTTTAGAAACATTAGCCATAGCAGCTACTGGACAATCTTTAGAAGTTGCTATTATATCAAATCCTTCTGGCGCCATGGATATATGGTCTGTATGACTCATCCAGCATTGATTTTCTTCTATTCCTTTGAAAATAATAGCATCCTTACATAAGTCAACTTCTATTTTCCCATATTCACGAACATCAGGAGTTATAACTTTTCCACCAAAGGACTGTGCCATTAATTGAGCACCATAACATATTCCTAAAATAGGAACCCCCATCTCAAATATTTCTTTCTCCACTTTTGGAGCGCCCTGCGCATAAACACTATTTGGACCACCAGTGAATATTATACCTTTTGGATTCATATTTTTTATTTTTTCTGCAGAAAATGTGTAGGGTATTATCTCACAGTAAACATTATTTTCTCTAACTCTTCTTGCAATAAGTTGATTATATTGACCACCAAAGTCAACTACTAAAATTAATTCTCTATTGTTCAATGTTTTTCCTCCTATAACCTTAAGGCTTTTTCTTAACTATTTTTAGCTATTCTTAGCTATTTTCAGCTATTCTTAGCTGTTCACACTGTAATTTGGTGCTTCTTTTGTAATGTGCACATCATGTGGATGACTTTCTCTTAGCCCTGCCGAACTTTGTATAACAAAGGTTGAAGTCTCAAATAATTGTTCAAGGGTTGCAGATCCTAAATATCCCATCCCTGAACGTATACCACCAATCATCTGATATATAGTTTCAACAACAGTTCCTTTGAAAGCTATTCTTCCTTCTACGCCCTCAGGCACTAACTTTTTATTTCCTTCTTGGAAATATCTATCCTTACTTCCACAAGCCATAGCACTTAGTGAACCCATGCCTCTGTATACCTTATAGCTTCTTCCTTGGTAGATTTCCATTTCACCAGGTGCTTCTTCGCAACCTGCAAACATAGATCCCATCATAACCACTTTAGCCCCTGCTGCTAATGCCTTAACGATGTCTCCTGAGTACTTTATACCACCATCTGCAATTACAGGTACTCCATATTTATTCGCTTCGTAAACGCAATCCATAACTGCTGTGAGTTGTGGAACTCCTACTCCTGCTACAATTCTTGTAGTACAAATTGATCCAGGGCCTATGCCTACTTTTACACAATCTGCTCCTGCCTGGATTAAATCACGAGTTGCCTCAGCTGTTGCAATATTTCCTGCTATTATTTGAAGTTCTGGGTATTCAGATCTTATTTTCCTTACTCCGTCGATTACTCCTATATGATGACCATGAGCTGTATCTATATTTATTACATCTACTCCAGCCTTTACTAAGGCTTCTATTCTCGCCATCATATCGGAAGTTACTCCAACAGATGCGCCACATAATAATCTTCCTCTAGAATCCTTTGCAGCATTAGGAAATTTTATTGTTTTCTCTATATCTTTTATTGTAATAAGTCCTCTTAAATTATTTTCGCTATCTACTAAAGGTAACTTCTCTATTTTATGTTTTTTAAGAAGCTGCTTAGCCTCTTCCATGCTTGTTCCTTCTGATGCAGTAATTAAATTCTCACTTGTCATTATGTCTTTAATTTTTTTACTATAATCAGTTTCAAAAACTATATCTCTATTAGTAATTATTCCAACTAATTTACCATTAGTTGTAATTGGCACTCCTGATATTCTATATTTGCTCATTAATGCTAGTGCATCTTCTAAAATATTATCTGGAGATAGGAAGAACGGATCTGTAATTACACCATTTTCTTGTCTTTTAACTCTGTCTACTTCGATAGCTTGGCTTTCAATACTCATGTTCTTATGTATGATTCCTATTCCACCTTCTCTAGCCATAGCAATAGCCATTCTAGATTCAGTAACTGTGTCCATACCTGCACTTATTAGAGGTATGTTAAGTTTTATTTTTTTTGTAAGGTAAGTAACTAAGCTAACGTCCCTTGGTAAAACCTCTGACTTATTTGGAACTAATAATACATCATCAAATGTATATGCTTGTTTTAATATCTTTGCCATTTAATCAACACCCTTTCAGAATTCTATTTTATATAAATGAAAATAAAGAGACCAACATGCACACATGTTTTTTATTAAAGTGGGCCTTATTTATCTTTATAATTAGCATAAAAATATTTATATATACAACTTTTTAAAATTAATATAGAAAGTATAAAAAGGCATACCAATCCTACTTTGACTAAAGTAAAATTAGCATGCCTAAAATAAGTACACACTAAGATTACCCATAGTCGGAAATTTGTGGCTTCCGGTAGATACTCCTTGCCATATTCAAGGGATATACGAGTGACGTTATTTTTTTTAAAGTTAGTATTAATAATAGATAATGTTTGATAATTTGTCAATGGCAATTTCTTACCAAGGCAAATCATAATATTAAACAAGTCAGTCCATTAGAAACATATTAAAAGTATAAAAAAATTAACTAGGACTCAGCCTAGCTAATTTTTTATTTAAATATGTTTTTATTTTAATTTACTTTTAGTACATTCCGTCCATTCCCATTCCTGGTCCGCCACCCATTGGTGCTGCATTTTTTTCTGGAATATCTGCAACTGCAACTTCTGTTGTTAAGAATGTTGCTGCAACAGATGCGGCGTTTTGAAGTGCTGATCTTACAACCTTTGTAGGATCTACAATTCCTGCTTTTATCATATTTACCATTTCTCCACGTAGAGCGTCATATCCAACTTCTCCAGCGCTTTCTCTTACTTTTTCTATTATAACTGAAGCTTCTGCACCCGCATTTGTAGCTATTTGTCTTAATGGTTCTTCTAAAGCTCTTTTAATTATGTTGATACCCACTTGAACATCTGATATATCTGATGTTAATTTGGCAATCTCTATAATAGCATTAATATAAACTGTTCCGCCACCAGGAAGGATTCCCTCTTCAACTGCTGCTTTTGTAGCTGCAAGAGCATCTTCTATTCTTAGTTTCTTTTCTTTTAATTCAGTTTCAGTAGCAGCTCCAACTTTTATTACAGCTACTCCCCCTGCAAGTTTAGCAAGCCTTTCTTGCAATTTTTCTCTATCGAAATCCGATGTAGTTTCTTCAATTTGTCTCTTAATTTGAGAAACTCTATCATGTATTGAATCTTTTTCACCTTTTCCGTTTACTATTGTAGTGTTTTCTTTAGATATTTTAACACTTTCAGCTCTTCCTAGCATATCTAGAGTAACATCTTTTAATTCTCTTCCTAATTCTTCACAGATAACTTCTCCACCAGTTAAAATCGCTATATCTTGAAGCATTTCTTTTCTTCTATCACCAAAACCTGGAGCTTTAACAGCTACGCAAGTAAATGTTCCTCTTAATTTATTAACAACTAATGTACCTAGTGCTTCACCTTCAACATCTTCAGCAATTATTAATAACTTTCTTCCTTGTTGAACAATTTGCTCAAGTATTGGAAGTATATCTTGTATATTAGTAATTTTCTTATCTGTTATTAAAATATATGCTTCTTCAAGGTTTGCTTCCATTTTTTCTGCATCTGTAACCATATATGCACTTAAATATCCTCTATCAAACTGCATTCCTTCAACTACATCAAGTTCAGTTTCCATAGATTTTGATTCTTCAACAGTTATAACACCTTCATTACCTACTTTTTCCATAGCATCGGCTATTAGAGTTCCAATTTGTTCATCACTAGCTGATATTGCAGCTACTCTAGCTATATCTTCCTTACCGTTAACTGGTTTAGAAGATTTTTTAATTTCTTCAACAGCTTTATCTACAGCCATTTTTATACCAGTTCTTATTAACATAGGGTTGGCACCAGCCGTAACATTTTTAAGGCCTTCTCTTATAATAGCTTGAGCAAGAAGTGTAGCTGTAGTTGTTCCATCACCTGCTACGTCATTAGTCTTTGTAGCCACTTCTTTAACAAGTTGCGCTCCCATATTTTCATAAGGATCTTCTAATTCTATTTCTCTAGCTATAGTAACACCATCATTAGTTATTAATGGTGATCCAAATTTTTTATCTAAAATGACATTTCTTCCTTTGGGTCCTAGTGTAATTTTAACCGTATCTGCAAGCTTATCTACACCTCTTTGCATAGCTCTTCTTGCGTCTTCTCCAAATAATATACTTTTAGCCATTTAAAACCCTCCTATACGCTAATAATTAAGATAATTCAAAAATTAAATAATAATTATAAAATTATTATTTAATTATCGAATTATATTTTAATCATTATTACGTTTATTAAATTATTTTTCAATTATAGCTAGTATTTCTTCTTGTTTTAATATGATATATTCAATACCATCATATTTTATTTCGCTTCCTGAGTATTTAGAGAATAATATTTTATCCCCTACTGTAACTTCCATCTCAATTAGTTTACCATCCTCAACTTTTCCTGGTCCTACAGCAACTACCTCAGCTTCTTGTGGTTTTTCCTTTGAAGCTCCTGAAAGAAGTATTCCACTTTTTGTAGTTTCTTCTGCTTCTAATCTTTTAATTAATACTCTATCACTAAGTGGTCTAATGTTCATTTTAAACCCCTCCTTATATATTTTTATTTTTTCTGTTAGCACTCCGTACATCCGAGTGCTAACATGACCTGTAACTAATATACTAATTAATAATGGGTATAATATCAAATTCGTTTATTCTATATATTATACCATTTATAGCCAAATGGATAAACTATGCTTGTTTATCGTGGAATTCTATAGTTTATCTCTCGTTTACTTTATATTTCTATAATTTATATTATTATTGAATTCTAACAATATTTAATAAGTCTTTTTTGCAATTATAATCATTTAATCTGTCCTTTTGTAATTATAATTATTGAATATGCTTTCATATATTGTTAAAATTAATAATTAGGGGTGATTTTATGAATATAAAAACTTTTCTTAAATTTTTGTTAAAAACCTTTTTTATTTTTTGTTTTACTTT
The DNA here is from genome assembly GCF_011065935.2 of Clostridium estertheticum. Taxonomy (NCBI): domain Bacteria; kingdom Bacillati; phylum Bacillota; class Clostridia; order Eubacteriales; family Clostridiaceae; genus Clostridium; species Clostridium estertheticum. The sequence continues at coordinate 488,256 of NZ_JAAMNH020000001.1, read as the reverse complement.
TTCTTTTATAACCTTAAGTGTATATTTCACTTTGCTTTTTAAGCCATTATACTATTCAGATATTAATATTTTAAATATTGAAGCTTCCACCAATATTAATAAAGAGGAATTAAAGGCTAATTACGACTATTTGATTACATATTTAACCAATAATAAAACTGAAGAATTTAACCTCCCAACACTACCTTCATCTGATCATGGCAAAATTCATTTTAAAGAAGTTAAGGTAATATTTGATAAACTTAAGGTAATGCTACTTTTCTCAATATTAGTAAGTATTGTAGGTATCCTTATAAACAAAAGGCAGAAAAAAATAAGGTATTTGTTAACTAGCTCCATAGTTTTAATAGTACTTCCAATAACGTTACTTATACCTTTTTTAATTAATTTTGATAGAAGTTTCACTATTTTTCATCAAATATTTTTCAATAATGATTACTGGCTATTTGATATTGCCACTGACCCAATAATAACAATCCTTCCACAGGATTTTTTCTTTCATTGCTCACTACTTATAATTTTGTCCATTAGTATAATCAGCATAGTTTTAAGATGCATATATAAATCACAATACAAAAAACAGCATTCTTTATAATACTTTAATATTAAATATGATTTCATTGATTTTTAATAAGTCTTTTTCTTTTTAATCATAGCCTTGATTATTGTATTCCCTTTGAATATTCCTAATAGGGATAAAATAGTCATGGTTATGCCTATAGTTATTAGACTTGTAACATCCCATGTATATATTTTTTGGCCAAAGTAAGAAGATATAAAAATACCTGGAACCCTACCTAATGTTGAATATATAAAGAAATCTTTAAAAGAAATATCTGATACTCCACATATATATGTTATGGCATCTTTTGGTATTCCTGGTATCAAAAAAAATATGAATACAACATTTTTTTTACTTCCTGCACTTAATATCTTTTTGAAAAATTTCACTTTCTTATTTAATATGATTTTTTCCACAAAGGGCCTACCATAGTTATTAGAGATAAAATATACTATTATACTTCCTAAGGTAATACCCATCAAAGATATTATTCCCCCTAAAAAAGCGCCAAAAATATACCCTCCAGCCACTTGTATAAATTCTCCTGGAATAAAAAAAACGACCACTTGCATAACCTGCATCAGAATGAAGACTAAAATACTGAAATTGCCATAAGAACGAATGACTTCTTTTAATATATTGGGGTTTTTAAATATATATGAATACTTGAAATAATATTCATATCCAACATATATGAAAAACAGCAAAAAAACTGATAGTACTACATATTGTTTATATTCAGAGAACCTTGTTGTGATGAACTCCCATATTTTTTTCATTGATTTTCATCCTCTTTATTATTATAAAATTCAACATCTATATATTCAATGTTATTTTGCTTAATTTTTATTATTTTATTCGATTTTAATATTATTCTCCCTTGCATAATAAAATAAATACTGTTGTGCAAACCCTGCCGTGTTTTCAAATTTATCCCTAGCAAAAATTCTTATTTTGGGTAGAGATACATCTGGTGCTAAATAAAAAAATTGCATTGCCCTCTTAACCCAGACATCCACTGGAAAAGCAGAATATTTTTGCATAGAAAATAACATAATACAATCCGAAACCTTTGGGCCAATACCCATAAGCTTTTGCAATTCTTCGTGGCATTTATCATCTTCCTCGGATTTAATAACTTCCAAATTTACTTCACCAGTATAAACCCTATGCACCGTATCTTTTACATACTTAGACCTGAACCCTAGCCCACAACTCTTTATATCTTCTAATGACGCAGCTTCTAAATCAGAAGCATTTGGAAAGGTATAGTAGGTTTCACCTTTATATTCTATTTCTTTGCCCCATCTTTTGCTCAAATTGTCTATGGCTCTTTTTATCATGGGGATTCTATTATTCGAAGAAATTATAAATGACATGGTTAGCTCAAAAGGCTCTTGCTGAAGTAGTCTAATCCCATATCCAAAATCAACAGATTTTTTAAGAAGAGGGTCCTTCTGAAATTCATCCTTGATAACTGTATAATCTCTTTTAAGGTCAAAATAATCACACCAAAGCGCATTAAATTCTTCCTCATTTATATTATATATTTTTACCTGAGTATCCTTCTTTTCTACTTCTATTACCTTACCGTATGCCACTCCTATGTAGTTACCACTCGCTTGTTTGTTCCATCTAAAACATTGGCCGCATTCGAAAATATGGTCTAATTCAAAATTCTCTACATCTTTTATAATGATGCCTTTATCAAATGATTCAATATTTTTATAATCCATAATTTTCCCTTTCCTTCGTTCAATTATTAATTTTTAATTCTCTTATAACAATTTCATCTAATATTTGTGCAGCAGTTTCAATCATAACCCTGCATCCAATATCCTGCTTTTTATATTCTTCCTTAAGCCTCGCACAATTATCTGTACCTAATTTTGCTTCAAACTTTTGAAAGAATTCCTGACAGAGCTTTTTAACCCTATCTCCTTCATGTGCTTTTTCTTTAGTGAATAGTATACCTATAACTGAAAGGGAGCCTGTTATAGCTCCACATACGCTCTCAACACCCATTCCACCACCAAAGGACGACATAGCTTTAAATGTTTCACTTTTTAAATTCATATTATATTCATCACTAGCAGCATAAATCATTACTTCAGAGCAACTCAAATCATACTCTTTAGTATAATATTTGTTTATTTTATCCATTAACATAAATATCCCCCCTACTTTATAATCTTTTATATAACCTTATTATATCAAATTATTAACCCTTAGTTGTGAATTTTTTGTATTTTTTAAGTTTTATGTAGGGACAGTTAACAACTATTGGACCTTTTAGTCCTTAAATGTCCAATAGTTGTTAACAGTCCCCACTGTTTTGTCCTTTTAAAGTAAAGAGGAACGGTGAACAATTATTAACTAATAAACTAGTTAATAATTGTTCACCGTCCCCGTTTCTTTTCAAGCTATCCTACCTTCTTCATATTCTTTTCAATTGCTATCTTACTTGCTACAAGATTTACTAAATCTACAGTTCTAGCTGAATATCCCCATTCATTATCATACCATGCTAGCACCTTTAAAATATTTTTGCCTATAACCATGGTTGAAAGTCCATCAACTATAGATGATCTATCATCACCCTTATAATCTATAGATACTAATGGTTTTTCTGAATAGCCTAATATGCCTTTAAGCTCATGTTGTGATGCATATTGGAATGCATTATTTACTTGTTCTACAGTTACTTCTTTTGACATTTCACATATAAGTTCTGTTATAGACACTGCTGCGGTAGGTACCCTTAAAGCTGACCCATTGATTTTGCCTTTAAGATTTGGAATTACCTTTGCAAGCGCTTTTGCAGCTCCAGTAGTTGTAGGAATTATTGACTCCCCCGCAGCTCTAGCACGTCTTAAATCTTTATGAGTTTTGTCTAATATTTTTTGATCATTAGTATAGGAGTGTATCGTTGTCATACATCCATTAACTATACCAAATTGTTCATCTAATACTTTAGTAAAAGGTGCAAGACAATTGGTAGTACAAGAAGCATTTGAAATAATATGGTGTTTTTGAGGGTTATACTTTTCGTCATTAACTCCCATAACTATTGTTATATCCTCATTTTTTGCTGGTGCGGTAATTACTACCTTTTTAGCCCCTGCTTCAATATGTTGCATAGCCTGTTCTCCATTTGTATATATCCCTGTTGATTCTATAACAAGACCTACACCTAGTTCCTTCCAAGGTAAATTTTTAGCTTCTTTTTCGTTAAACACTTTAATTTCCTTACCATTTATTATTAATGAGTTACCTTGCGTTTCTACTTTACCTTTAAATGTTCCATAACAAGAATCATAGGTAAAAAGGTGTGCAAGGGTTTCTACATCTGCTCTTGCATTTATAGCTACTATTTCTGCTCCTTCATATAAATTATCTTGTGCGATTCTTAATACAACCCTTCCTATTCTTCCAAACCCGTTTATAGCAATTTTTACACACATATTTACTCCTCCAATATATATCTTATTTCATGTATTGTGATACACTATTTCTTTATATAATTTGAAATACGCACATGTTTTCAGCATTTAATATAATATATTAAACCGTTTACAACTAAATGTAACATATATGATTTTATGTGCTACATTATTTATATCAATGTACTACACTTTTGTCAATAGTAAATGTTCGAGTAATTTTCTAAATTTGTGATTATATATACAATTAACTACATAATGCTTATGATTTCTTTTATTTTCTAAAAATGTAGATATTAAAAACAACTCCATAAACCTTAGTTTATGGAGTTGCTTTTGTTAAACTCTATTATTTTGTTAACATTTCATTTATAGCTTTAGCAGCTTTTTTGCCTGCTTCCATGGCCAATATAACTGTAGCCGCTCCTGAAACAGCATCTCCACCGGCGTATACATTCTTTTTAGAAGTTAAGCCAGTTTCATCTTCTGCAATTATACACTTCCATTTGTTAATTTCTAGGCCTTCTGTGGTTGATGCAATTAATGGATTTGGTGATGTTCCAAGAGACATTATAACTGTATCTACATCAATTATAAACTCTGAACCTTTAATTTCTATAGGTCTTCTTCTACCTGAAGCATCAGGCTCACCAAGTTCCATTCTTATACACTTCATGCCTATAACATTTCCTTTTTCATCTCCTAGAATCTCAACTGGATTCACAAGTAAATCCATTATAACTCCTTCTTCTTTTGCATGATGCACTTCTTCAGCTCTTGCTGGAAGTTCTGATTCTGATCTTCTGTATACTATATGACCCTCAGCACCTAGTCTTACTGCTGTACGTACAGAGTCCATTGCAACATTACCTCCACCTACAACAGCAACCTTGTTGCCTGTTCTAATAGGGGTTTGATAGCCTTCTTTATATGCTTTCATCAAATTGTTTCTAGTCAAATATTCATTAGCAGAAAATACTCCATTTAAATTTTCTCCGGGTATTCCCATGAACATTGGAAGTCCTGCACCTGAACCAATAAATACAGCCACAAAATTTTCTTCTTCCATTAATTGATTTATTGTTACAGTTCTTCCTACAATAACATTTGTTTCTATTTTAACTCCTAATTTTTTAACATTTTCAACTTCATGTTTAACAACTGTTTCTTTTGGCAATCTAAATTCTGGAATTCCATAAACCAAAACTCCCCCAGCTTCATGAAGTGCTTCAAAAATAGTTACATCATATCCATCTTTAGCTAGCTCTCCTGCACAAGTAAGTCCAGCAGGGCCGCTTCCTATTACTGCAATCTTCTTACCATTTTTAGGTTTTGTTTGTGAAATATCAACATTATGTACTCTTGAATAGTCACCTACAAATCTTTCAAGTTTACCTATAGCTACAGCTTCTCCCTTTATTCCAAGTATACATTTGCTTTCGCATTGGGTTTCTTGTGGACAGACTCTTCCACAAACAGCTGGTAATGCACTATATTCTGCTATTACTTTAACTGCTTCTTCAAATTCTCTATTCTTAACATGCTGAATAAACCCTGGAATATCTATTGCTACAGGACATTTAGTAACACACTTTGGATTTTTACAGTTTAAGCATCTTGTAGCTTCTTCAACTGCTTCATCTTCTGTATAACCTAGACATACTTCTTCAAAATTAGTTGCTCTTATTTTTGGATCTTGTTCAGATATTGGAACCCTCTTCATTCTATCCATTATTTAGCACCTCCCAGGCCACAGCCTGCTTTAATACCTTCATTTTTAGAAAATTCTTGTGTTTTGTACATTGTTTGTCTTCTCATTGCTTCTTCAAAATTAACCTTATGGCCATCAAATTCTGGTCCATCTACACAGGCAAACTTAGTCTCGCCATCTACAGTAAGTCTACAAGCTCCACACATACCTGTGCCATCTACCATAATTGGATTCATACTTACAATAGTTGTTATTCCAAGTTCTTCAGTTAATTTGCAAACAAATTTCATCATTATCATTGGTCCAATAGCAATAACTAAATCGTATTTCTTTCCTTCATTTTGGACTAATTCTTTTAATTTATTTGTAACAAGTCCTTTGAATCCATAAGAACCATCATCAGTACATGGATAAACGTTGCCTGCTACACTTTTCATTTCTTTTTCCATAATCACATATTCTTCAGCCTTTGCACCTATTATTACATCTGCTTTTACGCCTTGCTCATTTAACCATTTAACTTGAGGATATACTGGAGCTGTTCCAAGTCCACCTGCTATAAAAATGATTTTCTTGTTTTTTAGCTCTTCAATGCTTTCACTCATTAATTCTGATGCTTGTCCAAGTGGTCCTACAAAATCTAAAAATGAATCACCAACTTCATAGTTTTCCATTTCTTTCGTTGAACAACCTATTGTTTGAACTACTATAGTCACCGTTCCTCTTTCAGTATCATAGTCAGAAATTGTGAGTGGTATTCTTTCACCTTTTTCATCCATTTTGATAATTACAAATTGACCTGGTTTAGCTGATTTAGCTACTCTTGGCGCCTCAATATCCATTAAAAATATTTGAGGTGCTAATGCTCTTTTCTCAACGATTTTATACATTTTTCTTCCTCCATGTTCATCTATGATTTTGTCTATTTATAGTAAGTACATTAAAAACACAATTATTGTAAATATATAATGCTCAGTATAACTTTATTTTACCACAAAGAGTTAAAGTCTATGGCTTAACATCCATTTTTCATAACATATTTATTAGTAAAACGATTTCAGGATTCATTGAATTGATATTTCTTTCTGCATACCTAAATTAAATAGACAGGCAGTAAAGAGCATAGGAACACTAATGCTACTCACTACCTGTCCTTTTATCTGAAAGTTTCCTCAAAATATTAACCTATTTGAGTTTCTTCTTCGATGCCCATTTTAATGGATCTCTCCAGGAACATGTCCAATTATTGTACTCAACCTGAAAGCTTCTGAGTAATTCCTAGCAAAATTTACTCATTTCTTCTTCGGTTACCCCAAAGTATATGGGATATCTCCAACAATTATCATCCACCAATATTAAATTACATTTATATTTTAAATCTTTCTAGAGCTATAGTCAACATAAACTCCATATTTTAATAGTCACCTGCGGTTAAAAATTAACTTTTTCTCCTGTAAATGTGCATGTAAACACTTTTTTCATTTCATCAACATTTATTGATCTTGGGTTAGATCCTGTGCATGCATCTTTTATAGCATTTTCAGCCATAAAATCTACATTTGCTTCAAATTCTTCTTTAGTTATTCCATATTCAGCTAAAGAACAGGGGATATTCATAACTTTATTTAAATCTCTTATCATATTAGTTAATGAATCTATTAATTCATCTTGCGATTTTCCACTTAAATTTAAGTTTCTTGCTATTGTAGCATATCTATCTCCACAAGCTTTTTTATTAAAATCTATAACATATGGGAGGAATATTGCGTTTGCGAGGCCATGAGGAATATGTAATACAGCTCCTGTTTTATGTGCCATACTATGAGCAATTCCTAGTAGTGCATTTGAAAATGCCATTCCAGCTAAGCATTGCGCAATATGCATTTCATTTCTTGCTTCATCATTTCCTTCAAAGGACTTTAATAAATTTTCTTTAATCATAGTTATAGCTTGCATTGCAAGTGGGTCTGAAAAACTTGAATGAAGTCCTGCTACATAAGCTTCAATTGCATGAGTTAATGCATCCATGCCTGTATGTGCTACTAACATAGGTGGCATTGTTTGAGCAAGTGCAGGATCAACTATTGCTATATCTGGTGTTAAGTTGAAATCTGCTAGTGGATATTTTATTTTTGCTTTATAGTCAGTAATTACTGAAAATGCTGTAACCTCAGTTGCTGTTCCACTAGTTGATGGTATAGCTATAAATTTAGCTTTTTGTCTTAGCTCTGGAAGACCAAAGGGTATAACCGCTTGTTCAAAAGTAAATTCTGGATATTCATAGAAAATCCACATAGCCTTTGCTGCATCTATTGGTGAACCCCCACCGATTGATACTATTAAGTCTGGCTGAAATTCTCTCATTACTGCTGCACCATTCATTACCGTTTCTACTGATGGATCTGGTTCTACTCCAGTAATATGCTTAACTTCAATTCCTGCTTCTTTTAAATAAGCTTCAACCTTATCTAAGAATCCGAATTTTTTCATAGAGCTTCCACCAGTAACTATTACTGCTTTTTTACCCTTTATAGTTTTCAAAACTTCTAATGAATTTTCTCCAAAATAAATGTCTCTTGGTAGCGTAAATCTGTTCATTATATACCCCTCCATTTTTAATATAATAGTATTTATCTATATATTTACTTAGCAACTTTATATTTTTCCCAAGACATCGTTAACGATATATCTTTAACAATGCAAGTAACCATTTAATTGTTAATCTTATTTATATAAAACAATATTTAGAGAGCATTACAACTCATTATAAGTTATAATACTCTCTAAATTCATCCTTCAAAATATGATCTTATCTTGTATAATTAAAGAATCCACTTTTAGTTTTTCTTCCTAAGAATCCACCTCTAACATATTTTCTTAAAAGGCTATGAGCCCTGTACTTAGAGTCTCCAGTTTCTTTATATAAAACATCCATTATAGCAAGACATACGTCAAGTCCTATAAGGTCTCCAAGTGCTAATGGTCCCATTGGGTGATTAGCTCCTAGCATCATTGCTTTATCGATATCTTCTGCAGTTGCAATACCTTCTGCAAGTATGCCTACAGCTTCATTGACCATTGGTATTAGTATTCTGTTTACCACAAATCCTGGTGCCTCTTCAACTTGTACAGGGTCTTTTCCAATAGCTATAGCTACTTCTTTAACTGCATCGAAAGTTTCAGTTGATGTAGCCATTCCTTTAATTATTTCTACAAGCTTCATCATTGGAGCTGGATTAAAGAAATGCATTCCTATAACTTTGTCAGGTCTATTTGTAGCAGTTCCTACTTCTGTTATAGAAAGTGAAGATGTATTTGATGCTAAAATAGTTTCTGGTTTACAGATTGTACCGAGCTCTGCGAAAATTTGTTTCTTAATTTCCATGTTTTCAACAGCAGCTTCAACTACTAAATCACAATCTGATGCTAAACCCATATCAGTAGTTCCTGTAATTCTTGAAAGTATTTCTTCCATTTTTTCTACTGTCATTTTTTCCTTGCTAACTAATCTTTCTAAATTCTTTTTGATTCCAGCAAGTCCTTTATCTACAAATTCATCTTTGATATCTCTCATTATTACTTCATATCCCTTAGCTGCAAATGTTTGAACAATACCTGCTCCCATAGTTCCAGCTCCAAGTACAAAAATCTTTTCCATAATAACACACTCCTCGAATTTTAGTTTGTTTGAAAATAAAAGTAGTATCTATTTTTAAAACTTACTCTAATACTAAATTTTAGCATTAGAGCAAGTTCACTTTAATTAAATCTATTTTAAATTGAATTATTTATCTTCGTTTAATGCATTGATTTGAGCTACCATTTCTGGAAGTACCTTTGTGTAATCCCCAGCTATTGCAATATCTGCAACTTTCATGATAGGTGCTGTTGCATCTTTGTTTATAGCTATTATAAAATCAGATTCTTGCATACCAGCTAAATGCTGAATTGCCCCTGATATACCACAAGCTATATATACAGTTGGTCTAACTGTTTTCCCTGTTTGTCCAACTTGAAGTGATTTATCTACCCAACCATTTTCAACTGCTGCTCTAGATCCTCCAACAACTCCGCCAAGGCTAGATGCTAGAGTTTCGAGTAGTGCGAAGTTTTCTTTAGATCCAACTCCACGACCACCAGATACGATGATGTTAGCTTCTCCGATATCTGCTATATCTTTAGCAAGTTTTACAACTTCTAAAGTTTTAGTTCTGATATCAGCTTCTGTTAGGTTTACAGTAACCTTTTCAATAATGCAGGTTCTATTTTTATCTTTAGCTAATTTTTCAAAAACTCCTGGTCTAATAGTAGCCATTTGTGGCCTATGATCTCCACAAACTATAGTAGCCATTAGGTTTCCTCCAAATGCTGGTCTTGTCATAAGTAGATTTTTAGTTTCTGTATCTATATCTAAAGAAGTACAATCAGCTGTAAGTCCTGTTGCAAGTCTTGCTGATACTCTTGGTCCTAAATCTCTTCCTAAATAACTTGCTCCGATAAAAATTATTTCTGGTTTTCGCTCGCTGGCTAGTTCACAAATAACTTTTGCATAGGCATCAGTTGAAAAGTGGCCGAGTAATGGACTCTCAGCTACTATTACTTTATCAGCGCCATAAGCTACGAGTTCGCGAACCATAGCATCTGTTTTGTCTCCAAGCACTACAGCTGTTAACTCTTCGCCTAATTTATTAGCTATTTCACGTCCCTTACCTAAAATTTCAAGTGATACCTTTTGAAGTTCTCCGTCTCTTTGCTCAGCAAAGACCCAGACTCCTTTATAATCTTCTATATTCATTGCTTGATCCCTCCTTAAATAAAGTGGTTTTCTTTTAATTTTGAAACTACATATTGAGCTGCTTCTTTAGGTGGTAACTTTACAAGTTCTCCATTTCCTTTAGGTTCTTTAGTCATAGACTTTTTAACCTTTGTTGGTGAACCGCTTAGACCTAGAAGAGCTTTGTCTGCATCAATATTGTCTGCATTCCAAACTTTAACTTCTTTATTTTGGTACATATCAAAAATGTTTTTTATGTTCATATATCTTGGCTGATTTAATTCTTTTATAGCTGTTAAAAGAACTGGAGATTTTACTTCTATGTCTTCATATCCATCTTCCCAAGCTTTTCTAACTTTTAATCCACCCTTAATTACTTCAACTTTTTCAACGTAAGTTATTTGTGGAAGACCTAAGTGTTCTGCTATTTCTGGACCAACTTGCGCTGTATCTCCATCTATAGCTTGTCTACCTGCAAAAACAATGTCGTAGTCTAATTTTCTTAAAGTTGCTGCCAGGGCATGAGATGTAGCTAATGTATCTGCTCCTGCAAAGGCTCTGTCAGATACTAATATTGCGGCGTCCGCTCCCATAGCTAGTGCTTCTCTTAGTGCTTTTTCTGCTTGTGGTGGTCCCATACTTATAACTGTTATATGGGCACCATTGCTATCTTTTAATCTTAATGCTTCTTCTAGTGCATTTTTATCATCTGGATTTATAATGGATGGAACTCCTTCTCTTATAAGGGTTCCTGTCTTTGGATCTATTTTAACTTCATTTGTATCTGGAACTTGTTTTAAACATACAACTATATTCATTTCTTAAACCCCTCCTACTTTAATAAGTTTCCAGCGATAACCATTTTTTGAACTTGTGAAGTTCCTTCATAAATCTCAGTTATCTTAGCATCTCTCATCATTCTTTCTACTGGGTATTCTTTTGTATATCCATATCCACCGAAGATTTGAACAGCTTTAGTTGTAACTTCCATAGCTGTTTCTGATGCATATAATTTTGCTCTAGCAGCTTCTACACTATATGGAAGACCATTATCCTTGTTCCATGCTGCCTTATATACTAAAAGTTTTGAAGCTTCAACTTTAACATCTAGTTCTGCCATCATCCATTGAAGTCCTTGGAATGCTGATAATGGTTTCCCAAATTGTTTTCTTTCTTTCATGTATTTAGCTGCTGCTTCTAGTGCACCTTCTGCAATTCCTAGTGCTTGAGCTGCTATACCAATTCTTCCTCCGTCAAGAGTTTTCATTGCTATACCAAATCCTCTTCCTTCTTTTCCCAGCATATTTTCTTTTGGAACTATACAGTTTTCAAATATAAGCTCACCAGTTGAAGATGCTCTTATTCCTAATTTATCTTCTAATTTACCAATTGAGAATCCAGGAAACTCTTTTTCAACTATGAAAGCAGTAATTCCTTTTGTTCCTTTGCTCTTATCAGTCATAGCAAAGACTATAAATAAATCTGCTACTGCAGCATTAGTGATAAATATTTTTGAACCATTTAATATATAATTATCTCCGTCTAAAATTGCTGTAGTTTGTTGCTCAGACGCATCTGTTCCTGCATTAGGTTCAGTTAATCCAAAAGCACCTAATTTTTCACCTTTTGCAAGTGGAATTAAGTATTTGTTCTTTTGCTCTAATGTTCCAAACATATCTATTGGGCCAGCACATAATGAAGTATGGGCTGAAAGTATAACTCCCGTAGTTCCACATGCTTTTGATAGTTCTTCAACAGCAATAGCGTAAGATAAATTGTCTCCGCCAGCTCCACCAAATTCAGTAGAAATTGGAATACCAAGCATATTATATCTAGCCATTTTCTCTACAGTTTCTGTAGGGAATCTTTCTGTTCTATCAATTTCCGCAGCTATTGGTTCAACTTCATTTATTGTAAATTCCCTTACCATTTGTTTTACAAATTCTTGTTGTTTTGTCAATGAAAAATCCATAAATCTTCCTCCTCGCTATTCTCTGAGAAAGATAACAATTGTTAACTTTCTCTTGTTTTTATAGAAAATTATATTTATTTATTTTTAAAGCATTTTTCTGATTTTTCAAGAAATGCTATCATTCCACTTTTTTGGTCTTCAGTCGCGAAACATTCTCCGAAAATCTCAGCTTCATAAATTAAAGCTGTATCTATATCCATTTGCATACCCCTATTAATTGCTGTTTTACACAATTTAACAGCTATAGGTGCGTTGCTTGCAATTTTCTTAGCTAATAGTTTTGCTTCTTCAATTAAATTTTCAGGTTCTACTACCTTATTAACAAGCCCTATTCTTAAGGCTTCCTCTGCATTGATAATTTCCGCAGTAAATAATAATTGTTTAGCCATACCCATACCTACAAGTCTAGCTAGTCTTTGAGTACCTCCAAATCCAGGTGTAATTCCAAGTCCGGTCTCAGGTTGTCCAAATTTTGCTTTTGCTGAAGCTATTCTGATATCGCAAGCCATAGAAAGCTCACAACCTCCACCTAGCGCAAAACCGTTTACTGCTGCTATTATAGGTTTTTCTAAAGTTTCTAGTTTTCTAAATACTTTGTTTCCTAAATTTCCAAATCTTCTAGCGCCCATTACATCAAGATCTTTCATTTCTGAGATATCAGCTCCTGCAACGAAAGCTTTTCCCTCTCCTGTTATAATCACTGCGTAAATTTGGTCATCACTAGCAATTTCATCAATTGCGAGTTCTAGCTCTTTTAATGTTTCTGTGTTTAATGCATTTAGAGCTTTGGGTCTACTAATTGTAATAACTGCAACTCTGTCTTCTTTTTGAAGAACAACATTTTTGTATTCCACAATAATCCACTCCTTACGAATTAATCCATATTAACCATTTGTTAATAATATAACAATTGTTAATAATATAACAATTGAAAATCAAAAAAAATAGTTGAAGCACTTTACTTCAACTACAGTATATATCTTTATGGTACTTATTTCAATAAAAAATCACTTTTTTATTTTAAAACAGTATTTTTTAAGTTTTAATTTTGCTATGTATTACACCATAATTTTATGGATATGTCCTGTCATTCATTAAGCAACTAAGAGTTAGAAGACTTTCACTTAAATGTACATTTTCCACTATTATTTCTTCCGATACCTCTAAATCCACAGGTGCAAAATTCCATATACCCTTAACCCCATTTGTTACCATCATATCAGCAACTACTTGCGCATTGTTTTTAGACACACAGATTACACCAATATCTATTGGTGTAGATTTAAGAAATTCCACTAATTTATCTATGTCACTTACTTCAACATCTCTAATTTTGAGTCCTATTAGCTTTGGGTTAATATCAAAAATACCTACTAAATTAAATGCTAACTTTTCAAAACGTGTATAATTGGCAATAGCTTGCCCTATATTGCCAGCTCCTATTATTATCATCTTATACTCTTTTGATAATCCAAGTATTCCACTTATTTCATTTAATAATTCTTTTACATTATATCCGTATCCCTGTTGTCCAAAATCTCCAAAACAGTTCAGGTCTTGTCTAATTTGAGATGCTGTAAACCCAATTTTTTCCCCTAATTCTTTTGAGGATATCCTATCTACATCATTTTTTAAAAGTTCTCTTAAGTATCTATGGTATTTAGGCAATCTTTTAATAACTGCCATTGATATATTCTTTTTTCTTTCCACAGTTTACACCCCTCCACCAACATCATAAATTTCATATTATTTATTTTACCACACTATTAGAATTTAACACTACTTTTTATTACAAAATTAATAGTTCTTATGTTATTTTTGCCATTTTACTTTGTTTCTACACTGTTTTTTAAAAAAATCCTACATATATTTATTTTTCACTACAAAAATTTCAATATAAATAGTACAATAATATATAAACGGTCTTTAATTAATATTATAATGGTAATACTACAGAGCAGGGAAGGTGAACATAATAATAGTTCTAAGTTGCAAAGACATTCACAAAAGTTATGGTATAGATGTTATTTTAGACAAAATAACTTTTAGTATAAATGAAGGTGAAAAAGTAGGTTTTATTGGTGCTAATGGAGCAGGTAAATCTACACTTTTTAAAATACTCACGAATCAATTAGATTACGATAATGGTGAGCTATTTATAGATAAAAATAAGAGGGTTGGTTATCTATCTCAGGATCTAACCTTAAATTCCGATAGTACTATATACGAAGAAACACTTTTAGTATTCGAGGATCTCTTAAGCCTCGAAAAAAACCTTAAAGATTTAGAATCAAAAATGAATGAACCTTATGATGCTTCAAAAGAGGAATATACTAATAGAATAATAAAAGAATATACATTAACTTATGACCTTTACAACAATCGTGGAGGATACACCTATAAAGCAGAAATTGGTAGGGTTCTTAAAGGTCTTGGCTTTATGGAAGAAGACTATAATAAGCCCATCAACATATTAAGCGGTGGTCAAAAGACTAGAGTTGCACTATGCAAGTTATTGCTTAAAAATCCAGATGTATTGTTACTGGATGAGCCCACTAACCACTTGGACCTAGATGCTATAGAATGGTTGGAAGATTATTTGAGAGCCTATAAAGGAACTATGTTTATAATATCTCATGATAGGTTCTTTTTAGATACTATTTCTAATAAAACTTTCGAACTTCTTAATGGTCATGTGGATTGTTATAATGGAAACTATACAAATTTTATTGATTTAAAGAAGATAAATTATGAAATTCAATTAAAGGCCTACAATTTGCAACAAATAGAAATAAAAAGACAAGAAGATATTATAACTAAATATAAATCCTTTAACAGGGAAAAAAGTGTAAGGGCTGCAGAGAGCAGGCAAAAATCCTTGGACAAAATGGAAAGGATTTATCAACCTGACAGGGATCCTAGGGAAACTAGAATTAATTTTGAAACAGAAATAAAAAGTGGAAATGACGTCCTCCATATAGAAAATTTATCAAAATCATTTGGAGACAATCTTTTGTTCGAAAATTTAAACCTAGATATGAAAAGGTCAGATAAGATTGCTCTTATTGGAGAAAACGGAAGAGGCAAAACCACTCTTTTTAAAATTATAATGGATAAAATCCCAAGTGATACAGGCATAAAAATATTAGGCAAAAATATTTTTGTAGGATATTATGACCAAGAACAATCAAATTTGAATGAAGAAAAAACTATAATAGATGAGGTTTGGGATGAATTCCCTAAACTTACTACCACCGAGCTCCGTACAGCCCTGGCTGCATTCTTATTTATAGGTGAAGATGTATTCAAAAATATATATTCATTAAGTGGTGGGGAAAGATGCAGGATTAATCTTCTAAAGATCATGCTATCTAAATCCAACTTTTTACTACTAGATGAGCCGACAAATCACTTAGATATTATGTCACGCGAAGCACTAGAGGATTCAATACAGGCATATGACGGCACCGTTATTGTAATATCTCATGATAGATATTTCTTAAATAAGGTAATTTCTAAAATACTTGAATTGAACCAAGATGGTCTCAAAGAATATTTAGGTAATTATAATTATTATGTAGAAAAAAAGAAAAACCCTCTTAGGTTCCAAGTAGAAGAAGCCCAAGTTGGAATGTCAAAAACCCAAATTAATTTTGATAAAAAAAAGAAAAGAGAAGAATCAAAATTAGAAAAACAAAAGAAAACGGCCCTAAAAGATCTAGAAGATAAAATTTCTTCATTAGAACAAGAATCAGAAAAATTGAATAACGATCTTTGTATTGAAGAGGTTTATTCAAATCCTATTAGAAGCTCAGAGGTAAATAGTCAACTTGCAAATGTTAAAAAGGAGCTTCAAGATCTTTATGCAACTTGGGAAGACTTTATAGCTGAAGTAGAATAAAAAAAATTCTATTTTAAGCATATTAAGGTTCGGAATGTAGGATGTTCTGATAGTAAAGAATTCATTAACAGACTCTAAGTTTATTCCATGAAAAATTCATTATATACTATCTGCCACACTCCTACATTCCGAACTTTGATGATTATAATTGTTTCTTTACATTATCAAGAGATTTTCTTACTAAATCCAGCTGATTTTCACTAGGCTCATAGTTTGAAAATTTTACTTCGTTATATATATCTGTCATTTCATCCAGATAGTCATCATTTTCTATGTTTGCCTTAGTTGTATTTTTTAATTGAGTGGCTGTCATATACGATTTATAAATCTTTGCTTTTTCAGTTATTTTTTCAAAATCCCTATAAATATTTAAAATTTTGTCCTTCATAGTATTATTCATTCTAAATACTTTCTTTAATATGGTTGATATACTGTTTTTATGCTTATATTCCTTACTATTCTTATCCATTTTTTCTTTTTCTTCTGTATACTGTTCACTCTTAGATTTCATAAACCTCATTTTTTTTATTACATCAATAATAAATAAAACAAAAATAAGTAAAATAATAATTTTTACTGTAGTAAACCAAATTATATTATCAGCTGCAGTTGCTCCACTATTTTCTAAATTTTTATTTTTACTAAAAAATAAACTCTTTGAATATCCATCTAATCCTGGCAAAAAATTTTTCCGTAATAATTTACGTAATATATCTATTATAATTACTATAATGGGTCCTACTATTTTTATAACTAAATCTAAAAATTTACCTATTACAATATCTAGCCCCTTATTTAAAACATTTATTGAACTAAGGGATTTGTTAAAAACACAATCAGTAGTTAACATAATTGTTGATATTACAACTATGCCATACTTGAAAAAGATATTTGTAAATAAGTTTTTTATAATACTTATTTTTTTTGCTTTTTCTGTATTTTTACTTTCTATTCCTACTTTATAATAATAGTTCCTACTTTCCTTAAGAAGTATTACTGTAACTATCATATAATTTATAAAAAATCTGTATAAATAGTCAGCAATAGATTTTTCTAACCAAAATGAGATTATAGCTATTAATGCTAAAATTATTGCTCCTTGCTTCGCTTTGGACTTATATTCTTGATAATCTACAGGCAACTCTTCCATAGCTAAATTTACAAAGACAGCAGCAACCACAAATATTAAATTAATTAAAATTGCTAAGCCGTCAAATAAAATCCACATAAAAGGTATACTGCCTATTGTAGGTAGTATTATAGCTAAATATTTATTATTTTTTTTAAGATAAATGCATTGCATTAAGAATACTACCACTAAAGAAAGAAAAAACAATTTATAGTCTGCTACATTTTTAAATAAGAAATTTGTCATAGCTACCCAAACTACAAAAGTAATTAATGTAATGTCTAAAGTTACCAGTGTTTTAATCTGCCTAAGAGAGCTCATACTATTTTCTCTCCTTTATAAGTTATTTTTTCGATTCCACTTATGAAAGGAATATCTTCATTTATAGATACATCTATGATTTTAAGTTTAAAGCCACTTTTACATAGTTTATTAAGTACACATATGCTCTTTTCATTTAAAAATGGAGTTACTAATATGTAAGTTACATTTTTATTGAATTTATTAGCTTGCTGTTTTAAATATTCATCAAATACCACCCTAACCCCTGAGTCAATTCTAGCTGCTAATTCCATAATTCTTTTAAAAGAATTTAAGGCAGGTGCAACTTCTCCAGTTAAGTTTCCATTCATAGAAATTATCCTAGAATTTGTCCACAAACCTGTTGGAATCCCCTCTTTTATAGCCTTATTTGTTAATGATACTGCTATTTTTATTCCAATTTCAATAGGTGCTTCCATTATATGTGCCCAAGCTGGATCTCCACATTGAACATTAAGTATTATAACTAATTCTTTATCTGAAGTGGTATCATAGTCCTTAACCATAAGTTTGTCCATTTTCAAGCTAGTTTTCCAATGAATATCCTTCATTCTATCTTCCACATTGTACTCTCTTATACCCTTTATATACAAAGTGTCTTTTAAAATCCATCTTTTCACAGTGTTATTCCCTTGAAAACTAGTGGTATCAAATTTATAGCTAGACATATTTTTTAATCTTGGATAAACTAAAATCTCGAGATAGTTTTCTGTTTCTATAGACTCGGCTGATAACCCAAAGATATCACCAACGGTAATTTGTATGTTTTTAAGTATATAAGTCCCTCTCTTTTGCGCAACTAATTCATATGTTCTTTTCCGTCTTTCATATCGCCCTATCTTATACCTGCTTATATGGCATAAATTATCGCCATACTTATAGCTAACAACTTCATTATTGAAACTTATACCTTTAGGTATCACTTCATTTATAACTAAAAAAGATATAGGAAGACGCTTATTATTCTCAACTGTTGTCTTAATTGAAAACACTTCACCTTCAAAAATTCTAGGATTATCTATTTCCCTTCTAATTTTAAGCTTTTTGAAGCCTCTTTTCTTTGTAATATTTGATATTTCTAACATCACCCATGATATTAATACTATTAGTATAAACTTTACTCCCATACTACCCTCCCCCTATAGTTTTTCTAATGGAGCTTCAATAGTGTTTATAATTTCTTCAATTATTTCACTCGCCTTATCATTTCCTAAATTCATTTCGCTTTTTAAAATTAATCTATGACTTAGTATAGCTACTGCAAGTTCTTTAACATCTTCTGGTATTACGTAGCCTCTACCACTAATAGCAGCTAAAGCTTGACTTCCTTTTATGAGATTCAATGTCCCCCTTGGGCTGCATCCAAGCTCTACGTCCTTATGATTTCTTGTTGCTACCACTATATTTAATATGTATTTTTTTAACTCTTCACTTACATGCACTTGATTATAATTATTTTGGACATACTCTATTTCTTCCATGCTTACAACAGGCTGTAAATCTTCTAATGGATCATTTGTAATAAATCTATCTATCATATTCTTTTCATCATTAAAATCTGGATACCCCATAGAAATCTTCATAAAAAATCTATCTAATTGTGCCTCAGGTAATGGGAAAGTTCCAAACTGCTCTACTGGATTTTGTGTGGCAATAATAAAAAATGGTTTGTTAAGCTTAATGGTATTTCCTTCTACGGTTACTTGCCTCTCTTCCATGCATTCTAATAATGCAGATTGAGTTCTAGGTGTTGCTCTATTTATTTCATCTGCTAATAAAAATTGACTTAATATAGGTCCCTGCCTATATTCAAACTCCTGTATTTTTTGATTATAATAATATATACCAACTAAATCTGATGGTAACAGGTCTGGGGTAAATTGTATTCTTTTAAAGCTACAATTCATAGATTTTGATAAACTTCTTGCGAGCTTTGTTTTTCCAAGTCCAGGTACGTCCTCAAGCAATACATGCCCTGAAGAAATAAATGCTACAATTATTTTTGTTATATTCTTTTCTTTTCCTACAATAACCTTATTAACGTTTTTTGTTATTTTACTTGCGAATAATTTAAATTTTTCAACTTCCATTAACAGCCTCCCTTTTATTTTTAGATATAATACATCTTGCCTATTAACTGTACACGTAATGTATTAATGAGAATTTTAAAATATTTATATAGTTAATCATATAGTATAGTATTCATATTAAAAAAGATGTAATATTGTGTGCTTATTACATAATATTAATTTCCTTATTCCCTACTTTTTGTTAATATAAGTAATAATTTCAGGTACAGTATGATTTAAATTTAAAAGTGAAAGAAAAACACAAGTAAAAAAACCCCTAAAAAAATTTAAGGGTTTTACAATACATTTCGTGGAATATTAATTATATCAATGCCCCTTCTAGTAACACTTTAATGTTATCTTTATAAATTTTATTAAATTGACTTATTGGAAGAGGATTTTCTCCAAGTCCAACCTCAATGGTATAGCCAGGTCTTCTAAATTTTTCTATAAACCAATCCTTATATCCTGCATAACTTGTTATTCCATAGGTTTCTCCGAGTTCATAACCACTTAACCGGGAAAATGTCTCCGCTATTCTTCTGGCTTCAGCGCTAGCCAAATTTTCAAAATCCCAGTAAATTACCTCCCCTTGACTGTGATAAGCTATTACTAATCTAAAGTTATTTTTTCTTGTAAAATCTGCTACAGCTTTAGATTCTGATTCTGATTCTGGTGCCGTTCCTGAATATCTTGAAGGTCCTGGTCCATATACTCCATAGCTTTTTTCTGCGTCCTTTGATTTTTGCCACAGAGCATCATAATTATGATTAAGGTCTACCCCCCTTATATTTGAGCTCCAATTTCTTGAAAAATCAGTACTTCCATTATTCCACTTAATTAAATCATTGTAGTATGGGTTACTCCTATCTAGCCCATTAAGCACTAAGTCAACTCCATCTGGATTTACCATAGGCATTACATATATACTGCTTTTATTCCATATATCCTGAGCATTATAACCTTCTAAAGGTTGACCTAAAGCATATGCTTTAGCAAAATTCTCAATAAATTTCATTAAAAGTACAGTAGTTATCCATTCATCAGCATGATGAGATCCATTATAAAAAACTTTATTAGGTCCATTTCCCAGTTTTACATAATAAAGTTCTTTTCCTAGCTCACTCTTCCCTGCACTAGCAACTTCAATAAATGGATACCTAGCCTTTAGCCCTTCTAAGTCCTTTTTCATAATGTCATAGGTGTAGTCAATATTTGTATATACCACCTCCAATGAATAAGGAACTATAATCTCACGTCCAACTTGCAAATTATTAGGATTTATTTGAGGATTAGCTGTAATTATGCTTGCAACTGTTGTATAATACCTCCTTGCTATAAGATATAATGTATCGCCCGGTCTAATTCTATAAGTATCATAACCTATTAAAAATCTATTCATAAGTTTATAAGTATCATCATTCACTACTCCTGTAGGAGATAGGCCAAAATATCTTTGAAATTTCACAACTGCTGCTGCAGTTTTGGGTCCATAAATTCCATCTATCTCTCCCACACCAAAACCTAATTTATTAAGTAGTGCTTGTATTTCCATTACCGCGGTTCCTCTTGATCCTATCTTTAGGATTTGCAAATTACACCTCCTAAAATTTCTTATACTACTATTTTATGAAATTTAATGAAAAATGTTACAACTTTAAATTAATATAATAAAAAATAATGTACTTATAAAATTTCACTAATTATTTTAAAATTTCTAACATAATTATATATAAATTAATTTCCCTGATACTTATTTCATGATGCATAAAATACCCCATATAGTAGACTTTTTTAGTCTATTATATGGGGTATTATAAATTTCTATTTACACCTTAACAATGCGTTCCAAGGTTAAAAAAGTGTACCCTGTTGTTTTATCATCATTGACGTATCCAGTTTCTTCTTCTCTAATATTCCACTCTGAATAATTAAGTTCAGGGAAGAATATATCAGCATTATATTCCTTGTGTACTTTTGTTAAATGTATCTTATTACAATAAGGCAATAATAACTTGTAAATCTCTCCCCCACCTATGACAAAGTATTCTTTACTTTCTTCCAACAGAGCGAATAGCTCTTCCTTAGAATTTAAAACGGTAACTCTTTCATCATTTATAACAAAATCTTTATTTTGAGTAATAACAATATGGTGTCTTCCAGGAAGAATACCAGGAAGCGATTGGAAGGTCTTTCTTCCCATTATAATAGTATTTCCACTTGTAATTTGTTTGAATCTTTTTAAATCTTTTGAAAAATGCCAAAGTAATTCATTGTTTTTTCCAATAGCAAAATTTTCTCCAATGGCGACTACGCAAGTTAGCATTATACAGCAACACTCCCTATATTTATTTTTCCTAGATGTTTATAACCTATAAGTTTAACATCCTCTGCTGTGAAGTCATAAAAGTTTTTAATTTCTGGATTAATCCAGAACTTAGGGGCTTCTAACGCTTCTTCTTTTCTTGAAAGCTGTAATTCTAATCCTTCAATATGATTTTCGTAAACATGTGCATTATTTATAACATGAGTGAATAACCCTGCTTTTAATCCTGTAACTTGTGCTATCATATGAACTAAGACTGCGTATTGACTTGTGTTAAACGGTACTCCAAGCCCCATATCTCCAGACCTTTGTACTAACATACAATTTAGCCTTCCATTAGTTACATCCCACATAGTTAGAAAACAACAAGGTTGCAGTGCCATTTTAGGAAGGTCTTCTATATTCCACAAGTTCATCATCATTCTTCTATCTTGAGGATTATTTTTCAAAGCCTCAATAAGTTTATCTATTTGATGGTACTTGGCTATTTGAAAACCATAGGCATTGCCTATAGTTCCATCATCTAAAGCCCACTTATCCCATATATGCACATTTTGTTCTTGAAGTTTTTTTACATCATTAGATTGGTCTTTAAAAATCCAAAGCAATTCCTTAACTGCTGTTTTAAAAGCAACAAATTTAGTTGTTAATATTGGAAACTCTTCTTCTAAATCAAATTGCATAATTTGGTGAGGAATTTTTAAAGTTGCAATCCCAGTACGATTTTGGTCGTAGTATCCTTTTTTTATAATTTTCTTAACAATATCAAGATATTGTCTATCCATTTCATTTAACATAATTTATCTTTAGTGAGAGAGTGTACATTTACCCAAACCCACTAAATACTCACTTCCTTTCTATATCCTATGTACAAGGCACTAAAAGTTATGTGTCAATATTCATATTCTACAAATGTGTTTTAAATATTATATCATGAAATTTCAACTATATTTTAAACATAGCCAAATATTTTTCAATAACATATCCTACCAACTTGTTACATTGAATGTATCATAAATTCAATAATTATAACAACAAGACTTTAAATATTTGAGCTAAAAAATAAATCTAGAGATTTCTCTCTAGACTTATTATTTAAACGAGCCCTCTCTCAACCATTTCTGTAATAGCAAAACTTGCTATATCACCAGCAAATTTTCCTGGTCCGAAACCTGCATCGTATCCGAGTTCTTTAGCAAGCTCATGTGTTATTCTTGGACCTCCACATATTAATACAACTTTATCTCTGATTCCTTCTGCTTCTAATAATTCTACTAGGTTAGTAAGGTTTTGAATGTGTATATCCTTTTGTGTTACAGTTTGAGAAACTAGAAGAACATCTGCTTTAAGCTCTATAGCTTTTTTAATGAATTCTTCATTCTCAACTTGGCTTCCTAAGTTCAGTGCTTCTATCATAGGGTATCTCTCAAGTCCATAGTGTCCTGCAAAGCCCTTCATGTTCATTACAGCATCTATACCAACTGTATGCGCATCTGTACCTGTACTAGCTCCAATTATTACTACATCACGTTTAATGTTTTCTTTTATATACTCTCCAACTTCTTTCATATCCATTACTTCACACTCTACAGTTTGAACATGGATTTCTTCATAGTTTACAGTATGTGTTAATGAACCGTAAATCACATAGAAAGCAAATTCACTATCTAAAGAACCATGATGAGCACAGATTGGATCTTTAAGTCCCATGGATCTAGCAAGCTTTAGTGCCGCTTCTACTCCTCTTTCATTATCTTCTACTGGAAGTGTAAAGCTCACTTGAACCTTGCCATCATTCATAGTATCTCCATAGGGTTTAAGCTTTGTTAAATCTAAACTTTTATCATACTCTTTAACTTCTAATGAATATTGTCCTTCGCTCATTATTTATTCCCCCCCTAGCATTAAATCTATAAATGGATTGAAATAAGCTTTTTCTTTTTGAACAACTCCTGCAAGTCCTTTTCCACCAGTTAGAGGTCTCTTAATTCCTGCAAATTTCCCTTGTTGAAGCGTACTGAATAAGCCTTCTTTTTCAATTTCTCCAATTAGATCTGCTGCTTTATTTAATACCTCATCAACTCTTGTTTCCATTATGCCACCTTTTTTGAAGGTGATTTCTGATCCTAAATCCTTCATAGTGCTAAATATATATTGAGCATTATCTATTGATATCGCTCTATCTGCCATAAATGGAGTGTGTATTGCTTCTGTAAGCATTCCAAGAAGATGTAATTTTTGTCCTGTCATAATAGTAACCATGTTGAATAATGCATCTTGTACTTGTCCTTTAAATATATCTCCAGTCTTAAACTTAGTTGGAGGCATATATTTTAGTGGAGCTTTAGGGAAGATTTCTCTTGCCATTTGTGCTTGTGCCAGTTCATATATGAATCCATTTTCAACATCTGGGCTTATTTCAAAGGCATGGCCAAGTCCCATTTGTTCTTCTGGAATTCCAGCAACTAATGCAAATTGCTCATTTATAAATTGAGACGCAAGTACAGTATGAGCTTCTTCTACTGCATCTGCTGTAGTTAAATAGTTATCTTCTCCAGTGTTTATGATAACTCCGGCAAATCCATTGATTATTCTTGAGAAATATTGGTCAACTATAGTTCTTTGCATGTTGATATCTCTAAAAAGAATTCCGTATAGTGCGTCATTAAGCATTACGTCTAATCTTTCTATAGCTCCCATTGCAGCTATTTCAGGCATACATAGTCCTGAGCAATAGTTACAAAGTCTTATGTACCTCCCCAGTTCCTCTCCTACTTCATCAAGAGCTGCTCTCATAAGCCTGAAGTTTTCTTGAGTTGCAACCGTTCCTCCAAAGCCTTCGGTTGTAGCTCCGTAGGGAACAAAGTCAAGTAAGCTTTGCCCTGTGGTTCTTATAACTGCAATTATATCTGCGCCTTGCTTTGCTGCTGCTCTTGCTTGGGTTATATCTTCATAAATATTACCTGTAGCAACTATTGCATAAAGATAAGGGCCACTTTTATCGCCGAATTTCTTAAGATATGCTTCTCTCTTGCCTCTATTTTCACTAATTTTAGAAACCATTGCCTTAGCTACTTTATCTACAGCCATTTTGATTTCAAATTCATCATGCATAGGAAGTTTAGTTAAATCTATTTCACCACTTGCTACTTTTTCTGCAATTTCTTGCGGCGTGTGGCCGGTTTCAACCATAGCATTTCCTATAAACATTGCAGCACCAAGTGCTAATCCATTGCCATTTTTAATGTTATCTACGACGATATTTGGAATGGGTACTCCCACTTCATCTACCCCATCAATGCCTAAAAGTCTACAAACAGTTCTTTCAACTGTTACTGTAGTATGTATATCAATAAATTCTTGAGTATCTTTTGCTATATTTCTAGCTGATTGTCTAGCTTTATCAACCACAGCCCAATTTAAATTTAATTTGCTTTCCATATTATTCCTCCTCATTATAGATTTTTTTTGCTATATCAACTATTTCATTTTGAAGGCCTAATAATAATGCTATATTAAGTGCATCTTTAGGTACCTTATTTTCTTTTGAAACCTTCTCTAGCTTATAATCCATATGTTCTTGTATTAATTCAACAGAATGACTTCTATTCTCATTTATTTTATATTTTAAGTCATCAAAATCCACATTTTTAAGTCCCATTACTTGATAATGCTCCATATTGTCCTCAACCACTCCGTCATAATGAGTTGATATGAGGCTTACAGAGTTAATTTTAGTCAAGTATCTAGCAAGAGATTTCACAAGAAAGTACCCTTCTTTTGGATTAGTGCCTCTGGCAAACTCATCTAAAGCTATAAAGCCATCTTCTCTTTTTGCACACTCTACTACTTGTTTTAACTTTATTATTTCTGCGCCAAATGTACTTAAACCTTTGGATACTGATTGCATATCATCTGAAACGAAGTGAATAAAACTAAGAATTGGAAATTGTGCCTCTTTTGCAAATACAAAAAAGCCCATTTGACCCAGAAGTAAATTCAGAACAATAGTCTTTAGAGTAACACTTTTCCCTCCCATATTTGCACCAGTTATAATAGTTGTCCCTGCAAATAGATCTATACTAACAGGAGTAAATCGTTTTTTATCACTTTCTAATATTTCTTTAATTTCAGGGCTAAAGGATTCTTCAAGGTGAATGTTCATTTCATTACAAATTTTTGGCCTGATGGCACCATAAGCTATGGATAAATTTGCTTTAGCAATTAAAAAATCTAATCTACCTATGGCTTTTATATTCTGAATTATGGCGCTTACTTCTTTAGAAATATCTAGTGTTAGCTCTTTTCTAATACGGAGTTCTTCCGCTTCTTCCTCTATAACTAAGTCTAGCCTTTGCTGCCTTAGCTGACTTATTTCTTCATCATTTTTTGCGATGAAAATTTCCTTTTCCCTTTGTTTTTTCTTTTCACGAATGTCCTTTAAAGTTTTAGAGTACTCATCATAAACATAAAAAGTAGGTATTCCTATACCCTTGGGATCCAAGGTATAAATAATTCCCTGTAGTGAGTTTAGATGAAGCTCCTCTATATTAAGATGTAATTCGTCTAGCACATCTTTTAACTGCGTAACTAACATTGAGAAATATTTAATTTCGTATAATTCAACTTCATCTAATGTTTTGTTTTCACTACATCTTTTAATAGAATTTCTTATATCTTTTAGCTTACAAAATATTCTTCCTATTGCGTTATACTCGTCCACATGAGAATTCATAGAATTAATTATACTTTCTAGACTATTTAATTCATGGTTTAATTCATCTGTTTCTGAAGCTTTAAAGGGAAGAATATTTTTTCTTACTTCTAGTCCATAAGAGGTAGTTATTCCCAGTTTGTCCATAACAAAAGAAAATCCTACTTGCTCCCTCTGCTGCACATCTAAAAATTTCATTTTACTCCCCCCCAATTACATCAAATACAGGTATATTCAAATTATTCCTAAGTCCATCTAAAAACTTATACTTATCAAATTCATACCCATAAGGTGATTTTGGATTAGCTGTAACACAAACTATATTAATGGGATTTATTGTTTTTATAATTCCACCTTGAACCTTAAATTTATAAAGGGTATCCCTAGATAAAAATAGCTTTGTTCCATCTTCAACTAGGAAAGTTACCCCTCTATACATTTTTGTGGTGGTCATAATATCTTCTAGAAGATTATCTGAAACAACACCCTTGATAACTACATAGGAGGTATTTTCGTCTATTTCCTCAACAATTTCCTTAGAAGATCCCAGTGCCGTAAGTGCATCTAGAATTTTCATACTATTATCGCGGCGTATAATACCTATTCTTGCTTTGCACAAAACTTCGCTGGCCAGCTTTAATATTTCATCATCCACTTCATTTTCTGTGGATAATAATTTAACAGCATGACTAGTTTCTTCTATAACCACACTCATACTTTTTGATAGTGCTGCTCCAGTTGATAAAATTGTAGCCTTAGTAATTGATGGAGAAGCAAAAGTTTTTCTACTAAGGGCACCATCCACAATTACAAGTTCACTTCCAAGCCTTTTAAGTTCATCACATATTAAAGTCATATAAGAATTAACGGATGGACCGCCCAAATCTACATATCCGTCACTTAGAGCTCTGCATATAATTATTTCTCCCATAGGAGTATGAAACCCTGTAGTTTTTAGTATTTCTCTAGTTATATCACTATTTAATAAGCATTGTTTTGCAGTAGCAATTAAAGTTCCGCACTCTACGTAAATTTTAGGTTTCTCTGCTCCTGTTACTATATCCTGATCTTCTCCGTCTCTTCCTATAGAGGTAAGCCCGAGGGATATCTTCCCTCTGGCTTCTTTCAATATGTGATTTAAGGTGGTTGTTTTTCCTACATTTTTATTCATTCCTATTATAGAAATGCTGTCATATTTTTGAACCATTTGGAAAATACTTAGCATTTTTGATTCTAGTATCATTTTACTCGTGATGTGCTCTTAAATTTCTCTCAAGTCCAACTGGTTCCATTGCCATTCCCTCATGATTTAATAGTCCTGCAACTCCTACTTTGTGAACCTTCTTAGATCCTTCGCAAACGTCGCAGTGGCAGTCTGATGTATAGCTAGTTGGTTGTTGATAAGAAGTTATAACGCCTTCAAAGTTTCTAAGTATTACTTTTTCAGGGCTTTGAGATATAAGATAGCTTGGCATTACTGGAATTTTTCCACCACCACCTGGCGCATCAACAACAAATGTTGGTATACAAAATCCTGAAGTATGCCCTCTTAGTGCTTCAATAATTTCTATTCCTTTAGATACTGGTGTTCTAAAGTGCTCAAGTCCCATTGAAAGGTCACATTGATAGATATAGTAAGGTCTAACTCTAATTTTAACAAGGTCATGTACTAAATCCATCATTACATGTGGACAATCATTAACTCCTTTTAAAAGAACTGATTGGTTTCCTAGAGGTATTCCTGCATTTGCCATCCTCTCGCAAGCAAGTTTTGACTCCTGTGTAATTTCATTTGGATGATTAAAATGAGTGTTAAGCCAAATTGGATGATATTTCTTTAACATATCTACAAGTTCTAGCGTAATTCTTTGTGGAAGAACTACTGGTACTCTTGAACCTATTCTTATTATTTCAACGTGAGGAATTTCTCTTAATTTTTTAATTATATATTCTAATTTTTCATCTGAAATAAGCAGTGCATCTCCACCTGATAATAAAACGTCTCTAACTTGCACCGTATTTTTGATGTACTCTATGGCTTTATCTATTCTTTCCATTGGCATAGAACTATCACTTTGTCCTGCGAATCTTCTTCTTGTACAATGTCTACAATACATTGAGCACATATCTGTTACTAATATTAATGCTCTGTCTGGATATCTATGAGTGAGTCCTGGCACTGGAGAATCTGCATCTTCATGTAATGGGTCTAATAAATCAGCATCTGCCTTATGCAATTCTAATGCAGTTGGTATAGCTTGCTTTCTTATTGGATCATGTGGATCACTTGGATCTATTAATGCTAAATAATAAGGGGTTATAGCCATTCTTAATGTTTGAATACATTGTTTAACCCCTTCTTCTTCATCTGCTGTTAGAGGTATATATTTCTTAAGATCCTCCACAGTTTCAATTCTATTTTTAACCTGCCACTTCCAATCGTTCCACTGCTCATCTGTTACATCTTTAAATAATTCAAACCTTCTATTGACTCTCATATTAGTACCTCCATCGTGTAATATTTTTTTCATGATGTGTTGCTGATATGTTAATATGTTTTAGAGATCATGTAATATAGCCTAATATTGCCTCTGTAAATCACTATTAAACGTATAATTCTTCGAATACACTTCTTAATGTTTCATTTTCTCTTAACTCTTCAAGAGTTATTTCTGCATGACCTTTAGTATACCCATTTCCTACAATCATAGTAACATCTTTACCTACACCCTCAGCTCCAAGTGCTGCTTTTGTAAAGCTTGTAGCCATTGAGAAGAAGTAAACTATCCCGTTATCTTTTACTGGCAGTATTGTTGACATTTCAGTATTTGGTACGTTAACTATGTTTATTGCTACATCAACTTCTTGCCCATTATTATGTGCTAGTGTAGTATTCATTACATCAATAGCATTTCTAGCATCTCCAATAACTATTTGCATTCTTAAATTTAATCTTTCGAGTCTTGCTTTCTCTTCCTGGTTTCTTACAAGACCTATAACGTTTCCTGTTGGTCCTACTCTTTTAACTGCTTCATAGCTGCAAAGCATTCCTGATTTTCCTGCTGCACCTAGTAGTAGAACTGATTGACCTGGTTTAACAAGTTTAGCAACTTGAGCTGGTGCTCCTGCAACGTCTAATGCTGCTAATGCTAAATTTTCATCCATATCTTTTGGAAGTTTTGCATATAAGCCACTTTGGAATAAAATTGCTTTTCCCTTTATTACAACTCTATCGATGTCTGGTTTAATATCTATAATTTCATCTATTCTGAGTGGAGTTAAAGACAATGAAACTAATGTAGAGATTTTATCTCCAACTTTAAGATCAGTTATTCCAATTAGTGCTTCACCTATTTTTTCAACTGTTCCAATAAGCATTCCGCCTGAACCTGTTACAGGATTTTGCATCTTTCCACTGGTCGTAACAATTTTAATAATTTTAGCTTTTATTTTTTCAATATCATGGCCCGCCTCTTCCTCTATTTGAGTAAAACTAGCTGAATCAATATTTAAAGCTTGAACATCAATTAAAATTTCATTATCAAATATGTTCATATCATTTGAGATTTTAGTTGCTGGTTGTGGTAGAACTCCTTTTGGTTCTAGTACTCTGTGAGTTCCGTATTTACATCCTTTATTCATCATGAGTTCCTCCTATATATCCATTATTTTTAGATCTTCTGATATGATGAGTTCAGCTTCTGTAAGTGATTTAACCTCATCTATTGTTGTATGATTATATATTTCCTTTAAAACCAAACCTGCTTTAGTAACTTCTATTACACAGAGCTCCGTAACTATAAGGTTAACTTGTGCTTTTGCAGTTAATGGTAATTTACATAGCTTTAATATTTTAGGAACTCCATTCGCTGTATGTTGCATTGCAACAATAACTTCTTTAGCTCCTACTACTAAATCCATTGCTCCACCCATGCCAGGAACCATTTTGCCTGGTACAATCCAATTGGCTAAATTTCCTTCCTGGTCTACTTCTAGTGCCCCAAGAACAGTCATATCAACGTGTCCACCTCTTATTAAGGTGAAAGACATTGCACTGTCAAAAAAAGCGCCTTGGGGAAGTATTGTACTATATTGTCCCCCTGCATTGGTTATATCTTTATTTTCTACTCCTTTTTCTGGTACAGCTCCCATTCCAACCATTCCATTTTCCGATTGGAAAGTAACATGTATACCTTCTGGAATATAATTTGTAACTAATGTTGGAAGTCCTATGCCTAGGTTAACAAGTTGTCCATCCTTTAATTCTTTAGCAATTCTTTTCGCAATAATTTGTCTTGCAAGCACACTATCCGTAATCATATTAGTCCTCAACTCCTATAATATAATCAATCAATACACTTGGAGTAACAATATTATTTGGATCAAGCTCTCCAACTTTAACAATAGTTTCAGCTTCAACTATTACAATTTCTGCTGCTGTAGCTATAATGGGATTAAAGTTTCTTGTTGTTCCATAATAAACTGCATTTCCAATTTCATCCACTACACTTGCATAAACAAGTGCTAAATCTGCTTTAATTGGAAGTTCTAATAAATATTCTTTTCCCTCTATTGTTAGCTTTTGTTTTCCTTCTTCCACCATAGTTCCAACCCCTGTAGGTGTAAGTATTCCACCAAGCCCAGCTCCACCTGCTCTTATTCTTTCAATTAGTGTTCCCTGTGGCACAAGATCTACTTCCATTTTTCCTTCTGTCATAAGCCTACCTGTTTCGGCATTTGTCCCTATATGAGAAGCTACGACCCTCTTAACTTGACCATTAACTATAAGTTTCCCTATACCTTTGTCTACGAAACTGGTATCATTGGCTATTATAGTTAAATTTTTAACATTCGATTCCATTAATAGATTAATCATCTTATGGGGTGTTCCACAGGCTAAAAAACCACCAATCATTATTGACATTCCATCTCTAAATAAAGGCCTAATTTGTTCTAAAGATACAACCTTATTCATTAATAATACCTCCTTGTATTCCTCTAGGGGATATAACAATGCACTATAAACCTAATATTTCTCTTGCTTCCTTAGGACTAGCAATTTCTCTGCCCAGCTCTTTCGCAAGTCTAACTACTCTTTCCACGAGTTCTGCATTTGATTTAGCTGGTATACCTTTTTCAATATACACATTATCTTCAAATCCAACTCTTACATGTCCGCCCATAACAATAGCCATAGCTGCCATTTGGAATTCACTTCTACCAATACCTGATACAGTGAAAGTGCTTCCAGCAGGTATGCTTCCCTCCATGAATACTAAATCTCTAGGAGTTGCCGAAATCCCCCCATTTACGCCCATAACAAAATTAAAATGCATTGGCGTTTTTATAAAACCTTTCTTTTGAAGTCTTATAGCCATATCTATCATGCCCTTATCAAAAACTTCAATTTCTGGTTTTACTCCTAGTTCAATCATCTTTTCACCAAATTCTTTAATGGTATTTTCAGTGTTTACGAATACGTCATCTCCACCAAAATTACAAGTCCCTGCATCTAAGGTTGCCATTTCCGGCCTTAAATCAACAGGTTGCAATCTTTCTGCATTACTCATGCCAACCGCTCCCCCTGTTGATGGTTGAACAATTACATCCGGACATCTATCTTTAATTGCTTTCATGCAGGCACTAAATCTTTCCCTATCTTGAGTAGGTGTTCCATCATCTTGTCTTACGTGTAAATGAATAATGCTAGCTCCTGCTCTATATGCTTTTTCAGCCTCATTTGCTATCTCCAAAACAGTGTATGGCACATTTGGATTATGTTCTTTTGTAACTTCTGCTCCACATATAGCTGCAGTAATTATTAATTTTTCCATTTGGTATCCCCCTTTAAAATATAAATCACTAGATGAAAAAGTTTACATTATATGCTTTATATTATTTTCTTTGTTTGTCTTTTAGAACTACACAAGTCCCGCTTGCCCTACAAACCACAATTGGCTCCGCTAATACATCGCAAGCTGAATCATTAATCTCTGGTCTTGGTACTATAACTTTTCTTGCTTCAAAAATCATTTTTCTTGAAGAATTTCCTACACTCACTATTTCTCCAACAGCTTCTATAAAGTCGCCTGCATAAACCGGTGCTAAGAATTCTATAGCATCATATGCTTTAAATAACCCCTCATCGCCATCGTTTAAAATTAAAAGTTCTGTAGCTACATCCCCAAATAATTGAAGCATTCTTGCTCCGTCCACTAAGTTTCCACCATAATGTGCATCATGTGCACTCATTCTTAATCTGATTAAAGATTTCATTTTAACTTCCTCCTCTTTTATTGTAGTTGTCATGTTTATACTACTTAATTCTCTTTTATCTTTTCAACTTCCTTATTTCTATTTTATTTTGAAAATAAAAAAAGGCGCTGAATTCTCAGTGCCTTAATAAACAAAAGTAGCTAGCCTATTAATGCAATGAAAAATTACTTTTCCATTACATAAATAGCCCTCCATAAAAATCTTTATGGCAGTGATAGAAATCTGATCTCTATCCCCAAGAATATGTTGAAGAACCAAAATACTCTTTCGGCAAACGAATACTTCATTTTTGATATCGGATGTTCCTATCCTTATCATTCAAAAACTACCTCTTTATCTGCGCCTCTATTTATGTGAATTATTAAATTTTAATTTTATTCGTCTCTGCCATAATTATAATCTGTAAATAATTCAAATACAATACTTTTCAGAAAATTATTATTTTTTTTCAAACCAATAAGAAAATACACATTCCAGATCGAATCCCATATCTCTATACATGGCCATTGCAATTTCATTGGATGTAATTACTAAAAGTTTAATCTCATCTAATTTTTTTTCATATAGCTTATTAATACATTTAACTAATAATAATTTACCTAATCCCATGTGTTGGAAGCTAGGTGTAATTGCTAATGAATCAATCCATCCTATGTTTCCATCATTGGAAAGTTCATATATACCACAGGGTTTTTTATTAAAAAAACATATTCCAATCAAATCTTCATTGTTAGCATATTGAACTATATAATCTTTTACTTCTACCTCATCTATAGTTCCTCCATTAGGACTATTTTTAAAAGCTTCATTATGAATATTCATGTACTCCTGTGAATTTGAAATACAAAGAGGCCTAAGTTCCATATCCTTGTTTAATTTCAAACTCGTATTTTTATCTCCTCTATATCCTATGACCACCGCATCATAAATATGACTAAATTCAAATTTATTAATATATGGAATAAGGTGTTTTTCACTTTCACGAATACCAATTTTTATACTTATAGCACTACACATATTGCAATATTCAACTATTTTTTTAATCAAAAAATTTAAAAATATCTCTGCATTTTCTTTTTTAACATATATATCTGTAATAAATGCCTCTCCTCTAACACTGATTTCCTTGGTTATTAAGGCTAAACTTCCTTTAATTTGGCCTTTTTGAAATATTATAAAAACGGTGTTCCCATCATTAAAAGTATCACTTTCATATATTCTAGTCATTTCTAAATAGCTTTTA
Source organism: Clostridium estertheticum (assembly GCF_011065935.2). Taxonomy (NCBI): domain Bacteria; kingdom Bacillati; phylum Bacillota; class Clostridia; order Eubacteriales; family Clostridiaceae; genus Clostridium; species Clostridium estertheticum. The sequence continues at coordinate 453,815 of NZ_JAAMNH020000001.1, read as the reverse complement.
TTATAAGTCGAATCCGTACTTTTTATGAAATTATATAATTCCTTTCTTTGCTGAGAGGATATTACTTTAAATTCCTTAATCTCCATTCACTCATCCCCTTTTAGTCATTTATCCAATAAGCACTACCATTGTCCTCTCTATCCATAAATCCATATTGAATTAAATATCTACGAAGAGCTGCATAATCTTCATGCATGGATTTTATAATTTCATTGACTTCCTTTTCTGTATATCTCTTATTTTGCTGAAATTTTTGTAACAAATACTGAAGAATAATGATCTTTTTCTTTTCAGCCCTTGGTATCTTAACTATTTTATCATTTACAATATAATTTTTAATAATATTTTCTTTTTCTATTTCGGTAATTGTATATCTCTCATCCACCATAGTTGCCCTCCTATGAATTTGCACCAATTTATTATCGTTATCATCCGCATCATTTTTTGAAAGTAATGTCATCAAAGCTAAAAAGGTTTTTGCTTGTTTTTCTTTTTCTCTTAATTTAAATCTGTGATTTCTGATAGTTGATTCACTACCATCCCCCTCTAGTTTCACAATCTCTTTATCACTATACCCCTTATGAAAATATTCTAAAATCTTACTTTGAACCTCTGATAACCCTGTATACTTTTTATCTAGTGACAATAAATATTCAAAAACACCTCCGTGAACTTTATCTATATGAACCGAAGCAGCCATGGCAGCTTCCATAAGTACTCCCCCATCATTAAATATAAGTCCTCTAGTGAATTTCTCTCCACAAATAAGGCAAATATAATTTTCTGAAATTTCATCATAAATATACCCTTTAGACATATCCTCTACAGATGAAGCCCAAAACAATTTTGAAATATCCATATTAATCCCATCCTTCTAGCTTAACTTGTTTATTTACTATAAACTTATATAATACATTATATTCCACTATTTTATATTTGTAAACCATTTTAATTATTGTTTATTTATTTATAGATAATAAAATTTATTGTTTACAATTACCTTTAATTTAAAAAGCTATCAAAAGGTTTTTTACCCTTTGATAGTTACTTATATCTTTTAACTTGATAAAAGGCATCATCAAAAAATAACTAGTCATTATACTAGCCTATCTTTTGATGATGCCTAAATAGTGAACCTAAATGCGTATTATTTTAATTATCCAATTGATTTATATATAACTTGTCCTAAATAAGTACATAATATAATTATTATCATAGATAATACCACTTGAACCGTTCCTTTTTTCAGTGAAAAAGAAAAGCTTTTGCTAGGTTTTTTGTTTATTAAAAGTTTCTTTGTGGTTAATGTATTATCATGTTGTACTGCTTTAGGATTAGGATAAATAACTTCTTCTTTTAAATAAGCAGCTATACTTATAATTAAAACAAAAGCTGATAGAATTCTTGCAATAGAGAAAAAATTCATATTCATAGAGTAACCTATCAATGCAGCTATTGGTATAATAATGCCCAGTAACATAGCTAATTTGCTACCTATTAATTTTGGTATAGATTTTGGTATAGACATTGGTTGAGACTTTACATGGGTTTTTGTATTTTGAGCCCTATAAGTATTATTCTTTTTCATAATAACCCTTCTTCCATATTTTTTTCCAAAACTCTTAAGGTTATTATACCAAATTTTTAAATATTTGTTAACAATATTTTATATGCTCATGAAAATAAACTCTACTGTTTAGTTTCTATATAATTTTTCAAAATTTAAAAAGTTTCCATATCATATATATCAATATCCTCTAATAAGGTTATTTCTGAAATAGAATCCTTAGGAAATTCTTTAGCCAAAACTTGTTTAAATTTTTTAAGCTGTTGATCAGAGAGTTCTAGTTTCTTTGGAGTCGAATTCTCTATCTTAATAAGATTATCATCTTTTAATTTGTATATAAATTCATTACCTACAATACTTATATTATTTTTATCGTCAAATTCTAGATCTCCAGTTGTATCACTACTTATGCTTATCTTCTTTAAATTGCTTATGGATTTATTATCATTATTAACTTTAACTATATTAAGATATGCACTTACTTCACCCTTTGGATCTGCTGAATTTGCCACCGAACTTCTAAATGCAATCATCTTTCCATCTTTAGATATCACACCATCAAATATTTCTTCTTTATCGTTACTCGCCTCAAAAATCTTATTACCATTAAGGAATAAATTAGCTTTTGGTGCTGGAAATATATGAGGTGTACTGCTATAAAGAATATTTTTTTTATCTATAGTAACATCCCTTATAGTACCCACACAAGATATTAATTCCTCTTTATTTTTAATATTGTATACCGCATATCCTGAAAGTGAGGGGTTAATGTGACCTGTGACCAAAATATTCACATTATCTATCCATTTCAAATCGATAATTTGTTGGACATTTTTATTATCTATAACAATATCTGTTAGACTTTCAGTTTTAATGTTATAAATAATTACATGTGGTGGATATATTGCTTTTTCTTGATTATAATACCTAAATACTATTTTTGTTTTATCTGGAGAGAGTTTTAATAAATCCTTGGATTTTGAATTATCCCCTATTGATTTAATTTGTCCATTTATTTCATCATAAAGATAAACATTGTTATTCTTTTCAAATGCTATCTTTGTTATTTTACTATTAACAACTACTTGCTCTTCGTTCTTACCCTCAGTATTTTTACTTGGTAAAATTACTTTATTTTCACTGTGTTTCCACATCTTACTTGAACCTGCCACTAGAGCAAATATGCTTAAAACTAAACACAAAGCAATAATGAATAGCTTGAAAATTTTTTTTATTTTTTTCTCATGGATAGTCATAATTTTGCTCCTCTTATAGTCATAAGAATAATTACTTTTTTAATCATTGAAACACACACTATTATACCCCACTTATATTAGTGTATCAACTAGAATGTATTATATTTAACACAATTTCTATATGTTAAAATTTTCATTTAGACAACCCAATTTTTCTGAAAAAGAAGATCCAACAAAATACTCATTGGATTACGAAAAGCTCAAAAGTTTTCCACCCACAATATTAACCGCATCAAGAAATAATAAAATGGCTGGAGGAGAAAATCGAAATAATTTAACATAAAAATAACACAACGTATAAAATTAATTATGCGTTGTGTTATTTTTTACTATTTTAAAATAAGTTTAACAAAATCATCAGGTATTTGTTTAAATTTTTATTATTTATTAAAAACATCCTCTATAACTTTTGAGATGATTGCATCATCTGTTAAGTATGGCAATGTAATATGATCAATGTTAGCATTTTTCTTGTTGTAATCTATGCTTGTTTCTATTGAGTGTGGATTTCTGGCCCAAGCACGCCTAGCCACTCCACCCATAACATCCCAAGCCATTGATGACTTTATAACACTATCTATTCTTTCACTGCCATCAAGTACAAGCCCAAAACCACCATTAATAGATTTTCCAATTCCTACCCCTCCGCCATTATGAAGAGCAATTAAACTCATACCTCTAGCAGCATTTCCTGCAAAACATTGAACTGCCATGTCTGCCATTACGTTACTACCATCTTTTATATTAGAAGTTTCTCTAAATGGAGAATCAGTTCCACTTACATCATGGTGATCTCTCCCCAGCATTATAGGTCCAACTTCTCCTTTCCGTACCATATCATTGAATTTCAAGGCAATATCTATTCTTCCTTGTGCATCTTGATAAAGTATTCTAGCCTGGGTTCCAACTACCAATTTATTCTTTTCTGCATCTCTTATCCAAATATAATTGTCTCTGTCCTGTCCACGCCTATTTGGATCAATACATCCCATAGCCGCCTTATCAGTCTTTACTAAATCTTCATGATTTCCACTTAAGCAAACCCATCTAAAAGGCCCATAACCATAGTCAAAAAGCATTGGTCCCATTATATCTTCTACATAAGATGGAAATATAAATCCATCTTTCTCATCAATACCATTCTTGGATATTTCTATAGCACCTGCATCATAAATAGCTTTCATAAAGGAATTTCCATAATCAAAGAAATATGTCCCTCTATCTACCATTAGCTTAACTAGCTCAAAATGTTTAATCAAGGTTTTATCAACTAGCTTTATAAATTTATCTCTGTCTTCTTTTAATAGTCTTGTTCTTTCTTCAAAGGTCACACCTTGTGGTGCATATCCTCCATCATACGGTGCATGGCAAGAGGTTTGGTCTGATAATAAATCTATCTTTATGTTTTTATCTACCACATATTGGAGCAGATCCACTATATTTCCGTGGTAAGCAATAGAAATACACTCTTTCTTTTCTATTTTTTCTGCCACAATATTAAATATCTCTTTAAGGTTATCTGAGGCAATATTTACCCACCCTTGATCGAGCCTTGTTTTAATTCTTGAATAATCAACTTCTGCTATAATTCCAATACCATTCGCAATTTCTATAGCTTTAGGTTGAGCCCCACTCATTCCACCAAGTCCAGAAGTTATAAATGTTCTACCTGTTAAATCACCATCGTCTGGTATTCCAAGTTTCAATCTCCCTGCATTAAGTAATGTATTAAATGTCCCATGTACTATCCCTTGTGGTCCAATGTACATCCATCCTCCTGCTGTCATTTGGCCATAGTTTGCAACTCCAAGCTGAGTTGCTACATGCCAATCCTTTGGATTATCAAACATTCCTATCATAAGCCCATTAGTTATAATAACTCTTGGCGATTGCGGTGATGATTTAAAAAGTCCAAGTGGATGTCCTGACTCTAGTACAAGAGTTTGATTCTCCGTTAAATTTTCTAAATATTTTTTTATCAGTGTATACTGCATCCAATTTTGACATACCTGTCCCGTTTCGCCATAGGTTACTAATTCATAAGGGTATAACGCTATGTCTGAATCTAAATTATTATCAATCATAACTTGAAAAGCCATGCCCTCTAAGCAATTACCACTATATTCATTTATGGATTTTCCATAAATGCGGCCTTGAGGTCTATAACGGTATCCATATATTCTTCCTTTTGTAATTAATTCCTCCATAAACTCTGGTGCCAGCACTGCATGATGTTTTTCTGGAATATAGCGAAGTGCATTTTTAAGAGCCAGCTCTGCTTGCTCTTTTGAAAGGGTAAATCCTCTGTCTGGAGCTCTTCTAATTTCTGGTGCAAATTCAGGCATACTTGGTAGTTCATCATCTATCTTAATAGTCATAGCCTGTTCGATTTCAAAATTATTAATCATATCTGTATCCTCCTGTGTTAACAATATTGTGTTATGTACCTACTTTAAATATTATTATTATTTTTATTTTCTGTATATTAAATATATTCTGCACTTTTTCGCATATCCCTTCAATTTCTCAGTAGAAATAGCCATTAAATATTGTTTACACGTTAATACTTCATTATGATACATTGGTTCAAATAAATAATGAGCATACAATTATTCACAATAATCATATACTCATTATTTACTTATATTTTTTCACCACAATATTTACAAAATCTTGCAATGTCAGCATTATCATCTACTTTTCCACCACAGTATGTACAGAATGAATGCTTCGTCTTCTTATTGTGTATATTTAATGATTGTCCATTCTCTTTCATAATTTTTTCCAATTTTTCTTTAGTTACTGGAGTATGTATAAATCCATCTATTGCACTATTATTAAAATCCTCTAATTTAATATCATTACTTGAGGATAAAATACACTTTGTTTCAGTATACATGTCTTTTATCTGCTCCAGTATTTTATCTCCTGTTTTTTCTTTCATAATGAAATTTGCTATAATAAGGTTACAGTCTAGCTCTCGTACATCGCTAACTGCATTAAGTTCATTACTTATAATAACCTCATAGCCTAAATTTATAAGCATGTCCCTCATAATAAAATTTTCAAATTTACAATCATTAACTAAGAGCACTCTATACATATTTTTTCTCCTATTCAAAATATTCTTTATATGATTTGTTACTCTTTTAATATTTATTTTACTAAGATAAAACAATGATTTTATATGAGTTATAAAATTAGTCATTATTTAGTATTTATTGTATATAAGAAAAGTGTACCATTATATTTAAAACTTTACAATTTCTTTTACACTAAACTTTATAATTTACCTTACATAAAAAATACAGATTGCTGATATTTTATGTCTATCAGCAATCTGCATTTTTAAATTTAATATTATTTTTTTGCTTGATCGTTGCTACCAAACAAATTCTTTATCCAGGCAAAAAAGCCCTTCTTTTCTTCTTTTATCTCTACAACTTCTTTATCTTCTTTATTTGCCACAGACTTTACTTTTATCTCATCAGTTTTCATAATGAATTTAACTTTACCATCCATCTTATCTCCTACACCTGAAAATGTACCATAATTATTAGATATTTTTACAAGCTCATCTTTTACATCAATAACATCTTGTAAATCTCCTATCTTACTATCAACTTCACCACTTATCTTTTGTATACCATCTTTATCAAACTTTTTCATATTTTCATCTAAATCTTTACTTCCATTTGCTAATTCATCAGCGCCTTCTTTTAACTTTCCTGAATTTACAAAAAGTTCCCCCATTCCTAAACTTAATTTACTAGCCCCTTGTGTTAATGGTTTTATTCCCTCATTATTTAATTTTGTTAAACCATCTGCCACACTTTGTGACCCTACGATTAATTTTTGAGTACTTTCTCCCATTGTTTTTGTTCCTGAATTTAGACTGCTGGCAGCAGCATTTAGCTTGTCCGCCCCACCTATGAGCCCATTACTACCATTTTTAAGATTCTCTGCTGCAGGACTTAATTGTTCTCCTCCTTGTGCAAGCTGCGCTGCTCCTTTAGCTAATTCACCAGTTTTATCTGATATTTGTTTTGTGGCATTAGCTAATTCTTTCGACCCTGCTGCTGCGTTTTTATGTCCTTCTTGAAGCTGACTCATACCTGTATTTACCTGTCCTGATCCAGCTTTAATTTTTGACAGACCTTGTTCAAGTTCATTTAATCCTTGTAAAACTTCATTGCCACCATCCTTTAAAGCCACAAGACCAGCTTTTTCATTTTCTAATCCACTATTTAAATTGTCTGCTATTTCACTTGTACCAGGAATCTTCGATAGGAAGCTAACAAGTCCCTGTAATTTTTCAATTCTCGCTATTAAAGCATCATTAGATTTTATCTCTAATTCTTTACCTTTTTTGAGTTTATCTATACCTATTAAGCTTTGCTCAGTTCCATCTATTACTTGCTTTTGACCTTGTTGCAGCTTTTCAGTAGAAGTCACCATTGTATCTAGCCCCATGCTTAATGATTCCATTTTTCCTGATACTGTATTAGTTCCTTCTGCTAACTTATTAGCCCCATCTGAAAGGCCTTTAGACCCTGTAACTAATTTACCTGTTCCCTCTGCTACCTTAATTGTACCATCTGCAAAAGTTTTTGAATTTGTAGCAAAATCTAACGCACCTATTCCAAATTGCTTGGCTCCACTTCCGAATTTCGCGGTGCCTGCAGCAAATTCTTTTAATCCACCAGCTACTTGCATTGCACCCATTTGTGCTACACTCACATTTTCTCCAAGCTTTATCATACCATTATTTAATACTAAAGCCCCAGCCCCCAGCTTACTTACCCCACCTGTAAACAATGCCATGTTATCAGCTAAAGCCCTTTGATTTTCGGATAATTTACCTGTTCCCTCAGCTAGCTTAGTACTAGCATCTTGTATGTCATTAATACCCTTTATTAAATCTTGCAGCGATGAAGCACTTTTAAACTCTTCCATATTAGGAAGCTCAGTAGTCCCTGTTATCATTATAGGACCCATTTCAAAGTTTTCTACCTCTGCCGTAATTTCTAAATTCTCTTTTAAATCTAAAGTAGTCTTTTGTAAATTTAAGCTCTCTTTCATACCTGGAAGGCAAATGAAAGTAATTATTTGGTTATTACCATCATTAATTATTTTGCCACTATTAATTTTAACATTCTTAAAATTATCTATTGGCAAATCTAATATAGTTGCAGTACTAAATGGAGTATATACTTTTCTGTTTTTCCCTTTGATATTAACCATATGGCTTTCATTGTTCACATAATCTATTTTTATTTTCACTTGACCACTTTTTCCTGCCAAATCCGCTGCCTTAATTTCCTTTCCATCAAGCAAGTACTTAACATTTATATCTATAGGGAGCTTTTTATCGGTAGTTCCTCTATAATAAACATCGTTTCCCTCTAACTTCCAAGTTAAATTTTCACCAACACCATTGGGTTTTACTTCACTCTTTACATTTTTTATATCCTTTAATATAGATTTATCTTGAATTTCAACATTTTTCTCATTTGAGTGAATCCAATCACTTACTATTCTTTCTTTAACTTGACCTTGCTGATCTAACGTAACATAAACAGTTTCATCCTTTTGAATTAATTCAGTGGCATAAGTTATATTTGGAATAGCTAATGTACCTATTAACACAATGCTTAATAATCTTTTAGACATACATTTATTTTTCACATTAATACATCTCCCCTGTAGATTAACTTTTAAATTTATTATTGCGCTAATGAAAGTTATAAATTAATTTTCTGATTGTGATTTTTCTTGTAGTTTACTAATTACTCCTGGTTTAGTTTTAAAATTTCGGCTAGTAATTATTACTACTTTTTCACTTACTAATAGTATAGATGGAAGAACAAACAGGATAATTGCCGCACTTATTAGTGCTCCTCTTGCCATCATTGTGCATAGTGAACTTATCATTTCCAATTTAGAAATGATTGCTACCCCAGCCGTTGCTGCGAAGAAGGTAAATGCGCTGGTTACAATAGATTTAGCAGAGCCCTGAACCGCGAGTTCCATAGCCCTGTTTTTCTCGTATCCATTTCTCATTTCTTCTCTAAATCTTGTTGTCAGTAATATTGCATAGTCAACTGTGGCACCTAGTTGTATAGTTCCAATAACTATAGATGCTACAAATGGTATAACATTACCCATATAACATGAAATTGACATATTTATAAATATTGCGAGCTGTATAGCTAAGACCAAAATTACAGGTAAAGATAGAGAAGCAAATACTAGGAGTATTATGGCAAATATTGCACCAATGGATGCTATGCTAACATGCTTGAAGTCTACATCTGCTATTTCGGTTAAATCCTTAGTAAGAGGTCCTTCTCCTGAAACCATTGATTTCGGGTCATATTCTTTTGTAATTTTAATTATTTCATTTATTTGAGCACTTTCTTCATTTGTAGCTGCCTTATATTTAGAATTTGCCATTATTAGTTTATATCCACCCTTTTGAACCATGGCTTTAATATCCTCTGGGATAAAACTTTCTGGAATAAGTGGTCCTAAGTATTTATCTGACGAAAGTACCTTTTCAATTCCATTTACCTTTTCTACTCTCTTTACCATTTCCTTAACTTTATTAGTTTCAAGCTTATCATTTATTATAATAAAGTGTGTTGAGGTCATATTGTAATCTTTCTTTAGTTTATTTGTTGCTACAATAGAATCCAAGTTCTTTGGTAGAGATTCGTCTAAGTTGTAATAAACCTTAGTGTGATTATTTCCATAAATAGCTGGTATAAATGCAAGTAAAAATACTATAGTTATTATTTTATAGTGCTTCGTAGCCAGCTTTGATGTTTTATTGAATTCAGGCAATATGGTTTTGTGACTAAATCTATGAATAGGTTTATCAAATATTAAGATTAATGAAGGTAACACTGTTACTGTAGATATAACTCCAAGTAAAACACCCTTTGCCATTACTATGCCAATATCCTTTCCTAATGCAAGCTGCATAGTACATAATGCTAAGAACCCTGCTATAGTTGTTAGTGAACTTCCTGATATAGCCACCATGGTATTTGCTATTGCATCTCCCATTGCTCCTATATGATCATTTGGCATAAGTTCTCTTTCTTCATCATATCTATGAAGTAAAAATATCGAATAATCCATAGTTACACCAAGTTGAAGTACTGCTGCCAGTGCCTTTGTCACATAAGAAATTTGCCCTAAAAATATATTTGTCCCCATATTGTATAATATGGCGTACCCTATACCTAATAAGAAAATAAATGGAATTATAACAGATTTCATTGTTAAAGATAAAACTATTACTGATAATATCACGGCAATCATTACATAGAATGGTGTTTCTTTATCAGCTAAATCTTTGGTATCCTTTACAATTGCGGATATACCACTTAAATAACACTGCTTATTTGTTACCTTCCTTATATTTGTTATACCATTTTGAGTGGTTTCTGAAGATGCTGATTCTTTAAATTTAATTATTAACATGGTAGAATTTCCACTATAAAAAGAACTTTTAATTTCTTCTGGCAAAATTTCTTTAGGTACAGTTGTATCTAAAATATCATCCACCCAAATAACTTTTTCTACACCTTGGACTTTTGCAACCTTTGCTTTTATTTTTAAAACATCCTTAGCTTCCATGTCCTCAATAATAAGCATGGATGTGGCTGCATTTGAAAAGGTTTTGTCTAAAATGTCTTGTCCCTTCATTGAATCAAGTGTTTGTGGAAGATAGGTCAAAAGATCGTAATTTATTCTTGTATTTACCATCCCAACTACCGATGGAATGAGTAGCAATGTAGAGATAATTAAAATTATTACCCTGTTTTTCGCTATAAAATGTCCGAACTTTTTCAATTAGGTCATCCCTTCCTTATAAAATTAATTTTGTAATATTTTTTTAATTGTTTTAAATAAAATAGGTTTCATATTGTCTATAGTATCAGGCTCCTCTAAAATAATTGAGCTATAACATACTGAACCTGTTAGTTCAATAATCATAAATAATATTTTTTCTGCTTCCGTTATGCACATGGTTTCACTCACTATATTATCCATAAATACTTTTGCGATTTCCTTCATTTCATTGTACTCCATAGGTTCAGCTATGACCTTTCTATAAATCCCCCAAGAAAGATTTTTATATATAAGTCGTAGAAGCTTTTTATCTTTTCTTAAATATTCAATTATATAATCTACCAAGAAGATTACTTTATCATTAAATTCTTCAAACTCCTTATTCATAGATATCTCAATAGCTTCTTTTAAAACTTTTGAACTCTTTCTTAAAACTATCAAGTCAATAATGTGATATTTATCTTTAAAATAAAGATAAAAAGTTCCTTTAGCAACCCCTGCTTTTTTTACAATATCATTTATTGCTGTGTCATTAATTCCTTTAGTTGTAAAAAGTTCATATGCTGCATCGTATAAGTTCTTTTGTTTTTTAGACTTATTTATCTCTGATTTACTTTGTTTTTCTTTAATATTTTTATCCATCTCCATAGTGCATTTACCACCTTACTTGTGAATTTTATTTATGACCAATAGTCATTTTGCTACCACTCTTATTCAGTATATTCTTTTATGACCATTAGTCAATAATATTATTGTAAATAAATTATGAACATTTTAAATAGCTATTAATGTCCCTGACAAGAGCAAAAAAAATGACCACCATAAACTTATGGTAGCCTTAAAATTATTATAAATATCTTTTATATACACAATTTATGATATAATTATTCCATATGTTATTACTAAAATAATCATTAACTAAGGAAGTGAATTAACTTGTTTAACGATAGAAAAATCCCTTATATTAAATTAATTCCTATAATCTTATTATCATTTATTTTATTAAGAATAGTAAATGATATAGAAGTACTTACAAATGCTGCTAGTGTTTTTATATCCTACATAAGCTCCTTTATATGGGCCTTCGGTATTGCTTACTTATTAAACCCCATAATGGTTAGCATTGAAAAAAAATTCCATACAAAGCGTGCATTAACTTTACTTATTATATATGTATGTGTTTTAGGCATATCATTTTTCAGTATCACCATACTAACTCCTAATATAGGTGTAAGTATTCGCGAATTGACAGATGCAACTCCTGGCTACATAGCTAAAACTCAAATTTGGGTTTCTAATAATATGGATAAACTTCAATTGCTTGATAAATATGGTGTAACTAAATATTTAGAACAAGCTACCTCAACATTTATGTCTAACTTAACTAGGTATCTAAATACAGGTATTAATTTCGCTTTCCTAACAGCTGTAGGCTTTACCTCTTCTTTTATGAAGTTTTTGCTAGGATTTGTTGTTTCACTGTATCTTTTAAAGGATAAAGAAACCTTAATACTAAATATAAAAAGGCTGATTTATGCAGTTTTAAAAAAAGAAAATGCAGATGGCCTTCTAAAATTTAGTAATGAAGCGAATAATATTTTTTCAGGTTTTGTTATAGGTAAATTTATTGACTCCGTTATTATTGGTTTTATATGCTTTGTGGGACTTAGCATTCTAAAAATGCCCTATGTTATACTTATAAGCTTAATAGTTGGAGTTACAAATATGATTCCTTATTTTGGACCATTAATTGGAATGATTCCCGCTTTTTTTATTACTCTACTTGATAGTCCTGTAAAAGCTTTTTGGGTACTTTTGTTCATAATTATTCTTCAACAATTTGATGGATTATATTTAGGTCCAAAGATCCTTGGAAAATCTGTTGGATTAAGTCCTTTACTTATTATTCTTTCCATACTAATAGGTGGTGGAACCTTTGGAGTCCTTGGCATGTTCCTTGCAGTACCCACTATGGCAATTGTTATACTACTCGCTAATAGATTCATTAGTAGAAGACTAAAAGAAAAGGATATTAAATTATAATATCCTATCTTTCTCCAAGCTTTAAGTTTGGTATTGCATTGAGTTTTAGCCCCGAAACTCTTCCTTTAATTAATTCAAAGTAAGCTGCACTCCCAATCATCGCTGCATTATCAGTGCAAAGCACCATTTCAGGAAACAAAACTTTTATATTTCTCTTTTGCCCTTCACTTATCATAGTTTCTCTAAGGCAAGAATTTGATGCTACACCACCGGCTATTGTTATTTTATCTAAACCCTTTATTTTACATGCCTCTAAGGCATTATGAACCAAAACATTAACCACTGCCTTTTGGAAAGATGCTGCCACATCAGGTACATTAATTTTCTCATTTTTCATATTCATTTTATTTAGGTAATTTAGCACTGAAGACTTAACTCCACTAAAGGAAAAATCTAAACTATCATCATGAAAATTAGCTCTTGGAAACTTTATAGCATCTGCATTGCCTTCTTTTGCAATTTTATCTATTTTAGGACCGCCTGGATACCCAAGTCCAATAGCACGAGCCACCTTATCGAAAGCTTCTCCTGCTGCATCATCTCTCGTTTGGCCCATAACTTCAAAGTCGCCGTGGTCCTTCATGTATACAATAAATGTATGCCCACCTGAAACTACCAAACACATAAATGGTGGCTCTAGCTCTTTATATTGAATGAAATTAGCACTAATATGACCTTCAATATGATTAACCCCAATTAAGGGTTTATTAGTTGCATATGCTAGTCCCTTTGCATATTGAACTCCTACCAGTAGTGCTCCTACTAGCCCTGGACCATAAGTTACTCCTATTGCGTCTATTTCATCTAATGTAACTTTAGCCGCGTCCAATGCCTCCTGAACTACAGCACTTATTACTTCTATATGTTTTCTAGAGGCCACTTCGGGAACAACGCCTCCAAATTTTTCATGTATATCTATTTGTGATGCAATAATATTTGATAGAATTTCGCGACCATTAACTACCACTGCCGCTGCTGTCTCATCACAACTGGATTCTATTGCAAGTATTTTAATTTGCTTTTCCATTGTTTTTACCCACCTTTAATATAGTTTATATAGTTTCTTCCCATATTCATAAAAACGTTCTAAAAATATTCAATTAAAAAATTAAATTTTAAGAAGGTTAATTTTCAAGCATGTTTACATCTATTAATAACACAAATTAATTATACTTTATTAACTTTTACTTTTCAAATTTTTATACGGTTTTTTAAGTGTTCTCACTAAGTATCCCTACTTTATGATACAATTATCTATGTGATTATATCATAGAAATTAAGTTAAAAATAATAATTATCATTTATTGGAAATAAATCCTAGGGGGAAAATATGAGTAACACCTATGCAAAAGTCATAATAAAAGGCTCACCTATTTCAAAATCTAATTTTAAACTATTCAACATGAATGGCAGAGCTATTTTACCTTATAATTCTGGTAAATACCATGATAGATATGCTTTGTATGAAGAAGAAATTGCTTATCAATGTAGAATTCAAAATTCCAATATTTTTTTAACAGAGTCTCTTATCGCTGTTTTAAAAGTATATTATAAAAGCATCAAAAGACACCCAGATACAAACAACATAACAAAAAGTATTTTCGATGGTATAGAGAAAAGTGGTCTTATAGTAAATGATGCACAAGTTACAAGACTTATTATTGAGGAATTTTATGATACGGAAAATCCCAGATTTGAACTAGAGCTTTTTGGTGAAAGTACATATGCTATGAATTACGCAATAGTTGAAAAGAACGAAAAACAAACACCAATTAATTATGATCCACCTTCAAATAAGAAAAGCACAATAGGTTCTAAAGCAAATAAATCGAGTTCTATGGTGGTTAATAGCTGCTCAAAGCTCATATGTGAAGTATGTGGAAAGTCTGTATTAAAAGATAACTGTATTTCTGCAAACAAAGGTAAAACTTCACTCTGCAAAAACTGTTTCAAAAAATTATTTTAAGTACAACTTCTTCTATTATAAAAATCATAAAATGGAACAAACTGCCCTCTTTATATATACATAATACCAATAAATATGGCTATGCTATTAATATAAATAGCGCAAAATATGAAGGGAGACAGCACTCATGAACAGAAATAAAAAAACTAAAAACAAAAAGGTTAATGAAGCTATAAATAACATGGAAAACACTGCAAGTTTTAAATCCTTAAATGATATTCCTAATAATAAATTGCAGGATAAAAAAAATAGTCCTGAAGGATTAGAGTGATAATTCATCATAATATAGTTTAAAAATAACAAACTGAATAAAAAGTTGCAATAATAGATCAAGATTTTTATTATCGCAACTTTTAATTCATTTTAAAAATAAAATGAATTAAATTTATTAAAATCTTGATAATAAATGCGACACGTCCATATTTTATGTTATAATAATTTTAAATTAAAGTATATTTTATATAAATTATATTTTAATTAAAAAAAATATTACATAGTAGGGGGTTCATATGAGTAAAAATGTTAACATCGATTGGAATAAATTAGGTTTCACTTACATGAAGACAGACTTACGTTATGTTTCAATTTGGAAAGATGGAAAATGGGACGCGGGAAAATTAGTTGAAGATAACAACATTACTATAAGTGAGGCTTCAACAGCTATTCATTATGGCCAACAATGTTTCGAAGGCTTAAAAGCTTATCGTACAAAGGATGGTAAAATTCAACTGTTCAGACCTGATGAAAATGCTAAACGTATCAATAGAAGTTGTAATCGTATTCTTATGCCTGAAATACCTGTTGAAAAATTTATTGATGCATGTATTCAAGTTGTTAAAGCAAATGAAGCTTTCGTTCCACCATATGGAACTGGTGCAACACTTTATCTTAGACCTTATGTAATAGGCATCGGTGATAATCTTGGAGTAAGAACAGCACCTGAATTTTTATTTGGTATATTCTGTTGCCCTGTAGGTGCTTACTTCAAAGGTGGAATGTCTCCAGTAAACTTTATGATTTCAGAAGAATTTGATAGAGCAGCACCAAACGGAACTGGTGCTGCAAAAGTTGGAGGAAATTATGCTGCAAGTCTTTTAGCTCATGTACAAGCTGTAGAAAAAGGATTTGCAGATTGTATCTACCTTGACCCTGCAACTCATACTAAAATTGAAGAGGTTGGTGCTGCAAACTTCTTTGGAATTACTAAGGATGATGTATTTGTAACTCCAAAATCACCATCAATACTTGCTAGCATAACTAAATACTCACTATTACACGTTGCAAAAGAATATTTAGGATTGAAAACAGAAGAAAGAGATGTTCTAATTAATAATCTTTCTGAATTTAAAGAAGCAGGTGCATGTGGTACAGCTGCTGTAATATCCCCTATCGGTGGTATAGAGTATAAGAATGAACTTCATGTTTTCCATAGTGAGACAGAAGTAGGTCCAATTACTACAAAACTTTATGATACTCTTTATGGAATCCAATTTGGGGATGTAGAAGCTCCAGAAGGATGGATTGTAGAAGTAAAATAATAATTAGTATAATAAAAGGTTTACCAATTTTTATATTGGTAAACCTTTCATTATTTATCCTTAAAAACCAATTCATTATTATAAATATCTCTTGTTTTATATAAAGTTAAGCTCAAAATAAATCTCACCACTAAGTCGAGTCCCATAACTACCCATATAGCATTTATACTCATATTAAATTTATATGTTAAAAGTAGTGATAGTGGAATTCTTATTACCCAAATTCCAACACCGGCTACAATCATGGGTACCTTTGTATATCCAGCCCCTCTTAACGCTCCATTAAAAACTCCTGCAATATTTTGAGGAAGTTGCACGAGTCCCATTACTATTAAGTATATTACTCCCATTTCTACGATTTTTGCATCATTTGTAAGAAGTCTCATAACTGATCCTGGAAAAAATATTAATATAAAAGCACTTACGCTAGTAATCATAGCTGAACCTTTAAGTAATTCCTTCATATATTTTCTCCCGAGCATAGAATCTTTGGCTCCCACTGCCTGACCAATAAACGCTGTGGCTGCAACACCAAATCCCATGGCTGGCATAAAAGAAATTGATTCAGCTTGAAGTCCAAGTTGATAAGATGCCATAGCTACTTCACCATAAGATAATATGACTCTTGTTAAAATTACAGCAGATATTTGCCAAAATATTGACTCTAAGGCTGTAGGCATTCCTACTTTATATACTTTACTAATTTGTATTAAGTCTAACTTAAAGAATTTTCTATTAAGTAATGAACACAATATACCAGATTTATTAAATAACACATAAATACCAAGCATAGCGCCAGTAAACTGTGAAATTATTGTAGCAATGGCAGCTCCTCTAATTCCCAAAGCAGGTATACCAAACTTACCAAATATAAGTATAAAGCTAAAAACAATATTAGTTAAATTCATTATTAATGCTATTTTCATTGGTGTTTTGGCATTTCCTGTAGCCTGCAGTACTCCTGCCACTACAAGCATTATGGCCATAAAAGGGAGACCCCAGGATACTATCTTTAAATATATTACTGCGTTACCTAACAGGTCTGGTTTTGGATTGAAAATTTTCAGTAATAAGGGGGCCTTCCAATATACAAATTGCTGGAACATAAAAACTAAGATTATTGAAGATAACAATGTTTGTTGAATAACATGCTTAACCTTTTTAGAATTGCCTGAACCATAAGCTTGTGCTACAAATACAACTCCACCTGTTGTAATCCCCTTAAATAATGCCCATATAATTTGTGTAATCCTTGCACTAAGTCCAAGTGATACTATTGCAATAGCGTTAATACGCCCTATCATTGCCATAGAAACAAATCCGGCTGTCATCTGCAGAATATTTTCAATAGTTATAGGCAAAATCATGGAATAGATTTTTTTACGTACTTGTTTTGTATCAGTAATTTTTTCTTTATCCTCCAAGCTGCTCCCCCCTGTTGCCATAATTCACTATTTCCTTATTTCTTTATCACCATTTTCTGTGTAAAATATTTCGTTAGTTTCTTTTTTATTAGTTTCTTCCTACTAATAGGTCTTTGCCCCCTGCACCCTTTATATGTGACTGGTGATGAATTGTTTTATCTATAACATTATTTACATTATCAATTATGTCTTTACTAAGCTTTTTCCATACCTCTTCATGTGTAAGCGCAAATAACCTCATTAATTTCATCTCCTTTTATGTAGTTATACATACCTATATAATAACTTATCTCCAATATAAATTCTAGTATTTCCCATTATAAATAGAAAAAAACCATGATTTCTCATGGCTTTTTTTATTATTTTATATACATTTTATTATAATACTCATCAAGCATTCTCTCTACTGAGAATTCATAGCTTGTAGTTTTAATACTTTCTTTCATCATTTCTACCCACTTTTCTCTATTTCCATAATAAGTAGTCATAACTCTATTTATTAAAGTGTCATAAAGAGCCTGCGTATCATGTATATCTAATTCAGTTTCTGTTAAATCATCAAGACCTACTGCATCCCCAAACTGCCATCCATTTACGCCGTCGATGCAAGCCTCTGGCCACCAACCATCTAGAATAGAACAGTTAAGAACACCATTCATTGCAGCCTTCATTCCTGAAGTTCCACTGGCCTCCAAAGGCCTTCTTGGATTGTTTAACCATATATCTGAGCCCCTGGTTAGCATTCTTCCTATATTCATGTCGTAATTTTCCAGGAATACTACACTGTTTGGATACTTCTTCATCATTCTTACAAGCTTTGCCACTATTTCTTTTCCTGTATCGTCAAGGGGATGAGCTTTTCCTGAGAATACAATTTGAACTTTTCCGCTTTTGAGGAGTGGAGATATAATTTCTTCCTCAGTAAATATCAAATCACTTCTTTTATACGGTGCAGCCCTTCTTGAAAATCCAATAAGTAACTTATCTGCATCTAGTTCTACTCCTGTTCTTTCTTTAATAAATCCTATTAATTCCTTTTTAACAGTTAAGTGTACTTTCCAAAGGTCCCCATTGTTTTCGTAGGCCTCAGTAATTCGGTCGTCTACCCAAGTTGGTTTATGAATTCCATTAGTTATACCAATAATTTCAGACCTTCCAGCAACAGTCTTCCACATTTTATTTGCAGTTGACCTATGAAGCTGTGCTACGGCATTTGCCTTTCTTGATAATCTAAGTCCAGCTACCGTCATATTAAATGGTTCTCCACCAAATCTAATCATTTGCTCCCTAGTTAATCCATTAAATGCTCCCATATACTCTAATTTAGAAACCTGATGAGATTCGTTACCTTCAACTATGGGAGTGTGAGTTGTAAATACTACTTCTTCGCGGGTTTTATTCCAAGACTCCTCAAAACTAAATCCTGATTGCATTTTTTCCTTTATAAGTTCTGTAGCCGCAAGGGCTGCATGACCTTCATTAAAATGGTATACATCTATAGGAATATCTAGGGCTCTTAAAGCTTTAACCCCCCCAATACCTAATACTATTTCTTGAGCAATTCTTTCTTCACCAAACCAGCCATATAACTGTCCAGTTATCCAATTATCCCCATTCTCTGGTATATCAGTATCTAAAAGGTATAGTGGATTATTTCCAAATTCCTCTAATTTCCAAACCTTACACGCTACATTTATATCCCTTATTTTAACAGTTACTTTCACCCCTGTATCTTGTAAGAAATCATATTCATAATTATGATATGTATCATAGGCTTTTCCGTTTTTATCTATAAGTTGATCAGTATATCCTTGTTTCCACTTAAGTCCTATTCCCACAAGTGGAAGATTTAAATCTTTAGCCCCTTTTAAATGGTCACCTGCAAGTATTCCGAGACCTCCTGCATAAGCTTTAAAATCTGGATGTAGTCCATACTCCATACAAAAATAAGCAACTCTTGGAAGATTATTATTATCCATTAAATTTTCCCTCCTATATCCTTTTTAATAATAAATACTTATTAAAATATCATTAATTATAATTTTCATGACCCTTTAAATTTTCAGTTTATTATAACTTTACCTTTTATAATTATTATACATAATATTTTCGTTTCATGCAACCGTTTGCACTAAATTATTTTATTATGCCCTTCCCTTTACAAAATTAGAGGGCATTCCTTCTGAAATGTTATTAACTACCATATAATATAATAGCCATATTATGTAATCATTTAAATATTATAAGGAGTTGCTTTAGCATGAATTTAAACTCAGCCATAAAACCTATAAAATATAAAAATAAACTCATTTTTTTAATTATTCTATTTTGCACAACTATATGGGCAATAATGATTTATTCCATTATAAACAATTTTAATAATGATAAAGTTATAAGTACTACTGTAATTTCAGAAAGATTGTCCAAAATATCAGAACTATCCACAATAAAATATAACTATTCTAATATAATATCTCTCACAGATAGCAAAAAATTTAAAGATTTCTATATCCCCTTTACTGAAAAATCTTTTTTGATCAAATACAGTGGATATATTAAAGCGGGGGTAGATTTAAAGGATTTAGATATTGTTATAAATCAAAAAAGTGTTACTATAACTTTAAAAAAATCTAAAGTTCTTGATCATGTAATAAATAATGAAGATTTTTTTGTTTATGATGAAAAATCCTCGATGTTTAACAAACTTAGTATTCAGGATATGATAAACGAAATCAGTAATCAGAAAAATAAGACTGAAGCTGATTTAATTAAAACTGGATTTTTAGGTGGAGCTGATACTAATGCTAAATTACTTTTACAAGGTATTTTATCAGATATGGGTTTTGAAAATATAACTATAATTTTAAAATAAGGCCCATTCAAATAAGTAGCAATCTAATATGCTATTTATTTGAAGGACTTTAACACTATAGCTTGTCTAGCATTGCTGCTCCAATAATACCAGCATCATTTCCTAGCGTTGCGATTTTTATGTAACAAACAGGTATTTCTTTAAACAATTTGTGTTTTTTAATATCACTTAATAGCAATTCCATAAAAAATTCCCCAGCTGCAGAAACTCCACCGCCAATGCCTATCATTGTTACATCCAAGATATTTAATATATTACAAATTCCTATAGAAAAATATTTGACGAATCTCTCTACAACTAAATTAGCTAATTTATCTCCTTGTTTTGCACAATCAAAAATTATTTTGGCATCAATCTCATCCAACCCATTTGCTTTTTTAAGTATTAATGTATCCTGTGGATTCTCGTTTATCAATTTTTTAGCATACTTAATTATACCTGTAGCTGAAGTAAATGTTTCAAAGCAACCATTATTACCACAGGCACAATTATAAAAATTTTCTCCTACTATCATGTGTCCTATTTCTGCTGCAGCCCCATTTTTCCCTCTATATAACTTACCATTTAAAATTATTCCTCCTCCCACACCAGTTCCCAAGGTTAAAAAGACTGAATTAAAATGATTTTTCATTGTTCCAAATAGATATTCTCCACCAGCTGCAGCATTTGCATCATTTTCTATTAAAATCCTTTTTCCAGTTTTTTCTTTAAGTATTTTGCATATATCTACATTTTCCCATCCTAAATTTACACATTGTTTGATTATCCCACTATTATACTCAACAAGGCCAGGAACCCCTATACCTATTAATTCAATGTCTTCCATAGAAATACCCGAGACTTCCAAGGTTTTATATATTAAACTAACCATATCCTCTATTACTACTAACGCTGTTCTTGAAGCTAAGGTTGGGGTACTTTTTTTAGTGATTATATTCCCTTCATTTGTAACTATACCTACAACTATATTAGTTCCACCTAAATCAATCCCTATACGCATAATTTTTACCTATCCTCTCATTTGTAATCGTTATTTTTCAAAAAAAATAGCTAGTCAGATTACTAGTCCATTCTTTGACCATTTATATAATATAATTTTGCAAATATTTAAAAGCAGAAAATAAATCGTTTTTCTGCTTTCAAATATTTAATTCTCCTAGTAGGGGTCCTAGAGGGTACATTCAAACAAATAGCCAATCGTTACACTATTCTATTTTAATGTGCCTAATTAATATTATACTTTTAATTTTATAAAATTAAAACTGTAATATAATCCAATAATTTAGCTGATTTTTATTACGTTCCACCAAATCAATATATCAAATCATCACAGGCCATGTCGTTAGAATCCCCCTGAGGAACCTCCACCACTTGATGAGCCTCCGCCAAAGCCTCCAGAACTTCCTCCTGAACTTCCTCCAAATCCACCTCCGAAACCACCACCATTTCTTCCACCCCGCCTTCCAATTGAGCTCCAGAAAAGCAATGTAATTATAAATCTAGTTATTCGGCCTTTATTAAGAATAAAGTCAAGAAAAACTAATACAATAACTCCTATTACTAGAATGCCACTTCCCTTTTTAGAGGTGTTTGTATTTTTTACACTTTCACTATACTTTGGAACATTAATATTCTTATCTAGTTTTACTCCATATTCTTTAGCTATGCTATCTGATAAAACTGAATATGCTGCCCTAAGTCCCTGTCCATATTGATTTTCCTTAAATTTTGGCACTGCGAGATCATTCATTACTCTTGAGGAGTATATATCTGTAATAGCACCTTCTAAAGATGTTCCTACCTCTACTCTCCACTTTTTATCTTTTACTGATAATAAAATTAATAGCCCATTATTCTTATCCTTTTGTCCTATACCCCATTTTCTAAAAATACCATTGGCATAGGATTCAATAGTTTCTCCCTGTAGCGAATCTATAACCACCACAGTAGCCTGAGCACCTGTTTTATCTTCTAATTCCTTACCTACTGCCAAGATATATTGCAATGAGTCACTATCTATTGCTTTTGCGTAATCATTAGCATATTTTAATTCTGTTGGCATAGGAAATTTACTTTCTGCATTTACTAAATTAATAGCCATTGTGCCACTTAGTAAAACTAAACTTATCAGAAGCACAAAGATTCTTTTAGGGTTAATCTTATGTTTTATAGGTCTATTAAAATAAATATTACAAATTTTTCTAATTGGTTTTGTTAAATAATTCCTCATATTTTAACTCCTACTTACTAAAATTAACTTTTGGTACTTCTTTAGCTGATTCACTAGCTTTATAATATGCCCTTTCTTCAAATCTAAAAATTCCAGCAATAATGCTACTGGGGAACTTTTTAATGGTGGTGTTGTAATTGTCAACACTTTTGTTATAATCTTGCCTTGCTATACCTATTCTATTTTCAGTGCCTTCCAAAGCTACTGTTAAATCCCTGAAATTAGCACTAGATTTTAAATCCGGATATCTTTCTACAACTACTAGAAGCCTTGATAATGCGGTTCCAAGTTCGCTATCTGCTTGTGCTTTATCCCCTATATTTTGTGCGCTTCCGAGTTTTGCCCTGGCCTCAGCTATTTTAATAAAAATGTCTTTCTCTTGAGAAGCATATCCCTTCACTGTTTCTACTAAATTTGGAATTAAATCCGATCTTCTCTGGAGTTGAGTATCTATGTTTCCTTCTGCCACTTTTACCTTTTGTTCTAAACTCACTATTTTATTGTAGCCTCCAATAATAGGCATTGCTATCACTAGAATAATTGCTACAACAATTGCAATGGTTCTTAAAGTTTTATTCATTTCTATACCACCTTTCTATTTTTATAAATATAGAATAGTTGTTAATTTTTAATTCATCTAATTATTAAAGGAAACCTATCCTTATATAATAAGTTATGAATTCAATAAGGATACTATACTAATTTGCTATTTATTCTTATAAATTATGTATTATTAAAAAAAATTTCAATTGTCAAAGTGCTTTGCTTTTAATAATATCAAATGTCTTTTTTATATATTCCTCTGTTTTATAATTCCCTAATCTATTATTCATTCTCTCTAAAAGGCCATTTAAATCTAAAAGCTCCTGCAAACTTATATCTTTTAGTTCTTGAAAAATCAATAGTGTTTTTTGATTTTTCTTATAGTCTTCTATTATCAAATTTTCACCTTTCTCTGATATATCTAAGTAATGGGCATTTTTTATTAGTGCTTTTTCTTTATGAATAAATCGCTTACTATTTAAATTTTTTACTATTACGTGGACTGTAGAAGGTGACCAAAAACTAATTTCGCTAAGTTCACTTGAAGTAATCCCTGGGAAAGCAGCTATTATCCATAATGCTCTAAGTTGAGGATATGTAACATTAAATTCCTTAAGTGGTTCTCTATGATTACTTTTAACAGTTAAGATGAATGTTCTTAGGAGATTATATAGATTAATTATCTTCTTTATAATATTTACTGTATCTATATCAAATTCGTTAAAATCAATTTTTAAATTCATTTGATTGATTTTGTCAATATAGTCAAAAATAAACTCTTTCTTTTCTTTTATAATAATTTTAGTGAAAATAGCTATAATAAAATCCAGTTCGCTATGTGAAAATATGCCTATTAAGTCAAAAAGATAGAATTTTTTTTGCTTATCTTGTTTGTTTATATCAATAAACCACCTACCCGTTTCCGCTATCTGAAATTTATACATCTTTTTATTAATTGTTTCCTCTTTAAAGATTAGCTTTTTACTCATTAAAATTTTCATCATATTACTAACCGTAGGTGAAGTCCAAGATCCAATCCTTGCAATATTGCTAAGTGAAGTTCCTGGATACACTTTAATAATCCAAAGAACTCGAAGTTGCGGCAGCGTTATACCAGATGGCTCCACCATCCTTGAGTAATTAGATTCAATTTTCAAGAAAGCATATCGTGCAAGATTATATAATGAATGTACATTAAACAAATACTCATTTTGTTCCATAGTCTATCCCCTTATGTGCCCTTATATGTTATTGTTATTTATATGGTTTATTATTAACATGTGCATGTCTACATTTAATAGATTGTAACAAAATTATTATATCAAATCAACAAAAGTATTTTATCTTTTATAAAAATTCATATTGACAATTGTTTTTTTTCGCAAAATATGATATTATTATACATGATATGTAGTATTTAATATTATATATAGTTAAATACTACTTTATTGTTTTTAAAATTTTAATCTTACAAACCAGTATACTTTTAATAAAATAATATTAAAAGTAATTAACTTCGAGCAAAATTATGCTTGAAAATATTTTATTTTTAACATTCGTATACTAATTAAATAGAGGAGTGAAAATATGTTCGTACCAAAACTAGTTACCTGTTTAAAAACCTATTCAAAAGAGCAATTTATAAAAGATTTTGTTGCTGGAATCATTGTTGCTATTATTGCTTTGCCTTTGGCTATAGCTCTTGCCATAGCATCTGGAGTCTCACCTGAAAAAGGATTATATACAGCAATTGTTGGTGGCCTTGTAGTCTCTTTACTTGGAGGCAGCAGAGTTCAAATTGGAGGTCCTACCGGTGCTTTTGTAGTTATTGTATTTGGAATAATTGCAAAATTTGGAATTGATGGACTAATAGTATCTACAATAATGGCTGGATTCTTTCTTATAATAATGGGACTTCTAAAATTTGGTGGAATGCTGAAATTTATTCCTTACCCAATTACTACTGGATTTACAAGTGGTATAGCTATTACTATTTTTTCTACTCAGATTAAAGACTTTTTTGGTCTAACCATGAAAACTGTACCTTCGGAATTTATTCCTAAATGGGTTGCTTATTTTAATAGTTTAAATACTTTAAATTTACAAAGTGTGAGTATTGGTATTCTTTCACTTTTAATAATTATATTTTGGCCTAAAATAAATAAAAAAATTCCAGGAACGCTTATTGCAATAATTCTAACTACTGTAATAGCTCTTATATTTAATTTAAATATAGAAACTATTGGAAGTCGTTTCGGTAACATTTCAAGTGCACTGCCTAGTATTTCTCTTCCGCATACTTCTTTTGCTATGATAAAAGAGCTAATGCTTCCAGCTCTAACCATTGCAATTTTAGGTGGAATAGAATCGCTTTTATCTGCAGTAGTAGCTGATGGTATGATTGGTGGTTCGCACCGTTCTAACATGGAACTTGTAGCTCAAGGCGTTGCTAATATTTGTTCTGGCCTTGTGGGAGGTATCCCTGTAACTGGTGCTATAGCAAGAACTGCAGCTAATGTAAAAAATGGTGGTAGAACTCCTATTGCTGGAATAGTTCATGCACTATCTTTATTAATAATATTAGTATTATTTATGCCCTATGTAAAACTTATACCTATGTCTTCTTTGGCCGCAATATTAATTATAGTATCTTACAATATGGGAGAATGGGAAGCTTTCCAAAGAATATTAAAAGCTCCTAAAAGTGATGCTTTAGTGCTCTTAGTTACTTTCTCACTAACAATATTCTTTGATCTAGTAATCGCTATAGGAATAGGCTTACTTCTCGCCTCATTGCTATTTATGAAAAGAATGGCAGATGTTTCTGATGTGAGATATATTCTTGATGAATATGAAGACAAAGACCAACTAGAGCTTATAGATAGCATAAAAACTCCAGAAAATGTATCTGTATATGAAATTAATGGGCCTTTCTTTTTTGGTGCAGCAGACAAATTTATGCATGCAATTAGAGAAATAGGGATCCCTACTAAAATTTTAATTATAAAAATGTCAAATGTACCAGCTATGGACGCCACAGGATACCATGCTTTAGAGCTGCTTTATGGTATTTGTACCAAACATCACACTCAGTTAATAATGTTAAATCTTCAAGAACACCCTATTAATGTTCTTGAGAAGTATGGATTTATAGATATGTTAGGAAAAGATAATATCTGCAGTAATGTTGAAGCAGCTATTGATAGGGCTAATATCCTACTTGAAAAGCCTAATGCATTATCTAAAATATAAAATTTTGTACAATAGCTAAGTCATCACCTTCAGTACTATTAACTATATTAAAAAGTACACTGGCGAATAAAATGTACCCAAGGGGTATATTTAAGTAAACCAGTGTACCTTTTTTATTTAAATTTTAAATTCGGCCTAATTCTACATACAAACATTCACGAAAAACAATATTTAGTTCATTACTTTTAGCCTTATCTAAAACTTCTTGATTATAAGAACCTGGTTGAAACCATACATTTTCTATTTTACATTCTGCAATTTCATCTATAGCATTCAAGGCTATATTTGGATTTACTATAACACTCACCGCATCTACCGCTTCTGGTAATTCCTTTAATGAATGATAAATCACAACTCCATTTATTTCGTCGTATTTAGGATTTATACCATATACTGTATATCCCTTTTTCTTAAGTAACATTAATATTTTATAACCAAACTTACTTTCATCCGGTGATGCTCCAAGTAATGCCCACTTCTTCATTGTAACCATTTCATCACTTTTAATATTTATATCCTTCATATAAAATTCCTCCTATATTTACTTCCTTTTTAAATAATTATCTAAAGACTATACTTTTGTAGTGTTTTTGTCAATAATCCATATTGAAATAAAAAATATTTCGTTTACATATTACACTATTCTATAATAATGTATTATAATATTAAGTGTAGCCTTTATATTAAATAAGCTACACAAATAAAATTATTGCAATTGTAAAGGAGAGTCAAGGATGATATTTTCTTGTGAGACGCCCATTGATACTATAGAAGAAGATTTGAGATATCTAGAGTTATTGGCTAGCAAGTATCCTACAATTCCAGATGCTTGTACGGAAATCATAAATTTACAAGCTATTTTAAATTTACCTAAGGGCACTGAGCATTTTCTTACAGATATTCATGGTGAATATGAATCTTTTACTCATGTTCTTAGGAATGCCTCTGGAGTAATCAAACGAAAGATTAACGATATTTTTGGTAATTCACTTAGAGAAATTGAAAAAAAAGAACTAGCAACCATTATATATTATCCGGAACAAAAGTTAGACCTAGCACTTAGAGAAGAATCTGATATAGACGATTGGTACAAAATTACCCTTCATAAGCTTATTAAAATTTGTAGAACCATATCCTCTAAATATACTAGATCTAAAGTTAGAAAAGCACTACCTCCAGATTTTGCATACATTATTGAGGAATTACTTCACGAGCAGCAGAACACTTTTAATAAACAGGAGTATTACAATGGAATTATTCAAACCATAATTAAAATTGGCAGAGCTAAAGAATTTATAGTTGCTATTTCAAACCTAATTCAAAGGCTTACTATAGATAGACTTCATATTTTAGGGGATATTTATGATAGAGGACCTGGAGCACACATAATCTTAGATACTCTTATGCACTACCATTCTATTGATATACAGTGGGGTAACCACGATATACTTTGGATGGGAGCAGCTGCTGGCTCTGAAAGTTGCATTGCTAACGTTCTTCGTATTTCAACCAGGTATGCAAATTTAGATACTGTGGAGGAGGGTTATGGTATAAACTTATTGCCCCTTGCAACCTTCGCTTTAGATTTTTATAAAGATGACCCTTGCAGATCCTTTAAACCCAAAGTTTTACTTGAAAATAATTATAGAGAAAACGACCTTAATTTAATGTCCCAAATGCATAAAGCCATTTCTATAATTCAATTTAAACTTGAAGGCGCCATAATAAAAAGATGTCCTAATTATGAAATGCAAAACAGATTACTTCTCCATAAAATAGATTATGAAAAGGGTACCATAAGTATTGATGAAAAAGAATATACACTAAATGATACTAATTTTCCAACTATAGACCCTACTGACCCATATAAATTAACTCAGGAGGAAAGTGAACTTGTAGACAAACTTAAATCTTCTTTCTCAAATAGCGAAAAGCTTCAAAAACATGTACGTTTTCTATATTCTAAAGGTAGTATGTACTTAAAGTACAACTCCAATTTGCTTTATCACGGATGTATCGCATTAAACCAAGATGGAAGTTTTAAGAAAATGAAAATAGATAATGTTACTTATAGTGGAAAATCATATATAGATAGAACTGAAAGAATAGCGAGAGAAGCCTACTTTGGAAAAGCCAATTCAGAATCTAAGCTCTACGCTCTGGATTCCATATGGTATTTGTGGTGTGGATCTAATTCTCCACTATTTGGAAAAGATAAAATGACTACCTTTGAGAGATATTTTATAAATGACAAAAGTACTCATAAAGAAATTAAGAATCCTTATTATAGCTATAGAGATGATGAAACAATATGTAATAATATATTGTATGAATTTGGATTAAACCCCAATGATTCACACATTATAAATGGCCACGTTCCAGTAAAGACTAAACAAGGTGAGAGCCCTATAAAAGCTAATGGTAAACTCTTAGTTATTGATGGTGGTTTTTCTAAGGCCTACCAACCAGAAACAGGCATAGCAGGATATACGCTTATTTATAATTCCTATGGATTGCTTTTAGCGTCCCATGCACCCTTTGAATCTACTCAAAAAGCTATTGATGAAGGTGTTGATATTCTTTCGTCTACTATAGTTTTAGAAAAATCTACAAATCGTATACGCGTAACCGATACAGATGTTGGCTTTGAAATTAAAGATCAAATTAAAGATTTAGAGCTACTTCTTACAGCCTATAGAAAAGGTCTTATTAAAGAACAAAGGGTAACCCTATAAAATAACATTAAAGCCACTTGGCGCATAGTGCGCCAAGTGGCTTTGATTTAAACAGAGAGTGTTAGATTCAGTTTCATCGTCTTGCCATTTCTAACTAATTCTACTTTAACTACATCACCGGCTTTATGTGTACCTTTAATCTTATTTAGTTCATCCACAGTTTTAATTGTTTGTCCATCAAACTGTACAATAATATCCCCAGGTACTATACCTGCCTTTTCTGCCGCACTAAACTCTGTAATTTGTGAAACATATACTCCTACCGGAATATTGTAATCCTTTGAAATATCTGCAGTTACGTCTTTACAAGAAATTCCTATACTGAGAACTGGTTTAAGTAAAGCATCCATTTTAGGGTTTACTGTATTAATTGGTATTGCAAAGCCCAGTCCTTCTACACCCTCAACACTTATTTTAGCAGTATTTATCCCTATAACTTGACCCTTTGTATTCACAAGTGGTCCACCACTATTCCCTGGATTAATGGCTGCATCTGTTTGAATAAATTTAAGATCTTTATTTTCAATACTTACTTGTCTATTAACTGCACTAACAACTCCTGTAGTAACTGATGCAAGGAATTCTTTTCCAAGAGGATTTCCAATTGCTACTACCGCTTCTCCCACTTGAAGCATATCAGAATCTCCAAATTCAGCCACACCTGGCACTTTAGTATTGTCTGCTAATTTAATTACAGCTACATCCGACGCAGCATCATAATTAACCACTTTTGCAGAAACTTCTTTTCCATCGCTAAGCAAAACTTTAATTGTTCGTGCTCCGCTAATAACATGATAATTTGTTAGAATGTATCCATCTTGATTAAATATAATCCCAGTACCTACACCTTCTTGCGGAGCTGACTGACCTCTACCAGTGCTATTTGATGTAGCATTACTAGTAGAAATTGCAACTACTGCTGGACTTACCTTTTTTACAATTTCAGGTACAGTTAAATTTTCTGTACTATTAGAAGTTATGAGCTTTGCTTTTGTATCGCTAGCACTCTTTGTAGTAGTCGCTTTTGGTGCACTAGTAACAGTACTACTACTTGTATTTTTCATCATATTCATTGTAACAACAGCAGCACCTACACCACCAAGTGTAGAACATATTACACCTACTAGTATATATGAAACTATTCTTTTTCTCATGCCACCTCCATCTTTTTTAACCTTTTTATCATTTAATTCAGTGTAATTTATATTTTCCTGCGCGTCATTGATATTCTCCTGTGAGCCATTTATATTCTCACTAGCAATTTCATTTTCATTTATTACTTCATTTTCATTTATTACTTCATTTTCATTTATTACTTCATTTTCATTTATTACTTCATTATTCATATTTTCATTGTTTTCATTTGTTTCATTTTTATCATTATTATTATTTTCGTTCATATTATTTCCCTCCTTATTAAATTTGGTTTCTGTAAGCATGTGAAAGTTATTATAGTTTATATACTTGTAAGTTATATTAAATAGGATATTTATATACCTTTTTCAATTTCTGTTTTTATTTTACCTTTAAGCATATATTAAGACTTCTATGTTACAGTTTAGTGTCAAACTTATTAACAAACTTTTAATAAATATTATATTTTTTTAAACACTCCACTATTATTTATACTTTAATTAGTATAGACAACTATTCATATTTATAAAAAAAATAATGAAATCCTTATATAAAATTATAAGGATTTCACTATTCAAACTCAATTTACCATCGAATTATTGATCTTAATATTACCTATATTCTTGTGAGGGCACTTTTGTATTATTTACTAGCATATAACTCAACTATTTTAAGTATTACATCAACAGCTTTTTCCATCGCAAATGTAGGTATGAATTCATATTTACCATGGAAATTATGTCCCCCTGTGAATATATTTGGTGTAGGAAGCCCCATAAAGGAAAGCCTTGCACCATCTGTACCACCTCTAATAGGTACCATTATAGGATTTACTCCTACTTGTTTCATAGCTAAAAAGGCTGTATCTACAATATGTTTAACTGGCTCTATTTTTTCTTTCATATTAAAATATTGATCCTTAATTTCTATTTCAACAGTGCCGTTACCATATTTTTCGTTTAGTGTATCTACTATATTTTTGATAAATGTTTTTCTATTTTCATAACTTTCACTATTAAAATCTCTTATAATATATTGAAGTTTTGTTTCTTCAACCTCTCCATTAAGGGAAATTAAATGATAAAACCCTTCATAGCCTTCTGTAGTAGCTGGTGTCTCATTTGGTGGTAGTGAATTCACCAATTCATTTGCTATAAGTGTAGAGTGAATCATTTTTCCTTTTGCTGATCCTGGATGAACATTTCTTCCATGAATAGAAATTTTTGCTGATGCAGCATTAAAATTTTCATACTCTAACTCCCCAATAGTTCCTCCATCTATAGTGTATGCAAAATCTGCTGCAAATTTTTTAACATCAAAAATATCTGCCCCCCGGCCTACTTCTTCATCAGGTGTGAATCCAATACGAATCTTTCCATGTAGAAACTTAGGATTTTCCATTATATACTCTACAGTCGCCATTATTTCAGAAATTCCTGCTTTATCATCAGCTCCGAGTAAGGTAGTTCCATCTGTAGTTATAAGAGTTTTCCCTATGTAATTCTTGAGCTCTGGAAAATCCTTTGGGGATAGTATTATTTTGTTTTCCTCATTTAATACTATGTCTTTTCCATCATAGTTGTAAGCAAATTTAGGATTAACGTTATTTCCAGACATATCTGGTGAAGTATCCATATGGGCTATAAATCCTATTGTTGGTATATCTTTTTCTACATTAGACGGAATCGTTGCCATTATATATCCATTTTCATCTATACTTGCATCTTGTATACCCATTTCCTTTAAATCTTTAACCAATTCCTCGCCAAGTATCATTTGACCTGTTGTACTTGGAACAGTAGTTGATTCCTCATCAGATTTAGTATCATAGCTTACATATTTTAAAAATTTTTCTACAACTTTTGACATATGCTCATCTCCTTATTTTTTATCTATCTATTTAAATTTCTTTATTGTGTACCGTTTACATTATACTACAATAAGTTGAAATCTTAAACATTGATAATAAGACATTTCATAAACTATATAATAAAAATTTTATTATTTTTTATTCAAAAAATTATCAATTAATTTTTCTGCCATTCTCTTTTGCATATTAGCTTTATTAATAAGTAGCAATACCATTAATATTAATTCTATTAACTCTCCATCTTTTTTTCCCATTTCTTTAATTCTACCTTTTATAAATTCAGTATCTTTACCTATATCACTTACAAAATTTTGATTTTGAACTTCTTTGATGTCTAAAAAATTGTTATATAAATTTTCTAATGAAGTACTCGTACCCTTTGGCGCTTTTATATCAATAATAGAATCAAATATTGTATTAATATCACTAATTGATATAGTCTGCTTTAAATCATAGATAAGCATCAACAGTATCATATGATCATTAGTATATTTCTTATTTTTTGCTGGCATCAATACTTTACCTTTAGTATAGTTATTAATCATAGTTTTTGTAAGAATTTTATCTTCGTCATTTCTTTTAAGACTTCCAAGCTTTTCATTAAAGAAAGTTGTAACTTGATCCATATATAAATCTACGCAAGGTATTTCCATTAACGTAATATCTTTTGTTCCTATAATCTCTTCTACTAATTTATCTAAACTTTCCTTGTTATAATCCATTTGCTTCACCTCACCTTTATTATATAGCATTAATTACTAGTAATCTACAATTAAACTTAATCTATTATTAGTAGTTTTTATTAACTACTCATATTCTTTTATTGTATTTGTAGCATTCATGAGCTACAGGTTGCAATTTAATAATAATTTAAATCATTGCCCAAATTCAGTATAAATATGGATAATTTCATTATTGATATTTATTGTTTTATATTGTAGTATTAATATATGTCAAACGTAGTTATAAAAACTATGTATAGGTTTTTCATAACTGGATACCCTATTTTTAATAAGTAATTACCACAAAGAGCTTTGTCTTTGTCTTTTATATTATTACCTATAAGTAAAAAATTATAAATTAGAAGGAGTGATCCCTTTGTTATCAAAATTTAGAGAACCAGTAAGCAGCATTACACATTTAGTTGGTGCCTTTTTATCCGTAATAGCATTAATACTATTAATTAAATATTCTTTAAACACAACAAACGCATATAATACTATTGTCCTTTCAGTGTTTGGAGTAAGCTCTATATTACTTTACTGCGCAAGTTCAATCTATCATAAATCCACATCTTCAAAAAAGGTTATAAAAGTACTTAGAAGAGTAGACCATTCTATGATATACGTTCTAATTGCAGGAACATATACTCCTATATGTTTAATTGCTTTGAAAGGCACCATGGGAACCACACTTTTCTTAGCTATTTGGCTTCTGGCACTTATAGGAATTATACTTAAGATTGCTTGGTTTGACGCCCCTAGGTGGTTATCCACTGGATTTTACATTCTAATGGGTTGGATTTCCATTTTTGCTATTGTACCTATAATAAAAGCTATCTCCTTAGGTGGCTTTATATGGCTACTGGCTGGTGGTCTCTTTTATACTATAGGTGGTGTTATATATGCTACTAAATGGCCCAAAATAAATCTTAAGCTTTTTGGATTTCACGAAATATTTCATATTTTTATAATGCTCGGCAGTCTTTGTCTTTATGTACTTATGTTTAAGTACATAATGTACATTAAGTAGCTTCATAATATATAGGCACATGAAACAAATAAGAAGTCAGTAGAAGTGTATTTGACTTGTTATTTGTTTTCATGTGCCTTATTATTAAATTATAGAATTAGAATCAATAATTTCACTGAAAGTAGGGATGTTAATTATGATAAACTTATCAAATGGTATAACTTTTGAGGAGTATTTAGAAAAATCCAAACTAGATTATGGTGACATACAACTTATAACCTATAATTCTACTACTTTGTCTTCAGGCACTAAAGAATCTCTGCGGGATTTAACCTCCATTGTTAATGTAGCAGTTTTTTCTGAAGGATACTGCCCTGATTGCATTGTTACACTACCCTTCATTAAAAGAATGGCGCAGGAAAATAAAAAGATAAACGTATATTGTTTTCCTAAAAGTGGTTACGAAAACTTTTTAGAAGAATACACCGGAGCTACTCGGATTCCAACTATTATAACTTTTGATAGTGAAATGAATCCAAAGGGCGCTTATGTAGAGTTTCCAAAAGAACTATTTGAAAAAATGATTCCATTGAAAATTGAAGAAAAGAAAATTTTGGTTAATGATTATAGGCTAGGAAAATATAATTCCATTATTGAACAAGAACTTTTAGATATAATTTTATAAACCCTGTGAAGTTAAAGTCCCCTTAATGTTAAAAAACATTAAGGGGACTCTACTTTCAACACTCATTTCTTAGTTAAATCATCAGCTGCGCAGCTGCTTATCTTCTTCGAAGCTGAAATGTCGTTAGACTCTATTTATTCCCATTTTCTTTGCTACCCTCATAACTTCGTTTGCTACTGATTCACAAACCCTAATATCAAAAGCATCTGGGATTATATAATCTGCGGATAATTCCTCATCACTAATTAAATTAGCAATTCCCCTAGCTGCTCCAAGTTTCATTTCATCATTAATTTCCTTTGATCTAACAGCTAGTGCCCCTTTGAATATTCCTGGAAAAACCAAAACATTATTTATTTGATTAGGAAAGTCTGATCTTCCTGTAGCCACTACAATGGCACCAGCTTCTTTAGCAAGGCCAGGCATAATCTCTGGGGTTGGATTGGCCATGGCGAAGACTATACTATCACTATTCATCGTTGAAACCATTTCACCAGTCAAGACTCCTGGTGCAGATACTCCTATAAAAACATCTTTACCTACAAGTACTTGTTTTAAAGTTCCTCTTTCAAGATTCCTGTTTGTTCTTTTAGCAATCTCAGCCTGTGCTGGATTTAAAATAACATCACCTTCCACTACCGCCCCATGTTTATCGCAGAGTAATATATTCACAAA
The DNA here is from genome assembly GCF_011065935.2 of Clostridium estertheticum. Lineage (NCBI taxonomy): Bacteria > Bacillati > Bacillota > Clostridia > Eubacteriales > Clostridiaceae > Clostridium > Clostridium estertheticum. The sequence continues at coordinate 418,470 of NZ_JAAMNH020000001.1, read as the reverse complement.
TCCAGCACTTAATAACAACTTGCATACTGCAATTCCCGCGGATCCTGCTCCATTAATTACTATATTTACACTTTCTAGTTTTTTGTTAACAAGTTTTAAAGCATTATAAAGCCCTGCTAAAACAACTATTGCAGTGCCGTGTTGATCATCATGAAATACAGGTATGTCCAATTCCTCTTTTAATCTTTCTTCGATATAAAAACACTCTGGCGCTTTTATATCTTCAAGATTTATCCCCCCAAATACAGGAGAAATTAACTTAACAGTTTTTATAATTTCTTCAGGGTCTTCAGTATCCAAACATATAGGAAAAGCATCTATGCCCCCAAATTTTTTGAATAATAACGCTTTACCTTCCATTACAGGAAGTCCTGCCTCTGGTCCAATATTACCAAGTCCAAGAACCGCTGTACCGTTAGTAACTATAGCCACAGTATTTCCTTTTATAGTATAATCATAAACTTTATTTTTATCTTTTGCGATTTCTAAACAAGGCTGCGCTACCCCTGGGGTATAAGCTATAGCTAGATCATGTTTATTTTCAAGTTTTATTTTTCCTACTATCTCTAGTACTCCTCTATTTTCACTATGCATTTTTAATGATTCCTCTTGTATTGACATTTGTAAGCCTCCTTGTTTTTCTGTGTTGTCTAAAACTCATCACTTGAGGTGCTGCAATCACTATTTTAATATTTATATTTTTATAAATAAGTATGTAAATTCCTACTTTCCATTTAAGAATTCACAATAGGGTGCTATAGGGCACACCTCACAATTAGGCTTTCTAGCTTTACATATTTTTCGACCATGCCATATAATATAATGATGAGCATCACTCCACATTTTTCTAGGAATATTTTTCATAAGCTGCTGTTCTACCTCTTCTACATTTTTCCCTGAGGCAAGACCAATTCTTTTAGAAACTCTAAAAACGTGGGTATCAACAGCAATAGCTGGAATACCAAAAGCATTAGATAATACCACATTAGCGGTTTTTCTACCTACACCATTAAGCTCTATTAATTCTTCCATAGTACTTGGTACTTCGCCCTTATATTTTTCTAATATAAGTTTAGTAGCACCTAAGATATTTTTGCTCTTATTATTATAAAACCCACAGCTTTTAATTTTTTGTCCTAGTTCCTCTTGTGATAAAGTAATCATAGTTGAGGGTGTATTATATTCCTTATACAGCTCTTTTGTAACAATATTTACTCGCTCATCAGTACATTGTGCTGATAGTATAGTTGAAACTAAAAGTTCATAATGATTGGTGAAATCAAGGCCACACTTTGCTCCTGCATATGTTTCATTAAGAATTTCAAGCACTGCTTTAATTGTTTTTTTGTTCATATAAATCACCTACTTTTTACTAGCAAATTAATTGCTTAAGATTATTTTATCACACTCTATGCCAAAATAATTTAATTATAATATAATTTAATTTTACATTAATTAGTAAAAATACGCTGCCTACCCCATAAATGAGGAAAACAACGTATAAATTTTAACTATTACTTTGCGCCAATTCCTTTAGCACTTAATTTTTGGAGCATATCAGTAGTCATTTTTGCTAAATCATATTCAGCAGCAAATCCCCACTCATTTTTAGCACAAGTCGGATCAATTGAATTTGGCCATGAATTAGCGATTCCCTGTCTTATTGGATCTACATTATAATCCATAATAAAACCTGGGATATGTTTTTTAATTTCATTAGCTATTTCTTCTGGCTCAAAACTCATAGCTGTAATATTAAATGCATTTCTGTGAATCAATTTTGACCCATCAGCTTCCATTATTTTAATTATTGCATTTATTGCATCTGGCATATACATCATATCCATTTTTGTTCCTTTATCAATAAATGAAGTATATTTACCTGATTTTAATGCTTCATAATATATATCAACAGCATAGTCAGTTGTTCCTCCTCCAGGAAGAACTTCATAAGAAATTAGTCCTGGGAAACGTACTCCTCTTGTATCAACTCCAAATTTCTTATAGTAATAATCACATAATAATTCTCCTGCAACTTTGTTTACACCATACATAGTTGTTGGTCTTTGAATTGTATCTTGAGGAGTATTATCTTTAGGAGTAGATGGGCCAAAGGCACCTATAGAACTTGGTGTAAAGAACTTGAGATTCAATTCTCTAGCAACTTCTAGTGCATTTACAAGTCCACCCATATTTAAATTCCAAGCCAGCAGTGGTTTTGCTTCAGCCGTTGCTGATAATAAAGCTGCTAAATGAACTAATGTATCTATTTCATATTTTTTAGCAAGTTCAAGCATAGCTTTATGATCAGTTACATCCAATATTTCAAAAGGACCGGTCGTAACTACTGGGCTGCCCTCTAGCTTTCTTAAATCTGTAGCTATTACATTATTACTACCATAAACTTCTCTCATTTTCATTACGAGTTCTGAACCTATTTGTCCTAAGGCTCCTGTTACTAATATCTTTTTCATTATATTCCCTCCATATTTAGCTAAATAACGCATAATGTTGTAAACGTTTAATTTCATAGGCATAGCGCCTATTTATTAGGCGTTATACCTGATTATTATTTATTTTATTATCTTCATTTCCTTACCGACTTTTTCATATATAGCTAATGCATTATCTAACATCTCTTTTGTATGTGCTGCTGTAGGCATATTTCTTACTCTTCCAGTTCCTTTTCTAACAGTTGGGAAAACTATTGATTTTGCGTAAACGCCCTCTTCAAATAGTTTCTTACTGAATTCCTGAGTTTTAAGTTCATCTCCTATTATACATGGAGTAATTGGAGTTTCACTATTTCCAATATCAAATCCAAGGTCTTTTAAGCCCTTCTTTAAATAATTTGCATTCTCCCAAAGTTTATCATGTAACTCTGTGCTTTCTGTAAGAATGTTAATAGCTTCAATTGCAGCACCTGCTGCTCCTGGAGTTAATGATGTAGAGAATAGGAATGGTCTAGCACGAACCATAAGCCAATCAATTAAGTCCCTTGTTCCAGCTACATATCCACCTACAACGCCAATAGCCTTTGATAATGTACCAATTTGAAAGTCTATCTTATCTGACAAACCAAAATGATGTACAGTACCGGTACCTTTTCCCATTACTCCTGAACCATGAGCATCATCTACGTATGTTATTAAGTCAAATTCTTCTGCTATTTTTACAATCTCAGGAAGTTTTGCAACATCCCCATCCATAGAGAATACACCGTCAGTAATAACCATAATTTTCTCATATAATCCTGACTCTACTGCCTCTTTTGCCTTATTTCTTAAATCTACCATATCTGAATGTTCTACTCTTATGATTTTGGCTCCAGATAATCTACACCCATCTATTATTGATGCATGATTTAAGGAATCTGAAAGAATAGCATCTTTTTTATTCATTACTGCTGAAATTGCTCCCATATTACAATTGAATCCTGATTGGAAAGCAATAGCTGCCTCTGTATGTTTAAATTCAGCAAGTTTTTGTTCCAATTTAGTATGAATTTCTAAAGTACCATTTATAGTTCTAACGGCACCTGCTCCTGAACCATATTTCTTAGTTGCATCAATAGTAGCTTCAATCATTCTAGGATTCGTAGCGAGACCTAAGTAGTTATTTGAAGATAAGTTAATTAATTCTCTATCCCCGATTGTAATAACCGGCCCATTTGAACTCTTTAATATATTAATTACATTATACAAACCTTTACTTTTTAAATCATCTAAATTCTCTTTTAAAAATTTTCCTAATACTTTACTTCCCATGATAACATGCCTCCAAACTTTTATTTTGTATATTCTTATAAAATTATATAAGAATTTCATATTTAATCACAAGTCTATTATATATCTTTTATCTTGAAATGCCAAATCAAATTATACCATTCTTACCTTAAAAGCAATATTTCTTTTATTTTTTTCATGTTTATGATTTTTTTTCATCATTACTTATAATTATAGCACTATTCATCTCGCTTATATAAGGCCGATATAAAAAACAAGATTTTAATTTTCAAACAGAATTTCTTGTTTGAAAGCTCCTTATTAATTATTACCTAATTTGAATCAGAATATACTCCTCTATATTGCTCTGGAAGCAACACTGCTATACTCCCCATTATTTCACGCATGGCTCTATCATGATACTGATTTTTATCCTCCTCGACCTTTTTATTTGGAAGCATAATAGGTTCACCAATATTAATATTTACATCTGCATAATTAAATTTTTCTGAGGCCATATTTGTTTCATTAATAGGTAATAATTTTTCTGTTCCCCATATTCCCATGGGAACAATTGTTGCCTTTGATAATTTAGCCATTAATAAAAGACCCTTCTTAGCTTCTGCCATTTTTCCATTTCTACTCCTGGTTCCTTCTGGAAAAATCATAATATTATTCCCTTGTTTTAGCGTATTAACGATTTTAGATATAGCTTCCTTATCTGCAGAATTAGGTTTTATATTTATAGTCTTAGCCACATGAAACCCCAGTTTAGTAAGCTTATTATCAGTTAGCTTTATGCCAGCGACAAAGGTTACATTATTATCCTTTAATAGCCTATTCATAATTATACCATCAGCATTACTTAGATGATTACATATAAAAATTATTGGAGATTTTGCATCCACAATTTTCTCCATTCCGTGAGTTTTTATATTTGCATATTTGTTGATATACGTGTCCAACATTTTTTTTGCTATAAAGGTTACAACTTTATCTGGCAAAACATCTATTATTCTTAAAACTATTGGAGAAATCATCAGAATTCCACCTTTCATAAAAAAGTATTTATAAAATTATTATAAATTGAAAAACTTTAAAAGTCTATAATAATAATCTCTTATATAAGGCGATGTATCCTTCTCTACAGCTAAAATATTAATTTTCTCAATTAAAAGCGCATTAATAATCGCATTTCTTTTAAGTATATTTTTGCCTCTCCACCCACAAGAAGCTATTTTATACTTATCTTTAAATAAGTCATTATCCATATTCATTAAGGCTTGCACATCCACGTTTTTCATATAATCATAAGGTATAAATTCACTGATAGTACTAAGCTGTATCTCTCTGTTGTATGGGCAAGCCCTCTGGCAGGTATCACAACCAAATATTCTACCATTTAATTTTTCAAACCAAGAATCCTCTATATGTTTTTTCTGTGTTATGTAGGAAAGACATATATTTGCATCATTATTTATTCCTACTTGCCCCTTCACTATAGAATTTGTAGGACATGCTTCTAAACACATCTCACAATTACCACATTTTTGATCAATTGGTTTATCAGGTAGGATTATTAAGTCTGTAATAATTTCTCCTAAAAAAACATATGATCCGTATTTTTCTGTTATCAGAGTATTATTTTTTCCTATAAATCCTACTCCACTATTGGAGGCAATGTATCTCTCTGGAAGCGAATTGCTATCCACAAAAGGCATAGTTTTTCCACCCATACCCTGAATGAATTTACAGATTTTCTCCATATATCCAGTTGTAACCGCATGATAATCCATTCCAAGCGTGTATTTAGAAAAGTGCGTTTTTTTATTAAAATCTAAACTATATAGATAGGGGAATGCAATGGTGATTATTGTTTTTCCTTCTGGCATATATAAAAATGGATTTATTCTCTTATCTATGCTATTCTCCTCAAATTCATTTTCTAGTCCAAGCTTTTTTCTCTTCTCAAAATAAGGATTTAGCTCATGAAAAATCCTACATTCGCTAAATCCTATTGTGTCTATTCCATTATTTATACAAAACTCTATTATTTCTTCCTTAATGTTCATATTGTCAGTCCTTTTTATATTATCATATCATTATATATCCTTCTAGTTTCCCCTAAATAATCCTTAATCTCTATTATAGGAATAGTTTTCCCAAAAATCACTCTAGCGGGAATACCCACAGCAGTTGCTTTAGCTACTACATCTTTTAGTACTACAGCATTTGCACCAATCTTACTACCAGATCCTATTTTAATTGGCCCCAAAATCTTTGCACCAGCACCAACTACAACATCATTCCCTAAAGTAGGATGCCTTTTACCTTTATCCTTACCTGTTCCACCAAGTGTAACTCCTTGGTACAAGGTTACATTGTCTCCAATTTCTGTGGTTTCTCCTATTACTACTCCCATTCCATGATCTATAAATAATCCTTTACCTATTTGGGCTCCTGGATGGATTTCTATTCCAGTAAAAAACCTTGCTATCTGAGATATTGCTCTAGATATAAAATAGATTTTATGACTATATAGAAAATGAGCTATTCTATATAATATTATAGCATGAGTAGAAGGATATAAAAATATTACTTCCACCCAATTCTTAGCTGCTGGATCTTTACCTAATACATTTTCAATTTCATATTTTAGCATTTTAAGCATATAATCCTTCACCCCTACAAAACTTCATTGTAAATTTAGTCATAAATACCCATTGAGATATATTTTTCTCCTCCATCAGGTGCAACTGTAACAATTTTTTTACCCTTGCCTATTTTTTTGGCAATTTTTATAGCTGCTGCAATATTAGCCCCTGTTGAAATCCCTACTAATATGCCTTCTTCACTGGCCATTAGTTTTGCTATTTCAAAAGACTCTTCATCAGATATTTTTATTATTTCATCAACAACATTAGTATCATAAATATCTGGTGTGAAACCTGCTCCTATTCCTTGTATTTTATGTGGTCCAGGTTCTCCCCCTGATAATACAGGAGATTTTTCTGGTTCAACCGCAACAACTTTAATACCTTGCTTTATTTCTTTTAATCTTCTTCCTACTCCAGTAATTGTTCCTCCAGTGCCTACACCTGCTACAAAAATATCTATATCTTCAATGTCTTCCACTATTTCTTCTGCGGTTGTAGCATAATGTTTTTCTGGATTTGCCAAATTAGTAAATTGCTGTGGTATAAAGAAATTAGGTTTTCCCTCAGCTACTTCCTTAGCCTTATTTATAGCACCCTTCATCCCCTTGATACCATCAGTAAGCACAAGCTGTGCTCCATATGCCTTAATTAAGTTCCGTCTCTCAACGCTCATGCTATCTGGCATAACAATAATTACCTCATACCCTTTAATTCTTCCAATCATGGCCAAGGCTATTCCCATATTTCCACTAGATGGTTCAACTATGGTAAATCCTTCTTTTAATAGCCCTAATTTTTCAGCTTTTTCTATCATCCCAAGAGCCGCTCTATCTTTTATGCTTCCAGCTGGATTAAATTTTTCTAGTTTCACATAAATATCAGCCATATCACCCTTGACTAATTTATTTAATTTTAAAAGCGGTGTTGCTCCTATCATATCTAAAACATTGTTATACATCATAATAATATCCCTCCAAATTTAAAATAATTATTTTTTTTAAAAGCCATCTATATTTCTAAATTTACACAATTTCCTAAAATAAAAAGCAGTTGTTATATATTTATCAGTGTATTTTTCAAAAAGTTTTTAAATACAAAAAAACTCCCTCTAAATATAGAGACGAAGTTTTGCTTCGTGGTCCCACTCTAAGTTATAATCACTATAGTGATTATAAAGCCACTTTTTCAAGCACAGCGCTATGCTCTATCCCTGTAACGGGGGAATCCCGATGCAGCCTACTTAATTCGGTGCACAACTCCAAAGGGCACTTCATATAAGCTTCCCATAAGAATCTTCTCAGCTTTAGACTCTCTCTCTGTATATTCTTCTTATACTACTTTCCTTTTTCTCAGTATTTCCTAGTATTTTAGTATGAATTACTTTTCTTTATTTTATTATATTCTTAACATTAAAATATGTCAATACTATTTATTACTTACATATAATTTTTTTATCCCAACTTTTAAAATTACTGTTAATAAAAAAACTGTTAGAATAAACTAACAGCTAATGCCCCTAACCCTTATAATTCTTTAAGTATTTCGTAGTAGCTATACCTATGTTTTGGCTTTGCTTTATCACACTTTCAGAAAAGTCGTACCCCATAGCTACATTTCCACAAGCAAAAATACCCGCTATATTAGTTTGTAATTTTTCATTTAATAAAATTTGTCCCGTGGATAAATCAATTTCAATTTTTGCTTGCTTTGCGAGTTCATTGTCTGGATATAATTTTACAGATAAAAGTAATGCATCACAAGAAATGTATTCTTCGCTACCACTAATAACTTCATTATTATTATCTAGCTTTGCTAAAGTAACGCCTTCGATTCTACCTTCACCTTTAATGGCAGTGATCTTTTGCTTTGTTCTTAATTGTATATTAAAATCATTAAGGGAATCCCCTAGTTTTTTATCAACTGCATCAATAAAATCTTTACTTTCAACTACAGCTTTAACATTAGCTCCCTCGATGGCGAGTCTACTTGCCATTATTAATGCAATATCTCCTGTACCTAGTATGATTATTTGTTTTCCTGGCATAAATCCTTCTATATTTACAAATTTTTGCGCGGAGCCTACGGTGTATATACCAGCACAGGTGCTACCGGCTAGATTAGAAGACCCTCTTGGTCTCTCTCTACACCCGGTGGCAATTATTATAGCTTTAGCCCTTATTTTAAAGATTCCGTCATAAGCATTCACTGCATTAATTTCTTTAGAATCACTTAAATTTAAAACCATAGTATCTAATTTATATGAAATACCTAGCTTATTAACTTTATCTATAAATTTCTGTACAAATTCTGGTCCAGTCAAGTTTTCGCTAAAAGTATTCAGACCAAACCCATCATGGATACACTGATTTATTGTTCCTCCTAATTGATTTTCCCTTTCTAAAATCAAAATTTTACCTTCATATTGTTCCTTAGCTGAAATAGCAGCTGCAAGGCCTGCCGGACCTCCTCCGATTACTACTATGTCATATTGCTGCATTACATACCCTCCTATTTCAAGGCATCTGAAAAAGCAACTAGTCAATATGCTAGTCTATTTTGAGATTCCTAATATTAAAATTTGTTAATTTATTATAAATAAACGCAAAAACCCGTGAAAATAAATTCACAGGTTTTATTTGGCAGGGGTAGTAGGACTCGAACCTACAACCAATGGTTTTGGAGACCACTACTCTACCAATTGAGCCATACCCCTTTATCACGTATAAAATTTTAAAAATGGCAGGGGTAGTAGGGCTCGAACCTACAACCAATGGTTTTGGAGACCACTACTCTACCAACTGAGCTATACCCCTAAAATACATTCAAATTGTATCATGTATTTTTAATAAATGCAAGTGTTTTATATTTTAACGACATTTGAGAAGGAATCCTCCTACTTCTATAAGTGGGAGTTTGAATCACCTTCTGAAGTCGTTAGTATTGCAGCTTTAAAGAAGATGAACAGCTTCGCAGATGGCGATTTAACTTATTAAGAAACACAGGCGAAATATCTCATAAACGCTCTGTGCTTCTTAAATGTTATTTTATTATCGACGAATTATTCCACTTTAAAACCTGCCGCCTTAACTTTTGAAACGATCTCATCGAAATTTTCAGTCTCGAGTCTTATAACCATTTCTTTAACCTCAGTAAGACTTTTCGGATCAATAACTACAAAGCTAATTATATCCCCTTTGTTTTCAGTTATTATTTTTGAAAGCTTAGAAAGCTGGCCTTGAATATCATAGGCTATAACAGCTAAGCGTTTTCCTTTATTAAGCCCAAATAGCTCAGTAAATTGATGAAATATAGCATGATGTGTAACTATGCCCTTAAACTCACCATTGTTATCTACTACAGCAACAAATGAAACACTTCTTGTCTCTAAAAAATGTGCTGCTTCTTCTGCTTGCTGCATTGGATTAATAAGAGGTACATCAGTCCTCATAACGTTTTCAACTACGAAATCAGATAACAAGCATTTCTTATCAAGACAATTTTCATAATAATAAGTATATATTCTTTCTTTTGAAATTGATCCAATGAATTTATTACCCTCCGCCACAGGAATTGATAAAAAATTATTTTCATCCATAATTTCTAAAGCTTTACCTATTGTAACCTTTGGTGTTACCGTAATTAGTTTTTCTTTTAATAGCATCAAATTATTAACAAACATTATTTTCCCCTCCTTAATAAGTTATATAAGCTATTATACAGTATTTTGTAATTTAAGTATAAACAATTGTTTTTTATTTTACAAATATAATCAGTAAAAATAAATCTACATATTATGGTCAATATCCGATATTACCTTTTCTTTTTTTATTTTTTAGGATAAAATATCTAGTGAGGTGAAACTTATGGAATTTGTAGTAACTACAGTAGAAGAAACTTATAAAATAGGGAAACGAATAGGTGAACTTGTAAATTCAGGTGATATAATCTGCTTAATTGGTGACCTAGGCACTGGAAAAACTCATTTAGCAAAGGGAATTGCCAAAGGCTTAGGTATTGAAGATCATGTAACAAGCCCTACTTTTACAATTGTAAATGAATATACAGGTCGTTTAAAATTATACCATTTTGATGTATACAGGGTAAATGATCCAGACGAAATAGAAGCCATAGGCTTTGATGAATATATATTTAGTGATGCAGTTAGTATTATTGAATGGGCTAATTATATTGAGGAATTGATTCCATCAAATAATTTAACCATTATCATAGAAAAGCTTCCCGAATCTGGAGATAACTATAGAAAGATTAATATGAAATACTCGGATAAAAGATATGATTATATAAAGGAGATGAAAATATGAGGATTTTAAGCATAGATTCTGCAACCGCTGCAGCAACTTGCGCCATCCTTGAGGATGACAATGTGCTTTCTGAGATAACTTTTAACTATAAAAAACAACATTCTCTAATACTTATGCCTATAATCGATGAATTATTTAATAATACTGGAATGTGCATAGGTGATATAGATGCGTTTGTGGCCTCAAAGGGGCCTGGTTCTTTTACAGGTCTTAGAATAGGGCTTGCTACCATTAAGGGGCTTAGTCAGGGTACCAGGAAGCCCTTTGTAACTGTTTCTACCTTAGATTCTTTAGCTTATAACTTAGCATATACGGATGGCATTGTCTGTCCTATACTAGATGCACTAAGGGATAATGTTTATACAGCCTTATATACTTTTAATAATTGTGAGCTTAACCGCATCACTGACTATATAAATATTTCAATAGATGAATTAATAACTATGCTTAAAGAGAAAAATTGCAATATTACTTTTGTAGGAGATGGAGTTCCAAAATTTAAAGAAAAACTTATAGCACATTTGCCTAATATAAGCTTCGCGCCAGCGCATTTAAATTTAGCTAAGGCCTCATCCCTAGGAGAATTAGGTCTTAAGCTATTATCTAAGGGAACTTTCGATGATTTATATGCATCAGTACCTATTTACCTTCGAAAACCCCAAGCAGAGCGGGAGTATGAAGAAAAAATGGGGCTGATTAAAAATGAATAGTGATTTTAAAATTTCCCCAATGGATAGTTCATCTATTAAATCTATCCTCAATATTAGTGAACTAAGCTTCCCTATTTCCTGGAGTTTAGAATCTCTCCAAAGTGAGTTAGATAATAAATTTGCTAAATATGTAGTACTCAAGAAGGGCGATTCTATAGTAGGTTATGGTGGTATGTGGATAATTATAGATGAAGCCCACATTACCAATGTTGCAATTCATCCTAATGCCCGCGGCCATGGTGGTGGAGATCTAATTGTAGAAGCCTTGTTCAGAATTTGCAGAAAGCAAAAGGTTACAGCAATAACCTTAGAAGTTAGAAGTTCAAATTTTCAAGCTATAAATTTATATGAAAAACACGGCTTTGAAAAGGTAAGCATTAGACCTCATTATTATGAAGACAATAATGAAGATGCAGTAATTATGTGGAATCGTAACCTATAGAATCAAAATAAAAAAGACTAACTTTTAAAGGGGTACCTATAGAATAGGTACCCCTTTAAAATATGTCATTGTTTTTATATTTTTAATTAATAATTACCTTGTCTGTTTTTGTATTTGCTCTCTACATTTTCTTTATGAAGTATAGGAGAAACACTTTTATATAATGCTAGTGTTACTGATGATACTACTATTCCTTTAATAAAATTGAAAGGAATAATTGACCAAATAATAAAGGAATTTAAATCAACAATCTTATGATTTATTTTTGTTCCCATTCCTACCACTACATCTACTGGGAATCCTAATACGCTTTCATACAGCGGAAGAATAACAAAATAGTTCAGTATTCCTGCAAAAATTGACATACAAACTACTCCGAGTAATAATGCAACAATTGCTCCACCTTTACTTTTACGAGCCTTATATATATATCCAGAAACTAATACTAAACTTGAGCCTACAAGAAAGTTTGCAAGTTCTCCCACAAAAGCCGTTTTTCCTGCTAGCATTCCGTGTAATATATTTTTAAAAAGTTCAATAACAACCCCTGCTATTGGCCCTAATGCAAATGCACCTAGAAGTGCTGGCAGATCGCTGATATCAATTTTTAAGAATTCCGGAAATATAGGTATTGGTAATTCAATATACATCAAAAGAAAAGCCATAACAGATAAAAGTGAAATTTTAATAAGTTTAACAAGTTTTTCGTCTCTCATTTTTATACCCCCTAATTGACTATGTCTTCTAGGGATGGATATAATAAAAGCCCTGACATATAACTATGTCAGGGCGAAATCACATATATCACATCTTCTTTTATCCAGACTTTACTGTCGGCTTCGGAGTTAAACCGAATCTGCCTTTCGGCTCGCGGGCTTTACCGCCGGTGGGGAAATTCGCCCCGCCCTGAAGATTATCAAATTTTATTTTATAATTTAATTATATACAAATTCAGTAAAATAAGCAACATATTTATTAATTATTTTTCATAGATAATGATATTCTTTTTCTTTTCTCATCGACTTCTAGAACACTAACTTCTACTATATCTCCAACTGTTACTACATCCAATGGATGCTTTACAAATTTATCTGCTAACTGGCTTATATGTACTAAACCATCTTGATGAACTCCAATATCTACAAAGGCTCCAAAATCAGATACATTTCTAACAGTCCCCATAAGTTTCATGCCTGGTTTAAGATGGGACATTTGAACTACGCCTGTTTTTAATAGTGGCTTAGGTAATTCCTCTCTCGGGTCTCTACCTGGCTTTTTAATCTCTTTAATAATATCTCTAAGAGTTGGAACACCTATTTCTAATTTTTCTGCCAGCTCATTTAGATTGATAGTTTTAACTCGCTCATCCATATCTTTAAAATTTAGTGATCTAAGATCTTCTTTTTTATACTCTAATAAATCCAATAACTGTTTTGTAGCATTATATGACTCAGGATGAACTGAAGTATTATCTAAAAACTCTTTACTCTCCATAACTCTTAAAAATCCCGCGCATTGCTCATATGCCTTTGCACCTAATCTTTTAACTTTTAATAATTCTTTTCTAGCTACAAATTTACCATTTTCTTCTCTATATGCTACAATATTTTGAGCTATAGCAGCATTTATCCCTGATATATAAGAGAGTAAAGAAGGCGTTGCAATATTAAGATCTACTCCAACAGCATTAACACAATCTTCAACTACTCCTTTTAAGGATTCATCAAGCTTTTTAGGCGTTACATCATGTTGGTATTGTCCAACTCCAATAGCTTTAGGATCAATTTTTACAAGCTCCACTAAGGGATCTTGAAGTCTTCGTCCTATAGAAATAGCTCCTCTAATAGATACATCTATGTCTGGATATTCTTTTGATGCAAGCTCGGAAGCTGAATATACTGAAGCACCCGCTTCTGAAACTATAACGTAGTAAAGGTCTTTTGAGCATTCCTCTTTTAGTTCTTTAATTATCTGAGCTAAAATTTCTTCGGACTCTCGACTAGCGGTTCCATTACCTAAGGATATCACTTCTACATTGTGCTTATTTACTAATGCTTTAATAATACCTATGGATTTTTGAACCCCATCCTTACTACCTGCAGTAGCATATACCGTAGCTATATCTAAAACCTTCCCAGTATCATCTAGCACTGCTATTTTGCACCCAGTTCTAAACCCAGGGTCAAATCCAAGCACTACCTTCCCTTTTATAGGGGATTGCATTAAGAGAGCCTTCAAATTAGCTTTAAATATTTCAATAGCTCCTATTTCACCTTTTTCTGTGAGCTCTGACCTTATTTCTCTTTCAATTGAGGGGAATATAAGTCTTTTTACAGAATCAACTATACTTAACTCTATATATTTATCTGTTTCATTATTTCCCTTTAAGCATCTAACTTTTAAGTACTCAATTATCTTATCATTATCAGCTTTAATTTTTACAGAAAGTATCTTGCTATTTTCACCTCTATTTATAGCAAGAATTCTATGTGGTGGAATAGACCTAACTCCTTCTTTATACTCATAATACATTTCAAAAGGGGTAGTATCTTCACTTGCGCCCTTAGTTTCTACCATTCCTTGATTATGCACCAGTGCCCTAATCCACTTTCTATAATCAGCTTCATCTGAAATCATCTCACTTATAATATCACCAGCACCTTGAAGCGCTTCCAAAGCATTGTTCACTACTTTTTCTTCACTTATGAATTTCTTCGCATATTCATTTATATCCCCTTTAAAATCGCCACTGAAAATAATTTCAGCAAGAGGCTTTAACCCTTTTTCTATTGCTATGGTGGCTCTAGTTCTTTTCTTAGGCTTAAAAGGTCTATAAATATCCTCTATTTCTGTAAGAGTTTCACACTTTCTTATTGAATTTTCAATTTCCTCTGTTAGGTTTTCTTGTTCTCCAATAATACGTAGTACATCTGCTTTTCTTTCTTCTAAATTTCTAAGATATATAAGTCTCTCCGTGAAATTTCTGAGTACTATATCATCAAGTCCCCCAGTTCTTTCTTTTCTATATCTAGCTATAAAAGGGACTGTATTCCCTTCATCTAATAACTGGATTACATTCTCCGATTGCTCTTTTGTAATTCCAAATTCACTAATTAATCTACCTTCTATGTTTTTCATATTTTCCCAACTATTTTTATGTGGAACAATAAATAAATACCAATTCAATATATAGTTTATTTAAATGTACCTAAATAGTCAGTCCTCCTTTCGTAATATATATTTTAAATCTAATGGCCCAAAATTAACATATTTAATCATACCCAAAGTTCTATCCTCATATCTATATAAAGATAAAATTTTTTAGGAGAAATATATGAAAAAGTTAATATGTTCTTGTTTCTTAACCCTTTGTCTTTTATTAGTCTTTTATAGTTCACATATATATTATACCCTATATAGATTCAATCCTACAAATGTGTACCAAAATATAAAATATATCTCTTCAGACCATTTTAAAGGTAGGCTTCCTGGCACCTTAGAAAACGCAGAAATAGCTACTTATATTAACTCTGAATTTAAAAATAACGGATTAAAACCATATAAAGGAAGTGAATTTCAAAGCTTTAAAGTACTATATCCTAAGAAAATTAATAAAAGTCCATATTTAAAAGTATTGGATAGCAAGGGTAGAGTAGTAAAAGATTTTGTTTATAGTGTGGATTTTAAAGAAGATATGTTAAACTTTAAAATTAATAATTTAACCTTCGTAAAAAGTAATATAAATGCAATAAAAGAAAACTCTCTTGTAGTTAACACTATTGATGGGCCCTTCCTATTCTTTGTTCCTCCCGCCAGCGACTTATCCTTTAGAAGTTCCTTTATGTATGATTCTAATTATAACATGTATATTATGATTACTAAAGAAACACTAGCATCACTTAAAGATTTATTAGATAAGAATTTTGCTATTGATTGCTTTATTCCCTATGAGGTCTCACAAACCAATGTAAATAACGTTATGGGCTATTTAGAAGGCAAGGATACCACTGCTCCACCAATAATTGTCTCAGCACACTTTGACCATTTAGGTACGGATTTAAATGGCACTATATATAGTGGAGCTCTAGATAATGCATCAGGTCTATCCTTCATGCTAGAAATGAGTAAGTATTTAACTTCACTTGGCAAACCAGACAGAAGCATTCTTTTCTTAGGCTTTAACGCAGAAGAGTTCGGATGCCTCGGCTCAAACGCTTTTATTACGGAATATAAAGACGATATACAACGCTGCAAAGTATTTAATTTTGACATGATTGGAAGTAATAACGCTGTTCCCCTATGCATCATGGGTGGAAATAAAGATACAGATAAAACGCCTTTCATAAAATCAGTTTCAATCACTTGCAAAACAGAAAAAATATTTTTCGATTATCTTTTTGAAGATGCTAGTGACCATGAAGGCTTTAGGAAAAGAAATATTGATGCTATAACCTTCTGTGACAATGATATAACTCGAATACACACTCCACAAGACACCTTCGAAAATATAAGTTTAGATTCTATAGAAAGATGCTACGACGTTGCCTCTAAGGAGATTGTAAAATATACTTTTAAGGATAATTTACTTATTATATATTATAAAGAATGCACCGTAATTTCTATAACTTTAATCCTAATATTTTCTTTAATTTATAAGAAAAAGAACAAATAGTTTAATAATATTTGATTTACTATAATAAGTATATATTTCAATTGGATGTAAAAAGATGACTCCTGCTCAACGCAGAAATCATCTTTTAATTTAGTCTAGAATTTTTAAAATTGTTTTTAACAAATGGTCGTTTTATGCTTTTATTTCAACTGGTTTTGAATAAGATTTAAACATCATAGCAGATGTATAAATGATAACCACAATAACAAGCCATTTCAATATATCAAGTGGTAATGATTTAACAATATATGCTGCTATAAGTACTGCAATTACTCCAAATATTGTTATTGCCATAGAAGCTTTTCTGTCATAAGCTCCTTCTTTAACAAATTTAACGGAGGCTGCTGGCATTAAGAATGCACAAGAACCCATCATAATTGGAAATGCAATTGTTGGGCTTAATCCAAGTGCAAATACAAGTGCCATACATGGAGCATAAAGACCTATTCCAAGAGTCATTAACGCTCCAAGAATAAAGTTAGCTATAATAGCGATTATTAGTTTTGCTCCAGAAAGACCAATTGCGTCTCCACCAGAAGGAAACATTTTTAATTGTTGCGCTAACATAATAAATGCTACAACTAGTAATGCAACTCCCATTGCCAATTGTATTTTCTTTACATCAAGCTTAGCAACAAATCCTGCTCCAACGATTGCTCCTACTGTTGCTGCGAAAAGCATACCAATAAGTGTAATTGGATCAACCTTTATAACTGTAATAAAAATAAATGCTTCTAATACTACTGGAATTGTGCAAGATACATTTAATGTTCCTGGTATTGTTCTGTCATTTGTAAGTTTAAATTGTTTTAGTAATGCAGTTGTAGGTGCAAAACTACCAATACCTAGTGTATCAAAGAAATTTGTAGCAAACCCTACAGCTCCTGTAGCAAAAAAACTAGGTTTTTCAAGTCTACCTTCCTTTGAAGCTAGCATGTAATCCTTAATAAAAATAATTGCAAAATAAAGGGTTAAAAGACCTAGTGCTGATAGTACGGCAATTAACATTTTGAATTCCCCCTTGTTTAATTAATATATTAGCATGCACTACTTAAAATATGTTTTAAATAGTGCAGGTTAATGATTTTTGTTAAAATATACTTCTCATGTTAAATTTTTAGTGATCCAGTTAAAAAAATCACTATTGAATTTATTATACTATATTATATTGTACGAGTCTAGAAATTATTCATTTAATAGACTATTCAGTTTATTCCACTAATGGGTTATAATAACACTCAACACTAAATTTTAACTATGACCTACAGTGTAAATCCATATTTTAAGGGATCTTCTTCATCAATAACAAATTGATTAAATCCAGTGATATATGCACTACCAGTTATTTCAGGAATGACACCTTTGAATTCGCCTACTTGCACTTCTGAAAGTACTTTTCCTTTAAACATAGTTCCAATAATACTCTCATATATAAATTCTTCATTTTGTTTCAAATGTCCTTTTGCATATAAATATGCAAGTTTAGCACTTGTTCCTGTTCCACAAGGTGATCTATCCACTTGTCCTTGCCCAAATATTACTACATTTTGAAGAGTAGCCTTCGGATTTTTAGCAGGTCCGTATATTTCAACTAAATCCACTGTGTTTATATGTGGAAGTAATGGGTGTTGTACGGAAACATTTTCATTAATTGCATGTAAAATTTTCATCCCTACTTCGCATAATTTATTTGCATTTTCTGGACAAATATCAATCCCTAAGTCAGAAGATTTAATAAGTGCAAAGAAACTTCCACCAAAAGAAATATCAAAAGTAATTTTTCCTATTTCAGGAACATCTAGTTCTACATTTTCTTTATAAAGAAAAGAAGGTACATTTGCAATAGAAACTTCTTTTACTCTTCCATTTTCTACTTTTACTTTTGCTTTAACTAGCCCTGCTGGCGCTTCTAAAGCTAGGTTCGTGTAAGGTTCTACCATAGGAACCATGCCAGTTTCTACTATTACCGTTGCAGCTCCAATAGAACCATGACCGCACATGTTTAAATATCCACCACCATCCATAAAAATAATTCCTAAATCTGCTTCTGGCATTGTTGGTGAAGTAATAATGGATCCAAACATATCATTATGGCCTCTTGGTTCAAGCATAATTGCTGTTCTCAAATAATCCAGATGTTTTTCCAAGTATTCTTTCTTTTCAGGCATAGTATTTCCTGGAATTACCGGGACGCCACCAGTTATAATTCTTGTTGGTTCTCCCATAGTATGTGAATCTACCGCATTAATCATTCTCATTGCTTTCATAATTTATCCCCTCATCTTTCTATTCATTTTAAGTTTTAAAATCGCCACAGCTTTTTTTGCATCTAATTCGCAAACTGTATTTTCCCCTACTACTTCTGTTTCAATACCCTCTAATGATTTGTTAAAATCAACAATTGTATCCATATATTTGTTGGTAACCACAAACTGTGCTTGTGTCCCCACAAAGCTAAGCCCTACTACTGGTATGTTTCTCTTTCCAATTTCTTCAATAGTATTTGCATAGTCTACATGGCTATTACCCCATCCGTCCACGGATACAATAACACCATCAGCTCTCATAGCTTCTGTCCATGCTGCCGCTCTTTGTCCAACGAATAATTTATCTTCATTAGATTGAGGGGTCCCAACAATAATTATGCCTAATAAATCAATGTCTGAGTCTTTAGATATAACATCTAGCAGTGGATCTCTAAAATGGTGTAATGTTGTTTCCTTTGTAGATGGACCAACTCCCATTGCAATCCTCCTCGTCTGGATTATTAAGTTTGACGACACCGAAGGTTAAAATTAATGCATTGCCCTTAAAGCGCCATCTCTATATTCGTTTGGGCTTAGTATTATTGGTACATTGCCTAAATCTATAATGGATCTACCACTTTCAAAGCCACCTGGTTCTTTCCCGAGTAACTGCGTATCATACATTGCGCCTTGACCAGCTACCTGTTTTATAACAACTACTTTCTTTTTACCAGGTTTAATTTTATCAAAATATTCAAACTTTTCATCGCATACTTTTCCATTGATTTTCTTTAAATTTTCTCTTATTTCTTGAACTAATCTATCACAGGCCCTATGTGCTGCTGTAGGTCCTATTCTTACTGATCCCAAACCATTTTTTAACACTACATCTACATGAATTATGATATCTGTGGCATTTGGAGTACCTGCACGACCAAACACTACTTGCTGCGCTAAAATTCCTTCTGAAGATCCAAATTCAGCAACCTGAATTCCCATTTCATCTACACCCGTGAGCATAACATAGACTCCCGTAAGCGTATGTGTTATTCCTTCACCAATCTTTCCTAATACTTTTGTTGCTATTGGTGAAAAATCCATAATGCTATTTACAAAGAAATCATGTTGTTCTGGATTTACTATTTTTACGTCAATACTTTTTATAACATCAATAGATTCTTGATTTAAATCCATCTTTATATTTTCTCTTAAGTATAATATTTTATTTTGTATAAGAGTCTTTTTACCAAATTCTACTTTTTCAATATGGAAGGTTTTAATCAATAGTTTTCGCATTTCAATTTCATTTTCCATACATCTCACCACAATTCATTTTTTTAGATAGGAATGCCCCAAATATAAATTTGGAGGCATTCCTAAATTTTAATTAAACTTTTGCTGCGTACTCAAAAGGTAATGAAACAATTTTTCCAGCTGATGGTATCGCTATAAGCTGTTCCAAAGTAGCTTTTAATATGCCTGTTTGCATTTCTTTATCATTTGGTGCTCCAGCATTTGCTCCCATTGGAACAAGTGGTGCAACCGCTCTTGGTGTTCCGGATTGTCTAACTACTGGTGGTAATGCTGCAATAACTATCGTAGGAATCCCTGATTCCTCTATCGCTCTCTGTACAAGTACAGCAGAACGATGACAAGTTCCTCAGCCAGCTGTTAAGACTACTGCGTCTACGCCTTCATCTTTTAGTAACTTTGCAATAGCAGGACCAGTTTCATTTTTAAACTTATCTTGGTTTCCGCCACCACCCATAAATCCATAATGCATTGGAGCAACTTCTTTTATAAAGCCTTCAGCTGCAAGTTCTCTTAATCTATCAATAGGGAACATACAATTTATATCTTTATTAACGTCTCCATTATCATATCCACCATGGGATACCATTAAATCATGAGAATTTACATCTCCTGGAACTGCTCTAAATGTAAAATCTCCTGCTAAATTAAATCTCTTGTCTGTTTTTAAATGTACTCCTGCTGCAGTTGCAAAAGCAATTCTCATTTCATTTAATGGTTTTGTTACCGGTGTCCAAACTGGTGGTGGTGTAATTGGTACAAATATTTCTGATTGTAACCCTTTAACGGTTGTTAAACTCATTATACTTTCCCTTCCTTTCTGTTTCTTGTCTCTATATTACTAACATATTTTTCATTGGGCTCTTCAGAAAGAACCTCAATAAAACTCATTCTAAAACCGACTTCTTGACCTACCTGGATAGGATAATCTGTAATTAGCATCCTCATTGGTATCTTCATGAAGCCTAATCTTCCTTTTAGATCAATTGAAACACTTCCATCATGCACTTCTACTATAACTCCGTACATTTCTATTATCTTATCTCCGTATTTCATTGTATCTCCTTATTTTGTTGAATATTTTTCTAATCTTTTTTTACTTTCTGGGATTGAAGTTTCATTTTCCACTCTTTCAATAGAAACTGCATATGATTTCTCAACAGCTTCAAGATTGTTTTCCTTAACATTTGGATTCCATTTTCTTTCTGCTGCCACTACTTCTTCTCCTGCAATTGCAGTTTTAAGCATTGCAAGTGCTCTTATTGCATCTTCTTTGCAAAGAGTATTACAAGATAAAACTTCATTTTCAATTCCTGCTTCTGATTTATTGTTGTCAACCATGTACTTAGTGTACTTATTTCCAACAACTAGAGCACCTTGTACTCCACAGAAAGACATTCCTACAACGCCAATTCCACGCATACCTATTTGCTCAATGTGACTTGCAAAGTCGATATGGTTATTTCCGAAACCTTCTGTTGTAACAATTGCACCTGCAACATCCATTGTTTCAACAGTCATTCCAAGTCTTTCAGATACGTAAAACTTTTCACTATTAATTTGTGGACTTCCTACAAATACAACTCCACAAAGATCAACTTCTGGATCATTCATTGCTGCTATAACAAGTGGCTCTCTCCAATAATGTCTTGAGCACTCTTTAGATGCTGGTCCTATACAAGTTAGTGCATGTATTCCACCATCTAATACTTCTAGTGGTGAAAGTACAATTGGTAAATTCCCAAGATCAACGTTTGGTTTTCCACCAAGTATACCAACTGGCTCTACTGGAAGAATTAAGTTATCATGCATTGCGCCTTGACCCATGATTTCTTTTACTACTACTATTTTCTTTCTGCCAGTTCTTCTATATTGAACAAATTCTTCACTATTTACTACTAAGTTTTCTTCTAGTTTCTTTAGTGCTTCTCTAATTTCTTGTGTTATCACATCTGATGCTTTATGTGCAGCAAATGGACCTGGTCTTTCCATATTTGTTCCTGCGAGTATTGTAACTTGAGTCTTAATGAAAATTTCACCTTTATCTGGTGCGCCTGGTCTTCCCCACATAATATTTTCTTCTAAAATACCTTCTGAAGAACCAAATTCTCCAATTTGAACGCCATTTTCATCTGTTCCAGTAACCATAATGATAACACCATCTAATACTCTTGTTACCCCTTGACCTAATTTATGGTCTCCTTCTTTTGTAGCAATTGGCTGTACATCCATAATTGTTTCACTATATGTGTTGTACTTATCCGGTGTAATTATATCAATTTTTATGTCTGTAACAAGTTCACTAATTTTCACAGCATCGCTACAGATATTCTCTCTAATATAAAGTGTTGTTCCATCAATTTTAGTTTCAGGACCAAATTTAACTTCTTCTATTTTAAAGTGCTTTTTAACTAGCGTTCTTAGAATTTTGTCTTCAAGCTTTACTTCTGGAGCTTTATTTTCTTTTATAGCTTCTTTAGCTACAACCATTCCAGCAGTTGCTGTTTTTACTGTTTGTACTCCTTGAACTGCGTTTTGACTAAATGAATTTAGAGGGATTTCTATATCAATTCCCTTGCCTTCTGCTATTTTAATCTTTAATATTCCACCGTTTATAACAGATGACATTGCTGGTGTTTCAGTTTTCATAGGTACTTCCTCCTCAAATCCTTCTAACATGTTTGAACTTATAGGAGTTAAAGCAACTGCATCTACTTTTAAAGTTGCTCCAATTACTTCGTTTCTACTTAAAACTTTTTCATTCAATTTAAGAAGTAGAGAGTCTTGTAATTTATCAAAATGCATTGGATTTTCTAAATCCGCAGCTGTAATAACATCTCCTGCACTTTTATTATCTTTTAATACTGCCTTTTCATTACCATCTGTTACTTCTACTACCTTCTTTTCTTCTGTAGTAGCAATAGCGCCCTCTACTATTTCTGGTGTTAGTGGTGATAAAGAGTCAATTGTCTTAGTAAGTTTTGCCCCTATAACCTGACCTACCTTTAAACAGTTTCCAGGTATTGTTAACAAACCTGAATCCACTAAATCTGGAAATATTGATGGATCTTCTAAATTAGCTGCAGTAAGAATTGTTCCTGCTTCTGTTCTACAACATACAACTGCAACTTCATTTTTAAACTCTGCTGCGTGCTCATCAGTCATTGACATAAAAATAACCTCCTTATTTTTTTTACTTTTCTTCCATTGGTAATCTTCTTGTAAGCGGATAATCTATTGTTCTAAATACATGATCTGTGTGGTGGTATACTGGAATCCCCATTTTAGGGGCTATACACATTACTGTATTTGAGCAGTCACTGCAATTTGCTATTAATACTCTTTTTGCACCTTGTTTTTTAAGGTAAAGAATAGCTTCTGCTTGACCTGGACAATGTCCTGGGGTTAAGCATTTGTTTAAAGATCTTACTTGAACTACATTTTTGCAGGTTGCTACTCCAACTACTTTTGAATGCATTTTTTCTGCAACATCCCTAAGTCTCGCTTCATCTGCAGCACAAGCACATACTAATAGTCCTATTGGTCCTTCATATTTTGGAAGTGGCATGGTAACAATCGCACCACCTGAAGTCTTTGTAACAACTGCACTTTCTATATCTTCAGATTTACCTGTATATGGTCCGCCAATTATGATTTCGCCATATGCTCCATCAATACCGCCGGCTTTTTCAATTAAATCTTTAACTGAAGTTCCTACAGGTACTTGTAAGAAAACATGACTTTCATTTCCGCCTTTTAGTTTTCCAACTATTGTAACGTCTTTATCTATTACTGGTTTTCCTTCTTCTACGGCTCTTGTTAAATTAGCCAAAGTTTCTCCATTTAAAACAACGCATTTCGCTTCAAAAGGTAATTGGTCAGGGTTAAGCCAAGTTTCGAATATTTCATGAATCATCGCCCTTTCCTCACCCATTGGATACATATCTCTTAATGCTTTTACTTCTATATCCGATGCTCCAGAAAGCGCTTTTTTAAGTGATGCAATGGCATTTTTATTTTTTGCTTTAACCGCAATATAGCCCTTTGGAGCTCCTATTGCACTCATAGCATACCTTAGTCCTTTAATAACAATTTGTGGGTTATTTTCTAAAACTTTTATATTATGATGTAATGCAGGTTCGCATTCAACACAATTAGCAATAACATACCCATCTGTCATTTGAGTTTTTAATTTAATATGAGTAGGAAATCCAGCTCCACCGGCACCAACAATACCTGCTTCATAAGCAGTATCTTCTATTTTTCCACATTTTTTAATTTTTATGTACTCGGTACTTTGATTGTCGTCCGCTAAAATAAAAATTTCATTTTTTGTAATTTTAGTTACTTTTCCAGTGATACTAGAATGAATTTTAGCACCACATCCCTCTGGGTTTGCAATACATTCCCCTCTTTTAACGATTTGTCCTTCTTTTACAATCGCAGTTGAAGGTGCACCTACATGCATCTTAAGAGGAAATTTATAGGTCATTGGCATAAAAACACCTCCATATTATTTCTATTTACTATATACGCAATTAGTGTGCCAACTTTTCATCATTTTTATTCTTTGCCTATAGATGTTGCGAATACTGAATTGCTAGCCTATAGGGTTTTTCAATACGCATTATTATTTTTGAGGCAAAAAAAATAGAGTCTGTTTTCTGACACATTTTTACCACTTAAACCCTTTAAACTAGCTTTGTAGTGGTTTGTAGTGATATTTTGCATGTCAGAAAACAGACATACTATTCAATTTTCTGACACTATTGGTTTTGCTTTTCTAAAAGACCATATTGATTTAATTTATAATATAAGGTACTTCTTTTTAAATTCAATATTTTTGCAGCTTTCTGTTTATTTCCACCTACGGTTATCAATACTTCCGCTATGGTGCTTTTTTCTATATTCTCAACAATTTTCCCCAAATCATATTTATTTTGCTCCTGATTGAAAACTTCATTATCATTTATACCTGATGCTACCTCAATTTTATCTTCTTCAATGTCTAGAATGTATTCCGGAAGGCTATCCAATGTTATTTCTCCTTCAGTAGAAAGTACAATCATCCTTTGTATTACATTTTTCAGTTCTCTAATATTCCCTTCCCATTTACAATGGACAAGCAGTGGATATATTCTTTCATCTATGGAAGTTATTTTTATATTTTCTTTATCAGCTATCTGACTTATAAATAAATCTACTAATTCTTTTATATCTTCTTTACGTTCCCTAAGTGGTGGCAATTCAATTTGGACAACTGCAAATCTATAATATAAATCATCTCTAAACTTTTTCTCTTTCATTAAGTCATTTAAATTCCTATTTGTGGCAGCTATGATCCTTGTATCTGTGACAACTCCCTTTTCACTTCCCAACCTATATACTATTCCATCTTGCAGCACTCTTAAAAATTTCACTTGCATTTCCATGGGCATATCCCCAATTTCGTCCAAAAATAAAGTCCCATTATTCGCAAATTCAAATTTTCCTATTTTACCTTTTCGAATAGCACCAGTAAACGCGCCTTCTATATATCCAAAAACTTCACTTTCAATTAATTGCTCTGGAATTGCACTACAATTCACCGCTACAAAATTCCCTACCCTACCGCTAGCTTCATGAATTGATCTTGCAAACACCTCTTTGCCTGTTCCACTTTCTCCAGTAATTAATATACTGGCAGAACTTTGTGCTACCTTTTGTGACATTGCAATAGCTTCAATAATTTTTTTATTTTTTCCTACAATAGAAGAGAAGTTATAGTTTGCTGCAATTTCTTTCTTATATGCAATCTGCAATAATTCAACTTTTCTTTTTTCTTTTTCTAATTGCATTGATAATGTTACCACTTCCGTCACATCTCGATCTGTAGATACTACAGCAACTAATTTTCCTTTATTATTATATATGGGCACTGTACTTAGAACAACAAATTTACCTTTAACAGGCTCGTTCCCCTCATTATCTCTTCTTTTTCCATCTTTTAAAGTTTTTATAATCAAAGCATTAGGAAAAAAAGAAGCAATATGTTGGCCTACTATATTTTCAGCCTTTACACCATATAAATGTTCTGAACTTTTATTCCAGTAGTTTACTATTCCACTATCACTACAAATACAAACTGCTTCGTGTAAATTGTCAATAATATTATTTTGAAGATCAAACATTTCATCAATCTTTAAATAGAAAGTGTCTCTTATATTATTACTAGTAATTACACCCTTAATTTTTTTATTTTCGATTACTGGTAATCTTCCTATTCCATTCTCAATCATTAAATTTCTTGCAACTCTAGCAGAAGCATTCATATCTATGGTGACCACATTTTTGTTGGTATAGTTTATTACTTCTTCTTGAAAGGATATGTCTTTGTTTCTTTTAATTTTAGCTATGTCTTTTCTTGTAAAAACTCCAATGAGCACCCCCGTGTTGTCCACTACTAAAACTTCATCTTTGTTTGCATCAATCATTTTGTTTAAAGCCTCTTTTATGCTTTCATTTGTCTTGACTTTTATGAATTTTTTATTCATAATTTCCTTTACAGTATAAAACATATCTGCAATTACCAATTTCTCACCTTCTTTATTATTTCCCTATTCATTTCATTATACTAACTTTATTTAGAATAACAAAGCAAACTGTTGAATTAGATAAAATTTATTAAGTTTTCTACACTCTCTACATACTTTGCTCTATTTATTAACATACATACCTCTCATCAAACATATTTCATGAAATTGCATGTAAAATGTTAAAATTCCTAATTTGAGGTAAAAATAGTCTTGACATATTATTATTTTTATTCTATGATAGATTTTAAAGTAGTCTGTCATTAAAAGTGAATATATCCAATACAAAGAAAAGGATTAGTAAAAATGAAATCTTTTCACAGCGAGAAAATCATTGGTGTAAGATTTTTAAAAGATCATTTTGAACCCACCTTGGAGTTCTGTACGAAATGCTTTTTTTGCAGTAAGTTACAGCGGATTTCTACCGTTATCTAGAATCTGAGTGGATATTTTATATATCAACTAGGGTGGTACCACCGATATTCTCGGTCCCTTTTTGGGATGGAGTTTTTTTTGTATTCATTTTTATATATTTTATGAAATGAGAGGAGATTAATTATGGAAAAAAATAAGAAATTAGTAGAATCTATTACCGCTATGGATGAGGATTTTGCGAAGTGGTATACAGATATCGTAAAAAAAGCAGAGCTTGCTGATTATGCAAGCGTAAGAGGTTGTATGGTAATTCGTCCTTACGGTTATGCAATTTGGGAAAATATCCAAAGAATACTAGATCAGATGTTTAAAGATACAGACCACGAAAACGTATATATGCCAATGTTCATTCCTGAAAGTCTATTACAAAAGGAAGCAGATCACGTTAAAGGCTTTGCACCAGAAGTTGCTTGGGTAACACATGGTGGTAACGAAAAATTAGAAGAACGACTTTGCGTGAGACCTACATCTGAAACATTATTTTGTGATCACTACGCAAAAATAATTCAATCTTACAACGATCTCCCAAAATTATATAATCAATGGTGCTCTGTAGTAAGATGGGAAAAAACCACAAGACCTTTCCTTAGAAGCTCAGAGTTCTTATGGCAAGAAGGCCATACTGCTCATGCAACAGCAGAAGGGTCACAAGAAGAAACTATTAAGATGCTGAATGTATACGCAACATTTTGTGAAGAAACCCTTGCCATTCCAGTTATAAAAGGCCAAAAGACAGAAAAAGAAAAATTTGCAGGAGCAAAGGATACCTACACAATTGAAAGTTTAATGCACGATGGTAAAGCGCTACAGTGTGGTACTTCCCATAACTTTGGAGATGGTTTTGCCAAGGCTTTTAACATTCAGTATACAGATAAAACAGGTAAACTTGCTTATGTTCACCAAACTTCTTGGGGAATGTCTACAAGACTTATAGGTGCAATAATCATGGTTCATGGTGATGATAGCGGTTTAGTACTACCACCAGCAGTAGCTCCTATTCAACTTATTATAATTCCAGTTGCGCAGCATAAAGAAGGCGTAATTGAAAAAGCTACAGAGCTTAAAAACACATTGTCAAAAGTAGCTAGAGTAAAAATGGATACCAGCGACAAAATGGCTGGTTGGAAATTTAGTCAATACGAAATGAAAGGTGTTCCACTAAGGCTTGAAGTTGGACCAAAAGATATAGAAAAGAATCAGGTAGTATTAGTTAGGCGAGATACCAGAGAAAAAATCATTGTTCCAATTCCTGAACTAGAAACAAAAGTACCAGAAATTTTAAAGGATATTCAAAAATCACTACTTGAAAAAGCTAGAAATATTCAAAATAAAAGAAGCTTTAGTGTAAACACCGTAGAAGAATTAAAAGAGCTTCTTGATAAAACATTAGGATTTGTTGACGCTCCATGGTGTGGAGAACTCACTTGTGAAGAAAAAGTAAAAGAAGTAGCCGGTGCTTCTTCTAGATGCATGCCACTCGATCAACCAAATGAAAAAGGTGTTTGCTTGTGTTGTGGAAAACCAGCTAAAGCTATGGTTACTTGGGGAAGAGCTTATTAAAATGGGAGAAGTACTTTCAGGGAGCCCTTAGGGGTAGAACCAACACGATGAAATTAATTTTAAATATAAATAAAAATCGTCTCACTTTTCTATAAAGTGAGACGATTTTTATTTATATTTCACAATATCTTTATTTTCTTAATTTCCTATACAAATATCAGCCATTACAACTCCATTTATTTTACCATTGCTTTCTTTAAAAGGTACAGAAATAGCAATACAATAATTATAAGAGACATTAGATATATATGGTTCACTGCTAAATTCTTTTCCTTCTACAGCTTCTCTAAAATATGGCCTAAAGGAATAATTATTGCTTCCAGTAATTATAGCCTCTGTTGCAAATTTCATATTTCCATCTATATCTATAACTCCAATATATTCAAATTGCATATGTGAGTTTTTTCTTTGTTTTAGTAGATCAGAAGTACGCTCTATTGAATACCCATTTGAACCTAATTCTATTGCAATTGACTTCAATATTTCTAGTCCTTCTTTTATAATATTATTCTCTTTTTCTCCTAGTATAATCTTATTTGTAAAATTCTTTAATTGACCGTCAATTTCATCTGCAGTCCTGTTCATTTTCTCTACTATAACGGACATATTATGCATTGTTGCCGTTTGTTCTTGCGCCGCTGCTGAGACCTCCTCAGTAATTGCCAATGACTGCTGGGTTATTGAGCTTATTTTATCCATAAGTTCATTTACATTTTCTGCCTCACTCGCAGTTTCTACCGCTAAAATAGAAATTTCATCTACGGCATCATAAGTTGATTTCGTTGAATCAATTACCTTGCTAAAAGACTCTTTTACTCCTTCTACAAATCCAACATTTTCTGCAATCTTTTTTACTTCTTCCTTAGCTTCTAAACTTATTTCAGAAATTTTTTCGATAATATTTGTGGTTATTTTCCCAATGTCCCCTACTGAACTTGAGGATTGCTCAGCAAGTTTTCGGACTTCATCAGCCACCACTGCAAACCCTCTACCTTGCTCTCCTGCTCTGGCCGCTTCTATTGCAGCATTTAGTGCAAGTAAGTTTGTTCTTTCACTAATATCTGTAACAACCTGAATAATAGAATTAATTTTATGAATCTCATCTTGCAATGTTTGAATTGTATTAGCTAGTTTAGAATTAGATAAGGCCGTGTCTTCCATTTTACTAGTAAATTTGGCGAACATTTCAGTATTGATCTGGATTGCTAAAATCATATTTTTTGCAATGTCTTTTGCATTTTCTGCAAACTTAGCAATCTTATCTGCATTTTTCCACATCTGCTCCGTATTTTCTTTTGTGGAGATCGAAGCTTCTGCTTGAGTGGTTGCGCCGACTGCTACCTCTACAATGGCATTAGATATTTCACTGGCTGTTGTCTCTGTTTGTTCTGCACTATTGTGAAGTGTGTCTGCCAGGTTTCTATTTGTCTGTGAGACTTCCATAACTTCACACAACACCTTTCTTATATTTTTCACTATTTCATTAACATTTGTAGCAATGGTTTCACCTATGCCCTCTGCTTTAACTCTAACGGTAAATTGTCCTTCCGCTAATTTTTTTGTTTGTTCATCTATAGTTTTCATTGAATGAGTCATATTTCGAATTATTGTTAAAATAATGCAAAATATCACCATAGTAAAAATCAGACTAAGTCCAATATTATATTTTGCATAAATACTATTTATACCTAAAGAAACAATTTCCAATTCCTTAGCTGGTATATTCGCCTGAGAAAGCACTGTTTTAAAGGATCTGGATGCTAAATTCAAAAATAACATATTAAAGATTGTTATAGAAATCAAAAAAAATAGTAAGCTAAACCCTGCTGTTTTTCTTTTCATTATTAATCCTCCTATAGTATATTTTGTTTTTATAAATTACTTTTAAATAAATCTAATATTTTAATGTAAAAAGCAACTTTCTTCCTTTCTCTTTCTTCTACATAATAGTATACAATTCCTCTTTAATATAATTAAATTTCTTGTAATATCTTTCTACTTTCACTTTTTTCAAAACAATTAAATCTTTTATATGCAAGAATGTTAGCTAAACGACATATAAAAAGCACATCACTTTCTCTTATTTTTACACCTTCAATATAAAATTCACTATTATTGAATGCTTTTATTCTTTTTGCTATAATAATATTAATAAAAGTTAATATTATTATAGCATTCATTCTATTAATACCTTTTATTAATAATTATGTTTGTAGGTGAAAAGATGTATAAAACTTTAGTCTATTTTATGAATAATAAATGCTTTTACATTAATGCTCTCACAAAGAAAACTAAAATCTTTTTAAAGTAGGTGTTAATTTTGGATTTAATTATAGCTTTTATTGTTACATTTGTTCTTTTACTTTTCAGCGTTTTTAAAGGCATATTTCTTGCATATCCATTAATAGCAGGGCTAATCCTCTTTATTATAGTGGCGATTAGACGAGGAAATTCACTAAATCAAGTGCTTTTCATGGCTTTTAACGGAGGCAAAAAATCTTTTATTGTTATAAAGATTTTTATTCTTATTGGTGCTATTACATCTATATGGATGACCTCCGGTACTGTCCCTGCATTAGTTTATTATGGTATACAGCTATTAAAACCCAATGTTTTCATTTTGTCTGCATTCCTAACTAGCTGTTTTGTATCTTTTTTAATAGGCACATCTATAGGAACTACCGGTACAATAGGAATAGCCCTTATGGTTGTTGCAAAAGGTGGTGATGTAAACCTAGCTGCCACCGCTGGAGCAATCATTGCTGGTGCATATTTTGGTGATAGATGTTCCCCTATGTCTTCTAGCGCAAGCCTTGTTGCCTATCTTACAGGAACAAATATTTATAGCAATATAAAAAATATGTTTAAAACCTCCGTAGTACCCTTTATTATTTCCATTATTTTCTACGCTATAGTGTCAAGAATATACCCACTACATATCTCTGCAAATGGACTAAATAATGAAATAGTTAAGGCCTTCAATGTAAATATAATTGTTTTGCTTCCTGCTTTGGTAATACTCATTTTCTCAGCGCTTAAGATAAATGTTAAAACATCTATGCTTGTAAGTATAATCACAGCTTTTCTACTTAGCACCTTTATACAACAGGAATCACTAGTAAACTGTATAAAGTTCATTATATTTGGATTCAGTATGGATAAATCAAGTCCCCTCTATGCAATTTTAAAAGGCGGAGGAATTATTTCTATGCTCAAAACAACCCTTGTTATATTTGTTGGCTCTGCATTTGCAGGGGTAATAGAAGGAAGTAAACTGCTAAATAAAGTTGAAGCTATAACTTTGAAGGCAGATTCTAGGTATGAAGTTTTTCTAAACGTAACCATTATAAGCGTATTCACCGCTGCGGTGGGTTGCAGTCAAGTCTTCGCCGTTATGCTAACCCATATGCTGGATAAAAAGGCTTATGAAAAAAATGAACTAGATAACTCTTTTTTAGCTATTGATTTAGAAAATACAGCAATAATGATTTCTGCTTTAATTCCTTGGAACATCGCTTTACTTGCTCCACTTATTATTTTAGGCGCCAATGCATCCTGCATGCCGTATTTGTTTTATATATATATGGTTCCTATAACAAATTTACTATTAATCCGTTTTAAATCTAATAAAAAGTCTAATACTAATCCTGTAGAAGTGAATATTGGCAATTAAAACAAAAATCCATAAACTCCTCTATAAACTTCTCTTCATACAGATAAACAAAATTAAATTCTCTGTTTATACGTAAGCCCTTAATGGCAACTTCTTTTATTGTTCCAATTTCAAGCTCTTTCCTTATAGTTTCTCTTGATATAATTGTATAACCTAGATTTAACTCAACTAAAGATTTAATTGCACTAATACTTCCTATTTCCATGTAAATTTTTAAATCATTTACATCATAACCAAGTTCAATAAGACTATTTTCAAATATATCTCTGGTTCCTGATCCCTTTTCTCTCAATATAAGATTACCATTAATTACATCTTCTACATTAACTTCCTTTGTTTTTGCAAAAGCATGCTCTTTAGAAACAGCTAAAACTACCTCATCGTCTTTAAATTTTTTAAACTTAAATTTATTTTTATCAAATAGCCCTTCAATCATTACAAAATCAAGCTTTCCATTTACTAGCTTTTCTAATATTTCTTCTGTATTATTCACTTGAAGTAAAATATCTATGTTTTCATGCAATTTCTTATGCTTCCCTAATAAATATGGTAAAACATAGCCACCAATGGTCATACTTGCACCTATATTATATGTTTTCGCAATTGATCCACTGTTCTTTAGTTTCATTTCTAAAGCTTTATATAGAGCGTCTATTTCCTCAGCATATTTTAATAAGATTAGACCCTCCTGGGTTAAATTAAGGCCCTTGCCCTGTTTTGCAATAAGAGTAGCTTCATATTTATCCTCTAAAAATTTTACATGTTGCGATACAGCTGGTTGAGTTATATTTAATACTGCTGCCGACTTTGTAAAGCTTTTAGTTCTAGCAAGGGTTATGAATGTCGTAAGCCTAGTATCTAGCAAATTTCCCCCTCCAATCATAATAAATATTTATATCTTATAATAACATATAAGCTCAGCTAATACTTGTATAAGTATTAATAATTTGATTTTAGTTTAAACTGGTATTATTATTAGTAAGTGACAAGGATAAAAGATGAGGAGACGTTATTATGAATTGGTTTAAAGAAAATATTAAAGGAATACTGTTTGCATTTGTTATTGCACTTATTGCCACCTGGCTAGGAAGTGTTTTACCAATAGTTGGTGGCCCTGTATTTGGTATTATTATAGGAATTATTATAAACAATTTATTTGGAAAGCCTGAAAACACTTTAAAAGGAATAGCATTTACTTCTAAAAAAATACTTCAATGGTCAATAATTGTGCTTGGTGCTGGATTAAGTTTAACTACGGTGTTACAAACAGGCATAGATTCATTATCCGTTACGATTTTTACCTTATTAGCAGCCTTTATATCAGCTTATGGCTTTGGAAAATTGCTAGGCATTCCCTCAAAGCTAAAAGCCTTAATTGGCGTTGGTACTGCTATATGCGGAGGATCAGCCATTGCTGCAATTGCTCCTATAATAGAAGCTGATGAAATGGAGATAGCTTACTCAATTTCTACCATATTCTTATTTAATATTATTGCAGTTCTTATTTTCCCACCCATTGGCCATTTACTTCATTTTTCTGATAAAGCCTTTGGACTTTGGGCTGGTACTGCTATTAATGACACTTCTTCTGTAGTGGCTGCGGGTTATGCTTTCAGTAATGCGGCAGGGACCTATGCTACCATAGTTAAACTTACAAGAGCTACTTTAATTATACCCATTTCAATTATATTTAGTATTGTGGTTGCTATAAAAAAGAAGAAAGAATCAAAGGTGGATACAACTGTTAACTTTAGTTTTAAAAAAATATTCCCTTGGTTTATATTATGGTTTTTAGTAGCTTCACTATTAAATACTTTGGGACTATTTAAAGGAAACAGCATTTCATACATAAATACTTTAGGAAAATTTATGATAGTAATGGCGCTTTCAGCAATTGGACTGTGTTCAGACTTTAAAAAGATGATGAAAAATGGTGTTAAACCTATCTTTCTTGGTCTTCTAGTGTGGTTTACAGTTGCAATTGTCAGCATAGCTGTGCAAGTTATAACAAAACAAATGTAAAATAATCAAAGTGGCTACAATATTTTGTAGCCACTTTGATTATTTTAATCCATTATTTTTTTATATATTTTTTGTAATTGCTTTGTGTGCTTTTTTCTTCTTGGTAGTTCTATGTTTAAACTCTTGAGACATTACGCTTATATTTCCGTCTACTTCTAATATTGCTAAATCTACCTGTTCTACCTTTGCTACTCCATGTTCTCTAATTGCTTCCATAATCTCATCCATAGATATCTTAGATTTATTTACATTTTTCATGTTGATTTCACCATTATAAATTAAGAGTAAGGGTTCTCCTTGTATTAACTTATTTAATTTAGGAAAGCGATACATTATGCGTTTAAATAAGTAATTTACAACAAATAATGAAGTTGCTGCTACCAGTCCCCCTCCGAGTGAAGAATCAGTACCCACCATCGCATTTTGAACAGCATTACTTATAAGCAAAATAAAAACTAAATCAATTACAGATAATTGAGCTAATTCATTTTTACCAAAAAATCTTATAGCAACAACAATAAAAATATAAACACTTACACAACTTAAAACAATTTGGCCATATTGAAATATTAGTGACATCATAATTCACCTCAACTTAATAATTTTTATTAATTGCCTCTATTTATTATTCATCCTAAGGTATTCCTCTATGAAAATATCAATATCTCCGTCCATAACTGCATCTACATTTCCCATTTCTGTATTAGTTCTATGGTCCTTAACCAAATTATATGGATGAAATACATAAGACCTAATTTGGCTTCCCCAGCCATTATCTTTTAGATCCCCAGTTAAGTCTTCAATTCTATCCTTATGAGCCCTTTCCTTTAAATCTAAAAGTTTTGCCATAAGCATCTTCATTGCAGTTTGTTTATTGCTATGCTGGCTTCTTTCATTCTGACACTGAACTACTATGCCCGTAGGTATATGTGTAATCCTTATAGCTGACTCCGTTTTATTTACATGTTGACCTCCAGCACCACCTGACCTAAAAGTGTCTATCCGAAGGTCATCAGGTCTTATATCAATATCTTGGCTTTCAGTTAGCTCTGGAAGAACTTCACATGACGCAAAGGAAGTTTGCCTTTTACCATTTGCATTATACGGTGAAATTCTTACAAGCCTGTGAACACCCTTCTCAGCTTTTAAATATCCATAGGCAAATTCACCAGTTATTTTTAATGTAACTGCTTTAATGCCTGCCTCATCAGAGGGCTGATAATCTAAAACTTCGATTTTATAGCCCTTCTTTTCACACCATCTTGAGTACATCCTATAAAGCATTTCTGTCCAATCTTGAGCATCATTTCCACCTGCACCATTGTGAAGGGTTAAAATAGCATTATTTATATCATATTTTCCAGATAGTAAAATTTCTATCCTAAACCTATCAGTATCATGAGCTAAATCTCTTAACTCGCTTTTTATTTCTGCTAATGAGGAATAATCTTCCTCCTCTTCACTTAGTTCAATGAGCACATATAAATCCTCTAGCCTACTACCTACTAGATTAAATCTATCAATCCTATCTTTAATCCCCTTAGCTTTCTGCGCAATTTCTTGTGCTAGGTCAGTGTCGTCCCAAAAACTAGTTTCCTGCATTTTAAATTCAAACTCTTTTAACTCTTTTTCTAGTGTTGCTACGTCAAAGAGACACCCTAATTTCTTCTACGTTAACTTTTACTACATTTAATTCACTTGTTAATTCTTCCAATTGTACTATCATTTATTGCACCCCTTTTTTAATTTAATCATCACCTGCACAGCTGTTCATCTTATTCGAAGTTAAAATGTCTTCAACATTAAAAATTGACAGTGAACAGTTTAGGTTTTATTTCTCCACTAGGAAAAATTTTATTAACTGTTAACTGTCATCTGTCAATTTTCAACTATTACTATCCTTTATTCTGTTTTACGAAATTATTAATTGTTGACCCCTTTGTCGTTCTCTGGAACAGATAACAATTATTAATTGTTATCCCCTGCCGCAACAGTTTTTGTATTTCTTACCTGACCCACAAGAACAGTCATCATTTCTCCCTGGTTTAGTTTCTTTTTTAGTTGGCTCTTTTTTAACGGAATCATCATGATTTGTTGATGTAATCTTGGCAACCATTTCTCTTTCAGGTGCTTTTTCTATTTGCACGTGGAATAAGTATTTAACTGTTTCTGTCTTTATGTTGTCAATCATTTCAGCAAACATATCACTACCTTCCATTTGGTAGGCTTGTGATGGATCCTGTTGCTTATAAGCTCTTAGTCCAATACCTTGTTTTAAATGTTCCATATCATCAATATGATCCATCCATTTACTATCTACAACCCTTAGAAGAATAACTCTTTCAACTTCTCTCATTTGTTCCTCACCAAAATGCTCTTCTTTCTGAGCATACATTTTCTCAGCTATATCTAAAAGAGTAGTCTTAATTTCATCATTAGATGTTTTAGCTAATTCTTCTATTGAAACAATACCCTTAGGAAGAAATATTGTTTCAAGGAAACCAATTAATTTTACTAATTCCTCATCGAAACTTTCCTCTATGCCAGTAATATGAGCTGCAACTGCAGAGAAAATAACATCTTTTATCATTTCTTCAACTTGATCTTTTATGTTTTCTCCTTGAAGAACTTCCGTTCTTTGTCTATATATTATTTCTCTCTGTTGATTCATTACATCATCATATTGAACAACATTTTTTCTTATATCAAAGTTATTTCCTTCAACTTTCTTTTGAGCACTTTCTATAGCTCCACTTACCATTTTACTCTCAATAGCATCCTCATCAGTTAAGCCTAATTTTTCTACTACTCCTTGAAGCCTTTCAGAACCAAATATTCTCATTAAATCATCTTCCAGTGATATATAAAATCTTGAGCTTCCTATATCCCCTTGACGACCAGAACGTCCTCTAAGCTGATTATCGATACGCCTAGATTCATGTCTTTCAGTTCCAATTATCTTGAGTCCTCCAGCTTCAACAACGCCCTCTTCAAGCTTAATATCCGTACCACGGCCAGCCATGTTAGTTGCTATAGTAACCATGCCAAGTGCCCCTGCATGAGATATTATATCCGCTTCTCTTTCATGATATTTAGCATTAAGTACTTGATGAGGAATTCCTCTTCTTTTAAGCATCTCAGATAATAATTCTGATTTTTCTATACTAACAGTACCTACAAGGACAGGTTGCTTAGCCTTATAGGTTTCAACTATTTCATCTACTATAGCTTTATATTTCCCCTTTACAGTTTTATAAACTAAATCCGCATTATCAACTCTTGTGAGTGGCATATTAGTAGGGATTACTAATACGTCCAGTCCATATATTTCTCTAAATTCATTTTCTTCAGTAAGTGCGGTACCAGTCATACCTGATAATTTATTATACATTCTGAAATAATTTTGGAATGTAATAGTGGCAAGAGTTTTTGATTCTTTTTCAATTTTTACGCCCTCTTTTGCTTCAATAGCTTGGTGAAGTCCATCACTATATCTTCTACCTTCCATAAGTCTTCCAGTAAATTCATCTACTATGATAACTTCTCCATCTTTATCCATATAATCTTTATCTTTTCTCATGATATAGTTTGCTTTTAAAGCTTGAACTACATGGTGCTGTACAGTCATATTTTCTGCATCAGCATAATTTTCTAAGTGGAAATACTTTTCTGCTTTATCTATACCAACATCAGACATTATAGCAGCACTAGCTTTTTCATCTATAGTGTAATCTTCTTCTTTCACTAGTCCCTTAACAAAATAATCTGCTACTTTATAAAAATCTGTAGATTTTTCTCCTTCTCCAGATATTATAAGTGGTGTCCTAGCTTCATCTATTAATATGGAGTCAACCTCATCCACGACTACAAAGTTTAATTTTCTTTGAACCCTTTCTTCTTTATAAACAACCATATTATCTCTTAAATAATCGAATCCAAATTCATTATTTGTTCCGTAGGTTATATCTGAATTATAGGCCTCTTGTCTTTGAGTTTGGTCTAAATCATGAATAATTACACCTACAGAAAGACCTAAGAATTCGTGTATTTGTCCCATCTCATCTCTATCTCTTTTCGCAAGATAGTCATTAACTGTAACTATGTGAACGCCTTTTTCTGTTAGTGCATTCAAATATGATGGAAGCGTAGCCACTAAGGTCTTTCCTTCACCAGTTTTCATTTCAGTTATTCTTCCTTGATGTAGAATTATACCCCCAATTAGTTGTACTCTAAAATGCTTCTTGCTAAGAACTCTCCATGAAGCTTCTCTAACTACTGCAAAGGCTTCAGGTAATATATCATCTAAAGTCTCTCCATTATTTAGCCTAGTCTTAAATTCTTCTGTTTTTGCTTTAAGATCCTCATCACTTAAACTAGTCATTTTTGGATCTAGTTCCTCTATCTTATCTACAGTTGAAATTATTCTTTTTATTTCTCTATCACTATATGTACCAAATAACTTATCAAAAAATTTCATAATTTTCATCCTCACTATTCATTTTAATAATTCCTATTAATAATTCCTAAATATACAATCTAAATTATACCACTTAATTTGCTCGTATTCAACTTATATGATTTGTTATTTACATAGTTAATTATTAATAATCTTCTATTGTCATATTGTGTAGAATACAAGTTTTATGTATAATAAAATTAAACCATTATTGTAATGTAATTTACCTAATAATAAATTCTTTTAAAATATAAAATATGGAGTGATATAATTGTTTACTGATTCACCTTTTTTTATCTTTTACCTCGAGGAAATAGTTTTGATAAATAATACGATTGATAAAAACTTAAAAACCTTCATAAACAATTACCCCTCTAATATATGCTATTTTTTTTCCACTAATTGTTCCATTAGTAGAAAAGAAATTTTTGATTTATTATCACATCATGGTGTGACCTCAAATTTTAATAATATATTTACCCCTACCTATCTACTTCTCCAATATTGCAAAGATTTATACAAAAACTTTTCAATATATCCCATTACTACGTCTTTAGATTTTAATGACTTTTTTTCTTTAAATATACCAATCAAACATAAAAACCCAAGCGCAATTTTAATATCAACTACAAACATAACTAATGAAAATTTAGAATTCATTCAAACCCATAAAGTTTCTATAGTTATATCCTCTAATTTATGTGCTTATAATAGGTCCTTAGATTGTAGTAATTGTTTTAAAGAATGTGGTATACGAGAAATCGCTACTAATAATAAAAATAGATTAATTATACCCGACAAGTCTCCCATATATGCTTCGGCTCTTTTATTCAAGCAAATTAATATTCCCCCCAAGCACACTATAGTTTTTACAGATATTCTTAGAGATGATTATATGCAATATCAAAGAATTGGTTGCACTCTTATTCTGACTCTAAATAATAGAACCTCTTTAAATGACTATCTTAACTCCCCAAATGATGCGGACCTTGTAATAAGTGATTTTGAAAAGCTATCATATTTTTTAAAGTTAAAAAAAGACTAAAGTAAAGATAAGATTACTTTAGTCCTTTTGTTAATTCTTAAAATTCTGGCTCTATTAATCCATAATTCCCATCTTTTCTTTTATATACTACGTGAACTTCTGATGTTTCATCACTCATATATACGAAAAAGCTATGACCAACAAGCTCCATTTGAAGAACTGCTTCCTCTGCTGACATAGGCTTGAATGCAAATTTCTTTGTCTTTACTATTTTAGGATCCATATCTTCTTCATTATTATTTGTATATAATGGTATTCCCTTAAATTTAAGAGAAGTCCCACGATTTCTTTTTTCTAATTTTGTTTTATGTTTTCTAATTTGTCCTTCTAATTTATCAACAACAAGATCTAGTGAAGTATACATATCTTCATTTTGCTCTTCTGCTCTTAAAACAACTTCATTAAATGGAATTGTAACTTCTATAGTGTGCCTATTCTTATGAACACCCAAAGTTATCTGTGCTTCCACATCTGGATTAAAATATTTATCAAATCTGGATATTTTCTTTTCCATAATATTTTTTAAGGCCTCTGTTATCTCTATGTTTTTTCCTATTATTCTAACTTTCATACCGTCCAGCCCCTTTCTAATATCTATATACTACTAGATTACTAATCTAGTTATATAGTTGTATTTCTATACTATTACTTTTAATACTAAATAGCAACCATTAAAATCAGAATTTACATAATATTAATTCAATTTAAAGTGTGTTATCGCAATATTGCTTATTATTCCCCCGTTTACTTACGTACATTGTCCATTGTTTACACGTGTACCTTATGATATAGTTGAATTACACGAGTTTTTAAAAAAACATACTCAAACAAGTATATATATTCCATATTTTTATATGATAAAAAATAAAAACTCCTAATATTATATTAGGAGTTTTTATATATTAAGTTAGTTGACCTGGTCTTTGACCCCACACTCGCCTGCTGGAGCTTTTGCTACCCAGAATTACCTTCTCACTACTCACACTCTCGCCCGTTAAGACGGCAGGACTAACCTCTAAGCCGCACCATGCTCGCTAAACTTTGTTTAACTTACGTGGATCGTTTCGCCTGCGACTGGCATCGACTTTCAACCACAAACCTAACTTACTACAATAAATATTATACCTTACTTTTGGCTATAGTCAATATACAAACATTGTTAATTCCACTTTCTTTTAGCTTACTTGCACAATGAAAGGCTGTAGCCCCAGTGGTTATAACATCATCAACAATTAAAATATTTTTATTTTGCATAAATTTATTTTCTTTAACTTCAAAACATTTTTCCATATTACTCCATCGATCTTCACCACTTAGCCCAATTTGATCCTTAGTATCCATAGTTTTTATTAAATTACAAATTACTGGAATATTTAAAAACCTTGATAAGTAATTTGCCAAAAACTCACTTTGGTTATATCCTCTACTTTTTTGTGATTTTTTAGTCATAGGTACATAAGCTATTAAGTCAAACTGTAATTTATTACTTTTTACAAATTCTAACATGTGCTTAGCTAAAATTTCTCCACACATAAAATCGCTTTTATATTTGAGCCG
This sequence comes from Clostridium estertheticum, assembly GCF_011065935.2. Classification (NCBI taxonomy): domain Bacteria; kingdom Bacillati; phylum Bacillota; class Clostridia; order Eubacteriales; family Clostridiaceae; genus Clostridium; species Clostridium estertheticum. Next base: position 377,065 of record NZ_JAAMNH020000001.1, on the reverse strand, counting down.
GATAATTAACTCTTTTACTATATTTGAATAATAAAACACTGACCAAACAAGGTATTTTTCTTCATTATGGCATAGATAAAAGCTATTTCCACATGGCCTCAATTTTTTCCTGCAATCAGTACATAGGGCCTCGCTTTCCAACGTATATTCACTGCAAATCACACAATGCTCATCCCCTGAATATATAAGCTCAAATAAACAATTAATTATATTTTTTATATATTTAATAATCCTTTTTCCCACGCTTTCTTATTAAATTTTCTAGCTATATTTTTAGCCTTATCCATCTCCGTAGTTTCAACGTTTGCTAAAAATATCGCCTCTCCCCTTTGTATATTTTCATATCTACCCACCTTACTTGATAGATATAATAGTTGCTTATGAGTAAATTTAATATTATCAGCAAAGTAGACTATAACATCCACCGAATGGAATTCTAGGTAACTTTCTTCAAAGTCATTAGTTACAATTATCCCCTTATCACTATTCATAAATACTATGGGAATATCAGCATCACTTTTTTTGCTAATATATAAAAATAAATCTTCACTCAACTTTTCTTTGAAATTACTTAGATACTGGTATAGCGCCGTAGCTTTTTCCGCATCTGGTGTAAAAATTATTACCTTTCTATTAGATATAATTGACCAATTTAAATATTCATAAACTACCAAAGGTATGTCGGTATTAAGATTTATTCTTGTAGTTATGATTCTAGGCTCTATAATCGGGATTTTATTATTTGTTAACGGAAACATAATTGTGGCACCTTCGCTTAGAACATTCTCTACGGAATAAGCTATTGCAGCGCCATCAAAGCTACACATTTTTAATAATATTTTTTTTATTTGTTGTTTGCTATATTTAGGAAAGCTTCTAATCTCATTATAAATAACCACATCAAATTTTTCTTGGAATGTTAATGCGCTTTCATAATTGCATATATGTAAATATTCATTAACACTGCTATAATTTTTTTTATCGTCATATACATATTTACCTAAATTACTAAAATTATCTATAGTGTAAATAATATCAATTTTGCGCGCATCTTCGTTAGTTATATACAATACATTTTTCTTTTCATTAGCGTATGCAATTATAGTTTCGAGCAATATATCAGAGGAATTGTAAAACATAGATACTACATCAATTCTTTTTTTTCCATTTAATGAACAGTTTAAAATTTCTTTGCTAATTTCATCTTTTTCCTTACTAAGGTTTAAATTTGCGTAGAAATGCATGTACAATCTCCTTTACAGTTAAATATTTGTTTTAATTTAATTCTGCTGCTCTTCATCATGACTAAGATTTGCATCTACTATTTGTCTTATCCTCCAGCCTAGTGCAGAATATCTTTCGAAGCTTCTATTATTATCTTTCATGAAATTGATAGCTTTTGTTTTTCCAACTAAAACAACCATGTTCTTCGCTCTAGTTATTCCTGTATAAAGCAAATTTCTGTTCATTAAAAGTGGCGGCCCCATAAACATAGGCATAATTACAACTTCAAACTCACTACCTTGACTTTTATGTATAGTAATAGCATAAGCTAAAGTTAGTTCATCTAAAAATACCCCTTCGTATTCTACCCGCTTATCATCATCAAATACTACAATGACATTTTCATTATCTTCATCGATGTCATTAACATAACCTACATCCCCATTAAAAATCCCGATGCCATCTTCATCGTGCTTTAAACCCACTTTATTCCATTTCATAGAATAATTATTTTTAATTTGCATAACCTTGTCTCCTACTCTAAATATAGTATTCCTATATTCTTTTTCTTTTTTATATTTAGACTTAGGATTCAATATTTCTTGAAGCTTTTCATTTAAATTTTCTATGCCCAGTATCCCTTTTCTCATAGGTGAGAGTATTTGAATATGCTTCATTTTGTCCCACTCTTTGTTGAATTTTGGTAGTCTCGTATTAATTAAAGTAATTATGCTATCCAAAATTTTGTCAGGCTCATCATTTTCAATAAAATAAAAATCTTTACCCCTTTTATTTAAAATAGGCATTTCACCATTGTTAATTTTATGAGCATTGACAATAATCATACTCTCTTGTGCTTGCCTAAAAATTTCCTTAAGTTTAACTACTTTAACACAATTACTATCAATAATGTCTCTTAGGACATTCCCAGGACCCACAGATGGCAATTGATCCACATCACCCACAATTATAAGTCTAGTGCCTATGCTAATAGCTTTTAATAAACTATTCATAAGCATTATATCTATCATAGAGGCTTCATCAATAATTAGCACATCACAATCTAAAGGGGCCTCCTCGCCTCTAAAAAACTGCGACCCATCATCGCCACCCATTCCAAGCTCGAGTAACCTATGTATAGTTTTAGCTTCCCTGCCAGTAGCTTCTGTCATTCTTTTAGCGGCCCTGCCAGTAGGAGCAGCCATGAATACTTTCATTCCAGCTTTTTCAAACACCTCTATAATACAATTAATTATAGTAGTTTTACCTGTACCAGGACCTCCAGTTATAACCTCCATACCATTTTCAGCGGCACCACAAATAGCAGCCTTTTGGGATATCGCAAAACTTATAGCCTTTTCATTTTCAAATTTTTCAATTTCCTCTTCAATGTCTAAATCTAATTTTTCATACTGTGCTATAGATAAATTTATAACTTTTTTAGTAATACTTAACTCACAATAGTAGAAAGGCATGGTGAATACACATTCTTCTTCATCAATATTTTCCACTTTCAATTTTCCCTGCACTACATTATCAAAAATATTCTTCTCAATTTCTTCCTGAGAAACCCCAAGAATATTTTTAGCTTCCCTATGTAACCTGACCAGAGGCATATAAGTATTCCCCATGGCACAAAATTCATTAACCACATAATTAATTCCACTTTGTATTCTAAAAGGCGACTCTTTGTCAATACCTAAACTCCGAGCTATCTTATCTGCAATTTTAAATCCTACTCCAGCGATAGTTTCAGTTAACACATAAGGATTATCCTGTACTACCTTTATAGAGTCTCCTCCATATTTTTTATAAATTTTTACACATTGGTTAGGTGTTACTCCGTAGGTTTGAAGAAATATCATTATATTTTTTACTTCTCTTTGCTTAGAATAAGACTCTAGAATTAATTTAATCTTCTTTTCTCCCACACCATCAATCTCATTTAATCTTTGGATTTCATTGTCAAGTATATTCATTGTATTTTCTCCAAAGTGCTTTACAATTTTTTTAGCAGTTACTGGTCCAATTCCTTGAATAACTCCTGAAGCTAAATATTTTTCTATACCTGCAATAGAACTTGGTAATACTTCCTCACAGTATGCTATTTTAAATTGCTTTCCAAATTGAGCATGGTTAACCCATTCTCCTGTTAATTTTAAATTTTGTCCTTCACTTATGTAGGGAACAATGCCTACAACAGTTATTATATCTTTTTTATCATTCAAATGAGCAATTATATACCCATTTTCTTCATTTTGAAATACTATATCTTCGATGATTCCTTGTATTTCTGGCATAAAATCTCCCCTATTTATAAATTTATATAGTAGCAATACTAGTAAAAATATTATTTATATTTCTACTATTATATCATATGTACTTTAGGTTTTTTACCTTTAAAATACCCCTATCTTAAGTTTTATCAAAATTTCAATTAATAATCCATATAATAGGTTGAAATTTAATATTTCTAGGATTATTTAAATTGCCTGGAGTAAACTTTTTAATTAATTATGCAAAAGAGGGATAACAATTACTAATTGTTATCCCTCTTTTCATTATACATATTTTTTATTCTATAAATATTTTTTTATTTGTTCAACTTTGTTTAGTCTTTCCCATGATAGGTCTAAATCAGTTCTACCAAAATGTCCATAAGCTGCTACCTGTTTGTAAATAGGTCTTTGAAGATCTAATTCTCTTATAATAACAGCTGGCCTTAAATCAAATACTTTTTCGATTATTTCAACAATTTTATTATCTGCAATTTTTCCTGTTCCAAAAGTGTCAACCTCTATAGATACCGGTTTAGCTACACCTATAGCATAAGCGAGTTCTATTTCTAATTTATCTGAAACTCCTGCAGCTACTAAGTTTTTAGCAACCCATCTTGCAGCATATGCAGCAGATCTATCAACTTTTGTTGGGTCTTTACCAGAAAATGCTCCACCGCCATGTCTTCCGTATCCACCATAAGTATCTACTATTATTTTTCTTCCTGTTAAACCAGAGTCTCCTTGCGGTCCTCCAATTACAAATCTACCTGTAGGATTAATATAATATTTAGTGTTTTCATCTAATAACTCACTTGGAACTGTAGGTTTTATTACATGTTCTATTAAATCATTTTCAATTTGGTCATGAGTTGACTCTTCTCCGTGTTGAGTTGAAATAACAATAGTATCTATTCTTATTGGCTTATTATCTTCATACTCTACAGTAACTTGTGTCTTTCCGTCTGGTCTTAAATAGTCTAGTGTGCCATCTTTTCTTACTTCACTTAATCTTCTTGCAAGTCTATGAGCCATAGCAATTGGAAGTGGCATGTACTCTGGTGTCTCATTAGTGGCAAATCCAAACATCATGCCTTGGTCTCCAGCACCTATTGAATCTATCTTATCCTGCGTGCCTTTCTTAGACTCTAGTCCCTCGTTAACTCCCATAGCTATATCTGCTGATTGTTCACCAATAGATGTAATTACTGCACATGTACTGGCATCAAATCCATATTTCGCTCTAGTATATCCTATTCCCTCAATAGTACTTCTAACAACTTTAGGAACATCTACATAACAAGAAGTTGTTATCTCTCCCATGACTAAAACCATCCCTGTAGTAACCGCTGTTTCACAAGCAACTCTAGCATGTGGATCTTGCTCTAAAATAGCATCAAGTATAGCATCTGAAATTTGGTCACAAATTTTATCTGGATGTCCTTCTGTAACTGATTCTGATGTAAATAATCTTTTCATTATAATTCTCCCTTCTAATGCCTGAAAATATTTTTTAAAATAAATAAAACCCCTTCTATATATAAGAAGAGGTGTTTTCACCATCTTTCTTATCTCGCAGAATAAACCTGCAGGAATTGGCACCATGGTGCATTGCACCGGTTGCCGGGTTTCATAGGGCCTTTTTCCCTCCACCTCTCTTGATAAGAGTTATCAATATTAAATTTATATCATAATACCACATAAGTTTTTCAGTGTCAACAGATCCTGATTGACTTTAAAATAAAATCAATAAAAAAGACATCTACAGATGTCTTTTGGTGGAGGAGGACGGATTCGAACCATCGAAACATTACGTAACAGATTTACAGTCTGCCCCCTTTGGCCACTCGGGAACTCCTCCATATATGGAGCTAGCAATAGGAATCGAACCTACAACCTGCTGATTACAAGTCAGCTGCTCTACCGTTGAGCCATGCTAGCATTCATTCTATTCTTAAAAAAATTATTATGGTGGGAACAACAGGGTTCGAACCTGTGACCCTCTGCTTGTAAGGCAGATGCTCTCCCAGCTGAGCTATGCTCCCATAATTTGCGGTGATTATAATAAAAATGGTGGAGGAGGACGGATTCGAACCATCGAAACATTACGTAACAGATTTACAGTCTGCCCCCTTTGGCCACTCGGGAACTCCTCCACTTTTGGAGCTGGCAATAGGAATTGAACCTACAACCTGCTGATTACAAGTCAGCTGCTCTACCGTTGAGCCATGCCAGCATATTATTTTTTCGTCTCTTTATCCTGTCGACAAGAATTATTATACAACTATAATTAATTAATTTCAAGTTCTCTTTTTTCGAATTAGCGACTTCTTCTCTACATTGCTATACCAATCGCATATTTACTCTATTTTAAGCATTAATATAACTTATTATTCTTCATTAGAAAAGATAAATTATTTTTTATATTACTTAGTAGTAATATGACTATTTTAGCATTTCCGCAGCATCCATATCTATAAACTTTCCAGCTATTTTTCTCACTTTTTCATATTCTTTTTTGGATAATTCTTCTTTTAGTAATTTCAGTGCTTTAAGGACACCATCTTCAGCATCCACTTCATATAAATAATCTTTCACTTTTTTATAATTCTCTTTTCCTAGCTGGAAGCTTACATAAAGTAATTTTATTTTATCAGAAGTTGTTAGACTTTCTTCTATTTTCCCTGTTGATACCTTAAATACTGATTGTTCCTGCTGCTTTGCATTGTAATGGTCATTCTCCAGGCTATCCGCTGGTTTAAGTGCATATATGTCACTGGTCATATCTTTGTTCCAATTGTTTTTTTCAATATCTCTACTTGATGGATTTGCATTCAAATTAACACTACTTTTTTGTTCATCACTTAATTCACTTTTAGCTAAATCGTCTTTTTCTAACTCTTCTTTTACATTAGAAGTTTCTTCATCAACTTTTTTAATCACTCTACCCTGGTTATCATTATTTATAGTATCTTTTGGAATGTAATCTTTTTTATACCCAACTACTGCCTGTTTTTTTAATTTATCTGATTCATAATACTTTGCTTTAATTGCAAAGCTACTGTAATAAAGCATTACACCTATGCTTACAACAGTAGAAAATATAATAATCAACAATAAATTTATTTTCTTCATGTTAATATCACCTCAAATAATTAGTATATATAGATTATTTTCCAATTTATCATTTTTTTATTCTTTTATCATAATAATACAAGGAATTTATTCATATAAATTATTGATAGGAAAATAATCTATTCACAGCGCAATACAAGGAGGTATATTTCTTGAGTAAAGCTAAAACCCATTATAAAGACCCTTTAGCATACTATACAATCTCTAACTTTCTAAAAGACTATATTGATAAAAACACTTTAGTTGTTTGCATAGGCACTGATAGATGTATAGGTGATTGTCTAGGCCCTTTAGTGGGTACATTTTTAAAAGATAGCTCCTTCCCACTACCTGTATATGGCACTATTGATAATCCAATCCACGCCTTGAACATTGATAGTAAATTAGCTAAAATAAATGCACTGCATCCAAATTGCACTATAATAGGTGTAGATGCATGTTTAGGAGACATATCAAATATTGGTGAGATTCAAGCTAGAAATTATCCAATCCATCCTGGAAAAGGTGTAGGAAAAACACTTCCTAAAGTAGGCAATGTTTCATTAATAGGCATAGTAGATTCAAGTGATGATAGTGAACTGTTCACTAATAGAAACATAAGACTAAGTTTAGTAATGGAAATTGCTAGCGTTTTGAGCCGTTCCCTTTTGCATTCATATTATTTGTATTCACTCAGCAATGAAGAAAAAAATTTAGATCCAGTTTTATAAACTATTTTATTTTAAATAATTATCTACAGCCTTTAATTTATAGTGCATTATATAATAAAAAAAATAAGCAATACAATTATTAGATTAATTGTATTGCTTATTCATATAGCTTGTTTACACTTTTTAATCTGTTAAATATCTGTCGCCTCCATTAAATGAATTATCTAGCTTATCCATATAATCCAATACTTTACCTGTTCCCAGTGCTACACATGAAACGGGATCCTCAGCAAGGTATACTGGGACTTTAGTGATTTCCTGTATAAGTTTGTCTAGTCCTTTTAACAGTGAACCGCCACCAGTCATAACAATACCTTTGTCAGCTATGTCAGCTGACAGCTCTGGCGGTGTTTTTTCTAACACGGAATGTGTACATTCTGCTATTGAATTTACTGCCTCGCTTAAAGCTTCTCGCATTTCTTCCGATGTTACTTGTAAGTTTTTAGGAAGACCTGTGATTAAATCTCTTCCTCTTATTTCCATCGTAGTCTCTTCATCTTGTTTATAAGCACAACCTATGTTGATTTTTAAATTTTCTGCAGTTCTCTCACCAATCATCAGCTTATGCTTTCTTCTTATATACTTTATAATATCGTCATCAAACTTATCTCCGGCTACTTTAATTGATTCACGTACAACCATACCACCTAAAGAAATAACTGCAACATCTGTAGTCCCTCCACCAATATCAATAACCATATTACCGCTTGCGCGAGTAATATCAAGTCCTGCTCCGATTGCCGCCGCTAGTGGTTCTTCTATAAGATAAACTTTCTTAGCTCCGGCATTTCTTCCTGCATCTTCTACAGCTCTTCGCTCTACCTCCGTTGCTTCACAAGGGACGCATATGACAACTCTTGGAGCTGATAATCTTCTTTTCCCACAAGCCTTACTAATAAAATGCTTTAACATTTTTTCTGTTATATCATAATCTGAAATAACTCCGTCCCTCATAGGACGTATTGCCACAATATTGCCTGGTGTTCTTCCTATCATTTGCCTAGCTTCTTCTCCTACTGCCAATACCTTATCATTATTTCTATCTATGGCAACGACAGATGGCTCTTTTAAGATAACACCTTTTCCCTTGATATATACAAGTACTGTGGCTGTACCTAAATCTATTCCCATATCTGTACCTATTCTAAAAAAAAACATCTCAAAACTCACTCCTGCTCTTTAGTATATTCATTATTTAAATTATACTAAACTCTATTCTATAAAGCCACAAAAAAATCCTCTTTTTTAGCTTTAATATTTATTATGTTTTTTATTGAAATGTTTTTATCCTTCAACTGCCTTGTATTTAAGTCTTGTTGCTCTTCCTCCCCTGATATGTCGCTCAGATTTATTTAAATCCAAAATTGTTTTTGCTTGGTTAGCAATTTGAGGATTTATTGTAGGCAATCTTTCTGTCATATCCTTGTGTATAGTACTTTTGCTAACTCCAAACACTTTGGCGGTTCTCCTTATTGTAGCTTTTGACTCAATAATATACTTAGCAACTTCCAGTACTCGATCTTCAATATAGTCTTTCAAAGTGTTACCTCCTTGACCCTTCTCTATTTATAAATATGCTTTAACTCCATTTTAAATTCCATTCCAATTAGTCATTTTGCCATATATTTCAGAAAAATGACTAATTGGTATGGTTATTGGCTATTGTTTTGTTGCTACAGGTTGATATTTCTCATATTGTACATATCTAGTAGGGTCGACGTTTATATATTCAATAGTTTTACTGGTTTTAGGATCAATGTTCTTTTCCAAAACTTCAAAATATAAATGTGGACCATACACTTCATTGCATGAGTTTAAACTAGTATTTCCTACAGTACCGATTTGCTGTTTTTTTGTTATCTTATCACCATTTTTTACTAATATCTTTTCTTCTAAATTATAATATTTAGTAATAGTACCGTTTTGATGTTTTATTTCAACCATCTTGCCCTTTTCATCGCTACCAACTTTTTCTACTATTCCATCCATAACAGCTAAAACTGGTTCACCTAGCTTTGCTTGAATAGCAATACCCAAGTTAGTTCTATAGCTGCCATCAGTCTTCCACCTGTATGAGTAGTCAATATCCTTTGAATAGCCTCTTGCAAGCAGTCCATTTGCTACAGGTTTTGTAAATGTAGCATTAACTGATTTTGAAACTGGTGATGTTAAGTTTCCAGTTGTAACCTTTTGAATATTAGGTACTGGTTTAAGCACCTCATTCTTACCTGAATTTTCTTTTTTTACTTGAAGAGCGTCTTGATATTGTTTTTCTTGCTCTTTTAGAACGTCTCCTGCATTTGCTTGTTCATTTTTTATTGCTTCTTGATTACTTGAAAACTTTTTATTATTACTTGCCGTTATAGTTGCAACTGTTGCTACTATACATAAACAAATAAATAAAACTACATAAAAGCCCTCTTTCTTAAAAAAATTTAATGTCTTATTGTTTGCTTTCTTATCCATACAAACACCTCCATTTGTATTTTTGTCCATATTGTATTAAAACATACATATTTTATAAAATTTTTTCCACTTATTTCACATTTATATTATATTTCTTTAAATTTACGTTTTTTAGGTCTTAAATTTAACATTTTTTACTTATATTTATTAAATCTTAAAAATTCACGCCCTAAAAAATTAAACTAGTTATCTTTTATAAAAAAAGATAACTAGTTTATTAATATAACCTTTTATTTGGATATAACAGTTCCTAGATAATAATGATTTAATATTTGTATATAATTTTTTCCTTCCTTAGCCATTGCATCTGCACCCCATTGGCTCATTCCTACCCCATGGCCATAACCAGTGGTATCTATCTCTACACTCTTCAAATTAAATACTATTTCAAAATTTGATGAATTCAGACCTAACATAGTTCTAAATTTACTACCCGTCATGGTTATACTTCCTATTTTAATATTTTTAACACTTCCTGCCTCAGTCCTATCAATTATTGTTATTTGTTTTTTTATGTTAGTTGAGGTTACCTTAGCATTACTGTAATTGTTATTTATAATCTGACTTAGCTCATTGTATCCAAAAATTTTACTGCTTTTAAACTTTGGTGCTCTTTCTTCACCTCCGCTTTCTACACTTCTTAAATAAGGTATGTTATTGCTAAATACCTCCTCAGAGTTTTCCGTTTTACCACTGCTAGTTGCAAAATAATAGGGCTCCATTACCAAGCTATTGTTATAGGTTAAAACTTCTCCTTGTGTGCCCACCACCGCCGTCTTAATCTTATCCCAATACTTTTCGCCTAAGCCTTTTGGCCATAACTTTATTCGTTCTTCTTTGCTCACATAGACTTGACAGTGAACTGTATCGCATAAATTTGCCCCATTAGCATTTTTACATAGTATTCCACCTAATTCAGTAACATGAGCTAATGCGTAAGTCCTAGAAGCCACTGCTTGAGCTTTTAGTGCATCTATCTCAAACTCAGCAGGCATTTCCGCTGCAACAACTCCAGTAATGTATTCTTCTAAATTGATTTCTTTTATTTTGTTTTCCTTTGATATGAATACTTTAATTTTAGAAATTTGGGGAAGTGAGCTAATTTTAATAAGACTTTTATATTCTTCTTGTTTAATTATAGAGTTTTTACTTTTATTTAAGCTTTTATTATCCCCTACGCCCACTATTAATACAGAAGTTATAACTATAAATGAAATAAATGCAATAATTAATAGAAGGAAGTTTTTCAAATGTGCTGTAATAAAAACTCTTCTCATGCTTTTCTCCTCTCGTTATAAAATAAATATCACTTTATACATATTATATAAAGATAAATAATATTACTTTTTTTGAAGTGTTAATTCCACAATGAATAAAAAGCACAGAAAATTTTTAATATAAATAAAGAATTGAGATATATTAATTATTATTAATTAATATATCTCAATTCTTTAAAATTCATATTAAATTATCAACTTTGCAGCTTCTAGCAACCTTCTGCGTTTTATTATTAAATACTTCTCTCAATATAATTATACTTTCCCGCTGTTTTTAAGAACTCACCCTTTCTATATCTGCACCCAGCCCCTTTAATTTCTGTTCAATAGAAACATAGCCTCTATCAATATGATATATATCGCTTATTGTAGTTGACCCCTCTGCAGTAAGTCCTGCCAGGATTAGTGATGCTCCAGCTCTTAAATCTGTAGCTGTTACTTCTGAACCTGTAAACGTGTCTATACCCTCTATTACAGCACTTCTACCATCTATTCTTATATTTGCACCCATTCTCTTGAGTTCTACGGCTTGCATAAATCTATTTTCAAATATAGTTTCTGTAATTATACTTGTACCTTTTACAGTGCATAATAAACTCATCATCTGAGCTTGCATATCTGTAGGGAATCCTGGATATGGCATAGTCTTTATATCCACCGGATTCAGTTTTTTCCTTCCATCAACAATTATACTGCTCTCATTAATCTCCATTGCAACTCCCATTTCTGTAAGCTTTGCTATTATTGGTTTTAAATGAACCTCATCAGCGCCATTAATTTTAATTAGGCTCTTTGTCATTGCAGCAGTTATCATAAATGTACCAGCTTCAATTCTGTCATATATAGGTCTATAAACAACTTCTTTAAAATCTTTAACTCCTAAAATCCTTATAGTGTCTGTTCCCTCGCCACTTATTTGCGCTCCCATAGCCCTTAAAAACCTTGCTAAATCTACAATTTCTGGCTCTTCAGCAGCATTCCCTATTACTGTTTCGCCATCTGCAAGCATTGCTGCCATCATTATATTTTCTGTAGCGCCTACTGAAGGATAATCTAAGTATATGTTGTTGCCTCTTAGTTTCTTTGCTTTTGCTTCCACATACCCGTGTCCTACCGATATTTCTGCTCCAAGTGCCGCAAGGCCCTTTAAATGAAGATCAATTGGTCTAGTTCCAATATTGCATCCCCCGGGCAGTGAAATCTTGAAAGTTCCAAATCTCCCAAGCATGGGCCCCATAATTAAAAAAGATGCCCTCATTTTTCTTACTAATTCATCGTTAGCGTCATTATCAAATAAATTGGCAGTATTAATTTTCACCCTATTATTTATTCTATCTATACTAACATTTGCTTTAAGAGATTTCAGTACTTCACAAATTACGAATACATCTTCAAGCATAGGCGCATTTTCAATGGTACAATTATTACCGTTTAATATGGTTGCTACAAGTATAGGAAGCACTGAATTTTTAGCTGAACTAACATTCACTTCACCTTGTAATTTTTTCCCACCTTTTATAACTAATTTATCCATTTTTTTCCTCCATTATATTGTTAGTTTTAATAAGTTGTAATTATTTCAGGTGTCCCAATGATAATGTACCTTCCGGATGAATAATTACATACAGCATAATTAAAATCAATTAGCTTGTTATTGTTTACCTTGCTAGTGTACTGTTTTGTATATGCTATAGTACTTAGTCCGTTATTTATACTTACAGTCTCGATATTTTCAGTTCCGTGAGATTTTAAATTTTTTATTATCCTTTTATTAACACCATAAATATCCTCACTAATTACATCCTGGCTTCTCTCTAGTATTTTCGCCTTCAAGTAAAGAAAAAATCTAATATTTTCGCCTCTACTTCCAATAACATTACTGACTTTATTTTTGAGAGATTCTAATCCATTTTCATTATCTATTTTGCTTATGTTTATTGTTATAACATTCTCACTATTGTATTTTACGGTCTCTATATAACCCTGAAGATTATCACTTGAAAAATCTATACAATATGAATCTTTATTTTCATAATTGTTTAATTTTATTTCATTACTATCAAATCCTAAATTTCGAATTAAATAGTTACAAACTTCTTTCGGGTCTTCTCCAGTTTTAAAGGATGTTTTCAATCCGTATTCTACAGTTTTACCTTTTGTTTCTAGTAATATTTCGTCAAATAAATTAACTTTCTCCTGTGCATTTAATAATATAACATTAACTTGTAATATAATAAGGCATAATACTATACACAAAAGTGTAATACTTTTTCTTCTCATTTTAATCCCCCTACCTTCAATTAAATTCTTGACCAAAATTTATTATTTTATTCTATAAATAATGGTTTTTAAATATTTTTGCTATTAATAAAATCATCCCTCAGCACAAATGTGAAGAGGGTTATTCCATTCATTATATAGGTAGAGGTATTTCAACAACTTATTTTACTATAAATCTATTCACTATATTATTAATATATAAAATTTTAATGAAAACGTGCTTAAAAGAATTTGTCACCTTTTAAGCATAAAAAAAAATAGAGATAACCTAATATCTCCATTTTTTAATCTCTATTCTACTGTCTTCATTCTCATGAGTGATCTTAAAAGAGAATTCTCTGCTCTTTTAACATCAACTCCATCTTTATGAAGTAATCTTTCTTCTGCTCTTTCCTTGGACTTTTTTGTTCTTAAAGCGTCTATATCCTCAGGCCATTCACAGGCACTGCATAACATTTCTACTCCACCTAGGTATACTCTTAAAATCCCTGTTGATGTAAAGGCTTTTAATTCTTTACCAGATAAATCAATAAATGTTGTAACTGTTGGTTTTAATGGAGCTACCATAGGAACATGCTTAGCAAGGATACCAAATTTTCCATCCTCACCCTCCGTGTTCAAACTCAGGATTTCACCACTATAAAACTCCTTTTCAGGCGTAAGTATAGTTAGTTTTGTACTATTTGCCATATAAAAACACTGACCTTTCTAGGTACATATTCTTAAAAATGCCTTATTCACTAGCCATAGTTTTTGCTTTTTCTATTGCCTCTTCTATAGTTCCAACAAACATAAATGCTGCTTCTGGTAATTTGTCATGTTTGCCTTCAAGTATTTCTTTAAAGCCTCTTACTGTTTCTTTTACCGGTACAAATTTCCCTTTCATGCCCGTAAATTGTTCAGCTACAGTAAATGGTTGAGATAAAAATCTTTGAACTTTTCTTGCCCTTAGTACTACCATCTTATCTTCTTCAGATAATTCATCCAGGCCAAGTATTGCAATAATGTCTTGAAGCTCTTTATATCTTTCAAGGATATGTCTAACCTTTATTGTAACATCATAATGCTCTCTGCCAATTATTCTAGGATCAAGCATTGTTGAAGTAGATTCTAGTGGATCTACTGCTGGATAAATACCAAGTTCAACTATTCCACGAGAAAGCACTGTAGTAGCATCAAGATGACTGAATGTAGTAGCCGGAGCAGGATCTGTTAAATCATCTGCTGGTACATATACAGCCTGAACTGATGTTATAGAGCCTTGCTTTGTCGAGGTGATTCGTTCTTGTAATTCTCCCATTTCTGTCGCAAGTGTTGGTTGATAACCAACCGCACTTGGTATTCTGCCTAGTAGCGCAGATACCTCGGAACCAGCCTGTGTAAATCTAAATATATTATCTATGAATAACAGTACATCTTGCCCATGATCTCTAAAATACTCTGACATAGTAAGACCAGTTAACGCAACTCTCATTCTAGCTCCAGGTGGCTCATTCATCTGACCGAAAACCAGAGCAGTTTTCGATATAACTCCTGACTCTTTCATTTCATTATAAAGATCATTACCTTCACGCGTTCTCTCACCAACTCCGGTAAATACCGAAAGTCCATTATGTTCTTTTGCAATATTATTCATAAGTTCTTGAATAAGTACAGTTTTTCCAACTCCTGCACCACCAAATAGACCAATTTTCCCACCTTTTTGATATGGCGCTATTAAGTCTATTACCTTAATACCTGTTTCAAACACTTCTGGTTCAACAGACTGTTCCTCAAAAGTTGGGGCTAATCTGTGAATAGGCATATATGTATCTACTTTAACCTCTCCCATATCATCCATAGGCTTTCCAAGAACACTAAATAGCCTTCCCAGTACTACATTTCCAACTGGTACTGTTATTGGATTACCTGTGTCAACAGCCTCAAGTCCTCGCCTTAAACCTTCAGTACTTTCCATAGCTACTGCTCTAATAATATCATCACCAATATGCTGTTCAACCTCAGCTACAACTACCCTATCTTCCATCTGAATTTCAATGCTGTTATAAATATTAGGAAGACTATCTGAGTCAAACTTTATGTCTATAACAGGGCCTATTATTTGAACGACTTTTCCTATATGTCCTGGCATTGTATTCTCTCCTTTTTACCTTTGAGCTTCTGCTCCCCCAACTATTTCCGCAATCTCTTGTGTAATGGCGCTTTGCCTAATTCTATTATAACTTAAATTAAGTTTATCAAGTATATCATTAGCGTTGTTAGTAGCTGACCCCATAGCTTCCATTCTAGCCCTGTGCTCACTAGCTTTTGAATGTAGCAACGAATTCAACATTTTTCCACCTAGAAATAATGATGTAATTTCATGCAGAGTTTTTTCGTTTATTGCTTTAATATCTACGTAATCACTACTATTATTCTCTTTATTTTCAAAATTTAGAGGAAGTAGCTTTTCAACTTTAACTTCATTTTTCAATGCTGAAATAAGCTTTTTATAAACGATGTAAACTTCACCTACTTCACCACTTGTATACATGTTAAGCGCATGATTAATAATAGTAGTACCTTCCTTTTGAGAAGGAACATCTGAAATTTCAACGTATTCAGCCACAGTTTCAATATTAAGCTTTTTAAATATAATTCTTCCTTTTTGACCTACAATAATTATATTGTAATCTTCTTTACTTCTTTTGACTCTATCAATAATTTCATTTGCTACTGACCAATTAAAGCCGCCACAGAGACCTGTGTCTGAGGTCAATACAACATACAATTTTTTGTTGTTATTATTTCCTCTTATATAAATACTATCCTCTTCATAATTATCGCAAACCTGCTTAATACTTTCCTCAATCTCATATAGATAATTATTGTTAGTATCTACCTTTTCCCTTATTTTTTTATATTTAGATGTGGCGACTAGTCCCATGGCTCTGGTGATCTTAGTAGTGTTTGTTATGGATTTTATTCTCCGTTTAATTGCAAGGAGCCCCATACCTGCCATGTTTCACCTCTCCTCCGCCTCCATAAATATATTATGAAGGCAAATTAATTATCACCTAAAGGTGGTATATTAACTATTTTCTTGTGAAATGTGGTTAAATATTTTCAACTGAAAATATTTTTTTAAACTCTTCTATAGCTTCAATAAGTTGTTTTTTTATTTCATCATTTAATACCTTTACTTCTACTATTGCCTTACCCACTTCTCTATGATGTGTATCCATGTACTCCAAAAATTCACTTTCAAATCTGGTTATTTGATGTACTGGAATATCCATTAGATAGTTATTAGCTCCAGCAAAGAAAATCATAACTTGCTTCTCTACTGATACTGGCATATATTGATCTTGCTTTAATATCTCAATTAATCTTTTTCCTTTTTCTAGTCTCATTTTCGCATCTTTATCAAGATCCGTACCAAATTGTGCAAAAGCTGCTAGTTCCCTATATTGAGCAAGTTCTAGCCTTAAAGTTCCGGTTACTTGTTTCATTGCTTTTGTTTGAGCATTTCCACCAACTCTTGATACTGATATTCCAGCATTAACAGCTGGTCTTTGTCCTGAATGGAATAATTCCGCCTCAAGAAATATTTGACCATCTGTTATGGAAATAACATTTGTTGGTATATATGCCGTAACATCCCCTGCTAGAGTTTCTATTATAGGAAGGGCAGTTAATGATCCCCCACCTAATTTATCTGAAAGTTTTGCTGCTCTTTCTAATAATTTTGAATGAATATAAAATACATCTCCTGGGTAAGCTTCTCTGCCTGGTGGTCTACGGAGTAATAGTGACATAGCTCTATAGGCTACTGCGTGCTTAGATAAATCATCATACACTATTAATACATCTCTGCCTTTGTTCATAAAGTATTCTCCCATACTACATCCAGCATAAGGTGCTAAATACTGAAGTGGTGCTGAATGAGAAGCTGTGGATGCCACAACTATTGTATAATCTAAGGCTCCCATTTCAGACAAGGTGTTAACAATATGTGCAACAGTAGATTGTTTTTGACCAATTGCAACATATATACATACAACATCTTTGCCCTTCTGATTTAAAATAGTGTCTATAGTTAAGGCTGTCTTACCTGTTTGCCTATCCCCAATTATAAGTTCTCTTTGACCTCTTCCAATTGGTACCATAGAGTCTATTGCTTTTATTCCCGTTTGAAGAGGTACTTTAACGGATTGTCTTTCAATAACTCCAGGTGCTTCTACTTCGACCGGTCTTGTCTCCGTAGTCTTAATTGGACCTTTACCGTCTATTGGCACACCTAGTGAATTTACGACTCTTCCTATTAAGGCTTCCCCTACAGGAACTTCAACTACTTTACCACTTCTCTTTACTACGTCGCCTTCTTTGATATCTTCTCCGGTTCCTAGTAATACACATCCTACATTGTCTTGTTCTAGATTCAGGGCCATACCGTATACTCCATTAGGGAATTCTAGAAGTTCACCTTCCATGCATTCATCTAATCCATACACTCTGGCAATTCCATCACCTATTTGAATTATGGTTCCTGAGTCAACAGTATCAATTTTCTTTTCATATCTTTCTATTTCTTTCTTTATTATGGATGTTATCTCTTCTGGT
Organism: Clostridium estertheticum; assembly: GCF_011065935.2. NCBI lineage: Bacteria > Bacillati > Bacillota > Clostridia > Eubacteriales > Clostridiaceae > Clostridium > Clostridium estertheticum. The sequence goes on along the minus strand of NZ_JAAMNH020000001.1, from coordinate 359,095 downwards.
TTTATATTCATAAACTCACCTCTATTCCTATTTAAACATTAATTTTTTCATTTCCTCAAACTTACTTTTTATTGTACCATCAATAACATAATCGCCAACTCTTATATATACTCCACCTATAATGTTTTTATCCAATTTTTCATGAAAGATAATATTCTTATCAAACATCTTGAATAATTTCATGCGCAAATTTTCTTTTTCCGAAGCCTCAAGAGGTATTACCGTTATAACTTCTACGAGTAGTGTATTATTGCGCTCTAAATGGATTTTTTCCATTTCTTTAAGTTTTTCCTCAGTAAACAATATCCTGTCTTTTTCTATAAGGATAAGTAAAAAAGATAAAAGGTCCTCATCAATTCTTCCCTTGAAAATCTTAATAAACATTTTCTTTTTTGCAGAAGTACTTATTTGCGGATATTTAATAACTTTAAGAAATTCAATATCATTCTTCATAAGTGAAACAATTTCTCTAAGGTCATTTAAATATTCTTCTACTTTCCCTTTTTCCTCAGCAACTGTATATAGCGCTAGTGCATATCTTTTATCTAAGTATTCATACATATTAGCTACCTACCTTAAAGATAAAATCCTCAATCAACCTTCTATGTTCTTTTTCATCAATATGCTGTTCAAGCGCTTTCTCAGCCAATACCAAAGATAACTCTATAACTTGTTTTTTAATTTCACTTTGTGCTTTTTCTTTTTCTCTTTCAATTTCGACTCTTGATCTCTCAATAATTATAATTGATTCTTTTTTTGCTTCATCAATGATCTCTTGAGAAATATTTTCGGCATTAACTTTATATTCTTTTACTATTTCTCTTCCCTTTACCTTTGACTCATGCAACAATCGGTCTTTTTCTTCTCTTGAAATTGCTGCTTTTTCTTCATCATCTTTAGCTTTCTTAATAGACGTATTTATTCCATCTTGTCTATCATCCATTATCTTATTTACCGGCTTAATTAAAAAGCGCTTTAAGATAAAAAGCAATATTATAAAATTAATAAAAGTAAATATAATTGTAGATAAATATACATTCATTATCTATTAAAGCCCCCTTCAGGCCTAATTTCAAAATTTTTAATTTTGATATATACCATATTACTTAAACGCTAAAATTAATGCTATTAAAAACGCATAAATAGCTGTAGCTTCTGAGAATGCAGCACCTATAACTAAGGTACTAATTATAGATCCTCTAGCCTCTGGTTGCCTTGCAACGCCTTCTACTGCTTTAGCCGCAGCATTACCTGTTCCTATTCCTCCACCTATACATCCTATTGCTGCAAGACCTGCGCCTATAGCAGACATAGCTGTTATAAATGATTTCGGGTCAATGTTGTTCATATTAATTCCTCCTTAATTTTTAAAACTAAACTTAATGTTCTGCAATAACTTTTATATTAACCATAGTCAACATAACAAAAATAACCATTTGAATCATTCCATCAAATAAATCAAAATAAAAATGTAACGGTACTGGGATAATTAATTGGGCAAATACAGTCAGACTCGCTAAACTTTTATATGCCAAATCTATTATTACTACACCTGCAATCATGTTTCCAAATAATCGAAAACTTAATGAAATTGGCAGCATAACCCGCTCTATTAAATTAATTGGTAATATAAATGCATATGGCTCGGTGTACCCTTTAAAATAGTGACCTAAGCCAATTTTTTTAATGGCAAACCCTTGAACAACAACGAATGTTATTAATGCTAATGCTAATGCTACACTATAATCTACTGTTGGAGGCCTAATACCTATCAGTCCCGTATTATTCATAAAAGTTAAAAAAATTGCAAATGTTGCTATAAATGGTACAAAACCCATGTAGTCTTCACCCATATTATCCCTAACAAGATTGTTTATAGAATCCATAACTATTTCTATTATATTCTGTTTCTTATTAGGAATTATTTTCAAGTCTCTTGTAAAGTAAATACATAACATAGCTACTAAAACTATTATTACCCACTGAACAACTACACTTTGTGCAATTCCAATATTGTATCCAAAGAACCTAATATGAAATAACGGGTATATTTTTTCCATTAAATCACTTCCCTTCAATGTTCTTATTATTTATTCCATAATACAATAAAGATATAAACTGCGAACTATACCCAAAAATATATGCAATTATATTAAACATATTATGTATACCAATGATAAAACCAATGATACTTACAAAAAAAACTCTTATGAAAAACCCTGCTATTATTATCCATGTGTTCTTTGTATTTTTATTAAGAGAATACTCCACTGTAATACCATTAACATAAAAGTTCATTAATGCTATTATTAACCCTAATAAAAAAAATAATGCATATGATTTAGCTGTAAAATAAATCACTGCAGTAAAAATCAAAGAAATAAAAAAATCATACATAACAATTTTTTTAAACATATTTTTAAAATCACTATCCACTTTCTTCTTCTCCTCGCCATGTGCTAACAAATTCAATTATAGTCTACTAATTTTCATAAATAAAACCTAGAATTTCTCAATTTTTCGATATATAGAAGCATTTGAGTTAGTTTTTCGAGTAAAATCTCATTAATCCTCTAAATATGTCTATATTGTGATATATTACGGCTTTTCAAATAATTTACAATTACATTATTCAATTAATTTATTTATTTTAATATGCTTAATATTCTCAATATTCATAATATTTATACTTACCATTTCAATACTGTTGGTTTTACTAACTTTTAAGAACTTTTTAATATTATTTTATCTAGTTAAACATTTACAAAGACTATATAAAAAAAATTAATTGACGGCTGAACTGTTCGTTTTATTAGAACAATTGCAATATTTCATTCTTTCTAGCCCCAAAATTTCTTATAATATCTTTATTATTTATAATATATTTATTTTTACGGGCTAAAAATATATATTAAATTATTCTTATTTTGATTGCTATAAGCTTTAAAATACCATATATCAGGATATACAATACATTAAAGCACCTTAGGTTGTTGTAGCTGAATATGAATTTTATAACATTAAAACTTTTATTTTGAAAGTTTTTATTTGTATAAATACTAAAAAAATAGGTTTAAAAATTTAATTTCTAAATTCTTAAACCTATTTTAACAAGATTTTAATATATCTTAAAATGCTCTAATAGTGAATCTACTATTTTAACAGAAGCAGTTCCATCACCATAAGGATTAATTGATGTACTCATACGATTATACTCATCTGAATTTCTTAGAAGCATGTTAGCATTTAATACAATTTTCTGTACATCTGTTCCAACTAGCCTTACCGTGCCTGCCTGCTCTGCCTCTACCCTCTCAGTTACATCCCTAAGGACTAAAACCGGCTTGCATAGATGAGGAGCCTCTTCTTGAATTCCACCTGAGTCGGTCATTACTAAGTAACATTTCTTCATTAAATTATGCATTTCACATGTATCAATGGGCTCAAGCAAATGTATTCTTTCCTCATCTTTTAAAATGCTGCACGCCATATCCTTCACTAGTGGATTTGGATGAACTAGATACAACACTTCTACATCTTTATTTTCGCATACAACAATTTTCAGGGCATTACATATATTTTCAATTCCAACTCCCCAATTTTCTCTCCTATGAGCTGTAACCACTATTACTTTTTTATTTTTATAGTCAATCTCATTTAGCTCACAATTTTCAAAAATATAGTCTTCTTTAATTGTAAACTTCATAGCATCTATGACTGTATTTCCTGTAACAAAAATAGCACTCTCCTCTATTCCCTCCCTTAATAGGTTTTCTTTAGAGGTATTAGTCGGTGCAAAGTGTAAATCCGCTAGTGCTCCAGTTAGCTTCCTATTGATTTCTTCTGGATAAGGGAAAAACTTATTATGAGTTCTAAGGCCAGCTTCCACATGTCCAACAGGTATCTTTCTATAAAAAGCTGCAAGGGATGCTGCAAATGTCGTAGTAGTATCTCCATGTACAAGCACTATATCTGGCTTCTCACTTTCAAAGATTTCCTCAAGCCCTTGAAGCACAGAACAGGTTATTCCTGTTAAACTTTGTTTTGATTTCATTATGTTTAAGTCATACTGAGGCTCTATGTTAAATAGTTCCAAGACTTGGTCTAATAGTTCTCTATGCTGAGCAGTTACACATACCACACATTGTATTTGAGAATTTTTTTCTAATTCTTTAACTAGAGGTGCCATTTTTATAGCCTCAGGTCTTGTACCAAATATCACTATAACTTTAATATTTTCCACCAGGGTAACCTCCTAATTTAATTCAATTTAAATTATAACCACATGGACATTAGTAATTATTAAATTCAAAGATACACAACTTACTCTTTGTGCTTAAAAATACCATATTTCCAAGCCATTGAGACTGTTATCACCATTACTAGTGCTAACAAAAAATATGCCCTTTGATTACTCATTTGCATGGCTATAATGGCAATCCCACCTAGCGCAGCACTTATAAAATACATAATAATAACTGCTTGCTTTTGACTGAGTCCCATATCCAAAAGCCGATGGTGCAAATGGCCTTTGTCTGCTTGCATTATAGACTTTCCATTAGCTTTCCTTCTAATCATAGCAAAAAGGGTGTCATAAATAGGTAATGCAAAAGCTAGAATTGGTACTGCTATAACAAATGCTGTTGCAGATTTAATAGCACCTTCAATTGAAATTGCAGCTAGTAGAAACCCTAGTAATTGAGAGCCCGTATCCCCCATAAAAATGGAAGCCGGGTTAAAATTATATGGTAAGAATCCTAAAATCGCCCCACTTAACACAGCCGTTAAAAATGCTGGCTCCAGCCTTCCATTAATTATAGAAACTATCATTAGAGTAACGCAGGATATAAATGCTATTCCCGCTGCGAGTCCATCTAATCCATCTATTAGATTAAAAGCATTAGTCACACCTATAATCCATATTATCGTTACAGGAATACTTACCCATCCTATGTTTAGATATGGATAAAATTCTCTAAAAGGATTAGTTAAAATTGATATTCTTATGCCTGATATTAAAAGACATGCAGCCCCCATAACTTGTATTAAAAGCTTGTATTTAGGACTTAACTCTTTTATATCATCTATCATGCCACCAACAACGATTATAGTTGCACCGACAATTATACCTAGTTGGGACTTTGTTAAAATGCCATTATATAAAATTGCCCCTATAACAAAAGATATATATATGGCAAGTCCTCCCATAACCGGAACAGGTTTCTTGTGAACTCGCCTTTCATCTTTAGGAATATCAATGGCATTAACAACTATTGCAAATTTCTTAACTAACGGGGTAATTATAAAAGAAATTAAAGCTGTAATTATCGCTAAAATATAAATATCACTCATAAAAAAACCTTTCTTTCACAAAAACAGTGTTTTATTTGATAAATATAGGTTAAATCATCACCTGCGGCGCTGAGATATTAATATCCACCATCACCTTGAAGTGAGTCATCATTTTCTATCCATTCCTCTACATATACAATTTTATACTGTATTTTGTTGTCTCTGATTATTACTTTTTCTATACCCGAATTAATTATAAATCTCTTGCATAAAGAGCAAGGAGATGCATCATTAACTAATTCACCATTATTTACTTCTTTTCCAATTAAATATAAAGTCGCCCCTATCATATCATTTCTACGAGCTGATATAATCGCATTTTGTTCTGCATGCACCGATCTACAAAGTTCATACCTTGTGCCCCTTGGAATTTTTAATTCTTCTCTTCTACAAACTCCTAAATCACAACAATTCACTCTGCCTCTAGGCGCTCCAGTATATCCCGTAGATATAATTTCATCATTTTTAACTATTATAGCTGCAAAATTTCTACGCAAACAAGTTCCTCGTTCAGATATGGTTTCGCATATGTCTAAATAATAATTATGTTTGTCAATTCTTTCCATAAACATACCTCACATAAATATATTTTAATTATGTAGATAAGAAATCGAAAACTAAATCTATAATCTAATAATCAGTCCCTATCATTTTACACTAAAAAATTAAGAATTTAAAGTGTTTAATATGCTATATATGTAAATTTACTATAAATTTAAAAAAGCATATATTATTTTTCATAATATATGCTTTCTAAAAAACTTAAATATGGAGAAAATATAGTTTTAAACATGGATGAGAATCTAAATTAATGCTCCATTTACACCAATAGTTACCTCTTTATATGGTACTATTATTCCAGCCTCAAGCATAGCTCCTTTTACAGAACTAACAATACCTCCGCAACAAGGTACTTCCATTCTAACTACTGTGATGCTTTTAATATCATTATTTTTTAATATTTCTACGATTTTCTCTTTGTAATACTCATTATCATCAAGCTTTGGACAGCCTATCAATGTTACTCTTCCTTTTATGAACTCCTTATGAAAATTTCCATAAGCGTAAGCTGTGCAATCTGCTGCGATTAATATATCTGCGCCATTTAAAAATCCAGCCTTAGAATTAACCAACTTTAACTGCACTGGCCACTGATTTAATTCTGAAGCTACTGAGTCCTCTGCATCGTTATTTATTTTAGTTGGTACTTTTTTTATGTTTAAATCAATATTTCTTTTTATGGACTTTTCCATTGTACCAGGACATCCACAAGGCAAATTAGGTTTTACACTTTGTTGCTCTTTTTTTATTTCAACAGCCTGAAGGTCATAATCTGCGGCATCTCTTTGAATTATTTTGATAGCATCTGTAGGGCACTGAGGTAAACAATCTCCTAGTCCATCACAATACTCATCGCTTATTAATTTAGCCTTACCGTCAACGAGCTCTATGGCTCCTTCATGACAGCCACTTATACATATTCCACAACCATTACATTTACTTTCATCTATACTAATAATATCTCTTTTCATTTTAACTCCTCCTGAATTTTTTATATATTTTTTAAAGTCGCATTTAAATAACTAGCACTTAATTTTATTACATATTTCATTTGTTTTCATGTACCCCAGTGATAATTTAATTGACTGTCTATACAAATTATATTAGAATTACTTATGATAATATGTAACTCATGTTACCAAATTGAAAATTCGAGGGTGATTTTATGGATAAACTAATAGATTGTTTAAAGCATTGTATTTTATTTAAAGATTTGACGGTTGCAGAATTGCAAAATTTAATTATAAATATAAACTACTCCATTTCCGATAACTGTAAAAACTGTTTTGAATGCCGTACTTGTATAGTGGCATTAGAGGGTGACATCTGTGAATCACTCGGAATTGTAATCCAAGGCGAGCTGGAAGTACAAAAACATTATGCTAGTGGAAAAGTAGTTACATTGGCAAAATTAAATAGAGGGAAAACCTTTGGTGAAGCAATAGCTTTTTCAGAAACAAATATCTACCCAGCCACTATAGTATCTTCTAAAGGAGCAATTATACTTTATATCTCAAAAAAAGATATTATATCTATGTGTAGCGCCTACCCTAAAGTATTGAATAATTTTATGCAACTTCTATCAAGTAAAATTCTTTTATTAAATAAAAAAATTAAAGAACTATCCTTCGAAACACTAAGACAAAAAATATCAAATTACTTGATTTCTCAATATGAAATTCAAAACTCCATAGCACTTACTCTGCCTATGTCTAGAAAAGGCCTTGCTGAGCACCTAGGTGTTCAAAGGCCATCCCTTTCAAGGGAGCTTGTTAATATGAAGGCGGATGGCTTAATAGATTTCAATAAGAATTTAGTCAAAATAAAAGATTTAGAGGGCCTTAATGACATATTAGTATAATGTAAATGTGGAACTTATTTTATTTTTTTCTATACAAATATTAAATTTTACTTGATAATAGTTATCCATTCGTGTATAGTTAATGTTATGGGTAATCTAAGTTCAAAGTTCCTATTTATATAGTGAATTGTATTACTTATAATAATTGTTATCTTACATAAAACAATGCCAGGGGAATAACAATTAATAATTGTTATCTACTCCAGAGAAATACAAGGGGGAAAATAAAAATGAAAAAATTTGTTTGTACAGTATGTGGATATATCCACGAAGGAAACTTAGCACCTGATGTTTGTCCAATTTGTGGTGCAAAAAGTGATAAGTTTGTAGAGCAAGATGAAAATGAAATGGTCTGGGCAGATGAACATAAAATCGGAATTGCTAAAGACGTTAATCCAGAAGTTGTTGAAGGATTAAGAGCTAACTTTGTTGGAGAATGTACTGAAGTTGGTATGTATTTAGCAATGAGCCGTCAGGCTGATAGAGAAGGCTTTCCAGAAGTTGCAGAAGCTTATAAGAGAATAGCTTTTGAAGAAGCGGATCACGCTTCAAAATTCGCCGAGTTACTTGGAGAAGTTGTAACATCAGATACTAAGAAAAACCTTGAAATGAGAGTTGCTGCTGAACATGGAGCTTGTCAAGGTAAGAAAGACTTAGCTACTTTAGCTAAAAAACTTAACTATGATGCAATCCATGATACAGTACACGAAATGTGTAAAGATGAAGCCCGTCATGGCTCCGCATTTAAGGGTTTACTTAATAGATATTTTCAATAAGATTCAATTGAGTAAAACAATAAAAGCAACTTACAGATGATTTTCTGTAAGTTGCTTTTTAAACTTTCAATGATAAGCCACATGAAAATAAATAACAAATCAGTATGCAAGTCTATTTTGCGCCTTTGACTTGTTATTTATTTTCATGCGCCTAAATTATAATAATCAACTATTTAGTGCCGAATAATCTGTCTCCAGCATCTCCAAGGCCTGGTACTATATATCCTTTTTCATTTAATTTTTCATCAATTGAAGCTACATATATATCCACATCTGAGTGAGCATCCTGAATAGCCTTAATTCCCTCTGGTGCAGCTATAAGACACATAATTTTTATATTTATAGCCCCTCTTTTTTTAAGAGCTGAAATTGCATCTATTGCAGAACCTCCTGTAGCAATCATAGGATCTGTAATAATTACATCTCTTTCATTAATATCCTGAGGTAATTTACAGAAATACTCAACGGGTTGCAATGTCTCCTCGTTTCTATACATTCCTATGTGCCCTACCTTAGCTGCTGGTATAATTTCCAGCATACCATCAACCATTCCTAGACCTGCTCTTAGTATTGGAACTATAGCCATTTTCTTTCCAGCTAAAACTTTACATTTAGTAGTACAAATAGGAGTTTCAATTTCTACTTCCTCTAATTGTATATCACGTGTAACTTCATAAGCCATAAGCATTGCAACCTCTTGAACTAAATCTCTAAAATCCTTTGAACCTGTATTTTTATCTCTTATGAACGCCAATTTGTGTAGTATAAGTGGGTGTGATATTTGTGTAACTTTACTCATATATATTTCCTCCTAATATTTTTAATGTTTATTTAGAATATTTTTTCTCAATTTCAGTGATTTTATCAATTCTTTTTTGGTGTCTTTCTCCTTGAAATTTAGCATTTATAAAAGCATCCACGATATCTAGTGCTAAACCAATACCAATAACCCGCGCGCCAAGCGTAAGTATATTAGCATTATTATGCTCTCTAGTAGCATGAGCACTAAAAGTATCATGGCATAGTGCAGCCCTTATACCAGGGACTTTATTAGCAGCTATGCCTATTCCTATACCTGTGCCACATATTAATATACCTAGTTCAAACTTTTCTGCCACTACTGTCTCTGCAACTTCTAATGCATAGTCTGGATAATCACAAGAATCCTCCGTATAAGTTCCAAAGTCTTTTGTCTCAATGTTTTTACTCTCCAGATGCAGGATTATCTGTTTTTTTAATTCTAAACCACCATGATCACTACCCAATGCTATTTTCATAGTAAAACACCTCCAACATATATTTTCTTATTAAAAGATATTATATTACAAAAAAAGAAGATATCAGCATTTAAATAAACTATTTAAATGCCATTATCTTCCTTGTATTGTCCCATAATAAGAATACATTATTCTTTAATCCATCAAAAAACTTTGAATAAATCGGAATATACATAGCATATGGTTTTATATTATTTACAGTAAATATCTTATTGCAAATAGCTTCTATAATATAGCTTTTTCGCATTTCTTCATTACAAATATACAATATATCCATAGTTCCTCCTCATATTCCTCTGGGGTAGGTAACAATTATCAGTTGTTATACTCCTCGTATTCCTCTAGAATAGATACCAATTATAAACTGTTATCTACCTATACATAAGTTATATCAAAACCTGCTGACTTCTTAAGCCTATTCATTATAGCAACACCTATGCCCTTTTCTTCAAATGCTTCCGACAATATTGAGTCTACATCTAAAGCATCAAAGCTTCTTAAAACTTCAAAAAGGTTTCTACCCACAGTATCTAGATGTTTTCTGCTACCTAAAGAAATAACAGTGCCGCAAGGATATTTATCCAACGTTTCATCTGTTGCCATAATCCCTATTTTTTTCTTGCCCATACTATTCTGCACTATTTCATTGATTTTTGCAATAGTTTTTTCTAAATCTCCACATATAATTTTTACTGGGGCTTTTGGTGCATAATGTCTATACTTCATACCAGGCGCTTTAGGCTTAAAGTCATCCTTTGGCTTAGACATTACATTTTTATCAATATATATTTCATTGTCTATTTCTCTTAGCATCTCAATGGTTATAGCGCCGGGTCTTAATATACATAAAGGAGTACAAGTACAATCCACTATTGTTGACTCAAGACCTACCTCGCTTTTCTCTCCACCTAGAATATACTCTATCTTTCCACTTAAGTCCTCAATACAACTTTCCACATCAGTAGGACTAGGTCTACCTGATATATTGGCTGAGGGTGCTGCAATAGGCGTCCCTGCAGCTTCAATAAGCTTTCTAGCAATTAAATTTGAAGGCATCCGTATACCTACTGTATCTAGCCCCGCACTTGTAGTAATCGGAATCAAATCAGACTTATTAAAAATCAACGTTATGGGTCCTGGCCAATATTCGTTCATAATTTGCCTTGCTATGCAAGGTATTCCTCTAACTAAAGGTTCTATATTAAAATCAGCTACATGAACAATAAGGGGGTTATCCTGAGGTCTTCCCTTAGCCTTAAAAATCTTCTCAATAGCCAGCGTATCTAATGCATTAGCTCCAAGACCATAAACTGTCTCAGTAGGAAAAACAACTAATCCGCCTTCAGCTATAACAAGCCCTGCTTCATCAATTATATTTTGATTTATATTATTTTCGTCTATTATTGCTATCTTCGTTTTCATCCTTACACCTCTTAATTAAATCATCATCTGTGAAGCTGTTCATCTTCTTCGAAGCTGCAATATTAACGACTTCAGAAGGAAATTTAGACTCCAACTGGAATTTTCTATCTGTTTAGCATGCAACTCCCACTTATAGAAGTTGGAGACTTTCCTTCTGAAATGTCGTTAAAGCACGTTAGTCATTATTAACCCCACTATTATACCTAAAAGTATTCCCAATGTATTGGTAATTCCAGACCAAAGCTTTTTAGACTGAGGAATCATCTCTCCATAAATCACATATAGCATAACCCCTGAAGCAAATGCTAAAGCACTACCTAATATATTTACAGATATGCTGCCAATATAAATTCCTATCCAGGCACCAATGGCAGTAGGAAGTGCTGTTAAAAATGCATAAAATAATATTTTCCCACTTCTTATTCCTGAAAGCATTAGAGGTGCTGCCACAGCTAAACCTTCAGGCACATCATGTATTGCAATTATTACACTCATTTTCAGCCCTAAATTTTCTCCATTAACAAACCCGAATCCCATTATTAGACCTTCGGGAAAATTATGAAGCATTATTCCAATAGCAACCATAAAAGCTACCTTTGTATATTGAGAATTTGCATTACCTGTTAAGCTGCTGATTTTATCTATTAATACAACAATGATAATGCCTAGTATTAAAAATAATAATGTTCCAAACAAGCCAGTTTTTTCCGTAGCCTCTGGGATAAGTTCAAAAACTACAATAGAAAGCATAAGTCCTGATGCAAACCCTATAATATTTCCTAAGAACTTTCGCGAAGGTTTGTTCATAACAACGCCTAAAAATGCCCCTGCCATAGTACCAATCAAAGCTATTACGCCAGAAAATAAGATTATAAAAGCAACATTACTGTTCAAATTTATACCCCCACTTCTATAGAATTATAATCATATACCTTACAATTCCATATGAGAATAAAGTATAGAAGCGTTTATACACTCTACTTATTTCTCTATATCTAATTTTATTTGTATTAGTGGGGGTTTATGCAGTATTCTCTATATTCTTTAATTTTTTCTATAGCATCTCCTGAAAATATTGCGTCAACACAAGATCTATACACGTCATCCAGTAAAATATATTTTTTGAATCCACCATGTTTAATTATAAAGTAGAAATATGTATCTTCCGGATTATCAATTTTAATTTTATTATACATCTGTGCTACATAAGGGTATTTTTTTAAAAAATTAATATCTATGGGGTAGATTTTTTTATTTCTAAATTTAGATTTTGTTATTATAATAATCTCTAAGTTCTTACCTTGGTCCTCAGTATGAACGAAAACAACTTTTTTGCATATAATAATAAATTTAATTTTTGCAATTCCACACCATATGCTTATTTTGTATCCTTCCAATTTGAAATCAATATATTCTTCATTAAATCTAAGAATCATAACTATAGCAATAAGTAGCTCATTGCAAACTAAATATATCACAAGAAATACATTTACAATCTTTGATGCTATTAACATAATAGGTAGTAAAACAAAAATAAAGCACATCGATAGCATAAACCCTTTGTAAGTTTTTCTTTGCTTTCTAATGGCCTTATTTATATTCATTACTCTCACCTTTCAATTACAATAATAAGATTTCACAAAAGCATATTCAAATAAATAACAAGAAAGTCTACTAATCATTATTCCCCATGGCTTTCATCTTCTCTGCTTGGTCAGCAGTTATTAAAGTATTCATCATCTCATCTATATCACCATCAAGAAAAGCTTCTAATCTATATAATGTTAAGCCTATTCTGTGATCCGTTACTCTTCCTTGAGGATAGTTGTAAGTTCTTATTCGCTCACTTCTATCTCCCGTACCTACTTGACTCTTTCTATCTTCAGCTATTCCTGCAGATCTTTCAGCCTCGGCTTTATCAAACAGCCTAGATTTTAATATCTTCAGAGCCTTTTCTTTGTTCTTTAACTGGGATTTCTCATCCTGGCAAGAAACTACAAGTCCCGTAGGAATATGTGTCATTCTTACTGCTGAATCTGTTGTATTAACACACTGTCCACCATTACCAGATGCTCTAAACACATCTATCCTTAAATCATTAGCGCTAACTTCAATATCTACATCGTCAACCTCTGGTAGCACCGCAACAGTCGCAGTCGATGTATGGATTCTTCCACTTGACTCCGTATCTGGAACTCTTTGAACTCTGTGTACTCCACTTTCATATTTAAATTTACTATAGGTAGAGTCACCTTTTACCATAAATACTACTTCTTTGAATCCGCCAATATCTGTTTCATTAGCACTCATTACTTCAACTTTCCATTTATTACGCTCTGCATATCTTGTGTACATTCTAAATAGATTTGCTGCAAATAATGCTGCTTCATCTCCACCTGCTCCAGCTCTAATTTCTATAAACACGTTCTTTTCATCATTGGGATCCTTAGGCAAAAGCAAAATCCTTAATTCTTCCTGCATAGTATCTTTAGTTTGAATTAAGTCTTTAATTTCATCTTGAATCATATCTTTCATTTCTTTGTCAGATTCATCTTTAAGCATTTCTTTGTTTGTTTCTAAATCTTCTTTAGCTTTTTTATATATTCTATATTTCGTAACAAGTATTTCCAATTCTGCATGTTCTTTGCAAAGTTTTTGCCATTCCTTTTGATTAGCAATAACCAAAGGGTCTCCAATTTTCATTGTGATTTCTTCATATTTACTTTCTGTAAACTCAAGCCTATCTAACATTATTTATCACTCCGTATATATATTTTCACATCTAAACATTATACCATAGTTATGTTCGATATACAAATCCAACATAACTATGAATTACTCTACTTTAGCGACTTAATTCACAAGGCGTAGAGTCCCACTAAAGTGGCTTAATCCATTAATATGCCCTTAATAACCCTATCATTTCCTGATAAATCCTTAATACATTCTATGTTATTAAATCCAGATTTTAAAAGAATATCCCGAACTTCCTCTCTTTGGTCATAACCTATTTCCAAAGCTAAAAGACCACCCTTTTCTAAAACCAGCAAACTCTCTCTTGTAATTCTCCTATAAAAATCCAAACCATCTTTTCCACCACTAAGTGCTATGTAGGGCTCATAATTTTTTACATCCTCCATCAAAGTAGGTATAACTTCTTCTCTTATATAAGGAGGATTAGAAACCACCACTTGAAATTTCTTATTCTGCTCAATAGCACTTTGTAATAAATCACTGCTCTCTACATTAACCCTACTGGCCAAATCAAATCTCTCTATATTTAATTTTGCAACAGCTATTGCATCGTCTGATATATCATAAAGCATTACCACTGCACCTTTAACAAATCCGGCTATGGCTATGCCAATAGCTCCACTTCCACTACAAACATCGCACACTTTAGTATAAGCTTTTTCATTTATATGCTTAATTACTTCTTCAACTAAAATTTCAGTATCAGGTCTTGGTATTAAAACTCCAGGCTTTACTATTAAATCCATACCCATAAATTCACATTCCCCAAGAATATATTTTATAGGCATCTTTCTTTCCCTAAGCTGGATTAGCCGCGAAAACTCATTTTCCTCTTGGTGGTTAAGTTCAAAACCTCTATTAAGCATTATGAACAATTTATCAACATTTAAAACCTTGCCTAGTAAAAGTTGCGAATCTAACAAATAGCTCTCAATTCCAACTTTTTTTAAAATTCCATAGGACTTAAGAAGTATTTCTCCTATATTCATTACTTGCACCGCCCTTCATAATCACGTCCTAATTAATCTTCAATACCCTCAGCTACTTTAAGAGCTTTTATTGCCACCTCTAGTTGCGCCAAATCTGGTTCTCTTGTAGTAAGATTCTGCAATTTAAGGCCTGGGTAAGAAAGAATTTTAGCTAAGGAACCTCGGCTTTTACCCATCCATTTAATAATTTCATAGCTTACACCTGAAATTAGTGGAAGAAGTATAATCCTATACATTATTCTCTCCCCAATTGAATTCCAACCAGTTAAAGAGAACACTATTATGCTGACTATCATAACTAAAAATAAAAAATTCGTGCCACATCTTGGATGTAGTCTTCCAAATTTAGCTGCATTCTCTGGAGTTAATTCAACATTGTTTTCATAACAAAATATGGTTTTATGTTCCGCACCGTGATATTGGTACACTCTCTTAATATCTTCCATTTTGCCAATAAGATACACATATAATAAAAATATTAAAACTCTAATAATTCCTTCTACGATATTCATACCCATGGTACTTGTCCCCATTTTACTAAAAACATTAGCTACTAGAGTTGGTAAAATAAAAAATAACCCTACAGATATAACCAGCGAAATAACAAGTGATACTCCCATAATTATATCATTACTTTTTTCTTTGAATATTTTTTTTATTAATTTATCTAATTTTGAAGGTTCGCCCTCCTCTTCGAAAAAAGAAGCTGAATAGTTTAAAGTTTGTACACCTATCACTAAGGATTCAATCAGCGAAATAAATCCTCTTATTATAGGAAGTCCTAAAAGTTTATTCTTTTTAGTGTAGGACATATAGCTTTTTTTCTCTACCACAATCTCTCCTTGCTCGGTTCTCACTGCAGTAGCAATACCCGCACTTCCTCTCATCATAACCCCTTCAATTACTGCCTGACCTCCAACATTAACATTTTTAGCCATAGTTACACCCCTTCTCTAGGAACAATATGACACTTTCTACACCTGGCTTCATAGGATTCTAACGCTCCAATTAACACAATAGGATCCTCGTATTTAGCTGGCTTTCCATTAATCAAACGTTGAGTTCTAGTGGCAGGATTACCACACACTACGCAAATAGCCTGGATTTTGTCCACAAATTCTGCTACAGCAAGTAGTGCCGGTATAGGTCCGAAAGGTTCACCCTTAAAATCCATATCTAGTCCCGCACATATAACTCTTTTATTATTATCAGCCAGTGTAGTAATTACATCAATTATACCCTTATCAAAAAATTGCACCTCATCGATAGCAACTACTTGTGTATCCGCATCTAATAGGCCTAGAAGTTCTGAGCTATCCTTAACCGGAACAGCCTCTTCCTTCTCTCCGCAGTGAGATACCACGTCTACTTTGCTATACCTATTATCAATTTCCGGTTTGAAAACTTGTAATTTTTGTTTTGCAATTTTGGTTCTTCTTATTCTACGTATAAGTTCTTCAGACTTTCCACTATACATAGGTCCTATAATAACTTCCACCCAACCATGATTTTTTGGTCCATACATACTTTTGCCTCCAATTTTATAAAAAAACTAACTACATGTATTTTATCAAATATACACTATATAATAAAGTCAAATTTAATTTTATTCTTATTGACTTAATAATCAATTATATGATAAACTTGAATAGTTGACAATACGGGTATATATCTATTTTTTGAAAGAGGTGAAAAATATGCAAGAAGGAATACATCCAGAATACCATAAAGACACAGTTGTTAAATGTGCATGTGGAAACACTTTTATTACAGGATCTACTAAAGCAGAACTTAAAGTAGACGTATGTTCTAACTGCCATCCATTCTACACTGGAAAGCAAAAGAATATTGATGCTGGTGGAAGAGTAGACAGATTCATGAAGAAATTCAATATAAAGAGTGAAGTTGAAAACGACGCAGAATAATATATTAATGGAAAAGATTTAATTATCTTTTCCATTTTTTCATTTCTATTATATTATCTAGCCAATACTTCAAAATTCTTATTTAGCATTTCTAAAAACTCTCTATTATTCTTAGTTTTAGCTATTAAGTTTAGGAGTTTTTCTGTTACTCCTGTAGCATTACCTTCTCTATACATTATCTTTCTTAAATTATATATAGTTTCCATTTCAATCTTAGTAAGCAATAAATCTTCTCTTCTTGTTCCTGACTTATAAATATCAATGGCAGGGAATATTCTTCTTTCTTGAAGTTTTCTATCTAAGTGAACTTCCATATTTCCTGTACCCTTAAATTCTTCAAAAATCATATCATCCATTCTGCTTCCAGTTTCTATAAGTGCCGTAGCAAGGATTGTCAAACTTCCACCCTCTTCAATGTTTCTAGCTGCTCCGAAGAATTTCTTTGGCATCAAAAGCGCACTAGGGTCCAGGCCTCCGGATAGTGTTCTTCCTGAAGGGGTTACAGTTAAATTGTAAGCTCTGGAAAGTCTAGTTAAACTATCTAATAGAATGACTACATCTTGCCCTTGCTCTACCATTCTTTTAGCTCTTTCAAGTACCATATAAGCAACTTTTGTATGATGATCTGGTTCTTCATCAAAAGTGGAATAAATAACTTCGCCTTTAATAGATCTCTGCATATCTGTAACTTCCTCGGGCCTCTCATCTATTAAAACAACAATTAATTTTACTTCTGGGTGATTTATGGAGATACTGTTAGCGATTTTTTTAAGAAGTGTTGTTTTTCCTGCTTTTGGTTGTGCAACAATTATACCTCTCTGACCTTTACCTATAGGAGAAATAATATCCATCATTCTTGAAGAAAGATCTGTTGGACTAGTTTCTAGTGTCAACCTTTGTGTTGGGTAAATAGGCGTTAACTTTTCAAAGGGCCTTCTGCCTACAGCCCTATCCGGATTTTCTCCATTTACTCCCTGTACATACAATAGCGCTTTGAATTTTTCTCCCTCTTTAGGAGTTCTAACTTTACCTTCTACCTCATCACCTGTTTGCAAATTAAATCTTCTAATTTGAGATGGTGAAACATAAATATCATCTTGACCTGATAAATAATTATGCCCTCTTAAAAAACCATAACTATTATTTTCGATTATTTCTAGAACTCCTCTTGCCGATCCTGATTCATTTATCATTTCTTGTAACTTTTCTTTTTTATTTTCATTTTGATTTTTAAAACCAGTATCAATGTCTTCATTATTAGGAGTTTTCTCAGTCTGGATTGGATCATTTGAGATTTGCTGCTCTGAATTTTCTATAATATCATCTTGAACTTTAGAAGTGATTTTAGGACTTATTTTTTCTTTTAAAATAACTCCATCTCTTTGCAATGAAACTGGTGTCATCTTTTTTATTTCTTCAATTAACTCATTTTTTTTAAATTTAGAAATGTTTTTAACACCAAGTTCTTTGCAATGTTCCCTCAGCTCAACTACTGTCATATTTTCAAAATCTTTGTTTATCAAAATCTGCACCTCCGAAGGGTATTTTATATATAATATTTAATAAATATCATGGGAATTTAAAAACGTATTTACTATCCAATGATTTTTTTGAAATGATATACTTTTTTAAGTATATCCTATTTTAAAACTTTAATCCACTATATTAAAAATACACATAAACCGCTAAGATCTATGTGTATTTTATAATTACCTACCATTTATTTTATATCATGGCATAAATTTTCTCTATAGTCTGTCTATGCTCATTTACTTTTTTTATAACTTTTTCATTCTTACCAATGAAAAATATAGGCAAGGCTAATTGCTCACATCCCCCTATTACCATATTTGTTTTCAAAAGTTCATTAATATTATAATGATAAGAATGGTAGTCACCGCATAGGCAGCATTTAACCTCAATTAATATTTCATTACCTTTATTCAATTCAACATATAAACATGGAAATCTAGTCTTCATACTCTCTATTTCAAATATCGTAAGTTCCTCCACCTTATATTGACCATTAGAATCCTTTAAAGCCATAGCAATATTCGTATCGAGTATCAATTTTTCCACCTCCATTTATATATTTTTCATTCAATTTCCTGTGCAATAGATAAAAGCTATTAAATCATCGTCTGCGATGCTGCAATATAGTCTTTAATATTAAATTCTATTAATTTTATAAAATTCCTCCTTAATTTTGATTGAAATTTATTGGTAATTTTATTTTCCCGCTAATCTAGATAGCTGTCTCATATTAAGGTCTAAGAAAAATCCTATAGGTTAGACTTTTTTACTGTCCACTCTATAGGATATAATAAATGTTATTTTTTATGTTCTAAAGATGCCTTAATAAATTGTTTAAACAGTGAATGCGGTTTATTAGGTCTAGATTTAAGTTCTGGGTGAAACTGAACTCCAACAAACCAAGGATGATCTTTAATTTCAACTATTTCTACTAATCTTTCATCAGGGCTTGTTCCTGTAAGCATAAGTCCTGCATCAGTTATTGTTTTTCTATACTGATTATTAAATTCATATCTATGTCTATGTCTTTCATATATCACTTCATCATTGTAGGCTTCATGAGCATTAGAATCTTTTGTTAATTTACATGCATATAATCCCAGTCTCATAGTACCGCCTTTTTCATCTATATCCTTTTGATCCGGCATTAAATCTATTACTGGATACTCCACTTCCGCTTCAAACTCTGAACTATTAGCTCCTTTTAGTCCTGCCACGTTTCTTGCATATTCTATAACAGCACACTGCATACCAAGACATATACCGAAAAATGGCACTTTATTTTCTCTAGCATATCTTGCAGCCTCTATTTTGCCTTCTATTCCTCTATCGCCAAATCCGCCTGGAACCAATATGCCATTAACGTCCCCTAACATTTCACTTGCATTGTCTGAAGTTACATCACAAGCATTTACCCATTTAATTTCTACATTAGAATCATTATAAAGCCCTCCATGGCTTAATGCTTCAACAACAGAAATATATGCATCATGAAGTTCTACGTATTTTCCAACTAGTGCTATTTTCACATTTCCTGATAAATTTTTTAACCTATATACCATGGAAGTCCAATCAGCGTTATCTATTTCATGACAATTTAGTTTTAATTTTTTACACACTAGAGTATCTAATCCCTCTTTGTGAAGCATAAGCGGTACTTCATATAAGTTCTCAGCGTCCAAATTCTGAATTACTGAGCCTGCTTCTAAATTACAAAATAGCCCGATTTTAGCCTTCAAGTCATCAGATATTTCCTCCTCAGAGCGGCATACTATAATGTCTGGCTGAATGCCTATACTTCTAAGTTCTTTTACAGAATGCTGAGTAGGTTTTGTTTTAAGTTCTCCTGCCATCTTTAAATATGGCACTAATGTAACATGGATAAAGCAAACATTCTCTATTCCTACCTCATATTTAACCTGCCTTATTGCTTCTAAAAACGGTAGCGACTCAATATCTCCAACAGTTCCACCAATTTCAGTTATAACTACATCTACATCTTTTTCTTTAGCTACTCTATAAGCTCTTTCTTTTATCTCATTAGTTATATGTGGTATTACTTGTACTGTACCACCTAAATAGTCTCCTCTTCTTTCTTTTGTTATAACTGACCAATATACTTTTCCTGTAGTTACATTACTGCTCTTACTCAAATTTTCATCAATAAATCTCTCATAATGTCCTAAATCTAAATCTGTTTCCGCTCCATCATCTGTAACAAAAACCTCTCCATGCTGATAAGGACTCATGGTGCCTGGGTCTACATTTAAATATGGATCAAATTTTTGCATAGAAACCTTTAACCCTCTATTCTTTAAAAGCCTGCCAAGGGACGCTGCGGTTATTCCTTTTCCTAAAGATGATACTACCCCACCTGTGACAAATATGTACTTAGTGCTCATTATTATTCCTCCTATACTTTATTCATTTTTGCTTATATGTTTTTATTTTCTTCTAATATTGTTAATGCATACCTATATAAAACGTTTATATTGATTTTTCTAAAAATAGCTTGACAGATGTTCTTTATACTTCTATAATAGAAATTACCCTATAAATACAATCGTATAGTAAACTGACATATTTATTTTCAAAAACAATATTAACATCTTATCACACTTTTTTGTGATTAACTAGTGTTTTTTGTGTTTTCTTTTTTTGGAGAATTTTATTATATAAAATCTCTTTTTTTTTAAGTTTAATTTATAATTTAGATTCTTATCTTGTATTACATTCTGCTTCTGGTCATATCTAAATATTCCAAACCTTATAATAATTAAAGAAAGGCTATGTTCTAATATTAGAACATAGCCTTAATTACTATTGTGCTTTGATACTAATTTTTAGAGTTGTACTTAAAATTTGTTGATTTCCTATTATCATATCATAATCTATAAATACATCTCCACCATTACTATCCACGTTCATCTTTAACTCCTTAGTATCTACAGTTAAATCTAACGCACCATGAGGTGTGTTGTATAGTGTTAAATCCCTTGAATATTTTTTAAATTTCATTTCTGTATTAGTAGTTCCAGTTCTTATAAGTGTAAAATGTTCTTTATCAATTTTTAATGTAGTAGTAGTTCCCTTCATTCCTGAAATCTCAGTCTCTTCATATACTGCATAATAAGAATTTTCTTTTTTATAAAATTCACCAGGTGTCACCACCTCTATAGCATCTCCAACCTCTTCATTGTCAGATTGTTTACTAACAATTGAAATCACTGCATTTTTCTTCATAATGTTGCTCCTCGCTAATTTAAAATATATTTGTTTATTTCTTCCTCTGTTGCTGGCGTTATATCTATAAATTCATCTAAAGGTTCACCATATTTACCATATTTAATAGTTATATTTTTTTCATCTTTACCTTTACAATATCTACCTGTAATTTTAGCTGCAAACTCAATATCTTCATTTGTGGCTTTACCAATAATAACAACAGTAGAACCATTGTAGTCCCTCGGTAAGAACATTAAATCATCAGGTCTTAAAAGTTGTTCTATTATTTCTCCCTCTTCCTGCATTCTCGTAGATATAATCTTAGCATCTTTAGATACCCTAAAATGTCTTCCTATTTTTAATAGTTCTAGATCTTTTTTAGATGTATTCTCCTTATGCTCTATTAGTTCCTTAAGCCTTCTAGAATAGTTAGGCTCCGTAAGCTTACATCCACCAGCAGGTGATGGATAGTCTTTAATACCCCACTTTTCTGCTAGTTCCATTTGAACCTTTCTATTTCTGCCACTTATATCCAAAAGAGCTTCTCTATCTATTAAACCATCTATCTCCATTTCAGTCTCTTTAAGATTTTTAGCACATAAGGGCCTTAAGATTTTATGTCCTATTCCAGATTCATTTTTCACTATGTCTAAAGCGGACCTATTTTGAGACATAGGTCTTTGATTCAAAACTTCTCCTGTTATAATAAAGTCTGCATGGAATTTTTCTAATAGTTCCCCGCAATGTCTCATCATCATAGCATGGCAGTCGATACATGGATTCATATTTTTACCGTGTCCGTGTTTTGGATTCTTTACCATCTCCAAATGTTCCTCTGAAAAGTCTACAACTTGTAGTGGTATATCTATTTGTTTAACAATATTCAGTGCATTTTTCTCATTAAAAAAATAGGATTTAAAGCATATTCCTATAACTTCTATGCCCTGATCTTTTACAAGTTTTGCTGCGAGTATACTGTCCAGGCCTCCAGAAATCATAGCTAAAGCTGTTGTCATAAAATTTCTCCTCTCTTTATTGTATTTTATTAATATAAATAAAATAGATTTAACTCTATATAAGTCAATATCAAATAAATAGCTACTATTTATTGTTTCTTTCTATAGCAAGTTCTATAAGTTCATCAATAAGCGTCCCAAAATTTTTACCTGTGGCTTGCCACATTTTAGGGTACATACTTATTTTAGTAAACCCCGGTATAGTATTAACCTCATTTAAATAAACATCTTCAGTTTCTTTGTCTACTAGAAAGTCCACTCTTGCCATACCAGCGCAATCTAGTATTTTATAAATTTTTATAGCTTGCTCTTTAATTGTTTGTAGCTTAACTTCACTAAGTGCCGCGGGTATTAAAAGCTTAGATGCTTCACTTTTATATTTAGCTTCATAATCATAAAATTCTTTGGCTGGAATTACTTCTCCTGGTGTAGATGATTCAGGATAGTCATTTCCCAGTACTGCTACCTCAATTTCTCTTGCATTTATAGCCTTTTCAACTAAAACTTTTCTATCGTGTTTTAGCGCTTCTTCTAGTCCTAGTATTAGCTCCTCTTTATTATGTGCTTTGGTTATCCCTACAGAAGACCCTCCATTAGATGGTTTAATAAATACTGAATAGCCCAGTTTTTTTTCTATTTTCTCTATTAGTATGTCTTTATCTTCTACATACTCGTGCGCATTTATTACCACATAATCAGCTTGTTTTATATTAAAATTTTCTAATAAATATTTTGTATATATTTTATCCATGCAAATAGCAGAAGACATTACTCCAGGACCCACACAAGGTATATTTAATAATTTACACATCCCTTGAATAGTTCCATCTTCCCCAAAGAGTCCATGTAATACTGGAAATACTACATCTACCTCTTTATTAAATAAAAGTTTTTGTCCCTCTGGAATTTTAAAAAATTCGTCATTTTCCCATTCTCCGCTTTCTATGTTATCTAATTTTCCAGTATATTCAAACCATAACCCATCTTTAGTTATTCCAATAGGGTATATATCATATTTCGCTGGATCAATATTTTTCAATACCGAGGTTGCTGATACTCTAGAAACCTCATGTTCGGTAGACTGTCCACCAAATAATACTGCTATTTTCTTTTTCATTTATCATCTCTCCTTATAACCATAATAACTAGTTTATGAGTAATAAAAACATATGTTTACCAAATAAATTTATTATTATATTATATCATTTTTATAAAATACTTTGTATTTTAATTTCAAGCTCTAAATATCAAGTTTTAAATGACCTCCATAATGACATCACTCCAAATTATAATGGTAAATCAAAAAAAATTCAATAGAATAGAGGATATAAATGCACTTTATGCAATATATCCTCTCTTCACAAGGCAGCCTTTTCAGGCTCCTAGTACCTCATATGGCTAAATAGTTAATTTCCCATTGGGCGTATCTATTATCTCCATTATTCTTTGCTCATATCCAGTATTAGCATTAATATATACTATAAAATTTTTCTCCTTATATGAGCCTATAAATTCATAACACAAAACCTCTTTATTCATCTCAGTAGGTACAATTGCCAAGCTAATTTTATTTATTTTCAGCCGCTTGCCAACCCTTTCTTGGGCTTTTACTGCGGTTATTTTTGGCGCAGCTATCTGTCTTTTTTCAACATGAGACACTAAAAATTTTTCAGATTCAATTCCTATAATACTACCATCATCTAGTGCGATCTTAAGCTTTACTTGATCAGGATAAATAACTACTTCTCCTTGGTTATATACGTAGCTTACTACTGCTGTATTTTCATAATTTAGCGTATAGGTAGGTTCCATATTTTTATATCCTATTTTTCCAATGAACGCACTTCCACCTTCTATGGCCTTATTAATATCTATTGTTGGTTTACCAATAGTCCTATTATCTAATAAATATACTATTCTTCCTCCGTTTTTGCTTACTTCTATTACTGTTTTAGGCTCACTTTTATCCCGGCCTTTAAATGTTACGTAAAATGTATAGGTGGGTATTCTAGTCTTCCCTTGCACTGCTTTATTTTCTACACTTACAATTTTATCTTCTCCAAATATATTTTTTATTGTTTTAACTGCATCACTTTGACTTACCTCTTTTTGAGACATTATTTTCGGCTTTATTTCTAATATATTATCTGAAAAAGGCCCATCATAAATTAATGCAGGGTATTGAACTATTTGTTTTTGTATACCCTTGAATTTCTCATTTACAAGATTATCCCCTGCTTTTGCAAATGCAACAGTACTTTTTTTTCTAATCTCTCCCCACTTCACTTTACCAACATTTATGTCGGAGAGCACACCATTTAATTGCTCCTGAAGCGTATATGATTGCTTTTCTAAATCGTCAATTACTCCATATTCCTTATCAGTTAGATCCTTTCCTTCCGATGTTGCTTTGGCTAGACTATAGCAGAAATCCCCTACTTGAGTTAAAAATTGACTAGTGTCTCCAACAACTGATTGGTCTATTGGCAAAGAATGCAATTTATCATTTGCAGTAGCTGAATATCTAAAAATCTCTTCGAAAACTACTATACTCTGTTCCCTCGAACCAACAATAGCAGCTTTGCCTAGATTTATTCTTATGTTTTGTACAGAACTAATAAGTTCATACATATTTTTACTATATTGACCTTGAAGATAATTTCTATAATCTAACCTCTCCAAAAACATTAGTATAGCAAAAGTAGTTGAAAATACAACAATTATAGTTACAGCACTTGTATACAATATTCTTTTCTTTAGCATTTTCATATGTTTTCCTCCTGGAATTCTTTATCATTAGATAGTCATTATGCATCACTATCTTGTAGTAGTTTTCTTGATATTTTATTTAACTGAATAATTTGTTAAAAACTTCTAATATTTTAAATTTCACAACTATTTTATTATTTACAGCATCATTTATAGTATTATCTACCAAATTATATTCATCATCTGATAATACTTCTTTCATTTCACTCTCGGTTTTTTCATAGGATACATTTCCTTTTGTAATATCTACAAAACATAATGGCGGAAACATAACACACCACCAGTTTTGTCCACTGCCACTTCCAATAATTATTCTGTAAGCTTCGTATTCACCTTGAGGCAAAGTTATATTTCCATAGGTTTTAACTGGGAAATATTCCTTTGAAAGGGTTGTAGCTACTGAATATTTAAAGCCATTTTTATTAATAACGCTTTCAGCAATTTTTTTAATATTTTTATCTTCATTATTTATAATTTTTCTTGATTGTTCTATACTTTTGCAATCCACAAGTTTTGGTGATACATATTTTAAAACAGAATCTCTTACTTTTAATTTTAATCCTTGATCTATTTTGTCATCACTATTAGCTATTACATGAAACCTAATAAGTTTGCCAGCAATATCATTTTGAGTAGCTTTTGTAGCCACATTACTGCCATTTAAAACTATAGCGATTATAATAGTTATAGTAATACTTGTTAATATAAATTTTTTCAATGTTATCCCCCCTGAATAAAATAATTTATATTAAAGTTATTACCATATTGTGTAATTATATTCACTGAACTGCACCAATTCTTCTTATTTCAGAATTAACATTAACCTTAACTATTGCATTTTTATATTTCTCATTCCAATCTTTTTCTGTTTTGTTCCATAAAGAAGGTTTAAACTTTTCAATATGTTCGCGGGTCCCAAAGGGATCTATTTCAAATTCACCTTTAGCGATTTGCATGATTTTTTCACACTCCCCACTAATGGAGATATTAAAAGCATTTTGCAACTTAGCTAGCTCATCTTTATTAAGTATTTTTTTATCTACATAATATTCACCTAGTTGGCCCTCAATGTTGATATCAATATTAATGGCTAACTTATCTCCTTTTTCCTCCACTCTCATTTTCCTATTATATCCGTCAATTATAAAGTCAACAGGGTGTCCATCCATATAGATAACTTTTTTTCCAGTTTTAAACTTTCCACTTAGTAACTGAATATCCATTAGTTCGAGTGGCGTAAAATACCCTTTTACTTCATAATCTTTAATTATAGCAGCACCAGTTAAAATCAATTCATTTTTTTCCTTATCTATACTTATTCTAGGTAGCAATGCATTTCCATTTTCGCTTAAGAGAATAAGAAATTCATTTAAAGTTATGCTCATAATTCTAGAATTTCTCTTGCTGTTATCCATAAGCCCTGAAATATAATATTGGGTACTATTCTCTGTCATCGGTTTAAATTTTATATAGTCTTCAGCTTTACCATCTGCGACAACTACCTGAGTCATCCTACTTATGCTAGGATTCCGTTGCAGATAATCTACTATCTCTTTTACAGTATCTTTATGTTCTAATAAATTGCTACTTAATATAAGTAGCTTAGTATGTCCCATATATATATCTCTACTGCTTTTAGCCATAGCTTCAGAATAAGCATCCTCCATAGAGTACGCCTGCGTGTTAATATATTTTTCCTGTGTGCTTCCACTTTTTCCCGGACCTAGCATGCTCATATCTGGAAATCCATAAGTTACATTAATTTTTTTAATCTGCCTCTCAGCAAAGGGTTCTTCTGGATTAATACCTTTTAATTCCTTTTCTTTAGCAATATCTTCTCCTGGGTCAATAGCTATGGTAGATATGAAATTAAGCCTATCTATTTCTACTTTATCCCAGCATCCACTAAGTATTATGCAGCTTAGGATAACCGGTAAAACTTTCTTAAATTTCATCCTTACTTTTCCACCTCTCTTTACCTTTAACTTTACCTATGAACAAGATAAGTATTGGCAACAATACAAAAACAAATATAGCCGTTAATATGACTGGCGTAGTTTCGAATTGCAAAGTATAAATTTCTGCTATATTCTCTGGATATAATGCTATGACATAAATAATAGGCATAATTAAAAGTGAAGATAGTTTAATATCTTTCAATTTAAATACATTTTTCACAATCTCACTAGAAAAGAAGTATGTGTTAACAAAGGTAGTGAAATAAAAAAGCACCCATAACGCCATTACTATTCCTTCCCATCGCTCTATAAATGTGCCTGGTATATCTAACGACCTTATCATAGAAATAGTTGGCCATAATAAAATCCTACTCTGCATTTTAGAGAACACAGCTAAAACAAGTATTATTACAATTAGATAAAAAAATGTTACAAACATAATACTCTTTTTTAACACTCGGGATGAATTGTTCTTATTCTTGACATAAGGAAGAATAAGATAGGCTATTTCAATTCCGCCAAAACAGAATAAAATATATCTAGATGCCCTAAAGTAATCAGCGGGTTTATTATTAAGTACTGGTAATAAATTTGTAAAGTCCGCATTTACTGCGGTAAGTATTAAAACTACAAAAGCCGGAATAAACATAATCCAAAATGAGATTTCATTAAACTTAACTAAATCACCTATTTCACCTCTAACTAAGTATGTTCCTGTTAAAATAGTAATCATTAAAATAAATTCTGTAGGAGTCTGTCTTAATAAAAATAGTTTAATTACTTCAACAAATTCCCTCATTCCCAGGGCAACAATAAATATACTATAAATTGCAAAGGTAATAGCAAATACTCCTCCAAGAAACTTACCAAA
Organism: Clostridium estertheticum; assembly: GCF_011065935.2. Classification (NCBI taxonomy): domain Bacteria; kingdom Bacillati; phylum Bacillota; class Clostridia; order Eubacteriales; family Clostridiaceae; genus Clostridium; species Clostridium estertheticum. Next base: position 330,806 of record NZ_JAAMNH020000001.1, on the reverse strand, counting down.
ATTATTCTGCAATATATTTGTAAGATCCTCAAAATCATTTTTCTTAATAACCATATATATAAGATATAGTAATAAAAAAATTACTACCCCCCCGATTAAAGTAACTATCCAGGCATCGCTTCCTACTTTATCAATGACTTCTTTCGGGCAGGAAAATGTCCCTATACTTACTATAGCTACCACAATAGTAGTAAATAGCCCAAAATCTTCAATTATTTTTTTATCCTTCATAATATACCTTTCACCTCCACATAAAAGATGATATAAATTATTTTTGTCTTATCTTATCTCCTGTTTTCATATATTTAGGCCTTTCTTTTAGCCCTGATATAGGACCTCTAATATACATATCTTTTAAATCCGCAATATTAGTATTAACCGCTGGTGCTAAATAAGGTATTCCAAAACTTTTCATTCTAACTAGATGAATGAGAAGTATAATGAGCCCAATAACTATCCCATAAAGACCTACAATTGCTGAAGCAATAATAAGCAGAAATCGCACAAGTCTAAAAGCCATAGTAACTTCATAATTAGGAGTTACAAATGTAGTAATAGCAGTAATTGCCACAATAATTATCATAATGGGACTAACTAATCCTGCACTCACTGCGGATTGCCCTATAATAAGGCCTCCTACAATACCAATAGTAGCTCCAATAGGCCTTGGCAATCTAACCACAGCTTCCATAAGAAGCGCTAAAAACAATTCCATAATTATAGCTTCTATAAATGCAGGAAATGGCACACCTTCCCTAGAAGCTGCTATAGCATAGGCTAATTTAGTAGGTATTATAGCTGTATGAAAAGAGGTAATTGCTACATACAGTGACGGTGCCGTAAGAGAGATAAGTATAGAAAGCATCCTAATAAATCTAACCATAGAACTATGCATCCACCTTTGATAATAATCATCTGGGGATTGAAATAAGTTAGGCAAGGTAGCTGGAACAATAATTGCAAAGGGTGAATTATCTACAACCAATGCTACTCTACCTTCGTACAGCGCCGCCGCTACTACATCTGGCCTCTCTGTACTTTGTATTTGAGGAAAGGGAGAATATTTATTATCCTCTATTAGTTGCTCAATATAGGCGGAATCAAGAACTGCATCAATGTTTATTTTGTCTATTCTACGCCCAAGTTCCTGAAGTACTTCTTTATTGACTATATCGTCAATATACATAATAGCCACATCGGTTTTCGATCTAGCTCCTATAGCTTTAAGTTTAATTCTTAACCTTGTATCTCTAATTCGCCTTCTAATTAAAGCAGTATTGAATCTTAGAATTTCTGTAAAACCATCTCTTGCTCCTCGAATTACCGTTTCACCAGATGGATCACCTACCCCTCTAGCAGGAAAAAGTCGTGTGGCAATAACATAGGCATAATTTAACTCATCTATAAACATTAATGTTTCCCCCGAAAGGGCGGCATTAACTCCTTCACTTAGTTTTTTTACTTCTCGCATATCAGTCACTGAAAGTATACTGTCTTTTATTTGTTCTACATTTTCTATTCCTTTTGAACATAACATTAATGGTTCTAATACATAATGATCTAATAGCAGTTTATCTGCCATTCCATCAATATAAACTAGTGCTGCTTTCCAATCTCCCACATTAAAAGTCCTAAAAATAACATCCGAGTTATCTTTCAAAAGTTCTTTTAAGTACTCTATGTTTTTTTCTGCTTCAGGTTGGATCTTATCATCAATTATCTCTTTCATAATCATCACGTCCTTATATATGTGTAGATGAACTATACCCTTAATTATTAACATTCAGTTAAATCATCACACCTGCGCAGCTGTTCATCTTCTTCGAAGCTGCGATATTAACGACTTCAGAAGGAGATTTAGACTCCCTCTGAAGTTTTTTCTTTGTTGCAACATGTATCCGCCTTGTATTCCTCTGGCAGATACCAATTCTCACTGGTTATCCGCCCACTTTTAAAAGTAAGAGACTTTCCTTCTGGAATGTCGTTAAAATATAGACCTCAGTGTAAATAGAATAATAGCTATAATAATTGCGAGTGAGCCTATGATACGTGCTTTTTTGCTGGTGCTGTCATTTTCTGTTTTTTTAAAATTTCTTGCATCCATAGTAAGTACAACTGAGCCTTGGATTACCATCATCGTTAAAAAGTACACATCAAATAAATCTAAAATTTTCATTATTTTTCTCCCTGCTTCATTACAAATTTCAAAAAAATAAATTTTTAAACACTATATGTAAGCAAACCGATTTTACTTTGCTTAAGCTAGTTTTAACGACACTTGCAGAAAATATTCACTTAGGCGCATTTAAATAAATAACAAGTCCAATATACTAGTATACTGACTTGTTATTTATTTAAATGTAGCTTATGCTCCGCCCATTCTGGTCGCACAATATAAAAACGCGAAAAAACCACAAGGGCTTTTCCACGTTCTTATATACCACTATAAAATTAATTCTAAATAGTTCTTGTTATATATACTTCTTTATATTGAGTTTTAAATTTATCATAACATCTTTGAGCTTTTAACATATCATCAAAAAAAGCGAATATCGTGGGGCCACTTCCGCTCATCATCGCACCCATTGCTCCCATTCTAATCATATCTTCTTTTATTCTTTTGAGAACTGGATATTTTCTTAGGGTAACATTTTCAAGTAAATTTTTCATATTGCCACATACATCTTCTAAATTTTCTTCTTCCATAGCTTTTATTAACGCTTCTGTATCTGGGTGCTTAAAGATTTTACTAATATCTAAGTTTTTATAAACCTCTTTCGTGGATACTCCAAAATTAGGCTTTACCAATACTAAAATTTGGTTTTTGAAAGGCGCCAGGGGCGTAATAATATCCCCTATACCTTCGCACAAAGCAGTTCCACCCATTATACAATAAGGGACGTCTGCACCTATTTTGACACCTAAATTCATAAGTTCATTGTCGTCTATATCTATTTCGAATAATTGTTTCAATGTTTTAAAAACAGCTGCTGCATCTGCACTTCCGCCTGCCATACCCGCAGCGACTGGAATATTTTTCTTGAGATATATATTTACACCTTCGCTAATATCATAAGTGTCCATAAATAGTTTTGCAGCTTTATATACTAAATTCTTCTCATCTGTGGGTATGTAAGGTTTATTGCAGCTTATATTAATACCTTTATTGCATTTTTGAAAGGACATAGAATCATATAAATCTACATTTTGCATAATCATTTTTAGCATATGATATCCATCTTCTCTTTTACCTACTATATCTAAAGATATGTTTATTTTTCCATAAGCTTTTACTAACATGATTTACCTCCAACTCTTTATTGTGAATCTACTAAAGCCACTTAATTAATTAATAACTGTTTATTCCTCCTTAGGAATTCACAGCCTTATATAAGATTAGCCTTTTCTTGTGAAATATGGTTAATAAAATTAGTATATTACAACAAATTTAATATTGCTACATATAATTTTAAATAAGGTACATGTAAAATAAATAACAAGTCAAATATAATAATATACTGACTTGTTATTTATTAAAATACATCTATATAATTATTCTACCTGGTATTATAAGTTTTTGTGAAACTTTTATAACATTAGGATCTTCAATTCCATTAACTCTTGCAACTTCTTGCATTGTAGTATTATACTTTTTAGCAATTTTCCATAAGGTGTCTCCGGATTGAACTATATAAATGGTAATACTAGCTTTTTTCTTAAGTACTTCGCCCTCTATAGGATAAACGTCAACTAAAAATTTCTTTTGTACCATGTAATTTACTCTTGTATATACTTTCACTACAGCTCTAACCGTTATATTTCCAACCTCAATATCCGCATTTACATTTTCAAGTGTTACCTTACATACACTACTCATATTTATCTTAGTGCCTAATATCTCAGCCCCACAGGTAAAAGGAATCTCTTCAGACACAGCAGAAAGATATTTTTCTTCATCATCACTTCTATATAGTACAGTTACATTCATTATACCCTCAATTATAACCTTATCCTCAATAACCTTTTTCTCTGTTACACATACGGTAGCGTTGCACATAATAACCTTGCTAGGCTTTGCCATAGCATTACTTAATTCTATATCTCCCTTAACTAAGGTCTCAGTTAACAATTGTCCTTGCATTACATTAAGTCCATAATCTTTTTTATCCATCTCAAGTTTTGTAGTTGGTGAATATACATCTTCAATCATATCCACTTCTTCTTTATGCATAGCCCTTGTATTTGTTTTTATCAAAAACTCTACATCAACAATTCTTTTTTCTCCTAAATCATCTTCCTTAATGTCAAATCCCATAGCATCTACCCTAAAGTCTGTATAATTTTCCATATAAGGGTTTACTTCTTGGAAATCTAACTCTTTATTTAACATAACTTCCTGTTCAATGTAAAATAATTCTCTGCTATCTTTTCCCTTATACATCATATTAATACATGCAAAAGCATTGATTTGAATTTTCCCGTCAAACAATTTTACTTCTTTTTTATGAACATTAACATCACATTTTATAACTTTAAGGATTTCAGGTTTATCCATTGGAACTTTTATATTTGCTTTACCAATAAGCTCTCCATTAAAACTCCTTGTAACTTTATCTATACTAGTTGGATTTTTTAAATATTGAATATCCTTTACAGCTTCAATATCTTTAACTATTTGAAAACTAAAACTTTTGTACACTTCAGATTTTAATTTTAAAATACCTTCTAGACATATTTTTCTCTCATTTACTATTTTACACTCCATATGTTCTACAAAACACTCAGCATCACAAAGCATTTCGGGCTTCGCACCCATTATGCCAATTGTATTTGAAAATTTGGAACTATATACTACGTTTTCCACATCAGTGCGCTCTTGATCTTTTGAAATATAAAGTACATTATATTGAAGTTGCCCTTCTAAATACACCTTATCTTCAATTATTTCTTTGGAGTTTATAATGGCTTTAACATCCAACATAAGAATTTCTCTGACATCTGGATGAGTATCCGGTATTACATATTCTTCTTTTACTACTGTATCAGCAGTATTTTCTCCTAGCAGTTGCTCATACTCTATATTTTCTCTTATTAAATTTATCTCCATACTATACCTCCTTGTATTTCTATTGTGGCAACACTTCTGAATTGTTACCCTCCTAAAATACCTACTATTAATATATATAGAAGTAGTAAGGGAAATATGATATTCCATGCTTTTATTCGTATTGCAAAATTCATCATAATTTTTCAATAAAATAAAAAAAGCACATATTATGTAGAATGTATTCCGTTATTAATAACGGAATACATCCTATTTAATATATGCCCTGTTAATTTATGAATGTAAAAACGATACCAAGGTACAGTATCGTCTTATCCTGCAAAAACTATTTGAACTGTTTTTGTCAAAACATCTGAATAACTATATGTCACTGTTCTGTGGGTGTCATTTTCTAATCTAATAACAAAAATACTTGTATATGTCTTTTCAATAACTCCATTATCTACAAGAATCTTTCGTCTTCCACCATTAGCTTTTAATGTTACTCTTTCGCCAACATGACTTTCAATTTCATCTTTTATTGAAGTCAGTACATTTATCTGTTCCAAGTAAACACCTTCTCTCCACATTATATATTATACACGGTATATTTATATTTGTCAAGCAAACTTATCATTTTATCACTAATATAACAATTTTGTCAATGTTAATTATATGTTAACAAAGTACATTTTTATAGATTATTCTACAGAGAATTGATTTTTCTCTGTTTTATGGAGATTCACATTATAAGACACCAATATATATTAATTACGTAACATTTTAAATACTAACCTTAATAGTATCTCCTTTTAATATTTATATATTCAGATTTATAAACAAAGCCCCCATACAAAATATGGGGGATTGTTTAGGTGCTTCAAAATAATAAGCATGTATCTTTTGAAGATTTTTGACCTATCTATATATACTGAGACTTTGGAAATCCCTCTCTATACTTGCCTCTAGTTTGTAATCCACCTATACCTGAAAGTCCTGTTATAGTGTTCTGTATAACATCTTCTATTGCTACAACATTTTCTATATTTGTATAGGCTATCTTCTCCGCTACTAAAACGGGATCCAAGCAATGGATTAAGACACGATTTGGAGAAGAAGCAAAATTAGCACCAGCATCTAAAATTGCCTCATAACAAGATTGACATGCTCCTGCAAATATAACTAAATCATCATAGTTACTATTATATGATCTAAGAGCTATAACCGATTCTACAAAATACTTTGAATTTCTGTAACTATTTAAATTTATATAATCTGATATTCCTTTTATCATTCCATCATGGCCAGTAATTACTACTATATCAGGTTTAACTTCTTTAACTAAATTTACTATTTCATTTGGTTGATTTCTTTCCGAAATTACTCTCCCTACAGCGTCTATAGATAGCTGCTTATATGTTTTTAGGCAAACCTCTAAATATTCTGCATCTCCATCGACATGTAGTATTTTTCCTGGTCTCCCAAAAATCATTTCTTTATTTTTATATTCTTTGTATTCTTTATATTTTTCTTGTTTCAACTGTAGGTCTTTGATTTTACCATTAATATCTATGGGGGACCCTCTGGTTCCTTTTATCCTGCTCATTAATATTCTTTTAATAGCTGCGTTTACTTTTTTATTAAAGACCTTATCGATTTCACCAATTTTGTTTTCTGATACTAATTGTAAATCCTCACTTAAAGAATCTGCTTCAATTCTTAAATTTATTCCCTTAAGTAAATACACCTCTGTATGATTTAGAGTCATAATGTCTATTATTTTAAATGTTATGTCTCCACCGTATGATTTTCTTACTACAACGTCTCCTATTTCCACAATATCCTCTCCATATTAAGCTTGTAATATATATTATGAAAATATAGTTAATAGGTGAAAGTAAAAAAGTTATGTAAACATTATATCTACATAACTTTAATATATAGCAAGCATGCTATACATATCATGATTTATGCTATCTCTGATTGAAGACTTTCTTATATTCTTCAATAAATGCCAGGCATTTTTCTTTTTCAGAAATTAACTCCTCCATCTTCTTGTTAAAGGTATTTTGAATCCAAGTAACTTCATTATAATAATATCTATTACAAAGCCTCCAATAGCGTTGTGGAAATACTAAAAATGCATATATAAGTCGATACTCTTCTTCTAACAGAGGATTTACACTACTATATGCCTCGAGTATTATTTCAGCATATTTTATGTCCCAATCCTGCTTTTTAAGCACTTTAATTAAAAAATTAGATAAATCAAATGCTTTCACTTCTCTTTTGCAATAATCAAAATCAATTATGTTAACATCATTTTTTTTATCAATAATAATATTATGATGTGTATAATCATGGTGGCAAAACCCTTTTTCTTCTTCTGTTTGCCTACATATATCAAAGTACAATGAATCATCTAATATAGCCATAGCCCTTTTGCCGAGTTCCTTTTGAGCATCCACACTCTTAATATAATTAATATCAAAATCAGTTTTAAAGTTCTTCTTTTTTCTAATCATGTCTTTCATTTTATCAAAGGACTTTATTCTTTTTTCCATTAAATGTGGCCATCTTCCAAGATCTGTTTTTAGCTTACTATTTTCTGGTGGTTCATATCCCTTAGATGCAATATGCATATAAGCTAATTTTTTTGCAGCTTCTACTAAATCCTCCTCATTATGAAAATCACATTCACGACCATCTATCCAGGACGATAATGTGTAAATATCTTCATTAACTAAGGCATAAGGATTACCTTCAGTATTCAAAAAATATCTATCTATCTTGTCAAATCCATTTTTTGCAAGATGTTCTTTGGCCCCGTATACAAACAAAAGTTTTTGTGTTCCATAATTGATTTTCTTTAGACATTTAGCTCCATCATCTGTCTTTAGAAAATAAACTCCCTTGTTGGGACGTATACTTTCTATCTTAATACCATACTGTCTTTCAATTTCAAATTCCCTCATCATGTTACTCATCCCCCCCCTTATAATTTATATTACTAATATTTTTTTTTAGAATATATTCTTATAGTTTTTAATAACATTTATGCTTTCTTTTAATATAATAAAGTATACTCACATATTAATCAGTATTTAAGGAGTCTTAAAATGAAAATCGGAATTGATGCAAGAGCTGCAAAATGGTATAGGGGAACTGGTATAGGAACTTATTGTTACCAACTAATTCACTCTTTAAATAAAATAGACAACTATAATGATTATTCGCTTTTTGTACCAAATGATTGTACGCTCGACATACCCTTTAAGGAGAATTTTCACATAAAAAATATTAAACAAGAAAATCAAAATAACTTCTGGAATGAGGTGAATATCCCTAACCCATTAATAGACAAATATATGGACATATACCACGTTCCTCAAAATGGTATTGGATTACCTGAAAACAAAGACTGTCCCTTCGTTATTACGCTGCATGACGTTATCCCCTATAAAATGCCAGAAACAGTTGGCGAGCAATATTTAAGGATTTTCAACGAAAAGTTACCCGATATTATTTCCCTGTGCGATGGAATAATTACTGTTTCTGAATATTCAAAACAAGATATTATTGAAACTTTTAACTTTCCAAGTGAAAAAATACATGTTACTTATTTAGCTAGTGAAGATATTTATAAACCCTACGATAAAACTCTTAGTAAATCTATTATTAAGAAGAATTACTCTATATCTGGAGACTATATTCTATATATCGGAGGATTTAGCCCTAGAAAGAATATTCTTGGACTCCTAGAATCCTTTAGCATACTTTTACCGAAATTAAAAAAAGATATGAAACTCGTCATTGCAGGTAGCAAAGGCAAATCCTATGATATGTATAAAAAAAGAGTACAAGAGCTTCACATTGAAGACAAAGTGATTTTCCCGGGGTTTATATCTATGGATCATATACCCTTCATGTATAATGCTTGTGAGCTCTTTGTATATCCTTCTTTTTATGAAGGTTTTGGATTACCTCCAATTGAAGCAATGGCTTGTGGAGTCCCTGTAATTGCCGCAAACGTTACCTCTATTCCTGAAATAGTTAAAGATTCAACGCTACTTGTAAATCCATATGATATTGTTGATTTAAGTGAGAAAATGTATAATGCTCTCCTTGATAATGACTTAAGACAATCCCTTATAACTAAAGGGTTAAAAAGGGCCTCTACCCTAACTTGGAAACATACGGCAGCAGATACTCTAAAAGCTTATACAAATATATTATTGAATAAATAACACTGCCAGGCATCTTTATAAATCCCAAAAAAATCAAATCCCCCCATAGTGTATTTATCACTATAGGGGGATTCTTAACTAGCAATTATAATAGCTCTTAAAGTCCTCTAAAAACGCTTCTCTATTTTCTCTATATTCCACTTTGCTTTTTAATCTGCTTAAAAATACCTCTTCACTCCATTGTTTTTTTCTTGTGTAATAATCTCTTGCTATACTGTAAAAATCCTCAGGAAAGCTAAGCATCCCGTACAATACCTTTAGTTCCCGATGATCTAATGGGCTTACTGATATATATTCATTTAAAATGCTATGGCATTTTTCTATATCATAGGCGAAATTTTTAATGACCTTGTTTATGAAATTACAAATATCATGTACCTTTAAATCTACCACTGCATAATCAAAGTCTAAGAAATATACTTGCTGCACATTAATTAATATATTATGGTGAGCTAAGTCATGATGACAAAATACAATTTTTTCTTTTTCCTTGCATAAATTATAATATTCCGATGCTTCCAGAATTTTTATGCTTTGTTTTATATTATCCTCATAATACTTTTCGTGTTCTAAGAATATATAATCAAACTCATTTTTATTTTCATATAGTGTTGCTATACTTTTAAAAAACATAAGTTCACTTAATTTTTTATTAAAATTTTCTATTATTTTACCACATAAATACCGCTTTTGATTTTGTACTAATAGTATCTGGAAGGCTTCTTCATTTATAAGCCCCTCCGATGACCTATGAAGCTCAGCTAGTGCTCTGGATGTTAACATGACATCTACAGGATTGCTATACTCACACTCTCTACCCTCCACTAAACTCATGATACAATATATATCATCTTTCCAATGGACATATATGAGTTGATCTTTTGTCTTTTCGAATTCAATTATTTTATTAAAATTATTGTTTTTAATATACTCAAGACCATAATTAATAAATTCAAGTTGGGAAATGCTATAGCTCACTTTTTTTAAAACCTTATCCCCTTTATCCGTATTTAGTATAAATACTTTTCTTACTGGGATAACATCGCTCACCAATAAATCAAATTCGCTAAATAAATTTACATCTAAATCATATTTACTTAAATAAGTCTTATCTTTATATCTAACGTCTAACATGTTCTCACCTCATTAAATCATTCCTATCTCAGCTATTTATTATCTTTGAAGCTATTTATCATCCTCGAAGCTGTTTATTATCTTCGATAATACAATATTGTGTTTTTTATTATTCACTTTCTAACTTAAAATAAAGAATCTCCATCTTTCGTTAAGGCTTTTAAAAGTTTCTTAGAAAATCTGTCCTCTTGTACCTTATTTTTCGTTTCACGATACTTATTACAACATTTCATAAATTCATGTGGATAAGAAACTAGAGCTATTAGGAATTCGAAGCTACTTTCATCTAGTCCTTCGATATAACAGAATTCGTGTGCAAGTCTTTGAAAATCAAGTTCCAATCCTTTTCTTTTTAATTTACTAAGCAAAATAAAACAATCCATTTCCACCATGTTATAGCTACAATCTTCAAAACTAACTACGTAAGTAAAATTATTTTTTTGGAGGTTTTGGAAATCTGTATTGCCTAAGCATATTTCTGTTTTTCTCATACTTCTTGTTATAATCCCTATATAGTCAGTTTGATATACTGCTCTTATACACGCTTCCCCTCTTTTTATAACTCCTTCCCCATATTCAATAACTAATTCTTCAAAGGAATTTTTAGGTTGAGTTGTCTTAATACTATTTATATCCCCAGTCAGCCTTTTAATATAAATTTTATAGTCTTCTATGACTTTTCCTGTATTGTTATTTAACCTATTCCTTAGATATCCATTAAACCCCAAAGATTTCTCATGAAAATCATGAATAGCACCAAACTGTTCTATTATTAATTCTTCAGTTATGTCTGAATCTACATTTTTATATTTAAAATCTGTTGCTAATACATTCTTAATACCCTTAAACACCATATAGTCAGAAAAATCATTATAGATGCTTATTGCCACTGGCACCACCTCTAATTAGATCTATTAATTGCTATATAATAACCACATACTATCTATTCTTTTTAGAATTCTTCTCCATTTTCTTTAATATCTCTCTTTGCTCAAATTCTAACTCACTAAGTTTCTTTTGTCTTTTTCTAATTTTTTTAAGTTTTTTAACCTCCTCCTCCATCCTCTCAAGCTTCATATCATATTCTTCTACAGTGGATTCCTGTGGCTGAATGATGTCAATTTCACTTTCTTTACTGTACATTTCCTCTTTGTTTTTCCCCACAATACTACCTCCCATAATTTATTTTTCTTAATTTTTCTATAAAAATTTGCCTATCCATCCTATCCTCATTAATCTTTTCAAGTTTCTTTAAAAAAAACTCTTCTCCCCAGTCCTTTTTTTCCCAATAATACTGAATTCCTGTTTGCCAATATTCCTGAGGAAATTCCATAAATGCTGCCATTACCTCTATGTCACTTTTATATATGGAATTTGTAGCATCATATTCATCCATAATAAAAAGTGCATTATCTAAGCTCCATTTGCCATTTTTCATTCTCCTTATAAGCAGGCTACTTAAATCATGTAAATGAGTGTCTAAGATGCAATAATCAAAATCAATAATATTCACGCCTCCACTTTTTTCTATTAATACATTATGATGAGCATAATCATGGTGGCATAACCCCCTATGTTTAATTTCCTCTTTCATTTTATTTATATATTCACTTTTGCATAAATTATATATTGATCTATTGCCTCTCGTCAGCTCTTCCTCCATTATTATTAAATAATTTTTATCAAATTCCGTAATGCATTCTTTTTCATTTATTCTTCTTTTGAAATCTAATATTTCCTTTTCTCTGGTTTTAAAAGTTTCTATCCATTTTAACCATCCTATTCTAGGTTTCATGTCAGGTGTAACTTTAAAATTCAAACTTTTTTTGTGAAGCTGCGCAAGCTTTGAGGTACATAATTTTATTTCTACAGGATTATCATAATTGCATTCTCTTGCGTTTAGCCAAGGTGTTAAATAAGCGTATTTCTTTTCAATGCTAATGTACTCTTTGTTATCAATAGTCGCAATAATTCCAGGTATCTTTTGAAAACCATTAACCTGCAAATGTTTTATTGCACCAATAATAAATAAAAAATGCTTAAAGTCATAATTAATGATTTTCAAGCAATACATCTCATTTTCAGTTTCTATTCTGTATACATTTTTTATTTTCTCTATATTATTAATACAAAGAGAATAATTGTCTTTTACTAACTGCTTTAATTCCTGGATTTCCAAATGCATGCCTCCGAAATATTGTTCTATTGTAGTATATGAACGCACTGAATAATTTGTGCACAATTATCTTTAGGCAAATAGCACACTTTTTAAGTTGAAATAATATATTAATATATATTATCTTTTAACCGAGATGAGTTAATTATGAATACAGGGTTTTTCTAATAATATTAAGGAGTGAATCCCATGAGGATTGCAATTGATGCTAGAGGTATCAATTTTTATAGTGGCACAGGTATAGGCACTTATACAGAAAATCTACTTAAAAATTTAATTAACATAGATTCTATAAATAACTACAATGTTTATTGGTCAGGTAATAATTACGAAAGTATAAAAAAAGAAAACTGCAAAATAATAATGACCTCTAAAAGACATCAAAGATTCTTTGAGGATCACTATTTTCCAGCCAACTTGTCAAAAGAGAAAATAGACATATATCATATGCCCCAAAACGGAATAGGTTACTCTGAGCAAATATCTTGCAAAAAAATAATAACTATTCACGATTTAATTCCATACGTTATGCCCGAAACAGTGGGAAAAGGATATTTACTAAAATTTTTAAAAGAAATGCCCTTAATTATAGGAAATGCTGATGGAATAATAACTGTGTCAGAATTTTCAAAGCGGGATATTCTTAGATTTTTCCCTATAGATGAAAATAAGATTTTTGTAACTCCACTAGCTGCAGATAAAAAATATACCCCTTTAGATAAAGTTCTTTGTAAAGCCTTTCTAAAGGATATGTATAATTTATCAGACCCATTTATACTATACCTAGGAGGGTTTAGTGAAAGGAAGAATGTGTCTTCGGTGTTAATTGCTTTTTCTAAAATATATAAGGATCTAAATAAAAATTATAATTTAGTTATTGTAGGTGGCTATAAGGACTCTAGCCAAAGGTTAGTAAAACTTACAAATGAATTGAAAATAGACTCTCATGTTATTTTCACCGGTTATGTTCCAGAAGAACATTTACCCATTTTCTATAACTCTTGTGATGCTTTTGTATATCCTTCTTTTTACGAAGGCTTTGGACTCCCTCCACTCGAGGCAATGAATTGTGGCACTCCTGTAATAGCATCTAACATTACCTCTATTCCAGAAGTCGTTGGAGATGGAGGAATTTTAATAAATCCCTATGATATCTCAGAAATATCTTCAGCTATTGGCAACTTGCTAAGTAACGATATTCTAAGAGCAGAACTTAGCTATAAGGGGTTAAAAAGAGCAAGTGAATTTTCTTGGCAAAACACTGCAATCAATACTCTTAAAGCTTATGAAAGTGTATACAATACTAACTCTCTATAATTACTCCAAGATGGTGAAAGAATGTAGGATGTTCTGCTAGTAGATAATTTGCTAACAGACTCTAAGTTTATTCCATGAAAAATCCCCTACATTCTTTCACCATCACGATTATAATTTATCTAATAAGAAGTTAAATTTGGTAACGTAAAAATGGTGTGGATTACCTCACTTTTAGAATATGAGGTAATCAACACCATATAAAAATTAAATCTAATTTATAATTTATTAATAATACTAGCTAAATATCCTGCTCCAAAGCCGTTGTCAATATTAACAACACTAACTCCACTAGAGCAACTGTTTAACATGGACAATAATGCAGCGAGCCCCTTAAAGCTAGCTCCATAGCCTATACTAGTTGGAACTGCTATAACCGGTTTATCCACAAGGCCCCCTACCACACTAGTTAAAGCGCCTTCCATACCTGCTACAGTAATTACTACTCTCGCACGTCTTATAACATCTAGATTTTCAAATAGTCTATGAATACCGGCTACACCTACATCATAAATTCTTTCCACCTTATTTCCAAAGATTTCAGCTGTAATCGCCGCTTCTTCCGCTACTGGTATATCAGAAGTTCCTCCTGTAACTAATGCAATATAGGTACTTGAAATTTCTACTTCCTTTTTTTTAATTACAATAGTTCTTGCAAGCTCATTATACTGTGCTTCATCACATATTTCTTTTACCCCTTCATACATTAACTGCGATGCCCTTGTACCAAGAATGTTTACGTCTTTCGTAAGCATTAAACTAACTATACCATTTATCTGCTCCACAGTTTTCCCTTCACAATATATAACCTCTGGGTACCCAACTCTAAGTTCTCTATGATTATCTATCTTTGCAAATCCTAAATCCGAATAAGACAAATCTTTTAATTTATCTATACCCTCTTCAATAGATATGTCACCACTTTTTATGGATTTAAGAAATTTCTTCGTTTCTTCTGAATTCATACATTCCCCACCTTTTTAATTTAAGCTTCCCATTTTATATCCTTCCAGGTCTAATGTTACATATTTAAATCCAAGTTCTTTAAGTTTCATAGAGATTTCTTCTAAGACATTTTCATTTAGAATCTTATCAAAATAGCTCTTTGGTAATTCAATTCTAGCTAAATCCTCATGACTTCTAACTCTAACTCCACTAAATCCTAGTTTCATTAAATATACCTCAGCAGCTTCTATTCTTTCAAGGTCTATATCAATAACTTCTTGTCCATAAGGTATCCTTGACAGAAGGCATGCATAGGCTGGCTTATTCCAAGTTTGCAGCTTAAGCTCTTTAGATAAACTTCTTATATCTGCCTTAGAAAATTCATTTGCCAAAAGCGGACTTATTATATTTAATTCCTTTAGTGCCTTGAGCCCTGGCCTATAATCTTTAGTATCGTCAAAATTAGTACCATCTAAAATATTATATATTCCCAGAGCACTTGCTTGCTGCTTTATTTTAGTAAAAATAGCATTTTTGCAGATGTAACATCTATCTCTTGGACTAAACCTTATTTCATCTATCATTTCTACTTCAATAAATTTATATTTAACCCCAAACTGTTTTAGCAAAACTTTAGCTTCCTCAACTTCCCATTTAGGTGTATAAGGAGCTATTACCATAATCGCTAGAACGTTTTCCAAGAGCACATCGCTGCAAACTTTCAGTAATAGAGTGCTATCCACCCCTCCTGAAAATGCAACGGCAACACTACCAAGCTTCTTTAAGTAACTTTTCAAATTATCATATTTTTGTTTTAACATATTTACCTCCACTATTATCTATATATTGATTTCTTTTTTTAAATTCTCGAACACTTCTCTTACTGATATTCCTCTACTGTCAGCTATTTTCTTACATTCCTCATATTCTAACTTGCTTTTTATCTTTTCACCTTTGTAATGAGCTTCTTTCACTGTAACTTCACCGTAAGAAGTATTTACTTTGGTAAATTTTCTTTCAAGCATGGTTTTATCTACTTTAAAAGTTCTTACCCCAAAGGTAGTAGTTTCTCTAAATAATACTTCTTTCATCTTTTCTAATTTAGCTGACCTGCATAAAACGCTTATTTTTATGCCTGGCCTTCCCTTTTTCATTATAATTGGAGTTAAATATACATCCAAAGCACCTTCACTAAAAAGCTTATCAATGATGTACTCGTATAACTCTGGATTCATATCATCTATGTTACATTCAACAATCTCTTGAAATACTTTGTCTTCAGTTTCTGCCTTATTAGTATTAGACAAATTATTCTCCTCTACGAGCATTACTCTTAGTACATTAGGAATTTCAGTATCTCTGTTACCTATGCCATATCCGATTTTATTTACAATAAAATTATTATTATCTTTAAATTCGCAGACATTAGCCGCAAGAATTGCGGCACCAGTAGGTGTTGTAGTTTCGAAGGGCACAGCTCCGAGTTTTACTGGTATTCCCTTTAATATTTCCACAGTAGCAGGTGCTGGCACTGGTATAATTCCATGAGCACACTTAACAAACCCACCACCAAGCTCTACGGAGGAACTCATTATTTTATCAACATTTAAATAACTTATGCAAATGGAAGCTCCTACTATATCCACAATAGAATCTACTGCGCCTACCTCATGGAAGTGAACTTCATATAGTGGTTTTCCATGAACCTTTGCTTCAGCTAGCGCAACCTTCATAAACATTTTCTTGCTTAATTCTTTGACTTTGGAACTTAACTCGCTGCAATCTATAATTTTCTCAATGTCTTTAAGATTTCGCTGTTCATGATGACTATGCTTATTGATTATGTGTCCATGTGAGTGTCCATCTACGTTTTCACCATTAAGATGTTGGTGATGATGCGTACCTTCAGCATCACCATGAAGATCTTCTAATATTACATCTACCTTAGTACCCTCTATGCCTTTTCTAATGCCCCTTGAAACTTTTATCTCATATCCATTTAGCTTTAGCTTGTCTAATTCATCTATTAAATATTTCTCATCTATACCTAAGTCTAGCAATGCTCCTAAATTCATATCTCCACTAATACCTGAAAAACAATCATAATAAAGTATTTTCATTTTTAATCGCTCCATTTCTTTTGTATTTATATCATTGTACCAAAAAAACAAATATTATAGGATACATATAGTAAAATAAAAATATCTGATAATATAGTTTTGTAAACTTATATCATCAGATATTTTTTTATTTATTAGGCTATTGCATTACTACCGAAGGATTTACTCGGAGTTCTTTGGTGGAGATAATGGGACTCGAACCCACGACCCCTTGAATGCCATTCAAGTACTCTCCCAGCTGAGCTACATCCCCTCATATTAAAGTGATCTTTTGATTATTCTTATATATAAATCTATTATATTACAAAAATAGCATTTTGGTAATGTTTATTTTTAAAATTATTGTGCTGCCCATGCAACTTATTAACCTCTTGCATAAAGCAGCTTTATTATCTAAATTAATTATGTTATCTTTTGATTTTGTAACATATAATTTTGTTTTTCAACTTCCATGTAAACTTTCTCTACACTTTCACCAAAACGCCTAGATGATAATGGCTCTATTCCATCATAAGCATTTTCCACCATTTTTGCACATTCCTCTTTATTCATTAGAACCTCATATAATATTCCAGCTAAATCCTCATCTCTATAGAAAATTCTTCCATTAATTTTATCTTGAATTAGATCGTCTAAATTTTTATCATACTTAGCAACCACAGGAATTTGTGCCGCCATAGCTTCTGTAAAGGTCAATCCTTGTGTTTCAGTTAGTGAAGCACCTACAAACACATCTCCCATTTGATAATACCTGCCAATTTCCGCCCAAGGTTTTTCCCCAGTAAATACTACGGATTTTTCAATATCAAGTTCAGCAACTAAAGCTTCTAGATTTTCACGTTCAGGTCCGCCACCCACAATCAGAAGTTTACAATTTGGTATTTTCGCAATTAGTTCCTTCATACTATTTATAATTATATCTAAACTTTTTTCTTTTGCTAATCGCCCAATAAATAATATAACTGGCTCAGCTTCTTTTATTCCAAAAGATCTTTTTTCATCTTCTATAAGGTCTTCATTGTAATTACTTCTTTTGAAAGGTTCAAGGTCAACTCCTGTAGGTATTATATCAATATGTCTTAATAACCCGTAATGCTGCAACGCATCTTTTACCTTTAATGTGGGTACTATTATAGCACTGCAGTCTCTGCAATATAGTTTACTTACCTTTTTAGCAAATTGCGAAGCAGGTTTAAGCATTATTCCACGGGATACATAGTGTATATAATCCTCATACATAGTATGATAAGTATGAACTACAGGAATATCCAATTTTTTAGCAACTATTCTTCCGAATATCCCTACACTAAATTCTGTTTGTGTATGTATAATATCTAAATCTAATTTCTTTATTCTAATCATAATTTTACGTGAATATATCATCCCAACTCTTTGGGAAGGTAAAAGAAAAAATGGTATGCTAGGCAATCTCATTATACCTTCTTCCTCTTCTACATCCGGGTGTGCAACTGTAATGATAGTTACGCTATGACCAAGTCTAATTAACTCATTTTTCAATATAAAAGTAGATGTAACCACTCCACTTACTTGTGGATAATATGCATCAGTGAAAATTCCGATATTCATAATCAGCCCCCTTAAATACTATAATTTTCTTGTTTAATATGTATTAATTTACCGTACTTACTTCTTCATAAAGGCATAAAATCCAAAAATTATACAAGAGTAAAATGTAATTAATCTCCATAATAAAATAGCGGCCATTATGTTATTAGCTGCAAAAAATAAACTAAAAAACATAAAGAAAGCGCCCTCTGCTCCACCCACGGCTCCAGGTAATGGTATAAAAGCTGTTAGCATCATTACAAAGGCAGTTCCGGCTATCATACTTTCTATGCTAGCACCCCTCATCCCAAAACTAAGATAAATAAAATAAGGTATACTAAAAATTATTGTTAGCTGAAATATTGTATAGATAATAGCTTTAAACATCTGTGCACCACTATGCTTTACAATCTCCATATTATCATGAAATTGATCTAAATTGTCGTTAATGCGCATTTCCAATTTTGAAATATCCTTTACCAATTTAAGCTTATCTAAAATCTTAGATAAGGTTATTATCAATTTATGCGTCAATTTACGATATTTTGAAAATATAATTAAAAACATAATTACGCCTGCATTAACTGCAAATCCTATGCCTATTAAATAAAATAAATTACTCATTTTACTTTTGAAAAAACTTGCCTTCCAAAATATAAGAATTAACGAATATATAGTTAATACCGATTGATAGATAATAAATTTAATCATCAGCACCGAACCAGAGCTACCAGCTCCTAATTCTTGTTTCGTAAGTGCATATAATTGCATTGGCTGACCCCCGGATGCAAAAGGGGTAATTGAATTAAAATATTGTCCTACCATAGTAACTTTAAATGCTTCTCTAAATTTATAATCTTTTTTGATTAAAAATATAACACTTTGCAATGTTTTAGCTTCAAAAATCCAATATAACACCATAGCTATACCTGCTACAATTATCCATTGAATTTGCAAATTTTTCATTTGATGAATTAAATCCATCCAACCATTTGTGAAAATAATCAGCAAAATAAATATAATTCCAGAAGCTATCCCCAAAATAAAATTAAATTTATAATTTTTCATTAACTTACCGCCCTTTTATCCGATATACCTTTTTATAAAAATTTTTCCACATATCAAGTACATTCTCTCTTGAATAAAAATTGTGCCCTCTTATAGCTTTTTCTTTAGCCTGCTCGTAATAGCTTGAATCATTTTTTAACTTTTCTATAGCCTTAATGAAACCCTCATTATCATGTTCTTTTAAATAATAATCAAATAATATATCTTCATATAGTTCCAGATCTCTTAATAGTATTGGAGTGTAAGTATTCATTGCCTCAAGTATTGACATAGGGAAAAGCTCATTATAAGATGGCATAAAAAGAACATCCGATACATTATATATAGCATTCATCAAATCTCTTTCAACTATTCCTGTAAATAAAATATTTTTAGGTGCATGTTCAATTTGATTTTTTAATTCCTTATATCCATCCGTAATATTTCCAAAAGAAAAGCCACCCGCCCAAATAAATTGTACTTCAGGCATTTTTTTTGCGATATCAATAAAATCAATGACACCTTTTCGAGTTTGTATTTGACCTACGCCAAGCACAACAAAAGCATCCTTTTCAATTTTCAATTTTTCTTTAGCTACGCAAATATCCTCAGTTGAAAGCTTATAGAATTTTTCAGTTGAAACAAAGTTAGGAATATATGTGATTTTTTTTCTATCAATATTATAAGCTTCAAGCCTATCTATAAAATTAGGATTTACTGTAACTAAATAATCCATACTGTTATAAAAACTTATAATATATTTATAAAAAATCTTTTTAATTAATTTTGGTAATTTGATACTTCCTTCAATTGTCTCAGGCAAAAAATGCACGTACCCTACGGTTACACCTTTCTTTTTAGCAAAAGGCACACTTAAATAATGCTTAAGATCGATAGTATGATAATGCATTATTTCGGCTCTTATTCTCTTATTTATTACAACTTTATATTCACTATCCAATCCATCTTGCACTAAATTCACTTGCTCTAGGTAAGCCGATCCTACCCCCTGGCCTTTGACTTTATCCGCTGTGGAAAGCATATTTATAGTAGGCATAATTGTCACTCCCATCTAATCTAACCTTGTTTATAACTTTATTGTACACTATTATTATTAAGAATTAATTAATGTCACCTTAAAGTTTTCTTAAATTTACACTATTTACTACAAAAAAATTGTAATGTCCTTTATTTTTTTGTTGCATATTAAATAAAACACCTCTAGATTGCAATTAAATTATATATTGTTGTTACATTAAATTACCACTTATATTTTAACATAAAAGGCACACAATATTGCTGTAGTGGTCCTAATAAAAAATTGGAGGTAACAAATATGATGAATACTACAAATAAACAATTAGAAAGCAATAACCTAAAAGTTATTAAGGATCAATTAGGATATGAAGCATTGCTTAATAAAAAGTTTAATCAATATGGAACTCAATGCACTGATCAAAATTTAAAAAACCTTTGCAATGAAGCTAGCCAAACACACAAACAAAACTTTACTACTTTAAAAACTTACCTTGATTCTCATCAATAAAATAAATAAATGGAGGGATTAGTATGAATACAAGTATGCCTGAAAAAGATTTAATGCAAGATTTACTTGCTACAGAAAAACAAGTTATTTCCGCGTACAGTACAGGAATAACTGAATCTTCTTGTGAAAATTTAAGAAATACACTAGTAGACAACTTTAAAAACACTCAGACTATTCAATATAAATTATTTGATGCTATGAAACAAAAAGGATGGTATCCTACAAAGGATGCTCCAGATAATGAGGTTCAACAATTAAAAAATGAAGCTACTCAAATGATGAGTGAATTAAAATAATGCATTATACTATAATATAATGTAATAAACTTTTATAAATTTTAGGAACTCTTTAAGGTATTATTACTTTAGAGGGTTTCTATGTATTTATAAAAGTTTTATTTCATCTATTTTTCCTTTTGACATTATAACAATTTTATCAGAGAGAAAGTTTGCTTCTTCCTTAAAATGAGTTACAAAAATAGTAGTAACCCTGTTTTCCTTATGTAACTTATATAATAGTTCCCTCATATCTACCCTTAATTCTTCATGTAATGCATTAAAAGGTTCATCCATTAAAAGAACTTTAGGCGCTGTGACCATTGCTCTTGCTATGGCTACTCTTTGCCTCTCTCCTCCACTTAGCTGAGTGGAAAATCTTTTTTCTAGTCCTTTAAGTCCTAGTTTACTAAGTATATCATTAGCTAGCTCTAATCTATCGCCTTTACTAACACCCTTCATTTTTAGCCCAAAGGCCACATTGTCCATTACATTCATATTGGGAAATAGCAAAGGCTGTTGAGCTACCAATGCAAAGTTTCTTTTCTCAATAGGCATTTCTGTAATATCTACATTTTCTACAAACAGGCTACCAGTATCCGGCTTTATGATTCCTGTAATAATACCCAATATAGTGGTCTTCCCACATCCAGATGTACCTAAAATAGATAGAAATTCACCATCCTCAACAGTTAGATCTATATTAACCAGCGAAAATGACTCAGTATATTGTTGCTCATACTTCTTGCTTATATTCCTAATCTCTAGTCTCGCCATAAAATCACTCCTAAATAATTTTAAAATTTCTCATCTTATAATACTTTTTAAGCACAAAGTCTATTAAAACTAAATTTATTATTGCTAGTGAAGAAAATAATACTCCATATACTGAACCAATTGCATTGTCTCCTCCACTTATAAAAGGAAACATTATTATAGATATAGTAATAACCTTACCTCCACCAACTAAAAAGGTTAGAAAATACTGGCTTATAGAAATTAAAAAAGTAAGACCAGCCCCCGCAACCATGCCTGGAAGTATATGTGGAAGACTTATATAAATAAATCTAGAAATTGGTCCAGCCCCAAGTACTGCAGCCTGATGTTCTAATGATGAGTCTAAAGTTCCATAGCTTACCATTAAAGCCTTTATCATGTAAGGTAATGTAGGTAAAATATGCGCTAAAATAACTCCATATATAGATTCTGTTAAGCCAAGCTTTATAAAAACTACATACATTCCCATAATTGCAGTAAAAGACGGAATAATAATAGGTGCAAATAAAATCACTTTTATTATAAATTTCCCCTTAAATTCATATCTTACTAAGGAAAAAGCTGCAGGAACTGCTATCAAAATATCAATGACAACTACAGAAGTAGCAATGATTAAAGTATTAAAGATTGCCTCATAGGTATTTGGATTTTCATAAAAAACATATTTAAAGGCCCTCCATGTGACGTTACTAGGAATAATCCTTGGCCATCTAAAATCGTAAGCTAAACTATTTATAAACAAAGGTATAAATGGCAATAAAAAGGCTAATAAAAGAATGATTATTGTAATGTAGTATATAACCTTACTATGCTTTTTCATTGATTTTTACCATCTCGCTTCCATATCATCTCTTCGCTGTGCTAATTTATATGCTGCAAAGCCTAGTATTGCTGTGATAATAGCTAAAATAAAGTTTGCAGCTAATGCAATCGGTCTATCTGAAAGTTGTCCATTATAGTACATATTATAAGCATATACAGAAATAAACTTGGGATATGTGATCCCTAGTAAATAGGGTACCTCAAAGTCTGAAAAGGTAAAAGCGAATACTATAAGTACGGATGATAACCAGGTTGGTATAATTAAAGGCAATATTACCTCTTTAAAAAACTCTTGCCGCCTAGCGCCAAAAACCTGTGCTATTTCTAACCAAGAATCTTGCGTTCTACTCATTATAGGAAAAATCATAAGCATTATAAACGGTGTTTCTTTCCATATATAGGTTAAAACAATGCCCAAACTATTTGGATTATTAACTACACTAGGAAATGCATCCATGCTTTTAATTATCCCCATAGAATAGGCTATGCTAGAGAACCACCCACTTTGCATGAACAAAAGCATTATAAGATATGCCGCAGTAACATGCGGTACCAACATGGGCACCTGAAACACTTTTCTGAAAAAAGCAGTTTTTCTATTTTCCCCTAGGATAAATAATAATCTAATTGTGATTACTGCTAAAACTCCTGATAAAACACTTGAAACTAATGCTATCCTTAAAGTTAAAGCTAATGAGTTTATAAAGTCTTTTGAAAGCATAAGTTGTTTATATGCATTTATAGTAAAATGTGAAGTCCCTCCTACAGCCATGAATCCTAGACTTTGAAGTAATCCTAATATTAATCCTCCAAAAAATAGTGTTACTATGATTATTAATGAAGGTAAAATTAATATATAAGGTCTACTTTTTTGCCACATTATCAATCCATCCTTTTTCTATAAATTTCACGTAATCAGCCTTAATTTCAGGTATTCTATGACTTTGAAGTTCTTTTAAATTTAAAGTTGATTTCCCTCTATCTATTTCATTTATTTTTTTGACATCCTCTGGTGATAACTTATTAATATCTATTGAAAGTCCATCTCCCCAATTATCAGGATTGAGTTTTGCTATTTGTGCTTCTGGACTTAACAAAAAGTCTATTACTTCCTTTGCTGTACCTTTATGACTTGAATTAAATGGAATAGTTAAAAAATGAGTGTTAGCTAAGGTTCCCCTATCCAATACAAATGTTTTTGTAGAATCTGGAAAGTTACCTTTTTTCATTTCACTTTCTGCTCTTGCTTCATCATAGCCCATGGTCATCCATACTTCTCCATTAGAATATAGCTTATCTAGCTTTGCAAGAGTTTCCGGATAAGTCTTACCTTGTTGCCAAAGAGACGGTTTTATTTCATTAAGATAATCCCATAGCGGCTTTGTCTGTCCCTCCACGGCTTTTTCATTAAAATCTGTCATAAATTTTTCATATCCACCATTTAGTTCAAATAATCCTTGTCGTAAAAATGCACTTCCAGTAAAATCATCTGAAGAGGGATAAGCAAATTTTCCCGGATTATTTTTTATCCATATTTTCAGCTCCGCAAAGGATTTAGGAGGAGTTTTTATTTTTTCAGAGTCATATATAAAAACAAATTGAACTTTCCCCCATGGTGCTTCAAGTCCGCTAGTTTCTTCACCAAAGTCATATTTTACTTCAGGGGAATCCTTTGCAACATACTTATTATAGTTTGATAATGCATCAACAAAAGGTTCTGATAAAATTTTACTCTCCTTTGAAAGTTTAAAATTTTCGCCATTTAACCAAAGTATATCTACACTTCCGTCAATTTTCCCTACTTGCTTCTCTGTAATTAATTTATTTATTGTATCCTTTATATCTGTTACAGGTACTCTATTTAATTTTATGCCCTTATCCTTTAACCTAGGAGCCACCCACTTGTCCATATAGTTATTTATGGATTCGCTACCTCCCCACATATACATACTTACATTTTTTTCCTCATTGTCTTTATTTTTTTCACACCCTACAAATGATACTGCAAAAATAGCTAAAAACAATAAACTTAAGAACTTACTCTTTTTTTTCAACAAAAACACCTACCTATATCTATTTTTTTACATATTTTTTTTAAAATTTATATTCATTATATCATTATATCATTACCTGCAGTGCTTCAATACTAAAGACTTTAGAAGAAGATTTACAACTTTCTATAAGATAAAAAAATCTCCACCCTATGACAATATTAATTATCGTAGGGTGGAGATATGCTATAAATCCTAGCTATTTATTTAATTCGAATCTATATTCCTATATAATGTTTGTAACTACTTGATACATTTCTAATTTTATTTTGCTCATACCCCATGCAAGCTATTACTAAAAGTATAACGCCTAAAATAAAAAACATTCCATGAATTTCTAAAGCATATTTCCCTCCTATTAATGCAAAACTAGAGGAAACTGAAAGAGCAAGTAAGTTATTTATGAAATGTGCAAATATACTTAAATAAATTGAGTCCGTTGTTAAATATATAAATCCAATAACCAGACCTAGTAAAAATGCATTTATTCCTTGAGGAACGTTTAAATGCACTACTGCAAAGAATAATGCAGATACTACAAGGGCTATAGTTGGATTTATTTTTTTTGACATTCCTTTTAATAATATTCCTCTAAAAATTATTTCTTCGTATATAGGTGCTATTACCGCAGCACTAAGTATTAATTTAATTGGTGAAACAGTGAGTTCTTCGAAGGCTCCATTTATAAAATCTGGCATGGATATCCTACTAACCCAAAAAGTTAGACTATTATCAAATATGAGACGAAATGCTATAATCATGATAGCTGCAAAAACAAAACTCATCGGATTTATGTGATATTTAAGTTTTCGCTCATTTCTTGAATTACTTAGGCACTTGAGTAAAATGATAATAACATAATATTTAACAAGCACCCCAAACGCAAAAATTACAAAAGGTAATGCTTTTTCAAATCTCCCAGAAAATAAATTTTTAATTTCTACAGGTACTTGTCCTAACACCTCCAACAAAATTGATAGAAGTACTACAAGAAACCCTTTAATGATTCCCATTTGTTTGATGTTTATGGATCCATTTTCTATGTTTCTTAAAAATTTCATTCTATCCCACTCTCTAATTTATTATAACCCTCCAACTACTGTAATAACCTCCTTACAAGTTATTTCAATTAATTTTCATTTTAATAAATTTATATTCTTTACAATCTATGCTTTCCACTAAAACTATATATCTCTATTTTAATTAATGTTGTTTTTTCTTTGGCTCTATCTATGTATAACTGTCCCTCTTTTATAAAATCAGGACTATATTTCCTTATAAACTCCATTAGTGGCTCATATTTTTCTTCTTCCGCAAGCATGATAGCTCGTCCAAAGATTATAGCACTTTCATACTCTGTACTAAATTGATCTTGCAAAACCTTTGTTTTTCCAACTATTGTGAAACTCACCTTATCATTTACACTGATATTATCTAGTTTAGAGCCAACGCCTGCACAATGAATATATATATTTTTATCTATAAACACATAACTTAGTGGGATTCCATAAGGTTGATTGTCCTCACCACAGGTCGAAAGTATACCATATTCAGTATTCTTTAAAAGTTCTAGTACTTCTACGTCATTCATTTGTCTTTCAATTCTTCTCATTATTTTCATTGCATCCTCACTATCCTTTCTAATATTATATATTTAATTGTAACATAAAGTTCATAAAACAATCTATGAATTTAATGGCAATTTTAGATATAATAACAAGCATTATACTCCACTTCAAAGGCTTTTATTCCATAAAAAAATCTATGTTTCTAAATATTGTAGAAATCCAATATTTAGAAACATAGATTTGAATTAACTCATTTATTTTCCTATAAACTCTTGAGTCCAATAAACAGTTCCACTTGCATCTTTTGCTACTCCCACACCTATTTCAGTATAATTAGCACTTAAAATATTAGCTTTGTGTCCTGGGGAGTTCATCCAAGCATCCATTACTGAAGCTGCAGTTGGTTGACCCATTGCAATGTTTTCACCAGCTGCCGTATATGTTATTCCGAATTTTTTCATCATATCAAAAGGTGATCCATAAGTTGGTGATGTATGAGAAAAATAGTTATTATCTCTCATATCCTCTGACTTAGTTCTAGCTACATTTGAAAGCTGCGAATTATCCTTTAAAGGAGCTAGTCCTTGTTTCGCTCTTTCCTGATTAACTAGTGTTACTACTTCTTTTTCTAATTTGTTATTTTCAGTTAAAGCTGGTGCAGTTGCTGCCTTTGGAGGCGTTGCTTTAGCTGGTGTTGCTGGTGTTACTGGTGTTGGTGTTGGTGCTGGTGTTGGTGTTGGTGCTGGTGCTGGTGTTGCTTTTGCTGGAGTTTCTTTAGCAGGTATTGCCTTACATGGGGTTACCTTTGTAGGAGTTACTACCTGTGGAACTTTTATACCATACTTAGCACATATATCCTTAAAACTTTCTCCTGGCTTAACTGTGTAATTGCTGATATTACAATTTTTTGCGTACACCGCTTTGTAGTTAGTTGTATTACAATCTTGTGCGTACACAGCTGAACTTATTCCTGTTGTTACTAAAATTCCTAAAGTTAATATTAATGGTCTTAAAGTTTTATTCATGTTTTGTACCTCACCTTCATAATTTTAATATACAAAGCAAGTTATTCTCTTTGTATACCTATACTAACATCTAAATGAGATCTTTGCATCTTTTATTGGTGGTTATTTTGTAATATTATGTCGCATTTGCTCATAATTTCAGTTATTGTGTTGTTCTTCTATTTTGCTAAATACCAATATTGTTCTAGGAAATGATTGAAATTAGCTCATTCTTCCTACAACAAAATAAGCACCAGCAGCTCCCCCTCCAGCTACTGATGCTCACTCTTCTTATTAGTTATATCTTGCCGATAATTCTGTTATACTAGTTGCCGTGAACTTCCATTCTCAGTTGTTTCTCAAAATAAACTACTGTGCAATAATTAAAGTACACAGTAGTTTATTGTTATTAAATCTTAGATACTAACTCCAAAGTTAGTACATAAAGCTCCTAAACCACCTTCGAATCCACTACCCAATGCAGTGAATTTCCATTCAGCACCATTTCTATATAGTTCCCCAACTACTATAGCTGTTTCGATACTGAAGTCTTCTCCCAAGTCAAATTTAATTAACTCAGTAACTCCGTCTCCACTCATTACTCTTATGTAAGAATCTGAAACTTGCCCGAAGTTTTGTTTTCTTTCTTCTGCTTCATTAATCGTTACAGTAAATGAAATCTTCTGAACGTTTGCTGGTACTAAAGATAGATCAATGAGTATTTGTTCGTCATCTCCGTCTCCTGCTCCTGTCTTATTATCGCCCATATGTTTAACCGATTTTGATGCATGCTCTGCATTGTTATAAAATATAAAATCTGAATCTGAAGTTACTTTTCCATTTTCTCCTGTTAAAAATGCTGCTGCGTCTAAATCGAAGTCTGAACCACCGTCATACTTGTTTGTACTCCAACCTAGTCCTACTAATACCTTTATTAATCCTGGATTTGTCTTCGTTAAATCTACTTTTTGACCTTTTTTTAAACTAACTGCCATTTTTATAACCCTTCTCTCTTTTTTAATTATGTTTTATAAATATATAGTAAAGATTGCATACTTTCATCGAAACAAACTGACATAATATATGCAATCTCTTACTTACATGTTTATTCCTAGCTATTAAGCTTGTCTATTAAATATGCTAAATAATATGCAACTATAAAAGCTAACCATTCCATAAATTGTATCATTTTCTATATTTGTTACTCTATGTAATACATTGTAACACAGAATTCAAGTAACAACACTGCCTATTAGGAATTTGCACTAAAGCCTATAGATCCCGATTTCCTGATGTTAGGAATCTTTCTATGCTGCGTATACTATTTACATCCTTAGGTGCCACTTTAAAGGAATTTATCACCCTACTATAGAATGTATATAAAATACATTTTATAATATTCAAACACTTTAAAACAACAGTATAACTAAAAAAAGGGGGCTTTATAATGAAAACAGCTTTAAAACAAAGAAAAGATGTAGACAAGTCACTTACTTGGGATTTATCTTCAATGTACCAAACAGAGCAGCAGTATAATTTAGCTATAACAGGTTTAGAAGAGCTTACGTTAGAAATAGAAAAAAACTATAAAGAAAAATTAAATTCAGCTAGTATTATAAATGAGTGTTTAGATAAAATGAGAGTGGTACTGCAAAATGAAAACCTTGTAGGATCCTATGCAAGTCTTGCAGTTTCTACAGATCAAACTAATATAGAAAATCAAGCTAGATATATGAAATTTATTAACATATCATCGAATTTAGGAAGTAAATTAAGCTTTGTAACAAGTGAAATTAGGGAAGCGGACGAGAAAATAATAGATGAGGCAATAGATGGTTCAAAAGAAAATAGCCATTATTTAAATGAAATAAAAAGATTGAAAAAACATTCACTACATCCAGAAGTAGAAAAAGTATTATCCGCTTTATCAGGCACTCTAGATTCCGCTTATTCCATATATGATACGACTAAATTAAGTGATATGGATTTTAAAAATTTTATTGTAGATGGCACTGAATATCCTCTTAGTTTTGTACTTTTTGAAAATGAATGGGAGTATGAAACTAATACTAAAATTAGAAGAGCAGCTTTCGAAGCTTTTTCTTCAAAACTCGGAGAATATCAACATACAGTAGCAGCACTTTATCAGACTCATGTTCAAAAAGAAAAAACATTAGCAACTCTTAGAGGCTTTGATTCTGTTATAGATAGTTTATTATTTCCTCAACAGATAGAGAGGGAATTATATGATAGACAAATAGATATAATCATGGAAAAGCTAGCACCACATATGAGAAAATATGCAAAACTACTTCAGAAAATTCATAAAATTGATGAAATGACCTTTGCAGATTTAAAGCTTGAAGTAGACCCTGCTTTTGAGCCAACCATATCCGTAGAGGAATCTAAGAAATATGTTCAAGAAGCATTATCCGTATTAGGTGACGATTATTTAGAAATGGTTAAAAAGGGCTATGATGAAAGATGGATTGATTTTGCTGTAAACAAAGGAAAATCAACAGGTGCTTTTTGTGCTACGCCTTACGGGAATCATCCTTTTATTTTGATATCTTGG
Source organism: Clostridium estertheticum (assembly GCF_011065935.2). Lineage (NCBI taxonomy): Bacteria > Bacillati > Bacillota > Clostridia > Eubacteriales > Clostridiaceae > Clostridium > Clostridium estertheticum. The sequence goes on along the minus strand of NZ_JAAMNH020000001.1, from coordinate 300,595 downwards.
TCTGAGAAAATGAGAGAGGCATTTGTACTTGCTCATGAATTAGGTCATGCAGGGCATTTTCAGTTAATTAATGAAAATCAAAATATATTTGATGCAGAGCCATCTTTATATTTTGTAGAAGCACCGTCTACTATGAATGAATTGCTTATGGCAAATTATCTTATGAAAACAAATGATGAGCCTAGATTTAAGAGATGGGTCTTATCTTCTATTATTAGCCGTACGTATTATCATAACTTTGTAACTCATCTGTTAGAGGCTGCGTATCAAAGAGAAGTTTATAAAATAATAGATGCAGGTGAAAGTGTGCAGGCTTCAACTCTTAATGAAATAAAAAAAGATGTGCTAGAAAAGTTCTGGGGAGACTGCGTGAAAATAGTTGATGGCGCAGAACTTACTTGGATGAGACAGCCACATTATTATATGGGACTTTATCCATATACATATAGTGCTGGGCTTACCATAGCTACAGAAGTAAGTAAAAGAATTTTAAAGGAAGGACAACCAGCCGTTGATGACTGGAGAAAAGTTCTAAAAGCAGGCGGAACTAAAACACCAGTAGAACTTGCTAAAATGGCAGGAGTAGATATAACAACAGAAAAACCACTATTAGATACTATAGAGCATATAGGAAATATAATTGATGAAATAATAAAACTTACAGAAGATATGGAAGGATATGCATCTAAAGAAGATTAGGGCTGTTTTAAAGTATAAAAATGGTGCAAGATTTTTAAAGCTACATTCATGATTTCACCAGGTATAATAAAGGTACTATCAAAACTTATTTAATAAGTTTTGATAGTACTTATTTTAAATTATTCACTAAAATTGATTTTGAGATAAACAATTTTCATATTTAAAACTTAAGTTTCGTAGTAACTAATATTACCGTTACTTAGCTATTGCAGAACTCCTCTATTTCCTTTTTCACAATATTCATAGAACCTCTCCAGAAGTCTTTATCATGTATGTCTATATCAACTGACTTTGCAACATCATATATAGTAGATTTACCTGTGATACACAATAATTCATTATACTTTTTCACAAATGAAGAACCCTCATTTAGATACATATTATAAAGTCCTTTTGAAAATAACAATCCAAAAGCGTATGGAAAGTTATAAAAGTTTGCATCTGGATAGTAGTAATGATTTTTATGAATCCACGCAAATGGGTCTAGTGTCTCCTGCGAAATGGCATCTCCATAAGCTTTTTTTTGCGCCCATATCATTAAATCTTTTACTTCCTCTAATGATAATTCCCCTTCACTTCTTTTTTCAAATACAGCTTTTTCAAAAATATATCTTGCATAAATATCTACAATTACTGAACTGCAATTTACAAGATCTGTACCTAAAATTGATAGAGCTTCATCCGCGTCCGCTGTTTTTAGTGCTGCATTTCTTACTAATGTTTCACTGAAAATTGATGCAGTTTCTGCAAGCGGCATTGGATATGATGAATTTAAAACACTTTCTTTTTGAAGCATCATTCCATGATAAGCATGCCCAAGTTCATGTGCTAAGGTACATACGTTTTTAAAGTTATTATTATAGCTACATAAAATTCTACTTTCCTTTATACAATGTAAATTACTACAGAAAGCTCCCCCTCTTTTTCCTTCGCGTACTCCCCAATCTATCCATCTATTATCAAATGCTTTTACTGCAAGTTCTCCCATTTCATCTGAAAAAGAACTAAAATGCTTAACTATAAATCCTCTTGCTTCTTCAAATGTAAAATCCATATTTTTATTACCTACCGGGGCCATAATATCATAATATGGTAGCTTGCCTTTATGTCCTAGTAACTCAGCTTTCTTTAAAAAATATCTTTGGAATTCTTGTAAATTCTCCTCCATAACCTCAATCATAACATTTAAAGTTTCTTCATCCATTCTAGAATTTTCTAAGGTTCTGTGAAGAGGTGATTTATACTTTTTAATTTCACTTAAAGTAATTACTTCGCCCTTTATAGCATTTAACGCTGCAAGTACTCCCTCAGCAATTTTATCATTGCTCTTTTTTTCCGCAAAATAAGCTTTCTTTCTAAGTTCCCCATCCTTTGAGAACTGCATGTTTTTAACTTCATTTATACCTATACTTTGAATTTTACCATCTAACTCTATTTCTACCTTATGGTTGGCAGTTATGTGATTTCTATATTTCGACCACTTACTTGAACCTGTTAAACGCATTTTTTCTATTAACATTTCTTCCTGCTGACTTAGAATATGAGAGCTTTTAGTCTTAATTTCCTTAAAATAAAACTCATACTCTTTTAGCTTATCAGAAGAATTTATAACACCCTCTAAGTCTTCCATATTACTTATCCATTTTGCAGTGCTAACTTCAACTTCTGTAAGATTAGTTTCCATTTGGTCTATCATGCTTAAATATTTTTTTGCACTAGAGTTACTTGCATTTGCTGAAATACTTAAACTGCAAAAGGCACTTATTCTGCTATCTATCCTACAAATCTTTTCCATTTTATCTACATAGCACTCTAACTTGTAAACAATATCTTCATAACTATTCAAGTTATTTCTGTTCCAATTTATTAACGTCTCAATAAGTTCTTCAAATAATTTAATATCATTTTTAAAATCTTCTCCTTCAAAAGAAGAATAAAGCTCTTTTAAACTCCACTTACCCATCTCATTATTCATTTTAATTACTCCTTTTCTACAAAATAGTTTGTTGCAAAATATTCTTAGCAAATCGACTTAATTAATACATTATAACATAAATTTACCAATTACAACTCTGTTTTTGTTTATACTTCTCTTTAGCAATTCATCGAAAGATTGTAAATCAATTACTTATTTACCAGTAAATAAAAATAACATACCATATAAGTAAACCCACTTATACATCATGTTATTTTTTACTATTTTAAATTAAACTTGGTAAAAGCCTCCACCATAGCAGAATTACCAGTTGGTTCATCTTTCTTATTCTGCTGATTTAAAAATCTACTAACATCCTTTTTACCTAAAGCACCTTTAATCTTTCATTTTCATCTAACCCCTAAATCATTATTTTATTCTAAAGCTCTTTTATAGACTCAACAATACTTGAAGAAAACACTTTTCTAGAAGCATTTATTGAAGCTAATAAGCAAATAACTATAGTTACTAAAAATGTCACTATTATAGTTAACAAGGGTACACTCCAAGTCATACCTTTTGTTAGATTTTTCCTTGTGATTAAGTAAAGTAAATAAGTAAGTATTGTTCCTACGGCTGTACCCCAAAACGCAGCTGTAAAACCATAAAGCATTCCTTCAATTATTATCATTTTCTTAACTTCATCATTTCCAAAACCTAAAGCTCTAAGCATTCCGATTTCTCTTTTTCTTAACAGTACATTCATACTCATAATGTTAAGTAAATTGACAATACTAACTATGGCTACTACTACTACAAAACTATACATTATTAAAGAAAATTGAAGATTATCCTTTTTAGCCTTTTCTAATTCTTCTTTAAATGATACCAAAGTTGAACCGCGATGTTTTTCCATCTTATCTTTTAAATCCTTTTCTATTTCAGCATAATTTGCATCTTTACTTAGATTAATCTTTATTTGTTGGTAGCCCTTAATTCTAAGGTATTTTTCAGCAGTTTTCTCACCCATAATTATTACATTATTGGATTGCCCATCAATAGAGCTAAAATCTTCCTTTAACAAAGCACCAATAGTGAAAATTTCACTACTATTTTTTACATTCATTCCATCATCGTTATACTCAGCATAGCTCAATTCTATACTATCCCCAACTTTTAATTTAGTGTTATTACTGTAATTTAAATTTTGGGCTAAGATAACAATTGGCCTTTCATCCATCTCCTCTTTATCAATATTCCCATCCAGTAAATACTGCTTCATAATACTTAAATCATCTGACGTATAAGCAAGAACATCTGTTTTAAGTTTAAAAATACCTGATTCAAAATCAAATTTTGTTTGAGCTGTATAATTGCTTTCTTTTTCTATGGTTTTGAGTCCATTAAAAGTAACTTTATCTTTTGGAACCTGCATAAATGATTGTGACACTTTTAATTTATTTATTTTATCTATACCTTTTATATTTTTAATACCATCTACATCACTATCCAATAATGCATAATTTGGTTCACTATTAGTAGATATTACAAAATCACCGCCCATTCTAACTTTAAGTGTTTTCAATGGGTCTGAAGCGTTTATCAAATAATTTACAAATAGGAACATTATTATACTTATACATAGTGAAATTACAGTTGTTAAAAATCTTTTTCTATTTCTATATAAATTTAGATAAGCCAAATCAGCTGCAAATCCAAAGGTTCTACTTAAAAAACTTTTATTTTGCAAATTATTATTTATATTCTTACCTTTCAATTGAAGATTATTATTGGAGATTATTGCTTCTATCGGAGATATTTCAGATGCCTTTCTAGCTGGTGAATAAACTCCCATTACTATAGTTAAAAACCCAACTAAAAATGAAGCTATAATACCATTCCTAGGAATGTTCATTATTCCACTAAAGTTGTTATATCCAGATATAAGAATAATAATCCCCTTAATTACAATGTTTCCTATAATAATTCCCATAGGTATAAATATGCAACCTAGAATTAATCCCTCGCCCAAGACAAGCAGCTTGATTTCTCCTGGGGAAGCCCCTATAGCTCTTAATATTCCAAATTCCTTAATACGCTCTGTAACGGATATGTTAAATATATTATAAATTATTACGCTAGCTACAATACTTATTACTATATATAGAATTATACTTATAAAATTAATAGTTTTATAAGTTTGTAATAGTAATATTTTCAGAGAATTCCAAACAAATTCTATATCTTTGTAATCATCAGTCACTACTAATAACTGCTGCCCACTTTGGATAGGCATATTAGGGTTTATAGTTAGATATCCTTTATATTCAATTCCTTCTGGAGGTAGGATAGTTTCAACATATTTTTTAGGAACATAAGCAATTGCTGTATTCTTTTTTTGATTAGTATTAAATTTATATTCAAATATACCTACTAATGTAAATTCTTTTTCTTTATCAAGATTTTCAAATTTACCTTTTTTGTTTTTATATTGCATTGTTATTGGTAAATTAATTTTATCTCCAACTTTATATTTCTTAGGCAAATTATCTAGTACCCATTCTTCAATAGCTATTTCATCGCTATTTTCTGGATATATCCCATGCAACAGTTTAAGATTAAGAAGTTCTGTAATATTTTCATCATAGCCATTTATTTCTAAAGTATATTTAGAATTGGGTATTTTATACGTTCCTAAGTATGCAGAAATTGATATCTTATCTACAACAGAATCTTTAATCAATTTTTCTAAATTTTTTTTACCATAAGTAAAAAAGAAAGCATCATATGCTCCCCCCTCATTATCTACCATAGATTGATAAGAGGATTTCTTCAAGGTTTCAATTATGATACTTAAAGATACAATTAAAGAAACAGATAGTATTATTCCGACTCCTATAAAAAAAATTCTTTTCTTGTTTTTAGATAATGAACGTGGAATTAAAGACCAAAAGCATTTCATTACTTCACCCTCTTATCTTCTATGATTTCCCCATCAGATATAGTTATAATTCTGTCTGCACACGCTGCTACCTGTGAGTCATGAGTAATCATTACAAGAGTTTGGTTGTACTTTTTTATGGATTTGGTAAGAAGTTCTAACACTTCCTTACTATTTTTACTATCTAAGTTTCCAGTAGGCTCGTCCGCAAATATGATTGAAGGTTTATTAGCAAGTGCTCTCGCTATTGATACTCGCTGTTGCTGACCTCCAGATATTTCTCCAGGCAGGTGAGTTTTTCTAGATTTTATATCTAATATTTCCATAAGTTCATTTATGTATTCCTCGTCCACCTTTTTCCCATCCATTAAAAGTGGAAGTTTAATGTTTTCTTCTACAGATAATATTGGAATTAAATTAAAGAACTGAAATATAAAACCTATACTTCTTCTTCTGAACCTAGATAAATCTTTTTCACTCATAGCGTAAATATCAATTCCGTTTATATATACATTACCTGCTGAAGGTTTATCAATACCAGCTAATAGATGTAGAAGTGTGCTTTTTCCCGAACCACTTGGTCCTACTATTGCAGTAAACTCACCTTTTACAATAACTAAGTCTGTAGATCTTAGTGCTTTGACAGATGCTTCACCTGTGCCATAGGTTTTTTGTAGATAGGTTGTTTTTAATAATTCCACTCAGTATGCCTCCTTTAAATTAGTTGGTTACTAGACCTTAATCCATTATGATTAACCGTACTCTAAATTGCACGTATCCATTTAATTTCAATGGTCATAAACTATACATATTGTACTTAATTTTTTAATTTTATTTTTCTTATTAATTTCCCCTTAACTTACATAAGATTTCATCAACAATAGTCAAGTTATTAAACTTATTTAGATATTGAACTATTAAAATCAATATCCTATTTATTAGATTTGTATCTTGTAAGAATAAATCTAAATCTATGGATAATCCTTCAAGATATTCTTCGAAATATTTAAATCTATTATCTTTATCATAACACTCAAATATCTTTTCATAACATTCTACAAACTTTTTTCATCATCACCAATATTATTATAAGCAACTGATAAATTGTAATATATTAGGCTTTTATCTTCTGCTCTCGCTAATACCTCTATTACTAAAATACTGGCAGTAGGGATAGTTAACTTACGTTTACCTTTTTCCAAAAGTTTTATAATATCTTCTGCTATTATTCCTCTACCTAATTCTTCATGAGTAACATTTAAAAGTTTTCTATATTTACTTATCATGGGTTTATTTCTAAAATCTATCATATATACCTCCTAAGTGTATTATAGCTTATAATTTAATTATATAAATAGTTTCTAAACACTTATTTAATACTTTTCATCTTAAAAAATAGAAAAATTTTTTTTCTAGATGAATTCGACAAAATATACAATTAAATTCATGTCGAATATAACTTTATAATAAATAGCTTTTTACACTTAGCTAAATATTTTTTAAAATCTATAAATCAATAAACTTAATTTAATAATTTTGCAATTTACAAAAGAATATTTTTTTCAATCTTCTGTTATTATTAACTTACCATAATAACCAATATTATCATTTATATTTCATTCCAAAAAGTAAAAAAATGTATTCACAATTTTATTTGTAAATACATTTTACTAAGTCTGAGGGAATATAAAACACATTTTGATTTTCACCTAGAATCTTCTAAGCCTTTGATATCATTTTCTTATCTATGCTCACAAGGTACTCCTCATGAGGTAACCTCATACTTATTAAGTAGTTTTAGATTCTTTCCATTCTTTTTCATAATCTTCCAAAACTTTTTGAAGAACTTGCCCAATTTTAGAATAAGATTCATCATTAAGATTTGCAAGTGATATTCTGATAGCCCACTCTGGTCCATGGAATCCACTACTGCCTAATAACACTATGGAAGATTGCTCTGCTAGACGTATAAGAATGTCTACTGGTTTATAATTTTCTTGTAAATATTGCACAAATTCATCATTATAATTTCGGCCTGCCCACTCCAGTAAATCAAATTGAGTATAGTAAGAAGCATCCAATGGGTCTAACTGTAAATCTAATCCCAATCCTTCGAACAAAAGTCTTTTGCGGTTACGACAAATATCTTTTGTTAATTGTTTATATATATTTTCTTTATCGATTATAGCAAATAACGAAAAAAATGCCATTTGTACTTGTTGTGGTGTTGATAGTCCTGCAGTATGATTAAGTGCTACCTGGCGGCTATCTGCTACTATTCTATCGATAAACGCAATACTATCAGGATTAGTAGAAATCCCGCCGTACCGTCTTCTTGCTCTTTCCATTTTATCTTCATCTTGCTGCCTTAATAATTTATCAAATACATTGTCTTCATAAAGTGAAATAGTTCCAAGACGCCATCCTGTTACCCCAAAATATTTTGAATAAGAATATACTCCGATTGTATTGTATGGCAAATCTGTCATTAATGAACGAAAGTCGTCTACAAAAGTACCATATACATCATCTGAAATTATCATTAAATCTGGATTATCATTTTCAACAATATTTTTTAACTGTTTAACAGTTTCTGTTTTCATTGCAACAGAACCTGGATTGCTTGGATTAACTATAAATAATGCCTTTACAGATGGGTCACTTATTTTCTCAATTTCTTTAGAAGAATATTGCCATGTACGTTTACCATCCTCAGTTGTTTCGTCAGCCAAGACTTCAATAACTTCAAAGTTATAACGGGGTAAATGAGGTATCTCAAGATAAGGTGTAAAAATTGGCGCCATAAGTGCAATCTTATCTCCCTTTGACAATATATTGTTTGCAATCAATGTATCAAAAATATAGCACATTGCAGCCGTTGCACCTTCAACTGCAAATGTCTTAAACTTCCCTTTAAATGACTTATTGTAACATAACTCCTGAATAAGATAATCATTAACTACACTTTCAATATGTTGTAACATTCTATCTGGTTTTGGATAATTGTCGCCAATAATTCCATCTACTAATTCGTAAATCCAGTCATCGGAATTAAATCCTTTGACTTTTATACCATAATTAATCATTTTACTAAGAAGTTCAATTCCTGGTGCATCTTGATGTTTTTTTGTAAAATCCATAAAATGCTCTGCAATTCCTTCTTTTTTTGGCATCCCAGCTAAGTCGCAATCACTCCATACCCTACGACTTTCTTCAACTGCAAATTGACCAAAAGTAAAAAAGGCTTCTCTTGGCGACGCTGCAATCCAGTTAGGATTCCCTCTGCCTGCATCCAGTAGTGAGTGTGTACCGCTTTTCTTTGATTCCTCCGCAAGGTCGATTAATTTATCTTTAAGTTCAAAAGGGCTTATTTTACCATAAACCTCCTCTATTTCTTTACGCTGAAGACTTAATTTATCCATATTTTTATCCTCCTAGTTTATAATTAACTTAATATTTTATCTTATTGTTGTAATAATTATTATCTTTTTATATATGTAAATTCAATTCATTAAGATATTATTATATTATGTATGTTATTAATATACTCTAACCTAATTAAGTATTTTTATCGTGTTTTAGTATATGTTCTTTTTCTAATGAAGAAAGTATTATAAATGTTTCAGTATTTCCATACATTTGTATCTTTCCAATAAGTTTTTCCAGACTTGCAATATCCTCAAATCTAGCTTTTAAAATCTTGCAGTATGGTCCAGTAACCTGATAGCATTCGATTATAGAATCCTCCTTCTTAATAAATTCCATAAATTTTTCAGATCTTTGAACATTTACACCTACATTTATAAATACATTAATTTTTTTTCCTAGTTTAGCGTAGTTTATTTCAGCTTTATAACCTTTTATAATATTTTCTTCTTCAAGTCTCTTTACTCTTTCTGCTGCTGCAGGTGCACTAAGTGCTACCCTTTTGGCAAGTTCCTTCATAGGTATTCTTCCATCTTCTAAAAGTATCTCAAGAATCCTATAATCAGTAGTATCCACAAACCTTCCTCCTACCAAAATCTTATTTTTATTTTTTAAAGATAATATCCAAATGTATTGCTTTTATAATTTAAAATTAACAATAATTCTTTTCATATTCATCTTTTTCTTATAGATATTGTTCCACCATTAAATATTATTATGATTTTTTTCATGATTGAGGGGTTTTTCCTAATTATTATATATAAATAAATAGTTCCTGAATAATGTTAAGGTATATTTGTTTAAAACTCATAAGCTCATCCTTTGATGTAGTATTATTTTATCATAATTCTTTTACAGTTTACATACATTTAATAATGCAATATATCATATCGGCATTATTAAATTATTTGTTTTATATAAATACCTAACTTTAAAAACAAAAAATCATTTAATGGTTTAGTTAATAAATAGAAGGCCCCTTAAAGATATATTGGCTTTTGAAGCTCTAATTAATATATTTTTCGTTGCCGTACCCCACAGCTCTCAAAGTTTCTATAGAGGATTTATTTAAGTAGTAATTTTATTTGCATCTTTGCATATTATTGTATTTAAAAAACGAAGAGTCAGTAATGATTAAACTAATCTCATTACTAACTCTTCATTTTTTTTATTTATCCGTATTAAATATTAGCATAATATCTTCAACAACGTATAAAACACTTATACATTGTGTTACAGTTTACTATTTTAAGTTAAACTTGGCAAAAGCCTCCGCCATAGCAGAATTACCAGTTGGTTCATCTTTCTTATTCTGCTGGTTCAAAAATCTACTAACATCTTTTTTATCTAAAGCACCTTTTTCTGATTCTCGACGCTTAGTAAAAGCCGAAAGTTTTTCTCTATAGCCACAACCACAAGCGAAGATCTTATTATCTCCATCTCCTCTAATCTCCATTTTCTTATGACAAGTAGGGCAGCGTGCATTTGAAACCTGTGAGACTCCCTTTCGGTATCCGCAATCTCTATCTGGACATACCAGCATTTTCCCCCTTTTGCCGTTAACCTCAAGAAGATACTTACTACACTCAGGACATTTAACTCTTGTAGCATTGTCATGTTTATATACTTCCGATGAACCTGCAACGTTTTTCACAAGCTTCGAAGCGTATTCTCTCATATCTTTTACAAAGTTCATAGAATTCGCTTTTCCTTTGCTTATAAGTTGAAGCTGCTTTTCCCACTTAGCAGTAAGCTCTGGAGATTTTAATTCTTGTGGCACTAAGTCTATTAACTGTATTCCCTTTGAGGTTGGGAAAATATCTTTACCGCGTCTCTCCATATAAAAGATGTTAAATAATTTTTCAATTATATCTGCACGAGTGGCTGGAGTTCCAAGTCCTGAGGTGTTATCCAAGGCTTCCCTTAAGCTCTCATCTTGTATATCTTTTCCGGGATGCTCCATAGCTGTAAGCAGGGTTGCTTCATTATACCTAGCTGGTGGCTTTGTCTTTTCATTTACAGATCTAACCAAGGTAAGTTTAACTGCTTCCCCTTTATTTATTGGTGGAAGAGACTGATCTTTTTCTTCCACATCATCAGAGCTACTTATTTCTCGCCAGCCCTTTGATTTAACTATTTTTCCTTTTGCAGAAAAACTTTCACCCTTTACCTCTATCTTTACAGTAGTTTGCTCATACTCGAAAGCTGGGCTTAAGACTTCTAAAAATCTTTTTACAACTAAGTCATAAATGCTTCTTTCTTCTTTGTTTAAGCTTGATAAATCCACATGTTGCTCTGTAGGAATTATAGCATGATGATCTGATACCTTGCTATTATCTACAAGTCTATTTGTAGTTTGTATTCTACCTTTTATTATATTTCTAGCAGCTTTTTCGTAAGGTCCTATGGCTATACTTTTTAATCTGTCAAGTAATGTAGCTACTATATCCGTAGTGAGATGCCTAGAGTCTGTTCTTGGATAAGATAATAGTTTATGGTTTTCATATAATCTCTGCATTAAATTAAGGGTTTGCTTTGCAGAATACCCAAATTTTCTATTTGCATCTCTTTGAAGCTCCGTTAAATCATATGCAAGTGGTGGAAGTTCTTTTTTAAAGGCTTTATTTACCTCTACCACGGTGCCCATTTGATTGTTTACCTTAGCAACTACATCCTCTGCCTTTTGCTTGTCAAAGGTACGTGATTCTCCATTTTTACTGGACCAATTCACTGTAAAATTATTTACCTTACCATTTACTGTCCAGTAATCCTTTCCAACGAATTTCTTTATTTCATTTTCTCTATCAACAATAAGTGCTAAAGTCGGCGTCTGTACCCTTCCAGCCGATAATTGAGCATTATATTTACAAGTTAAGGCTCTAGTAACGTTAAGTCCTATAAGCCAATCTGCTTCTGCTCTTGATTGTGCTGCCCAAAATAGGTTTTCATAATCTCTTCCAGGTTTAAGACTTGCAAATCCATCCTTTATTGCTTTTTCAGTTTGGGAGGAGATCCATAACCTTTTTATTGGCTTTTTAAAGCCTGCCTTTTGAATAATCCAACGTGCCACAAGTTCCCCTTCTCGCCCTGCATCTGTTGCTATAACCAATTCATCTACATCAGCCCTTTTAAGAAGTTCGTTCACAACCTTATATTGCTTTGAAGTTTCTTTAATCACTACCAATTTTAAATCCTTTGGTAACATCGGAAGATCTTCCATTTTCCAACTTTTATATTTTTGATCATAATCCTCAGGCCCTGCTAGTGTAACAAGATGTCCTAGTGCCCAAGTAACAATATACTTTTGTCCCATTAAATACCCATTTCCGCCTTGACTGCAATTTAAGACTTTTGCCAGTTCTTTTCCAACGGAGGGCTTTTCTGCTAAAACTAATATTTTTCCCATATATAAAACTTCCTTTCTTATGTTCAATAATTTACTGTATGTTAATCAGTTTTTCATTTCTTCATTAGGTAATTATCTCATTACGAATAATACCATTAACCCAATATGTACAAAATCCTATAAAAATATAATATACATACTATCTATATTATAAACTACTTTATAGAGATTGTTCAATTTTTTGTTAAACTAGAAAAACAGTGTATGTGTTTTTTATGATTATAAATGATATACTATATAATGGATATTGAAAAAATAAACAAATATAGAGGTAATCTGATGAACTATATAGTATTTGATTTAGAATTTAATCAGGGCTACAATTTTGGAGTGGAACCTAAAACTATAACAAACCCTAAATGTCCTTTCGAAATAATTCAGATAGGTGCCATAAAGCTAAATGAAAATTTAGAGAGAATTGGAGCTCTAGATGTATTAATAAAGCCGGAAATATATACTACCCTAAATCCCTTTGTAAAAGAACTCACTGGAATAACAATGGATGAGCTAAATAGTGGCAAATCCTTTAAAGAAATGTACGGTGAACTTATAGACTTTATGAACACTGATAAAAGTGTATTATGTGTATGGGGCGTGGCAGATATAAAAGAATTATTTCGTAATATAGAGTATCATGAATTAGATGCAACCATGGTGCCCACAGAATACATAAACATACAGTCCTATGCTTCTAAGGAGCTTAATTGCCAAAAGGGAATTAATATTGGACTGGGCAACGCATCTAAACTACTAGGTATACCTATTGAAAGTCAATTTCATGATGCTTTTAACGATGCATTCTACACAGCCGAAGTCTTTAAAAAAATCTATAGCAGTGAAATTAAAGCTAAGGTATATAATCCATATAAACAAACAAGGTTAAACAGATCCACTACTGAAAATTACAAAATTGATTTTTGTAATTTAATGAATCAATTTGAAAAAATGTATAAGAGAGAAATGACGCAGGAGGAAAAATCTATAATTAAGCTAGCCTATATTATGGGTAAAACAAATCAATTTCAAATCAAAGTTCCTCAAAGCCCAAATAAATAACACATTAACAAAAAGCAGTATAGAACTATCTTCTATACTGCTTTTACAATGCTTATTAGTTTTCAGTTTCTGTTTCTTCACCTGGTTTAACAAATTCTAAATCGGCTCTTTTATTTTCTAAATTAGCTTTTCTATTGTCTAATGTATTAAGATTTATAGGATGAGTAACCATATCTTCAGCTGTACCCATTATATATCTATTTAAATAAATTTTTCCCTCAGGAGTATTTGCTATAGCATAAGGTTCTGTATCTTTTTTAAATAGAACCCAAGTATATCCATTATTAACTACTCTATTTACATCTTCTTTATCAATGAAAGTCCTTGATTTTTCTTTACCATATCTATCTCTCAATATTACTGCAACAGTTTCTCCATCTATTTCTTCATAATCATTAATTGTATTTTGATTATATACTTCTAAATTGGATTTTCTGTTATCTAGGGAATCTCCATTGATATGTCTAACAGGTGCTTTTGGATGAACATCTAATATAAAAGATTGTAGACTTTGCTTTCTTCTATATTTTTTTTCTTCAATATAATAACTACCTAAATTTTGTGCTAAGTAATTATTAAGATCTTTGTTCCACTCTGCAAACCAAAGGCCTTTTTCTAATACCCTTTGTAAATCTGTAGTATCTATTTTGCCATCAATAGTTGTGCCATCTTTTTTAACTAATTTTAAAATTGTAACTTCTTCTAGTGTTTGGTGTTTGTTGGATTTAATCTCAACTTTAGTTTCTTCTGTTTTATTTTCCTTATTTATAATAGGACACCTCTTTCTTCTATTTAAGAATCTTCAAAAAATAACTAGTCAATTACATCTTTGACATGTTATTTATTTTACATTCCTATAAGGGATTTAAAATTGCGTATAACTTTAATATTTCCCTAATTTTTATTTAATATTTTAATTTTTCTCTAAAATACGCATGTTCATTTTTACTACATTATTTTTATTATACCACATTCCACAGTGTAAAAGCACTGAATTTAAAATATAATGATTTCTTTATTTTATTATCCAAGCACTTGGAAGAGGCCTCTCTCCATACTTACTACTTGGACTGTTTATAAGCTTCCCCTCATAGTACATAACAGAAGATGAACCACCATCTAAGTTGGCAGCATTAATGCAGCCCTCTGTTATCATTATGTCTTGTATTTCTCTTATTGTTGCTCCTATTGACTGCAATTGCCTTCCATCTATTACAACAAAAACAACGCTACCATCTTCTTTTTGACCAATGGCTGTTCTAGGATTAATTCCCCAGCCTCCATCCCCATAAATTTTTGCTGGTCTATTGTTTACTATGAGAAACGGTCCAAAGGATACTCCATCTTGTATGTTTAGATCCTTAATTTGTTTTATAGTATAGTTTCCTAAAATTAATATTCCACTTTTATTGAATCCTATTAGACTATAGCTTTTAAACCCCTTTTCATAATATAATATTTCTCCATCCTTTATAATAATGCCTGTAGGCACTCCACCATTTCCTTTTCCAGCTACGTCCACAAACCCTGAAGCATTAACCCCCGCTATTCCCTTTTCTTCTTTAATTAAATCATTTATGAATGTTCCAGACTCTCCTAGGCCTTTTGTGACAGCTAATTTTATTCTTTTAGGATTACTAACAGTAAGTATATATCCTCTGAATTTATCATTGTTTATATTGGTTAAGTTTACATCTGGCGTCCCTTTATTTTTAAATAAATCCCCTAACGCGTCTTCCTGTGGTTCCTCGTCAATTATCTTTATCTCCTCCGTATTAGTACCCTCACTAATTGTTGCAACTGTGTTGGAGGCCATTATTTTATCGAGGGTACTTCCTGTCGCCACAATATTTGCTACATATTGATGTCTCATAGTAACCATAAAAGATGTAACTAAATAACTCTGAAGCCTTGGAAATATGCCTATTCTAATTGAGCCTATGCCTATCACAGCATTTACAATCATAATTAATGTAAGGCTTAAGAAAAAACTTAAACTTTTCTTTATGAACTTCATAAACAGCCCCCTTTTGCAAAGTCACTAAGTGTAGACCTTATATAAAATACAAATTGTCCAATTAATTTATCTATATAAGTATATCCTACCAAATTATTACAACTAGTGCAATCATATATTTTTCTATATACGGTAGTACGTATTGCATATATATAAAGTTGCTCACTTATTTTAAAATCTGCAAAAATCTATTTTTTTATAATATTAAAGCAGCATAAGAGTGTATCTTCTTACACTATATCCATCTGCTTTTAATTCAGTTGTTAAAATATCATTAATGGATACTTCATCTTCCACAACTAATATTTTTATATCCATATTGATTTTACAGTCTGGCATATTTTCTAATCTCCTTTAAATTTGCGTATGCTGATTATATTAAAGTACTTATAATTAATATATATCTATCTTTTACTTATTTCCAATAGTTACCTAGTATTAGCATTCTATACTTTCATAAAAAATCCTTTAAAATAAAGAGAACTATAGCAAAATTGATAATTCTTTTATTTAAAAACACTATTATAAATATTTTCTTTATTTTTGGTTAAACTTCTTAGTAGGTATAATAAGACATCTGAAAAAATAATAAGTCAAAGATAGGACGGATTTTTGAAGGTGATTAAGGAGGGATACTATGTCAAAAATTAACTGTAGTGTTTCAAATTGCTCCCATAATGATGAAAATATCTGCTTTGCTAACATAGTAAATGTTGGTGGAAAAAGTGCTAAAGAAGATTGTGAAACATGTTGTGCTTCTTTTTTAGATGCTAAAATCTATAGTGATCTTACCAATAATGTTAATGAAAGTGGTAATGAATGTACCGCAATTACCTGCAACGTAGGCACTTGTAGCTATAACTCAAATAATCTCTGTAGTGCTAAATCTATAAATGTCAGTGGCGATAATGTGAATTTGTACTTAGAAACTAATTGTTCAACTTTTAAAACCACATAAACAAATGTTTTTAATAAAAAAAGGGCCCCTTAGTATCTATCTAAGGGGCCCTTTGTAACTATTTATTTATCAAAATATCTTTCTAAAAGCCCTTTAAAAGCCCTTCCATGTCTTGCTTCATCTTTGCACATTTCATGAACTGTATCATGAATAGCATCAAGATTTTTTTCTTTTGCAAGAGCTGCAAGCTTTTTCTTTCCAGCACAGGCTCCATACTCGGCTTCAACTCGCGCCTTTAAATTTTCTTTCGTATTGGGCTTAACCACTTCACCTAAAAGCTCTGCAAACTTAGATGCATGTTCTGCTTCTTCAGAAGCAATTCTTTTATATGCCTCACCAACCTCTGGAAGACCTTCTCTATATGCCTGCCTTGCCATAGCAAGATACATACCCACCTCTGTACATTCAGCTATAAAGTTTGCTCTTAGGTCACTTACAATCTCACTATCCACATCTTTTGCCACCCCAATCATGTGGTCATCCGCCCATTCTAAGTTATCTTTTACCTCATTGAATTTACTTTTATCAGCTTTACAAATTGGGCATATTTCTGGTGGCTCAGTTCCTTCATGTATATATCCACATACTGTGCAAACAAATTTTTTCATTTATAATCCTCCTACAAAAATACTTTTCAGTATAGTATTTTCTTTTTCATATATTTTAGTCAAGGATTATAAAGATTGTATTTAACAGATTTATAAATAACTTATTATTTCTATCCATTCCTCAATTCCATTACCTCTTTCTCTGTTAAGTGGCGCCACTCGCCGTTATCTATTCCCTCAATTTTTATATTAATAATTCGAGTTCTTTCTAGTCTCACAACCTTGTATCCAAAAGCACCGCACATTCTGCGGATTTGTTTATTGAGTCCCTGGGTTAAAATAATACGAAAAGTATCTGCGCTTACCTTACTAACTTTGCAAGCTCTTGTGATAACACTACAAATTTGCACACCTTCAGACATTCCTTTTATAAAACATTCATCAAAAGGCTTATTTACAGTTACTATATATTCTTTCTCATGCTGGTTTTCTGATTCTAAAATTTTATTTGCAAGGTCTCCATCATTTGTCATCAATATTAATCCTTGAGAGGCTTTGTCGAGTCTTCCTACTGGAAATATATATTCTGGATAATTCATAAAACTGATTATATTACTTTCCACGCTCTTTTCTGCAGTACAGGTAATTCCCACTGGCTTATTTAGTGCAATATAGACTTTATCTTTCACAGGAATAGGCTCATTATCAATAAGAATAATATCTTCTTCTTCCACCCATTGACCTTGTATGCACAGGTGTCCATTTACTATTATTCTTTTTTCCTGGATAAGTCTATTGGCGTATGTTCTGGAACAAATACCATGATTACTAAGGAGTTTATTTATTCTCATTTTAAAACCTTTATCCTTTCTCTTGTTTCAATATATTATCTTCATTATAGCAAATACATATCTACTTTAAAATTAGATACAAAAAAAATAACTCATAAACAAATCATGAGTTATCTTTTGGGTAACTATTAAATTAATAGCTATTAACTATTTATTTTCCCATTTCATTAATTACAGCTTGTGCAAACTCGAGAGTTCCAGTATTACCACCTAAATCACAGGTCAAATATCTCCCCTCTTTTAACACAGCTTCCACAGCTTTCTCTATTTTGTCCGCCGCTTCTACTTCGCCTATATATCTTAGCATCATTACACCAGATAAAATGCAAGCAGTAGGGTTTGCTATGTTTAAACCCGCTATGTCTGGAGCAGATCCGTGAGCTGGCTCAAAAACTGCACCTTCTTCTCCGATATTTGCACCTGGAACTAGTCCAAGTCCGCCAATTAGGCCTGCTGTCATATCCGATAGAATATCTCCATATAGGTTAGGCATTACAAGTACATCATACTTTTCTGGGTTCATAACAAGCTTCATGCTCATAGCATCCACTATCATGTCTCCAAAAGCTATTTCTTTATGCTTATCTGCTATGTTCCTTGCACATTTTAAAAATAATCCATCGGAGAGCTTCATAATATTTGCTTTGTGAACAGCTATTACTTCTTTTCTATTCTGCTCTTTTGCCAATTTAAAAGCATACTCTACTATTCTATCGCTAGCTTTCTTGCTTATTATCTTTATACTTTCCGCAATATCCTCTGTAATCATATGCTCTATTCCTGCATATAAATCTTCACTATTTTCTCTTACTATTATTAAATCTACATCAACATACCTTGATGGAACCCCTTCAAATGTTTTTATAGGCCTTATGTTAGCATAAAGATTTAATTCCTGCCTTAGAGTGACATTCACACTTTTAAACCCTGTACCAACTGGAGTAGTTACAGGCCCTTTAAATGCAACTTTGTTTTTTTTAATACTTTCTAAAACGTAGGGTGGTATAGGAGTATTAAATTCCTCTATAACTTCTGCACCCATACGCACTATTTCCCAATTAATTCGGACTCCACTATTTTCTATTACTTTAACGGTAGCTGAGGTTACTTCTGGTCCAATTCCATCACCAGGTATAAGTGTAATATTATGTTCCATGATTCTATTCACCTACCTTTTTCTTGTTTTTCATAAGATTAATTAAGCCACCATAAATAAGCATCTCTTTTTCTCTTTGTGTTACTTCAGGTAGAGTTTTATACACAACTCCCTTTGTTATATTACGTACAATAACAATACCTCTTTTAAGCTGCTCTGCAGCATCTTCAATAATTAATTCATCCATCACATCTATGTCTTCATAGTCATTAGAATTATCAAATACCAAGGGTATTATAGCGTTATTAATTAAATTAGCCTTATGAATTCTTGCAAAAGATTTTGATATAACAGCCTTAATTCCTAAATAAAGAGGTGCCAGTGCAGCATGTTCACGGCTAGAACCTTGCCCATAATTTGAGCCTGCGACTATAATTCCACCCCCATTTTCTTTAGCTACAGCTGGAAAATTCTCATCACAAGGAGTTAAACAAAATTCTGCTAAATAAGGAATATTAGATCTAAAGGGAAGTAACTTCGCATTGGATGGCATTATATCATCCGTTGTAATGTTATCCTGTAATTTAGTTAAAACTTTCCCTAGTACATTTTCTTTTAATTTTTCCACTTTAGGAAATGGTTTAATATTAGGTCCTCTTTTTACTTCTATATTGGTGCCCTCTTCTGCGGGACTTATTATTAAATTATCGTTAATTGTGAATTTTTCTGGCATGGTCACTTCAATAGCTTGACCAAGCTCCCTTGGATCCGTTATATACCCTGCAATTGCTGATGCAACAGCCACTTCTGGGCTCACAATATACACCTGAGCTGACATGGTTCCAGATCTACCTTTAAAGTTTCTATTAAAGGTTCTTAGTGATACTGCATCCGTTGAAGGGGCTTGCCCCATACCTATACATGGACCACAGGCACTTTCTAAAATTCTTGCACCAGCTTCTATCATATCAGAAAGTCCACCATTTTTAGAAAGCATACTTAAAACCTGCTTCGAACCTGGCGCAATAGAAAGCGATACTTCTTCTGGTATAGTTTTTCCCTTAAGTATTTTTGAAACTTTCATCATATCAACATAGGATGAATTAGTGCAGCTACCTATTAGCACTTGGTCTACTTTTATTTGTTTTAGTGATGATACAAAAACTACCTTATCTGGACTATGAGGACAAGCAACAAGAGGCCCAATTGTGCTCAAATCTATTTGGATTATCTCATCATATACTGCGCCCTCATCTGCCTTAAGCTCTATATAATCCCCTTCTCTACTTTGTGCACTTAAAAATTTATAGGTTATCTCATCACTAGGGAAAATTGAAGTAGTGGCTCCAAGTTCCGCACCCATGTTTGTAATAGTCGCTCTTTCTGGTACTGTTAGAGTTTTAACGCCAACTCCTGCATATTCAAATATTTTATTAACTCCACCCTTAACCGTTAAACGCCTTAATAATTCTAATATAATATCTTTAGCTGAAACCCAGGGGTTAAGTTGTCCTAGTAACTCTACTTTTACAATTTTAGGCATTATTATATAATATTCTCCACCACCCATTGCAACTGCTACATCTAGTCCTCCAGCGCCTATAGCAAGCATTCCTATGCCCCCGCCTGTAGGAGTATGACTGTCAGATCCAAGCAGTGTTTGTCCTGGAATTCCGAATCTTTCTAAATGAACTTGATGACAAATTCCATTACCCGGTTTAGAAAAATATATGCCATGTTTTTTGCAAACGGTCTGTATATACAAATGATCATCTGCATTTTCCGGGCCAGTTTGTAAAATATTATGGTCTATATAAGCAACGGATTTTTTTGTTTGGACACTATCAATTCCCATAGCTTCAAATTGAAGGTAGGCCATGGTTCCTGTAGAATCTTGAGTTAAAGTTTGATCAATTTTAATTGCAATCTCAAGATCAGAAATCATTTCACCCTTAACTAAATGGCCCTTAATTATCTTTTGCGCAACATTAAACGACATAATATTCCTCCATTCTTCATATATATATAATACCTAACTCATATTAACAAGCTGTAGTGTTTTGTGATTCTACACTTAACTCCGGAATAATTTTCTTTGCAATTGATTCTAGCTCTTCATTTTTCATTACAGTGTTTCGCCCTGTCTCATATTGCTTATCTACCCATTCTTTTATAATATGAATTCTCTGATCTTTTTTGTCTATCTTGTCTGTTTCCTTTAATCTAAAATAAGTATTAACCCAAGCTGCTATTCCCGCAAGACCCGAATGTTCATTAACTGCTACAACAATTGGTCTACCTAATATTTTTTCAGTATCAAAAATATTATATATTTCTTCATCCTTTAATATTCCATCTGCATGTATCCCAGCTCTAGTAACATTGAATTCACTACCTACAAATGGTGTTCTAGGTGGAATGCTATATTTAAACTCCCCTTCAAAATACTTACCGATTTCAGATATAAGCTTTAGATTCATATCTTTTACATTTCCTTTTATTTGACCATATTCTATAATCATAGCTTCAAGTGGGCAGTTGCCTGTTCTCTCACCAATACCAAAAAGCGAGGTATTTATAGCTGAGCACCCATGAAGCCATGCAGTAGTAGCATTTGATACTACATTATGAAAGTCATTATGCCCATGCCACTCAAGAGACTCTGGTGGAACCCCTGCATAAACCCTTAAGCCATGTATTATATGTTGTACACTTCTTGGCAGCTGCGTTCCTGAATAAGGTAATCCTAGTCCCAGTGTATCACAGGCTCTGATTTTTATCTTAATACAAGACTTCTTAGAAAGTTCCATAAGCTTCTGTGCAAAGGGTACTACAAATCCAAAGAAATCAGCTCTAGTTATATCTTCAAGATGGCATCTTGGAGCTATACCATTTGCTAAGGCTTCTTCCACTAAGGAAAGATATAAATCCATTGCCTGCTGCCTTGTCATATTAAGTTTTTTGAAGATGTGATAATCTGAACATGACATAAGCATTCCCGTTTCCTTAAGTCCCATGTCCTTTACCAGCTTAAAATCTTCCTTATTAGCTCTTATCCAGGAAGTTACCTCTGGAAATTTATACCCTCTTTCCAAACACTTAAAAGCTGCATTTCTATCCTTTTCAGTATACAAGAAAAATTCTGTTTGTCTAATTATTCCAGAATTATTATCAAGCCTGTGTAGATAGTCAAATATTTTAATGATTTGCTCCTCAGTATAGGTGTCCATAGCCTGTTGTCCATCTCTAAATGTAGTATCCGTAATCCAAATATCTTCAGGTATAAACATTGGAATCTGCTGGCTTCCAAAAACCACCTTTGGAATTTCTGAGTATGGGAATATATCTTTGAATAACATAGGCTGCTGCCCATGCTTTGCCTGTAAATTGGTTATTCCCATCCTATGCGCATCATTATAATTTGTTATTTGCAGCTTCTTCATTTGTTATCCTCCTAATTCACTTTTTCTTGTTTAACTATTACGTATAATTATAAGTTTTATGAATTGTATATATATTAATAATTCAATTTAAAGATTATTATATAGTCTAACGATAGATTTGTAAAGATATTATGCAATTTCATATGAGTAATCCGTCATTTTTTTCTAATAATAGCTGTAATAAAAATTGAATCTATAAGTAATTTTCCATGCAAAACAATATCTTCCTTTCATACTAAATTACATTTTTGTGATAATTTAAAACAATCATTCCATATAAATTAATAAAATAAACAAAGGCCTCCACTATAAAGATAATCATGATTATCTTTATAGTGGAGGCCTTTGTTTTGTGATTAATATTATATTTCTATAAATTCTTTGTATATGTCTAACATATCTCCTGGTCTATTTCGCTTATACCATCCATAGGCAATAATTAAAATTGTAATTCCTACAATGAAAGCTGTCCCACGAATTAATATGGCATACTTTCCGCTTATTAATTGGAAAACTCCTGATATGGTGATTCCCAAGGAATTATTTATAAAGTGTGCAAATATACATAAATAAATTGAACCTGTATTTAGATATATAGCTCCAATAATTAATCCTAGTAAAAATGCGTTTATACCCTGAGGAATATTCATATGAACCAATGCAAAAAATAAGGCTGATAATATAAGTGCTAATGTAGGGTCTATTTTACTCGCCATACCCTTTAGCAAAATTCCTCTAAAAATAACTTCCTCATATATAGGTGCTATAACCGCAACAGTAAGTATCAAAATAATAGGTGAAATAGCTATTTCGTCAAAGGCTTCATTTATAATCTCAGGCATAGGTATCATATTAACCCAATAAATTAAGCTATTATCATAGGCTAAACGAAAGCCTATAATAATTAAAGCCACATAAATAAATTTTTTCCCGTTTAAACTGTGTTTACGAGGCTTATCATATGACTTTTTACTATACCAATTTAATAAAATAATAATAACAAAATATTTAACTAATACCCCCGCAGCAAAGTTTATATATGGTGCTATATTTGTATATTGTTTAGAAAATAGATTTAATATTACTATTGGTATTTGTCCTA
This sequence comes from Clostridium estertheticum, assembly GCF_011065935.2. Lineage (NCBI taxonomy): Bacteria > Bacillati > Bacillota > Clostridia > Eubacteriales > Clostridiaceae > Clostridium > Clostridium estertheticum. The sequence goes on along the minus strand of NZ_JAAMNH020000001.1, from coordinate 277,137 downwards.
AGGATTCCAGTAAAAATGATATGATCATTACAAAAAAAGCTTTGATTATGGACATTTGTTTAATACATATATCTTCTCTTTCTATATTTCCTAAAAATTTCATGATATCACACTCTCTAACTTATTGTATTCTTTAATTTACTCAAATCTAACCTCTTTTAAGTATACTATATATTTATTAAAATGTCGTTATATTGCACAGGGTGTGGTCTTACCTAAATTTTCAATTTAATTATTATAAATATTAAAATTGCAAAGGAGCATGATAGGTTTATCCCTAGCATGCTCCCTCTATTTATATTTCAGCTATAATTTAATTTTTACAAAAAATTATTTACCCTTAAACCCTGACATATGTCTGCCTTCGCCAGGTCCACCATGGCTACCAGGTCCTACTTTTTCAGCTTGGGCCTGAGTTATAATTCCACTATCTACAAGCGCTTTTAGTGGATTAATATGACTCCCCTTGTTTGCCTCCATATATGCAATGCGTTCTTCCTGAGTCATAGCTTTAGTCTTTTCTAAATCTGCTTTCATTAAAGCTTCTTCTTTAATCATGGCAGCCTTAATTTTATCTGATTGATCTTGAGTTATAGTCTTATCAGCTACAAGCTTTGCTAAACTGGTTTCTAAAGCCTGTTCTCTTTTAGCATCTCTTTGAATTTGCTCACTAGATTTTAAAGCATCAGCCTTTGCCTGTGTCAATATACCGCTACTGACTAATTCTTTAAACAAATCAGGTTTTTCTGTTTTATTCACTTCTTTGTTACCTTTAGTTTTAATTTTGCTGTTTTCATAGGCTAAAATTTTATCGCTTTCAGCCTGTGTAATAATGTTTGAAGTAACAGCTACCTTAAGTGTGGATGCTAGTTCAGCTTTTGATTGTTTAAATTCCTTTTCAAAAGGTGCCTTCCCATTAAATTTACCAGGACCACCAAAGCCTATTTTGTCAGCTTGAGCCTCCGTTATAACTTTACTATCCACAAGAGCTTTTAGTGGATTAACATGACTCGCCTTGCTCGCATCCATATATGCTTTGCGCTCCTCCTGAGTCATAGCTTTAGTCTTTTCAAAATCTGCTTTCTTTAAAGCTTCTTCTTTAACTATGGCAGCTTTAATTTTATCTGATTGATCCTGAGTTATAGTCTTATCAGTTACAAGCTTTGCTAAATTTGCTCCTAACTCCTGTTGTCTTTTAGCATCTCTTTGAATTCGTTCACTAGATTTTAGAGCGTCTGCCTTTGCCTGTGTCAATATACCGCTACTGACTAATTCTTTAAACAAATCTGGTTTTTCTCCCTTATTCATTTTTTTGCTATCTTTAGTTTTAACTTTGCTATTTTCATATGCTAAAATTTTATCGCTTTCTGCCTGTGTAATTATGTTTGAACTAACACCTAATTTAAGTGTAGCTTCTAGTTCATCTTTGGGTTGTTTAAATTCATTTTTAAAAGGTGCCTTTCCATTAACACTTTCTGGTTTAGTAGTTGTTGCAAAAGCTAAACTAACAGAGGATAAAAGCATGCCTCCTGTTATTAATCCTGTTACTATTTTTGTTTTTAAAGATATACTTTTCATTTTAATCTCTCCTCATTTATAAATTTTATTGTTTGTATACTTTACATATTATCCACTTATCATGTCAGCACCGTGTCAACATTGTGTGTATTTCGTGTATTTATGTAAATTGTTATAATGAGGAAATTAGCATTTACAATCAAATTAAAATCATCATGTATTTCTAATAAAACAACAATTTTCAAAATATATGATATACTATTTTAAAAGTATCTATAGATGGAATTAGGATTTGAATTAAGAATAAAAGGGAGGTGTGCTAATTGCTAAAACTTATAAATCTTTCAACCTACAAATGTGATACGGACAGATTTCATGGCAATAGCTCAAAAATAACAAATTTTTTAGGAAAACATAATATAGGATAAAATTGGAGCTGAATATGTGGTTTTTCATGTGAGCATGTGCAAGTGGAGCATTCATACACCTATGGTTTCACATATACTGATGAGGAGATCATGAGCAAAGATATGCTACTTCAATTATTAAAAAAGGTTCAGTACTCTAATAAAGGATTTATGCTAGAGGTATACACCTTAACTGTTCCTTATCAGGTAAGTATGTAAAAGAGCAAATAGAAGTAAATCACAAAAGCAAATTACCATTAAATGAAATGAAAAAAAATGTACTTTTTCATATAATGAAGATAGACATGCATAAACCCTTTAGTGATGTAGATGTGAAAAAACTTATTAATTTAATTGATCCACAATATGTTATCTATGAATTTATAACAAGATCTCTTGAAGAGTTGGACGAGTATATTACAATTCAGAATAAAGCTTTAAAAATATAATACATAAAAAAAAGAGTTATCATAAGACAACTCTTTTTTTGGTCGGGGTGACAGGGATTGAACCTGCGACCTCATGGTCCCAAACCACGCGCGCTCCCAGCTGCGCTACACCCCGAAGACAATTTTAATTATACAAAAGAAATGCATAAATGTCAACATTATTTACAAACATTCCTGTAATACTTATAACAACTAAATAATTCCACCACATTATATGTGATGGAATTATTTCTTATTATTAGATTATATATATTTTTCCGTTACTTCATACTCCTTAAGTTCATTAACCAGATGCTTGATCTCTTGATCCTTATTTTTATCCATTACCAATATAACATCTCCTGCATCTACAATTATGAGATCCTTTATACCAAACCCAATTATCAATCTATCTTTACCAAATACTGAGCAATTTTGGCTTTCTTCCATAAATGTATTACCCAAAACATTGTTGCCCCGTAAATTGCTTAAGAATCTTGAAAGTGCTGCAAATGTCCCTATGTCATCCCATACAAACTCACATTTTATAACAAAAGCCTTTCTAGTTTTTTGCATTATACCAAAATCCACTGATATTCCATCTATTTCATTGTATTGTTCTTTTATCACTTCACTTTCTTCATCAGTATCTATTGCTTGATATACCATCATTAATCGCTTATACATCTTAGGTAAGTACTTCTCCATCTCTCGCAAGAACACATCTGCTCTCTGTACCAAAGTGCATTAACCAATTCTTACGAATTTTTTGTTGAAAAATCATATCTAAAGCATGTCTTCACCTCAATTTATGTTCCTAAAATGGTTGAAAACAAAATAGAGCAAGACAAGATTAACGATACTATAGAGCTGGTTTGTAATAGCTGCACTCTAGAATCTTTGGACGATATTTTTTTAAGACCTGAAATATTAGAATCTATATGTACTAACTCCAACCTATCCCCTTCAATATTCTATGACGACTACTATTCATTTATCTTTTCTGATTACTCTACAAAAATACTTGATTGGAGACAAAACAAAAAAATTACCCAAAAGAAAGCCGCTAAGATTTTAAAGATAAGTCCAGTTGATATAGGCGATTGGGAAAGAAAGCTTTCATATCCATCACGATATCAATTCATAAAATTAAAGGAGGTAATTAAATGAGTAAATATATACTGGCATTACAAAATACCCATAAAAAAATCAAAATAAATGTTGAAGGGAAGAGCTATCTTATTTATTCCAATACACTTTACGAGGGCATTAATAAACCAGATGATGATTTTAGACTTAAAGAAAAATTATATATTTTAAACTACCCACTAGATGTGGTATGGATTGCAATCTCCGACCCATATTTCAATATCCTTAAGTTTTTCAATAATATGACTACACCAAAACAATTTAGAATAAATTTACTAAATAGAAAGGTCCTACCTCAAATATTTAAAGATTTAGTATAATTAAAAACATATTTTTAATTAGCTCTTTGAGCTTCGAGGCTGTCCTTACAGCTCTTTATGGCACACTATTCTATATATTTTATGTAAATATTACATAAACACAACTGTGGCAACATAACATTATAGAAATTATTAAATAAGAGAGGTTATAAAAATGAATATTAGATTTAAAGATACTGAGCATGAACAATCCTTTTTAGAGTTTATAGCTAGTGATAATGTAGAAGTGAATGATGTGGAGAGATTATCTTTGTTTTATCTGTTGGCTTTAAATAAGGATACTAGGCGAAGTATAAATAGCTTATATAATTTTGAAGGTAGGCACATAGAACCAGAAGCATTAGATAGAGGTTGGCAGACTTCTAGTAGTAGAAAAGTAACAAAGTTAGCATTTAATTTATTTAATAATTTTAATGATAGAGAATATGATGATTTTAGCCCTCTAGAGCTGTTCAGCACTTCAGATGCATTATATATGTCAGAAGCTTTAAAGATTAGGTTAAGAGATTATTTTGGTGAAATTTAAGCATACTTATGCATACTATTTAAGATATAATGAAATTTATTTAATTATGATTAAGTCAGTAAATGTTTTTATGTGAAGATGATTATGAAATCCTATTAATTATTGCTGTACTTACTAGTGCAGCTTTTGTTATATTAGAAATGAATACTTTATAAAAAATAGAAAGATAAGAATTTCAAAAATTTCTACCTTTCTATTTCCTGTTTATCACACTCTTTTATTCTTTTACCTTTTTAATGTTTTCGGCAAACATAATTAACTGTCCATTGTACGCGGTACCTTGATATCTGAGTTCGGCTTCAATTAAATCTCCACACACTAAATTTTCGCTTATAGGAACATAAAATTCTTTCCCATCATTTAGGATAATTTTTTTACTACTTCTACTGGATGCCAATGAAATTTTTTTTATGTTACATTTTACTTTGATAATTTTGTAATTCATAGTTATTTTTCCCTCCTAGTTTAAAATTTGGTTTCTCGTGCTAGGAACACGCTTAAAAATTTGGGTTACTTCTTTAAAACGGCATAAAAAAAACGAAAATCCATAGTAATTTTAACCCACTTTATATATTATATCAACCTCCAACTTTTGGATACTCCAATGCAAAGGAAGTATAACATAATTTTCTTAAAGTGCGTCGTAATGGTATTGACTGTACCAAATATGCTTAATCTCTGTTATGGTTAAGTCACAATTTATATAATATGATAATTAAGGGAAACCCAAAATAAAAGGGCTTCCCTTAATTATCACATGCACTCTATGTGTAAACCAGATTTAGATATTAAAATAAACAAATATTGAAGAAATCAATTTATAAATTAAGAAAAAAGTATAATATAATTTTATTAAAAATTAAATAAATTATTAATATAAATAGTAAAATAATTTAAATATATTAAATTAATAGTAGGCAAGTCGTTCCATACGGCATACCGTATGGAACGACTTGCCTACTATTAATTAATGTGTTTTTTAAAATTTCGTTCTATTTTCAAATATTTCTTTATAAATATATAATGCTTAGAAATTTATAAAGGAGTTATTTATGCCTGATAACAAAATTAATCCTACCCAGCTTAGTTTTTTAAAAGAGATACAACCAAATATAATTAATGAAAATTTAAACTACTCTAATATAATAAAGCTTTCCAAAAACCGAGAAATTAAAGTTAAAGGACTTACAAACGATAAAATAAGAGCTTTCTTAGAAGAAAGTGAAATTGAATATGATGACGTAAGTAAAAGATGGGTGAACTCCGTAGTAGCTCAAGAGACTCAAATCTTAGGCACTTCTGGGCTAACATCAATTAACAACGAAGACCCTCTTACCTTAATACAATTAAATGAAGTTGTAAAAAACCCTCCTGAACTTAATGTACCTGATGACGAATTAAAATCTCTCCAATATAACAACCACATATCCGAATTGGCGGAGCGAATTTTGAAACAGGAACTATTAAGTGCGGAGATACTGCAATCATTAGTAGGGCTAACCCCTGAAATCAACACCAAAACTGAGGAGACTTTGAGAACATACACCCCCGATACTTCAACTATTGTTCAAGAAGTTTTAAAACTTACTTCCTCTAAAAGTAAACGGTATGACTTAACATTGAGTGAGGACTTAGTTAATAAAGCGATAGAAAAGTTAAAAGATAAGCATAATTTAGAGGCAGTAGAACAAATTAAGGACTCAAAGATATTTCAGGATATCCTCTTTGATTACATATATTCTTCTATATGAAGCCTGTATGTTTGCTGCTAGTACCCTGTCAAATTGGGATAATTCCACTCTAATTTATCATTGTTAAGTCTCAAACTTGGAACTATTTTGGTTGGGTTTTAATTAAGTAAAGGAAACTCTATTGGGTAGGCGAATATGCCTTGAATAGAGGTTCCTATTATTTATATATCAAGCTATATCTTATTTCTTTTTATATTAGTCACACAGATATTAATCATGAGTAATAACTGTATGATTAGCAAACCCATTTTTCATATCATCAAATAGTCTATCTACAAGAATATCTTCTACATTTAATATATCTATAAATTTCTGGAATATAGATTCCTTATCATCAAATTCAATTAAATCATCTGATAACTCTTTATTCTTTGAAGAAATGACTTGCCTTACATTTATCCTTTCTGTAGCTCTAGCAGTTCCAAGATAGAAACTAGCATCTACTAAATGTATAAAACATGTTGTTCCTCCTCTTTGCCCTCTCCCTTTTATCTGTGATAAATCTGCAAACATATTACCAGCTATCATGCTCTTTACATCATCATCATATGATTTATAAGAATTTTGAAACTTAAGTTTTAACAGCATTTTATTTATCCTTTGTCTCAAAGCAATCAAGTCCTTACCATGACTTTTTACCTTTTTAAAGTATTGCCTTGTAATATAGTCATGAGTATAGGATATTGTAGTTGAATCATCATCAACAGATGGCAAGTATCTATTAAATATTATAATATGTTGAAAATAAGATTTATCAATATACTTCATATTTTTATCAAGCTTAAGTATATTGTATCCCCGTGCTATTGATTTATTAACTGCAATAAGTATATCAATACCTAATTCTGATGACCTCTCTACGTTGGATTTGTCTATATGTATTGAATTGTCAAATTTCTCTTCAAAGGATTTCGTCCATAGCATTTTTTTATTAATATAAGGAATATTAATAGTGTTATATAATAATGTTGCTAATTTCGAACTAGACACCGTAATTAATATACCATTTCCACTTTCTTTTGTTTCTTCTAGTAAGTCTATCAATAGCTTACTTGTAACTTGCTTTCCAAGTCTTATAGTATTTTTATCTCTATTTGAGAAATCTGTACCAGATAAAGTGCATATCCCATTCTCATCTCTAAAAACGTGGCACTTTACTACTACTCCTGGATTACCTTTCTTAGAGTTACTATCACTAGATTTTCTGTTCTCTAACAGTAAATTAGCCTTATGCTTAACTGTATACATTGAACCTTGGGTATCTATGCTAGTTGCAGAAGCCATTAGCATAGGAACTACCTTTGTATTATACATAACCGAAAGGACTTTAGTTGTGTTAAACAAAAGTTCTCTTCCTATTCCATAGTATTGAATTTTATTAAGGATTAAGCAGTTATTTTCATCTTTAAGACTATACCCATTCATAGAATTATCTATTAAGTTATTTGGTAAAAATGGAATGTCGTTTACTGATAAAGCTCTTGATATAAATTGTTTAAGCTGCTCATCTTCACTATTTTTTGCGTATCCAACAATTCCAATTTCTAGTCTTTTAATTTGTATATATAGCAGGTCAATAATTGATAACAGTAATATAAATATGAAAAATAATATTCTTTCGCTTTCTCTTTGGTCCTTACTTTTATATTTACCTGCTCTAATTGATTTAAGTTGAATTGAAACTAACTCAAACAGTGCCTTATTTTTTATTTTATCATGAAAATCTTTAAAAACTCCAATGCAAGCCTCCTGTAAGCTTTGTTGCTCTTCATCCACATCAAATTCAGTTGAAATGACAGTCTTAATCCTTAAAAAATAATCATCATATAAAGAATTAAGTCGGTCTTCATTGTTAAGAAATCTGTAAAACTCAAACTTATTTTTATGGAATTCCTCATCATTCGTATTTTTTATATAGTTATGGAAATACGTTTCAATCAATGAAGGTATATTAAAATTATTGCCTACTCTTATAATATCCCTTACAAAATCCTGCTTACCTTCCTGAAGGTACATGTTAACTAGTATATCTACAGTATCATCCAATTTCATAACAAGACTTTTAAACTGAGCTATCTTTTTTATGTTAACAGTATGTGTTCTATCTATGCTATTAATTAAGCGTATATAGTTTTCTACATCTCCAGATTGTAGTTTATTGTCAACAGACTTACTTGAGTATATTTTCAATTTTTCATAAAAAGTATCGTCAAATTGCTTCTGTATTTCATCTACTTCATCCACAATTACTATATCGCTAATAAGAATGCATAATTCAAAAAGAGTTCTGCGCTCTTTATCTAAGTTTTTAGGAGCCTTTGATTGTAATAAAGTTCTAGCTGTTCCTATAATAATATCACTTTCAATAATTCTTCTGTACATTTCATTAAATCCGCAGGTCATATAAGAATTAGCATCTTTACAGGCGGAACAATTGTGTATAAATTTACCATCTTTAGGGTCAAGAATTGTTTTATTGCCTGAATAATTACATGAATAATCTAAATTTTCGTAAAAATCTTCATTATCCATAATAACTTGTAATCCATTTAATTCTGAATAACCCTGTGACATGGCTTCATGAAACTCTTTAACATAATCACTTCGATTTCTTCCCATAAGCATGGTTGATGTTATACCTAGTTTGTCTAGTTCATTCTTGCATCTTTTACTATTAGCATGAGTGTCTGTTATTATTAGAATTTTGTTTTTAGTTTCAGATAATTTTTTATTAATTATATTAGTCTGAACCGTTTTCCCTGTACCTGTTTTACCCGCAATATGTGTATAATCACCTTGAAGTTTTAAAAGTTTTCCTATAGGGGTAACATTTCCATCATTTACTTTAAAAATTGTTGTATTATTAGTATTATCAACAAAGTGTTCCCCCATTGCATGTAAAAATTCATCATCAATTGTATCTAATGCTCCATTTAGCTTTTCATATATTTCAGTTCCACAATTATTTTTTTCAATTATTCTATGTTCTACATATTTCCCTAAAATATTGTAATTCTCTTCTTCACCCTCTTGCCTTTTCTTATTTACCTCTCCAATTAGGTCTAATGTATAATTATTATTTTCAAATAAATTTGTATATATATTAATTCTTTCCGAGAAAAAATTCGGCTCATTAAAGATTATTAACCCATCTATAGATTGCTTAAACATTTTAATGTCTTTTACGAGCTCGTTTTTTTGCTTCAAATAAAATTTAATGCAACTTCTTTTATCCCTTTCACTTGCTTCAAAGTCATTTAAATACCAAAATGAATTAATAGCAACTTTATATTTATCATAATTTAAATCGGTAAAGGCTTCTGGCATAGCTGTATATATTGCACATACATCATCAAGTGTAAATTTTTTACCATATATTAAATAACCAGAAAACAATAAGTGTTCCGCATATATAAACATTTTCTTCTGATATTCAAATATCTTTTTAGAGTAATTATCTATAGAATCAAATGCTAGTGTATCTTGATTTAGTTCAGCAATATCACCATATACAGCTTTAAACCAAGGCTGTTTAGAATTAGCTATCTCTTTAAAAGTATACTTTTTATTCACTATTCCACCTCCACAGCAACTTCATTTTCTATATATTGTCTTTCTAATTTAAAATACTTAATTAAATCTGTAACATTAAAAACTCTTGCCTCTCCATCAAAATATAATTCTCCATCTTTTTGCAATTGTATTATATATTCCTTTTGGTCCTTATAATTTAAGTCTGGAACCACAATAATTCTATTATTATATTTTTCTTCTTTCAAATCCTTAACTAATTTTGCTGTTTGAGTATATGATTTACCATCAAGAAAATATACTTTGTTATATATTACTACTTTAATATCCCCTTCTTTTTCAAGTGATGGATATAAGTATGCCTCAAAACCGTTTTCAATTAAGGCGTTATACATGTCCTTTTCAACTATGCCTCTTAAAGTATAATCCTTATATACATCCTCTTTTATAATATATTCTCCACTCTTTAGTTCAATTTTTTCAATCTTGGCATTTTTACAAAAAATATGTTTAATATCTTCTGTAACCTTATATTTGCAGTTTGAGCATATATAATATTCTTTTTCAAAATTATTTTTTTCATAGAAATCCCAAAATAATTTACGGAAATCTCCTATAAAATTATTACCTAAATGTTTTAGGACGCCATATACATCCGCTTCAAAATCATAAAAATTAGCAATTGGTTTAACTATTAGGTAGTCCATCCTAAATAGGTTATACATTGCTTGTCCATTCCCACCACTTTTAGCAACATTGCTACATAACCTCATTAAATTTTGGAATCTCTTTTCAATATATCCTCCGCCCTGCCTAAAGTCTAATAAAAAGTTTTTCCATTCTTCTCGAAGATTGTAACCTTCATCTAATACTGTTAGAGTTAATAATTTGTCTGCACTAAAATATCTATTATCAGATTGTAATCCAAATTTAGTTACTGCTTCAGTTGTTAGGAGCCTAACAAAATCGGTTAATGTATTGCACTGCTCCACTGATGAGAGATTAAGTTTACACCTTTGAAATAAAATATATAGCCCCTTTATATCGTTTGCTCTAGAAAATTTATTAAAAAATTCTATGATTTCTTCAAACATTCTAAATTCATCTTCTACCTTATCCATATAAATTCCTCCCTCCCGCTTAAAAGTAATGTTCAATATATATTTTCTACCACTTAGAATAAATGTTTTCCAAATGAAAATACATGTTCTGTTAATATATCAGTGTTTAGGTGTACCTTTGTAGTTACTGTATTTCTTAAATTGTGTATTATTGATGCTAATATATCGTTATCCATATCACTTTTAACAATTTTTATATCAAATAGATTCCTATATTTGTATTCTTTGGTAAAATCGTCATATTTAAATTCATTAGCATTTGGCTTCATACCTATTACTTTTTCTCCAACGCTACGATAATACAAGTCATTAAGCCTATATATGCATTTTAATATACCCGTTTTATCAGTTTCTTCATTTATTTGAGCAAGCTCTGTTTTTGAAATACTAGTTTGAACAATGGATGCATTCATCAATGATAGAAACATTCTTGCTGTCAATTCTTCTGGTTGTTTTAGCTGATGGGAGATAATTACTATTTTACTCCTTTCGTCTTCTTCTATTACGCTCCTTATCTCTTCAAGTATTTCTTCATCTGTCTTAAATGGTATATTTAAAGATGTTGCCCTTTGTTTCTTTATTTTATATAAAATATTATTAATTTCGGATATATGAAACCATTGTTCTGTATATTGCTCTAGTATGGGTTGAACCTCAATAGTATCATCATCCATTCTTATAACAAATGAAATAACTTGCCTTGATTTGCATGTTTTATCTGAAGTTGTTTCATTTTTAGCCTCTTCATATATTTCCTTTTCATTTGGGTTTAGGTCTATATATCCAAATGAATATATAACTTTGTCACCTAATTTTATATTTGAATTAGTAAATCCAAAATCATTAAATAAATCTAATAAAGATGCCCTTGTTTTATTATTCATTTTACTCGTAGACCCAATAGGTATTATAAACTGATTAACAATTCCCATTTTATTTAAAGCATCTCTAATAATACCCTTTGCATCTATTCTTGCATTTTCCTGCTTGAGTTCTATTAAAGCCACTGAGTTTTCCTTAAATGAACCTAACTTGCTTTTGATAATATTAGCCCTCTCTATTGATGTTTCACTTTCAGTTTTTTTTCTTGAAACAATATCTTTATCTTCAATCTCAATTATATTTAAAACTAAATCTTTATTTTGCAAATGTAATAAATATGTTACCTCATCAACCTTTGTTGTAAGTAGTTTTGATTTTTTCAATGTATCTATTTTTTTAATATTTTTGTTGATTTTGGTGTTTTTAGTTTCTTCCGAAGAAAAATTTGTGTTCTCAATATCCGCCAGTACTATAGTTGGATATTGGAAAAATTCATCTATATATTTAGTAATATCTAAAGTTTTTTTAACTTTAAAATTATCTTCCTCACTACATAATGATGCTTCATCTTCAGCGCTTATACCTTCATGGCTTTCTATTTCCTTGGCATCAGTGTTTTCTTTAGGCAATTGTTGAGCCGTTTTAAATATGTATAAATTTAAATTATCAACATCTTTTTTTATCCTTATTTTATTAAAATCAATTTTACCCTCATCTATTGCTGTTGAGGTTATTTTCTTTTTTTCTCGAAATTTAAGGTAGTCATCATATTTAAAAGGAACAATTCTAAAAGGCGGCAAATGAATTGCACCTTTACAGCAACTGAGGATATGTTTATGTATTAATACTTTATCATTTGCATGTGCTCCGCTTCCAATCCCTGTGGAAATATCATCATCCATAGACGTATGATATCCCAGTAGAATATCATCATTTTTACTCTTATGAGTTAATGCTTGCACTACATCTTTTAATTTTATTTGTTCTTTAGTAGCTAAACAATTTTCTAACACAAAATCTTTATAGTAAAATCTTATAGGAAAACTATATTCATTATTTTCGTCGTACTTATCATTTTTAGCTATTCTTATTGTAATATATCTATCCTCTTTCTTTATGTATAGAGTGTGTTTTATATTAATAACCCTATTTTTTCGGAATTGTGTACCAAGATTCTCAGAATTTACTGCATTATCAACATACCTTCTCACAACAATATCAGGCTCAAAATACATTTTTCCGCTATAATTAACCAGATTAGGTTTTATAACATAAGAAATTTTATATGTATTACCTTTACTTTTCAAATTACCATTTTCATAATATTCATCATCCACAGTGTAACTGATAACCTCTGTTACAGCTTCTAATCCGCCATTAGGATTATGACATGGCAAAAATTTATACTCTTTATTATCATACATAAATGGCTTAGAGCATATATCTAGAATTATTTTTGCTTTTACTAACTTCTCATGTACTTTTATCTCATCTATACCAACTATTGAATTTGTATACTCATAGTTTTCATTTATATTTAGCTGCACTTTATTTTCTTTAATGAAGTCATAAATATTACCTAACAGCATATATTTTATTTTTTCCAAGCTTCCTTTTGATATTGTTCCATAGGTATAAAAATTTCCATTATTAAATTCTAGAAATGCCCATGGTTCAAATTGAGATATTTTTTTAGGTATTTCAAGCATATTATTTATTTTCCACATATCTTTAAAATTATTTTTTTTAGCCCAACTGTATAGTGAATTAACTATTTCTTCAAAAGATAAGTTAAATCTATATTTAACAAAATTGGACGTATTTAAGTATTTGTCTGTAATTTCATAGCTTAATTGCAGGTTTAAACAGTTCTTTCCCTTTATTGGTTTATTTTTTCCTTCAACCATTCCTATCACCTCTATAATTATTTCACATAAACATAATACCATATTAGCCATCTTTATTATATTTTATAAATATATATTATATACGGTAATAATCAATTGATGGTCGTACACAATGGAAGATACAGTATTATTTAATATAAATATTGAATTGTCTCATTGAAAATAAAATTGCTATTTATATGTTAAATATTTGAAATTTACATTAATATTCTATATAATTGAATAAGGACATACTTGTATAATTGGACGAAGCAAAGATTTATCACTTAGACATAGATATAAATAGATTAGGTATACTTTTAATATAAAAAAGGGGGTATTGTTATGGTAGCATGGGAAAGATTAGGTTTTAACATGGGGTTATTAAAAATATTAATTATTTTTCTTGTTGCAATTCCTGTTTTAAGTCTTACTCTCCAATATTTAATTAAAACAAATAGGATAAAGCCTAGCAAAGTATCGAGGCTATTTCATGACGATGATGAAAGTTTCATTAAATCTTGGAAAAAAATAAAGGAAAAAGGAATGTTAAGATTTACTATTAAAAATATTATTTCTTACGCTATTATGATGGGTATAATTGGCATAGTTTTTATATTGAACAAACTTAGCATGTATGGATATGAACAAAGCCAAACTATGTTTGTTGCTTTGATATTTGGTGCTATTACGGGTTTATTAAATTCTCTAATTGGATGGGGTATAAATAGTGATAGGTATAGCAAATTAACAGAAAAAGTGGGAAATGGCAATTAAAAAGAGTTAAGTCGCAATGTTCATTTATTATGTCTTAACATTATCCTATCAGCGTTATTAAAAGGCTATTCTGCCTCATGCTTAAAATTAATAGCAAACAATAACTTCCAGTTATTGTTACGTCCCCCGAGGTGTACCATAAACTGAAAATTTATGTTTGCTAAAAGCAGAGTTATCATAATTAAGTAAAAGTCTAACATAATATTTAATCTTGAAATTTAATATAATATAGGTAGAAATTTCCTCACAGGTAGATTGAAAAAAACGATGCAGAAATAACCGAAATCAATACGCCAAAATAATGTTGTATAATTATAAGAGATAGATATAATAATAGTAGTAGGTTGCTTTAACATCCTGCTAAAATACAATTCTAGTTGTTTAGACAACTGAACTGATATTACTAAAATTTAAAATCAAAAATAGTAGTTTCCACTTGCGGCGGAGGGCTACTATTTTTTAGTCTAAATTTATCATTAATTATATGAAGACTTCTTACTTGCTGTAGTTCCTCAGCTTTTTAATTCATTTTGGCACTATCTACCAATAACTTCCAGTTATTTTTACGCCCCCCGAGCTTGTACCATAAATGGAAATTTATGTTTGCTACCCTCTAGATAATAATAAAGACCTCTATTTTAATCAACTCTGTGTATGTATTTAGTAGATACCCACCCCCCATAATCGCAATTGTCCTTACCAACAAATTGTATTTCCGTCCATTCCCTATTTTTCCCTATAATAATAACTACCTCACCTAATATCAATTTATATATTATTTGGGATTTAAAATTATTGCTTGTCCTCACATCTAATGACTTTTTATTAACTAAGCCAAAATTGCCTTGATAAATCTTATTGATTATTTCGCTATTAAAATGCTTTTCAATCGAAACTTTAAGTTGGCTTTTAATCAATTTTATAATCCTTTTTCTATCATTTAAAATCTCATCTGGATAGTTACTGCTTTCTCTTTGTTTCTTTAGAGTATTGTAAATTCTTTTTAAAATATATTTTATTGCCTCATATCTAAAGATAAACGATGCAGGATTCGCAATGGCAAACGCATTTATTTCCCCATTTACTTTGTTCCCAAATGCAAAAATAAAAAGAAAAAATTTTACCATCTCATCTAATCCAGATTCAACATTTCCACTTAGTTTCCCTATATTTTCTGCTATTTGCTGTTTAATAGGTGTTTTTTCAAGTGATGTACTAACCAATTGGGGCTGTGTGTTTATAATTAGTACAAACATGAAAATAAACATTAATATATTAATAATAGACTTTATTTTTGTTACGGATTTAGCGCTCTGTTCCACTTCTTGTTCTGATTCCATATTCTCTAAGAAATATGAACTAACATCCTCTATAGCATCTTTAATGTTAATAGTTTCATCTAAATAATCAACTGTTCCATTCTCATTTATTTTTACATTACTAAGGTCTATACCTTTAAGCTGGTCGCCCAATTTATCTTGAAATTGTGCCATCATTCCATTAATTCCTAGTGTTGCCGTACTCAGTGCTGAAATCATGCTAAAGTCTATACCTTTAAACTGTTTTCCCAATTTGTTTTGAAACTGTTCCATCATTCCACTAATACCTTGTATTGATGCCATAATTGATGATGTATTCGTTGAATATGTACTCAGTGCTGAAATCATGCTAAAGTCTATACCTTTAAACTGTTTTCCCAATTTGTTTTGTAACTGTTCCATCACTTCACTAACGCCTAGTATTGATGCGCTAATTGATGATGTATTCGTTGAATATGTACTCAGTGCTGAAATCATGCCAAAGTCTATACCTTTAAACTGTTTTCCCAATTTGTTTTGAAACTGTTCCATCACTTCACTAACGCCTAGTATTGATGCGCTAATTGATGATGTACTCATTGCCGCCATATTACTAAGTGCCATACCACTCAACACCTTACTTGTTCTTTCAGATTGTTTGCTTAATGTATTTGCAGCCAAACCTAAAGTGAATTTTAGAGATAACTTGTCTCCATCTTCTTTCACTATTTTCCCCCCCCACAATTTCTTTATTAGTATCTTTAAAATAAATTTTAACTGATTTCTTATAATAAACAATTGAAAATGTGAATGAACGCAATTTTGTATTTTAATGTTTAGATTTAAAACACATAATTGCAACCACTAATTCAATTACCTCAACTCAACTAATTAAAAAATAATTAACTGCTCTACTTAACTTACCCCTAATCCCTTATATACTGCATCAATAGGGTCTGAGTAGAATATTGGTTGAACTTTAATAAGCAGCTCTGGTGGTACAGTTTGAAAATCAACAACTGCTGAAGCTGGTATTAAAACCTTCTTTGCTCCCGCATCAACACACACCTGTAAACAGTTAGCAAATCCTTCTATCTTACTTATAGTTCCTCCAACAGTCATATTACCTAATACAGCAAGGCTTTCTTGAACAGGCTTTTCTAGCGCACCTGAACAAAGTCCTATGAGTTCTGCGATTCCCAGCTCTGGTGTTAATCCTATTCCCTGCATATCACTTATGTGCATCAAGAAATCCTTTGATTTTGTGCTTATAGAATTACTAATACTCTTTGAATTTGATGTAAAATACCTAAATGCAGTATCTAAAGCTTCTTTTACATCTCTGTTTGAACCTGCTCCAGACTTTCCAAACTTTCCAGTTCCACTTACTACTTCGTTTTCAATTTTATATACACCAATCATTCCTGAGTCACCATGTCCTACAACATATACATGCCCTGGTTTTCCAAGACCTTCTGGTATAAGTTTTCCTCCACCTTGTTCTGGAACTGAAACAAACTCTTCACTTAAGCTTTCCTTATCTATATAAGAGAAGTGTACATCATAAAACTCCATGCCACCTATCTTCTTGAGCTGTTCTTTTACTCTTCTTCTTCCTACAAGTGCATACTTTAATACTTCTTCTACGTCTTCTTTAGTAAATTCACCATTAGGGTAGATAAGCTTTAGAAGCCCTGAAACAGTCTTCCTAACCGATATTACATCTCTTTGATTTAAATTATTACCAAGCTTGAAGTATTTATCCATAGCGTCAGAGAATGAACGTTTTCTCATTTCTCTAAAAAATTCTGCCATGTAATCCACAATAAATCCATAATTATCTGTTAAAAACTCAGGTCTCATTTTAGGAATTTCCCAACCAGGTATGTAAAAGTGCATCCTGTCAAAGAAAGCGCAGTCATTAGCCATTTCTTCAGGGAATGGGGCAAATAAATGAGAAGTTTTTATCAGTGAATCTAAACTTTGATTAATATTTCCTACAAAAACCATGGAAGCGGACGCAGCTTTTTCTTCTTTTCCTCTTGAAAAAGAACCAGAAGCCATGTAATCCTTCATAATCTGTATTCCGTCTTTGTCTTTAAAGCTAATTCCAGCAACTTCATCAAAAGCAACAACATCCCACATGCCAACTAATCCAACTTTTCTTGAAGACATATTATAGAAAAGATTAGCAACGGTACTTTGTCCCCCCGAAACTAAAATGCTATTAGGCGAAATTTCTTTATAAACATGTGATTTACCTGTCCCTCTTGGTCCAAGTTCACATACGTTATAATTATTCTCAACTAATGGCACAAGCCTCTCAAGTAAATGCCACTTAACTTTATCTTCAAGCTGCGTACACTCCATCCCAGTTGAACGAACAATAACATCTATCCATTCTTCCTTTGTAAAGTTTTTTCTTCCCTCAAATATTTCTGTAATGTCCATATTAGGCATTTGAATTGGTTTTAAACTTGATATACTAAATGGATTTGAATTTTTTACCTCTTCATCAAAAAAATAATCCATTTTTAAGATACACCATATACCACCCTGAAGTAGCTTATCAAATTCTTTAACATAACTCGGAGATATAGGCACACCTTTTAGTCCAAGGTTAGAAAACTCCGCCTCATATGTATCTATTCTTTCATTTAATTTTACCGTCAGTTTATCTATTATAGTGAATTGTCCAAGCTCTCTAACTTTAGATTTTATTTTTTCCGCTTCATCTGGGCGTACAAAGTTCTGAGAAAGAATATCCTTTACTCTCTCTACACCTTCATTTATACTATCTTCATCATCAGTAGCACAATACATTCCTAAGAGATATTCAAGTACATAAACTGGCACGTTTGCTCCTTCTTTAATGGATTTTGTAAGGTCTTTTCTAACTACCCTACCAGAAAAATATTTATTAAGCTTCTTATCTAAATCTAAACTAATTCCATCGTTCTCCATTTATATCCTCCCCAAACCTTTCTTAAAAATCAAAATCACTTGCTATTCCTAAATTAATGACGAATGGTATTTCTTCTAATACAATGCCTGTTTCTTTATCTTTAATAATAAGGTAATATTTCTTATTTTTATCATAATTCATGGCTTTTAATGTTAATTTAATTTTAAAAACTCGCTCCTCAGGTCTTTCATTAATTGAATCAGCTATCATGGTTTCAATATTAGAAACAATATTCTTTTCTACATCCATCATATAAACTTCTAATGTTGAGGAAGTTATCTTCTTGTTTATTTTTTCTGTTTGAAAAAAATTAAGCTTAAATATACTATTAGTAATCTTTCTAACTTCATTTGTTAATTTAACTTTAACCTTTTCAGCCTTAATGCTATTTTTATATGAACTTCTTATATTCTTAAATGAAACTACTGGAACAACTAACTCTTGTAGAGTAGCTCCACCATGTACAAATTTACTACCTTCTCCCTGAACTTTAAACCTAATATTTGATTTTGGCATATAGGCAAAAACATCATTTTCATTTAATAGATACTTCATATCTATTTTTAAAAGATTATCAATTTCTCTATTTTCTTTTGTAATGAAACTTCTTCTGTTCTTATCTATAACTTCAACAGCTTCTTTACCTATCTTGTCACTCTCTTCTAAATCGCTTCTCTGATATATAAATCCGTGGTCTGCTGTAACAAGAACATTTATTCCTCCAAGCCAATCAGTTATTTTATGCACTAAATCCAATATTTCATCCACAGCCTTTTGCACCACTTCAACTGTATATATTTCTGTCGCTCCCTTATCTGAAGTTGCATCAATAGTATCATGATAAACATATACGAGCTTATACCCCTTTAGAGCATCAGAAAATTCTATTTTATTCTTAGGTAATTTCTGATAATCAACAGCTATGCTAT
Organism: Clostridium estertheticum; assembly: GCF_011065935.2. Lineage (NCBI taxonomy): Bacteria > Bacillati > Bacillota > Clostridia > Eubacteriales > Clostridiaceae > Clostridium > Clostridium estertheticum. Next base: position 257,709 of record NZ_JAAMNH020000001.1, on the reverse strand, counting down.
TATCAAAGTTTTTATTTAATATTTTATTTCGATTTTGTACTCCGCTACTATCATTTCCATCTACAAATACTCTGCCATCAGCCTTAATACTTATAGTATCATGTGGAAGTAATGCAGCCATCCCTAGTTTAGTTATGGATGGTACAGTGGATAGCATTGAAGATATAATCGTTGAATTAATTACTTCTTCGTTAAGCTTTGTAGCTATTTCTGCTCCAACCTCATATCTAAGGGCATCTGATATAATTACAAATACTCTGTCTCCCTTAGATACCAAAGGATTAACATATGTTCTATAAAAATCCCTTTGATTATCTATTCCAGGTATTCTCCAATCTTTTTTCATATCCTCACTTATGGCTGAAGTCCAATTAGTCCCAATTTCAGGTAAGTACCAATTTACATACAAATTTTCAGCTAATGATTTAAGCCTATTAATAACATTACTCTCTGGTTGTAAATCATAAAAATAATAAACTTTTCGATAAAAAGTATCCATCTTATAATACTCAGAAACGTAATCTTTAAATATTTTTTCATTATTCTTTTGTGGAATTCCCATATTATGTTTTTTGTAAAACTTGTGCATTTCAACAACGTTTAATAGTGCTTCGTAAACACCCTCATATTGTTCATAGAAATGTTTAGTCCTTCTTCCTCTTATAAGTTCTATAAATCTATCATAATCCTCACTTTTATTTTCCAAGCTTTCCACAATATTTTTAATTATTGCTCTATCAAAAACCTTTAATACGTCTATATCTTTATAATCATCAATATCTAATACCTCTATAAGTTGTGAAGCATTAACTTCTTTTTCATACTCCTCTGCTAACAAATCGTACTTCATATAATCTATTTTATGATTTATCCAGTGGTCTATAAAAACAACACAATTAGGTTTGTTTTTCCCAATAAACTCACTAATTCTGCTTAATTTTTCTTCATTAATGTAGCTACCCAATACAGTTGATATAATGTATACAAATAATTTTGTTAAAGTTTTATTCTCCTTAACAAACCCGTACTTTATTTTTGCATAATCCCAAAACACTTTTTCTATGTTGTATTTTTCAAAAGCAGTATAGTATTTATTATCCTGTTGATTTAAAGATTCCATCAATACTACTTTTAAAACTTCTTCAAACTCTATAGTCTTTGAGTTACATACTGCTCCTAAAATGCCCAATTCTAATTTTTCTTTTGTATCAATATTTTCTTCAAATCTATCAAACTTATTTCTTCTTTCCATTGAATTAAAAAACTCTTTATGTTCACTAAATATATCTCTTAGAGAAATATCTATTTCAAGTTCTTTCATTGTTAAAGAAGTTTTATCAGCATAGAATTGCTCTGAATATACAACTATATCTAATAGCCAATTCTCTTTGTTATCTTGAATTTTTACTGTATTATATAATAAAAAGTTCGATTTAATATCCTCTTCCTCAATAAGATATTTGGTAAAAAAACTATTTGTAGGAGTTAATCTATGAATCCTAACTCCCTCTATATTAACCTCATTAATTACATCCTCAAATTCTCTGTCATAATCATTCCAAAAAATAATCTTTCGTTTTTCCCCATTTTTCAAAGGCTGATTAAATTCATTTTTAAGGGAATCCATTACATCAATGTTCGCCATTCCTTCATCTCCCTAAAGTAAAATTGTTTCATTCATAGGATTGTATTCTAATATGAATAATATAAAGTAATTCAATTAGAAATAAGTCCCTATTATAATTATAACGTTTATAATAGGGACTATACAATTATATATTAAATTTTCGCTAATAAGCCCTTGAATTTTTCGTAATTTGCAATTACTCCATCATCTAAATCAATTTCAATCTGCATATCAGCCATATGATGAAGGACTTCATCATATTTCTTTAATTCATCTATTTGCTTGTCAAATAGGGTAAGTTTCTTCTTAGCCTCACTCTTTTCCTTAGTAGAATAATCACCTTCTCTAACATCTACTAATGCCCTACTTTCTGTATCTAATCTATCTTGAAGTTCATGCAAATAATCTGTTCTTATACTTGATAATGTGTTTCTATCATATCTGTGCATGTAAATTAGGCAATTAAAGGCTTTTTGTTTACCTGATGTAAATAACCAATATATAGGTCTTTTCTTATATGTTTGAACATGGTCTTTGAAGAAATCATTAAGGAAATACCTTCTTATAGTATCTTTAGCGGTTTCGCTATTCTTATTTCCCAGAGTTTCTGCTATAAAAGTAAGGTTTTCTGATAATGTTTCTTTTCCAAAAGTCACCTTAACAAATTCCACAAACTTAGCCACTATATCATATTCAAAATAACTATCTGAAAGTATTGGAATAATATTATTTTCATAAGCCTTAAATGTAGTATACTTTGTAGAGTTAAACTCTCCTCCAGCATATACGAGACCATCTTGGTCTAACGAATATCTACCAAACATACAACCTACTGCGTAGGAAATCAAGGATTTAATATCTTTTTCTCTATCTGCTTTTCTTATAGTCACATCCTTCTCTTCAACCTCTGGTGTCATTTCATCATGAAGACCATATATCTCTATAAACATCCTATTTAATTCTTCTTCATTTTCTTTTAGTAGGTAAAATTGTTTTTCAGCAAATTCATTACAATTTTGGTAAGCTATATCTATTATATTAGTATCATCCTTGAATGCTAATATGGTGTGTTTTTTAAAGTCCCAAGATGTTTCTAAAGAATCCCAATCATTCTTTGATATATCTATACTTGATTTTGCTAAATAATCTATCTTTTCTTTTACTATTTTACTTTTCGGTAAAATAAGTGGCAATGATGCAATATTTACAACTTGAAAATTCAAAGTAGGATTTTGCATTTTCAAAAATTCAAAGGCTAATTTTGAACATAAAAAAGCCATTAAGTAAAATATATCTTCTTCTTTAGGAAAAACAGATGACCCAGCTACATCAAATATAAAACCGTTTGGTGAATATCTAACTCCAAATTTTGAAGAACTAATAAATGACCATGTTATAGATTTTTTAAAATAAAATTTTTCATTACTAATCTTCCATCCTAAATTTTCTCCTAATTGAGGATATTTAAGACGAGTTTCTTTCTTTATTTCTTCACCATCGTTTTCCCAATTTACTACAAAATCTTGATTCCCATACCATTTTCTAAATTCTCCACCCTTATTATATGGGAACCACTTGAATTTGCTTTTTTTTGCATCAATATTGTTACTATAAGCAAATCCTGTTTTTTCATTGTTAACTTCATACCATAATCTCAAAAATCTACTATTATCTCCAGTTCTCATTCCTATACATGTATACGCAATATCTTTTATATGTTGCTCTTTTTCAAAAATCACCCTGATTTTTTCATTAGCCCAGTATGCAATCGGGGAGCCTGGCACTCTACTAAAGTCCTTATTTAAAGAACTATATCTATATCCGCAATTAGGCTTTGATATTGATTCTAATGTTTTAATTGGTTGATTATGACTTCCTGGAAAATCTGACAATCTTATATATTCTCCACTTAAATCGTTGCTATAATTTCGCAATGTAAGCGTACAAATAGGTACTGTTGCTTCTTCAAAGCCAGAGTATTCAAGTTGTATCAAACTACTAATATCAAAGTTATTAATTATCATTTCACGCAATTTTTCATAAGTTGATATAAACATCCAAACAAAAGGAGTCATAAATCCTAAATGACCATTATTATGAACTTTTTTAAAGCTATAATCCATAAATGCAGAAAACAAATCTGACTTTACATCATTATAATTGTTCTTAATATAATTTGTTAATTCAGAACTCATAAATTTACTCCCCATATATGGAGGGTTTGTTACTAAAACATCATATGTCTTAATCATTATATCTGCTTGTTTTATTAATTTTTCTAACAGTTCATCTACTTGTTTGTTTTTTGAAGATTGATACTCTATCTTTTCTACTGGATTATTAGATATATAATCACACCTTTTCTCTAAAAATCCTTTACCAACCTCCTCTACCTTTATAAGAGAGCCATATATTTTAGCATCTTCAAATTGCTTAATAAAAGCCTTTGTCTTATCATAATTTTCCCCTGAAGCTCCCCCTGCTATATACTCTATATCGTCATCATTTAAATTATTAGTTTCCTGTATAGATGCTATATTAATCTTTATGCCATCTTTTTCTATATTTCTAAGAAGTCTGTTATTATACTTCATTCCCTTCATAATAACAGCAAAACAAGCAAGTTGATAAGCCCTATCGTCTATATCAAGTCCATAAATATTATTTTCTATGATAAGCTTTGGTATTTCTCTACTCATATATCCACATTTTTCATATACTTGGTATAACATATCGAACATATACACTAATATATGTCCTGAACCACAAGCTGGGTCAAAACATTTTATGTCCTCAACCTTTAAATCCTTATTTATATATGGTGCTAATTTATCTTCAAATTCTGTCTCTCCATTAGGGCTTTCAAGATAAAATTCCCAGTTTTTCTTTAACTCTCTATGCTCTGGATGAGATTCTACCCAGTACCTTCCCAATGAGTTTTGGACCATATATCTAACTATCCAATCAGGTGTAAATAACTGAGTTGCAAATGGTATTTCTTCTTTTGTATATTTCTTTTTAGCTTGAATTACTCTATCTTTTTCATCTGAATTATAATATTGATAAAGCCATCCTATAATCTCTACATCTTCCCAATCACTTTCTTCTATTAGCTTAGTTTCTGTAAGTTTCCTTACAAAAGAGCCTTCATTTAAAAGACCATCTGGAAGCAATAATTCTGTATAGTCTCCAATTTTTTGAAACATAAATGGAAGAGTCTTATTTAAAGAGTTACATTGAGCTATAATCATATACTTAAATAAACCTTCCATATCATTGTTTAGCTTCATTTCATATATTTTTTGCTTATCTACAGGAAGGTCTACATTACTGGCTTCTTTTATTAAGTCTGGTTCAACACTTCCTTCAGTAGCAGAAGATAAGGCTCTAACTCTTGTAGGCATATAATTATTCACTTCCATAAATCTTAATGCTGTGAATCTATTAAACCAAGTATATGCAACTTCTTCAATTGCACTACTATATCCATCTTCACCTTTTTCATTAATGTCCCTTATTTTTGTTATAAGCTTTTCTCTTTGTAGTTTTTCTTCTTTACTAAGTGGTTTTCCATTAATAACTATAGAGTCACTACTCACTGTTTGAGAATTTTTAATCTTATCCTTTTCTATGCCATACTGCATAGCTTTTATTTGTATTTTTTCTATTAACTCTTTTCTGGATTCAATCGCAAAAATCTTTAGTGCATTCTTATTCATCTTAACCCTCCAGTTTATTAAATAAATTAGTAGGAGATAAATATAATCTCCCACTAACATTAATTATTCAATCTCTATTTCTTTATTATCATTTATAATGCTTCTGAGTTTACTTTTTAGCTCCCTAATATACACCTCTATGTCATCTACAGTCTTTAATGATTTAATTTGAACTAACCCTGCAACATTAACCTTTTCAACTTTCTTAGGTATTGATTCAGGTTCTACTATTGGGGGGTCTGCAATTGTTATACCTATAGCCTCTTCTGCTTTCTTCTTCCTTAGATATTCTGCAATCTCTTTATTAATAGATTGGTCAAAATATTCCCTTTTGTTATTGCTTTGGGTTATAGAAGCATCAATCTTGAATATGTCAGTATATTCATCTATCTTTAAAATTAAGCTATTATAAAATGTTCTAATTAGTTCTGCGGTATTACTACTTACCCCGTACTGATTTGATTTTAGCAAACAATAATCAAAATCATTTTTTATTTTAATCTTAGATTTATCCTTTTTTTCTTCGACTATAACATTAAACCTTTTTTCTATATTTTGAACAATGTCAATAATATTTCTGATACGTTTATATGGGATTGGGTCATGCAGAATATCTTCCAAACTTTTTATATCTTGAATAAGTGCTTCATTTAAATAATCTTTGTTCTCTTGACACTTCTTAAAAATGTTTAATCCTTTATCAAATATATCAATTTGATTATCAAAGAAAGCAAAAGCATAGGCACTATCATCTACCCAATCAAGTAATTCATCCTCTTTCTCTTTTAATGATGTAAAGAAAGTTAAATTATCTTTATTTTCAATTACTTCCTTAAATATTTTTACTCCTTTTTCAAACAAGCTCTTGCCTGGATATTTCTTACTTCCATATCTGTTTATATATTCTTTTAACTCATCAATTTTTGTAATAATTTTATCTCTTACAGCCCTCGCTAATCCGTCTTCATCATCTGGTAGATTAATTTTTCCAAATACCTCTAAGCTTATATTTTTAACAGCCCTGATAAGTGGTTCATCTACTTTTACTTTCTTATTAATTATAACTTTATCTACTTCTGTTGATTTTGTTAAAGCATCAACTACTTTATTTGCACTATCTATTTCTAAAAATTCTCCATTTAATCTTAATTTTATTTTCTGTTGTTTAAATAGCTTTGCTACTACTCCAGAAATATCTATTTCATTCCAACCATAAGGTGCATCTTTAAATCGGTTTAATACTATCTTCATTCTAATTTGTTGAAGATTATCTTCTTGAAGGCATATAAAATTAAATACTTCATTTTCAGCTAATTCATTATTGTATTGCTCTACAGCATCAAACCCTAACTGCTCAATATTATTTTTTAGAAGTGATACCATTTCACTTTCAGTTGATAAATTGCATTTAATGTATCCAAGCTTATTAAATATACTATTAACAAGTATACTAAATCCATAGTTTATTTTTTCTTTAGCACTTGCCCCTTTTATATCTATCTTTTCTCCATTTACAAAATATGTACCTTGCAGTATTGCACTTTCTAATAACTCTTTAGCCCTTAACTTTCTTAATCTCATCTCTCCCTGTTTAGTTGTAATAATAATTTGTATGTTTTCTGGTAGAGAATTTACATTCTTCTTTTTAATATATGAATCAATTTTCATTGCTTCAGTAAGTTCCTCAATATAGCCCTCGCTACCACCAAGCTTAACAATCATTTCTTTATTTAGAAATGACTTTGATATAAGTTCATTATCACTCTTATAATAATCATCTGATAATGGAGTAAGAATATTTATTCCTATATTACTTGTTTGATTACCATAAGGTTTTTCATCCATCACTTTATTAAACTGAAATAAGTACGGTTTTGTGTGTCTAAATTTTGTGTCCTCATATATACCTGAAAAAACATAATTTGATAATTCCTTCTTTATAACATCTTCCTCTACCTTTTCAAACTTAATCTCTCTATTAACATCTTGCTCTTCGTCAGTTAAGAACGTAAAAGTGTCACCATTTTTTTGTATAAGAGTATTAGATTGAAGTTTTCTTAATGATTCTTTAATTTTTTCTTTTAGTTCTAATTTATCTTCATCTATACTATTAACCATAAGTGTTGCAATATTTTCTAAGTTTCCAGGTAGTTCATCACTTAAATATTTAATCATAAACAGCACTTTCAAAAGTTTCAAATTCATAGGATTTTCTTTTAATTCAGGATTTTCAGAAGCTCTTTCAATAACCCTTGAAATAGTAGGATTTAAAAATTCTTCTATAGTATCATAAAAAGCATGAAAAGGAATTAAAACTCCGTCTTTATCATCAGCATATTTAAGTACAGATTCTTTATAAGCAGAAATCATTGACCGCTCACCTTCTGATAGATGCTTTCCTGAACTTCCATGCTTCCTTACCTGCTCAAATACATTTTGCAATATTTTAAACTGGTATGGAACAAAGGGATATACTTCTGCAAATTCTTTCTCATCACAGTATCCGAGTAAATCCTTCCTTGCATTATCAAAGCTTATAAGATTTTTTAGTATAGCACTTTTTTCTTTATATAAATCCTTTAGAAGATATACTGCATCCTGTCCTTTGTCAAGTATACGCTTCTTTATTACTTCATCAACGGATATTGAAGATAAGCTTAGTCTTGTATCAAATCTCCCTTGTATTTTTGAGAAGTCATTTCCCTTAACTTTAAATAAGGAATCTATGCTTTCCTGTGAAGTTACCATTATCCACACTTTACCTTTGCAGTATGTACCTAAATCCTCAGCAACAGTTTGAAGATTTAGCATCAATGTAGGATTATCTCCTATGTATTGACCTATTTCATCTATAAGGAAAATCAAGTGAAAATTTTTCCCTTTAGTATCTATATACTCTTTAACTTCTTTTGCAAACTTTTCAATGCTCACTTCATAATCGCTAACACCTTTTGTTACAAACTCATTTGCACTTTCAAGAGATGTATTTAGAACCTTAGATATAGCTTTTGCAACAAAGTCTTTATCTAAAAAGAACCCATTTCTCCTATGTGTCCATTCCTTTCCACTGATATCATAAAATTCTTGTTTAAATTGCTCATAAACACCATCTTTTATAAGCTGTTGCTCCATATAAGCTACACCTGGTATTTCGTCACACAAACCACGATGCTCATTAAACACTTTAACAAATATTCTCAAAATAGCGTCTTCTTTACTCTTATTGTTAATCGGGTTTTTAGAATCAATATTAAAAATTATAGTTTCTGTATCGGTATTAGCACCTTTTTTCATTTCTGCAAAAAGCATTGGGTCTACTACTTTTCCTTTAAAATAATCAATTGCATCTTCACCCTTAATTTTTTCATTGTCTAATAAGTATGACAATATTTTAAGGAAATGAGATTTACCGCTTCCAAAAAAACCTGAAATCCAAACTCCCATTTTATCTGTATTTCCATTAATGCCTTTACTGTAATTCTCATAAAACTTCGATAAATGCTTAGATATTTCTTTAGTAACAACATACTCATCTAACTCTTGGTAAACCTTTTTTTCATCTGTTTGTCCTACCTTTATAACCCCGCTAATTTCACGCCCTATATCCCTAATAAACATGTCTTTAATAATCATGTTAATCCTCCCCAAATTTTCTCATTCTGTGTTTGAAATAATATTATTTATCTGTAACTAACGGAAAAGCCCTATAATAATTTTCATCTTTGAATAAATTAAATAATGTTAAATCTTGTCCACTATAATTACCTGGATAAAATAATACCAATGGTCTTTTATTTAAAAATTGTTGTAAGCTATTAAGAATGTTGTGCGAACGCATAAACGGATAAACTTTTCCTATACCAGTTAAAAATATTAAGTCATATCCTTCTGATTCCCTAGCTATTTTTTCAGCAAACATCCCTGATGTAATAAATGGAGTTACTGCATTTAGCACATATTCTTTACCTGATTCTTTCTCTAAAGAAACAATCTTTTCAAAAACATCTTCTTCTTTCAAAAGCTCTATAAAAATTTTATATAAATCAAACTCTATTACTTTTCTATTAGAATCCAATTTATTTAATTGTTTCTTTATATATTGAACATACTCCCTGACAACTAGTTCTTCTTTTGGGTCATAATCAAATATGTAGTAACTAATTTCATTTCCAAGACCTCTTCCTTCAATAAACTTTTCTGTTTTAACTTTATCTATTATCTTTTGAAGTCTATCATATAAATCATTCACCATTTTTCACTTCCTTATATCATATATTCTCCCATAGCTTGAATGTAAACTTTATCTCCTATGTCTATGAGATAATCCTTAATCTCTGATGTTATTATTAACCTACTTAGCTTACCTGATTTTTTATCCTCTAACACACCTGCTTCTGATAATATCTTAAAAATAACTTGTTTTAGCTTAGCTATAGTTTCATCAGTCCATTTATCAACCACTTCACTCTGTTCTTTCTTTTCTGTAATAAAAACATTTATATCTTTCTTTTCCAAATATAAATCATTAGTTAATATTCTTTCCCTAACAACTTCGTTCATAAACTCAAAAAACAATCTATCGTTTTTCATTATTGCATACAAATTTATTATTGACCCATCTCCTAATGGGTCAAGTAATAGCATATTTATTAAATTATCATCTATTATGTTAATTCTTTGTATTAATGGAGTTAACCTTCTAGTAATACTTGATTTGAACTTATATTGAAATAAGTTTTCCTCCAAGACCATTTTTCTTATATCTTTATCTGAATAGCCCTCTTTTTTTAACTTTGCTATAATTTTAAATTCATACATTAAAAAAGATTCTCCAGTTAACTTTGCACTATATTCAAGTTCCATAACCAATATATTCACATCCTTGACTAAATCTATTTTTTTATCTCAGTTCTTTTATTCTATCATATATCGCACTTATTTAGCTATATACTACAATACTATAGTTAATCCAATTAAAGTAAATACGCTTATGATTTTACCACATATTTGAATAATTCTATAATAATAGAAAAAAATTTTCTAATCCATATTCATCCTAGCGATAATGTACATAAAATAATTTACTAATAAAGATAACAGCTATAACTAAATAGCTGTTTCCTCATTTCACATTAAGTAAAATGGTTTATGCTGTAATACAAGTAAATTAGAGCACAGAAAAACCTCGATTAATTAATTAATTAGTCGAGGTTTTTATTTGCGAAGTCAAGCACGATGGATTAAACCCAAATTCATATCAAAATAAATCGTTTTTTATTGTTTCAAGTAATTTTTTTTCATGACAATCCTTAAATTTTCTATCACTTCCACAAAAACATCTTTTATGCCTACCATTTGTATTCCTTATATTGAATAACTCAATATTTTCTAGAATTCTTTTAACCATATCTCCTTTTTCTGTTCCATTTTTCTGAATTTCATTTAATAAATTATCCTTGATATGGGGATACCAAATACTCTTATCTATAAGATGCAACCCATACATATATGAAATATATGCCTTATCTAACTCTCCTTTCAATACTAATGCCAATCCTTTAGTAAAGTGACAAACTGATTTATAATTATCTTTAATTACGATTTTACATAATTCTATTGATTTATCAAAATCTTTATTTAAACAATAAGCAAAAGCTAAATTTTCCTTAGAAACAAAACTTCTATGCTGAAAATTCTCCATTAAAGGAATTGCTTGCACATACTTCTTTTCTTGCTGCAAAGTATTCAGTTCATTAATTTTACAAAGTTCTTCTTCACATATATAAATTTTTATATCCACATCTTGTATTTTATTATGCCAATAACTTGAATATTTTTCACTCAAATCAATATGAATTTTCCCTATCGCTTTTTCGCCTTTGTCATTAAGTACATAGTTAATTATCTTCTCTAAAGGTTTATTTGTAGAGTAAAACATAGTTTTAATAACCTTATAAATATCTGTTGGGTAGCTACTAAAAATGTACTTTTCAAATGTTAAAGTTACATCATCATTTTTTAATTTTTGTTCTACCTCATTATTTTTTTTCTTGTTACTCGTTTTCATTAGAAAACTTACCATATTAAGTAAATAAGGTAGACATCCTAAATGAACTACTGAAATTATATATTTATTTTCTTGATTTATTAAAAACATTCTAACTATTGATACATTTTGGGATAATTTTTCTTTTATTCTATCTACTAATAACAACTCTTCATTGTTAATCTTAATACTTTTTAAATCCCAACTTTCAATATCAGCTATACTCTCCGACGAGATACATAGTGGTATACTCTCAATAACCTCTCTACTGTTTTTAAACACACCTATTAAATTATCAAAATATATATTTTCATTTTTACTTTCATCATTTTTTCCCATGACAGTACTCAAAAGAATATTTCCTTCATTGTCTTTAATATAGAATCTTCTAAACCCTTTTATACTCCATATATTCATCATCCTATTAAATTTCATTATTTTATTAATATTTGTTGTATTATTATAATTAAATTTAAGTTTTAGTTCTCCACCTTCAGTAAATCTTAAATTAATGCAATAATTATATTTTTCTAATTTATCTTTATCTGTAATTGAAAGTGACATAGTCATAACATTCATTACTTCATCTATTTCTAAATTGAAGAAAGTATCAATCTCACTCGGCTTATAATCCATATTAGGTATCATCTTAAATGATACAATATTTTGACTTTTCATGTCTAACTCATGCTCATCAAATTCAATATCTCTTATTTCTATATCTTTTGCAAAATTAACTTCCTGTCCTGAAATTGCTGAAGCCAAATAAAGAGTGAAAAAATCTGTATTCTTAAGCTGATTTTGAGAATACGTACTGACTATTTTAAACCTACCCTTTGAATCTGGGTTAGTTTCTAAATTTTCACCCAATATATTATTGTTTTCTATAAACTGTTGTTTTTTTTTTCTGCTTGTGGGATAGCGGAAATTAGTTTCAAGAAACTATATAATTTATTATTTACTTCTTCTTCAATAGCCTTTGATGAAAGTAAAACCTCTTCTGTTAACTCTTCGGGATACTTTAATGCATCTATAGCTAATGCATGAAGTAATCCTAGCTCTAAGGTTGTCCTTCTATCAACACTTCCAATTTCATAGGGAGTATTATTTGAGTCAAAAAAATACTTTATACTTGTTGGAGAATGTGTCAGAATATTTATACGGTCTTCACATTGACCTTTCTCATAAAAAACACCAAATTTGCTCTTTACGTAATCTTCAAAGATGTTTTTTAAATAAGTATTTAAATATATTGATTTTGTAAATTCCAATTCATGTCTGCTACCAATAAATATATCCTTGATATATTTAAAATGTCTTAATTTTTCAGATAAAACTAATCCCATAGCATTCTTTTCTATAATCCCTGTTGCATATAGCTCTCTGAGAGCTTCAATCACATCATCCATTTTTCTAATCTTAAATTCATTAATTAATTCATCTTCTTCTATAATTCCTTTACATGCTAAACACAGCATAATTTCATGCTTAACGACCTCAGTTGCAACTATATTTACTTCAATTGAAATAAGGTTAATATCATTTTCATTTAAAATAGGTTTAACTTCATCAAATTTTTTACATATTCCTGCACATAACTTAATTACTTCATCTTCTAGTTCACTATTCGGCACATATGATACAATCTTTAAAGTATTTCCATGTAATTCTATTCCTTGAAATGTCCTATGAACGTCAAAGTGTACTGCACTTTCAGTATTTACATTCAAAAATTCTTTTACCAAATAAGGTGCTCTTTCCTCAAGAATATCAAATTCATCAGCTAATCTTAAAAGACCAGCTAAAAGTCTTATCCTAATACTATTGCCAATTCCAAATGGCTCTGATTCTGGTAGGGAATTTAAGTTTACTAACCTATGCCCCTGTGCTATCTTTTCTATAACCCTTGCATCTCTATCCATTATACCTAAAACATGACTGTATTGTTTTATAAAATCACCTGACCTATAATTATGACTTTCTCTAAGCTCTTTATCATAATTTTCTTCAAGCTTGTACTTACTTTGACCTACCATACCAACATCATGAATTAATGTGGAAATTATGAGTAAATATTTCTCGTCTTCAGTTAAAACTTCATCAATATTAGGGAAGCAATTAGTATACATTTCTTCTACGCTTAATGCATGACTTATATCATGCTCAGTAAAATCTATATTAATATTAGTTGTCCTAGCAATAACAGGTACGATTTGTTTTTGTATTTCTTCAATTCTAATTTTTTTACTCGCACTTAAATTTTTTCTTAAATCTAATTTTATTTCCATACACACACCCTCTAAATCATATTAATAATTATGTTTTTCTTTCAAAATATACTTTCATATATTAAAATGTACTACTTGAATATATTATCTCACATTTTGCCATAAAATCAAATGAATCAATATATATTCTAAAATATTACTTTTTCATTACTTATTCTTCAAATTAATCTTTATTATACTTCACATGTATAATTGAATTACTTAAAAGTAACCCAATCATAGTATTTTTGTTTAGTAATATGGGCTTGAGTTAATGTAAAATTACTATACATATATATAATGGTGATTTTTATTATGCTGATTAAAGGAAATTAAAAACAAATGTTGAATATCAAACAATAGAAATATTTACGATAATGGGGGTGCTTTATGGGGAGCTATAAAATCAATCTAGGGAATTTAATTAAAGAAAAAAGACTTCAAAAGGGCTTAAACATACAACAGCTTTCTACCATTTTAAATGTATCTGTGGGATTTATGAGCAACTTAGAAAATGCGAAAACTGATACTTTTAATATCGATTTAATGTCTAACTTATGTAAGTCACTGGGTATGTCACCTTTAGACTTTATACCAGAACCTAATATTGATATGGACTTAGATTTACGCTTAGACAACATATACCAATCTGAAAGTTTATTTGAATTTCCCGAGGCAAACAAAAAACTAATCACAAGAAATGCTACCGCTATTGCAAATGCATATATTGAAAGTATACGGCATCATAGCTATGATATGGAATTCATAAAAAAATTTACTGTTAAAATTTTATCTGAAATAAATTATATTAATGATTTTAAAATAAAATAATTAATTGTTGAAGGCTACCCAATTGGGTAGCCTTTTTTCATTTTAATGAATTTCATATATATGAATAATGCAACAAAAACTGGTTATACTACTAAATGAAGGAGGTGTGACTATATGAAATTGTACCTTGGACATTGTAGCATAACCCAATACTCTAGAGATAAACAAGAATTCATTAAAAACTATACAGGTAATAAATCTTACAGCAAGAGTAAATATAACAAGTATCTGGCTTTTGGAGATAGCCTACATGTAACCCTTGCTAAATTTAACGTTATTAAAAATGATAGAGATAAAACTCTAGAAATTCTTAACCAATTTTTTAAAGAAAGTTGGATATCTCTTGGTTATGAAACTAAAGAAGAAGAAACCAGGTACTTTATAAAAGGTTTGGATATCTTGAAGTTGTATTATGAAGACCCTAAGGATAAATCCAGAAAAATATTATTAGTGGAGGAGATGATTACTAAAGAAATAAGCAGTACTACAGTGCTATTTGGAAAGGTGGATAAGGCTTTCATCAATGATTTCGGTCAACTAGAAGTTTTAGACTACAAAAGCTCTGCCTACGTGAATTATGTTTTGAATCCTATGGATGACTCTCAACTTTCTCTTTACTTAATTTTAGTGAAGCATAGGTTAGGATATTATCCTAAGATTATAAGTTACTATTATATATCCAAAAATATAAAAGTATCCTACATTGTTAAGCAAGAGGACATTGGACGTTTGGAACAACATTTTGCTGATACCGTTAAAGAAATACAACGTGATTTTCTTTTACTACACCAAACTTCCTAGAAATTTATTTACTTAATATGTTTTTTAATTTTAAATATTCCAAATTCTAAATCATACTTAATTTTATTTTCCTATATATACGCTTATGGCACATCATTTTTTATCATTTTAAAAATTTAATTTAGCTACAAACAACTATTACCTATCATAAAATAATTCTATATAGTTTTTATATAATTACTATATAAATTTTATATAAACTTTATATAATCTTTTTTTAATTTTTAATTACCGAGCGTATATGTAGGTTTTTTTTAATATTTCAACAAATTTTATTAAATGGATAGTTTTTACATAGTTTAAAAGAAAGGATTGATTTTTATAAGAAAAAATATCAGTGACACATACCAAATTAAAATAATTTATACTGAGAATCAACATGCATTGCATATTTTCCTTAGTGATTTTATAGAATATATAATAGAAAATTCTAAATCGGAGGAACAAAACACTGATGAATGACGAATTATATCAAGGATTAATTCCTGAAAATTATACTGCTATCTATGCCAGGCACTCAACCAAAGATACTAAGAGCACTTCTAACGTGACTCAAATAGACCAATGTAAAGAAGTTGCTTCAAAACTTAATCTCATTGTATATAAATCTTTTGAAGATGAAGGGTCTGGGTTTACCATTCCGCCAGAAAAAAGAAAAGGATTTAGACAACTGATTTTAGAAGCAAAGGCTGGTCATTTTAAAAATCTTATTATCTGGAAAGTTGACCGTTTATGGAGACAGACTAATGACTACCATGACACAGTAAAACTTTTAGAATCTTTAGGTGTAAAATTAATTTTCTCAGATATGCTTGAATTTGAAAATATGAACCCAATTTATAGAAACTTTATGGTTAATATGTTTCTTTCAATTGCAGAACTAGAACCCAATAAAATAAAAGAAAAAACAACAAATGGTAGAAATCATAAACGCATCAATGGCATACTTTTCCTTAGATATGAAAATTTTGGGTATACGTCAATAAAAAATAGAGCATATATTACAGATAAAATTAATGATGCAGATGTAGTCAAAGAAGTAAAAATCTATTATGAAAAGAAACCATTAGAAGCCGCTTTTATTAATTCTTGCTTCAAAATTTATAATAATGCTTCTGGTGATTATATCATTAGATTTAAAAAAGTTCAGCAAGAAATAATCGCTCTAGGTAAAATATTTAATAATGAAATCGAAACTAATTTTAAAAATATAGTGGAGAATATTTCTGATGAAATTGAATATTCACCTATAAAAAAAGAAATAAAAAAACTTCAAAAGAAAAACTCAAAGTACACTCCTACAGAACTTAAATTGATGCTAACCAAATGTTGCACTCACTGCTCTAACCCTGCTACTCTTGAGTATATGCTCACAAACCATCATTATTGTGGAATAAATGTAATTAATGCTAGTAACAATAACGAACTTTTAATTTTCGATAATAATGATTCCCGCTATCTATTAAATGAAAATAATGTTTATAACATGGCAGTTAATATTGATGCTATTGTGGATAAGGACCTCTGGTTTGAAGTTGCTACGCATGTGTTGAATTTCAAAAGATTGGAAATCCCTAAAGAAACTGAAGATATTTTAGGCATAAAAGTAAAATGTGACAACTGTAAATCCAAACTAATATTCAGCAATGACTTGTACACTTGTCCCAAGTGCAGCATTACCATATCTAAAAACAAAATCTCAGATTTGGTTATTGACGCATTAATTGAAAATAATATTTTCGGACTAATTGTAAGAGAAGTAAATTTGATTATACGACAAATAGATTTAAACATAATCCATCTAGAAAATAAGGTAAAAAAACATGAAAAGAATTGTATTAAACTAGCTTTAGACTATATAACACAAAATTCAAAAGATTCATCTAAATTAATTAATTCTGAATCTGAAAAATCTAAAGAGATACAGCTTTTCATTACAACATTACAACAAAGAAAGATAACTTACTTAAAGGAAATAGCTGAACAATCACCTCAAGGTACTAATGAGATATTTAATCTTAGAGAAAATCTAATTAAATACTTTACTAACAATAAGTCAGTACCAATTAATTTTTTAAAAAGTGCTATTCGGAGTGTGTATGTTAAATGACTAAATCAAAAAATAACAAGTCAAGTTCTAAGATATTAAATAAAGCCATAGGATATGCTCGTGTCTCTACTGAAAAACAAAAAACTGATGGTAGTAGTGTTCCCTTTCAGATAGAAGCTATAGGAAATTATGCAATAGAAAATGACCTGGATTTGATAGAGATTCTAGACGAATCTAAATCTGCCACTAAAATTAAAAAATCATCAACAACGGAACTTGTAACTAATAGACCTGCCTTTGAGGAAATTTTAGTTAGAGCAGCAAAACATGAATTTAATCACCTAATATTAACCTACAGAGATAGGCTAGCCCGCGACTTTTCTGAAGCTTTAATAATAAAAAGCTTATTATTTAAAGCCAAAGTAACTATCCACTATGTAGGCACTTCAGAAAAATTATCTGAAAATGATGATTATATAGATAAATTTACGGATTTAGTATTCTCTAATATTGCGATGTTAGAAGCAGGGCTCATTGGTCAACGTGCCAAGGGTGGTCAAAAAAAGAATATTGAAAATGGATATTATGCTGGCGGACCTGTTGCTTATGGATATAATCTGGTAAATCATCCTATAGCAAAGAAAAAAATCTTCATCAAAGATATTGACAAAGCCCACATAGTTAAAAGGATATTTTCTCTTTATAATCTTAGATTTTCTTACTCTGAGATAACTAAAATAATAAATGATGAGTTTCCCAGTGAAAATATCAAAAGCTTTAGCAAGAGTACACTGTCTCAAATAATAAATAATGAAATGTATATAGGTAACTTAATTTGGAATAGAAAATCTAAACATCAGCTTGGAGAGAATGACGATATTGTAAGGTCGTTGCTAGACGATAATATTAAAATAGTATCCTCAGACTTCTTTAATAGGATTCATGAAATTAAAAATTCTAAGAAGGGCATAAATAATATGTCTTATACAAGCAATTTCTTGCTAAAAGGAAAGCTAATTTGCGGGGGTTGTGCTAAACCTTTAAAAGCGAAAAACTATGGCAAGGGCAAGAAAAGCGTATACTATTGTTCCTGTAACAATGAAAAATATAAGAAATTAATTAATAATAAAATGAAATCATATACTAAATGGAGTATTTCCATTCCCCAAAAGGAAATTGAAGTCTATGTTTTTGATTTGCTTTATAGCTATATTGGAAAGCCAATTCAAGATACTAGCTTGATTGAAAAATATTATTCAGTATATTCTAATATTCTTAGAGATGAAAAAAATAATGTACGCTTACTAATAGATAAGAAAAAAGTAGAAGTTGCCGAATTAGATGCTATTATTATTGCTGGCACTAAAGTTATCGAAAATAACCTTATCTTAAAAAACCAAGATGTTGAATTTTATAATGATAACTTTTTTATAGCTATTAATAAAACAATATCTTTAGTTAGCATCAGAAAAAATAACTTAGAAATCGAGATAAAAACATGTGCTAAAATAGCAGACCTCGATGTTATGTCTTATGAACAGTTTAGATTTAATTTCAGTAAAGTTTTTTCATCATTTCGTGACATAAAAAACTTAGAGACAAAAGAACTTTGCCCGTCAGAACTAAGATTAAAAAGAATGATAATTGATGACATTATTGATAAAATCACAGTCAATCATGGTATAAATGGGGAGACCCTTTCAGTATTTCTTAAGATTCCCAATATATCGACTACACATAATTTTGAGTTCTTACAGACCTGTCCTATTCATAAAATCCTTAGCATATAATAAATTGATATTAATTTTAAGGGGTATGTTTTGGATTTACAATACTTTGTTGAAGTTGTACACCCTAAAGATAAATCTGAACTTAGAAATAATTACACAGAAGCAGTTTTCAAGATTTTAAAAAATAAACTATCATCCTCTAGTATTGAACAATTAATCTTAGAACTTAAAAAAACAAATACTAAAAAAGATAACTATATCAGTAAATAGAATATTAAAAATAAAACCGATTAGAGGTGAACGTTAATCTGGTGATACATCTTTTTTCTTTATCATCAATTAATAATAAATTATGAAAACAGCCGCAATTTACACACGTAAATCTAAATTCACAGGTAAAGGTGAATCCATTGGACAACAAATAACCGCATGCAAGGAATATTTGAAAAGATTGGATATAGATGAACATTTAATTTATGAAGACGAGGGTTACAGCGGTAAATCCACTGATAGACCGATGTATAAAAAAATGATTGAAGATGCAAATTCTAGCAAATTTTCTGTAATTATTTGCTATAGATTAGATAGAATCAGCCGTAGCGTTTTAGACTTCTCAATTTTAAGAGAAAAACTTGATAAATTAGAAATAGATTTTATAAGCGTATCTGAAAATTTCGACACCACGACCCCAATGGGAAGAGCTATGATGGGTGTTTCAGTAGTATTCTCACAATTAGAGCGTGAGAGTATAGGCGAGAGAATTCGTGATAATATGCTAGAGCTTTCAAAGACAGGTAGGTGGCTTGGCGGTACAACACCATTAGGTTATAAAAGTGAACAAGTAACCTTTAAAGACCCCAATGGCAAGGAAAGGTACTACTTTAAACTCTGCCATGTTCCTGAAGAAGTAGTCATGGTTAAAGATATTTACAGTAAGTATTTAGAGCTAAAATCTATGAGTCAGGTTGTAAAATATCTACTAAGTAATAATATGAAAACCAGAAATAATACTGAATGGGCTAGAAGTAAAATAAGCTACATTCTAAATAATCCTGTTTATGTGAAAGCAACAAGAGTGATTGTGAATTTCTTTGAAAAAGAAGGAGTTTCAGTTTATGGAGAGCCTGACGGGGTACATAGCATACTAACTTATAATAAAACAAAAGATAAGTCAGGCAGTAAGCTAAAAGACCCCACTGAATGGGTATTTGCTATAGCCAATGCTGAAGGTATTATTTCCGATACGGATTGGCTTAAAGCACAAAATTTACTTATTGAAAATAAAGAGAGAGCACCTCGTATGGGAAAGACAAATACAGCATTATTAACAGGATTAATACGTTGTGCTCAATGTGGCGGTTATATGAGAGTAAAGTATGGTGGAATAGATTTACAAACTAAACAGAGAAAATTCTACTATGTGTGCTCTTTAAAATATGATTCTGGTCACACAAGGTGCCAAAACAATAATGCTGATGCAATCTTACTAGAAACCGTTGTTTTAAATGAACTTAAAGAAATATGCTGTGATAATGGTCTTTTAGTTGAAAGACTTAAAAGTTATAAAAATGAGATTCAAAAGGGTTCCGTAGAAACAGAAATACAAAGGCTAACTGACTTAATAATACAATCTGACCTTTCTATAGAAAACCTATTAACAACTCTTTCACTTACTTCAGATAGAGACACTTCAAAAGTCATACTAAATAGGATAGAAACTCTCAACAAACAAAAGAAAGACGATAACTTTAAAATAAAAGAACTTAAAGAAAGTGATAACCTAGTTCTGCAATATCAAATGAATCTCGATGTTCTCATACAATCATATTTTAGGTTCTCAGATATGATTGACTTTGCCTCTCATGAAGAAAAAAAGATTTTAATATCCTCTGTTGTTAAAAGAGTTTATTGGGATGGTAAAACGAAGAAAGTCAAATTAGTATTGGTGGGAGAAGACTCATGAATAATTCTCCCAAAAAATTTTTTTTTGACGTAATGCCTTTTGGTAAGGAGAGCATCTGCTCTCCATACAAACATACCACTATTCCAAAGGAAGTTTCCTTTTAAGAGCAAATCCTTTGCTACTTCGGTGTTAGGCTTTTCTAAAAAACGTTCTACTTTGAACGTGGGTATATCACCAGTTGCCCTGTCTCCCATTTCTATATAACCATAACCAGTCTCTGGTCTTGTAGGCTGAACACCTATGGTGACTAGCACTCTTTTTTTGTTTGCAATTTCAACTGCTTGTAGCACAGTTTCTTTAAACTCCTTTTCGTTTTCTATATAATGATCAGATGGTAGCACTATCATAGTTGCTTCCTTGTCTTGTTTTAATAGCTTGGCAGCAGATAGACCTATACACGTAGCAGTCTCCTTATTAACCTTATGGGTTACTCTATAATCAAATTTTAAATTTGTAAAATATATCAATACTCTTTTGTCCCATTTTCTTATCTTCAGAAACAATAATTTTTTCTACTAAGTTTTCTACCATAATTCTATCTAAGTTTTGGAACCTCAAAACTTTGTCAATCTCGTTTTTATAAACTACATACATATCATCATAATTTCTGGATACTTCTAGATTTATTAGCATTTCTTTTTTTCGATTAACTAATTCTTGTTGTTTTTTTTCAATACTATTAGATAAAATTTCAAAATTTCTTTCACTTACTCTTCCATTAAACTTATCCGAATATAATTCCTCAAATTGTCTATCCAATTTTTTTAATTCACTTTCTATATTTTTATATTTGTTACCATGATTTTCCCTCTTATTAATGAACTTATCTATATTGTTATATATCTCTTGTACATTTAATTCTCTTAAAGCAGATTGCATTAAATCGTAAGTTATAATATCCTTTAGCTCATCTTCCTTTAAAGAATGTGCAGTACATCTTCCTCCCCCCATTTGACTATTAGTGCATTTATATCCTTGAAATTTTTTTCTATAAGACATACCTCCTCCACATTCATTACATTTCAGTACAGAAGAAAACATATATATATTTTGGCCTTTGTATCTATAACTTTTAGATCTTTTACTTATAATATTTTGAACTTGTTCAAATATTTCTTTTGATACTATTCCTTTAAATTCCCCCCCATAGATCCATTCTTCCTGAAGGGTAGGTCTTACTTTTTTTATTTTATAACTGATTTTTCTCCATCTTCCTTGGACCATAATGCCACCATATTTAGGGTTATTTAAAATTGTTTTAATGGTATTATTAGTCCAAAGTCCGAATTTAGAAAGTGAAAAATTATTTAATTTCGCAGAAGGCGGGGCTATGCCCTTAGAATTTAAATAAGACGCTAACCTTCCAAACCCATACCCTTTAAGATATAGTTCAAATATTTCTTTTACAGTTTCCGTTGTTTCATCATCTTCTGCCACTAACCTTATTGTTTTTACATTACCCGCGTATTCTTCTTCAAACTTATAGCCATAGGGTGGCTTACTGGCAATTGATGACCCCCGTATCATTCTTTGCTTTAATCCATCCCTAGACCGTCTTGAACAATCTTTAATATACATCTCATTTAGTATGTTTTTAAATGGTATTATATCATTTATTTCCTGTAGTGTATCTACATTATCAAGCACAGATATAAAACGCACTTCATTTATTTTGAAATACTCCTCTAAATAATATCCTGCTGTAATATAGTTTCTTGAAAATCTTGAAAGATCTCGGGTTACAATCATATTTATTTTACCTTGCTCTATGTCTTCCTTCATTCGAATAAAGCTATCTCTTTCAAAATTAGAACCAGAAAATCCCACATCCTCATATATCTCTACAAGATTATATACAGACTCACAGTCCGTTTCACTTTTTTCAAGTAACCATTTTTTTAAACTTTCCACCTGTGCTGGCATGGACTCTTGCTGCTCCTTCTTATCTGATGAAACTCTTGCATAAACCGCTACATCCCATGTTTTTCTCAAACTATTCACTTATTACTTGCCCCCTGAATGATGGCTTTTTTATCATTATCCATATTGTAATAAAATTTATCATATGCTTCACTATTAAATTTTAAATTTGAAAGCTTCATTGACAACAGATTCTCTATTATTGTTTTTAAATCCTTATTTCCATAGTGCCTCTCTATTTTGAAAATAATTTTTGTCACTGTAACCCCTCCACTAAGTACTTCACTTTAATATATGCTTTAAAAATAATAGTCATGTATATTATAAATTTAGGTACTTTTATTGCAATTCCCCTTAAATTAATTCAAATTTAAAATGAATTTTCAAATGATTGTGAACAATATGAACAATATAATTACTTTTTACTATTTTATTGGTATAATTTGCTTGTAAATATTTTACGTATAATAACAATATATTCCTAGTTTGATATTTAACAAACGAAGTTGTGATTTTATTATCCTAGAAAAAAATTGTTTTTATTTCGTTGAAATATTATATACATATAATAAATAGGGGGGATTTCATTGAATAAAAGGTTAAAAGCATTAAGCTGCGCTTTAGTAGCAATATTCGCACTTTCAATTGCAGTAGATAGTCCAAAGACCGGACTCTTTGGTGTAGATGCTGTTTCAGCTGCTACTGGAGTAGCTCCAGTTACTCCGGCTAAACCAACTAAACCATCTAAACCATCTACGTCAACTAATCAAAATACATCACCTGCTTATAATACATCAACAGGTGTAACTCGTTTACTTAGATTCAATTCTATGGGTAACGATGTTAAGGCTCTACAAACTACTCTTAACTTAAAAGGATACAAACTTACTGTTGATGGTATTTTAGGAAATCTAACTTTAGCTGCAGTTAAGAACTATCAAGGTAAGAATGCTCTTGCTGTTGATGGATTAGTTGGACCAGCTACTTTTGCTAAGTTAAATGCAAAACCAGTAGCGCCAAAACCACCAGTTGTTAAACCACCAGTTGTAGTGCCACCAGTAGTTACTCCACCAGTTGTAGTGCCACCTGTTGTTACGCCACCTGATACTGTAACTTCTGCTTCACTAGTAGATAATGCTGCCGTTTTTGAAAAATCAATTGGCAAAGATGGTAAGTGGATTGTTACTACTACTAAAGATTTAACTAGTACTAAAGAACTTGTCTTAGAAGGCGATTTTAAAAATGGTAAGAAAGATACTGTAACAGGCGCTGACCTTATCCAACGTAAGATAGGTCTTTACACTCAAGACGATAAACGTGCTATAACTGCTAGATTTACATTAACAGCTCCAAAATTAACTATTAAGAGTCCTATGAGCAGTTTAGAATATGGAATTTTCAAGGGTGATCTTTATGTTACATCAGCAGACTTCAAATTAATAGATGCTACAGTTGTAGGAAATGTTTATGTTTCAGCAACAAACTTCACTATGACAAAAAATGCTAATATTCAAGGAAACATATATTTCTCTACTCAAGGCGCTAAAGATACATTCAAACCAGAGGCTACAACCTCTGTAACAGGAACTAAAGATTTAATAAAAGTAGATACTGTAACAACAGCTTCAATAGTAAATGATGCTACCGCTTTTGAAAAAGCAATAAGCAAAGATGGTAAATGGATTGCCGCTTCTCTAAGTGATATAACTACTACTAAAGAACTTGTTTTAGAAGGAAAAATTTCAAATGGCAAAAAAGATGCTGCAGGTGTTGATATTATCCAACGTGAAATAGCTCTTTATACTTCAGCTAAACAAGATGGTAAAAGCGTTGTAACTAATAAATTTACTCTAACAGCTCCAAAATTAACAATTAAGAGCCCAGAAGCTAATATTCAAAGCTCAATTTTCAAGGGTAAACTTTACGTTAGTTCTCGTAACTTCAAATTAACAGATTCTAAAGTTATAGGAGATGTTTACGTTCATTCAACAGAATTCAAATTAGCAGGTAATTCAAAAATTGAAGGAAATGTGTATTTTGATAATATAGAAGCACAAAAGACATTCATAATCGAAGCTGGAAGCACTGTAACAGGAACACAGACCTTGTCACAAGCGCCATCAATGGTAGATTCAATATCGTCTGCTTCATTAGTAGATAACGATAAATTTTCTTTTGAGAACGCAATAGGTAAAACTGGTACATGGATTATTTGTCCTGTAAAAGATTTAGTTATTAATAAGGATCTTGTTTTAGAAGGCGACCTTACAAAGCTTGATACTAAAGCTGTTCCACCAGTACAAGTTCCAACAGGCCGTAAGATAGGTCTTTACTATCATGATGGTGATAACTATACAACTGCTAGATTTACTCTAACAGCTCCAAAATTAACTATTAAAAGTAAAGATTCTAATATTTCAAAAGGAATCTTCAAGGGTGACCTTTATGTTTCAGCAACAGGCTTCAAATTAGTTGATGCTAGAATTGAAGGAAATGTATATTTCACTACTCAAGCAGCTAAAGATACATTCAAAATGGATGCTACAAGTTCTGTAACAGGAAACAAAGAGTTAATAGATGTAGATGCTGTAACAAGCGCCTCATTAGTAAATGATGTAGCTGCTTTTGAAAATGCAATTAGCACAAAGGGTAATTGGATTGCTTCTGTTTCAAAAGATTTAACTACTACTAAAGAACTTGTTTTAGATGGCGATAAAATGAATACAAAAACTCCTCCAGTTTCAATGAGAAAAATAGCTCTTTATTCTCAAGATGATAAGTATGCTGTAACTCGTAGATTTACTTTAACAGCTCCAAAATTGACAATTAAGAGTATCGATGCTAGTATTCAAAAAGGAATCTTTGTTGGTGACATTTATGTATCAGCAAAAAACTTCCAGTTAATAGATACTAAAGTTATAGGAAATGTATATTTCACTACTGCAGAAGCTCAAACTACATTCAAAATGGATGCTACGAGTTCTCTAACAGGAATACAAATGTTAAAACTTAACTAAGCATTAGTGTTGAAATCCCCCTATGTATAAACATAGGGGGATTTTTCGCTTTAAAAATGACCTATAAAGTTAATGTAGCGGTCTCCTTATTACTAGGCTCTACAAATATATTAGATTTATGAATTTCTGGAAGTTCACTGCAAATTTTTTCGAAATAATCTTCATTTGTAACTACGTAAATATTTTCATTGCTAACTAAGCATTTTATTCTATCCACAGTGCTTCTTAAAAAGCTCTTATTATTAATAATATTCAAAAACTGCTTTGGGTTTTGTGCACGAGATAGAGGATAAAGTCTTGTTCCTTTTCCACCTGCTAAAATTAGTACATATAGCAAAAAATACCACCCCAATTTATTACTCATTTCATTTTATGATGCCTTAGTCTATGTTGTGAGCACAATTTATAATAAATAATGTTGTGTGTATTTTTCTGCATAATTTAATATGTTTTTATCCAATATATATAGTGAAAAGCAATTTTTTCATTGCTTGCTTTTTAAAATATATTTAGAAAGGGAGAATTAGACTATGTTACCTAAGGATACTCCTTACCCTTATGATGATATGCCTGAAGAGAATTATTTTGGAGAGTTTAGAGAGTTAGTAAGTTCTATAGGACCCTTTGCACCGAAAGATAATGATAAAGATAAAAACCATGAATATCCAGATAAGGAAGACCCAGATGATACTTTTAATGAATTTTCAATATTTCCTAAATACTAAAGTTTGCATGGTTTTAAAAATATAAAGTGTGTAAAATGAAAACATATATTTTCATTTTACACACTTTATATTTAAACATATCTATTTCTCATCCAAAATAATGCGTTCTTCATCAAGTGGGTAAATAAATTCAAAGTTATCTGTTGAAATTTTACCTCCACTTTTTTTTAGTAATTCAAAGGCATCATATTCTTCAAGTTCATATTGCTTCAAAACAGAGCTTATATCCTTCTTACCATGCCCAGGAAGACGCTTTGAAAAGGAACTAAATAATTCTTCTCTGAAATACTCTACATCTATTCTAGGCAAATTAGGTAATGGAGAGAATCCATATTCTTCAGCCTTTTTAACACCTGAAGCATCATATTTAAAATAATATTTTTCTTCTCGTCTAGATAATTCGCCTACTTTAAAGGATTCACCTTCGCTATTCCTCCATATCATCCATATTATATTCTTCACGTCGCTAGTCATCCCTCTCACCCTCTTATTTAAAAGATTTATACTTTAGTATATTGCTGTCATAATACCTATTATTACATTTGCATTTTAAAATCGCTTAATTTTTCTTTCAATTTTTCCATAACTACTCTTGGATTTCTATAAAATTCACTAGCACGTATTTTATAAAATTCCCAACCCATTCTTTCAAGACACATCTGCATTTCATAGTGCTTTTGCCAATTATAATCTTCATCCGCAGTCATTCCGATACACTGCACTGCTATTTTTTTATAATTAGCCTGCTTCATTTCCGAGGATAAATCTGTTTCTACAACAAAATCTATAGTGTATTTTCCAACTTTAACTTTTGGTGTAAGCTTATATCCAAGGCCTTTTATACTTCCTGCTATATGCTCTTCAAAATCATTTAGTAATAAATATTCAAAGGATTTAATCTCTTCCTTTGGTTCATTCTGCTCTAAACAATATTTTAATAAGGAGTACCTAACACATTTATTATTAAGGTTCTCTAAATCTACTGAGTGAAATAGCCACATTTGATTTCTGGCTCGACTTGCAGCCACATTAAATCTTCTTATGTCTGACCCTTTAGTTAGAGCGGCAAACTTAGCATTATTTGCAATAACCATAGATAGGAACATTACATCTCTTTCATCCCCTTGGAAGGAATAAGCATCTCCACAGATAAGTCTTCTTTGTAGCATTTCCTCCATGCCAAGCCTCTCTACTAATTGGCTTTGTATTAATTCAGCTTGGGCATCACCTAGAAGCGATATAACACCCATAGTCATTCCGTTATACCTTTCATTACTACAACACTCTAATATCTTCTCTACAATGCACTCTGCCTCAGGTATATTTAGAGCCTTAGTCCCATCCCTGCATCCATCTATTACTTTAGAGGTTACTATAAAGGGACCGACTTTTTCCAAAGCATCTATTCTTCTTAAAGGTATTATTTCGTTTGAATAACACAATTCATTACTAAAGCCAATTATTTCAGGCACGCATCTAAAGTGTTCTTTTAATAACAACCTATTTGGAAATACTCTTAGTGCAGTATTGTATAAACTAGTTTTTAAATCAAACCACTCAGCATGAGGGATATCTTCTAAGTATGTATTAATTAAAGTTTCTACAACCGAATGGTCCTTCCCAATGGCTTCAGGACTTATTTGCTTTTCATCTCCTACGATAATTGCCTTCTTAGCCCGCATCAAAACCGTTATAGCTGATATGTCACTTTGACTGCTCTCGTCCACAATTACCACGTCAAATAAATTATCTGTAAGCTTTAAATTCTCCATAACTCTATTTATTGGCATAATCCACACAGGAATTACATCTTTACAATTGTCCATTTCCTTTTGTGCAATTTTTCTATACTTTACTGCCTGGGTACCTGTTCCTTTGCCTATTCTTTTTATAGCTTCCATCCAAGTAAATAAGCTTCTTTTTTGAGCTTCTGTAGTATGCTCTATTTGATTAAACCAACTTCTTTTAGAAACAAGTTCTCCTATAATATATTTTTCTTTAATTTTTTCCTGTGATATATTTTTCTCTAAGGCTTCTACAGAGACCTCACCTAATTTACTCAATAACTCATTCCATTTACTCCACTTCCATGCCTTTTCCCAATCTGCACACTGTAAATTCTTCATAATTTCATCTTCACCATTTGTGATGTTATTAAGTAGAATTGGACAACATGCTTGTAATTTATTACTTAGCTCTTTTAATTCTAACACCTGAGGAGCTACTTTCATTAGACTATCTATTTCTAAATAAACAACTTGTATATCATTAATGCACCTTTTGTTTATAGCGTTGTGTAATTTTTCTAAACACCCTACACTAGGAAAATTTTTCTTAATTTCTTCCATTTCATAGTTCAATTTATTATATTCATTTATATACTTTAAACTCTCGAATCCCTTTTTAAGATAAATATATGTTTCTTTCTCATACCAAGATAGCTTACTTGGCAAATTATTGCCAGGCAAATTATTGCCGGGCAAATTATTGCCAGGCAATTTTTTGCCTGTAAAATTTTTATCCGGTAAAAAATTTATTATGTTATTTCTAAAGTCTTTGTCAAAGTCAATAATTGTTTGAATACTTTCAATATCCTCAGACACACCCATTATATAGTTCAAATCTGAATCATCTATAAGCACTCTACCATACTCTTTTACTGTATTGTTCCAAAAATTTTTGAGTTCTCTTTCTAATAACTGTAACTTTATATATAAATCAACCACCACTATTTGGTCTCCGCTATTTATAAGCTCAAAATCCACCTTAAGGTCTTCAAATAAATATTTAAGATTTCCATGAAGCATCTTAAATATGATTCCTAGTCTTCCTTTTTCTCTAATTGCTTTTGCTACAACATCAAAGTCCACTTTAAATTTGTTTATATCAACATCCTTTGGTAGCTCTAATTTGTGATTGTTTAATTCTTGTTTAATTTTATTTATGTTTTTTATATATTCATTGCATTTTTGTACTAATTGCTGCCAAAGGCCTTGCGCCTCATTATTAGAATAATAATATTTCATCACATTCTTTAGCCAGTTATTTTCAAATCCTTCAAGTCTTTCTATGGCATCATCTACAAGTTTTAGAAGTCTTCTATTTCCATAGTCTATATCACTTGCATTATTTAAATCTTTAATATTATCCTGGTAAATTTGCTTCTGCTCTTCTAATTTAAATAATTCTGCAGTTTTATCACATAAATC
The DNA here is from genome assembly GCF_011065935.2 of Clostridium estertheticum. NCBI lineage: Bacteria > Bacillati > Bacillota > Clostridia > Eubacteriales > Clostridiaceae > Clostridium > Clostridium estertheticum. Next base: position 227,804 of record NZ_JAAMNH020000001.1, on the reverse strand, counting down.
AATTTCTTTAGGCAGTACTTCTATGTACTTTTTCATGTTATTTACTTCATGAATTTGTTCTTTTTTAATTATACTTGACAAGGTAACTAGCTTTTTAAACTCCTCAGTGTCCAGTGGCTTTTCCGTATTAAAAGAAAGCTTATCTACAAGCCAAGAATGATCCACTTCATTCTCTTTAACCCACTTAGCCATATTCATTAAGGTATATTTTTGACCCTCATATTCTATTTTCTCATTTTCTCTATCCTCAATACATTTTAACTCTCCATATAAATTCTTCTGCGACTCACGACAATTAATAAGTTTATATTTTAGGAGTTTTATTTCTTTACGTAATTCTTTAGTGTCCATGGATAAATTTTCTGTTATTTTTCTAACAGACTCGTCCAATTCTTCTAATGATTTCGTATCATTTCCCAATATGCTGATGCATAATGCTCTAACATCTTCTGGTATTTTATTAGATAAAACTCTTAATGCTCTATCTGTTTGGCTTGTAACTAATACCCTTTTACCATGAGCCAATAGATGACATATTAAATTAGCTATAGAATGGCTTTTACCAGTACCTGGTGGTCCCTGTACAACAATGCCATAATTCTCAGCAAGTCTCTTAGTTATTTCCATTTGTTCTTGATTCGCAGGTAGTGGAAATAACACATCTTCTCCTACCTCCTTCCACTCATCTAGCATTTCAATATCTTGTACTACTTCTTTATCCGAGACCAAGGCCTCTATAGTTTTAGGTATAGGAAACCCCGCTCTTATTTGTGCCAATACATCATTTAGTTCCACATTCCAGAGTCTTGTGTCCACCTTGCGTAGTATTATGCAAGGTGCATTGTAAAATTGTATATTAGATTGAATCAGTATATCGGATTCATCACTTAGATCCTCAATATAAGCGCCTTCCTTGTGCGCTTTTAAAAGCATAGCTATCTCTTCAAAAATATTTGAAGCCATTTCGATATTTCTCACATCTAGAGCCATGTCTTTTGCTTTATTGCGAAGGGCTAGTAAATTATCTAAGTTAACCTCTAAATATTCATTTAAAAACTCAAGTTCTACATTGGTTTGATTATTATATGGCTTTAGAGTAAATGTTTTTTTCACTATGTCAAATTTTATTTCCATCTTAGTTGTAAAAATAGGATGGACTATTTTTTTGCCTTCCTTTTCCCAAGTTAAAAGTCCATTTGACCAAATGATCTCTAAATCTTCACTGTTTTTTTCTAATTGTAGATATGTTTTTTGAAACTGATTATATAGTTTTTCTGCTCTCCCATCTATAGTTAACCAATAATCCTTATTTTCATCACAGTTAAATGTACATCCGCTAATGTTTTGAAGTTCTTTTTGCCAATATACACTTTCATATTCATTAATATTTCTTATAGTTTTCTCATTCATATTTTTAATACACAATAAATACGAAAATACTTTCTCTACTTTATTATTAATATTCAAAGTTTTAATACCTCCAACTTCTTAATTAAATTATCTTTTGTATAAGTCACATTCAAATAATGTAAAAAGTCTTATTAAAACAGAATCTGTTTTAACAAGACTTATTATTATTTACAGGAGTCTCTCTCCACTATTTTATAAGGTAATATAAAATGTTTTTCCTCAACCACTAAATTGTTTATAGATTTTATAAGCATTCTCATACTTACAGAGCCCATATCATACATTGGTTGAGATACTGTAGTAAGTTTTGGATAGAATATTGAAGCTGAATAGATATCATCAAAACCCATAACATCTACGTCGCCAGGAACTTTAATATCTCTATCTCTTAGTGCATTTATTACTCCCATAGCAATTTCGTCACTAGCACAGAATACTGCATCTACCTTTGTACCATTATCTAATATAGTATTAATTCCTGCATAACCATCTCTAGCCTTAACTCCACCAAAATAAACTATCTCTTTATCAAGGTTTATTTCCATTTCCTCTAATCCTTTTTTGTAACCTGTGTACCTTTTAGATAATGCATTAACTTTATCTGTAGTGGTACCTACATATGCAATCTTTTTGTTGCCCTTATTTATCAAATATTTTACTGCGTCTGAGGCTGCCGTTATATTATCAATAGAAACGCTAGGAAATATTCCATCAGCATCCGTAGTTTCTACAAGCACCGTTGGCATTTCAAGCTCTTTTATTAAACTTATAATATTTTGCTCTATGGAATTACTCATGTATATAACTCCGTCTATCATTTTCTCTTTAAGTATTCTTAGTGCTTCCATTTCTTTATCTACATCTAAATCCGCATTGCAAAGCATAATATTATAATTATAAATATTAGCTACATCCTCACACCCTCTAACAATTTCCGGATAAAATTGATTTGATATATCCGGTATAATTATTCCTATAGTACTAGATTTTTGTGTTTTTAAGCTTCTAGCAACTATATTAGGTCTATATGATAATTTTTTTATAGCATCCTTTACCTTTTTCTTCGTATCTTCATTTACCACATCTATATCATTTAAAACTCTAGATACTGTGGCAATAGAAACTCCCGCTTCTCTTGCAACATCTTTTATTGAAGCAGCCATATTTCTCAACTCCTATTTTTTTTCTTATCCGATTATTTTTCGTGTCCTAAGAAAGCACTCATCATATCATTATACTTATAAAATCTTCTTATTTCAAGCTATAATACGAACTTTACCTATAAGTATAATTATAGTGTTGCCCATTTAAATAAATTTTACAATAATATCTTCACTTTATGATTAAAAAGAAAGTATGCGACAAATATCGCATACTTCCAAATTATTAATTATACTTTTTCTACAGCGAGTTCCAAATCTTCTCCATTTATCTTAACTGCAATGTATTCTCTTTTGGCATTGTATACAACTTCTACAGATAATGTATCCCGTTTGATTTGCTCTTCAAATTTTAAAATTATATTTTGAAGCATTTCATTTCCAGACACATACAGTCTGATCTTGTCAGCAACTTCAAAACCGCTTTCTTTTCTCATGTTTTGAATTTTACTCAAGATCTCGCGTACGTTTCCTTCCTCTTTGAGTTCTTCTGTGATGTTAGTATCTAAGACTACTCCCATTTCGCCTTCTCCAGCAAATGCATAGCCTTCTAGCCCTTGCATAGTAACAAGTAATCTTTCACTATTTAATTCTATTTCTGTTCCATTTACCTCTATAGTAACTACCCCACCATTATTTATCGTTTGAGCAAGTTCCATCTGGTTCATAGCTCCTATAGCTTTTTTGATGCCAGGTATAAATTTACCATATGGCTTTCCTAGCACAGGAAGGTTTGGTTTTATTTCAAATTTAACATATTTAGAAAGATCAGCTCCTAGCTCTACTTCCTTAATGTTAAGTTCTTCTTTTACTATGTCTCCATAATATTCTGGAAGAGATCCAAGACTAACTCTCATTTTTGCTAGTGGCTGTCTATTTTTTATATTAGCAGCATTTCTAGCACTTCTTCCTAGTTTAACAGTTTTATAAGCCTTATCCATTTCTTCTTCTAAAAGACTATCCACAAGGTCTTCTCTATATTCAGGCCAAGCACATAAATGAACACTTTCTGGAGCGTTTTTGTCGAAGGTAACTACTAGGTTTTGATATAATTCTTCTGTTACAAATGGTATAAAAGGAGCCGCTATTTTAGCAAAAGTTGTTATAACTCTATATAATGTCATATAAGCGCCTATCTTATCATCTGTAAGTGATTCTACCCAGTATCTTGATCTATTACGTCTTACATACCAATTAGAAAGTTCATCAACAAAGGCTTCAAGTTCAAGAGCTCCTTGAGTTATTCTATAGTTTGTTAAATGGTCATCTGTGCTCTTAACTAATGAGTTTAATTTTGACATCATCCATTTGTCCATTATATTCTCAGACACAAAATTCTCATATTTAGTTGGGTCAAAATTGTCTAAATCAGCATATAGAATATAGAAGGAATATACATTCCAAAGTGTTCCTATAAACTTTCTTTGTGCATCAATAACTGCATCCTCATAGAATCTTGAAGGAAGCCATGGAGCACTAGCAGTATAAAAATACCATCTTAGAGCATCTGCTCCTTGATTATCTAGCACTGTAAATGGACTGAGCACATTTCCTGTATGCTTAGACATTTTAAGTCCGTCTTTATCTAAGACGTGACCAAGTACTATACAGTTTTCAAATGGGTTTGTATCAAATACAGTAGTTGATATCGCAAGTAGTGTATAGAACCAACCTCTTGTTTGATCTACTGCCTCTGAAATAAATTGAGCTGGGAAGTTTGCTTCAAACATTTCTTTGTTTTCAAATGGATAGTGATGTTGTGCAAATGGCATTGACCCAGAGTCAAACCAGGCATCTATAACTTCTTCTACCCTAGTCATTGATTTATTACATTTTGGACATTTTAAATGTACCTTATCTATAAATGGTTTATGAAGTTCTATTCCTTCTGGTACATCAATTCCCTTTTCATTTAGCTCTGCTATACTTCCTATCATTTCGCGATGGCCGCATTCACATTCCCAAATTGGAAGTGGAGTTCCCCAATATCTAGTTCTACTTATACTCCAATCTATAACTCCTTCAAGAAATTTACCCATTCTTCCTGTTCTTACGTTATCTGGCATCCAATTAACTTTATTATTATTTTCTATAAGTTTATCTCTAACTGAAGACATTCTTACAAACCAACTATCTCTTGGGTAATATAAAAGTGGTGTATCACATCTCCAACAATGCGGGTAGGAATGTGTGAATTTTTCTGATTTATATAAGACATTATTTTCTTTTAGATATTCTACTATCTTAGCATCAGCATCTTTGACAAAAACACCCTTCCATGGAGTAACACAATCTATAAACTTACCTTCTATATCAACTAAATTAATAAGTGGCAAATCATTTTGTTTTCCAAGCATGTTATCGTCCTCACCATAAGCAGGGGCAATATGAACTATACCTGTACCATCTGACAGAGTTACAAAGTCCCCATGAACTATATAGAAGGCTTTCTCTTTAGGTGTTTCGAATTTAAACATTTGTTCGTATTCAAGGCCTAAAAGCGCTTCTCCTTTAAATTCTCGTACTACTTCATAATCTCCCTCTAATTTTCCTAGTAATTCTTTTGAAAGTATTAAAGTTTCATCTTCCTGTACCACTTCAACATAATCATATTTTTTGTTCACTGCAAGTGCCACGTTACTTGGAAGCGTCCAAGGAGTTGTAGTCCACACAAGTATAGACTTCTCTTCGCCTTTTACTTTGAATTTCACATAAACTGAAGTTTCTTTTACATCCTTATATCCTTGAGCTACTTCGTGAGAGGATAGCGATGTTCCACATCTCGGGCAATACGGCATTATTTTATGCCCTTTGTATACTAAGTCCTTATCCCACATTTGCTTTAATGCCCACCAAACTGATTCGATATAATCGTTATGGTAAGTTACATAAGGATTCTCCATATCTATCCAGTATCCAACTCTCTCAGACATTTCTTCCCACATGCTAACATAGCTAAAAACACTATTCTTACATTCTGTTACAAATTTTTCTACTCCATATGATTCTATTCCAGGTTTACCATTAATCCCAAGTCTTTTTTCTACTTCTAGTTCTACTGGTAGTCCATGAGTATCCCAACCTGCTTTTCTAGGAACTTTGTAACCTTTCATTACCTTATATCTTGGAATTATATCCTTCATAACTCTTGTTAAAACGTGTCCTATATGTGGCTTACCATTGGCTGTTGGTGGACCATCATAAAAAGTAAAGAACTCTCCTTCCTCATTTAAATCAAAATTCTGTTGGATAATGTCCTTTTCTTTCCAAAGCTTCAGTATATCTTTTTCTATATCCATAAAACTTTTTGAAGGGTCATTTTTCTTGTACATAATAAAACTCCTTTCTTTATTTCATTGACTTAATAATAGGCACTTAGATTTGGTTGAATTTATGGAATAATTATTTAAATTATCACCTGCGGGGCTGATCATCATCTTAGCAGCTACTTATAACCTACGGGCTACAATATTTTTAAATATAAAAAAACTCCATCCTAAATAGGACGAAGTTAAATTCGTTATGCCACCTATATCATAAATACAAATTAAAGTACTATCATACTTTTTCCTTTAACGCAGAAATACGGATAAGCTTACTACATCTTCAGCTCTCAGCTCCTAGGTGATTTTCTTCAAACTTTCACTATGGGTTCACACCTTGCCCCACTCTCTGTAAGTTACCTGCTTAAATACTTTTCCTAATCAGTGCCTTTTTTACTCATAATAATTTAAATACATTATAAATCAGTATGAACTTCCTACAATTATATAATAATGAATTTTTATTGTCAATTTCTTTTTGATTTATTCTTATATTTTCCATAAAGAAGGCTATACACTTAAAATTCAAATTTTATTTTTACGAACATTCATACCTATTTTATTAAAATAGTACGTGAATACTATGGTTTTATGGCTATAATTACAACTTTCATTATGAAATATGCATTTTTTCATAGATATATGTGATATAATATTAGATAAAAAAGAATTTTACCGTAATTTGAATTAAAAATAAGACTAGAATACGTTTACAAAATGAATTCATATTTTACTCAACTTGCAAAATAGCCTGATTGTTTTGTATTTAAATATAATTCATGATGTTTTGTATTGACATACTTTCATTATTGTAATAAAATCATTTTATTTAGTTGTGTCTTAGACAAATAATCTCCATATATATAAATGAAAGTGTTATTTTAATGTGAACATTATTCTATTTCTAAAAATATTAATGGAGTCGCTTTCGTGGCTTTTAAATAAAAAGAATATATTTTAAAGGAGGAAGATTATTTTGAAAAATTTGATTTATGTAATTCCAAAAGAAAATCATTCTGAAAAAGATATTAAAGAAATTTTACTTGCCCACGCTGAGGTGAAATTCGTTTCTCTAGTAGGTATTGACCTATCCGGAAATGACACCGATGAAAGAATTCCAATGACTGTATTTTTAAATGACATTAGTGGTTTCTCTAAGGGGGCTATACAAACTGACGGTTCATCCGTAGTATTCCCTGGAATCGCTACTCTAAATAATGCTAAAACAGACATGCTAGCAGATTTTGATTGTAATTGGTTCATCGACTACAATTATGAAAATATTGACCGTGAAACAAATCTACCTGTAGGGACATTAAAGATTCCATGTTTATTATTGCATAATAATATTCCAGTGGATTCAAGATCTATCTTAAAAAAATCCGTTAGCTCTTTCAAAACAACCCTTCTTAATTTATTTAAAGAATATCCATCAGCATTAGCTTCCTTTAATTTTTCATATGAAGATATTGATGAAATCCTACTTACTTCTGCTACTGAGTTAGAGTTTTGGGTAAAAACACCTAATGATAGCAATAGCGCTGATATAGAGGAACTATCTACTTCTCAAGAACTAAAAGAGCAATATTGGAGTAGACTTAAAGGAAGTGTTAGAACTGCCCTAGAACAATCTCTTACTCTAATGGGAGAGTATGGTTTTGAACCAGAAATGGGACATAAAGAGGTTGGTGGTGTAAAAGCTCAACTAGGAGAAACTGGTTCTCTAACGCATATTATGGAACAGCTTGAAATAGATTGGAAATTTTCTGATGCTCTTCAATGCGCGGATAATGAACTATTTATCAGAAATTTAGTAAGAGAAACATTTAGACGTAACAAGTTAGATGTTACCTTTCTAGCAAAACCTGTGCAAGATGTAGCTGGCAGTGGTAAACATACTCATGTTGGTGTAACTGTAAAATTAAAAAACGGCAAGAGAGTTAACTTATTTACTTCAACTAAAAAACACTTCCTAAGCACTATAGGTTATGCATCCGCAATGGGCGTACTTAAAAATTATGAAGTAATAAATCCATTTATTTCTCCAACAAATGATTCACTAAGAAGATTAAAGCCTGGTTTCGAGGCTCCTGTTTGCATAGTAACTTCACTTGGCCATAGTGTAGATGTTCCTTCAAGAAATAGATCTATACTACTCGCGCTAATAAGAGACCTTGATAATCCCCTTGCTACAAGATTTGAGCTTAGAGCTCCAAATCCACATACTAATACTTACCTAGCTTTAGCTACCATATATATGGGAATGCTAGATGGACTTGTATACTCTATAAAAAACAATAAATCTGAAGATGACCTTTTGAAAGAATTATCTAAAGCACCCGGCGAGGACAGTGATTATTTAGAAAAGCATAGAGCATACAGAAGTGAAGAAAATGTATTTGATTTCTACACAACTGAAGAGCGTGAGGAGTATTTCGGAAAAGCACCTAAAACCATTTATGAAAATCTTCTTGGACTCGATGAATATCCTGAAAAACTTGAAGTTCTTAAGGCTCATGATGTATTTACTACTAGTTTATTAAATAGTTTTAAAATGGCAATAACTACTAGATGGGTTACTGAAATAAATAATAGAATATTGAATGCTTATGCAGAAGAAATTCGAAATTCTAAAATGATTCATACTCCAGAAAGGGCTTTAGATTTAGATTTAGCAAATTGGCAAAGAATTAATGATTTAAGACACTTTATAATGAAGGACACTTATTCTAAGACTAGCCTTTTTACTAAAATAAAAGAAGCTTCCAAAATAGAAAACTACAAAGAGCTTTCTGCCTTACAACTACAATTAGATGCACAAATGGAAGAACTTAGACTTTGTTATACCAACTATAAAAAGAATTTATTAGATATCTAAACTATATATCCACTGTAATGAAAAAATCACCTAAATAGTATAAATACTATTTAGGTGATTTTTTATTGTGATTTTAATTAAGGCACTATATTAGTTATTCCTAGAGTCTTAAGAATACCTGTTGAAATTGCCAAAGCTAATTTATTTTGATAATCATCGGTAATTAGTAGTTTTTCCTCTTCTAGATTAGAGACGAAGGATGTTTCTACTAATATAGCGGTAGCATCTGTATTATTTAAAACATAAAAATTTGCAGTTTTAATTCCCCTATCCAGTCTTCCCATTGTATTAATTAATTCAGTTTGAACAGTTTGAGCCAGCTTTTGCCCAGCTGCACTCCCACTAGAATAATAAGTCTCAATGCCACTAGCTGACGGAGTAGCGGCATTGGCATGAATACTTACAAAAAAATCTGGTTTAGCATTATTCGAAACATCACATTTCTCTTGAAGACTTTGTGTTTTATCAATTTCTCTTGTGTATACAGTTTCAACACCATTTCTAATTAATATATCTCCTATCTTAAAAGAAATTTGTAATACTATAGCCTTTTCCTGAGTTCCCATTGCTCCTACTGCTCCTGGATCATATCCCCCATGCCCTGGATCTATTACTATCTTGAAGGTCTTTTTAGTAACATTAATTGTAACTTTAACTGTCTTACTATAATTTGCTATAACTCCCTCATAAGTATAAATACCTATATCATTTAGAGCAACTGAACTTTTAAGCCATTCTACTGCAACATCTTTTACCACGTTATTACTCATAGTAGCTTGTACCGTTTTAGGGAAAATATAGGTGCTACCTTGTTGTAAATTAACCATTATATCTCCAACTGAAGATATATCAAAAATAGAAACATAATTAGCATCTGTATTTGCAAAGCCAGCATAATTCATGAGCCCATTAGCCATAGCCTTTGCAGCATTATTTTGATATTTGTCACTGCTTATTAATTTCTCTTCTACTGGATTGCTTAAAAACCCTAATTCCATCATTACTGCGGGACAGCTTGTCTTTTTTAATATTTCAAAAGTTGCTGTATCACTTGCTAATTTTATTCCCCTATCAATTGATTCTGTTGCTTTTACAAGTTCACTTTGTATTGAACCTGCTAATACCTTATTGTTATTACTAACATCAGATACGTAATACGTTTCAATACCACTTGCTTCAGTATTTGAAGAATTATTAGTATTTATACTTAAAAACACATCAGCCTTTGCATTCTTTGCTATTGCCGCTTTTGCATCATCCTCGCCACTCACGCTCCAAGGTACTGAATCAGTTGTTCTAGTATATACTACATTGAATCCTCTTGTTTTTAGTATAGCACCTAGTTTTAACGCTACACTTAAATTTATATCCTTAGCCTTAGCACCATTTGCACCAGTGATATTTTTAAAGTACTGCGCTGGATCTATACATACAGTAACCTCACTTGGTCTTGTAGGTGCACTTTTAGTATTAAACGCCATTCTAACTTCTTTAGGAAGAGGTTTTCCGTCTGTAGATTTAACATTTTGAGTAACTACCAAAGTATATGTCTTATTAGCCTCATAATTTTTTACAGGTTGGACTATTACATTTTTATTGTCATTAGCTAAACCAACATTAATGTCTATGTAATTATTATTTTCTCCGAGCACCTTAATGTTAGTGGCATTAACAGTAGTAGAACTCAAAGATTTATTAAAGCTCACTGTCCAGGGTTTGCTAACTACCACATTTGTCTTAGGACCCATATCTACATAGGTACTAGCCTTAACTATTGTCTGCATAGGTATCAGCAATGCAAAAGTTAAAATCATAATTGTAAATACTTTAAAGATATTTTTCATATAACCCCTCCTAAACCTTCATATTTATTTATTTATTTATTTATTTATATCATTATTTAGATAATCTTAAGCTTGATTGTAAATTATGGTATTAATCCTGAGATAATTATACTACAATTTTATTCCCATCTCTATAGTTTATAAATATTTTTTAATATTTTCCAAAGATTTATTAAATTTAATATATTTACTTTTGAGATAGTATATTACTAAAGGAAATGTGCCATAATTGAATGATAAACAACCAGATAAAATATTCTCTCACTATACAATACGTACCATTTAACAATTTGTTTCAATTTAAGATAAAATATTTAAAAATCTTTTAACAAAAGGAGAATTTACATGGAAATAACTTGGCTAGGTCATTCATCTTTTCTTTTGCAAGATTCAAAAGGTAGAAAGCTTTTAACAGATCCCTTTGATGCTACTATAGGATATGAAATTTATAAAGGTAGTCCAGACATTGTAACCATAAGTCATCAACATTTTGATCATAATTATACTAAAGAGCTAAATGGTAATTATAAAATCATAGATAAAATTGGTATGTTTTATCTATGTGATATACCTATAAAAGGTACTCCCTCTTATCACGATAAAAATAAAGGTGCAAAACGTGGTGATAACATAATATTCACTTTTAAGATGGATGAATATACCTTATGCCATTTAGGTGATCTAGGCCACCTTCTTTCAGATGACGATATAGATGCTATTGGGACTGTAGATATATTGTTTATTCCTGTGGGTGGTAATTACACCCTTAATGGCAAGGAAGCTGCGGAAGTTACTAAGAGAATAAACCCCAAAATAGTTATACCCATGCACTATAAAACTTCACTAGTGACCTTTCCCTTAGATGGGGTAGAAACATTTCTTATGTATATGAAAAATGCAACAAAAATAGATAGTAACAAACTGTTAATTAATGATGAGATAAGGGACTCAATGTCTGTCAAAATATTAAATTATATCTAAAAGAGAAGCCCTCCACTTCAAAAGTGGAGGGCTTCTCTTTGTATATTTATTCCCATAATATAATTTCATTTTTTAAAATACTTTTCCCTATATCAATGATTCTCTGATTTGATGAGCCAGTATACTTACAAGCACCTACCTTTAATTCTTCATTAAATTTACCATCAATAAGTACGTCTATGTATCTTAGTAGAGCTAGTTTGTCTTTATCTCCACTATGTATTATCTCTTCATAAGTGTACCCACTATAACACCAAATATTTAATCCTAGGTTTCTGACTCCTTCTGACAATTTTGATAGTGCTAATGCACTTTCAAAAGGTTCTCCTCCTGAAAAAGTTACTCCTTTTATTATGGGCATATTCTTCGCTATTTTACTTAGAATATCATGTACTGAAACAGAATCACCATAATCAAATCCTTGCATAACCTGATTTTGGCAACTCACACATTTATGCATGCATCCAGATACAAAGACTACAGCTCTCATTCCATCCCCATTGACTAGTGAATTATCTAAAAACCCACCTATTTGAAGTTTCACTAAAGTACACCGCCTTTTAATAGGTAGCTATATGATTCCCAGTATGAGATATTCTATCTGCTCTCTCTGCTGTTTTTCCACTACCAAATCTTTCATCCAAACTTAAGTAACCAGTTACTCTTGAAATCCCTTGTATATTATGACTACCACATTTCGTGCATTTTTGAACCCCACTTTGGAGATAGGTTCCGCAGTCTTTACAATATCTTATATGAAAATTAATTCCTAAATAACTAATGTTTGTTTGCTTATAAGCATAATCTAATATGTCCATTATAATTTCCCCTGTTGGGTAATCATCCAGTTCTATATAGCTAATATGTCCACCATTACATAAATTATGATAAGGTGCTTCAATATCTATTTTTTCAGCAATGGATATTGGATACCCTACGGGAATATGATAACTATTTGTATAGTATTCCTTATCCGTAACTCCTGGTATTTCACCAAATACAGCCTTATCTTGAAGTATAAATCTACCACTTAACCCTTCAGCCGGCGTTGCATAAGTGCTCCAATTAAGCTTAGTTTCTTCTATTAACCTATCAGTATACTTTCTTATGTAGGATATTATTTCAACCCCTAATTTTCTAGACTCTGCGCATTCACCGTGATGTTTACCGGTTATTGCAGCTAGGGTTTCAGCAAGACCTATGAACCCAATAGCCCATGACCCATTCTTTAAAATAGGTTCTATAGAATCATTAGGTGCGAGTCCTTCACTTCCAAGCATTAGTCCTTGGCCCGCTACAAAAGGTAAATCCTTAACCCTTAATTTTTTAAGCACATCATATCTATGCATAAGTGCTTCTCTAGAAAGTTCTAACTTAACATATAGTAATCTATAAAACTTATCTACATCCCCCTTAGCTAATATACCAAGCCTAGGAAGATTTATAGTTACAGGTGCAATATTGCCTCTGCCTTTTGTTCCCGCCTCTCCATTTACATTAGAGCAGATATAAGTACGGCATCCCATGGTAGCTGGCGTAATTCCTTGATCATAGTAGAATTTATTAAAATCAGCATCTAAATTCATAAAAGTAGGATTCATTCTCTTGCTAGCAACGCGGCAAGCAAGCTTATATAAATAGTGATATGGATCAGTTTTTTCTCTATTCACACCTTTTTTAACTCTAAAAATTATATTTGGAAATACTGGTTGTTCTCCTTTTCCAAGTCCCTTTTCATATTCAGTTAAAAATATTTCACATACTAGTGCCGCGTCTTTAGATTCTGGTATTCCAATATTCATTGAACTAAAAGGCACTTGTGATCCTGCCCTGCTATGCATTGTATTTAGATTATATACTATGCCCTGCATGGATTGTTCTATAGCTCTTCTTAATTTACGCTCTGCAAACTCATTAATCTTATTTTCATCTACGCCAAGCTCTCTAATTTCTTGCCTTATTTCCTGCCTTGTATATTCTATAAATGCAGCCATATCATTATCAAAATTTGGATGTGATTGGCCACCAAACATATCATTCTGCGTTGATTGAAGTAAAATACATGAGAGCTCTGCTGCAGACTCTATCCTTTTTGCTGGCCTTATATAACCGTAGCCTGTATTAAAACCTCTTTCTAAAACTTCTTTTGTTGGTATATGCAAACAATTTACAGTTAAATTGTAGCTATCTAAATCATGGTAGTATACATCACCATTTTCATGTGCTTTTGCTAAATGCTTAGGCATCATAGATAAATTATGCCATTTGTTAGATTCACTAGCAATTCTAAGTAACTTAGAACTAAAATTATTGCCAACATTAGCATTATCTCTATCTGTCTCTACTCCTATTTTTTCTATAGCTTTCATAAGGTCTGATTTTATTTCTCTAATCTTGTTACGTTCACGCCTATAATTAGAAAACGCTACTCCAATAGGCTTATGACCGTTTTCTAAAAGCTTATCTTCAACAATATTCTGTATTTCCTCCACAGAAAGTTGCTGCTTGTCCAAATCCTCAATTCTTTCAAGCACCTTTTGAGTTAGCTCTATAATTTCACTTTCTTTTAAGTTAAAAGCTATCTCATCCGCCGCTCCTCTTATGGCATTTGTTATTTTTATTGAATCAAATTGAACCTCTCGTCCATCTCTTTTGACTACATGTAGCATAACTAGGCCTCCCTAAACACAATATCTTGTACTTTGCTTATTATACTCTAGTGAAAATTTTATTTCAATTTCAAAATTAACTTCTATCATATAATAAACCCATTTAAGTTTTGATTATCTCAATATCCTTTGGTTTTTTATCCATATTGTACTGTTGACATTAAAAATTTAAAAAAAATTAAATAGTATAAAAATAATATTAAAAGCCAAACTATATTTAGAACATAAAGCAATCACTATTAAAACTATTATAAATAATATAGTGTTGTAAATTAAAATAGTTTTATAAAAATAAGCTAGCCTATATGCATTTTAAATTATGAAATAATATAATAAAATAAATTGGGTTTAGAAGAATTTTTAGTAAATAAATAAAGAAATTATAGGATTATTTATTTTATTTTTGAAAAACTATTTAAAAATCTACTAAAGTGTAGTATTATAATAGTTATGTTACAAATGTTTTATGTTACAAATGTTACAAATTTTTTTATTCAGGAGGAAAGTTATATGAAAACAGGTACAGTTAAATGGTTTAATTCAGAAAAAGGGTTTGGATTCTTATCCGTAGAAGGAGAAGAAGATGTATTCGTACATTTTTCAGCTATTCAAGGAGACGGATATAAATCTTTAGAAGAAGGACAACAAGTTCAATTCGAAATAACTACTGGAGCTAGAGGACCTCAAGCTTCAAACGTTACTAGATTATAATTCAAAATCTAAAGTAATCTATAATATACATCAATTATAGATAAACCACCTATCACTTTGTGATAGGTGGTTTTTAGTTATATCTGCTATACGTAATAAACTTAAATACTGCTCTGTACTTTGTTTTATTATTGCACAAAAACATTATCACTTTCATGAATATAATAGTGATTTTTGCTAAAACTATACAAGAACTAGTTTATAAACTATGAAAGGATGTTTTCATAATGTTTGGAAAAATAATAGATATGGACAATACAGATGCTTTTATAAATTTTTTAGATGGAACTACTATGGATGTAAGTATTTCTCGTTTACCTAAAGATTCAAAAATAGGAGATTCTGTTGATATAAATATTGGTACCACTAATTTTCTCAACGATAAAATGGAAAGTTTTTTCTAATAGAATTTAAATAATAAAAAGCTGTATTTATTTACAAATATAACTTTTTATTATTTAGACATCTAAAAAAATAGACTAGCATACTCGCTAGTTATTTTTTTTGATTGACTTAATTAACTATCTTTAAAATTTGGCAGGTTTTTTATCTTCAAAAGTTTCAATGTTCCATAGTCCTTTATCATATTTGGCTACTACGTAATATAACTTTTCTTTCTCACTAAGTGCAGTCTTAATTGTAACAGAGGACTTGTATATGGTAGCTTTATACCCTTCTGTTTTAACCTTTATTAATACATCATAATCTGCACTTTTACCTTTTAGTAGGACAGCATTGTAATCATTTAGTATTTTACTTTTAAAGGTTTCTAAATCAGTTGATAGTACAAATTTAGCTACACTATTATCTTCACTTATATCAATACCTATTTTTTTGCCTTTATCATCAACTTTAGCATTACTCTTTACATACTTATCTAATACCTTTGAAATTGAATCATAATATACAGTTTTAAAATCTATAGGCTTTCTAATATTCCAAAAGTTTTGTATTATATCATTATCAATTCTTTTAGATACAATATAACTCTTATCTGTGCTGTACAAATTGGCTCCATCTTTTTCATCAAGCCCTGCTATATAGTTGAATTTGTGAACTTTATCTATGCCCTCATACATTTCAAATATATAATCAGACTCAAGTGTTGACTTTTCACCAACTTCCTTAGATGTTGATAAAATTTCATACAAGTCTTTTATGGCTATCTCATCCGTAACCACAAATCTAAAACTTTTATCCCTAGTACTTTGTATTATTATCTTTTTAATTCTGCCTTGCTTAATATATTCAAAATCATTATTCTTTACTCCAAGCTTTACTTTAATTCCATCAAATCTTTTACATCCTGTAAATATAAACGCGGCTATGATTATAAATGAAAATATAAGGAGCTTATTTTTATTTTTGTGCATTTGTTATCCTCCTCGCTACTCTCTGCGGGATATAGCAATCATCAATTGTTATCCTAACTATCAGATGTAATTGTATATTACTAGTTAATTTGCCTTAATCTTATTATTTAAGCCACCTAGCACAATCAATTATTAAGAGAACAATAATACTCCTCTTAATTAAAAGTTCGTTAAAGACGCTATATACACTTACAATGTAGCTATGGATTCCTTAGTTATAACTTCTTCTTTTAAAATGACATTAGCTAAATTATAATACTTTAAAAAGTTTTAAGCAACTTTAATTAATTTTAAATGTCTCCACTATACTTTCATAAATAGCTCCAAAAGCTTCTTTAAAATTAACATTCCTTGTGAAAAATGAAAATCTATAAAATTCACTTCCATCATCTATAAAATACTCATAGACCTTGTACCAATTATTATCAGTTACATTAATTAAGTATTGCACTAAATATGTTTTTTTACCATTTATAATAACACTGTCTAATTTATAATTTTTAATTGCATTTTGCTCCTGAGATATTTTTTTACTATTATCTAAAAATGTTTTCAAATTCTGTTTACTTGTCCACACTTCTACAAATCCATGAATTACTGCATCTGATGATTGAAAATCATTGTGATATATAATCTCGCCACCAGAAAATTTTTTTTCTTTAGTTGTCCATCCTTCTGGTAATTTATAACTTACTTTCCCATTTAAAGCATGGAAATCATTTAGCAAATTAATATTATGCTCTACAAGAATGGTGGTTTTTAATTGTTTATCGAATCCTTTTGATATTCCTAAAAGTGTTATCATAAGGCCCATTAGTATTACTATAATTCCAAGTTTTTTTCTGTTTATAAATATAATCCTCAATATGCCCCTCCCTATATTAATATTAATATACTATATGATACATATTAAAAAAATATTAAAAAATTAAATGTGCGACTAAATTATATAGTCGCACATTTAATTTCATATATTATTTTTTTAAAGGGACAACAATTGTAGATTTTTTAAAATCATAAAACATCAGCCAGTGCCCCATTTCACTATTTTCACTATCCGCAATCCAAGATACAAAACCAGTTTTGCCTCCATAGGGCTGATGACCTTTAGATCTGCTTCCAGGTATTCCATAAACAATATATTTCATTTTTCCAGTGGAGTCACATTTATATCCTAGCATAAAATGTTTATAGTTTCTAATATATGGATAGTAACAAATCATAGGATAATATGCTATTGTATATTTATTATAGTCACTGAAGTCATACATACTCTCTAGAGTATTCACAGGTACTTTATACCATTTGCACCATTTCATTTCTTTAGAAAAATTAGGTGCTTCATCAAAACCTAGTGCTACTGTTTTAAAGAAATTTCCCATAGCACCTTTAGGATATTCACATTTATCATAATCACTCTGCTTGTTTTCTTGCTCTTCTTTATTTTGTTTTTTATCCTTATTTCTATTTCCATCAGAAACATCATCATGCTCTTTTGCCTCTGGTTCTCTAGCTTCCGGTTCTTTAGCTTCCGGTTCTCTAGCTTCTGGTTCCCTAGCTTCTGGTTCTCTGGCTTCTGGTTCTCTGGCTTCCGGCTCTTTAGCTTTAATCTCTTCTAATTCATCTGAAATTTCAACATCTTCAACTTTACCTCTTTGGTCCGTATTTATTTCTTCACCCACATTGTTTTGAGCTCCTGAATGTTCAACTACTTCATCATTTTTTATTTTAATTAATTCAATATTTTGTTCATATTCATCAAATTCATTAATTATATCATCCGTTCTTGTTTCTTTGTTTCCACTATTGAAATCTGCTAATTGATAGTTTCTCCATTCATTTGGTTTGTCTGTTGTTGAAAATCCGCTCATTATTGATACCACATTGGTATCTAGAAATTTCACAATTGCAGCTCCAACAATCTTTTCAGCTGATATGCCCGTATCTGCAATATTTTCCATGTCATATTCATTAGAAATGTCTACCCTACCATAATCGTCTATGTTCAATTTACCCAGTTTTACAATTTTATTCACATCTTTTTTACCACATATTAAAATCATGTAATAAGGTTGTTTCTCTTTCCTTAGGTTTTGCACATAGTATGAAATCTTGCACTTATTATTTTTCATTTCTAACTTTGCATAACCGGAAGGAATTTTATCAGAGTCTAAAGAATAACCTTTTTCATCTTCTTGCAATATAATAAAGTACCTACTATAACTTTTTTTAGGTGTCACCTTCTTTTACCTCCATATAAAACTTATTCATTATACTATATGAAGTATGTAATAAAAAGTGAACAACATTTGGAAATTTATTTTATAGACCCTATTTCATCTGAAAGCAACGCGAATTCTTGAAGTGATAGTGTTTCGCCTCTTCTACTAGAATCAATGTTTGCTCTTTCAAAACATTTTAGTAATTCTTCTTTACCAATACCAATATCTTTGATACCATTCCATAAAGTTTTTCTTCTCATATTAAAAGATTTCCTTACTATAGAAAAGAATAAGGCCTCATCTTTAACCTTAACCTTGGGCTCCTTTAATCTATCTAATCTAATAACAATAGATTCTACCTTGGGCTGTGGAATAAATGCTGATGGTGGCACTAATCGTATAATTTTTGTATCACAGTAGTATTGAACTAATATTGAAAAGGCTCCATAAGCCTTGCAGCCGGGATCAGAGTCTATCCTTTCTCCAACTTCCTTTTGTATCATTATAGTTAGTGATTTAAAATCATAACCTTTGGTAAGTAAGTTAACAATTATTGGAGTGGTGAGATAATATGGTAAATTAGCCACCAGCTTTACGGATTTTTCATCCCCCATAAGTTCATTAAAATCTACTTTAAGAGCATCCTTATGAATAAGCTCAAAATTATTGTAATCTTTAAGTTCCTCTTCTAAAATGGGAAAAAGCTTTTCATCCAATTCAATTGCGCAAACACTTTTAGCTCTTTTTAAAAGTTCTCTAGTTAATGTTCCAAACCCCGGTCCTATTTCTATAATAAAATCCTCTTCATTAACCTCTGCTCCATTAACCACGTCTTCTAGCACAGAGTCATCTATCAAAAAATTTTGACCCAGGCCCTTTTTAAACCTAAACTCATATTTCTTTGCAACTTCGCTAATGGTTAAATTTTCCATAGTCCATCTCCTTATCTATCTTTTTAAGGGCTTCTATAAATTCTTCCTTTACAATTCCATAATTATTTAACCTAGTTATAAATTGTGAGGAATTACCGTATCCTATACCTAATTCTTTCCCTAGTGCATCCCGTCTTTCTTTTGCTCTACTATCGGCTGTCAACTTGAAAAATATCATATCCTTTATATTATATTCACTTCTTTTCTCTTGAACTTCAAATTTTGCAGTTTCTAGAGCTCTTAATATTGTTTCAGGTGATGCGTTTTCAACACCAATATCTCCATCTTTGGTACCTTCCTTTTGAGATATATATGCATGCTTTACATTTGCTACTCTTTTGGAAATAATTCTTCTTATTTTTTCTCCAGCAAAGTCTGGATCAGTAAAGATTATTACGCCATTTCGTTTTTGAGCTTCTCTTATTTTGTTGATTATCTTTTCGTTGATTCCAAAACCACCTACAGAAATTAGCTCAGCATCTACTGCTCTTTTAACCGCTGTAACATCGTCTCTTCCTTCAACTACTATTACTTCTTTAATCATAATATTATCCATGTCATCCTCCATACCATACTAATCTAAGGCACTTACTATTATATATTAATAAAAAATAAAGATATCCTTTAGTATTTCTTTTTATTACTGTATCTATAATATCATTTTACTTATAAATAGTGAACACTATTTATTAGTGAACTATAAAGCAAAAAAAAGGAGCTAATGCTCCTACTTCAAAATATAAATATCGACACTCCGAGATCCCCAATCCATCATTTCATTATTTGAATCGAAATATAAATCTATATGATTACCTTTTATTGCTCCACCTATATCTTCAGCAATTGCAAGTCCATATCCATCTACCCAAAGCTTGGTTCCCAGTGGAATAACTCTAGGGTCCACAGCTATAGTACTATAGCCATCTGTGTTTCTTTTTGCCCTCACTCCAGTGGAAGTTATACCATAGCCAGAATCACCAGGGCTTTTACCAGTGCTATCAAAATCAGCATTATATGCTGTTGCCCTAACCCTAAGCTTTTCAGTATAATGAATGTCGCCTCCACGTGATGGTGTATATACACCAAGAGTACCTAGTGCAACTATTTGCTTAACCGGCTGTGATTTAAGTTTTTCACTTACTAATTTTCTAGATACCTCTTTGCCATTTTCATAGACAACAGATGAAGTAATAACCTTCTGACCCGCTTTTCCTGTTTGAATAACTTTTTTTACACCTTTGTCCAATTCGTTGCTGTTTTTAAATTCAGTTGCAAAGTCAATCGCTTTAACTTCTTGAAGAACATCAGTGTTTACTCTTGTTATTTGTACTTGTAACCCTGATTTTAGCGAATCACTTTTTAACGGGGTAACCTTGTCCTCACCACTTAATACAATATTTTCTGCTTTCAGCATATCTGCTACTGTATTTTCGGCAGTTTGAATATTCAATTCTTTCCCATCAACTTTAACTTTAACATTTACAGCTTTTTTTATATATATTTTGTCTCCGTCTTTTACTTCACTGTCTAAACTAACTGTTATTTGATCTTTTGCCCCTAGTGCTATATTATTAGTTTTTAGTATTTGATTAACATTGCTTTTTAAAGTTATAACTTGTATGGACTTTCCATCAACAATAACCGATATAACTTTTTTCATGTTAAATATAGTCACCGTAATACATGTTAATAACATCATTACTATAAAAACTGTCTTGGGCCCGTTTGAAAAATAGTACTTCAAATTATTTTTCGCGTTTTTCATCATAAAAATTCCCTCCCTTAGTCAAGAGTACTTGGGTATTATACCTTGAAGCAAGAAATATGTCAAATTCCCTCCCCATTACTCTTAGTTTTGACTGTAAATGCATCATTGTGCATACAATTATAATATAAAATTATATTATATTATAATTTAAAAATAAAATGATTAATCCAGTCTTTCAGGGTAAATTAGTAAAATAGTATTTACCATTAAAATTATATGTACTTTACATAATTTTAATTACAGATTTATTGTATTTTTTTTCCAACAGATAGAATTACTAATAATTATATACTATTTGTTTATTTTTAGCAACTCTTTTATGTTAAAAATTGTTATATTTTCTATTTCTTCTATGGTTTTGCCCTTGATTTCTGATATCTTTTCTATTATGAACTCAATGTAATCAGACTGATTTCTTTTACCTCTATTTGGTTCTGGTGCCATATATGGACAATCAGTTTCTACTAGTATCCTATCCATTGGTACAACCTTTGCAACCTCTGCTATTTTTTTTGCATTCTTAAAGGTTATGACTCCAGTAAATCCTATATAATACCCCAACTTTAAACATTCCACAGCAAATTCAACACTTCCTGAGAAGCAGTGAACGGTGCCAATAACCTCAGGAAATTCCTTTAATATATCTAAAGTATCTTTGTGAGCATCCCTGTCGTGTATAACCACCGGTAATTTAAGTTCTCTTGCTAACTCCATTTGAAGTTTAAATGCAGCCTTTTGAATATCTCTAGGTGGGTTTTCTTCATAATAATAATCTAGCCCTATTTCTCCTATTGCTTTTACCTTTGGGTTTTGAGCTAAATTCCTTAGTTCTTCAATAACTTCCTCATTAACAATGCCTGCATACTCAGGATGGATTCCTACTGCCGAATATATAAAGTCATATTCACTTGATAATTCTACTGACCTTCGTGCACCTTCCAATGATGCACCACAGTTTAAAACCCCTATTACACCCTTATCCTTTAATCCCAGTATTATTTTTTCTCTATCTTCATTAAAAGCATCATCATCATAATGTGCATGTGAATCAAATATCATAATAAATACTGTATTAAACTCAATAATTTCATAAGTTTAATTACAGCTTTCACCTTCCTTTCAATGTATTAAATCATCATCCTCGAAGCTACAATTAACTACTTCAGAAGGAGATTTACCCCCATGTAGACCTCTGGAGCAGATAACAATTCTCAATTGTTATCCTCCCACTGAAATGTCGTTAAAGTGAACCTAATATAGGAGATAGTAATCCCATAATTGCTCCTAGCAGTGCTCCTAGCCAAGTTATTGCGCTTAACTCTTTACTAGCAATTTCCAGTATGATTTTTTCTGAAAAAGCTACATCAAATTCATTAATTTTATCTTCAGCTATTTTAGCTACATCTAACACTTCAATTACATCAGCAGCCTTATTCTCTATAAATTTATTGTATAATTCTTTAACCACTTTAGAAATAGACTTAGATACTTTGTCCCCTTCTCCCACAAATATTGATTTAATCTCAACATTTAACAATCTATTAATTAACAATGAAACTATTTCTGTGATTTTTATTTTAACAGAATTGCTTTCCGCCATAGCTTCTATTCGACTCTTTATAATTTTTTCTATTGCATTTTTATAATCTATTCCTGTTGTTTCCAGTACCGCCTCAATAGATATATAATTATTAAACTTATCCTCAAGCTTATCAAAGGTATTTCTAATAAGTTTTTCATCTACAATCTTTGTTGTAAACAAATCAATTAGAGGCTTTAACCCATCGTCAATACCTTCTTTAGAAAATTCAGAAAACACGCTAGATATTGAGCTCTTCAAAAACTTGTCTATTATATCATTAATAATTAGTGCAATATCATTATGGTTTTCATCTTCATCTAAGAATTCATTTATACCCGTAACAACTTTTTCATAAGTATTGTCAGCATTCACGAACATTGCTATCATGGGATTTAGTTTAGTTGTTATTGTTTCTCCTACAATTTTCCTCAATTTTTTCCTATTTTTTTCTTCTTTCATTATTTTCTTTATTGCCATAGCTATATCATATCTTTTGCCATAAACATATACTTTCACATTATCTATTATCCCTTTAGGTATAACTTCCTCAAAATTCTTATCTAAAACCTTTAAGTCATTTAACTTTTCATCTAATATATTTTGAATCTCTCCGTAAAAACCCTCTGTACCCTTATACTCAATAGCCGCACTTATCATCTTATTTTTTATTGAATTATATAATTCACTTTCACAAATTGCTTGTGGCGATGCTGTTAATTCTAACATTATTTGGGTGCTTACATATTTAGCAATGGCTTGTTTAGCATCTTCTTCATTTATATATTCAATAAATAATTTAGAAATATTACTATTAGTATTCCCTAAAAAATTAGAATACTCATCACCTAATAAGCCTTTTATCTCATTTTCTACTGTAGCCTCGCTATTTTCTATAGCACTAATTTTAGTTTGCACCCAAGAATCCAATTGTTCATTCATATTTTCACTGCATAATGACTGTATAATTGTTTCCTTCGTCAAAAGATTCTGGCCTATGGCCTCACCTACACTTTTAGCTATCCTAGACTTTTCTTTTGGTATAAGTCCTGGGGTAAATGGAACTTTGAATTTACCGATTCTAATCTCTTTGTGTGGCTTAAACAACATTTTTATAGCTAACCAATTGGTTATGTACCCGATAACAGCTCCAACTAAGGAACCTATAAGAAATTTCATATTATTTTTCCTCCTTGCCGTTCTCTGGAGTACGAAACAATTTTCAATTGTATCTCCCCTCACGGTTCTTTGTAGTACAAAACAATTATTAATTGTTTTGATCTTTGCTATTCTCTGAAATAGTTACAATTACTAATTATAAATCTAACTTTATTAAAATTCAATAGACTGTGTTATTTTAAATACAAAAGCATGAAGCCTAATTTACTAGCACTTCATGCTTTGTCTACTGGAATTACCTTACTGTACTTCCAGTAGGCAATTCCCCTGGTATTGATATTGCAAATAACTTACTATCGTCCTGAGACGCTGCTGCAATGATCATCCCCTGTGATAATTCACCTCTAAGTGTAACAGGCTTTAAATTAGCTACTAGGACTACATACTTTCCAATTAATTCTTCTGGTTTATAGTTCTGGGCTATTCCTGATATTACCTGCCTTATTTCTCCGCCTAAATCTACTTTTAACTTAAGGAGTTTTTTAGATTTCTTCATTGGTTCACATTCTAATACTTTAACCACTCTCATATCTATTTTTTCGAAATCTTCTATAGTTATTTCTTCTTTTACTTTCTCCATAGTAGGTTTTTGTGTTGCTTTCCTATTTTCCTCTACAAGTTTGTTAAGCTCTTCTATTTTAGCTTCCACATCTATTCTTGGGAACATTACTTCACCCTTATTAACTTTTGTTCCCGCACTTGTTCCATCAAAGGATGCCAAACTGTCCCAGGTAGTTGCTTCTACATTTAGTTGATCATTTATTTTACCACTTGTAGTTGGTAAAAATGCTGATATTAACACTGATGTCATTCTTAATGATTCTGCTAAATTATACAGTACTGTACCAAGTCTTCCCTTTTGGGATTCATCTTTTCCAAGTATCCATGGTGAAGTTTCATCTACATACTTGTTAGTTCGCCTAATAAGTGCCCAAACGTGATCCAATGCTTCAGGAATTTTAAGCTCATCTATAGCCTTCTCTACTTTACCTGGCACTGCAAGTGCTAGTTCTATTAGTTCATTATCAACATCTGCACTTTCTGAGGGTGCTGGAATAACTCCATCAAAATATTTTTCTATCATTGTTACAGTTCTTGATAACAAGTTGCCTAAATCATTAGCGAGGTCCGAATTTGTTTTCTTTATGAATATTTCATTAGTAAATATTCCATCAGAACCAAATGGTATCTCATGAAGCAAATAATACCTTACCGCATCTACTCCAAAATGATTAACTAGTATTACTGGGTCTACTACATTTCCTTTAGATTTTGACATTTTCACTCCACCATCAAAAAGAAGCCAGCCATGACCAAATACCTGTTTAGGAAGAGGAAGTTCTAATGCCATTAACATAATTGGCCAATATATTGTATGGAATCTTAGTATATCTTTACCTATTAGGTGGACATCCGCTGGCCAGTATTTTTCATAAAGGGAAGTATCTTCTCCATTATATCCAAGGGCCGTTATATAGTTAGACAGAGCATCTACCCATACATATATAACGTGACCTGGATCAAATTCTACTGGTATTCCCCAGTTAAATGTTGTTCTTGAAACGCATAAATCTTGAAGACCTGGTCTTAAGAAATTATTTAACATTTCATTCTTTCTTGATTCTGGCTGGATAAACTCAGGATGAGCTTCAATGTACTCTATAAGTCTATCCGCATATTTTGACATTTTAAAGAAATATGCTTCTTCCTTTGCTCTCTCTACTGGTCTTCCACAATCAGGACATTTTCCATCTACTGCCTGAGTCTCTGTCCAGAAAGATTCACAAGGAGTGCAGTACCAACCTTCATATGCACCTTTGTATATGTCACCTTGATCATACAACTTCTTAAATAGTTTTTGAACGGCTTTTTTATGATAATCGTCTGTAGTTCTTATAAACTTATCATAACTTATGTCCATTATTTTCCACAATTCTTTTATGCCTGCTACTATTTCATCTACATACTCTTTTGGAGTAACGCCTTTTTCTTCTGCTATTCTTTGAATCTTTTGACCATGCTCATCTGTTCCGGCTAAGAACATTACATCATACCCCGTAAGCCTCTTAAATCTAGCAATTGCATCCGCAGATACTGTTGTATAAGTATTGCCGATGTGTAGATTTGCTGATGGATAATAAATTGGTGTGGTAATGTAATAAGTTTTTTTAGTCATATTTTTCTCCTACCTCTCAAATTAAATTTATTTGTCGTTTTAAGTTTTTGGAAAACAAAAACATGTAGAAATATATTAATTAACTTATAATAATCCTAAAATATTATAATTTCCCGGAAAATAAAAAAAGCCTCTAAACAGAAAAAACTTTCTGTTTAGAGACGTATTAACGTTTTACCACTCTAATTCATCTTTACATCACTATAAAGAACTCCATGGGTGACCATCATCACCTGTCAATATAACGGTTGAACCCGTATTCTCCTAATAATTAAATTCAAAAGTATATTTTATAATTATGCTTTCAAACTCTTATTCAGATAATCTGCTTAGAGGCCATGTTCATAAGTTTCCATGCTACTGATTTTCACCTATCTCAGCTCGCTTTTAACATTTAGACCCATTACTCTTCTCATCATCGCATTTGTTTAATAGTAAGTATATTACAATTAAATCACTGTGTCAATATTTTTAACCTAAAATTCTAAAATTATACTTAGGTTATATTATTTTATACTAAGATTCTATTTTCCTCAACATTTTTACGCCTTTTGTGCCTAATAAATAATATAGAAGTAAATCTACAATTGTAAATGATACTAATATTAAAGCAAATACAGCCCATTTAGTTAGCTCAAATTTGATAACCATAAATACTGTAATCCCACCTAAAGCTACACAAATAATCATGCTAATAATCACATTAAGGTTTTGCTTTACAGCCTTCTGCTCTGTATCCCACTGAAGTTTAGGGAAATTCAAATCAATAAATATTCCTATAAAGGATGTAAATAATATTCCTAAAAACCCAACTATAATCATTAATAAAACTAAATCCAATGGTACTTTAAGCAATACTAGAGCAATTAAGCACACCATAAGCATACCAGCTACTCCTAAAACTACTGCTGATAATACCTTTGCCATAAGCTGATCTTTATATTTCATAGGTATATATTTTAATATATACAGGTTTTTACCTTCTCTTGATATTGCTGTAGTAGCGATTGCATTGCTACAAGATACAAACACCATAAATGCAAAGAAAGCACCTACTGCTATGCCTGAACTTTTGTTGTTTTGTAAAAACTCAGTTAACATGTTAAGTTGCGCTGAACCACCCTTTTGTGCAAAAATTGGTATAAGTAAAAACACTGGCCATAAAAAATTCATAATAACACAATTTATAAAATAAATTGGCGTCCTAAATAATAATTTTAATTCTTTAAATGTATATACCTTTAAAGAAGAATTTTGCGTTGTATTTTTTATAAGTTCACTGCTGGTAAGGATTTTCCTCTTTGAAGATGTTTCAGATACTCCCATAACCCCTTTAAAATACAATGCTTGACCTAATATTATAAATATCATTAATGCAGCTACTGTTATTATTATAAATAAAATCAAATTGATAAACCCCTGAATATTAGATGTCTTAATTAGACTATTTACAGCTATCTTAGTACTAGGGAACATTTTTGTTACCAAATCAACTAGTGAATTATTTCCCTTTGCAAACATTTTGGTAATTTCTGTTCCACTAATATCTTGTGCAAACCTTTGGGTATAAATATTAATTCCTATACCAAAACCCATTGCTATAAGTCCACCTACTAGTCTAAACCTGTCCTTGTTTTTTGCGATATTAGTAAATCTCATTATAATCATATTTATAACAGACGCCATTACTAATGGGATTATAGGTAATAATAAAAATATAATAACTCCATAGATATAATACAAGACTCCACCGCTACTCTTTATACCATAAGCAATTATTGTAGGCAGAAAAAATATAAGCTCAGTAAGGTATTCATAAATTAATACTACAGCAAATTTAGCCCCCATAATGTGCCAGGGCTTAAAAGGTAGCGGTAATAAATTTTCTACATCCATAGAAAAATAGAATATACCCATGGCATAAAAAATTCCAAAGAAAAAAACAACCACACATACTACAGACAATCCAAAGCCCAAAATAACTGCTTCTTGTCCCATGGCATGTAATCCATCATAGGCCGCAGATATAAACTTTCCAAACCCTATTGCCATAGGTGTGAGCGCTATGATTAAAAGCAGTCCAAGAAGTATCCCTTTTATTTGTTTTTTATTTTTCTTGCCACCGGAGGATCCAGTTCCAGTTTTTAATAGCACCCTAGTTAAAGCTACAAATTTACTCATTTTCAGTCATCTCCAAGAAGATTTTTTCAAGTGACCCACTAGCTTTGAAGTGCTCCCTTAGTTCATCTAGTGTTCCGCAGAACAACATTTTCCCCTTGTTTATTACTGCAACCCTATCACATATTTTTTCAGCTACTTCTAAAACATGAGTTGAGAAAAATACACTTTTACCGTTATTTGCATGTTCTCTCATCATTTCTTTCAAAACATATGAAGATTTAGGGTCAAGCCCCGTCATTGGTTCATCTAGAATCCAAACTTCTGGCTCGTGAACAAGGGCACCCATAATAATTATTTTTTGTCTCATGCCATGAGAATAACTTTGAATCCCATCTGAAAGTGCATTACTCATTTCAAATCTATTTGCCAAGGCTTCAATTCTTTCTTTTCTAAGTTTGCTAGGTACATCATAAATATCTGCCATAAAGTTCAAATATTCGATACCTTTAAGTCTTAAGAACATGTCCGGATTATCTGGCACAAAGCCAAATTGTTTTTTAGCCTCTAAATCATTTTTTTCTATATCGATTCCATTAATAGTGATTTTTCCGCTATCAGCACTTAATATTCCTGTAATCATCTTTATGGTAGTAGTTTTACCTGCTCCATTTGGACCTAGAAATCCAAAAATTTCACCATCTCTTATAGTTAAACTTATGTTGTCTACTGCTTTATCCTTGCCATTGTAACTCTTATTCACATCAATTATTTCAATCATATTCTTCCTCCTTGCCTTTCTCTGTGGCAGATAACAATTATTAATTTTTTAACAAACTAATATATCCACAGTTATACTATCACACTTTTCACTTTTTTACAATATATGTTATAATATTGTCATATTTGGGTATTGTGTTTCCGACCTAGTTTCCGTTGCTGTTGAGCTTTCATTAAAAGAAAAACTTAGCTAAGTTAACCGCCATTATAATTGCTGTTATATCTGCTAGTATTGCTGCAAATAGTGTGTGCCTAATATTTTTTATATTTACTGCTCCAAAATATACTGTCAAGGTATAAAAGATAGTCTCCGTTGAGCCCATTATTATAGATGCCACATTTCCTATGTAACTATCTGCTCCATATTGTTTTATGATGTCAGTAAATACTCCCAGCGCCCCACTTCCTGAAAGAGGTTTTATTAAAACTAGGGGAACAACCTCCGGTGGGAGTCCAATAAACACAACAACCGGTTTTACTAAATAAATAAAAAAGTCTAAAGCCCCTGAAGCTCTAAATACATTAACAGCTATAATCATAGCTAAAAGGTACGGAAAAATTTTCAGACAAATAGTTATTCCATCCTTTGCTCCTTCAACAAAGCACTCGTATACCTTTACCTTCTTAATAACTCCGTAAATTACTACAAATCCAATAATAATTGGAATTATTCCTTTTAAAATATATGATACTAAATTGCCCACAATCACTTTAATTCACCCACCCCATTAAATTTTAATATCAATATTTATTATTCTTACATTAAACCATTTAAAGAAATTTTCCTTCTTAAATGCTATTAAAAGTAGCGTTGCAAAATTTTACAATAAATTACCCCTAAAATTGCAGCAGTACCTGTAGCAATTATGGCTGGCAATATAATAATTGCTGGATTTTGTGAATTATAAGCAGCTCTTATAGATATCACTGTTGTAGGCAAAAACTGAATACAGGCAGCATTTAAAACTAAAAATAATGCCATGTCATTACTAGCTGTATCTTTGACCTTATTATTTTTCTGCATCTCCTCCATAGCTTTTATACCAAAAGGAGTGGCAGCATTTGATAACCCCATCATATTTGCTGTTAAATTCATAGTAATACTAGACATTGCCTTTTGGTTTTTTCCAGCTTCCTTAAATACAATTTTTAAAATTGGTTTAAGTACACTTGCCAATTTATCAGTTAGTCCACTTTTTTCAGCAATTTTCATTATGCCACACCAAAGACACATCATTCCAACCAGGCCCATTACCAGTTCAACAGCACCAGATGTTGATGAAACGACTGCCTTTGATAAAACTTCTCCTCTTCCTGTTAAAATTCCAATAACTATTCCTAAGGACAAAATTAAAAACCAAATGATATTTATCATATATTTCCTCCTAAAATTTAAATAAATCATCAGTGCTTCATTAATATATATGTTGTTATTCGTATATAATTGCATGTGTTAATATTTTATTCATTCTATTTACTATAAAAAAAACACTTTTTGTGTTATCATTTTCTTGTTGAATATACGATTAATCATCATCTTAAATGTCATTAACACTAAAAAAGGAGCCAATATATGATTAATACATCCTTATTAAATTCTAGTGTATTTACATTTTTTTATTATTTTGTTATCTATTCCTTTATGGGCTGGTGCATTGAAACAGTATATGCGACTATAAACAAAAGGGAATTCGTTAATAGAGGCTTCCTCCATGGTCCCTTTTGTCCTATTTACGGCTTTGGTACACTGTCAATAATTATTTTGCTAAAACCTATAGGAAATAATTATATTTTTCTTTTTTTAGGTTCAGTATTCTTAACTTCTTTTCTAGAATACATAACAGGTTATATTCTAGAAACTGCATTTAATTGTACTTGGTGGGATTACAGTGATACTCCCTATAATCTTCATGGAAGAATTTGCTTATCCTTTTCTTTAATATGGGGGCTTGTTTCCATGTTCATTTTAAAGGTAGTTCATCCCTATATTGCACATATAGTAAATTTAGTTCCACCGAGCACCGGCAGAATACTTTTTAATATTACGCTTGTATATTTCATAATTGATTTTACAATTACTGTAATAACAATATTTAAATTAAGATCTCTTTTAACTCAATTAAATACAGCATATTCAGATTTAACTGAAAAACTATCAGATTTTAAATTAAATTTAGGTAATACTAAAGATATATTTGAACTTAAAATTAGGTTGGATGGGTTAATAGAAAATGCTGAAATGAAAGTAAGCAAGAAGAAATCTGAAATTGAAAATATTATAAAAGAATTGAAAATAAAATATGATTCCTTGTTTATAAAAAAATGTCCCGATTATTCAAGGCTTATAAAAGCCTTTCCTGACTTAAAATTCAAGGGTCTAGATTCTATTTTAAAAGATGTTAAAAATAAGGTTTATAAGAATAAGAAAAGCTAATTTCATAATTTCCTATAAAATAGAAATTCTAATTCATTTGAAATTAGTAATTACTAATGTTAAAATTTGAGTATACACAAAACAAAAGTTAAAGGAGATTGAAAAATGAAAGAAAACAATATAAAGCTAGCACAAAAGGGAATTGATGATGCACTAGAAACTATAGAAGCCTTAGAAAAAACTATAAAAGAAATGCCTCTTCCAAAGAATGTATTAAAAGAAAGTTTTTATATCCTCTCTAAAAAAGTTGATGAAATTGAAGATATATTAAAAAATGAAGGTATACTGTAATTTGTCTTTGCAACTATAAAAGGCACATAATTATCTAGTTTATACTTAAGCTTATAAAAGCCATTAAGGGACTAATAATATTAGTCCCTTAATGGCTTTTATGAGTATATATCAGAGAACTCGATTTTTATCCTTTCGATATCATTTTCAGCTGAATTGTAAATTTCATTACTTGCTTTTATATTATCTAAAATTTTAACTGGCAGTTCAATGACAAATTCGGTACCCTCAGTTATTTCTTTATTGATGTATATTTTTCCTTCATGCATTTCAACTAATGATTTAACTAGTGATAAACCTATACCACTACCTTCTTGTTTTCTAGATAGTGATTTATCTACCTGAATAAATCTTTCGAAAATTTCATTTTGTTTTTCTATTGGCACACCGATTCCTGTGTCTCTTACAGATATTACTATATTTTCCTGTTTGTTTTGTATGTTAACATATATCTTCCCGCAAGGCTTAGTAAATTTAATAGCATTGGATATTAAATTCAACATAATTCTTTCAATTTTATCTGCATCAAAGGCCATAAACTTTTCTTCAATATCAGTGTCAAAAATAAGTTCTAGACCCTTACTCTCAACATATTCTACTACAGATAACGCTATATCCTCTACTACTTTTACAATGTCTCCATTTTGCAAACTAATATCTAAGTAGCCTGCATCAATTTTTGTAATGTCTATGAGATTATCTACTAGCCTCACTAATCTGTAACAATTTTGCTTTATGATGGACATATATTTTTCAATCTTAATTTCAGGGTTTATTATTACCTTATCATTGGTTGTAATGTTTACAAGTTGAATAGATCCCAGTATCATATTTAGTGGTGTTCTTAATTCATGGGATATATTGGCAAAAAATTCTGTTCTTAGTTTATTATATTCAATAGTTTTATTTAGTAAAAGTGTCTTTTGCCTAACTTTTTGTTTTAAAAATTCTATCCTTTTACGCTCAGATATGTCTCTTGTAATACTTAAAATTATTTTTTCACTATCAGATGTTATTACAGTGGCTGTAGTCTCTACTTCCAAACATTTACCATCACTTTTTCTAAAATATTTTCTTTCAACAGGAGATAAATAGCCACTTCTCATGGTAATATCATCTTGCTGTTGTATTAGTATTTTATTATAATCGTCGATTTCTAACAATTCATAGGATGATTTACCTAATATTTCTTCCGGCTCTAAATATCCCATTAGCTTAGCACCAGCTTTATTTGTATAAGCTATCTTGCCATGGTCATGAACATACATAGCATCTGGCATGACTTCTATAAGCTTTTTATAACGGTCTTCACTTTCTCTTAGTGCATCTTCAGTTTTCTTTACTTTTCCAATGAATAATTCCTCACTACAAGCCGCTATTTCTAATTTATCAAAAAATCTCTCTATATAATTAGTAATTCTCAGCTTACTTTTATTATGGCAATCCTCTTCTAAAACAACATCAATATATGAGTTTCTATAGCACTTAAACGTGCCTATAATAAATCCAATATTAAGCTTTTCAATGCCTTGCACTTCAATATATTTAATCATATTATTAATAATTATAGATGAAATTTCTGTGTACTCTGCTTGATTTTCTACCCCATTAATACCTTCAATAAGATCAACGATACAATTAGATATTTTTTTTATAGCAGGAATAGAAATAAAGTCTCCCCCCCAATAATTACTACTATAACCATTATTCTTTATATTATCCATTACTTTAAATTTTAGATATTCAGTATTATCAATGTTAATATACAACTTTTCCACTTGGTACCACCTTCATACTATAATTAGATATTTACTAACATTATCATACAACAATACAATATTATAGTAAAGCATGTCTTTATAAATGCTTCTCAATATATTTTTTTCTGATAATCCTTTAACAATAGTAACAAAATTCGTTTAGAATACTGTTAATATATATAAAAAATAGTTATAAAAAATACCTTGTCTCTAACCATTTAACACATTTAGAGGCAAGGTATAATATTAAATTAATTTTTATAGACATTTAATCTTTGTGCAAATTGTGGTTACAACGCAGCTAAATTTTTAATAATTAACTTCATCTAGAAATAATCCTTTAGCTGGTGCAATATGTCCTGAATATTTTCTTTCCTTTTTATCTAAAATATCATTGATTCCGTCTGCGGGTCTTTCACCCAGACCTACTTCAATAAGAGTTCCAACTATTAACCTTACCATATTTTTCATAAATCCATTTCCTTGAATACTAATTTCTATATTTCCATCTTCATTCACAATATTTATAGTATAAATGTTTCTTACAGTTGATTTTTTCTTAGTTTTAAGCGTTGTAAAACTTTGGAAATCATGTTCTCCTATTAAATATTCTGATGCTTTTCTCATTTTTTCAATATTTAAAGGTTGTGGTATATGGTATTCATATTTTCTGTTAAATACATTGTGTGCTTTATTATTACAAATATTATAAACATACTTTTTAACCTTGGCATTGTACCTTGCATGGAAATTCATATCAACTTCTTCAACTGATTTCACTACAATATCTTCTGGTAAATATTCATAACAGTAACTACGCATTTTATGGTCTGACATACTAGATTCTGTTCTAAAGTTCGCTACTTGGTTTGTTGCATGTACTCCTGCATCTGTTCTACCAGACGCGGTAATTTCGATATTTTCCCCCGCCATTTTGCTTAAAACGGTTTCTATTTTGTGTTGAATCGTATTATCACTATCTCCAAGTCTTTGCCATCCTTTATACTTAGTACCATCATATTCTATTACAATTTTTATATTTCTCATATTTATTATTTATCCTACTTTCTATTTTAGAGTTTAATCTAATATTTTAACTGTGTTTTTTAATACATACTTTATATTATATACATATATCCCGATTAATAAAACATACCATATAAAATAATTCTTAACTTTGATAACACTGAATGAAACTTTACTACAGGATACCTTGTTTGTGTATTTAAAATAATCCTACGTTTTACAATTCTCCACTTATTCAACTTCCAAGTTGCGCTTAATTCTTTTGCACTTTTGCTTATAGCTTTTCTTTCTCTTTCACTACCATCATAAAATAGTACAAACTCAAATTCTGCATTTTCACTATTAAATTCTACATCAAATTTTTTGATAATGCTATTGGGTGAAAGTAATAATCTCCCTGCTTTTGGCTCTAATATAAATGTAAGTCCTTTCTTATTGCTTGAACATAAATAAGACTTATAAATTAGTTCGCTACAAAACAAAGAGTTATCTGTCATAATGTCAAAATTATAATCGTATGCCTTTCCTAAATATTCAAAAGCTACAAATAATGCTTTTAATTTATCTTCCTTAGACAGTTTAGGGCGTAAGGCCGAAAAATAATCAACCTTTGCAATAGAGTCTAGGGGATTTATTACCACACCGGGAGCAATAACTTCTATAATATATTGTCCATTATTTATTTCACATAAACTATCATATACTTTAGGATAACTTACTTTTAAATACTCTGACACACACAAACAACAACCATCTAGAGGTATGTCCACAAAATACTCATCTAGTTCTTCTAAGCAACCTATATAAATGGCAGAATGAGTCCAAAATCCAGGTAATCCTATGTTGGTTAATTGGTAATTATTTCTCTTTAAAAGTACATCACCTGGTAGCAATTCAGCTTTTATAATATTAATGTCTTCATTGCTAACATACTTTTCTTTTCTACTAGAGTAATCTACTCCAGTAATACTTATAGCAACCCATTTTTGAAATGGGAACCAAAAATCAAAAACGTTTTTCCCAAAAAAATCAATCATATTGTTAAAAACAATACTCCTATGATTTCTAACAAGTTTTATTACATTTAAATAATTATAACTTGCATAATCTAATAATTCTCTTTCAATTTCATCTCGCACGTAACCAGAAACCTCATAGTAATTTACCATAAAATCAAAGTAGTGTTTATTTCTAAACAGTGATATCATATAAGAAATTTCTGTAATTTCTTGTGTAATGTGATAATATTGTTTTTTGTTAATATTGTATTCAGGCCTACTTTCATTTAACATTGACTCCAGATACTTGTTTTTTTCAATGATGCTTGCCAATAATACAGAGTTTTTACGTATTGCTATGGTGGAAGCATAAATTAATAATATATTTTTAAATTTAGTGTGTGAATCTTCAGTATGTTTTAATATAAGTTCATTTTTATATTTTTTCCTAATTTCATTCAGTCCATTATAACATCCTACGTAATTAACCCATTTATCTAATATACACAGTTTGCTCTCTAATGACATATTTTGGATATCAGAATGGAATAGGGCTTCATTTTTCTGAATCTCATTCACCACATTCTCTAATTCTTTTATAAGTTCTAAGGATTGGCTTATTTCCTCATTAACTTTTCTATGAACTCCGCCCATACCCTTATCCCCCATAAATTGGCTTTAGCAATTTACTATTATTATACCATATAACTCACTACTTCCTTACTATTATAAATTATAAAATTGAAATATTTATTTTTTTAGATTTTTTTTATAAAAATCATATATTTTTTATTTTTTACATGTTTCTTTATACACTTTTATCTGTATACTATAGTTATAATATATAATGAATTTTTTGGAGGCTCATATGTTTACTAGTGAATTGCTATTACGTTTTTTCAATTTGTTGTTTTTTATAAATATCCTCTTTGCCTTAGCAGTTGTCTTTATTGAGCGGAAAAACCCCGCAAGCACATGGACTTGGCTTATGGTGTTACTATTTTTACCAAGCATAGGCTTTATATTGTACTTATTTCTTGGTCAAAATTTGAAAAGAAAAAGAATGTTTTTGCTAAAAAAAGAGGAAAAAGAAAATCTTACCTCTATTATAGATAAGCAAAAGGATTTTTTAAATAATGAAGTACTAATTAAAACCAATCCTTTTTTAAGTAAATATTCTGATATGATGGAACTCAATCTTTGCAGCGATAATGCCTTTTACACTAATAATAACCAGGTAACTATATTTATTGATGGTAAATCAAAGTTTGATCAACTTAAAAAAAACCTTGAAGATGCAAAATTATATATTCATATGGAGTATTATATAATTCAAAATGATAATTTAGGAAATACTATTCTTGATATTCTATGTAGAAAAGCTAAACAAGGGGTAGAAGTAAAATTACTCTATGATGGTATGGGATGCCTTAAAGTTTCTAAGTCTTTTTTCGCTTCTTTAACTAAGGCTGGCGGAAAAGTCGCTTGTTTCTTTCCCCCCTTTCTTCCTTATATAAATCTTAGAGTAAACTTTAGAAATCATCGTAAAATTTGCACTATTGATGGGAAGTATGCATTTGTAGGTGGTTTTAATATTGGTGATGAATATTTAGGACTTTCTAAAAGATTTGGATTTTGGAGAGATACCCATTTATACATACAAGGAGATGCAATAGACGCATTGGAACTCCACTTCCTAATGGATTGGAGATTTGCTGCCAATGAAGATTCTGTTTTTGATAGCAGATATTTCCCTCACAGAACCCACCTTGGTAAAACAGGTCTTCAAATGGTTTCAAGCGGCCCTGATTCAACTTTCACTTCTATTAAAAATGGGTATTTGAAAATGATTAGTAAAGCTGAAAAAAATATTTTTATTGAAACTCCTTATTTTATTCCGGACGATAGTATATTAGAGGCTTTAAGAATAGCATCACTGTCTGGAGTGGATGTACGCATTATTATACCTAGTAAACCAGATCATCCCTTTGTTTATTGGGCCTCTACATCATACATGGGAGAACTACTAGAATCTGGTGTCAAATGTTATACCTACACTAAGGGCTTTCTCCATAGTAAATTCCTTTCTATTGATGGTTCTATAAGTTCCGTAGGTACTGCTAATCTTGACATTAGAAGCTTTACTCTGAACTTTGAAATTAATGCTTTTATATATGATAAAGATATAACTTCTAAATTAGATGGCTTTTTTAATGATGATTTAAAGTTTTGTGATGAGTTAACTCTCCAAAAATATACTAATAGAAGTTTTATTGTTAAGTTCAAGGAATCTGTGTCAAGATTACTTTCTCCTATACTATAATGAAAATTTATTGCCACTATAGGTTTAGATATATATAATATGAAAAAGTCCCACAAACATTTTTTATGTTTGTGGGACCTTTTATTTAATTGTGCCTAATACGCTTTAGTACTTTTTAAAATGTTAAAAAGAACGGTACAAATATCATCATAGTTAACATTGTGTCTAATACTAAAGCTATACCAAATTTGCTAATTGGCATTGCTTCTAAATCTTTATTATATAGGTTATATCCAAAAGAATAGCATAAGGTACTTATAACAATGCCAGTCAATATTGCCATCCATTTATGTGCTAAAACATGTGGAAGTAAATAGATCTTATCTCCATAGGAATTACTCAATATAACTGATATTTTTAATGCAAAGCTCACAATTGAAATAAGTATGAAATATAATTTCTTTTTTTTATCTGTAAAACTATAAGAAAAAAAAGTCATAATAGATATTAAAAAAGCTGTAGGCATTAGCCATTTAATAGGATATATTAAATAAACTAAGCTATATACAAACCCTTGCAGAGTATTTGTGGTTGCTTGCTTTGTTTCTATAGGTAAATGGACGTTGTTAGCTTTCTTAAACTCTTCATTTTGTGATCCTAGGTAAACCCCATATTCGTCTTTTTTATTATAACTAGCGTATGCAACTGTGTCTCCACTTATTGCCGGATAAGTAGTAAGTCCCGTTAATCTTGTTACATAGCTATAGCTAGCTACCTTATTATCCTTTAAAATAAAATCAACTATACTCTGTTGACTATCTTTAATTCCAAATATTCTTTCAGTTGTGGCAAAAAATCTAGCACCGTCCTTGGAATAAGTACCAACCACATTATATATATTTTTATTATCATTAATGTACAAATCACTAGAGTTTTTATTGCTTCCATCTAGTGCAAATTCTAGAATTCTATTCCCTACGATTTCTCCTTGTACACTGTATTCAATTAATAAATATCCGTTTTTACTGTCGCTAGAGGTGGCAGTGTGCAAGAATGTCATAGCTCCACTTTTGATTAGCACACCTGCTAATTTAGGCGATGATGCCACTCCACCCTGCACCGTTATATAACTAAAACCTTCTTCTCCATTAGAATATGTAAAGATATATCCACTTTCAGTTTTCACACCTGAAAATAAGGTTGCTCCTTTTATATTAAAATCCATCTTAGAATCCTTAGTCATATCTAAAACTTGAATTTTGTCCTTATAACCTACTATTAAAATATCTTCACCGATTTGATAGGTCTCCGTTATATTTTCTATTCTTGCTGTCTCTAGCTCCTTTAGTTCTTTATCCAATTTTATAATTTTCAAGCTATTAGTACCATTCTCATAAGAATTGTAACTAAGATAAAAAAAATCTTGTACCTTTAACAAATTAACTTCTTTGACTAAAGTGGTCTTGGTTTCAAAGGTTTTCTCCACAATTTTTTTCCCTAAATCATCTGTTTCTACAAGCTGTAACTTCTCCCCATCATTAAATGCTACAATGTTATTTTTATCATTCTTTAATATTTTAGGAAAGGATGTAACATTGCCTTTAGAAATGGCCACCTCTTTACTCCATTTATCCGATGGTGGTTGTGACCTTATATCATATTCCACTTTGTATTGAAATCCTATTATTGTAAAAAACAATACCACAAAACTTATTATGTACATTTTCTTTTTCAATTTTTTGCCCCCCATGAATGTTTAATTGTAAACCTTTAGATTTTTTACCCCAAAACTTACTTAAGTATTAATGAAGTGGTTAATTTTTAAAAATCAACCACTTCATTAATGCCTTTTATTCTTTTAGATGATTAATTTACTAATTGTCGCTCGCTTCCATCTTTTTTCATTTTATAAACTCTGTTTTCCAACTTGTTTTTATATAATATCCAATCACCCTGAACCTGTACGTCAACAGACCATTCATTATTTAACTTAGTATTTCCCAGGGCATCTTTTCTTATCTTGTATAAAAATCCCCCATTTGAATAGTTACTGTAATAAATCCACTGTTCATCTATTGCTTCATACCAAGCTTCTGAATCAACAAGTTTCGCTTGTATTTTTCCGTCTAGTGACATTTTATATAATTTATTGTCATTTAGTGGATTAGTAAAATATATCCAAGTCCCATCTATGACAGCATGTTCCATTGATTGTAGATATTGAAATCTGTCACTGACACTCACTGGATAATTTTTCTTGTTCCACTCATGGTATTTATTAGAGATTTGATCATCAGATAAATTAAAATAAGTATATGTCACCTTATCCCCAGCATCTGGAATTGGGTCATCCCAGGTGGCATCTAGATGATAATATTCTCCCTCAATTTTTACCATATTCCAAGCATGAGGTTCTTTTGCATAACCTTCTACAACTTGGGCCTCTATCCCAGCTAAATTTAATAGTAACTTCATTGTATCAGCATATCCTTGGCAAACAGCCTTTCCAATAATTAATGTTCCATAAGCTGTATAAGAGTCCTCTGGCACTGTTTCCTTTATATAATTATCATAATCATAGGCTGTGTTTTTCACAACATATTCGTGAATAACTAATTCCTTTTCTAATTCACTCATATTGCTGTTAGTTATATTATTTACAATGTTTTTCGCCTTGTCATATACTGCAGCTACCTTAGGATCATTTATTACTACATCATACTTATTATCTATAGCCGTATATAACTCTGAAAAACTATTAACTGCAGTATAAGGCCTCGCTGGTTCCACTACAGTTCCTGGATCATCTTGAGGAATAACTTTTATAACTTTCAATTTCCAGCCTTCATAGAGTTTTTGGCTAGGATCATTTTTCATAACTTGCCATAGTGTAGAATTAGAAGACATTGTCCATAAATCTAAAACATATGTACCAGCAGCAGTGGGCGTCCATTCTGCTTGCCCTCTATATGGTTTAGTATCTATTATCCACTTACCTGTTGTAGTATTAAAAATGTGAAGCTTGTACGTGTATGGCCCAACCATTCCGCTTATATCTTTAATCCCAGCTACTGTCACTTTTTCTCCTACTTTAAATGTGCTTTTCTCTATATTCATATCATTTATGGTATAAACTCTCTCGCCATCATCTTTTCCAACACAATTCAGATAAGAAACATTATAATTATCAAATTCTTTCAGTGATTTTTCGCCCCTCACCCATATCCAAAGTTTATATTTTCCAACCCAAAACTTCTTATCTGGAGAAATTTCGTAGGGATTATCTGCATCTACTAAAGGAGTATAACCATTAGTAATATCTTCCCAGGTCTTTGTGTTTTCGCTATATATCCATGCTCTATATTGAACCTTTTCCGCATACTTTGAAGTAAGATAAAATTTCTCTTTTTCACCTGCTACTAGTGGTGAATGCCCAACACCCACAAAAGATACTTGTACATTTTTTTCTGCATCTTTTACTGTGATAACTTTAAGTTTCCAGCCTTCATATAACCTGCTTTCCGGATTTTTCATTAAGTTCTTCCAGAGTGTAGAGTTATAAGACATATCCCAAACTACTAAAACGTAAGTTCCAGCTTTTGTAGGCACCCATTCTAAATTATTTCTATACCCCTTATTATCTATTATCCACTCATTGGTTTCAGTATCGTATACATGAAGTTTATATGTATATGGACCTTTCATGCCGCTAATATTTTTAATTCCATTTATCATTACCTTTTCGCCTACTGTGTAAACATCTCTGGAAATGTCAATATCACCTGCTGAATACACCCTATTATTATCATCTCTATTTACACAATTTAAACTAGCTATATACTCACTATCATAATTTTTTACAGAGCTTTCTTCTTTAACCCAAACTATAAACTTGTATTTGCCTAATTTAAAGTTCTCACTGGGCCTAATTATATAAGGTTTAGTAGCATCTAAAGCTTCTGTATAACCCTTAGTAATTTCTATTTTTTTATTCATGTTAACATCCAATAAAAAAACTCTATATTTGACTTTTTTAGCTCCCACAGCGGTTAAATAAAAGCTTTCACTATCCCCTTCAATTAATGGAGAATGGTCTACTCCTACAAAAGCTACCTTGACGGTTTGTTCTACTGCCATTACATATTTAAAATCCCCACTTAAAATTATAGTAAGGAATATAAGTAACAAAACTTTAAATACTTCTTTACCTTTCCTCAAAAATCCACCCCCTTTGATTTTAGTCCACAAGTGTTATAAATAAGATTTTGTTATTTATTTCATGTTTTACAGTTCACTTGTTAATATTTTATCATAACCATTAATTTCTATAGTTGGTAAACTTGCAACAAGTTTCCAATGAATATATTATACACGAAATACTTTTTTTATTCTATATATATAAGTTATGATATTTATTTATTTTTGCCCTGAAATAGGTATGCTAAATGAAAAATCACTTCCTTTTTCTATTTCACTTTCAACCCATATTTCTCCACCATGCTCTTCAATAATATACTTACATATTGATAGTCCAAGTCCTGTTCCTCTAGGTTTCTTTGTAAGAGTATCGCCAACTTGGCTGAATTTCTCAAATATATTTTTTTTATCTTCCTCCCTAATACCAATCCCTGTGTCACTAATACTTACTATTATATTTCCCTCCACTGCTCTAGCTGTGCATACTATGCACCCTTGCTCCGTGAACTTTATGGCATTAGAAATAAGGTTAATTATTACCTGAACTAATTTATCTTTATCTGCCATAATTTTAGGAAGTGACTCTCTTATGTTTAGTATAACTTGAACCGATTTATCTCTAATAATTGGATTAGTTAAGGTTATTACCTGGTTTATAATTTCCTCTATGTCAATTTCTCTCATATTCAAACTAATTTTTCCCGCTTCCATTGTTGATATATCTAATAAATCATTTATAAGACAAGATAATCTCTCACCTTCTGATAAAATTATATTTATATTTCTCTTTATCGTACCAACTACTCTTTTATTTTTTTCATTTTCAAGATCTAGTTCCTCCATTATAGACCCTTCGAATTTTCGCTTAACCAT
Organism: Clostridium estertheticum; assembly: GCF_011065935.2. NCBI lineage: Bacteria > Bacillati > Bacillota > Clostridia > Eubacteriales > Clostridiaceae > Clostridium > Clostridium estertheticum. The sequence goes on along the minus strand of NZ_JAAMNH020000001.1, from coordinate 184,859 downwards.
TTCAGCAAAACCAATAATTGAAGTTAATGGCGTTCGAAGTTCATGAGAAACAGTAGATAAAAAATCTGTTTTCATCTTATCCATATCCTTAAGTTTTTGAAAAAGCATAGCATTTTCTATAGCTACAGCCACTTGGCTAGCTAGGGATGAAGCTTTAGCTATTGACGCTACATTGTATGCCGCTTTCTTATTATTTAATATCATAACTAATCCATATATATTTTTTTTATATATTATTGGAATTATAAGTAAGCTCCTCATGTGATATAATAACAATTGAAACTCAGTGTTATAATATGTATATTCTATTTTTTTTAAATCTTTAATATAGTAAGGCTTATCAAGCTCTATAACCTTTTTTATTATTTCGATGCATTTATTCTCTTGTAAAAAGCTACTTATGTTTGTTTTCTCACCATATCCATGACAAGCCATAAGCTCATAATCATTATCATTTTTAAATATACTTATAGCTGCATCAAAATCTAAAATTTCATATAGATTTTTTATTAATGCATCTAAAATATCTTTGATATCCATTGTAGATTTAAATATATTAGTAGTAGCATTAATTTTTTCATCAAATTCTCTAGACTTTTTAATCATTAATATTTTAATTATTTCATTAAAAGCTATAATATTTGCTATAATTATGATACCTATAAATAAATAACCTTTATTTGAAAATATCTCTATCATAATATACCTCTGTTTACTATTAATCATCATCGATGCTATTAATCATCTTCGATACTATTGATCATCTTATATATTTCTAAATTTAAGCCATAATTTAATACTTTACTACAATGAAAGTACCAATTTTTTCACCTTATGTCAAGCATTATAAATATATAGTATACTACCTATTATCATATGAAAGAGGTGCTCTTATGCGTAAAGCTGGTAAAATAATCAATGTTGAAAAAAACAAAGTGTATATCATAACTGCAAATAATGAATTTGCTACTCTTGAAAAGAACACAGTTGAACCCAAAATAGGTGAGCTATATGCAGGTCAAGAATTTCAAAGCGTAGCCATTTGGAAATATTTATTAGTAATAGTTTGCTTGCTAGTACTTTTATTTTCAATAAAAAAATTATATTTAGATAATAAAGATAATTACTCCGTTATAGTAGACATGAATTGCTCTTTAAAGATGGAGGTAACCGGTACAGATAAAATTAAAAAAGTTGAAGGTATAAGCTCTGGAGGCTACAAAATTAAGCAACTTCTTTCACTAGAACATAATTCATTAGGACAAGCCTTAAAATTAATTCTAGATGAGTCTATTAAACAAAAATACCTAACTAAAGCTCATGCGGATGATGGCTTTAAAATTTCTATATTTATTTCCGGATATAAAAATGATACCCCCGTTGACTTAACTGAGTTTATAAAATATGCTAGTGCTCATAATTTTAAGGTATTAGTAAATAATAATGGACTAGTTAAAAATAACTAAGGGTATCCTTGCAGGATACCCTTAGTTCTACTTATATTGTGGTATTTCAAATTTTAAATTTGCATTTATATCTTTATCTTGAATTTCTCTAGTTGTATAACTGATTTTGTACGCCCAAGCTATGTCTGTAGCATATTGATGAGTTGCTACACTCCCTAGGTTAGCCGGGTCCCATCTCATTTTATATAGTGTATTTTGTTTTCGTGCTACATTATTTATATATTCATCAGAAATAAATTTGGCTCCACCCATTATTGCATCCTCTACTGTAAACCACCCATTACGATATGCGTACTCAGAACCATTTTTATCAGGAGCAATATCAGTTGCTCCTATACCAAACATGTTATATGTTAATCTAGGTGCAACTTGTATGCCATCAACTTCGCTTACCATAATACCTTTAGATAAATTTGATTTTCCATGTCCGGTTTCTAACATTGTATGTGCAGTTAGGTATGCTACATTAATATTGTTTTCACTAGCTGCCTTTAAAAAAGTTTCTCCTTGGTTATTTAATACACCATTACCTAACCCACCTTTAAGATAACTATTTAAAGCTTCTGCAGTGATACCCACAGTATAAGAATCTAGCTTTAAAAATTGATATACAGCATAATTATGGTTTTTAAAATTTTTAGGATTCATATATTCATAAATATCTAAGTTACTAGGCTTTAAATCATAATTCATTACTACATTAACAGGTTTAAATTTACTTTGCATATCTACAATTTGATTTAGCGTCGTGTCATATTCATTTGCAATATATTCCTTATTGCTATTACTTACTGGCTCTGTATCTGCTGCTTCTATGGTAAAATTCATTATAACAGGTGCCTTCATTGAATTACTATATAAATCCTTTATATTATCATTAATTTGTAGGGAATAAGTTTGCCCTGCTTTATATCCTGCCACCGGTGGTTCTATTTTCACGATATTATTTATAGGGTCATAAGATATCTTTGTGCCTACTATCTCTCCAAGTGGACTATAGACTACAACCCCCGCAGTGAGCTTGTCCTCACAAATCCCCTGATTAAATTTAATATTCCATACTCTATCAGTTTTTACATTGTTCCTATGTTCCATTTGCTTCACATTCAAATTTATAGCTGCTGTTACGCGGTTTGGGATAAATATAAATAACGCACACATTATTACTAGACATAAATTTAACTTGTTTAAAAACTTTTTATTTATCAATTTATCTTCCCCCTATACTTTTTATTTAAATCCACTAATGTGGTTTAGTTACCGGCTTAACCAAGAAACATAATTATATTAGCCATTATTTTTGTTAATGAACAATTCATCATACAAATATTCCATTATTTATAGCTATATCACCATTTTACCATATAATATGGTGATTTTACCAAATAATATTAATTACTTATTTTAACCTTACTTTATAACTCAAAAGATTGGTATTAAATTTATAAAAAATAAAGGATATCCTTTGCAGGATACCCTTAGTTCTATTTATATTGAGGTATTTCAAATTTTAAATTTGCATTTGTACATTTATCAAGAATTTCTTTTATTCTATAACTTTGCTTATATGCCCAAGCTATATCTGTTGCATATTGGTGACGATAAGTATTTGCTGGAATTGCTGGGTTCCATCTCATTTTGTATAATGTATTCTGATTGTAGGTAACATTCTTTATATATTGGGTAGCAATCCATTTGACCCCACCATCTATAGCAAGTTCTGGCGTAAACCATCCCTCTATGTAAGCTCTTTCTGAACCTAGTTTATTTGGATCTATATCAAAAGCTCCTATACCGAACATATTATATGTACTTTTACTTTCTTCTAATACTTGTCCACCAACTTCACTTACCATCACACCATTAGCGAGTATTGAGCTACCATTGCCAGTTTCTAAGAAAGCATGCGCAACTGCATATGCCGGGTTCACATCATATTTAAAACAAGCATCTAAAAATGTTTTTCCTTGTCCCTCTAGTATTCCCTTTCCTTTTAATACACTGTTTAGCTCTTCTGCAGTAATTCCTTCAATATAATTTAATGTTAAAAATTGATATACCGCATAATCATGGTACTCAAAATTTTTAGGATTCAAGTATTGATAAATATCTATATTACTAGGAGTTAAATAATAATTATTTACAACATTAACCGAGCTACATTTACTTTGTATAGCTACCATTTGATCTAATGTCGTATCATATTGCTTATAAACATAGTTCTTATTAACAGTATTTATTAACTGCGGATTATCTGGTACCGCTATTGTAAAACTCATAGTTATAGGTGCCTTGAGTTGATTACTATGTAAGCCCGTTATAGTTTGAGAAATTTGGAGTGAATAAGTTTGTCCAGGTATATAAGCTGAAACTGGTACTACTGTTATAGTATTATTGGCATAGGATGTCCTTATCTGTACTGGAAGTCCGCTAGGATTGTAAACCCTAACACTTGTACTAAGCTTGTCCACATTTATTTCTTGATTAAACTTAATCTTCCATACTTTATTAGCTTCCACTTTTACATTTTTCTGTACCCACTGAGTCGGATTTCCGGCCGCTATAACAGTGTTTGGTATAAATAGAAATAAACCACATATCACTATTAGAAATAAACTTACCTTGTTTAAAGAATTTTTATTTAGCAATTTACCTTCCCCCTATACTTTTCATTAAATTTTCACTAAAGTATCTTAATTAAAGACTTCACAATAAAATTCAATTAATTAATTTATCATTTCTCTTTATATTTCGATGATTATTTAATATAATGAAGTAAAATATTATTTTTGTTTAGAATCAGTTTTTCCAGTAATTATTTCATTATTTATATATGTATGGATATTTAACCATATATTATAATATTTTACCATATATTATTAATTATTCAACTTAATTTTGCTCTATAATTCCAAAGGACGGTGTGAAATGAAACCCATACATAATGATAAAGAAAAAACCATTATTCAGCACAGTGAAAATAGCACTTCAAAAACTAGATTAAATAAATATATAAGTGAAACTGGTTTTTGCTCTAGGCGCGTGGCAGATAAAATGATCGTTGAAGGTAAGGTCAAAGTAAATGGTAAGCTCCCTGAAATGGGCACTCAGGTATCTGCAGCAGATTACATTGAAATAAATGGTAACCACTTAAAACATAACGAGGAATTAGTTTATTTAGCTTTCAACAAGCCTGTTGGAATAACCTGCACTACGGAGCATAAGATTGTGGGTAACATTATAGACTTTATAAACTTTCCAAAAAGAATTTTTCCCATAGGACGTCTTGATAAACCTTCTCAAGGTCTTATATTTCTAACAAATGATGGCGACATAGTAAATAAAATTCTGCGTTCAGGCAATAACCACGAAAAAGAATATATTGTTACTGTAGATAAACCTATATCCCCGGATTTTATAAAAAATATGGGAAATGGCATAGCTATACTTAATACGGTAACTAAAAAGTGTATTGTAAAAAAAGAAAGCAAATATGTCTTTAGAATAATTTTAACAGAAGGCCTTAACCGTCAAATACGAAGAATGTGCGAGTGTTTAGGTTATGAGGTGGTAAAACTTGAGAGGCTTAGAATTATGAATGTTTCTATAGATAGACTACCTATCGGTAAATGGAGATACTTAACACCAAATGAACTATTAGGAATTAATGATTTGATTTCCGATTCAATTAAAACTGAAAATGCCTCAAAGTAATATAGCCTATAGCTTGCTTTTATATTAAAAAAGCACACAAAATTGTGTGCCTTTTTTTATTTATGTAGAGTTATCAACATAACCCACAGCTAGGCTGTGGATAACTTGTTAATCTTAGCTAACAATAACTATTTTATTTAACCTCTAACTCTTTTGGAAATAATGCTTTAAATTCATCAGTTATAATTGCTTTATTTTCTTTAACTTCTTTTAAAGATGGTTCATCTTTATCTGACAATGATATTATTACTTCATATACTGTTGTAGGCACTTTACTCGCATCATATACAACTATGTAGTCCTTTTCAAAGCGTACGCCATTAATATTGTTGTAGTACTTATATACCTTTGCACTTTTGTTATCAATTTTTTTATCTACCATAGCCTTTTGCGTTATGACATCTGCCTTAGCCTCGTACACTGCAAGTGGTTCCTTTTTCAATATCTTTAAGTTATATTGATCTGAGTAATAGTGATCTTTCTCTGAGATGCTATCCATCATTTGACCTACTGACTCAAACTTAATTACCTCACTCGCAGGCTCTGCAGTTTCAGTCTTTTTTGTTTCTGTTTGCTTTGTAGCTGTATCATCTTTAGTTACAATTTTGTTACTTTTGCAAGCCACTAAGGATCCTGCCATTACCAATACCAAAATACTCGATAGAACTTTTTTAACCATTTAAATTTCCTCCTAAGTAATGTTATTTATATTTACTATTGTCTTTATACTTTAAAGCAAATAGCATAATACTCATTTGTGTTTGTGTAACTATTTTTTAATGTATTAATTTGCCACAAAACATATTATACCATTAAAAAGTATTTAATCAAGTATTGTGATGGTAAAAATTCTTAAATTTACAAATATAAATGATAAATTTCATATTTTGCACAAATATCTTTTACTTAAATATTTTTTATTTTTAAAATTTTGTTGATAATTTATTTTTTTTATTGTTTTTTATTTAGACTAACAGATTATACACATTAAAATTTACTAGTCCACAAATGTATTAAAACTATGTATCATTTTTAAAAATTATTATATACAATTCAATACTTATGCACATTATCCACAATTTCTCTGTGTATAACTTGTGGAATTGATAATATGGAGTGATTATTAGTATTAATTAGAGAAATTTTAAAAAATATATTGTATTTTTTTTATTTTAATGAAAATTATTGAAAATTATATTTTAAAGTTATGCACATTATCCACAGTTTTGTTGATAACATGTTAATAACTTTTCGACTATTTGCTTACAATTTTTCCTTTTATTATAAGTCTGTGAGTAGCTACTCTTATGGGAGTACAGGTTACTAATGTTATTTCTGCGTCTTCTGTGTTGTCTAAAACAGATATTTCTTCTGGTTTTACCACCTTACTTTCATAAACCACATATTCAAACTCTCCAGCCATAGTGGTAACCATTATTTTATCACCTATATTTAATTCATCTAATCTATTAAAATATTGATTATAGGTATAACTTCTATGACCTGCAACACAAAAATTGCCTTTAACTCCCGGCATTGGGGTTCCAGTAAAATGACCTACTGCATATTTTAATATATCCATTCCAACCCCTTCGCTAAGTGCTACAGTTAGATTGATTTTAGGAATGGAGATAATTCCAATGGTTCCTTTAGTGGTAGTTGAAGCTTTTTTATCAACAGTCTTTATATTTTCACTAATACCTAACTGCTCATCCGCCTTTTGAATATTTTTCTTAAAATCTTCAATCATAACCTTTTGTGTTCTACTCGCCTGATATCTCATAGATAGTGCAGAAATAATAATAACTGCTCCTATAATCATCATAAGTATTCCAATCCAGCTCTTTTTCACAACTTTTCCCCCATCCATTTTGTAATTTTTTTCTATATATCTAAATATTATATCATATTTAAATATGGTAGTTATATCTACAATTATATACTTGTAACCATTCCATAATAAATTTTCTTGATTACCTCACTATAAAATGCTATATTAGGCACATGAAAATAATAAATATTTAAATTGAAAAGAGGTAATTCGATTGAGAATTGGAATGGGCTACGATGTTCATAAATTAGTTAAAGATAGAAATTTAATACTTGGCGGAGTAAACATACCCCATGAAACTGGATTATTAGGTCATTCAGATGCAGACGTTCTTATTCATGCTATTATGGATGCTCTTTTAGGTGCCGCAGCTCTAGGTGACATTGGGAAGCATTTCCCTGATACTGATGCCACATATAAAGGTGCCAGTAGCATTGTTCTTCTTAAACATGTAGGTGATTTAGTAAAAGCTAAGGATTATATAATTGAAAATATCGATGCTACAATCATTGCACAAAGACCTAAAATGGCTCCTCACATCCCTTATATGGTAGAAAATATTGCATTGGCACTACAATTACCTATAGATAAAATCAATATTAAAGCTACTACAGAGGAAGGTCTTGGGTTTACTGGTCGCTGCGAGGGAATTTCTTCTAATGCCATATGCCTTTTAAAATAGATTCTTACAATTTTTCTAAAATAAAAAAACTGTGGACACTTCTTATAAAAGAAATGTCCACAAATAAATACCTAAGACCCTAAAATCCACTTTCCCAAATTTCATAATCTGCATGATCAATAAGCATGGTAGAAGAAAAATGTGTACCTTGTCCGTATTCAACTCCTAGTTCTATTAGCTTTTTCTTTTCATCTAAAGTTCGTATTCCCTCAGCTATAATTTTCATATTAGTTTTTATAGCCATTTTAACCATGTGCTCTACCATTAATGCTTTTATTTCATCTTTATGAACATCTCTAACAATTTGTGGAGAAATTTTTATAAAATGTGGCTTCAGTTTTATTAATTCCACCATATTAGAATTACCTTCCCCGAAGTTTTCCATTGCTAATTTGAATTTTAACTCATGAGCAAAATTACGCCAAAACGCACTTCTTGGTATACGTTGAGTAATTTCTAAAACTAAGTTTGTACCTTGTAATTTATTTATAACTTTTTTTATAGTATGCCTTGTTGTATCCGATTGAAGTTTGAAAAATAATCCTTCTTCAATAAACGGTTTGAGTTTATCTAGATAATTGCACAATTTATCACAAGCTAGCAATGTAAGATTTTCCAAGTCTCCAGTAAGCCTAGCCTTTTCAAACATTTCATCCGGGAAGAATTCTAATCTTGAATCCCTAACTAGTATTTCTAATGACTTAACCTTTCCACTTTTTAAGTTTATAATAGGCTCCACAGTAAGCTCTATTGATTTATTTTTTATTATACCTGAAATATGATATGCCTTTTGATCAATCTTATATATTGAATCCTTATCTAAATATTCGCTTATCGAAGTTTCATCTAAAAACCACTGAACACTAGTGCATGAGGATAGGCTAGGATTATATAAATCTATAAGTTCATGTTTTAAAACAGCCCTTAAGTTATACATTGTATATATCATCGCTGCCATTCTTTTATTTTCATCCTTTGTTTTACGAATGAAGTTAAGTCCTGCAGATACTCCAGCTAAATAAAAAGATGGCTCATATAATTTATTTCTAGAATCCGAAAGTAAATAGTCTATACCATGTCTTAATTCTGGTATTATATCCCTAAGTATACTAGCTCCATCGCCATCTGGTATATCAACGTACTTTACATTTTTGGTTAATTCTTCACATAAACTAATCCAAAATTTTCTTTGCTTATTACTATCAAATTTTAGATAGTCCATTAGTGAATGTAATTCTAAGTACCTTGTATCATAAAAAATATTACTATGAGTTTGGTAACTTCCAAAATCAATAATAGAGGGTTTCTTCACTGAAACAATAATATTCCCTCCATGAAAATCTCCATGTATACAGGAATGTAAATATTTCACCTCACTACCACCCCAAACCTCTTCATCTGTAAAGAATCTATAGGGATTTGGGAAGAATTTGTCCACTCCATCAATAACTAACCATTTTTTATCTTCATCAATCGTTAAGGTCTCAAAAGCTCTTATAAGTTTTTCATCCATAAATCTATAACCTAAGGAGGTTTTCATTATATCAATAGGAGAACTAATTTCGGACGTGTGCGGTTTATTCCATGTGTACAAAAATTTAGCTACTTGTTCTGAAGTTTGCTTAACTATTGCTAATTCATTTTCTAATGAATATTTTAGGGTTTTAATTCCTAGTACGTTATCTCCCCCTAGTTCATATAACACACCGAATCTTATTAAATTGTTTTTGCATTGTATTTCCACTTCGTCAATAATTTTAGGTATATATCCTTCAATAGCATTCTCGGTTGATTGTAAAAAGGCTTTATTATGTAATCCACTTTCATTCATTTCTTGAATCTTTAAAACTCCGAGTTTTCGAGATTCACCAAATTCCACAGTATATACTGCTGCACCAGATTCTCCATCATTTAATTCATTTATTATCTCTATAGGTTGATTTTCTTCTTTAAAATTTTCTAGAACCATTATCTTTTCTTGCTGGCTTAGCATATTTTACCCCCTGTATCAGTTATTGTGATTATGCTGTCATTTATAATATAGATAAACATACCTTTATCCAGACTTATTAATGTTCAAATGCTAATGTTATAAAATTATAAACCATTTCTATTGAATTTAACAGTGTATAAACTATTAACTTCGCATAAATTTATGTTTTTCACTAATTTCAGGTTATTTCACACTTATATTTTAGGCAATATCTTTTATTTAGTAAGCAAAATATAGTCCTCTTTATTTGATTATACTACAACTATATTATATTGCTATAAATACAAAAAATCACACAAGTTTTATGATTTATAAATCATGTATGATTTTAAGATTTCTCCTGTTAAACACTATATTTAAAGTTTACTTAACTAAATAACTTCCTGTTACAATAATACTTATCTTCTCTTTTCTCTAAGTCGAACTCACTTATAGATGTAATTCTATCATGTTGCTCTACATGAAGTACATACCCTTCTTCATTTCTATTTTGAAAATAAACTTTCGTATAATTCATAACTTCTACTTTATCCCCAAAAATATCATAAATTAATAATGGTATCTTACCCAGCATATATATCTACCCCTTTTATATTTATTAAGTATAAATTAATAAATATTATGGTATACCAATATTTATGCGTAATTTTTGATAACTTTGAATTATTCTTTTATATTTTACTAAAAGACAATATAAAAAAACATATAATTTCAAAACAAAAAACTTTCAGAATAAATCCGAAAGTTTTTATTAATAAAATATATCCTTAAATTAAATATCACCTAAACTGATATAATGTTAATTTCCTAGTGTTGCCACCATAACTGCTTTTATAGTATGCATTCTATTTTCAGCTTCATCAAATACTATTGAAGCTGAACTTTCAAATACCTCATCTGTAACTTCAACACCATTCATTCCAAATTTTTCAAACACTTCTCTACCAACCCCAGTTTTTAAATCATGGTATGCTGGTAGACAGTGCATAAATTTAGTATCTTTATTATGTGTCAAATCCATCATTTGTTTATTAACTTGATATGGTTTTAATACACTAATCCTTTGTTCCCAAACTTCATCTGCTTCTCCCATTGATACCCAAACATCAGTGTATATTACATCTGCATCCTTTACTCCCTGTGCTACATCATCAGTAATAGTGATTTTGGCTCCTGTATCCACAGCTACTTCTCTACATTTATTAACTAGTGCATCTTCAGGGAATAATGAATTTGGAGCAACTATTCTAAAGTCCATACCCATCTTCGCAGCTCCTATCATAAGAGCATTTGCCATGTTATTTCTTCCATCACCAGCATAAACAAATTTGATTTCGTTTAGAGGTTTTGTAAAGTGTTCTTGTATTGTTAAAAAGTCAGCAAGAATTTGAGTAGGGTGATCTTCAGTAGTTAATCCATTCCAAACTGGCACTCCTGCATATTTTGCTAGTTCTTCAACTACTTCTTGACCATATCCTCTATATTCTATTCCATCATACATTCTTCCAAGAACTCTAGCTGTATCTGCTACAGATTCCTTTTTACCAATTTGAGTCCCTGTAGGTCCAAGGTAAGTTACATGTGCTCCTTGATCTAGTGCTCCTACTTCAAAAGCACACCTTGTTCTTGTGGAACTCTTTTCAAATATTAATGCAATGTTTTTACCTTTTAATGTTTGCTGTTCTGTTCCTGCATATTTAGCTCTTTTTAGATCTCTCGCTAAATCGAGAAAATAATTAATCTCTTTTGGTGAAAAATCCATAAGCGTTAAAAAGTTTCTGTTTCTTAAGTTAAACATAATAAATTCCCCTCTCGTATCTTTAATCGAATTTTTTTATAATTATATTAAATCTTCCCTATAGAATGGCATAGACATACATCTAGGGCCACCTCTGCCTCTTGATAGCTCACCTGAAGGCATTTGAAGTACTCTTATATTGTTTTTATCTAAAATCTCATTAGTAACATAATTTCTCTCATAAGTTATTACGGTACCAGGAGATATAGCTAGTGTATTTGATCCATCATTCCATTGTTCTCTCCCTGATATAACCTTATCTCCGCCACCACAGCGTATCAAAGTAATGTCCTTTTTTAAATGACTAGAAAGTATTTTTTCCAAACTGCCTTCTTCTTCTCTAGTTATTAATTCTTTATTCTTGTGATCATAAGTTATAGCTGTAACCTTTAAGGTACCTTCAATTCCTGGATGAACAGTAAATTTATCATAGTCAATCATTGTAAATACAGTATCTAGATGCATGAATGCTCTAGTTTTAGGAATATCGAAAATTAAAATTGTTTTAAAAGACTCGCCCTTTTCAAATATATTCTTAGCCATACTTATAACTGCTTCTTTATCAGTTCTTTCACTATGGCCGATAGCTATAACGTCTTTTGATAAGATTAATTCATCTCCACCCTCTATATTATATACCTCATTTCTGTCATACCACAATGGTATTGCTGAATCCTTTAGTTCTGGGTGATACTTGAAAATATATTTCCCAAACACTGTTTCACGCCTTCTAGTTTTAGTTTTCATAGAGTTTAAGCTTATTCCGTTTCCAATACATGCAAAAGGATCCCTTGTAAAATATAGATTTGGCATAGGGTCCATTATAAATGGATACTCATCATACTGTTCTTTAATCTCAATTTCTTTTTTTCTTATTCCTGCCATCACCTTATCTATCATTTTTTTTTCAGGTAATGAATATAAATAATCCTTTAGTGATGTTATAATTTTAGTTTCATTTATACCACATTCCTCTATAACTTCATCCAAAAATAATTCCTTAACTTGTGGATCTTTTATTGCTTCTACAGCTAGCTCCTCAAGGTATAAGGTTTCCACACCATTCTCTTGCAATATTTTAGCAAAATTATCATGTTCTTGTCTGGCTACCTTTAGAAATGGAATATCATCAAATAAAAGTCTTTCTAGATATTCTGGTATAAGATTTTCAATTTCTTCTCCAGGTCTATGTATAAGAACAGTTTTTAAATTGCCTATTTCTGAATAAACATTGATTTTTCTCTTATCCATCCTCTTTTTACCCTCCTATTTGAAATAATTAGTATATAATTTTTGTTCCTGACAAACCTTTTAATGCCTCTTTAGCTTTTGACAATGATGCTATAATCGCTGTTTTATCTTTATTATTCATTATGAATTTTTTGCAAGCCTCAACCTTTGGTAGCATACTCCCTGGAGCAAATTGACCTTGAGTAATATAGTCATTAAGCTCATCAAGCGTAATTTGTTTAAGTTCCTTCTGATCTGGTTTATTATAATTTACACAAACTCTATCTACTCCTGTTAATATTAAAAGCACATCTGCATCTAGTATTTCTGCAAGTTTTTCCGCAGCAAAATCCTTATCTATAACCGCTGCAACACCCTTAACCATGCCGCCATCGCGAATAACAGGTATTCCCCCGCCACCACAAGATATAACCACATTTCCCATATCCACTAACTCTTTTATTAAATCCTTTTCTATAACATCAATAGGCTTCGGAGATGCAACCACTCTTCTATATCCCCTGCCTGCGTCCTCTTTCATTATATAACCATGTTCTTTTTCTAATTTTTTAGCTTCCTGCGCAGTATAAAAAGAACCTATGGGTTTAGTTGGATTTTGAAAGCCTTGATCATCTTTATCAACTACTACTTGAGTTACTATAGTTCCTACAGTCTTATCTATACTTCTATTTCTTAATTCTTCACCTATAGCATTTTGAAGGTGATATCCTATATATCCTTGTGAAAATGCTCCACATACATCAAATGGGAACAATACATTTCCCTCATCGAATTTTTGGGCGGCTTCTACTGCTGCAACAATTTGACCTACTTGAGGACCATTTCCATGAACTATAGATACCCTGTGTCCTTCTTCTATGAGATCCACTATTGACTTAGCTGTTTCCTTACAAGTTTTAAGCTGTGCCTCTGGGCTTTTGTCTTTAGGATCTGATTGAAGTGCATTTCCGCCTAATGCTAATACTATTTTCATTACTAAACCCCCAAAATATTTTTTTATTTTTACAATATTTTTATATTATCCATATTTTTATACTATCCTGTTATACAACCCTTGTCAACCATTGAGATTTCATTATATTTGCATAAGTATTCTGCCCAATTCCCTTTGATTTATTAAAATTCTTTATAACCTTATAAAATATAAAAGAAACGGTGTTCTTAACTGTATAAATATATACATTTAATGAATAAATTTTATAAAAATTATTTTATATTTTCATATTTAATTATTTTATATTTTCATATTTTATTTGACATAATAATAAATAACCCATATAATAATATTAATACATACCCCTGGTGGGTACAAGGAGGATAAGATATGAATATTTCTTTTGATGAAGTTACTAAAAACGCATTAAACAAACAACTTTTACAAAAAGGTAAATCTTCAGTTAGATTGCTTATAAAAGGCTTTGGTTGAGGAGGCCCAATATTGGGTGTTGTTCTGGACGAACAACAAGAAGATGATATTTTACAGTCAGTAAACGGAATAAACTTTATAGTAGATAATGAGTCTTCCTATGTTTTTGAAGATACAAAGATCATATACACTAAAAGCATATTTGGAGAATCCTTTAAAATAATAACAACGGAAACTGCAAATAGTTCATGTTAATAATAAATAGCAATAAAAAAATAAAAGGCCTATAATTTATAGGATCTTTTATTTTTTCTAGAATATTCTACTTTTTAAGTTTCATAATCCTCTACAATTCTTTGAACTAATTTTTTTATTGCACTAGCTTGAGATACTAAAGTCATTACAACCAAAAAAACTGATATTCTTTCCTTATCACTTTCTTTTAAATCTAGTGCATCAATTGTTTTTTCTAATTTTTCTTCGTCACAAAACTGTTTCCCTGAAAAATCATTAAAACTCTCCTTTTGCATATCCGAAAAAATCTTATAAGCACTTTCCCATGAAATAATATCATCATCTCTATCATTAATTTCATTAAAGGCTAATCTAAAAACTTTTTTAATTTCTTCTGCTGTAAGTACAGGTCTCATATGGCTAAGTAATACCAACTGCGCAAGATGTAATTTTGTATATCCTCTTTTTTTACTATCTTCTGGTTTTGATATAACTTCACTTTTTATATAATTCTGTACTATATTATTAGTGTACTTGTCAGCCTCAAATTTATCATTTAAATAATCAATAACTTGAGATAAAAACAAGTCATATTGAGGTAATTCCTCATAGGGAATTATACTACTTTCTGATATTGATTTTGATAATAAGTTTATAGTTTCTAGGGTAAATTTGGCCTTATCCAATTTTTATCACCTTCCAAAAATTAATATCCCAATTAAAATAAGTTTTATATTCTGTCGAATATAAATTCGATTATATTTGTATTATAAGGTAAGTATAACCCTATTACAAGTTATTTCCTGTATGCTATTGTTTTTTGCGTTTTCTTTTATCTTCTGACTGTAAACCACCTCATATTTTCATCTAAAAATGTATATATAAATTATAGTATATATAAAGAAAGATATTACCATAATAGTAGCAATGAAATTTTCTTAATAAACTATTAATTCTTTAAAATATATTCCAATCTTTATAAATATGTAAAAATAAGGAGCTACCAAACTGCTTACAAAACATTTAACAATATTGAACAAAACTATACAAACTGTAAGGAGTGAAGGTTGCTTTCAAGCCCCAGTGAGTGTAGTTTCTTGAAAAAGAAATAGCACGATGAACTACGTTAGATGACTGGTTAAAGACGTACCTTTAGATGTACTTCAGTCTGAAGCCCTACGATAGTTAGAAAGAAACTAACCTAAGGCATTGCTATGGTTAGACACATCAAAACTTAATACACCACCATTTGACATTGGCAAGAAGAAAAATGCCCATTAGGAGGATGACTAGAGATGGTCGAATATTCTTTTGTAGTGGACTTAGCTGGCAACAGATTAAGTCCCTGCAACAAAAATAAATCATATTATCTAATTAGGAAAAACAAAGCTAAAATGCTTAATAAATTTCCAATGGTAATACAGTTACAAAAAATAGTTAATGACGACAATAATGATGATGTTAAAAATTATCTAGGAATTGATGATGGAAGTAAAAATGTTGGCCTGGGAATAATTCAGCAATGTAACACAAAAGTTAAAACGATTTTTAAGGGTACCATAGAATTAAGGCAAGATGTTTCTAAAAAAATGACGATAAGAAAGGGCTATAGAATGTATCATAGGTACCATAAAAGATATCGTAAAAAGAGATTTGATAACAGACGCACATCTAAACGCGAGAATAGACTTGCGCCAACTATACTACAAAAGAAACAGTCTATATTAAGGGTTGTAAATAAACTGTTAAAATGGACTAAGATAGATGCAATATATCTTGAAGATGTTCTTATAGACATAAGGGCAATGGTTGAGGGTAAAGCCCTATACAAATGGCAGTATCAAAAGTCAAATAGACTTGATAATAATATTAGATTAGCTGTATTTATGAGAGATAACTTTAAATGCGTAGACTGTAACTCTAACATTAAACTTCAAATGCACCACGCTAAACCCAAAAATAGTGGTGGAGCAGATAGTATTTATAATGGCGTAACTCTATGCGAAAAATGCCATATAAAAACTTTTGGCAAAGAATTGCAGCTGATGGATGAATATTTAACCAAAATCAAGGGTAAGAGTTTGTGTCTTAGACATCCAATGCACGTTATGCAGGGTAAAAAATATCTGCAAGTGGAACTTGAAAAAATAGCACCACTATCTTTGACTACGGGAGCAGATACTGCAAATCATAGAATAGACTGGAATATAGAAAAAAGTCATTCTAATGATGCATTAGTCGTTTGTGGCACTGAAATTAAATCTACAGATATCAACATTAAAGATTGGCATATAAAACCTTTACGCAAAAAATCAAAAGGTGATGTAGAAACCGTTGTTGATGGGTTTAAATTAAGAGATTACGTTAAATATACTAAACGAAATGGCGTATGTTATATTGGATATATAACAGCATTATATCCAGATAGAAAACAGTTTAATATGACAACTAAAGATAATATTATACTAAAAAGATATGGGTTAAAAAGTCTTAACATTATTTCAAGACCGAATAGTATACGTTTTTCATAAAATTAAAAAAATAGAAAGTGAGGTGAATACTGGTTTTTAAAATTAAATGTTCATATATGTTTAGATTTAAGAAACCAGGTTACTATGACAATTATAAATAGACTGTATTATCTTATAAAATCTAAAATAAGCAGTATTTTAGATGAATTTGAAAGCCCCTTAGAACTGCTAGATCAAAAGATAAGGGATATGGAATTCATCTTAAATGATGCAAAACTTTCCTCTGCAAAAATTTTAGGTAATATACATGAAATTGAGAAGAGACTAGACAGCTTATCTAAAGAATCTGATGAATATAGCCAAACAATTAAACTCGCATTAAATAGAGGTAATGAGGCACTTGCTAAAAAAATCCTTGAAAAAAGATTAGATAATGATAAATATTTTGACTTACTAAACACAAGTTATTACAATGCAACTACAAAGGGTGAAGCTTTAAAATTACAACTAAGGGAACTGCAGCAAAATATATATGATATGAAAATATATAGAAATGAAGCATTTGCTAGATACAATGTGGCTGAAGCTCATAAAAAGATAAATGAAATTATTGGCAATATGTCAATTAGAAATAATTCAATGTGTATTTCAAATATTGAAGAAAGTTTACAAAAAAAAGAATGCTTTATATCCGCTTTGACAGAATTAAATTTTGATAATAATTTAAATAATGAGATAGCTAGCCTTAGTCGCCTAGATTTAAACTTAGAACTAAAAAAATATATGTGATTTAACCCACAATTAATATTGCAAATAGCCAAATTCTAAACATTATAATTAAGTTATCCACAGTTTTCAACATTTAATCAACAGAAGCTGTGGACAACTTAATTTATATTGAAAGCACTATTCAAAGGCTTTTACATATTAAAAGTAATTTTGACAAGTTTATTATCCACATTGTCCAATTATGGACTGTGCATAACCTGTTAATCCTTGTGTGGAATAAACAGTATGATGTTACTTATTTACTTTCAATTTTCACCTTTTTCTGCTATTTGTTTTTGTACTATTTCAATGAACTATTGTAATTAGAACTAGAAGTTCCTATATCATCTAATCTACCCATGAAAGGGCTCACATCTCTTTTCCCCCTCTAACTATATCACTTTATATACATTAACACATTAACATTATAAAATATGCCTTGATACAATATGGTTTTTATACTTTTTTTTATTAGCTTTATTTTATATTTTTTTATTTATAATAAATTTTCTTTTTTTTTACAATCCAGCAGGTTAAACTGACTTTCTTTTATATTAATTTCCATTAATGTCAAAATATTTAAATTTTTAAATGATTAATACTATATTTTGCTTTTTATAATCATTAGATTGTTAGATACACAATTAGTAGTACAACCCTTCGACATATATTAATATATATATCCATAAAATTACTATTTTACTTGTGATATATTTCTATGCTACAAAAAACTGTTTTCCCATTGAATTTTGTGGCTCTGAAAGGTTTTTATAGTGTTATTTATTGATTTTAAAGACATTAGAAGCATGGTAAAAATTTGTATTTTTTTAAAAAATATATTGACATTTGTATTATATGGTAGTATATTAACTTTAGATGGAAGTAAATATTAATTTTGTAATATTAACTAAATTAATCAAGTGAAATTTTGACTTTATACGTCATATTTATTAATATTTCAAAATTAAGTTGTCGGAAATTGTTATCCTAAGGAGGAATTATTATGAAATCAACCGGTGTTGTAAGAAGAGTAGATGAACTTGGAAGAATTGTTATCCCAATAGAACTTAGAAGAACCCTGGATATTGCTGAAAAGGATGCTTTAGAAATTTACGTTGATGGCGAACTAATTATACTAAAGAAATATCAACCAGCATGTATTTTCTGTGGTGATGCCAGAGATGTAGTTAATTACAGAGGTAAAAATATCTGCAAGCCTTGTCTTGAACAACTTAAACAAGAAAAATAAATGCACCAACTAATAAAAAGGAATCCTATAACTTATAGGATTCCTTTTTATAATTCTCTTGAAAAAAACAGGCTAATTAAAGTAGCCTGTCCAGTTTCAAATTTATTTAACTCTTCTTGCAGTAAGGTAATCGCTTCTCGTCAATGCCGATATTTTAATAACATCTCCGGTACGCGGTGCATGAATATATGAATTATTACCTACATACATTCCCACATGATGTGGATCTGCATCTGTACCAAAGAAAATTAAATCTCCGGCTTGTAAATTTTCTCGAGCAACATATGATCCTTCATTTATCTGTGTAAAAGTAGTTCTAGTTAATGAGACACCAAAATGCCCATATATGTATTGCATAAAACCAGAACAATCAAAATTTGTAGGACCTGCAGCACCCCAAACATATGGTGTTCCTAAAAAATTACATGCATAAGCAACTACTGAATCACTGCTAAGTGATGAAGCACCTCTAGATGGTGTATACTTAGGAACCCTATTTTTTATTTCTTGTATTTGCTTCATAGTAGCATTTACAATTGCCTCTGCATCGCCTATTTTGCTAGAATATAATTGTTCTTGCTTTTTAGCTTCTGCGATTAATGTATTTTGTTCTCCCTTTTTCACTTTAAGCTTGTCTATTTTATTTTCATTCTCAGTTTTCAAAAGCACTAGATTAGTCTTTTCAGTTTCAAGTGTCACCTTTTGAGCTTCAATTTTACTCTTTTTCTCTGTTAATTCTCCGATAATTTTATTATCATATTCAACAATCTTTTTTATGTTCTCAACTCTCGAAATAAGATCTTCTATTCCCTCTGAGTCCAATAAAACTTCTACATAACTGTCAACACCGTTCATATACATGCTTCGCATTCTCTTATTAAATAAGTCTTCCTCTTCTTTAATACTTGCCTCTGCAACTTGTATACCTTTTGTTGTTGTTTCTATTTGCTGCTCAGTTTCACCTATTTTAGATTTTGTTTTATCTACTTCTGCATAAATTTTTTCTATGTCTGCATCCATTTTTTCAATAGACGCCTCTATGTCATCAACCTTGCTTTGAGCTTGCTTATATGCGCTCTTTTGCTCTTCAAGCTGATTTTTTTGATTTTTAAGCTTGTCTGATAATGGGTCTGCAAATATTGGCATACTTATCGAAGTAACAAGTCCTATTGTTACTAACAATGATAACATCCTTTTACGCAATCTAATCCCCCCTATATGGAAATATGTATTCATATAATTTAAGCCTTCTTAAATCAACAATTTTATTATAACACTACTTTAAACCAACCTCAATGAAAAACATAGATTAAAATGTAAACTTTTTTACATATCCTTATATTTAAACATATATTTTCACGATAATTGTAAAATTTATGTTTATTTTACTATATTTGTATATATTTTCTCATTTTCCATGCTTTCATATTGTCAACTCCAGAGTGGTTAAATCATCACCTGCACTGTAGCTGTTTATAATCCTCGAAGGCGAAATATCATTAAATGTTCAATGAATGCTTATATATTTCAGATTTAGCCATACCTCTATCCTTTGCAACCTTTTTCATTGCATCTTTTTTATCCGTTCCTTCATTCATATACTTTTCTATATGTTCCTCTATAGTTAGTGTATCCCATTTTGCTTTTTCATCTTTATCTATATCTTCCTTACTCTTACCTTCTATTACTAATACATATTCTCCTCTAGGAGCTTTCTCTTTATAGTATTCTATAGCTTGTTCTAATGTCAGTCTAATTATTTCTTCATACATTTTTGTAAGTTCTCTACACATTGATATTTTTCTATTTCCGATGTTTTCATATAAGAATTCTAAAGTACTTAAAAGTCTATGAGGTGCCTCATAAAAAATTAAAGTTTCACTCCTATTTAACAAATCATCTATAATAGGCTTTCTCTCTTTATTCTCTCTAGGTAAAAACCCTCTAAATATAAATTTTGTAGTATCAAGGCCGGAATATACAAGTGCAGTAGTTATTGCTGTAGCTCCAGGTAGCACCTCGAATTTTATATTCTGCTCTATGCACCTTTGAACTATGACACTTCCAGGGTCTGATATCCCGGGCGAGCCAGCATCACTAATTATAGCTATGTTTTTACCTTCTTTTATCTGATCAATTAAATTTTCACTTTTCCCTTGTTCATTATGTTGATGATAACTTATAAGTGTTTTTTTTATATTAAAATGATTCAAGAGTTTTAAGCTTTGCCTTGTATCTTCTGCCGCTATTATATCTACATTTTGTAGCACCTCTAGTGCTCTAAGTGTAATATCCTTTAAATTCCCTATAGGGGTTGGGACTAAGTATAATTTTCCTACCATTATTATCACCCTTTACTTTGATATTTGCATTTATTTGAATGTACCTAGTATTAAATTGTATCCGAATTGTACATATCAGTAATTTCCTTAGTATATCCGCCGTCCTCTGTATGAACATAAAGGGGTGTCTCCCATTTTAAAAAGGCTCCTCCATCTCTTTGCCCCTCGATGAGTACAATGTTTGGTGCTTTATTTACACAAGGATGC
Source organism: Clostridium estertheticum (assembly GCF_011065935.2). NCBI lineage: Bacteria > Bacillati > Bacillota > Clostridia > Eubacteriales > Clostridiaceae > Clostridium > Clostridium estertheticum. Next base: position 163,487 of record NZ_JAAMNH020000001.1, on the reverse strand, counting down.
ACCATTCTTATACGTTTAGGCTCGATTCTATGCTTCCTCATAGTGCATAAAATATCAACTAATCTATCAGGTCTATGTACCATATACACCCTTCCACTATCCTTTAGTAGAATTCTACATGCAATAATTACGTCTTCTAATGTACAACAAATCTCATGTCTTGCTATAGCATTTTTATCATTTAAATTTATTAAGCCTGAATTTTGAAGTTTATAAGGTGGATTAACTGTAACAATGTCTACTTTGGAGATACTTTTAATAAGTTCTACGTCCTTTAAGTCTCCATGTATAAATTTAATTTTACGGTCTAAATCATTAAATCTTACAGAACGATTTGCCATCTCTACAAGTTCTTCTTGAATCTCTATACCAATTAAATCGCTTGCAGTTGTTTTTCCAGCTAATATGAATGGAATTATGCCCGTACCGCTGCATAAATCAACAACTTTAGCCTCTTTTCTTACTTTCGCAAAATTAGCAAGTAGTACTGCATCCACACCAAAGCGGAAAGCATCTTTCTTTTGTATAACCTGAATACCCTTTAGTTGAAGATCATCTAAAGTTTCATCATTTCTTAAAAACTCCATTATGTATCTCCTCTCTTTGAAATTTATGTTAACTATATAAATAGCATTAAAAGAAGTATACCTCAAATTTTATTGTTAAATCAAGGGGATACTATTTATAAAATAATAAATTCATTATTCATAGTTCATAAAACTACTATTACTTACCATTGTTGAATATATATTAATTATAGAATAATTGATTTTAATGAGGTTAAAATGGAATTAATATTATATCCTTTTAAGAATATGGTTTTCAACAAAAATTCTGTATTATTAGATGCCTCTTTCGTGCTTAGCTTAATATATGATGACGATATTAAACATAGTGATTGTCTGTCATGCTTAAAGCAACTTTCTGAAGGCGGCTCCGAATTTTACACTACCAGTATCATATCTGCAGAAGTTTTAAATCAAATACTGTACAAATTATTCATTAGTGACATTGAATCTAAAATAAATAATATTAGCCCCTATAACTCAATTGACAACGTTAGGGCTATAACAAATAGCTTTAGCCGCCATGACACAAAAATATTAAAGCAAAGGAAAGAAGACAGACTTATTCATATTCCATATAAAAGGTATTTTGATAATATTTCTAAAAATTCCATGCGAAGAAATTTATTAAGTATATATTATAATAAGTCTGTAGAAATAATATCAGAACTTGAAAAAATTATAAATATAAAATATCTCAACATTTCTGAAGGTTGTATATCTCTAGTTAAAAATTTTATGTGCGAAAATTTATTATCTGTAAATGACGCTTTTCACCTAGCTACTGCGGAGTACAATAATATAGATTTTTTACTGACTTTGGACGGTGATTTTCTTTTTGCTGAAAGTAGTAAAATGAAAATACTTAAGATTTAAATCATTTTAATTAATTGTACTAAAAAAGAAGCCTATTTTGATTGTCTCAAAATAGGCTTCTTATCTTGGCTATTATTTAGGAATATAAATATGTGTTCCTTCTTTGATATTATTCTCATCTGTAATTTTATTTGTTTCTTTTATCATTTCTATAGCCTGTTTTACCGCATAAGTAGGCATGTTAACTTTAGCAATTGAAGTTAAGGTATCTTGCTTTTTAATAATGTATTCGCTAGTATTAACGTCTGTTTCCACAGTCTTTGATGTTTCTATTGTTTTTTCATAAGGAATTACTATCTTCTGCCCCTCTGAAATTTTGTAAGATGCATCTATACTGTTTCTATTTTTAATAAATTCTACAATTTTAGTTTTATCCTGACTAGGCATATATGTTTTTGCTATACTAAATACTGTATCATCTTTTTTGACAGTATATATGCCAACATTAGTTTTGTCATTTATATATGCAACATCCATTTCATTAGTACTTTGTCCCTCAGTATTTTCAATTCCCTGCTGTGTTTCACTAGTGCTAAGATTACTTCCTTCATTTTCATTTGTTAATCCCTCATTACTTTTTTGCACTATACTATCATCTGTTGGTTTTATATTAGTAGCTGTTTTGGATCCTCCAATAAACCTTAAAGCAAAAAATACTCCTAAGATTACTACAACAATAGTAGATACACTAATTATTCCTTTTTTCATTCTCATCTTTATAACCCCTTTCATATTTATTAGTAAATTATTTACATTTTAATTATTGACAGAATTTAAAAATCTCATACATATAATAATATTTTTTTATTTTCTAAAATCATATTATTAATATCTATTTAAATCAGACAAGGCAAATAAAAATAGGCTGTCAACTTTGCACATAAGTTAACAACCTCTCGTATAAGTGAACAACCTCTATACTCCTATTTAATTATCTATTCCTTTGCTTCTATTCGCTTGGCAACTTCCTCAGCTGTCATCCCAGTTGCATCAATAATTGGGGTGCTCGAAATAGTATCCTCTATTCCCATAAAATTTTGATTTTCACCAGTTACAACAACTGCATCATACTTATCCAAAAAATTACCTGCATTTTTTTTCCTGTTATCAAATTCTCTCACTTTATATCCTTCTTTGCATAAGTAATCACTAATTGCGGTCAATCCATTTTGCACTGCCACTTTCTTCATAATTCACTCCTCCCTTCAAAATTATTATCTCCAATAAAAAAAAGTGTATTCACAGGTCATGATTATACTTAAGGCTTTAACCTTGTAAAAACCAAAATAAAAAAACACCAAATAAATAGTTGTTCAAACTATTTACTCGGCATTTATAAAACTCTAATTAAGGGTCATTTTTTATATAACGGCGTACCCGGCATCTTCAATGGATTCAATTAAGTTATCCAATGAAACAAAATAATCATCATATATTATTTCTATCTCTTTACTTTCACCATTTATTTGGCAAGCAATAACTCCTTGATTATTTGATATTGCTAGATTAACATTACTAATATCATTTGAAGTATTCATATTGCATACTTTTATAACTGACTTCATCTATATCCCCCTAATTATCTTTAAATAATTCTTTTATTATATATGAATCTTCTTCATTTTCAACCAATTCTAATTTTAATTTAATGTCCTCCACAATTACAGCATCTTCATAGCTTCCTGAAATTAATGTTAGGTCTTCAATTTTAACCTCCACTATTTCTTCATCGCTACCATTAAGTTTTATCTTAATTTTCACAGATTCTTTTACAACGCTATTACCGATAACTTGTGATCTACCATAAGGTGTATCAACTATGGATCCTATAGTAGGTAGTGTTTTTCTTATTTTTTCATAAGTATCTTGCTCATAATTTAAACAGCACATAAGTCTCCCACAAATACCTGAAATTTTTGTAGGGTTTAATGATAAGTTTTGCTCTTTAGCCATTTTTATAGACACTGGTGCAAATTCTCCTAAAAAAGTAGAACAACACATAGATCTACCACATGGTCCAAGCCCACCTATCATTTTTGCTTCATCTCTGACGCCTATTTGCCTAAGCTCTATTCTTGTTCTAAACACCGCCGCAAGATCCTTTACGAGTTCTCGAAAATCTACTCTTCCATCTGCTGTAAAGTAAAATATAACTTTATTATTATCAAAAGTATACTCTACATCTATAAGTTTCATATCAAGTTCGTGTTTATGAATCTTATCTAAGCAAACCTCATAGGCTTCCTTTTCTTTTCTTTTATTTTCTGAATCTTTTTCTGCATCTGCATCTGTAGCCTTTCTAATAACGCATTTGAGAGGAGACACTATAGCATCTTCTTTTATTTCCTTTATGCCAATAACACATTCTCCAAATTCTATACCTCTTACTGTTTCAACAATAACCTTATTGCCCTTTTGAATATCTATATCATTCGGACTAAAATAATATATTTTACCAGCTTTTTTGAATCTTACTCCTATTACTGTAACCATGTTAAACCTCCTGCATCTTAAGTAGCATTACTTCGAACGTAAGCCCTGGGTTAACGTTCCTATCCAAATTCTCTCTAGTATCATTTATTATATTTATAATACCATTTAATTTGTTAAATGAAAATATATTGGCTAATTCTTTTATACTTAATAACTTATCTATGTTAATAATTATATTTTCTTCTTCAATTTCTTTATATATTATAGTGTCCCTAATATACGAAAGAAATGCAGTTAATATTTCTTTAAAGTTTTCCTTCTGATTGGACAATTTCTTTTCATACTTCATTAACTCTTCAGTTCCCACTTTATTAAGCTGGAGTAATATTTCCAAGGTAATATTTCTAATATCCTTAAAATTACTATCTCCAATAAATCTTTCTGCTTTTCCAGGTATTCCATCACTAAAGGCCACAATAACCTTTATTTCTTCTAAAGATAAATTCGGATAATTTATTTTTAGAAATTTTTCCATCTCATCTACAGTTAAACTTTTTAGCTTGTGGATTTGACATCTTGATTTTATTGTGTCCAATATAACTTCTAAGTTTTCACATAATAAAAGTATAGTCACATTCACAGGTGGCTCTTCAATTGTTTTTAAGTACGCATTTTGGGCTTGAGGCGTCATTTTATCTGCTTCGTAAATAATTATAACTTTCTTATCCCCTTCATAGGGTTTTTTATTAATTTCTTCAATTAAAGTTCTTATAGAACCTACACCTATAGTACTTTTATTTTTTTCTATATGCCATTCCACTAAATCAGCGTATTGCATATCTTTATTCTTTCCCAAAATCTTAAGCCCTATGTTCCTTGCAAGTTTACTTTTTCCTATTCCATCCTCTCCAACTAAAAGATGAGCATGCGATAGTTTATCTAAATTTATAGATTTACTTATTTGATTTTTTATATTATCATGACCTATTATGCTCTCAAAACTCATTTTAATCCTCCATATACATATAAGCAAGTATATATTTATATTTATATACTTGCTTATAAATAGTTATACCTTTATATACTTATCTACATCAACTACAAATACATTTGCTCCACCTGCGTCAACTTCAATAGGAAAAGGCATATATACTCCTGTTGATCCTGCTACAGGTGAAGGTGATGTTACTATTTGCTTTCTTGACTTGCATACATCCTTTATAATAGCCAAAACTTCATCTACCTTTTCTTTCTCCACACCTATTAGCAATGTTGTATTTCCTGATTTTAGAAACCCACCTGTTGTGGCGAGTTTTGTAACTCTAAAATCTTTATCTGTTATTACCTCAATTAAATCACTTGCATCATCATCTTGTACTATTGCAATAACTAATTTCATATAACCCCATCCTTTTATAATTTTATTTTTTTAATAGCCCTTATTATATCTTTATGTATTTCATCTACATTTCTATTGCCATTGATTACTTCTATTTTATCATATTTTTTACAAATATCTAAGTAACCTTCAAAAACTTTTTTGTGAAACTCATTTCCACTGTTTTCTAATCGATCTAAAGTCCCCTGCATTTTTTTCCTCTTTAGTCCCTCCTCATAGGGGATGGTAATCATAAAAGTTAAATCTGCCTCTAGTCCATCTAAGGCAGCTTGATTAATGCTTCTTATTCGCTCTATTCCAAGACCTCTACCAATTCCTTGATACACCATTGAAGAATAAACAAAGCGATCACATATGACCATTTTGCCAGATTTTAAAGCTGGCTTTATAACCTCATTAACCAATTGTGCACGAGACGCGGCATAGAGCAATGCTTCACACATATAGCTCATATTAGAATTATCGTTATCTAATATTATTTCTCTGATTTTCTCGCTAATTTCTGTTCCTCCAGGCTCTCTTGTTCTTACTACCTCATATCCTGATTGTTTTAGATACCCTTCCAATAATTCTATTTGAGTAGTTTTTCCTGAACCATCTGGACCCTCTAATGCTATTAGACGACCAATTTCCATGCAATCCCCTCCACCAATATGTATATATTAATAGATATTAATTATAATATCTATTTCTCTACTGTTTCAACTTTTCCCTCATTAATTCCTAGCACTGTTACATTGCACTGCATGTAATATTCTATTACATCTATAGTATGCTCATCTAGTCTTTCTCCAGGCATTACAATAGGTATTCCTGGCGGATATGGTACTATTGCTACAGCACTTATTTTACCCGCTGATTTTCTTAACTCTACCATAGTTTTTTCCATACCCATTACTTCATATGGGTACATAATTGGAATTGGAATATCGTAATCTATTATCTCTACATATTCCTCTTTTAAAGTATTCATATCACAGTTTTTAAGAGCTTTGTACAAGAACTTAAAATCTTGCTGCGAATTAAAGGGAGAGAATATTAAAACTACGTTTCTACTATCACTCATCTCAGCTTGAATTTTGTTTACTCTTAAATATTCTAATAATTTATGCCCACTATAACCTTTAGGTACATTTAGTATATACCTAGTTAAATCCATAGTATACTTATTAATATCCTCATCATGATTTACTGACATCTCATGTAAGTCTTCAGGTCCTAAAATATAAAATTTTCCTAGACTATTAATTTTTTCTTTATAAAACTGGCAGAGTTCAATTAACTTTTCATAGTCATTTTCACCATACTCCTCAATATAAAATCTTGCATAATCCATAGAGCATAAAAGCATATAGGAGGGACTTGTACTTAAAAAAGCACTTACATAAAAATCTACTTTACTAGTATCAATACCTTCACCAACATGTAAAAAAGCTGTTTGTGTTAAACTAGGTAGTGTTTTATGTGCACTCATAACTACCATATTTGCTCCTATTTTCAAAGGATTTTCAGGTAATAACACCGATGCCCCAAAATGAGCACCATGTGCAGCATCTACCAATACCTTCATATCATATTTTCTAGCTACTTCAATGACATATGGTAAATCGAAGCATATACCATAATAATTAGGGTAGGTAACAATAATACCTTTAGCATCTTTATTTTTATTAATTAAATATAAAAAATGCTCCTTATCTAAGGGAAAAGGAGCATCATATTTAGAATTAATTTTATTCTTAATGTATACTGGTTTCAATTTTCTCATGATAATGGCATTAAATATGGAACGATGACAATTTCTCTCTACAATAATTTTGTCGCCCTCGTTAAAACATGAGAAAATCATAGCTAGATTCCCACTAGTACTTCCATTCACTAGAAAATAAGATTTAATACTTCCATAGTATTCACTCAACAACTTTTGAGATTCCTCTATTATGCCCTCTGGACAATGAAGATTGTCTAGTCCGAAAACCTCAGTAATATCGCCTTTTATAAGATTTTTATAAAGTTCCTTACCTTTCACCGTTTTTAAAAATCCACGCCCACCTTTATGACCTGGCATAGCAAATGGAATATTTCTTTCTTTTATATATTTTAACACTCCTTCTACAAGTGGTAGTCTTGACAATCTTTAGTCACTCCTCTTGGTATAAACTGTACCAAAGTCTTTCTTATACAGTTCTTGTAATATTCATAGAAATCCGTATTAGCCTTTGCTTCTATAATTCTTCCTTCGCAATTCACACAAATTCCTCTTCCATTTATTATTATACCATCATTTAGAGGCTTTCTACATATAATACATTTTTCTTTTTTCATAATTTCCCCCTTAAACTTGCTCTCTTAAATCATCACCCTAGGTGTATCTAAAACTACCTAAAGTATAGCCTCTTATTATATATTTTATTCAAGTAAGTACGGTTTCTTATTTTGTCCACATAATTATTGGAAATATATTTATCTACATTTTAAGCCAAAACAAGCTATTAAAAATTGTTATATGACCTTATAAAACTTTATTTGTTAATATCAATATATTTATGCACCTTAGGTTATACTAACTATGTTATAATATCGAAAATTTGAGAGGAGTTCATTGCATGAAACAAGAGATTATAAGTTATTTAAGTACTATAAAAGACGATATACATAATTTATCTAAATACCTCTATGATAATCCAGAAACAAGTTATAAAGAATATAAGGGTTGTTCCTATATAATAAATATGTTAAAAGATCATAATTTCGAAATACAAGAAAACTATTGTAATATTCCTACTTCTTTTTATGCTGAATACGGGAGTGGTCATCCTAAGATATGTTATATATGCAAGTATACAGCCACCGAAAATGTAGGTCATATTTTTGGTAATAACGTAAATGCAAGTATTTCTACTGCAGCAGCCCTGGGTTTATCAAAGGTAATATCTAAAAGTGGTGGGAGTGTAATTTTACTAGGATGTCCAGGTGGTTACTCCAATGGATCAGAATTGACACTAACAAAAGAAAAATGTTTTGAAGATATTGATGTTATCATTGCACCTCACTCTGATATAAGCAATGCAGAAAGTGGTACCTCCATGGCTACCATTCCAATTAAAATTGTGTATAGGCAAGATATTAATACTAAGAATAAAGAGCTTAGTAACTTTTCATCTTTAGATACCTATTTGTTTATACTTAATGCCTTAAATCAATTAATAAAAGGATTAAACAAGAGTTTATCTATTGATGCTGTCTCTATAAAGAATGTATCCTCTTGTCCTAACTCATTTTCTAAGTCCGAGGCTAAACTATATTTGACAGCTACTAAACTAACTGAGGCTAAAGTATTAGAAAAAACTGTGTTGGATCTTACTAGATCAATGTCTGAAATAATGAATATGACTGCAGATATTAGCCTATTTGAATTACCTTCTGAAGAACTTTTAACTAATAAATCACTATCAAGGATATTTACACATAACTTAAAAGAATCCGGCATTATTGATATTGAACCATGTAAAAATGCAAGATATGGATTAGGTATAGGCTCTATAAGCCATATTACTCCATGCATATACCCCTCAATAGCTATTACACAGAAGTCCCTAATAAGTTGCCCATCGCAAGCATTTGCTCTAGAAACTCAGACAGACTTCAGTAAAGATAATACTATAAAAGCCGCAATAGCTCTTGCCATAACTGGGCTAGACATTATTGAAAAAGAAGATTTACTCAAAGAAATTACAGTTGAAGTAAAATAACATATGATTAACAGTTAGAAAATATCTTTGTAATAAAAAAAAGAAGTATAATCATAATTTAATTATACTTCTTATATAAATCTCTAATTTTATTTTTTAAAATAATGGTTTAGCTTTTATTGACCTAATCTTACTCATAAGACCATCACTAGGCTCAAAGTAAAACTTTTTGAATTTATCCCCTGCTTTATATACACAACAAAACTTATTTCCATTAAATGTAGAACACAAATACTTTTTACTACTGCTAACATGAATATCTGCATTGCAATTACTATATTTACCAATAAACTCTATATCCTTTAATTTAATATCCTCTAGTATTTTAGCATCTTCACCTTTTATTTTATGAATAATAAATTGATCTGCCACAATAGAATATTTATACTTAATCTTACATTTTGAAAACTCAATATAGCAAAGAGCTAGCATTAATGTATTAAAAAACATAGTTATAAATGTTTTTAAATTTATGCTACCTATACTTATCTTAGGTAATAAATCTGATAGGCATATAAACGTTATTAGTGTAATAAACAATAATACCACAGCTGGAAATTTTTTTCTTTGAACCATTTCTTTATACATAAAATTTTAGACCCCCTGAAGTAATTTAAAAAGTTAGGCATAAATAGTTTTGTGTCCAACATATGTGATTATACTAGCATTTCATATATTAATCTACTTGTCCTAAGTTCCTTATAGTGTGTATAACCTTAGTATATGAGCATATAGCATGTTTATAGTAGTTTATATGTATCAACATATGTATTTCTAAGTTTATCTCTATATTACTACTTTTTATAAAATGTTATTGTCATATCATTTATTTATACCTATTAAAGAATATGAACTTAGTATAAGTGTATCTCCATAAATGTAAACTTATACATTTCAGCTTATAAAATTATCCATTTTTCATTTTAATGTTCTACAATATTTTGTAGGATTACCCACTTTATAAGGCTTCTGAAGTTTTATTTCAATATATTCATTAAATCATAGTGAACGAAAAAAAAGCACCTTGTATATTTACAAAGTGCTTTGGAGGCGCCACCCGGATTTGAACCGGGGAATAAAGGTTTTGCAGACCTTGACCTTACCGCTTGGCTATAGCGCCAAAAACTGGTGGCTAGACCAGGAATCGAACCAGGGACACGAGGATTTTCAGTCCTCTGCTCTACCGACTGAGCTATCCAGCCACATTACCTGGCGATGACCTACTCTCCCACAAGGTTGCCCCTGCAGTACCATTAGCGCATTGAAGCTTAACCGACCTGTTCGGTATGGGAAGGGGTGTTACCTTCATGCCATAATCACCAGATTGAGAAAATTTATATTCTCTCAAAATTGCACAGTGAAATTTTTCGCTTCATATATATATATTAAGGTCAAGCCCTCGACTTATTAGTATTAGTCAGCTGAACATGTTACCATGCTTACACCTCTAACCTATCAACCTGGTGTTCTTCCAGGAGTCTTACTAACACCGTGCTTGCGCACGAGTTATGGGAAATCTCATCTCAGGGTGGGCTTCACGCTTAGATGCTTTCAGCGTTTATCCCTTCCAAACATAGCTACCCAGCGATGCCACTGGCGTGACAACTGGTGCACCAGAGGTTTGTCCATCCCGGTCCTCTCGTACTAAGGACAGCTCCCTTCAAATTTCCTACGCCCGCGACGGATAGGGACCGAACTGTCTCACGACGTTCTGAACCCAGCTCGCGTGCCGCTTTAATGGGCGAACAGCCCAACCCTTGGGACCTACTTCAGCCCCAGGATGCGACGAGCCGACATCGAGGTGCCAAACCTCCCCGTCGATGTGGACTCTTGGGGGAGATCAGCCTGTTATCCCCGAGGTAGCTTTTATCCGTTGAGCGATGGCCCTCCCACGAGGTACCACCGGATCACTAAGTCCGACTTTCGTCCCTGCTCCACTTGTAGGTGTCGCAGTCAGGCTCCCTTCTGCCTTTGCACTCTTCGCGCGATTTCCAACCGCGCTGAGGGAACCTTTGAGCGCCTCCGTTACTTTTTTGGAGGCGACCGCCCCAGTCAAACTGCCCACCTAACAATGTCCTGTGACCAGATTCATGGCCTCCAGTTAGAACCTCAGTACTGTCAGGGTGGTATCCCAAGGATGACTCCACACAGGCTGACGCCCATGTTTCTCAGTCTCCCACCTATCCTGTACAGACAATACCGAAATTCAATGCTAAGCTACAGTAAAGCTCTACGGGGTCTTTCCGTCCAATCGCGGGTAGCCAGCATCTTCACTGGCACTACAATTTCGCCGGATGTGCTGTTGAGACAGTGCCCAAATCATTACGCCATTCGTGCGGGTCGGAACTTACCCGACAAGGAATTTCGCTACCTTAGGACCGTTATAGTTACGGCCGCCGTTTACTGGGGCTTAAGTTCATACCTTCGCTTGCGCTAAGTAATCCCCTTAACCTTCCAGCACCGGGCAGGCGTCAGCCCCTATACATCAGCTTTCGCTTTAGCAGAGACCTGTGTTTTTGCTAAACAGTTGCTTGGGCCTATTCTCTGCGACCTACTTTCGTAGGCACCCCTTCTCCCGAAGTTACGGGGTCAATTTGCCGAGTTCCTTAACAGCAATTCTTCCGATGGTCTTAGGATTCTCTCCTCACCTACCTGTGTCGGTTTGCGGTACGGGCACCAATATCCTCGATAGAGACTTTTCTTGGCAGCGTGGAATCAGATACTTCAGGAATAAATTCCCTTCCCCATCACATCTCAGCGTTAAGAGCAAACGGATTTGCCTGCTTGCTCCGCCTAAATGCTTAGACACACATCCAATAGTGTGCACATCTTATCCTCCTGCGTCATCCCATTTCTAATAACGTCCATTGGTGGTATCGGAATATCAACCGATTGTCCATCACCTACGCCTTTCGGCCTCGGCTTAGGTCCCGACTAACCCTGAGAGGACGAGCCTTCCTCAGGAAACCTTAGGTTTTCGACCGTTAAGATTCTCACTTAACTCTCGCTACTTATGCCAACATTCTCACTTCTGTACCGTCCACCACTCCTTACGGTATGACTTCAGCCAGTACAGAAAGCTCCTCTACCGCGTACACATAGTGTACACCCATAGCTTCGGTGGTAAGTTTTAGCCCCGGACATCTTCGGCGCAGGATCTCTTGACTAGTGAGCTATTACGCACTCTTTGAATGAGTGGCTGCTTCTGAGCCAACATCCTAGTTGTCTTAGAAATCCCACATCCTTTTCCACTTAACTTACACTTTGGGACCTTAGCTGATGGTCTGGGCTGTTTCCCTTTTGACTACGGATCTTATCATTCGCAGTCTGACTGCCGAAATAAAAGTATATGGCATTCGGAGTTTGATAGAGTTCAGTAACTGTTGTCAGCCCCTAGCTCATTCAGTGCTCTACCTCCATTACTCAATTAATCGACGCTAGCCCTAAAGCTATTTCGAGGAGAACCAGCTATCTCCGAGTTCGATTGGAATTTCTCCGCTATCCACAGCTCATCCCATGGTTTTTCAACACCAACGTGGTTCGGACCTCCACGGAATTTTACTTCCGCTTCATCCTGGCCATGGATAGGTCACCCGGTTTCGGGTCTACGACATGCAACTATACGCCCTATTCAGACTTGGTTTCCCTTCGGCTCCGTACCTTAAGTACTTAACCTCGCTACATATCGTAACTCGTTGGCTCGTTCTACAAAAAGCACGCCGTCACACATATAAAGTGCTCCGACCGGTTGTAGGCACACGGTTTCAGGTTCTATTTCACTCCCCTTCCGGGGTTCTTTTCACCTTTCCCTCACGGTACTTCTTCACTATCGGTCACTAGGTAGTATTTAGCCTTGGGAGGTGGTCCTCCCTGCTTCCCACAAGGTTTCACGTGTCTCGTGGTACTCTGGATTAGATCTGACTGTTTTTCCTTTTCATTTACAGGCCTATTACCTTCTGCGGAGCAGCTTTCCAGCTATCTTCAATTAAGGAATTGCAGTATTTATGATCTATCCTCAACCCCTAGGTCAAAGACCTAGGTTTGGGCTCTTTCCCTTTCGCTCGCCGCTACTTAGGAAATCGATGTTTCTTTCTCTTCCTCCGGGTACTTAGATGTTTCAGTTCCCCGGGTCTACCTCTGCATACCTATTTATTCAGTATGCAGTACATAGTTGTTACTATGTGGGTTCCCCCATTCGGAAATCTTTGGATCACAGGCTATTTGCGCCTACCCAAAGCTTATCGCAGCTTAACGCGTCCTTCTTCGGCTCCTAGTGCCAAGGCATTCGCCATGCGCCCTTTGTAGCTTAACCTTTATCTTTGTCTATTTGCATAGACAACTTCGCCTATTTAAATAGACGGTTTGATTGATTTTGCGAAATTGTATTAAATTCATTCATAACTACTTACGTAGTTTTAAACTTATTAAAACAACTTTAATTTCACTGTGCAATTTTCAAAGAACATAAAAAATGGTGGGTCTAAATGGACTCGAACCATCGACTTCTGCCTTATCAGAGCAGCGCTCTAACCAGCTGAGCTATAGACCCATTAATGGTGGAGGTAAAGGGAATCGAACCCTTGACCCCCTGCGTGCAAGGCAGGTGCTCTCCCAGCTGAGCTATACCCCCATTTTTGGAATTTCACTTTAGAAAAACTATTTATTAGTTAACTCGGAAGAATTAATTTAACTCTAAAGAGTAACTAAAATTAGTCTCTCAAAATTAAACAGAGAATAGGTTACGAGTAATTACAGTAGATGTTTTGCATTGACCGAAGTCTTTGCATCTACTCCCTAGAAAGGAGGTGATCCAGCCGCAGGTTCTCCTACGGCTACCTTGTTACGACTTCACCCCAATCATCAATCCCACCTTCGGCCGCTGGCTCCTTACGGTTACCTCACGGACTTCGGGTGTTACCAACTCTCATGGTGTGACGGGCGGTGTGTACAAGGCCCGGGAACGTATTCACCGCGACATGCTGATTCGCGATTACTAGCAACTCCGGCTTCATGTAGGCGAGTTGCAGCCTACAATCCGAACTGGGATGAGTTTTTGAGTTTGGCTCCACCTTGCGGTCTTGCATCTCTTTGTACTCACCATTGTAGCACGTGTGTAGCCCTAGACATAAGGGGCATGATGATTTGACGTCATCCCCACCTTCCTCCCGGTTAACCCGGGCAGTCTCACTAGAGTGCTCAACTTAATGGTAGCAACTAATGATAAGGGTTGCGCTCGTTGCGGGACTTAACCCAACATCTCACGACACGAGCTGACGACAACCATGCACCACCTGTCACCCTGTCCCGAAGGACTTCGCCCATCTCTGGGTTATGCAGGGGATGTCAAGTCTAGGTAAGGTTCTTCGCGTTGCTTCGAATTAAACCACATGCTCCGCTGCTTGTGCGGGCCCCCGTCAATTCCTTTGAGTTTTAATCTTGCGATCGTACTCCCCAGGCGGAATACTTATTGTGTTAACTGCGGCACCGAGGTTCGACCCCCGACACCTAGTATTCATCGTTTACGGCGTGGACTACCAGGGTATCTAATCCTGTTTGCTCCCCACGCTTTCATGCCTCAGCGTCAGTTACAGTCCAGTAAGTCGCCTTCGCCACTGGTGTTCTTCCTAATCTCTACGCATTTCACCGCTACACTAGGAATTCCACTTACCTCTCCTGCACTCTAGACACCCAGTTTCAAATGCAGCACCCAAGTTAAGCTCGGGTATTTCACATCTGACTTAAATGTCCGCCTACGCATCCTTTACGCCCAGTAAATCCGGACAACGCTTGCCACCTACGTATTACCGCGGCTGCTGGCACGTAGTTAGCCGTGGCTTCCTCCTCTGGTACCGTCATTATCGTCCCAGAAGACAGAACTTTACAACCCGAAGGCCTTCATCATTCACGCGGCGTTGCTGCGTCAGGGTTTCCCCCATTGCGCAATATTCCCCACTGCTGCCTCCCGTAGGAGTCTGGACCGTGTCTCAGTTCCAATGTGGCCGATCACCCTCTCAGGTCGGCTACGCATCGTTGCCTTGGTGGGCCGTTACCTCACCAACTAGCTAATGCGCCGCGGGTCCATCTCAAAGTGGAAACTCTAAAGAGAATCCTTTGATGTCTCAATCATGCGATCAAAACATATTATGCGGTATTAATCTCCCTTTCGGGAGGCTATTCCCCTCTTTGAGGCAGGTTACCCACGTGTTACTCACCCGTCCGCCGCTAATCCACCCCGAAGGGTTTCATCGCTCGACTTGCATGTGTTAGGCACGCCGCCAGCGTTCGTCCTGAGCCAGGATCAAACTCTCAATTTAAAAGTTTACACTTTTTATTTGAAATGAATAATCTGCGCCAACTGTTAAGCTGGTTAGCAAGCTCATTACATACTTTTTAGTCTTACGACTAAAATTACTTTTTTATCTAAAGTAATTAACTGGTCAAGCGAAATATTATTTCGCTATTTTACCTATTTCTCTGTTTAATTTTCAAAGACCAATTTGTTTTTATCGTTACTCATTCGCAACGACAAGGAATATCTTATCATAAGAATATAGTTTTGTATTTTAACTAACATTTATATAATAACATTAGTGTTTGTATGCTCCATATTACTCAAAAATACTAAGAATTAACTATACTGACACGCCTGAATGAGTGTCCATATATTTTAATAATTAAATCTTGTTTAAAATACATCTCTTTTAAACACCAAAAGGATTGGCATAAATATTTATGCCAATCCTTCTTTAATATATGTGAGTAAATATAAATCATTTATATTAAACATAACTGTACAGTTTTGCTTTCGTAAGTATATATACTTATCTTTTATACAAAATGTATCAACATTATCCACACATATCCGCGTGATTTATGTTAATAAAAAAATTTTTTTTAAAATTAATAATTGTTGAAAATAAAAAAACAGTTCAATAGAACTGTTTTTTTTGGTGGACCTTCAGGGACTCGAACCCCGGACCGACCGGTTATGAGCCGGTAGCTCTAACCAGCTGAGCTAAAGATCCATTTTTACCTGGCGACGACCTACTCTCCCACAAGGTTGCCCCTGCAGTACCATTAGCGCATTGAAGCTTAACCTTCGTGTTCGGTATGGGAACGGGTGTTACCTTCATGCCATAATCACCAGATTGAGAAAATTATATTCTCTCAAAATTGCACAGTGAAATTTTCGCTTCATATATATATTAAGGTCAAGCCCTCGACTTATTAGTATTAGTCAGCTGAACATGTTACCATGCTTACACCTCTAACCTATCAACCTGGTGTTCTTCCAGGAGTCTTACTAACACCGTGCTTACGCACGAGTTATGGGAAATCTCATCTCAGGGTGGGCTTCACGCTTAGATGCTTTCAGCGTTTATCCCTTCCAAACATAGCTACCCAGCGATGCCACTGGCGTGACAACTGGTGCACCAGAGGTTTGTCCATCCCGGTCCTCTCGTACTAAGGACAGCTCCCTTCAAATTTCCTACGCCCGCGACGGATAGGGACCGAACTGTCTCACGACGTTCTGAACCCAGCTCGCGTGCCGCTTTAATGGGCGAACAGCCCAACCCTTGGGACCTACTTCAGCCCCAGGATGCGACGAGCCGACATCGAGGTGCCAAACCTCCCCGTCGATGTGGACTCTTGGGGGAGATCAGCCTGTTATCCCCGAGGTAGCTTTTATCCGTTGAGCGATGGCCCTCCCACGAGGTACCACCGGATCACTAAGTCCGACTTTCGTCCCTGCTCCACTTGTAGGTGTCGCAGTCAGGCTCCCTTCTGCCTTTGCACTCTTCGCGCGATTTCCAACCGCGCTGAGGGAACCTTTGAGCGCCTCCGTTACTTTTTTGGAGGCGACCGCCCCAGTCAAACTGCCCACCTAACAATGTCCTGTGACCAGATTCATGGCCTCCAGTTAGAACCTCAGTACTGTCAGGGTGGTATCCCAAGGATGACTCCACACAGGCTGACGCCCATGTTTCTCAGTCTCCCACCTATCCTGTACAGACAATACCGAAATTCAATGCTAAGCTACAGTAAAGCTCTACGGGGTCTTTCCGTCCAATCGCGGGTAGCCAGCATCTTCACTGGCACTACAATTTCGCCGGATGTGCTGTTGAGACAGTGCCCAAATCATTACGCCATTCGTGCGGGTCGGAACTTACCCGACAAGGAATTTCGCTACCTTAGGACCGTTATAGTTACGGCCGCCGTTTACTGGGGCTTAAGTTCATACCTTCGCTTGCGCTAAGTAATCCCCTTAACCTTCCAGCACCGGGCAGGCGTCAGCCCCTATACATCAGCTTTCGCTTTAGCAGAGACCTGTGTTTTTGCTAAACAGTTGCTTGGGCCTATTCTCTGCGACCTACTTTCGTAGGCACCCCTTCTCCCGAAGTTACGGGGTCAATTTGCCGAGTTCCTTAACAGCAATTCTTCCGATGGTCTTAGGATTCTCTCCTCACCTACCTGTGTCGGTTTGCGGTACGGGCACCAATATCCTCGATAGAGACTTTTCTTGGCAGCGTGGAATCAGATACTTCAGGAATAAATTCCCTTCCCCATCACATCTCAGCGTTAAGAGCAAACGGATTTGCCTGCTTGCTCCGCCTAAATGCTTAGACACACATCCAATAGTGTGCACATCTTATCCTCCTGCGTCATCCCATTTCTAATAACGTCCATTGGTGGTATCGGAATATCAACCGATTGTCCATCACCTACGCCTTTCGGCCTCGGCTTAGGTCCCGACTAACCCTGAGAGGACGAGCCTTCCTCAGGAAACCTTAGGTTTTCGACCGTTAAGATTCTCACTTAACTCTCGCTACTTATGCCAACATTCTCACTTCTGTACCGTCCACCACTCCTTACGGTATGACTTCAGCCAGTACAGAAAGCTCCTCTACCGCGTACACATAGTGTACACCCATAGCTTCGGTGGTAAGTTTTAGCCCCGGACATCTTCGGCGCAGGATCTCTTGACTAGTGAGCTATTACGCACTCTTTGAATGAGTGGCTGCTTCTGAGCCAACATCCTAGTTGTCTTAGAAATCCCACATCCTTTTCCACTTAACTTACACTTTGGGACCTTAGCTGATGGTCTGGGCTGTTTCCCTTTTGACTACGGATCTTATCATTCGCAGTCTGACTGCCGAAATAAAAGTATATGGCATTCGGAGTTTGATAGAGTTCAGTAACTGTTGTCAGCCCCTAGCTCATTCAGTGCTCTACCTCCATTACTCAATTAATCGACGCTAGCCCTAAAGCTATTTCGAGGAGAACCAGCTATCTCCGAGTTCGATTGGAATTTCTCCGCTATCCACAGCTCATCCCATGGTTTTTCAACACCAACGTGGTTCGGACCTCCACGGAATTTTACTTCCGCTTCATCCTGGCCATGGATAGGTCACCCGGTTTCGGGTCTACGACATGCAACTATACGCCCTATTCAGACTTGG